>NZ_JBWKPR010000002.1:0-1086256 GCF_059418325.1 Herbaspirillum sp. GW821-FHT09A12
GGCGCTGGCAAGGCGCGCGACGCGTCGTGTGGCGGTGCCACACGCAAGGAGCGCAACGCGGCCAGCGCCCTTTCTGAGCAGAACCCGAAGGGAGCGGCCCGTTTGGGCGAATTGCTGCGTTACGAAGTTGGGTCAAGACGTCCAGTCTTGACCCAACTTCGCGCCTTGCACTTCATCCCAAACGGGATAAGCTCGCACTCACGCCTATTGATGAAATGAGTTCTAGGAGACATGGTCATGAACCTGGAAGCACTGTTCCAGCAGCAAACCGCATTGCCCAGCATTCCCAAGGTGGTGCAGGAAGTCATCGAAAGCTTCAACAACGAATCCGTCTCCATCGAAGAGATCGGCAAGAAACTGACGGCAGACCAGGTGCTCAGCGCCAAGATCCTGCGCCTGGCCAATTCATCCTACTACCATGTCTCGCGCACCATCGGCACTGTCGAGGATGCGGTGCTGATGCTGGGTTTCATGACCGTGCGCACGCTGGTGGTGTCCACCGGCATGGCCGGCAGCTTCAAGAAGCTGCCGGGGGTGGACCTGAAGCTGTTCTGGCGCTATAGCCTGGACACCGCCATCGTTGCCAAATGGCTGGCCAAGCGGGTCAAGGCCAATTCCGATTTCGCCTTCACCGTCGGCCTGATGCACGCCATCGGCCAATTGGTGATGCATGCAGGCATGCCGGAGCAGGCGCTGCAGGTGGACAAGGTCGCGGGGCCGCTGGATGCGCGCCGCCTGGATGTGGAGCGCAAGTCCTTCGGCTACGATTTTTCCGACGTCGGCGCCGAGCTGGCCAAGCGCTGGCGCTTCCCGGATGAATTCTCGCAAGTGATCAAGGCCTTCCCGCAGCCGCTGGAAGGCAAGTTCGACCAGTTCGCCGCCATCGTGCACCTGGCCGCCTGGCGCGCCCGCGCCGAAGAGAACCAGTATTCGGCCGATGAGACGGCGTTGACCTTCCCGGCTGAAGTGGCCGGGAAACTGGGCCTGACGCTGGAAACCTTCACCGAGGAAATGCCGCCGCTGGCAGAGCTGGGCGAGGGCATGCAGGAATTGATCAACTGACGCGCGCATCGTCGCGCAACAAAAATGCCGGCACACAAAAATGTGCCGGCATTTTTTTTTCCAGGCGTCGCATGGCGGTGCGGCGACGACCCGACAACCTCAGACGGGATCGTAAATAGGTTCTTAGTTGAGCTTGACTTCGAGGAAGTTCAGCATCGACCGGTAGGCCATCGCGCGCGCGTCCGGATTGCTGCCGCTGGTCACGCCCGAGCCGGGTTTGCCGATGCCGTTGATGTCCATGCGCACATGAACCGGCAGGCCCGGCGCATCGAAGTCATGGTAGGTGTCCGGATACAGGCGCAAGGCGACTTCGGTGTCGCTGCCTTCCATCTTCTTTTCCATCGCTTCGCAAGCCTGGGGCGGCGTCCAGTCGTCGTTCTCCCCCATCAGGATCAGCAGCGGCGCGGCCGGCTTGAACGGCGTGCCGGGCTTGGCGTAGGGCTGGCAGTTCGGGTAGAAAGCGACCGCGGCGCGCGGCTGCACCTTGCGCACGGCCACATCCGTGTCGGCCAGGTTCATTGCGGCCAGCACGGTGCTGGCGCCATGCGACCAGCCCAGCAGCGCCACGCGCGACATGTCGACATCAGGTTGAGAGGTGACCCAGTGCAGCGCCGCCTGCACATCGTAACGCCGGTTCATGACGCTGGCTTCGCGCTGGGCGGCATTGTCCTGGCAGATCGAGCGCCGGCCGCGCGGCGTGAAGCTGTCCGGGAACAGCACGTTGTAGCCGGCATCGCTGAGCACGCGCGCCATGGCCAGGTGGCGCGGCGTGAATTCGCCCTTGCCGTCGCGGATCATGCTGTACAGGCCGCCGCAGCCATGCAGGGCGATCACGGTCGGGGACTTGCCCTGTTTGTCCGTGAGCAGCGATTTGCGCGCCTTGATCCACACGCCATACAGCGCGGTGGCTTTGCCGCCTTTGCCGTCGACGCTGGTCAGCGAGACGCGTTCGGCGACCAGCGGCGCAGACGACGCGGCATTGGGCGCGGTCTGGGCGAACATGGGCGTGGCTGCGAAAAAGAGAGCGCCGACGCAAAACGAGACGAGAGATTTTCCCCGGATACGCATGTTGTGTGATTCCTCGTGTCGATGCCCGCGCCGCCGTTCTCGGCTTGTCTCCACGCGCCGTGGATGTTGGTTTTTCGATAAGGCCAACATCCCGGCTGCGACAGCTGCGGTTGAAACTTGATGAAATTCCATTTTACAAAATTGGCGGGCGGCGCTGAGGTCGCGGCAGATCCTTTTGCCGCAAAAAACTGATCCGGCGCATGGAAACCTCCCAGCTGTACGGCAGGCGCAACACAGTTGCCCGGCTGCCAGATACCACCCTGACCAAACGTTAACGGCAAGGAAACGCAGTTCTTGAGACGGAGCGTTCCATCTTTTTCCAGGCGGGCGGGGAAGGTTGCCGGAACAGGAAGGTTCGTACCGGCCCGTCATGGACCGGTACGGGAAAAGCGGGGAGGGGAAGCGCGGCATGGCCAGCCGTTGCTGGCCGGCCATGCCGGAGGGACGACGATCAGCCGGTATTGCGCAAGCCGGCGGCGACGCCGTTGATGGTCAGGTGGATGCCGCGCTGCACGCGTTCTTCCGGTGCCCGGCCGGCGGCGGCGGTGGTGCGGTAGCGCTTGATCAGTTCGACCTGCAGGTGGTTGAGCGGGTCGAGATAGGCGAAGCGGTTCTTGATCGAGCGCGCCAGCAGCGGGTTGGCGGTCAGGCGTTCCTTGCTGCCGGTGATGGTGCTGAGCATGGCGCTGGTGCGTTCATGTTCATCGGCGATGCGCCCGAAGATGGCGTTGCGCAGCTTGCGGTCGGCCACCAGCCCGGCATAGCGCGACGCCACGGCGAGGTCGGTCTTGGACAGCACCATGTCCATGTTGGACAGCAGGGCGGCGAAGAACGGCCATTGCTTGCACATCCCGCGCAGCGTGGCCAGGCGGCGGGCGCTTTCCTTGGCGTTGCCGGCAGCGGTCAGCCAGCCCGAGACCGCGCTGCCGAAGCCGTACCAGCCCGGCAACAGCAGGCGGCACTGGCCCCATGAGAAGCCCCAGGGAATGGCGCGCAGGTCTTCGATGCGCTGGGTGGCCTTGCGCGAGGCCGGGCGCGAGCCGATGTTGAGCTGGGCGATCTCGGCGATCGGCGTGGCCGCGAAGAAGTAGTCGGTGAAGCCGGGCGTTTCGTAGACCAGGTTGCGGTAGGCGCGGTAGGCGCGTTCGGAAAGCTCTTCCATCACGCGTTCGTACTCGGCCAGCTTGCGGGTTTCCTTGGCATCGGTGGCCTGCGGCATCAGGCTGGCTTCCAGCGTGGCCGCGACCAGCAGTTCCAGGTTGCGGCGCCCGATTTCCGGGTTGGAAAACTTGGAGGCGATGATTTCGCCCTGTTCGGTCAGGCGGATCTGGCCGTTCACGGTGCCCGGCGGCTGCGCCAGGATGGCCTGGTAGCTGGGGCCGCCGCCGCGGCCGACGGTGCCGCCGCGGCCGTGGAACAGGCGCAGCTTGACGCCGGCTTCATTGAACAGCGCCACCAGTTGATTCTCGGCCTTGTACAGCTCCCAGTTGGAGGTCAGGAAACCGCCATCCTTGTTGGAGTCCGAATAGCCCAGCATGACTTCCTGCAGCTTGCCCTGGCGGGCGATGAGCGGCTTGACCTGCGGCAGCGTCAGCCAGCCGCGCATGATGTCGGCCGCGCAGCGCAGGTCGGGAATGGTCTCGAACAGCGGGATCACCATCAGCTCCAGTTCCTTCAACTGGTTGCCTTCGATGTGCAGGAGGCCGGTTTCCTTTTGCAGCAGCAGCACTTCCAGCAAGTCGGACAGGGTCTCGGTGTGCGAGATGATGTAGTTGCGGATGGCGCGCTCGCCATAGCGGCGGCGGATTTCGCGCGCGGTGCGCAGGATGGCCAGCTCGGAATCGGTTTCGTCGGCGTATTGCAGGTAGGGCGAGTACAGCAGGCGCGGCTTGCCCAGTTCGCCCAGCAGCAGCGCCACCTTGCGCTCTTCGGCCAGGCCCGCGTAGTCGCTTTCGACCTGGGCCTTGGCGAACAGCTCGGCCAGCACGCGCTCGTGGATGTCGGAGCTCTGGCGCATGTCCAGCGTGGCCAGGTGGAAACCGAAGATTTCCACCGCGCGCTTCAAGCCGGCCAGGCGCGGCTTGACCAGCGCGGCGCCATGGTTGGCCTGCAGCGAGGCGACCAGCACATCCAGCTCGGCCGCGCATTCGGCCGGTGCGCCGTAAGGCGCGGCGGCGCCCACTTCCTGGCGCAGGATGTTGACCACGCCCAGCGCGCGGGCGGTGGCCGCCAGGCGCGCATACACGCCGATCAGCGCGCGGCGGTAGGGTTCGTCGGCGCGGTGGTCGGAATGGTCGGGCGAGGCCGCGGCCAGCGCCAGCAGTTCCGGGCTGGCATCCACCATCAGGGTCGAGATCGACAGTTCGGCGCCCAGCGTGTGCACTTCTTCCAGGTAGTAGTCGAAGATGGTGGCGGACTGGCGCTTCAACGCATGCTGCATGGTGCCGGCATTGACGTTGGGGTTGCCGTCGCGGTCGCCGCCAATCCAGCTGCCCATCTGCAGGTAAGGCGGCAGTTCGGCGACGGCGCGCTTGGTGCGCGAGGGGAACTGGCTGTCGATCTCGCCTTCGATGTCGTCGTACAGCGCCGGCAGTTCGCGCAGGAAGGTGATGCGGTAGTAGGACAGGGCGTTTTCGATTTCATCGGCCACCGTCAGCTTGGTATAGCGCAGCATGCGCGTCTGCCACAGCGTGGCGATGCGCGCGCGCAGCAGTTCGGTATTGTGGCGCAGCTCCTTGGGCGTGAGCGGGCTGTCGCGCTCGGCCACCAGGCGCGCGATCTCGTGCTCGGCATCGAGAATGCTCTTGCGCTGCACTTCGGTGGGGTGGGCGGTCAGCACCGGCGAGACCAGCGCATCCTTCAGGAAAGAGCGCACCTGCGCGCCGGAAACGCCGGTATCGTCCAGCCGCGAGAGCGCATAGGCCACGCTGCCGGGCTGCGGCGCCGAACCGGCCAGCAAGTGCGCGCGGCGGCGGCGGTTGTGGTGCTGGTCTTCGGCGATATTGGCCAGGTGCGAAAAATACGAGAAGGCGCGCACCACGGAATTGGTCTGGTCGCGGGTGAGCTTCTTGAGCAACTTGTCGAGCTCGGCGCCGGCCTTGGCGTCGGATTCGCGGCGAAAGCGCACGGCGGTCTGGCGAATGGTTTCGACCACGTCGAAGACCTCGTCGCCTTCCTGTTCGCGCACCACTTCGCCGAGCAGGCGGCCCAGGAGGCGGATGTCCTCTTTCAGCGGCGCGTCCTTATCGGTGCTGCGGGCGGGTTTGGCGGCGGTGGCGGCTTTGGGGTTGCCGGAACGGGTGGTAGATGGGGCGGAGCGGGCACTGCGTTTAGTTTGATTTGTAGTTGCCATGATCGACGATTGCTGCGGTTTTCAAGGGAGAAAGTCGTGCTTGTGGATCGAACTGCCGGAATGCTGCGTGATTGCTGCGTGCTAGAATTTGCCTCGATGTTTTTATGTATTTAAATTTGAATTTCAGTCTGTGATCGCCGGTCGCCTGCTTCGCCCTGCCGCCTCTGCCGCGGGTGCCACGACTGAATTGGAAAGCCCGCCTTGAAAGAATTTCCTCCTTCGAACGTCGTCATCGTGTCCCGTGAAAGCCGCCTTGCCATGTGGCAGGCCGAATACGTGCGCGACCGGATCAAAACATTATATCCGCAGTGCAGCATCAGTATCCTCGGCACCACCACGCGCGGCGACCAGATTCTCGACCGCACGCTGTCCAAGGTCGGCGGCAAGGGCCTGTTCGTCAAGGAGCTGGAGGTGGCGATGGCCGAAGGGCGCGCCGACCTCGCCGTGCATTGCCTCAAGGACATGCCGATGGAGTTGCCGGAAGGTTTCGAGCTGGCGGCCATCCTGGAGCGCGAAGACCCGCGCGACGCCTTCGTCTCCAACAACTTCGCCGCGCTGGACGCGCTGCCGGCCGGCGCCGTCGTCGGCACCAGCAGCCTGCGCCGCCAGGCCATGATCGCCGCGCGCTATCCGCAACTGGTGGTCAAGCCGCTGCGCGGCAACCTCGATACGCGCCTTTCCAAGCTCGACCGCGGCGACTACGCCGGCATCATCCTGGCCGTGGCCGGCCTGAACCGCCTCGGCCTGAAGCAGCGCATCCGCGCCTACCTCGATCCCGAACAAAGCCTGCCGTCGCCGGGCCAGGGCACGCTGGCCATCGAGATCCCGGCCGGCCGCGACGATCTCAAACGCTTCCTGGCGCCGCTGCATGACGATACCGCCGCCGTGGCCTCGGCCGCCGAGCGCTCGGTGTCGCGCATCTTCGGCGCCAGTTGCCAGATTCCGCTGGCGGCCTACGCCGTCGTTGACGGCGCGCGCCTGCATTTGCGCGCCATGATCGCCACGCCCGACGGCAGCCGCATCGCTGCGGCCGAAGCCGAGGGTTCCGTCAACGCGCCCGAGGCATTGGGCGAGCAGGTTGCAGGATTGCTCAAGGCCAAGGATGCCGATGCCATTCTCGCGGCCTGCAAGGCGCAGGCCGATGCCGAACCGTCCTGATCCATCCGTGGCTGTGCCGGTCGCAGCGGTGCCAGTTGTTGTCACGCGGCCGCTGCAGCAGGCGACGGCCTTGGCCGCTCAGGTCGAAGCGCTGGGGCGCCGGGTTGAAATCTTTCCCTTGCTGGCCATTGAACCGGTTGAAGACACGGCCGAACTGCAGGCCGCGCTCGGCCGGCTGGAGGCGTTCGCCCTGGCGGTGTTCGTCAGCCCCAACGCCATCGACGCGGCATTGCGCCTGCGCCCGCAGTGGCCGCGGCCAGTGGCGATCGGCATCGTCGGCGAAGGCAGCCGCGCGGCCTTGCGCGCGCATGGCATCGATGGCGGCAATGCCGTCATCTTCGGCCCGCAGCGCACCGACAAGATGGATTCCGAGGAATTGCTCAAGGCGCTGCCGCTGGCGCAGTTGCGCGGCAAGCGCGCATTGATCGTGCGCGGCCAGGCCGGGCGCGATTTCCTCGGCGAGGCCTTGCGAGGGCAGGGCATCGCGGTCGACTACGTCACCGCCTATCGCCGTCTCATGCCGCCGCTGGATGCGGGCAACCGGGCGCAATTGCTGGCGCTGGCCGATGCCGGCGCCGACTGGATCATCACCAGTTCCGAGGCATTGCGCAATTTGCTTGAGATGGCAAGACTAGCCGGAGGCGATGCTCGTGTGGTAAAACTGCAACGACAGAGAATCTTCGTTTCGCACCACAGGATCGCGCAGACCGCCCAGTCATTGGGTTTTTGCAGCGTCACCCTGACCGGTTCGGGCGACGAACGACTACTTGCCGCGTTACAATCCAGCCCATGAACGAACAGCAATCCACACCCGAGCCCCATCTGCCGGAGACCAAGCCGGAGGCGAGTTACACCAGCCCTGCGAGCTCCCCCTATTTTTCATCCGCGCCGGATGGCAGCGCGGCATTGCGCAGGAGGATGCGCCTCCTGAGCGTGCTGCTGTTGCTGGTCATCGCCGCGTTGGCCGCGCAATGGTGGATGTCGCATACCGAGCTGCGCAGCTTGCGCAACGAGGTCGCGCAGCGCCTGCAGAGCGGCGACAACACCAATAACGAGGTCAAGGGCGTGCTCAAGGCGGTGCAGGAAAACACCAAGGAACTGCAGGCCAAGGTCAGCGTGCTCGACAGCAAGCAGGCCGAGTCGCAAAGCCAGCAACTGGCCCTGGAACAGATGTACCAGGACCTGAACAAGAACCGCGACGACTGGGCGCTCTCCGAGATCGAGGACGTGCTGTCCACCGCCGACCAGCAACTGGAGCTGGCCGGCAACGTGCAGGGCGCGCTGATCGCCTTGCAGAATGCCGACAAGAACCTGTCGCGTTCCGACAAGCCGCAATTCATCGCCATCCGCCGCGCCATCGCGCGCGACATCGACCGCCTCAAGGCATTGCCGACCGTGGACATCGCCGGCATCGCCGTGCGCCTGGACAGCGCCATCGGCCAGGTCGACAACATGCCGCTGCTGGTGGATGAAAAGCCGGTCGAGTCGGCCACCGAACCCAAGCGCGTGCTGCCGCAGCCGATCAAGCCGGCCAAGGCCGCCAACGGCAAGGCGGGCAAGGACGGCAAGGCGGCTGTCGCCGCCGCCGAGCCATCGGCCTGGTCGCAATGGCTGGCCGGCGCGCAAGACACATGGCAGAGCATGAGCACCGAGATGTGGGCCGAGTTGAAGCAACTGGTGCGCATCCGCGAAGTGCAGACGCCGGATGCGATCCTGCTGTCGCCGGGCCAGGCCTACTTCGTGCGCGAGAACCTGAAGCTGCGCCTGCTCAACGCGCGCCTGGCGCTGCTCTCGCGCAACGAGTTCGCCTTCCGCAACGACCTGTCGGCGGCCCAGGACAACATCGCCAAGTATTTCGACACCCGCGCCAAGCAGGTGCAGACGACGCAGGCCTTGCTCAAGCAAGTACAGGGCAGCAACCTGTCCATCCAGATGCCCTCGCTGGCCGAAAGCCTCAATGCGGTGCGCAACTACAAAGCCCGTCGCTGAGCGGATGACGGAATAGCGATATGAAAATACTGCTCTGGCTTCTCACCCTGTTCGCGTCCGCCATCGGCCTGGCCGTGCTGGCGCGCTTCAATCCGGGCAACGTGGTGCTGTTCTACCCGCCGTACCGCCTGGATCTCTCGCTGAACTTCTTCATCTTCCTGGTGCTGGCGCTGTTCCTGGCGATCTACGTGGTCATCCGCGCCGTGCGCCTGACCCAGAAACTGCCCGGCCGCGTGATCGCCTACCGCCGCGCCAAGCGTGAAAACGAAAGCAACAAGGCCCTGCGCGATGCCCTCAAAGCCTACTTCGAAGGCCGTTTCGGCCAGGCTGAAAAATCCGCCACCCGCGCTTCCGAGCTGCTGGAAAACGCCGGCATCTCGGCCCTGATCGGCGCCCGCGCCGCGCACCGCATGCGCCAGGCCGACCGCCGCGACATCTGGCTGGCCAGCACCGAGGTCGATCCCACGCTCAAGGCGGCGCGCCTGATGACCGCGCTTGAATTGCAAGTGGACGAGCATCAGTTCAAGCAGGCGCTGGACACCGTGGAAGAGCTCAACGCCAACGGCACGCGCCACATCCAGGCCCTGCAATGGGCGCTCAAGGCCAACCAGCAAGCCAAGAACTGGACCGAAGTGCTGCGCCTGGTGCAGACGCTGGACAAGCGCAATGCGCTGCATCCGGCCCTGTCCAACCGCCTGCGCGAAATGTCTTACGATGCCTTGCTGTCGGATCGTTCGCACGATGCCGAATCGATCCGCCTGCTGTGGGCGGACGTGCCCAACGCCGACAAGCTGAAGCCCTTCATCGCCGCGCGCGCGGCCCATGCCTTCTCCAGCCGCGGCCTGCACGATGAGGCGCGCGCCTTGCTGGAGCGCGCCCTGGCCGCCGATTGGGATATCCGCCTGCTGCGCGCCTACCGCGAGTCGACCGCCGAAGCCGGTTCGGCGGCATTGCTGGCGCAGATCGAGCATTGCGAATCCTGGCTGGCCAAGAACCCGACCGATGCCGAACTGGCGCTGACGCTGGGCATGTTCTGCCTGCGCCAGAAGCTGTGGGGCAAGGCCCAGCGCCATCTGGAGCAGGCGCTGTCGGACGCCATCGAGCCGCGCACCGTGCGCGAATCGCACCTGGCGCTGGCGCAACTGCACGAGGCGCTGGACCAGTCCGAACAGGCGGCGGCGCATTACAAGCAGTGCGCGCTGGCGACGGCGATCCGCTGACCGCGGTCATTGCAGGTTGAGGACAAAGGCGGAAGCGGCCACGGCCCTTCCGCCTTTTCTTTGGCCTTTGGCGTCACCGCGGCGTCATGCCGGCGTAAGTTGTTGCCGGCATAGTGCGCCAATGCGTTGATGTGCTGGCTTTTCCTGTCGGTTCGGGCCTGAATTCGAACAGAAAGCCGCTATAATTGCCGTTTTCTGCGTATTTCGGCGGTGTATTCGCCAATCCAGAAGCCCGCTTTCCGTTTTCTTTCCCCTTTAGCGAGAAATCCCCATGAGCCTGAACAACGTTCCCGCCGGCCGCGACCTGCCGAATGACTTCAACGTGATCGTCGAGATCCCGATGAACGCCGACCCGATCAAGTACGAAGTGGACAAGGACACCGGCGCGATCTTCGTCGACCGTTTCATGGGCACGGCGATGCATTACCCGTGCAACTACGGCTACATCCCCCAGACCCTGTCGCAAGACGGCGACCCGGTGGACGTGCTGGTGATCACCCCGTTCCCGCTGTTCCCGGGCGTGGTGGTGCGTTGCCGCCCGATCGGCGTGCTCAAGATGACCGACGAGTCCGGCGTCGACGCCAAGCTGCTGGCCGTGCCGGTCGACAAGATCCTGCCGATCTACACCCACTGGCAAAAGCCGGAAGACATGAACGAACTGCGCCTGAGCCAGATCAAGCACTTCTTCGAGCACTACAAGGACCTGGAAAAGGGCAAGTGGGTCAAGGTCGACGGCTGGGAAGGCCCGGAAGCGGCGCGTGAAGAAATCCTGGCCGGCGTCGAAGCGTACAAGAACGCCGCCAAGTAAGTCGTCGCAAACCGCTGTAGCAAGAAACCGGCCTTGCGCCTGATGCCGTTCAGTTAAATGCTGAACGGCATTTTTGTTGGTGCAGTCCAGACTCCGTTCGCCCTGAGTAGCTGCGCAGCAGCGTATCGAAGGGCAGGCAAGAGCGCCAACGCTGACACGCTGGCTTCGATACGGCCCTGGCGGGCCTGTTCAGCCCGAACGGATTCTGTGGTGAGCCGTTCAGAATGAGCCTTAACTGAAAATGAAAAACGCCCAGCAGGCAACAACCTGGCCGGGCGTTTTTTGTAAGTGCGGCAGCGTAGTAAGGGCCGTTCAGTCCAGCTTGGCCGCATGCTCCCGCGTCGCATGGAACACGACTTCGGGCCAGCGTTCCTGCGTCAGGCGCAGGTTCACGCCCGAGCTGGCCAGGTAGGCCAGGTTGCCGGCGGCATCGATGGCCAGGTTGGCGCCGGCCGAGGATTTCTCGAAGTCGGCCAGTTTCTTCTTGTCGTCGCAGGTGATCCAGCGCGCGCTGCTGATGCTGGTGCCTTCGAACACCGCATCGACGCCGTATTCGTTCAACAGGCGGCTGGCCACCACTTCGAACTGCAGCACGCCGACCGCGCCCAGGATCAGGTCGCTGCCGGTGACCGGCTTGAACACCTGCACCGCGCCTTCTTCGCCCAACTGCTGCAGGCCCTTGTGCAATTGCTTGATCTTGAGCGGATTGCGGATGCGCGCCACGCGGAAGAAATCCGGCGCGAAGTAGGGGATGCCGGTGAACTGCAGCATCTCGCCTTCGGAGAAACTGTCGCCGATCTGCATGTTGCCGTGGTTGGGCAGGCCGATGATGTCGCCGGCATACGCTTCTTCCACCTGTTCGCGGCTGGACGCCATGAAGGTCACCACCGAAGACACCTTGATATCGCGGTTCAGGCGCAGGTGCTTGAGTTTCATGCCGCGTTCGAAGCGGCCCGAGCATACGCGCAGGAAGGCGATGCGGTCGCGGTGCGCCGGATCCATATTGGCCTGGATCTTGAACACGAAGCCCGAGAACGGTTCTTCGGTCGGCACCACGCTGCGCACGGTGGCGTCGCGCCCGCCCGGGGCCGGGGCCCAGTCCAGCAGCGCATTGAGGATCTCGCGCACGCCGAAGTTGTTGATCGCGGAGCCGAAGAACACCGGGGTCTGGATGCCGGCCAGGAAGTCGTCCAGGTTGAACGGATGCGATGCGCCATGCACCAGCTCGACTTCCATTTTCAGTTGCTCGATTTCCAGCGGGAACATCTCGACCAGCTTGGGATTGTCGATGCCCTTGATGATCTCGACATTGCCGTCGGCGCGTTCCTCGCCGGCCTTGAACAGCATGATCTCGTCGCGCAGCAGGTGGTACACGCCACGGAAATTCTTGCCCATGCCGATCGGCCAGGTTACCGGCGCGCACTGGATCTTCAGCACCGACTCCAGCTCATCGAGCAACTCCAGCGGATCGCGCGTTTCGCGGTCCATCTTGTTCATGAAAGTGATGATGGGCGTATTGCGCATGCGGCAGACGTTGAGCAGCTTGATGGTCTGCTCTTCCACGCCCTTGGCCGCGTCGATCACCATCAGCGCCGAGTCGACCGCGGTCAGCACGCGGTAGGTATCTTCCGAGAAGTCCTGGTGGCCCGGGGTATCGAGCAGGTTCACCACGTGGTCGCGGTATTCGAACTGCATCACCGAGCTGGCCACCGAGATGCCGCGCTGCTTTTCGATCTCCATCCAGTCCGAGGTCGCATGGCGGCCGCTCTTGCGCGCCTTGACGGTGCCCGCCAGCTGGATCGCGCCCGAGAACAGCAGCAGCTTTTCGGTCAGCGTGGTCTTGCCCGCGTCAGGGTGGGAGATGATGCCGAAGGTGCGGCGGCGCTTCACTTCGCGCGCGATCAGTTCGGTCGATACCTTGCGGTTGCCGCCCTCGTTGGCTGCGGCGGCCGTGTCGGCGCCGATGATGTCGTTGCTTGGTTCTTGCATGTCGGATCTGTCGGTTCAGGTCGGGGCGCCGGGGAAACGAAAAACGGCTGCCCGGCGCCGCGCTTCCCGATCGGCGGCCAATGAAAAAAGGGCTGGAAAATCCAACCCTTGACTGGCCTTGCGTGCGCCGCCGTCAATGGCCGGCGCAGCATGTTCGGAAAGCTCTGGAAAGAGCGTGATTATAGCTTATCCAGGAGGCCCGGACCTATCTTTGCCGGCCGGAAATGCCGCCCCGGCCGGCTTTGTTGCGCTATCGGAACGCGGTTCCCGCTTATCTATCGTCGCGCCGTTCCTCAACCCGGCGTTCGGGGGCGCGTTGTTCGCGCTGCTGTGGCTGCGGCCGGGCCTGTGGCTCCCGACGCACCTGCTCCTGTTGCTGACGGACTTGCTGGGCCTGGCGTTGCTGTTCACGCTGCTGTTCACGCGCCTGTTGCTGCCCCTGGTATTGCTGCGCCTGCTGTTCCCGCTGGCGCTGCTGGTTATTGGCTTGCTGTTCACGCTGGCGCTGCTGCTCTTGCGCCTGTTGTTCCCGTTGCCGTTGCTGCGCCTGGATTTCCCGCGTCTGGTTGGCCTGTTGTTCGCGCACCTGGCGCTGGCGGGCCTGGTCTTCCTGGATGACGCGCTGCTGCGGGTTGGCCGCGGGCGGCATGGCGGGGCGATCCGGGCGGTTGCCAAACTCGGGGCGCGGCTGCTGTGGCGCAGGTTGCGCTTGCTGCGCACGGGTACCATCGGGAGGCAGGGAATTCGGCCGCTGCTGGGCGCGCGGGCTGTCATAGCGGGCGTCGTGGCGCCACACCACCGGCCGCTGGTTGACTGTCACATTGCGGTTCACCGTGACATTGTTGGTCACATGATTGTTGTTGATATCGGTGATGCGCGTCTGGGTCACCATCATCTGCCGATGGCGCCAGTCCGGACGCGCCTCGCCGAAAGCCGAGCGCATCACGCCAATGCCGATGCCGCCGCCAAACGCGATGCCGACCGTCACGCCCGGATTGTAGTGGGGCGGGCGATAGCGCGGCGGCGGAGCCCAGTACACCGGCGGGTTCGACGGCCACCACCAGCTGCCATACACCACCACCGGGTTGTAGTAGGGCACATAGACGACTTGTGGATCGGCAGGCTCGATGACGATCACGTTGTCATCCACCAGTACGCGCTGCTGCGGATTGGTCTGCAGCGAGCCGGCCACTTGCGCGCGCTCGCGCAGGTCTTGCACGGTGTCCATCACTGCTGCCTGCTGCGAGAGGAAGGCCTGGCCCAGTTGCTGCATCCAGTCCAGGCGATCGTTCATCATCGCCAGCACGGACGGGAACTGCACCAGCGACTTCACACTGGGATCCCAGGGCATGGGGGCCACGGAACGCGCCAGCTCATCGCCTTGCAAGCCGGGGCGGGCTTCGACGAAGCGCTGCGCCTGCACCACTTCCAGCGGATAGGTGGACGCCATCAGCACCTGCCCCAGCAGGGAGTCGGGATACAGCGCCACCGGCGCCAGCATCTGGTCCAGTTGTTCTTGCGTGTAGCTTGCCGACGCGGGCGGGTAGGCGGAGTAAGCGGATTGCGCTTGTACCGCGGGCATGCCCGATACCAGTGAAAACACCAGGCAGGTTGCCCAGGCCAGAGTCTTCTTGTTCATATCATCCTCCTGTCTTTTGTACTGTACGCACAAACATCAAACTGCGTGCACGCACGGCAAGCCTATGGTCGTCCAGGATGGCGCGGGCAGGTGTAACGGGATTGCAAGCGATGTTTCAAGGCCTCCGGCTTGGGGTAGGCACATTTCCTTTATAGCAACTGCTGCGCTGCAGCCAAGTGCTGTGGCATGATGAAGGCCAATGCCTCGCATTGGAAGCTGATCAGTTTCCATCGCAAAAACTTAGTGCAAAGGAATATAAATAATATGAGCGAACACCTCATCTGGCGCCGCGACGATCTTGTCATCGATACCGATCCGGGCCGCCTGAACATCCCCCTGGTGCACGACGTGCTGACCCATTCGACATGGGCCGCCGGCATCGGCATCGATACCGTGCGCACATCGATCGCCAACAGCCTGTGCTTCGGCATGTACCGCGGCAGCCAGCAGGTCGGTTTCGCGCGCGTCGTGACCGATCATGCGACCTTCGGTTATCTGTGCGATGTGTTCGTCGTCGACGGGCAGCGGGGGCACGGGCTGGGGCGCTGGCTGATCGAATCGTGCAACCAGCATCCCACGCTGCTCAAGCTCAGGCGGGTCATGCTGACCACATCCTCGGCGCCATGGCTGTATGCGCGCTGCGGTTTCGAGGCGATTGCCCGCGGCGATTTTGTGTGGCACATCTCGCGGCCGGACATCTACGCCAAGGCGGAGAACGCCGCGTAGTTCAGCCTGTTGAAGGCGATGGAAATACGCCTGCAACATCCACCATGGCGAGCCCCCAAGGCTAGCTCAAGGCTCGGGGTCAGGGCGCAGGCGGCGCCGATGACGACAGCAAGCCGGTTTCTATCGCGTATTTGAACAAATCGGCATCGCGTTCTATGCCGAGTTTTTTCATTGCGCTGCTTTTCTGGGAACTGACGGTTTGCTTGCTGCGATGCAGCCGTTCCGCGATTTCATTGACGGTCAGTCCCGAGACATACAGGCGCACGATGTCGAGCTCGCGCGCGGTCAGGTCCGGCCGCGCCAACGATTCTTTTTCTCCGGGATGCTGCATCATCTCCGCGATGCTCGGCGAAAAATACGTGCCATCTGAAAAAGCGACATGCACCGCCGGGATCAAATGCGAAGGATCGTCCGATTTGCTCAGAATGCAGCGCACGCCATGCGCCATCAGGGTGCGCAGCACGGCGGGGTTGTCCATCATCGTCATCACGATGAGTTTCAGTGCCGGATAGCGTCTCCCGAGAAAGTCGAACAGGGCGATGCCGTCGCCGTATTCGCCGCCCGGCATCGCATAGTCGGTCACCAGCACATCGCAGGCCTGGCTATCGAGCAAAGCGATCAGCTCGGTTGAATTCCTGGCAGCGCCCAATACCGTAATTGTGCCGGCCGAGCCCAGTATGTGTTGGGTGCCTACCAGTACGGCCGGGTGGTCATCCGCAATGACGAGACGTACTGAAAATTCCTTCATTCTTATCCCTGTATTATTTTTCAAGCACCGATGCCCTTGTTTTGCGGATTGTGCGCTTGCTCATCCTATCCGCATTGCTTCCTTATGCGCAGGGAGGAGCAAGTATCAACCGATGCAAATATAAACCGATTCATGTCATTGATGCATGACGGCAGAACTCATTTCATCAACAGGGAGGGGCGTGCCGACAGCGGCGCTATCTTGTTCGCGGATTCCGTTTCATCCGGCGCCTCCCGGTGTTGCATGTTTGCACGTTGTTTTGCCGCAGGAAGGCATGGCCGCCACTATATCGCCCCTATACTTTGCGGATAATAATGCAAATACGAAAACAGGCGGGGCCGCATGGGACTGGTACGGTTCTTGAAAAAAATCACGGTTTTTATTGTCGAAGGCCTCATTCACCATGTTTCGGCATGTCCATAACGACAATATTCTTCATCCAGGTACATGACAGCTCCGGACCATAAATCGGATCATAAATCGGCCTTGTTTGCACAAAGCAGCAAAGTCGTCGCCACCCTCAAGAAGTTCAGTGAAATTACGCTGCTGAGCCGATATCAGCGCAGTTTGCTATGGGGCGGCGGCATCGTGCTGACGCTTGCGCTGCTGGCCGCCAGCGTCCTGGCGGTCTGGATCAATATCCAGAACTACATCGCCGACGGACGCTCGGTTTATCAGGCCAACAAGACGCTGCTGTTGCTGGAAATCGAAACCAAGCAAGCGGCGATGCGGCGCGGCATCATCAATGCCGAAATAATCTGGCGCACGCCGTTCATGCGGAACAGCCATCTGGCGGAGGAGTTCGGCCGCAATCATGGGCGCCTGCTGGTGCAGGCCAACAGCAAGGTCAATCCGCAACTGGCATTGGGCGCCATCTCGGCGACGCATCCGCCGCAGTCTTTCGCGGAAATGCTGTCGTTTACCGAAGCGCAGGCATACACCGTGACCGCCAGCGCGCAACAAAGAGAACGGGCGTTTTCCGGCTATTTCATCGACGCCGGACAGCGTTACCTGTCGATCATGCCGGCGCCGAAAACCGGCGACCCGCTTGCCACGCTCGGCGCGCGCGACACGGCCGAGCTGATCGCCAAGGTCACGCCCGACATCGGCAATCTGCAAGACCCCGCGTTCCTCGATTTCCTGCATAGGACCCGCTTCGTCACCTGGCTGCCCGCGGCTCCCGATCCATTCACCGGCGAAAACGTGTTCAAGCTGGTGCAGCCGGCCTTCGACGGCGACCGGCCGTTCGCCATTTTTGTCAGCGATTTGCCGTCCGATATCTTGCTCAAGCGGCTGCATGAAGATCCCTATGACGGCAATTTCATGATTGTCGATCGCCAGGGGAAATTGATCCTGAATACCTGGTACAACAAACCGATCGACCCCGGCCTGACAAAAAAAGTGCTGGACGCCGGGACCTGGGCCGCCAATCTGGACAGCACCGACTACCTCTACCACGACGGCAGCTTCACCATCAGCGAACCCCTGTCGGACACCGGCTGGATATTGGCCTATGCCTATTCATGGCGCACCATCCTCGCCGCGCGCGGCCCTTTCATCATGGGCTATGCCGGCGGCACCTTGCTGCTGCTGGCGCTGCTGTGGATCCTGATTTTTTTCTTCGACAGAAAAATATTCGCGCCGCTGCTGCAACGCTCGGAGAGAGTATTCGAAAGCGAAAGCCTGAATCGCACCATCATCGCGACGGCGCCGGTCGGACTGTGCTTGCTGTCTTTGCGCGATGGCGCGGTGCTGCTGCAAAACGGGGTATTGCAATCCAGCGACAATGGCGTTTCCCCCTTGCCGCAGCAATTTCTTGCGCTGTATCGCAATGTGCGCAACGACAGCCGCGGCAGCGATATTCCGCTCGACGGCCACGATCTGGCGATCACGCTGGCCGACGGCAACGTCGGCCATTTGTTGGTGAATCTGGCCAGAAGCAAATACCAGGGCGAGGAGGTATTGTTATGCAGTTTCTCCGATATCACGGCCCGCAAGGAGTTGGAACAAAAACTGCAGGAAGCGCGCGCCGCCGCCGATGCGGCGAACCATGCCAAATCGGCTTTTCTGGCAACGATGAGCCATGAAATCCGCACTCCGCTCAACGGCATTCTCGGCAATCTGGAATTGCTCGGACGCACTTCGCTGAGCGAGCGCCAGCAGGATCGCCTGCGTATCGTCGACAGTTCCTCGCGCGACTTGCTGGGCATCATCAACGATATTCTCGATTTCTCGAAAGTGGAAGCGGGACAGATGGTGCTGGAAACAATACGTTTCGATATCCTCGACCTGATCGAACAGGTTATCGCCATCTTTATCCCGCTGGCTGACGCCAAGGACTTGCCCCTGTTTTATGCGATACCGCCGACGCTTGCCCGCAGCCATGAAGGCGACCCGACGCGTATCCGGCAAATTCTGATCAATCTGCTCAGCAACGCGATCAAGTTTACCGAAAAGGGCAAGATCGTCATCCAGGTCGACGCCGAAGAAGGCGCCGCTGGAAGCCTGTTGAGGATTCGCGTCAGTGATACCGGCATCGGCATTTCTCCCGCACGGCAGCGCCAGCTGTTCCAGCCTTTCACGCAGGCGGAAGCATCGACGACGCGCCTGTTTGGCGGAACCGGATTGGGGCTGGCGCTGTGCAAGCGGTTGACGGACCTGATGCGGGGGACGATCGCTGTCGACAGCCGCCAAGGCGCCGGCAGCAGTTTTACCGTCCGCTTGCCGTTGGCCGCCAGTCCGGACCCGGTCGCCTGCGGCGGCGCATTGCCGGATGCGCCGGAAGTGTCGGATAGCCCGGTGACCGAGGCGGTACTGCTCTGTCCGCAGCCAGAGTGGCAGGCATCGATTGTCCCGCATCTTGCGGCATGGGGCATCAGGACAACGCTGATCACCCACCCCAAGGGATTCGACATGCCGCATCTGCCATTGATCTTGTTCGGCGGCCCGCGCGCCTGGAGCATCGCCGATGAAGACCGGATACGCGCCCGGGCGGCCCGGGTGATCGATGTGCTGGAAGACGGCCCGCGTTCCCCGGTGAGCGAAGCGCATCGCATCGTCGTGTCTTGCTATGCGCTCGACAGCTTGAGGATGGTTCTGTCCATGACGCCGGTCAATGGCGGCGTCGCCAAAGCCCAAGCGGCAGGCATGGACGGCCGGCAAGACCAACCGGCCGCAACGGTGCGCGTGCTGGTGGTGGAAGACCATCGCGTCAATCTGAGCCTGATCCATGACCAGCTGGACACGCTCGGCTACAGCATCAGTCTGGCGGACAAGGCGGTCGATGGACTGGCGCTGTTCGACAAAAACAGTTACGACATCGTATTGACCGACCTGGGGATGGCCGGCATGGACGGCTATGCCTTTGCGAAAATCCTGCGCAGCCGGGGCGCCCGACTGCCGATCATCGCAATCACGGCGCATGCTTCACGGGACGAATACCTGCGCTGCAAGGATGCCGGCATCGACGACATTCTGCTCAAGCCGATGTCGCTGGGCGAGATAGAAAAAACGGTGCGCAAGCATCTGTCGCTGCAACCGGCGGCAGGCACAGGCGCCGCGCACGCCGCCGGCGACCGCAAAGAACCTTTGTCCGAAGAATTGCACCGGATGCTGCAAGACAGCAGCCGGCAATCGCTGGAATGTATCGGGAAGGCGCTCGCCGACGGCGAGGCGGTGATCGTACTGGAGCAGTTGCATTCGATCAAAGGCGCCTTTGCGATGCAGCGGCAGGCGCCAATCGTCGCCATGTGCAGCGCGCTGGAAGATCAGGCCAAAGCTGGCGACCTTCCCGCCGTGCAGGCGAAGCTCCCCGAGCTGGCCGCGCTGATTCAAGCGTCTTTGCAAAGGCTGGGCCGGCACGGATGAGGCACCGGGAAAAAGCGCGCCCATGAAAAAAAGCCGTCACATGCGGACGGCTTCTGGCGGTGGCGCAAACGCTCGGAGAAGGCTTACCAGGCGTAGCGATATCCGAAGTTGATGCCCCATGGCTCGGATACTTTCGGTCCCTTTGCGGTTTCCAGGTCGACATACAGGCGGCTGTTCCGGCCTAGCTCCGCCGCCACGCCGAAGCCGCCTTCAACGCGAGAACCGCCCAGGTCGGAACGGAAAGCGTTGCCGTTGCTGCGGACCTGATCGACGCCGTCGAATTCATGGACGCCGGACAGCTTCACATACGGCTGGACCAGCTTGCCGTTGGCGGTCTTTATCTTCTTGCCGACGACCGCGCCGAAACGGGTCTGGATCGATTGCGAATGATCGACTTCGAATTGCAGGCCGTTGCTGGCGGAATAATCCTTGCCCTTGATCCACAAGGTGGTCAACTGCATCTGCGGTTCCACGAACCAGCCCTTGTCCAGTTCGATGTGGCGGCCGAGCTCGACCGACATGCCGATGCCCGGCGTGCTGTAGCTGCCGGTGACATGGCTGCCGTCGGTGCTGAGGGTGTTGAAGCTGTTCTTGAACAGATTCAGCTTGCCCAGCACATCCACGTAAATCCCGTCATTGCCGATCCAGGTCGCATACGCGCCGACGTGGTAGCTGTCGGTCTCGCCGGTGCTGCTGCCGGAGAGATGCCGGTTGCCGCTGGACAGGCCCGCCATGCCGCCCACATACCAGCGGCCGTTGTCTTTCCTGAAGCTGGTGTCGGCGCCGAACTGCGTGCCGTACAGACGCTGGTCGAAAGCGCTGCCGACCTTGTTGTCGACGTTTTGCTGCTTGGCAAACGTGCGGGCCCATACCCCGCCTTCATCCTTGCCGAGACGCAGTTCGCCCAGGCGTTTGGCCAGCGAATTCATTTCCGTGAACCAGGTTAGCTGGCTGGTCGGCGCCGTATTGATTCCAGCGTCGGCGGCGGTGGAGATGCGCCCGGTGTTGACCAGATACTGGTCGCTGCCGCGTCCGCCGACCTGATCGCCGCTTTCCAGCGAATACTGGTATGTGCCGACATCGACCACGCCACCGGTATTGGACAGGTTGAACCTGGCGTCGCCGCCTTCGGTCTGGACCACCATCAGATGCTGGCCCGCGGCACTCGGTTCGCCGCCGCTGTTGTGCATCAGGATCTGATGCGAGCCGCTGGCCGTGCCTTCCACTTTCAGCAAGTCGCCTTGCAGGGCTGCGATATCGCTATTCATTTCAAAGGTGCCGTTGCCGCTCAGATCGCCGCTGACGGTCAGCGTCTTGAAACCGCCGTCCGATTTGAAGCCGACCACGCTGTCGTTGATCTCCAGCGCGCCTACCGTTGAATCCTTGGTCATCGTCCAGCGGCTGCCGCCGGACATCGACAATTGCTTCACGGCGCCATCTGTCGCGCCTTGCCAATGCGAGGCGTTGCTCAATGAAACATTGGTCACCGCAGAAAAAGTGTCGGCCTTGGAGACGATATCGCCTTCCGCATACACGCCGCCATCCATGCTCAGGTCGATGGGCGCCGCGTCATTGCCGACCAGCAGCAAAGTACCGCTGCCGCCGATGACTTGCGCGCCGTTCGTCAGCTTGACGGCAGGGCCTGCGGCGCCTGTCAGGCCATAGATCTCGATGGCATTGCCTTGCGCGCTGACCAGCGAGCCGCCATCGATGTTGAGCGTGCTGGCTCCCGTCAAGCCCGCTCCAATGGCGTTGGCGCCTTCGGTACGCACCTGCGTGTTCTGCAGATTGATCTTGCCGTTAAAGAGGTACAGCCCAGTGCTGTTGGCGCCGGTGGTCAGTACCGTGCTGTTGCTGGCGCTGATCACGCTGCCGTACATGGAGGCCAGGCCGTAGCTCCTGTTGCCGCTGGAGCGGATATCGGACTGGTTCACAGTGATATTCGCATGATTGGTAGTAACCACGGCGCCAGTACTGAAGTTGCCGCTGGTCTCGATCAGGCTGTTCTGTATGCTCATGCCGGCAAAGGTGTCTGCCTGGACGCCGGCTGCATAAGTCCCCGATGTAGAGACATGGCTATCGATCAGATTCACATTGCTGCCGGTATTTTGCGTATAAACGCCGGTTGCGCTGATGCCGGAAGTGCTGATGGCGACGCGCGTGGCGTTGACTGTCGTGGCGCTTCTCTCGTGGATGCCGTACGCGCCGTTGCCGGTGGTGACGATGGTGGTGTCGGCCAGATCTGCCTGAACGCCGCTGGCGGCGGTGCCGTATTGGTCGTCCTCAATGCGCAGGCGATTATCGGCCTCGGCTTCTGCCGGCGCGGCCGAACCGACCGAGGGCAAGCCGCCGAAAGTGGATAAGACGGCGACGGTCAGCAATTTCTTCTGAAAAATATTCACGGTTCACTACCTTGAAATGATTTGCCTGATGGCGAGCGGCAATCATTTCAAAGTTCGCGACAGCGGAATATGGGAGCAGTACCAATGCTCGGCGGCGGACCATGGGACTGGTACTAAATGGCGTTCGCAGCGTGAATGCCAGCCACTCCTGGGGGGCGAAGGCATTGCCAAAAACGCCATGCCGGTCGTTTGCGCGGCTCCAGGGATGGCCAAGCGCGGCGCACGCGTCTTGCCTGGCGATTATCCAAGTGATTGATCTTGAAAGGGAAAACGTAGGGAGAAAGCGGGGGAATACCGGGAAACTGGCCTGCCCTAAGGGAATCGAACCCCTAACCTACGGCTTAGAAGGCCGTTGCTCTATCCGGTTGAGCTAAGGGCAGAGATGCAAGCCGTTTCTGCGGTCACGTTTCCGATGAGGCCGGAAAGCAGGTCGAAACGATTGCAAAAAAGAAAACGGGCTGTCGCAAGACAGCCCGTTTTGATGAGTGGTCGGAGTACAAGGATTCGAACCTTGGACCCCCTGGTCCCAAACCAGGTGCGCTACCGGGCTGCGCTACACTCCGAGAAGCGAGATAATAGCAGCATCTTCCCATCCAGGTCAACTTGCGCCGACGGAAATGTTTGCGGCGGCAGGTTCAGGCCGCTCGGCCGCCTCCACGGCCCTGATCTCCACCAGCAGTTTCTTGATCTCCGGCACGCATGAGCCGCAGTTGCCGCCGGCTTTCAGGCAGGCGGTGACTTCGCCCACTTCTTTCAGGCCCTTGCCGCGGATGGCGTCGCAGATCGTGTTGCGGCCCACGCCGAAGCAGGAACACACCGTCGGCCCGGCATCGGCGCCTTTGGCGATCGATTGCCCCACCAGCAGGCCGACGCGGTCGGCTTCTTCCAGCCGTTCTTTGGCGAACAGGCCGGCCAGCCACGAGCGCGAGGGCAGGTCGGGGCGGGCCGAGATGAAAAGGCACATGTCGATGCGGTCGTCCACCAGGTGCACCGCGCGGTAGGTGCCGTCGGTCCGGTCTTCGTATTCCAGCCAGTCGGCTTCCGGATCGTCCACGCCCAGCAGCTTGCGCGCCCATGCCGCATGGTCCGCGATGTTGCTGCGGCCGGCCAGCTCGAAGCGCGTGAAGTCGCGGCCCTGCACGCGCGTCCAGTGCGTGATGTCGTCCAGCGTCAGGTCGTGCCGGGTCAGGATGAAGCCATGCCATGCGACGCGGAACTCCTCAATCGCCACCGGCGTGTGCTTGAACTCCGGCTCGCCCGAGACCGGGTCAACCACCGGGTTGACCAGCGCGCCCACGCGCGCATCCGAGGCCGACTGGTTGTTCCAGTGGATCGGCACGAACACGCTGCCGCGCGGAATGCCGCCGCCGTGCTGCACGCGCGCCACCATCGCGCCCCAGCGGCTGGAAATGCGCGCCAGTCCGCCTTCGCGCACGCCGTACAGCAGCGCATCCTGCGGATGGATGTCGATGAAGGATTCCGGGATATGGTTGGCCAGCGTGGCCGACTTGCCGGTGCGCGTCATGGTGTGCCAGTGGTCGCGCACGCGGCCGGTGTTGAGCACCAGCGGGAACGCGTCGCAGGTCTGGTGGGCCGGCTGGCGCGGCGCGGTCGCCACGAAGCGCGCGCGGCCGTCGGGATGCGTGAAGCGCAGGTCTTCCAGCACGCGCGCGGCGCCGGTCACGCTGCCGTCGGACAGGCGCTGCACCGGCCACTGGATCGGTTGCAGGGCGTCGTACTGTGGTTTGTCGATCCCGGCCAGGCCCGCCAGGCTGAATACGCGGCGGCTCTTGGCGACGCCGCCGGCAGCCGCCTCGGGCTCGCCGTTGCGGTGCGCCGACAGGCGCGCGTGTTCGTCGAAGATGGCATGCGGGCCGTCGAAGTCGAAGCCCTCGAAGCCCATGCGCCGGGCCACGTCGCAGATGATCTCCCAGTCCGCCCGCGCCTCGCCCGGCGCCGAGAGGAAGCTGCGCTGGCGCGAGATGCGGCGCTCCGAGTTGGTGACCGTGCCATCCTTCTCGCCCCAGCCCAGCGCCGGCAGCAGCACATGGGCCAAGGCGTTGGTATCGGTCTTTTCGATGATGTCGGAAGACACCACCAGTTCGCATTTCTCCAGCGCGCGCTGCACCAGGTCGGCGTCCGGCAGGCTGACCATGGGATTGGTGGCCATCACCCAGACCGCCTTCACGCGCCCGTCCTCGATCGCGCGGAACAGGTCGACCGCCTTGTAGCCCGGCTGGTCGGCGATGCGCGGCGAAGCCCAGAAGCCCTGCACGATGTCGCGGTGCACGGCGTTGTCCAGGTCCATGTGCGCGGCCAGCATGTTGGCCAGGCCGCCGACTTCGCGCCCGCCCATCGCGTTGGGCTGGCCGGTGATCGAAAACGGCCCCATGCCCGGGCGGCCGATGCGGCCGGTGATCAGGTGGCAGTTGATGATGCTGTTGACCTTGTCGGTGCCGGCCGAGGACTGGTTCACGCCCATCGAGAAACCGGTGACGACTTTCCCGGTCGCGGCGAAGGCTTCGTAGAAGGCCAGCAAGTCCGCTAAATCGACCTTGCAGATGCGCGCCACCGTGGCGGGATCGGCGCAGTCGGCGTCGGCCACCGCCAGCGCCTCGTTGAAGCCGTTGGTGTGGGCCTCGATAAAGGCATTGTCGCGCGCGCCGCGATGCGCCAGGTAGCTCAGCAGGCCGTTGAACAGCCAGACGTCGGTGCCGGCCTTGACCGGCAGGTGCAGGTCGGCCAGCTCGCAAGTAGCGGTGCGGCGCGGGTCGATCACCACCAGCCTGGCGTGCGGCCGGGTTTCCTTGATCCTGGCGATGCGCTGGAACAGGATCGGGTGGCACCACGCCGCGTTGGAGCCGACCAGCACCACCAGGTCGGCCAGTTCCAGGTCTTCATAGGCCAGCGGCACCAGGTCTTCGCCGAAGGCGCGCTTGTGGCCGGCCACCGCCGACGACATGCACAGGCGCGAATTGGTGTCGATGTTGGCGCTGCCGATGTAGCCCTTCATCAGCTTGTTGGCGATGTAGTAGTCCTCGGTCAGCAACTGGCCGGAGACATACAGCGCCACCGCATCCGGGCCGTGTTCGGCGACGATGGCCGACAGCTTGCCGGCCACGCTGTCCAGTGCCGCATCCCAGGAGACGCGCTGCATGGCGCCGTTGCCGTCGCGCATCTTGGGATGGAGCAGGCGGCCGTCGAGGTCGACCGTCTCGCCCAGCGCCGAACCCTTCACGCACAGCCGGCCCAGGTTGGCCGGATGCAGCTCGTCGCCCTTGACGCCGATGCTCCCGTCCGGCTGCATCGAGGCCGACACGCCGCAGCCCACGCCGCAGTAAGGGCAGGTGGTCCGGGTCGTGGCCACGGCAATTGCGATCGGAGTTTGGGACAGGTTCACGTAGTCGATCCTCTTATGCTGCCTTCATGCACATCGCCTGCCCGAACGGCAGCTCGCGCCGGAAGGCGGAAATGTCGCGCCCGCTCTGGATCAGCTCGAAATACCACGGGCCGTCCTTGACGTCGCCGTACAGCACCGCGCCCACCAGCCGGTTGCCGCGCAGCACCAGGCGCTTGTAGACGCCGCGCCGCGGGTCGCGTACTACCAGGTCTTCGGTGTCTTCGGCGCCGATGAAGTCGCCGGCGGAATACAGGTCCACGCCGGTCACTTTGAGCTTGGTGGCGGTGGCTTGCTGCACGTAACGGCGATGGCCGGCGCCGGCCAGGTGCGCGCCGGCCACGCGCGCCTGATCCCAGATCGGCGCCACCAGGCCGAAGGTGGCCTGGCGATGCTGCACGCATTCGCCCACGGCGTAGATGCGCGGATCGTAGGTCTGCAGCGTATCGTCGACGATGATCGCGCGCTCGCAATGCAGGCCGGCCGCTTTGGCCAGAGCGATATTGGGGCGCACGCCGGCGGTCATCACCACCAGGTCGGCCGGGATCTCGCTGCCGTCCTTGAAGCGCACCGCGCTCACCCGATCCGGGCCGACGATTTCGGCGGTATTGGCATTGAGCAGGAAGCGCAGGCCGCGGGCCTCCAGCGCCTTCTTCAGCAGCTCGGCGGCCGGCTTGTCCAGTTGCTGGTTCATCAGCGTATCGGTGACATGCACCACGGTCACCTCCATGCCCTGGCGCATCAGGCCGTTGGCGGCCTCCAGCCCCAGCAGGCCGCCGCCGATCACCACCGCGTGGCGATGCTTGCGCGCCGCCTCCAGCATGGCATCGACATCCTGGATGTCGCGGAAGGCGATCACGCCCGGCAGTGCATGGCCCGGCACCGGGATGATGAACGGGGTGGAACCGGTGGCCAGCAGCAGGCGGTCGTACTGTACCTCGACGCCGCTTCTGGCGCGCACCACGCGGCGGCGGCGGTCGATGTGTTCGACCGGGTCGCCGGCGTGCAGCGTGATGCCGTTCTGCGCATACCACTCGCGCGTGTTGAGCATGATGTCATCGATGCTCTTGTCGCCGGCCAGCACCGGCGAGAGCATGATGCGGTTGTAGTTGCCGTGCGGCTCGGCGCCGAACACGGTGATGTCGTACAGTTCCGGCGCCAGCTTGAGCAACTCCTCGACCGTGCGCATGCCGGCCATGCCATTGCCGATGACGACCAGCGCCGGCTTGCCATCCTTGTCGGCCGGAGTCTCCATGTCAGGCGCCGATCCAGACGCGGCCGGCCTCGATGCGGGCCGGCCATGCGGTGACCGAATTGGCCGGCTCTTCCAGGCATTCGCCGGTTTGCAGGTCGAAGTGCTGCTTGTAGATCGGCGAGGCCACCACGATGCGCTCGCCCAGGTTGCCGACCAGGCCGCGCGAAAGCACCGACGCCTCCGCGTTGGGGTCGTAGTTGCCGATGGCGAACACGCGCGCTTCCTTGCCGCCGCCGCTGGTGTCGATCACGTGGAACACGGCCACCTGCTCGTCGTCGATGAGGGCGCAGACGCCGGTGTTGGGCACGATGTCCGCGAGGTCGCAGACCGGGATCCAGTGCTTGATTTGTTGGTCGCTGTGCATTTTCTGCTCCTTGTTTGCGTTGGTGCGTCTTCGATACGCCGCGCTGCGGCTACTCAGCCCGAACGGATCTCAATGCACGGAAACCGTTCGGACTGAGTAGCGGCGCAGGCGCGTATCGAAGGCGTGGTTACCGTTTCATCAGATCAGGCAATTTCCGCCACCACCGGAATGTCCAGCAGCTTCTTTTCCGCCATCGTGGCCGGGCGGATCTGGCCGCGTTCCTCGACGAACCGGATATTGCCGTCGGCCGCTTTGCTGTTGACGAAGTGGCGGAAGCGCTTGCGGGTTTCCGGGTCCGTCACGGCCTTCTTCCATTCGCATTCGTAGGTGTCGACCACATGCTGCATCTCGGCTTCCAGCTCGGCGGCGATGCCAAGCTTGTCGTCGATGACCACGCTCTTGAGGTAATCGATGCCGCCTTCCAGGTTCTCGCGCCAGGTGCTGGTGCGTTGCAGGCGGTCGGCGGTGCGCACGTAGAACATCAGGAAACGGTCGACGTAGCGCACCAGGGTTTCCTCATCCAGGTCGGAGGCGATCAGTTCGGCATGGCGCGGCTTCATGCCGCCGTTGCCGCATACGTACAGGTTCCAGCCTTTTTCGGTGGCGATGATGCCGACGTCCTTGCCCTGCGCCTCGGCGCATTCGCGGGTGCAGCCGGAGACGCCGAACTTGATCTTGTGCGGCGAACGCAGGCCCTTGTAGCGGTTCTCCAGGCGCACCGCGAAGCCGACGCTGTCGCCCACGCCATAGCGGCACCAGGTCGAGCCCACGCAGGACTTCACCGTGCGCAGCGACTTGCCGTAGGCATGGCCGGTCTCGAAGCCGGCGGCGATCAGCTCTTCCCAGATGTCGGGCAACTGATCCACGCGCGCGCCGAACAGGTCGACCCGCTGGCCGCCGGTGATCTTGGTGTACAGGCCATACTTCTTGGCGATCTGGCCGACCGCGATCAGGCCGTCCGGCGTCACTTCGCCGCCGGCCATGCGCGGCACCACCGAGTAGGTGCCGTCCTTCTGGATGTTGCCGAGGAAGTAGTCGTTGGAGTCCTGCAGGCTGGCATGCTCCTTCTTCAGCACGAACTCGTTCCAGACCGATGCCAGCACGCTGGCGGCAAGCGGCTTGCAGATATCGCAGCCCAGACCCTTGCCATGCTTTTCCAGCAGGGCGTCGAAGCTCCGGATCTGGCCCACGCGCACCAGGTGGTAGATCTCCTGGCGCGAGTAGGGGAAGTGTTCGCAGACATGGTTGTTGACGGCCAGGCCTTGCTTCTTCATCTCGGCCTTCATCACCTGCGTCACCAGCGGCACGCAGCCGCCGCAGGTGGCGCCGGCCTTGGTGCAGGCCTTCAGTTCGCCGATGGTGACGGCGCCCGCGGCGACTGCCGCGCACAACTGGCCCTTGGAGACGTTGTTGCAGGAGCAGATCTGCGCCGACTCGGGCAGCGCGTCCACGCCCAGGCCCGGTTTGGCCTTGCCGTCCGATTGCGGCAGGATCAGGAATTCCGGCGATTCCGGCAGCTCGATCTTGTTCAACATCATCTGCAGCAGCGTGCCGTACTCGGCGGCGTCGCCCACCATCACCGCGCCCAGCAGGTGCTTGCCGGATTCGGAGACCACGATCTTCTTGTAGATCTGGCGGCGCTCGTCGGTGAACTGGAAGGAGCGGCTGCCGGCTTCCTTGCCGTGGGCGTCGCCGATGCTGGCCACGTCCACGCCCATCAGTTTCAGTTTGGTGCTCATGTCGGCGCCGGTGAACTGCGGCAGTTCGGCCGCCGTGCCATCCACATCGTCCAGATGCGACAGCAGGTGCCTGGCGGCGATGCGGGCCATGTCGTAGCCGGGCGCCACCAGGCCGAAGATGCGGCCGTTCCATAGCGCGCATTCGCCGATGGCGTAGACGCTCGGATCCGAGCTCAGGCAGCTGTTGTCGATCACCACGCCGCCGCGCTCGCCCACCGAGAGCCCGCAATCGCGCGCCAGTTCGTCGCGCGGACGGATGCCGGCGGAGAACACGATCATGTCGGTTTCCAGGTGCGAGCCGTCTTCGAAGTTCATGCGATGGGTGTGGGCCTTGCCGTCCACGATCTCCACGGTGTTCTTTTGCGTATGCGCGGTCACGCCCAGCTCGGCGATTTTCTGACGCAGGATGCGGCCGCCGCTGTCGTCGACCTGCACCGCCATCAGGCGCGGCGCGAATTCGACCACATGGGTGTCCAGCTTCATGTCGCGCAGCGCCTTGGCGCATTCCAGTCCCAGCAGGCCGCCGCCGATGACCACGCCGCTCTTGGCGCGCGTGCCGCATTCGAGCATCGCTTCCAGGTCTTCGA
The DNA here is from genome assembly GCF_059418325.1 of Herbaspirillum sp. GW821-FHT09A12. Classification (NCBI taxonomy): domain Bacteria; kingdom Pseudomonadati; phylum Pseudomonadota; class Betaproteobacteria; order Burkholderiales; family Oxalobacteraceae; genus Herbaspirillum; species Herbaspirillum sp. GW821-FHT09A12. Next base: position 29,371 of record NZ_JBWKPR010000002.1, read on the forward strand.
TGGTGCGGTAGACGAAGCAATCGCGGCGCTGGTTACCGGCCACCGTCGGCACAAAAGGGTAGGAGCCCGTCGCCAGGATCAGCTTGTCGTAGGCCAGCGTCTGTTCCACGCCGTCGATATTGACCAGCACCGTCTTGGCCACGCAGTCGATGCGCTGGGCCTTGGCGTTGAGCCTGAGGTCGAACTGCACCGGGCTCTTGCCGGCGTCGAAGAAGCCCGGCGCCACCAGCGACAGGTCGTCGGCGCTCTTGCCGGCGAAGAATTCGGACAGATGCACGCGGTCGTAGGCCGGGCGCGGCTCTTCGCACAGGATGGTGACCTTGAGATTGGGCACGCCGCTCTCGGCCAGGCATTCCAGGAACTTGTGGCCGACCATGCCGTGGCCGATGACGATGATGTTCATGCTCATGTTGGCTTGCTCCTCAGGCGGCGACCTGGTTGTCGACCAGTACCGGTTCGTCGTTCTTGTCCGATGTCGTGAAGCGCACCGCCACCGCGCACAGAGCCGCGATGGTGACCAGCACGCCCAGCATCGACAGCGTCTGTTGCGTGTTGCCGATGCCTTTCATCAGGAAACCGGCCGCCACCGCCCCGACGTTGCCGCCGGCGCCGATGATGCCGGCCACCCCGCCCAGGGCGCGGCGGTCGATGAAGGGCACCAGCGCGTAGGTGGCGCCGCAGGCCATGTGGGTGAACAGGCCGAAGCACAGCATGGCGGCCACCGCGCCGGCCACGCTGCCAGCATGGGCGAACCACAGCAGGCCCAGGCCTTCGCCCAGCATCAACGCGAACAGCAGCGTGGCGCGGCGGTTCAGGCCGCCGGCGGCGGCCGCCTTGTCGGAGATGAAACCGCCCAGGGCGCGCGCGAACAGCGCCAGCAGGCCGAAGCTGGCGGCCGCCATGCCGGCCGCTTCCAGCGATAGCTGGAAATGCTCGACGTAATAGATGGCGGCGATGTTGTGGATGAAGATTTCCACGCCGAAGCAGGCGCCGTAGGTGATGAACAGCATCCACACGCGGTAGTTGCCGGCGGCGGTACGGAAGCTGGCCCAGCCGCCTTTTTTGCCGCTTTCGAGGTTGACGCCGGCGGCGCGCAATGCATCGAAATTGCCTTCCGGGCAATCCTGGGTGTAGCGCCAGTAGAGCGCGGCCATGATCAGCATGAGCACGCCCGGCACCAGCAGCGCCACGCGCCAGCCCCAGCCGTGCGACACGCCCAGCATCAGCAGCGCCGCCGCCAGCAGCGGCATCACGGCCTGCGCCACGCCGCCGCCGGCATTGCCCCAGCCGGCGGTGGCCGCGTTGGCGGTGCCCACCACATTGGGAGCGAACATCACCGAGGTGTGGTACTGCGTGATCACGAAGCTGGCGCCCACCGCGCCGATCAGCAGGCGGAAGAACAGGAAGCTCTCATAGCTCTGCGCGAAGGCCACGCCGATGACCGGCACCGCGCCCGCCAGCAGCAGGCCGGTGTAGGCCTTGCGCGGCCCGAAGCGGTCGCACATCGGGCCGATCACCAGGCGCACCAGGATGGTCACGGCCACGGCGGCGATGTTGATGTTGGCGATCTGGCCGGCGCTGAGGTTGAACTCGCCCTTGATCAGCGGCATCAGCGGCGCGCAGGCGAACCAGGCGAAAAAGCAGACGAAGAAGGCCATCCAGGTCAGATGGAAGGCGCGCATCTGGGGCGTGCCCAGTGAAAACAACGCGATACGGTTTGCTTTGCTCATGTTTGGTCCCTAAAAGCAAAATGGCGCCCGCTTAAGCCCGGGCACATTGCCTCGGGTCAAGCGGACGCCATTGTCCTTGTGCGTTGCAGATCCATCGTTAGACCGGCATCAGAAATTGGTGGGATCGCCTTTGATCCCGAGCAAGCTAATGCAAAGCCCGTGCCAGCGACGTAAATCGGCCGCAAAGCAGCGCCGGATGCGGCTTTACAGAGTGGAGAGAGGAGCGCAGGACGGCGCGCGGGAACACCGGCGATGATGGATATATATCATCGCGTGATGTATTGCAGTGCATGCTGCGCGCAAATGGTGCGGTGCGTTGAATGGTTTTGGGCCGGGCGAGGGCGGCTTGCGTGCGCGCTTGCTTGCCGGAAAGGCAAATGGTGAGTGAAGGGGGCGCCTGGATCAGCGGGGCTGGAATGCAATGATCCCCATCCCTGCCAGCGCCACGGCGACGCCGGCCACGTCCCAGGCTGAAGGGCGGACACCGTCCACCAGCCACAGCCAGGCGATCGCTACCGCGATGTACATGCCGCCATAGGCGGCATACACGCGTCCGGAGGCCGCATCGTGCAAGGTCAGCAGCCAGGCGAACAAGGCCAGGCTGGCGGCGGCCGGCAGCAGCAGCCAGGCGGAACGGTCTTGCTTGAGCCACAGGTAAGGGAGGTAGCAGCCGACGATTTCGGCCAGGGCGGTGAAAAGGTAGAGCAGCAGGGTTTTGATCACGGTGGTTTTCGGTAGTCGTCAGTCTGTCGCCGTCAGTCTTCGTCGCGCAAACCGATATCGGCGCGCTCGCGGTCGCTTTTCTTCATCCAGCGATGGTGGAGGGCATTTTCGATTTTGCGTCCGACGGTAAACAGCACCAGGATCAGCGCGGTGGTCATCAGCGCCACTTTCCACCAGCCGATGCCGCATACGATGCCCACCGCCGCCGTGACCCAGATCGACGCCGCCGTGGTCAGGCCGCGTACTTTCTCGGTGGCCTTTTCATGAATGATCACGCCGGCGCCGAGGAAACCGATACCGGTGATCACGCCCTGGATCGCGCGGCTGGCCGCGTCGTGGCTATAGCCGTCGGCAGTCAGTGCGAAGTTCATGCTGGCCATGGTCGCCAGCGCCGAACCCAGCGCCACCAGGCCAAGCGTCTTGATGCCGCTGGGCTTGCCGCGCAGGTTGTGGTCGACGCCGATGGCGCAGCCGATCAGCATGGCGATGAGCAGACGCAGGAAAATCTCGAAGTGGTCGCTCATGGTATCGGCCTGGTGAATGTCCGTTGAATACGTTACGTAACTTTTGCGTGCATGTAACGACAGCAAGGCGCTGTCCGACAGCGCCTTGCCGATCGTTGGGCATTCAGATTTTAGTGTCTTTTTTAAGCTTGCCCCGGATTTTTCTCTCATTCCAGACCGATCCGCGGCAAGCCCTGCCTGTCAGAACTTGTGGTTGATGCCGACCGTGAATGCGGTCTGATGCCCGGCCCCGACGGTGTTGAGCGTGGATACCACGGCCGAGCGGTAGCGGGTGTAGTCGGTCTCGACGTAGAGCTTGGTGCGCTTGGAGAGGAAATAATCCAGGCCGACGATGGTCATGTCGCGGCGCGAGGCCTTGTCGGGCGAGACGGTGGTGCGGTAAAAGCCGCCGGTAAACTTCAACTGGGCGCTGATGGCGTAGCTGCCGCCGGCGAAAAGGTTGCGCGTGACGGTATCCGGCGCGCTGCCTTTCATGTCGATGGTGTCGATCATGTAGCCGCCCGAGATGCCGAACTTGCCAAACTTGTACGCGGCGCCGGCCAGGTAGTAATCCTCATTGCGATAAGTGGCGCCGACCAGCACGCTGCGGCGATTGTAGGAGCCGCCGAAGGTCAGGTCGCCGGCGTAATACTGCAGGCCGATGCCGCGCGCCGAGCCATTGTTGTAGTTGCCGGCGTTCTCGCCGAAGGCGTTTTCCACGATCAGTTTGAGCGAGCCGAATTTCCCGATGTACTTGAGGTCGTTGGAAAAGCGGGTGCCGCTGGAGGCCAGCGTCAATGGGATCAGCGACGTGTAGTTGAAGGCGAACGGATCGTAGTCGAACAGCAGGTCGTGCGAAATCGTGTACTGGCGGCCCATGTCGAGGGTGCCGTACTGGCTCTTGAGGCCGACGATCGACTGGCGGTTGAACAGCGCGCTGTTGGCATTGTCCAGCGCGCCGGTGGCGAGGTTGAAGCCGTTCTCCAGGACGAAGTGCGCTTCCATGCCGCCGCCCAGGTCTTCGCTGCCGGCGATGTCGATGCGGTTGGAACTGTTCCAGCCGTTCGATCCCATGTAGATCTTGCTGCCGCCGGCGGCATTGGCATTGGTCAGGTAACGTACGCCGCCATCGATGGCGCCGTAGATGGTGATGCCGGATTGGGCTTGGGCCGTCTGCATGAGGGGCGTGCAAATGGCGAACAGGGCACAGCTAGCGGCAATTTTTGGCATGAGTTGTCTCCCGCCGGATGCCTGGCGGCATTCGGACTGATTGGTGGTTTTTGGTGAATAGTGGTCCCGCCGCGGCCGTCCGGATTTCTCACGGTCCCGGATCGCGCCGTCGGCGGATGTTCAGCGGCTTGCCGCTGGGGCTTCAGGTTCCCGGATGGTCGTACCGCATGCATCCGGGATTGAATTCGTTAGTTCATGGCACGCTCTGCACGATAGGACAAAGAATGGCGATTCAGGATGCGGTCAGTTTTTCCCGCCTGGCCAGGGCGGGGAACAGCTTCATCCACAAGGCCACGATCAGCAGGGTGCTGGCGCCGCCGAGCACCACCGACGGCACCGCTCCCAGCCAGCCGGCGGTAACGCCCGACTCGAACTCGCCCAACTGGTTCGACGCCCCGATGAAGATCGAGTTGACGGCGCTGACCCGTCCCCGCATGTCATCGGGCGTCTCAAGCTGGACCAGCGACTGCCGCACCACCACGCTGACCATGTCGAATGCGCCGCTCAACATCAGCGCCGCCAGCGACAGCAGGAACGAGCTCGACAGCGCGAACACCAGCGTGGCCAAGCCGTACATGGCTACCGCGCCGAACATGATCTGGCCGACCCGGCGCCGGATCGGATAACGCGCCAGATAGAGCGACACCAGCAGCGCGCCGATGGCCGACGCCGAACGCAGCAAGCCCAGGCCCCATGAACCGGTATGCAGCACGTCGCGCGCAAAGATCGGCAGCAGGGCGGTAGCGCCGCCGAACAGCACGGCGAACAGGTCGAGCGAAATCGCCCCCAGCACTTCCTTGCGCCGCCAGATGAAGCCGATGCCGGCGAACAGGCTATGCAAGGTCACCGGTGCGCGTGCCGCCGGTGCGCGCGCGTAACGCACCAGGGACACCATCGCCGCCGCGAACAGGCACATCGCCGCGCATACTCCGTACACTACCGCGGCACCCGCGACGTAGATGAAGCCGCCCACCGCCGGCCCCACGATGGTGGCGAACTGCGTGCCGGCCGCATTGATCGCCAGCGCCCGCGGCAGGACCGGCAGCGGCAACAGCGTGGGCAGCAGCGCCTGCTGGGTCGGCATCTGGAAGGCTTTGGCCACGCCCAGGCCAACCGAGGCCAACAGCAATACCTCGCGCCCCAGCCAGCCGCCCAGCGTGCCTGCGATCAGCAGCAGGGCGACGGCGAACTGCCCCAGCAGGCACGCCATCAGGATCAGGCGGCGGTCGTAGCGGTCCGCCGCCTGGCCCGTCACCAGGCACAGCGCCAGCGCCGGGATGAACTGCGCCAGGCCGACCAGGCCCAGGTCGTAGGCGCTATGCGTGATGTCGTACATTTGCCAGGCCACGATCACCATCAGCATCTGGATCGACATCGTGGCCGACATGCGGCTCAGGAAAAAATATCGGAACGACAAAAACTCAAGCAACGGGTTCTTCATGGATGGCCGGTTCTGGACGGGAAGCGCGCTACAGTGCGGTACCAATGGTGTGCGATTGCGTTCCCGTTCACTTGGCTCCCGATCCGGCCTGCGCTGCGCCATGCACACCGGCTGCGGCATCGGCCTGTTGCGGGGGATGCTCATCGGCCAACTGGTTCACCTTGGGCGCCCATTTGCGCTGCATCAGCACCACGGTGCTGGTCGCGCCCAGCAGCAGGAAAGCGAAAATCGCCAGCATCGGAAACTCGTAGTCGCCGCCCACATGCAACAGCCAGCCCGACAGGCTTGCCGACACGCCGCCAGCCAGGCTGGTGGCAACCTGTTGCAAGCCGGTATTCAAGCCCACGGCCTGGCGCGGGATCAGCGTCAGCTTGCACAGCGCCAGGTTGTTGGCGGTGACCAGGCCCAAGAGCGAGAGCGAGGTCACGTTCCAGAACAGCGCCATTTCCAGCGATGGCGCATAGGCGCCCAGGAGCACGGTGGTGCCGCCGATGAAACCGGTCACGATGAAGCCCTTGCGCACCCGCACCGCATCCTTGCCGCGGGCGATCATGCGGTCGGCGGCCCAGCCGGCGACGGCCGCCACGATGGCGATGCCGGCGAAGCTGAAGAAGGTGTACAGCCCGGAACGCGTCAGCGACAGGCCGCGCTGCTCGACCAGGTAGGCCGGCATCCAGGTCATGCAATAGAAGGTGAAGTAGGCGTAGCAGAAATTGTTGACCAGGCCGCCCCAGACCACCGGGCTGGACAACAGGTTGCGCAGCGGCACCGAAGAGGCGCTGCGCACCCGCGCCGCCAGCTGTTCCCGCGAGGGATAGTCGTTGCGCAGATTGAGCAGCCAGGGCGCCAGCCACAGCAGCCCGACCAGGCCGGTGGCGATGAACATCAACTGCCAGGAATAGGTGACGATCATCCAGGCGGCGATGGGCGCGCCCAGTGCCGGCCCCATCTTGCCGCCGATGGAGAAGATGCCCAGCGCGGTGCCTTTGTGGTGTTCATCGAAATTGTTGGCCAGGTAACGGTAGGTCGCCGGCACCACCACGGCCTCGGCCACGCCGATCAGCAGGCGCATCAGGATCAGGGCGGAGAGCGTGGTCACCAGCCCGGTCGCGGCCGCCGCCAGGCACCACAGCGTGAAGCAGATCGTATAGGGCCATTTGACGCCGTAGCGGTCCACCACCCAGCCCATCGGCATCTGCATCAGTCCGTAAGACCAGAAGAAGGCCGAGTTGAGCCAGCCGCGTTCGATGCTGGTCAAGCCGAATTCCGCCACGAAGCCCTTTTCCGCCAGCGCCGACGACAGGCTGGTGCGATCGACAAAGGAGATCATCAAGCCGAGCGCAAGCAGTACGACAATCAGCCAGGGGTTCTCGGCCTTCGGCTGTTTTAATTGAGTTGCCTCCATTCAATTTCCTCTTTTTATCTGGTTCGTGATCTTTTCGGGGCTCAAGACTACTCCCTCGCCGTTGGGCGAAGCAGGGGGCGCAGGGAGGATTGATGTGTGGAAGCCCGCCGGGATGGCGTTTCCTGTCCAACTTCATCTCCGTCGTTTTTATTGTCGCCGGCAGCCTTGCGATGGCTGCCGTGCCTTTGTGTCTTGAGAAGCAAGAATATGGGATGGCAGGAGGGGAGTCCCGGTACAAAAAGCAGATTCGATGGGATTTTTTATGTTTGCCCTGCCTCTATGCTCTCCGGTGTTGCCGGATTGCCTCAAGGGCATATCAAGCGGGCATATCAAGCGGGCATATCCATATTAGGCGTCGTCTTGTGCAACGGGCTCGTCGCCCAGGTACGGCTGCGCCATCTGCTCGCCGAAGATCTGGCGGCACAGCGTGTCGACGATGGCGATGGAGCGGCTGGTGCCGGTGGTCGGCTGCTTGTGCGTGAGCCGGTAGCAGATATACGGAGGCGGCGGGGCGCTCAGTTCGCGGATCATGTACGGGCCCTTGTCTAGCGCGGCGCGCGCCAGCCACAAGGGGACGATGGCCCACTGGCTGGGATGGTGCAGCATGGAAAGGATCAGGTGCCCGCTATCGAGCTTGATGCGCGATGGCGTCAGGGGATCCCACCACTGGTCGTGCCAGGCATCGAAACGGCGGCCCCAGGGAACGAACAGTTCGTGATCCGCCGACAAGTCCTGCGGGCGCACCGTCTGGCCTTTCCTCGCGGCCTTGCCGCCCAGGCTCAAAACCACCATGGGCGAGGAGAAAAACACTTCCGCCGCGACGTTGGCCAGGCTGCGCTCGCGCAGGGTGAAGGCCAGGTCCAGTTGTCGCTGGTCAATCTTTTCGTACATCTCGTCGGAGTGCAGCGTGCGGATTTCCAGCTTCATCGATGGATGCTCGGCATGCAGCGCGCGGTACAGGCGCGGCAGCACGAACACGTTCAGGCTGTCCACCGCGCCGATGGTCAACGACAGCCGCGGCCCCTGCGAACCGAGGATTTTGGCTTCGCGCGAGATCAGGTTCCATTGCTCGGCCAGTGTCGCGAACTCTTCGCCGCTGGGCGTGAGTTTCACTTGCCGCATGCCTTTTCCGCGCTCGATCAGTTGCATGCCGAGTTCATCTTCCAGCGCCTTGATGCGCTTGCTGACCGTGGTCTGGGTCAGGCTGAGTTCTTCGGCGGCGGCGCTCAGGCTGCCGCTGCGGATGATGGCGAGGAAGGTCTCGATGGCTTGTGAAAACATGGGGGAGGGAAGGTCGGGCTGAGGGATGGATGCGCATAATAGTCTTTTTGTGACTATTTTATCGTCATATTTGTCATTTTACTGGCAAAAATATCCTATTTAGAATGCGCCCAAAGACGCGCGAGAGCCATCGCGGCCATCACAAGACGCGCGCCCACCACAGCTGCCACATCCGCGTGTGGCAACGATAATCACATTTGGAGATACCGGATGAACCAACCCCTGGCCGATGCCGCCGCATCCACTGCCTCGACGCCTGCAAGGCCGACCCGTTTTCGCTGGGTCGTGGCCGCAATGATTTTCCTGATCTATACGATCGCCGCGGCCGACCGCGCCAACATCGGCGTGGCGCTGCCTTTCATCCGCAAGGAATTCGCGATGAGCAACACCGAGGCGGGCGCCTTGCTGAGCCTGTTCCTGTTCGCTTACGCCCTGGCGCAGTTGCCGTCCGGTTTCGCCACCAGCCGCTTCGGCGTGCGCCGCATCTTCTCGGGCGCGATGATCCTGACCTCGGTGTTTACCGGCATGATCGGCACCACCACCTCGATCCTCGGCCTGAAGATCTACCGCTTCGCCCTGGGCCTGGCCGAAGGCCCCCTGCCGGTGGGGATCGCCGCCACCATCAACAACTGGTTTCCGCCGCATGAAAAGGGCACCGCCAGCGGCATCTTCCTGTCGGCGGTGAAGTTCGGCCCGGTGATCGTGCCGCCGATCTGCGCGGCCATCATCGCCATGTGGGGCTGGCGCGAGATTTTCATCTTCTTCGCCGTGCCCGGCATCATCTTCTCCATCATCTGGTTCTTCCTGGTCACCAACCATCCGTCGCAGAGCAAGCATGTGTCGGCGGCGGAACTGGATTACATCACCGGCGCGGCGAGCGCGGCGCAGCAGTCGAGCGTTGCGGGGGCCGCGGCGGTTGCCCGTCAAAGCGCGCCTGCCTGGCTGGACAAGTTCGTGCGCGCGCGCAAGCTGGCGCCGCTGACCGACAGCAAGAGCGTGTTCCGCTCGTGGAATGTGCTGGGCTGCGCGCTGGGCTACTGCTTCCAGCTCGGTATTTCCAATGTGCTGCTGGCCTGGATCCCGACTTACCTGCTGAGCGTGAAGAAGTTCTCGGTCATGAACATGGGCTTCGTCGCCGCCGCGCCCTGGGTGGGGGCGGTGATCGGCAACCTGCTGGGCGGCCTGGTATCGGACCGCCTGCTGGCCAAGCGCCGCAAGCCCGGCATGATGCTCTCGGCATTGGCCACGGCCGGCATGATGTATGCGCTGATCAATTCGCCGGCCGATCCGGTGGGGTATGGCTTGCTGCTGTTTGCCACCGGCGTGCTGCTGAGTTTCGGTTTTTCCGCCTACATGGCTTACCCGATGGGCGTGGCCGACAAGAAGACTTTCCCGATCGCCAGCTCGGTGGTCAACATGGGCGGCCAGATCGGCGGCGCCATCGCCCCGCTGGCGACCGGGATGCTGCTCGACAGCTATGGCTGGGACTACGTGTTCGCTTTCATGGCGATCGGCTCGCTGGCCAGTTTCGTGGTGCTGTTGACGATTGCCGAACCGGTCGAGGCATGAGCGCCACGCATTTCTCCCGATTCCCAACCTGAGGCCCAGCATGAGCAATCCATCTTTCATCATCAATCCCGCACCGGCCATGGCCGAGGCCGGCGTCGTCGATGCCCTGCGCGGCATCGTGGTCTCGCACCTGAGCGATAACCTGCAGCGCCTGTCCGGCGTGACTAGCCTGCAGCGTATCCATCGCTCTAAGAAACTGGTCGGCACGGCCTTCACGCTGAAGACGCGGCCGGGCGACAACCTGCTGATCTACAAGGCGCTGACGATGATGCAGCCGGGCCATGTGCTGGTCGTCGATGGCGGCGGCGAGGCCAGCAACGCGCTGGTCGGCGAGCTGATCATGCTGTACGCGCAGCAACGCGGTTGCGCCGGCTTCGTGATCGATGCCGCGGTGCGCGACACGGCGGCTTTCTACGCGGCCGACTTCCCTTGCTACGCGCGCGCTGTCAGCCATCGCGGCCCGTACAAGAACGGCCCGGGGCAGATCAATGTGCCGGTGTCCATCGACGGCCAGGTGATTGGCCCCGGCGACCTGATCGTGGGCGATGAAGACGGCATTGTCAGTTTCCCGCAGGCCGAGGCCGCCGCGTTGATCGGCGCCGCCCGCCAGACCGCCGCCAACGAAGAGGCGATCAAGGCCGAGATCGCCAACGGCAAGGTCGAACAGGTATGGCTCGACAAGGTGCTCAAGCCCTTTGGCCTTTAATCGTTCGGTCTTTAACCATTTACCCGCCGTAAACGCCATCCTGACGGAGCACATGTTGAGCAGATCGATGAAGCGTTTCCTGTCGCTGCATGATTTCGAGCAGGCCGCCAAAGAGCGGCTTCCCGTTCCGCTGTATGCCTATGTCTCGGGCGCGGTCGAAGACGAGCAGTCCGTCAACGCCAACCGCGGCGCCTTCCGCCGCTATGCCTTCCGGCCGGATGTGCTGGTCGATGTCTCCCAGGTCGATACCTCGGTGACGCTGCTGGGCCAGCGTTACGCTTGCCCGGCCGGCATCGCGCCGATGGGGCTGGCGGCGATCACCAGTTACCGCGGCGATGTCGCCATGGCGGTGGCGGCGCGCAAGGCCGGCGCCCCGTGCATCATGAGCGGCTCCTCGCTGATCCGGCTGGAAGAGGTCATGGACGCGGCCCCGGGCACCTGGTTCCAGGCTTACCTGCCCGGGCAGCAGGCCCAGATCGATGCGCTGATCGCGCGCGTTGCCGCCGCCGGCGTGGAAACCCTGGTGCTGACGGTCGATACCCCGGTCGCGGCCAATCGCGAGAACAATATTCGCGCCGGCTTCTCGACGCCGCTGCGTCCCAGCCTGTCGCTGGCGTGGCAAGGCGTGTCGCATCCGCGTTGGCTGTGCGGCACCTTCATCAAAACGCTGCTGCGGCACGGCATGCCGCATTTCGAAAACAACTACGCCACGCGCGGCGCGCCCATCATGTCGTCCAATGTGCTGCGCGATTTCTCCGACCGCGGCCACCTGAACTGGACGCATGCTGCCGATGTGCGCAGGAAATGGAAAGGGCCGCTGGTGATCAAGGGCATCCTCAACCCGGCCGACGCCAGGCGCGCCAGGGAGATGGGGGCGGACGCGGTGATCGTGTCCAACCACGGCGGGCGCCAGCTGGACGGCAGCGTGGCGCCGTTGCTGGTGCTGCCGCAGATGGTCGAGGCCGCCGGCAACATGCCGGTCATGATCGACAGCGGCGTGCGGCGCGGCACCGATGTCCTGAAGGCGCTGGCGCTGGGCGCCAAGGCCGCCTGGATCGGTCGGCCCTTCAACTACGCGGCCACCGTGGGCGGCGAGGCCGGGGTCAGCCACGCATTGAAATTGATCCATGACGAGATCAGGCGCGACATGGGGCTCTTGGGCGTGACCAACCTCGATGCCATCCGGCGGGATCATCTTGCCGATGCCTGATGCCGGACGGATGCGGCGCGCGCCGGCCAAAAAAAGAAGGCTAACCGGATATCACGAGGACGCCATGGGAAACGCCGCTACGAATGACTTCGTAGCGGCGTTTTTCTTTGCAGGTTAAGCGATCGGTTCAGCTTCTTGGGCGCGAGGGGGCGGCCTTGGACTTAAGTTCTTCATCCGCAGCATCCTCTACGGATTGCCGGTAGCGGGCGGCGTTTTCGCGATTGATCTGGTATTGCGCTTCGGCATGGTCATAAGCCAATTGCTCCGCCGGCGATCTGCCGCAACCGCTGATTGCCGCTGCACAGGCGGCCACAATCAAGAACTGACGCATTTTTATCTCCATCATCATATTTATTGCTTTCGGAAAAGAATACTCCTTTTGTTTCCGGGCGGCAAATGCGTGTCGATTTGGGCCCCGGCGGCCCGGATCTGGCAGGGGAAGTCGCATCTCTTTGGGCAATTGAGGGGCATCGCCGCAATGGCATAATTGGCCGACGCCTTCATGCGGGGGCGTATGTGCCAAAGAAAATTCCAACAATCCATTGGCTTTCCGGGAGGGGAGATGAACAAGTTTTTTTGCGTTTCAGGGGCGGCGCTGCTGCTCTTGTCGGGATGCGCATCAATGCGCGGCGCCGAGCAGCCCGTTGGCGAGGCTGCCTGTCACAAGACGGACGAGAAGGAAATCGCGGCCTTGTTTGACCGCTGGAACGCTTCGCTGCAAACCAACGATCCCAAAGCGGTGGCGGCCAACTATGCGGACGATGCCATCCTGCTGTCGACGGTATCCAGCAAGCCGAGGCTGACAACGGCCGAGCGCATCGATTACTTCGAACACTTCCTGCAGAATAAACCGGTCGGCGCAATCGACATGCGCCGCATCTATATCGGTTGCAATACTGCCGTGGATGCAGGCCTCTATACGTTCGCACTCAAAGCCAGGTCGGTCGATGTGCATGCGCGCTATACCTATACGTATCGCTGGGACGGTCGGCAATGGCTGATTACCAGCCATCACTCATCGGTATTGCCGCCAGCGCCGTAATTGCAGGTTCGGCGCCGGAGCCAACGGAACTATAGGAACTGCCGAGGCCAAAGACTTTTTAAATCGCCGAAGAATCAATACCGATATTCTTTAGCGCATTGACAAAAGACTCATCCAGTTCTGGATTGTTCTGAGCTTGGTCAAAAATAGATTCAAGATCTCCAATACTCAAGCTGAAATAAGGTCGTGTTACCCCACCGTATTTACTCCTAGCTTCCATCTCAATATTTGAACTTACTAGCAAGCCTTGCAAGAAGAGCGACACCGATCTGTCATAGTGCCCACAAGCATTATCGTTGATTTTTGGGAGCGTCTGCCATGAGCTGAGAAAGGACTTCGGGCGCTAATGTGAAAGCGAGCGATGTTGCGCTCACGCATACCCAACTGGGATCACATACGATGCTCTGATCGGTATCGACGGTATAGAAGTTCTCATGAGCAGTTGCGTCGTGAGTGCTGTATGTAGCCTTTCTGATGCTGCGATAAGCATTTGCTCAGCATGCTCGAGCGGCGGAAACGGCACGCACAGTTCTTTTGAAGATGGTTGAAGGTGAGCGCAGATTCTGCGGATTGCGAGAAGCCAGTCCCAGTTCTTAAAAATTAACTAAAATAGCCTCGCGCAACTTAATTGTTTTGCTTGCGGAAAAGAAATATTAAAAAGAGAGGGGTAAATGGAGAGCCAAAAAGGATTTCCAATTTTGGGGGCCATTATTTTTGCTGCCATGGCGATCGTTGCTTTGCTGGGGGATGCGCCAGCTGGTGTATGGATGTTGATTGGTATTTTGTGGTTTGCCTACTGGCTTGTGCGAGGTAAAACGACAAACGCCAAAAAGGAGCAAGAACAGGCTAAGCCAGTCATTCCTCAGCCGCCTGTGTTTAGGCATCAACCATCTAAGCTGACCGTGGCCACCCGCCTGGAAAGTCCAAAGTCATATCCGATTCCATCACCTCCGGAGAGCTTGAAAATGCCGGCGAGATGGCTCTCGAAGAGAGAGTCTATTGATGTTGCTGGCATCAGAATCTCTGAAGGAATGATTTATGTGGGGTCTGGCCTGAGCGCGCATTCCGCAAGAACTGAGCCGGCGCTCATTGATCCCGCCAAAAATGTCTCGCGAAATAAAGGCGATTTTACTGAGCGGCTGATGAGTTATTGGCCAAGCTATACAGATATCTCTGCGGAGGCTCGACGCGCTTATTTACGGTGGCTCGCCGATGGGAAAAAGCACCCCAAGGCGGATATTGGATATGTCTTCCTCTATTTTTATGGGCTGGAGCGTCGCGCAATTTATGACGCACAATATGATGCCGAGGCAGCTGCCGATAGGGACGAGATCGCTTTCGAGGTCAGGAGGCTGATTGACATCTATGGGAATGAACCGAACTCTTTCAATAGTTATGCGCATCAGTTGCTGCAGTTTATTAAGCTATCCGGCATAAAAGAAAAGCTCTATCTGCAGCCTTTACCTGCTTTGGAGCATACCTATCAGGTGCCGTATCTCTTGCGCCTGGCACTTGGACAAGCAGCAGTTGATGGAGTCGGTGTGCCTGCGCACTTGGCGCTTGCTTGGGTAGAACATGAGCCTACTATCTCAAAACGAACACCCATCATTCGCTGCAATGAGGAGTTCAGGAAGCTCTTTGAGCTAAAGTATCGGAAGAAATATAGCGAGGGAATGAAGTTATCGGTCAATCGCACCAAGCTCAAACTAAGCTACACCCCGGCATCTGCTGGTTTGCGTAGTTATGTGGACAGCCTCGATCTGCGGTTTGGCGACATTCCGGATGTCGCAGCGCTCACAGGGCCGCCAAAGAAGTTGCAGGCAATTGTCGATGATTGCGCAGCTGATTTGGATGCCTACAGTCGCTTCTTGGGGCGCAGCCCTGATAAAAGAGAGTCACTGGAGGCTGCCATCTTGCTTCCCGTGGCGCTGTGGTCAGATTTAATGCGCAATGCGTTAGGCACGCTCAAAGAGCGGGTCATGGCTGACGTACAGATGCTGACATTGTCTGAACTGACCCAAATCTTCAAGAGTGTCGAAGCACCTAATCGGGAGCGACTTGTGGCGCTGGCGCGAGCATTGGAAGCCGAATGCATTTGCATGGAGCCAGATGTGTTGGCCGGCGCCAAAATTCCAAAGTCGGATGAAAAATTAATTCTCTTTTACTGCGACCCAACGACAATTGAGTCGCGCGATAGCGCAGCCTATAAGTCGGCGCTAGTCACATTGGAACTAGCAGCAGGTGTGGCTTCCGCAGATGGGGATTTTTCCGACGCTGAGTTACAGCACCTCAATGCAAGTATTGATAAGTGGCAGCACTTAACGACATCAAGCCGGCTTCGACTTAAGGCCCGGGTACGGCTGTTAATGGCAGCACCAGTTCCGCTTGCTACCCTTAAAAAGAAGATCGAGCCGTTGGATTCACCTGCAAAGGTGGTAATTGCTTCTTTCGCCGCATCATTGGTGCAAGCGGATGGCCATGTTTCCGCAGATGAGATCAAGTTCCTGGAGAAGGTTTATAAGCTGTTGGATGTAGACCCGAAACGGGTGTATAGCGATGTGCATCAGGCGGTCACGTCTGAATCGGGAAGCGAAAAGAAAACGAGTGAAGCTGATGCCAACTTCAAACTTGATTCTGCCCGCATTGCGGCGCTTCAACAGGATTCTGCTCATGTGGCCGCACTGCTATCCAATATTTTTGTAGAAGACGATCCTGTTGTTGCGCCTGTGGTGTCAGAAGCAATCAGTGATGAAGAGGCACCTGCAGATGCGGCGCTTTTGGGGCTCGACGAGGCGCATTCGGCGTTCGCGCGGTTGTTGATGTCTAGAGCAACGTGGGCGCGCGACGAATTGAACAATTTGGCGTTAGATTTGGATTTGATGCTTGATGGTGCGCTCGAGCGCGTGAATGAGGCCGCGCTCGATATGTATGACGTTCCTTTTGCCGAAGGCGATGACCCCATTGAAGTCAATCCAGAGCTTAATGAGAAGGTGATGCAATGACAGCAACAATTCGACCTAAAGACCGTGATGCGATTATTCAGTCGCTACGCGCAGGTGTGGTGCCGCGTACGGGGCAGCATCTTATCCAGGTGGGGCGAAAAAATGAGCTCGAAACATTGGTCCGAGATATGGATCGTGTTGCCGATGGCGGTTCCTCTATTCGTTTTGTGATTGGTGAGTACGGTGCAGGAAAGACCTTCTTTCTGAATTTGATTCGTGCTGTTGCAATGGAAAAGAAGCTCATTACGGCAAATGCTGATTTGAATCCGGATCGCCGCTTGCACGCTACCGGCGGGCAGGCACGGTCCCTTTATGCCGAATTGATGCGCAACATCTCGACGCGAACTAAGCCTGAAGGTGGGGCTATGACCGGTATCGTCGAGCGTTTTATTGCCACAGCAAAGACCGAGGCGATCGCTGCAGGCAAGTCGACGGAGGCCGTTATTCGTGAAAAATTGGAGCAATTGACCGAAATGGTGAATGGCTTTGACTTTGCAGATGTGATTGCTGCCTATTATCGTGGGTTCGAAGAAGGAAATGAGGCGCTGAAGGCGGATGCCATTAAGTGGCTTAGAGGGGAATTCACCACCAAAACAGACGCTCGCCAGGCACTCGGCGTGCGCACGATTGTGGATGATGCCTCGTTCTACGATCAACTTAAGCTGTTTGCACGATTTGTCCGGCTGGCTGGCTACGCAGGATTCTTGGTGTGCCTGGATGAGCTAGTCAACCTCTATAAATTGGCCAATACCCAAGCTCGCAACGCGAACTATGAGCAAATTCTGCGTATCTTGAATGATTCGCTGCAGGGTAATGCAGTGGGCCTTGGATTCATCATGGGCGGTACGCCAGAATTCCTGATGGATACGCGTCGTGGCCTTTACAGCTATCCGGCGCTACAAAGTCGCCTAGCTGAAAATACGTTCGCTAAAGCAGGCCTAGTGGACTACAGTGGCCCAGTCGTCCGTCTTTCGAGCCTCACCCCAGAGGACTTTTATGTCTTGCTTGTGAAGTTACGGGATGTCTATGCCTTTGGCGATCCTGCCAAGTTTCTGCTGCCCAATGAGGCCGTTGCTCCCTTTATGGAGCATTGTTCGAAGCGGATCGGGGACACCTATTTCAGAACACCAAGGACGACGATTACTGCGTTCATTAATTTACTCGCTGTCTTGGAACAAAATCCTGGCTCAGATTGGCGCGATTTGCTTGGCGTCTTGGATGTGGCGCCAGATCAAGGCGGGCACGCCGATGCAGAGATCGAATCTGATGATGAATTGGCTTCTTTCCGCCTATAGCAATGAGCAAAGAAGAAACTTCATCCTCATTTTCGTTATTAGATACCCTGATACAGCGTTGGATTTGGGGCGAGGGATGGACTGAACTGCGAGATGCTCAGGAGCGCGCCATTCCTGCGATCTTGGACGGAAAGCAAGATGTCATTATTGCTGCGACAACTGCGTCCGGGAAAACAGAGGCGGCTTTCTTTCCCGTGTTGACCGAGATGCTGCGCGATGAGAAGAGCTGTGGTCTTACTGTCTACATCAGTCCGCTGAAAGCGCTGATTAATGACCAATTTGATCGGCTCACGCGTTTGTGTGAAATCTTGGAAATACCTGTTTTTCCTTGGCATGGCGACATCACGTCGTCGTCGAAAAATCGCTTTTTGAAGAGACCGGAAGGGGTTTTGCTAATTACGCCAGAATCTCTTGAGGCGATTCTTTGTAACAAGGGATTCAGGGTGCGTGAGCTCTTTACGGGCCTGAAGTATTTTGTCATCGACGAATTGCATGCATTTATCGGGTCTGAGCGCGGTAAGCAGCTTCAATCCTTGATGCAACGTATCGATAATGCCATTGGGCACAAAGCCCCTCGTATTGGTTTATCCGCTACCTTGGGCGATATGGGGTTGGCAGCAGACTTTTTGAGGCCTTCCGGCGGTGCTGCGGTCGAGATTATTCATTCTGCATCGAGTGGCGGGGAATTGCAGGTGATGATTAAGGGGTATATCGAGCCGGCCGTGTCCAGCGATACCGAGGGGGAAACCGTATCGTTGCCCAGTCCCAGTGAAGCATCAATTGTTCAGCACCTGTTCAGAGTCCTACGAGGCTCTAATAACCTTGTATTTCCGAATTCCCGGGCGAAAGTCGAAAACTATACCTACGCCCTGAGGAAACTGTGTGAAGCCGAGAAAATTCAAAATGAATTTTGGCCACACCATGGCAGTCTTTCACGAGAAATACGTGAAGAGACGGAGCGTGCATTAAAAGCAAAAGATAGATTTACGACCGCAATCTGCACAAACACCTTGGAATTGGGTATTGATATTGGTGCGGTAAAAAGCATTGCTCAAATCGGGCCACCACCTTCTGTGGCAAGCTTGAGACAACGACTTGGGAGATCCGGCCGCAGGAAAGGTGAGCCAGCGATCCTGCGTGGATATGCCATTGAGAGCGAAATCAACGCAAGATCGCATGTGATGGTGCAGTTGCGTGAAAGCCTGTTTGAGATGGCTGCAATGGTCAGCCTGTTGCTTGATCACTGGTTTGAACCGCCTCAATCCAATGGACTGCACATGTCAACCCTGGTGCAACAGATCTTATCCCTGATCTCTCAGCATGGCGGCGTGACTGCGGGCCAGGCACATAAAGAGCTGTGCGATTGCGGACCATTTAATGGTGTTAGCAAGACAGACTTCATCGAACTGCTACGACATCTGGGGCAGAATGAATTGATTCAACAGGATAGTTCGGGACTTCTCTTGCACGGAAAAAAAGGAGAATTACTTGCGAATCACTACACGTTCTATGCTGCCTTTGCGACGGAAGAAGAGTTTCGCATTATCTCCGGCAGCCAAACATTAGGATCTTTGCCCGTATCCACCTCGGTCAGTATTGGTGACTTCATTTTATTTGCCGCTCGGACGTGGCGCATTGAAGCAATAGACGAAGAGGCAAAGACAATTCATGTCGTGAAACATATGACAGGTGTTGCTCCTTCATTTGAATCGACCGGTGGGCGAGTTCACAATCAAGTGAGAAAGAAGATGCGTGAACTATATGCTGGTGACGAACCGATCCGATATTTGGACCAGACTGCATCTCGATTGTTAGAACAGGGCCGGCAAACCTACCGTCGATTTGAGTTGAACACACAGAAAATTGTAATGTCAGGCGGATCGACGGCTTTGCTATTTACGTGGCTTGGAGATGGCGCTAACGAGGTCATTGGTGCGATGTTGCGTCGCTATGGGCTAACACCTGCGCTTTGTGGTCCTGCAATTGAGCTTCATGGTACCAAAGAGACGCTGGATAAGATTCCGCAGCTCCTGGCTGAACTCTCTACGGCACCAACGCCGACCGCGGAATCTGTTTTATCGCACACCCTTAATCTTGCACAAGAAAAGTGGGATTGGGCCCTGCCAGAAAATTTGCTCAAAAAGTCATTTGCTAGCTTAAGATTGGATATCGACAGCGCATATCAATGGCTCGTGTCTAATGGTAAGGCGCGCTAGTGCTATTTTTATTCCGTAGTACGAAAGCTTTACGTTGAATTGATAAATTAGTCCGGAATAATTTGACCGCCGCGAAGCCCGTTGACGCGTTCAACGATATATCGAATTACGTCGTCCGACAGCAATACCCCCTCGTAGACCATCGAATCCCAATTGTTGGGGGTTCCCAATTCAGCATTCTTAGCCGTAGCATGCATTCGGATTGCAGTACGCACAACAACGTCATCGACAACGCCAGGAGTGAATTGCAATATTGGAAAAACATTCTCAGGGGTGCGTCGAATAGCAGCCCATTTTGCGGTTACCCATTCAAGTACACGCGTTTTCTTTAAAATCTCATCGACGTGAAAATTAACGGCGAGATCGCCGGAATGAGTTGCAAATATTTTAATTTCTATGTCAGGTGCGTCTAGATCTCCGCTGAACTGGATGTAGACAAGAGGCTCGCGCAAGATAACATCGTAATAGGGATGTAGGACCCGTGCTCCTCGCGCCGCCCCTTTGAAGGTGAGCTTTTTAAATCCATTGCAATCGCAAGCGGGAACGAGATTACGTGTAAAGAAAGAATACTCCGGATAGGTCTCTTTCGGAGCGACGTGATCCACCTGCGATGGTTTTGAGCTGCCACACATGGGGCAAACGAGAGGAGATACTTTATCTCGGATGTCATTGATGACAGCCAGATCGTTTGGCTGAGTTGTATAGTGCTTTCTTAGACCTGCAGCAAGTTCTGCGGACAACGTAGTCAATGGGCCTTGCATCCGCCACGCATCCCCTCGTGCCTCTGTGTATTGAATGTAACCATTTAATACGTCTGCGAGTCTTTCTTGAAGAGCAGGGTAGCTATCGACGCGATTGTTTTGAGAAATCAGATTCAGCGTGTTTTGATCGTCATGGTCCAATGGAGCAATGTATTTCATTCATCGTCTCCACCCGGCTCTTGCTCTAGCTCGTTCAAGCGTCGAGCAACATACATTTCTGCTTCCGTTGATAGCTCCGATCGCAGTTCCGTGCGCCAGTCGCTTTGCTTATTCTTCTTCACTCGCAAGGCCAATACTTCAACAAGCCGGCTGGCAGTATCGTCACCAAATACGAAATTTGAGATTGCACCTACATCGGCACCAAACGTCTTGAGACGGGGCTGAATTATTTCTATCCTCCCGTTCTCTTCCTGCAGAACATGAACTTGGCTTGTCGGGACTTCTTTAACAAAATAGGCCGAGTGGGTTGCAATGATTGCAATTGACCCAGAGAGCTCAAGTATTCGGTTGATTATCGCTACTAGATCCGACACCAAATTTGGATGCAGATGCGTTTCGGGCTCGTCGATCAATAGGAGCGAACCATTTTCAATATGCAAGCAAAGTTGCGCCGCTAGTCGCACAAAGGATAACTGGCCGCTACTTAATGGGACGTATTGGGTGGCAATTCTGCGCACTAGCTGCCCACTGAGATCAAGATTTCTTGCCGAGTCTAGGCGCCTTTGCTCTCCACCACCTCTTCGCAACTGATCGATATAAATTACTTGTGATAACGGCTGCTCAGCCTCCTCATCTTGCAAGTACGACTTCGGAACGACGCACAACTCCTCATAGGGCATGACCTGAGAGATAGCCGTTTGAAAGATGTCCCAGCGCGCTTGGCTTCCAATGCCAATATGGGTACGCGCCAGCTGCAAAATGACCTCAGGAAGAGTTTGTCCGTCGGTGGTGTCGCTTTTTTCTCCCGGTGCTGCTGATAGGCGAAGATAGTTCTGGCGAGAAGATTCGAGTGGGACCTGCGGAAAAGTGGCTTCAGTCTCTCCGGGAGTACATACTGCAATGATCCTACTTAGTTTAGGACGGCCGTTTTCCTGATCGGTAAAAGAGTCGCTGGCATCCAAAGCTGATCGCACCAGACGATTCAATGCCTGGCTTTTTCCCACCCCGTTTTTGCCTATCAACACGGCCATTCTTTTAGGTATGAGCTTTTTCGTGTCGAATTTAAAAGAAAACTCGTGATTATTTGAAAAGCCGGTCAATTGAAATTTTAATTTTAGTTCTGCTGGACTAGCATGAAGATCCTCGGCATGGAGGCCTGCGAGGATAGATTTTGCATTGTAGTAGGAAAAAAAGCTGTCGGACTCGCGCATCATTGAATGTGAAAACGCTTCCTTCTTCTTAGCGAGTTGTACCCAGCCTGGCACTGGCTGCACGCGGCGCACTGCGACCATGTCATTTAGCGCTAGTAAGATATCTTCCGCAAATTCCACACCTTGCTCTGTGACGAGTAGGCGGTAAGGGTCCATCCCAAGCTGCATAGAAAAGAACTGCGGTAGCTTAAATGCAGGTACGAATACGCCACTTTCTTTCTTTATTAGATCGCGAAGAAAGGTAGCTTCGTGCTCACTTGTCTTTGTATCTAAAAAGGCAAGGCTAAATTTCTTTGGGCCAAACGGCTTCTCTCCCAATACTTCAAATTCAAAATATGTATGATGACCAAAATCGTTCCAATTGTCTGTGGACGGATATATCAGAATACCCTCAGTTGGCTTGAGCTCTTCCGGCAGTGACGAAGAGGAAAAAAAGGCTTGGATCTTATTACGTTCTGGCATAGGTTTTTTGATTTCTATTTTTTAATAATTGTGTTTTCGCTTACTGCTTCATCTCGCGTAGTTCAGGGAAAAGATAGTTAATCAAAGGATCCAAATCGCGATTTTGTATGAAGCCTTGTTCCTGCCTTCGTGTTTTGTATTCAACGATGTGACGATAGCAAGACGATCCTGGCTGGAGAGCTCTCAAGTCTATCTCTCGCTTGTAGGCTCTGATTGCGAAGGCGAAATAGCGATAGTACTGACGATAGCTATTGAATATTAGGTTCTCTACCGAACGAAGATTGTCGAAATCCAGCCCAATTACATTTCCTTCGCGTAGAGAATAAAGCGCGCAGAGAAGTTGACGATATTCGTGCGGCAGCCGCTTCGGCATTTCAATATGGAGAGAGGGGCACGCTGTCCATAGTGCACGAGCGTAGTAGTGCCATACAGCTGATTGGCAATGTTCTTTGTCTTCATCTATACCAGCGCGAATCCAGAAATTACCGAATTGATTTGCTGTGTCAAAACCAGACCACGGCATTCCATATTTGGATATCAAAGCGCGAAACTTGCTCTCTTCCCGATTTTTGAATTCTTCTTTTGCTTGAGCGATGGCCGCTTGGGTGGCTGTCACAGTTTTAGGTACGTTTTTCTTAGCAAGCCTTTCCTCCTGCTCAAGTCGCGCGAATCGCATTACATCTGATTCCGGCTCAGTATGTTCCTGGTAGCGCTTGCCTGAAGCTAGAAATGCATCGACGCCTTGATCGTGCTCTTCTCGCAGACGAGCTTTGCTGACTTCCAGATCTATCTGCAGCTGCTTTAATGCAGCGCCGTAGTCATAAAAGTAGATGCGTTGGTTTTCGTAGTCAGATTGAAGTTGAGAAAGCGTAACTTCTTGCTCTTTCCATTCATGAATAATCGCGCCGCGGCTGATAGAGGGGACTTGCCAGCTGCACATCAGGTGAAGTTCGCCGTTTTTGACCGACCGATCGACAGTTTCTTGCGTTAGGTAGAACAAATTTGAGTTGTTGTTATAGAAAACGTCGCGTTCTGTGAAGCGCATGGCATCTTCTACGATTACTTCTTCAGCGAAAATCCATAACAGCAGTCCTCCATTTCGCTGATAAAACTCGCGCCGGCCAGCCACCACGGTCAAAAATGTCGTTGATAGTTGAATCTCGAGGGCGAGGAGCTTTCCGTTCCATGAAGCTTGGACGTCGGGACGGCGCCAGCTTCGCCAATCTCCACTGGTTGAGCGTACAACCGACTCTACAAGAACAGACTCATTGGGAATTGATTTGTCTGCAAGCAAAGAGGCTTGCAACATGGCTTTAATTCTGCGATGGCGTAAAGATTCTTTGGCGCCATCGTACTTCATCGCATTGATTTTCTCAGGGCTGAGATCGTTCTTATATCGGTACGGGCATTCAGCGTTAGGGTTATCTGGATGCCGAAAATAGAAAGTCCGATTCAAGTGAGCGCGAACGCTTACCGGCGCCAAGCACAATGGGCAGTGATATTTCGATGTGCCACCACGTAGCCGCGATAGCTCGTCGGCCATGCGCTGTTGATGCTGCGCTGCGTTGCCTTTGGAAAATATTGCTTCAACTGGGTAGATGCGACCGGTCTCAAGATCGATAACCTCAGGTATTGTAGGTTGATTGGAGCTAGAATTCGACACGGCGCAAAACACTCACTCAGGATCGTCTATAGAAGACACGAGACTGAAGATACAGTCTATTAACGTTATCGAGCTGCTGAAAAATAACCAAGCCTCGCTCATAAGTAGTTATTTCACGGAATTTTTTCCAAACATCTGTAGATCCAAGGCCGTTTTTCATCAGCCGCTTATTCATTCAGAAGGAAACATTGAATAAGAATTTGAATGAGGCAATAAAAGTATCAAATTTAGTCATTGTTAGCATAAAAAATTATTAGATGACGATTACTTAATGGGCCTTTGGCTGATGAAAAAGACGAAGCTTCGCTTAAATGCCGTGTTTGGATCGGGATGGACGGTGAAGGGCGTAAGCCCAGTGTTTTTACTGAAGGGTATTGCTCGCAAGATGTATGCAGTTGAACTGGATGATCGATGAGTTCAATTGGGCTCGCGAATGCTATCGCACAGTATTGACCGCCGAGGATGCTAACCAAGGCATATGTTGACCCAATTGAACCAATAATAATTTATGGGTTAAATTATGGGGAGAAATGAAAAACGGGCCGCAAGGGCCCGTTTTATCAATGTTTCTGGCGGAGGCTGTGTCCCCTAAGTATTCGTCCGATAACATTCCGTGAGATTCTATAAATTCATTATTAAACAATGACTTACGACATTTAACTGTGTAATGGCATCTTGTTGCATCCATTGGAATCCGCTATTCTTTGTGGGACGGTATGATGGACAGACAGAGGTGGCCATGCCCAAAAAGGCAAAAGAACTATCCGCGCTGGCGGTTGCGAAACTAAAGACCGAAGGACGGTACGCTGTAGGCGGCGTCGATGGCCTGCACTTTCGCATTGCCGGAGGTTCCCGCGCATGGGTCTTGCGCGTAGCGGTCGGAACCCGCCTGAACGGCGCTGGCAAGCCCGTAGTGCATCGCCGGGACATAGGGCTAGGCAGTTACCCCGAAGTATCGTTAGCCGAAGTGCGCGAAAAGGCCCGCGAACTGCGTAAAGACGTTCGGTCGGGCGTTGACCCACTGGAAGCCAAGGAAGCTGAATGGCGCGCGAAGCTGGAGGCCAAAGCCGAGCACGACCGCCGAAAGACCTTCAAAGAATGCGCCGAAGTCGTTATCGGGCAGAAAGCCGACGAACTGCGTAACGTTAGGGCAATCGCGCAATGGCAATCGACGCTTGAAACCTACGCCTATCCCTTCCTGAACGACGGTCGGAAAATCGACGAACTTACGCGGCATGACGTAGCGAAGGCACTTGAACCCATCTGGCAGACGAAGCGCGAAACGGCGTCGCGCCTTCGCGGACGTATCGAAGCAGTGTTCACTTATGCTCGCAACGAAGATGCCTACAAGGGCGACAACCCAGCGTCATTGACCTTCGTTCAGCACGCGCTAGGCAAACAGAAGAAGGATGCCAAGGAAAAGCAACCGGCATTGCCGCATAAGCTAATGGGTGTCTTCATGGCCGCACTTCGCCAACGCGAAGGCATATCGGCCCGCGCTCTTGAATTCGCCATCCTGACTGCCGCACGGTCGGGCGAAGTGCGCGGCGCAACGCGGGACGAAATCGACTTCGAAGCGAAGACATGGACAGTTCCGGCCAGCCGCATGAAGGCCAAGCGAGAACACGTCGTTACCCTGTCCGCCGAGGCTATAAAGCTGCTTGAAGCCCTGCCGCGTATTGTGGGCATCAATCTATTGTTCCCGGCCCCGCGCGGCGGAGAACTGTCGGACATGGCGCTTACGAAGACCGTTCGCGACATGCATGAAGCCGAAACGAAGGCTGGCCGGCCCGGCTGGATTGACCCGAAATCGGGTCGCGTTGCCGTCGTGCATGGGTTCCGGTCGGCGTTCCGCGATTGGTACAACGACGAAGGCTACAAGCACGGCCATACGCGGGAAGCCGCAGAAATCGCCCTTGCCCACACGGTAGGAAGCGCCGTCGAACAGGCATACAGCCGTTCCGATATGCGCCAAGCTCGCCGCGCGATGATGCAGGATTGGGCGGGCTACTGTGCCAAGATCGCCGCAAGCAGCGTCGTCGCCATGCCGAAGCAAGAGGCCGCATGATGATGAACCGCATAACGAAGATTGCCGAACTGCTGCGTACCGTGGATTCGAATCCGGATTCCGCAGTCGCACTACTGGAGATTGCTGCCGACTATCTGAAAAGCCGTGAACCGATGCCCGACGCGCTGGCCAACTACTTGGCCGACGCCTTCCGGCAAGCCGTCAGAACGAAGCCGCCGAAGAACGGTAAGCGCATCGAAGACGAGCGTATCAATCAGCTTGCGCACGGCCTTTACATGAAACGCAGCCCGGACGGCGGCGCACCGCGCAAAGATGTGGGCGACGTAGCATTGACCGTTGCAGTCTTTGGCGATGCCGTGTCCGAAACTAAATTGAAGAAAAATCTTGCGGAGGCTTACGCCGTAAGCGAAAGTACCGCCCGCAGTCGCATCAAAGATGCGAAAGTCGAACTTAACGAAGCCAGTGAAAAGATACGCGAAATACTGGAATCGAACGAAGTTAAAAGCGTAGTCCGACCGCGATAAATCATCGGACGCAGCACGACGGCGGGGTTCAAATATCCCGCTTTGTTTTTGAACAGCCTCCCCCAAGACCATGGCACCTGTCGTTCAGTTAAATCTAACAGGGTGCAATATGACTTCTTCACTTCTGCGGCTTCCTGCCGTCATGTCTGCCACGGGCTTGACCCGCAGCACGCTTTACCTTCGCATCAAACAGCGGCTTATGACGCCCCCGGTCAAGTTGGGCGAACGTTGTGCCGCATGGCCTGAAAACGAAGTCGCCGCCATCAACACCGCCCGCATTGCCGGGAAATCCGAAGCCGAAATTCGCGAACTTGTGGTGCGGCTTGAACAGCAGCGCACGGCGAACGCGTAATGGCGGATGAAATATCCTCCAAAATTCACGAATTTATAAGTGCTACGGGGACGAACGATCAATTTGTCGCCTATATATGCCCACAAGAGAAATGAAAAATTGACCAATGGCACCAGAAGCCCATCAGCAAGCGCCGAACTTCGGGTTTGCCCCATCGCCTGACGACGAACAGGCAACAATGCACGAAATTCTGTCGCACCTTGCGTCAAAGAAAGAAGATGACGTGCGGATGGTCGCCGCCGCTCTGAAGACGCATGGCGCGAAGTTCGAAGAAGTCTTCTTAGAATGGGCGACGCCTTACGGACGGTACAAAGCGAAGGGATTGTGGGCAAAGGTCAAGGCCGACCCCGACGCGATAACGGAAGTTATCGAGAGGCAGGTCGCAGCCCTCGCCAAGAAATCCCGCTTCAACCCAATTTCAGCGACTATCGTCGAAGCTACGCCATCGCTGAACTGGCGCGTCAAGTATGTTTTGCCCGCTACAGGCATCGCGGCAATCTATGGCGCGTCGGCGTCTGGCAAGTCTTTTGTGGGCTTAGAACTCGCCGCAGCCATTGCCGAAGGCGCGCCGTTCTTCGGATATGCAGCAAAGCCCGCCGCCGTGCTTTACATCGTCCTTGAAGGGGAGGGCGGCATACGCGCCCGCGTCGTTGCATGGCAGCGCCACAAAGGCCGCGTTATGCCAGCGGGCATGCGGTTTTTGCTGCAACCGTTCCGCCTGAATGAGCCGCAGGACGTGGGCGAACTCGCCGCAATGTGCCCGCCCGGTTGCGTCGTGTTTATCGACACGCTGAACCGTGCCGCGCCGAATATTGACGAAAACAGTAGCAAGGACATGGGGGGCGTCATCGAAGGGGCGAAGACGCTTCAGCACTTGATCGACGGGCTTGTCGTTCTCGTTGCCCACACTGGTAAGGATGGCGCGAAAGGGCTTCGAGGGCATTCAAGCTTGTTCGCCGCGCTTGATGCCGCCATTCTTGTCGAGCGCAACGGCGACGCTAGAAGCTGGAGGGTTGATAAGGCCAAGGACGGGCGCGACAGTGAAACGCATTTCTTCCGCCTGAACATCGTCGAAGTCGGTATGGATGAAGACGGTGACTTAATTACTTCGTGCGTCGTGACGCCCGATAGCGCTGTCCCAACTAAGGGCGAAAAACCGCTTACCGCAAATCAGAAAATGGCCCTTGAATCCTTCCGTGAAGCCGCAGGCATTAACGGCGGACTTGATGAAGAAGGCAAGTTCAATGGCCTGCATTTGATCCGCTGGCGTCCGATCTTTTATCGCATGAGTCCCGCAGATTCAGACACGGCGAAGAAAAAAGCTTTCGAACGTGCCCGTAAAGACTTGATTGAACTTGGCCGTATCGAAGTCGAAAACAACATTTACCGGCTGTCGGGCGATACCGCTGCAATCGAAGAAAAGTACATCGCAGATGTTCTGAAAGCGGAACGCGACAAGGCGACACGGCAGCGACAATCCTGCGACATGTCGCGTGTTGCAAGCTTGACTTTGGGGACGACAGCGACAACACCCCTTTAGGGGTGTCGCATGTCCCCGGTGATGCAATGGAAGATTTTTACTTTCTAGGAATGAGGAAAACGAAATGGTTATGTGTCAACACTTCGAAGACGTACACGCACTAATCAAAGAACAAAGTTGTGTCGCTAACTTGATCGCAATGGAAGCGATGAAGCTAACACAGCTCGTAAGCGGAAGCGATGCGCAAACGATTGACACGGAACTGTTGCGTACGTTGACCGCGCTAGTCGTTAAGGCGCTGGACATTGACGAAATGCGTATGGAATACCAGCAGCGCGAACGGCAACGGTCTGTCAATCAGCAAATCGACGTATCCATACAGCGGATGCAGACCAATCGTTTTTGAGGCGTACCCACATGAAAACCGCAACCAATTTACATGACGACGGCTGGCAAACCCGCGTAAACATTGAAGATAACGTGGAACCTCCCCCCCTTGCAGAAAAAAAGGTGTACGCACGCGCCAAGCTGGCTAGCGCGACGGACGTAAGCCGAGAACTTGCTAAGCTGTATCGCGAAGCGCGCGGCGGACGTATCAAAGTCGAAGACGCATCGCGTTTGGCTAACATTCTTGCGATTCTCTCCCGCATCCTTGTCGACAGTGATTTGGAGGCACGTATCGGTGCCTTAGAGCTAAGGGGCTGAAGATGGCAAATGCGCGATTGAAAAGTCGAATCGCTATGTTGGAGCGAAAGAGAAATGGGAAGCCACGAGTTGCGCGCATCGCGGTTGAATACCGAGTGGATGTTAATGGTGCTGTTATTGAGCCATCGATTATTTTGTGGGCGCAACAAGTCGCCTCTGGCGAGATTAATGCTGAATTTACATTTCTTGAGCCATATAGGGGACTTCTCGCCCCTTGTATCATTCTTATTCCGACGTACGGCAGCGTTGATGAATGGGAAGTTGCTGCTCAAAAGCAGCAGCGAAGGATTTTAGCGTTGGCTCGTAGCTGAACAAGCGAGCCAACTGGATTAGATAAATTACCGGGGCTAGAGATTTTCTAAATCCCCGAAGGATCAATTCCGATATTTTTTAGCGCATTGACAAAGGACTCATCCAGTTCAACATCGCCAGTAGTGGACGCGGCTTGGTTCATCCCGACTATACGGTAGCGGATATGTTTTCCTTTCAGCATTTCTTTGAGAATGCTCCTGGCTTTTTCGCCAGTCGCAGCAGTATACGGCGACATAATTTTTGTTACGTTGGTCATTGCTTGCGCTTGGAATTTGGCTATGTCCACGCCTTTTACTTCGGTGTTTTGTGAAAGAACTGGGGGACTATTGGGCATTAAATAGATAGGCGTTTCATCTGGTGTGATTGTCCATGCATTGTTCGTGTCGATACGAATTTGTACGGTGCCAGTCGGGACTCTAAATCGTCCGCCAGAGCGAAGGCCGACAAATATTTCACCATTTTGAATGCCGACGAATGGGTAGTATTTTAGAGAACTCGTAACTATAGAGTTTCCAGCCTTCCAATTGCCGATGGTGACCATTTTTGTCGATACATCAGTAAATTCATCGATATTCTCAGCACTCTTCCAGCGTTCTCCTGCACAGCCTGTGAGCAGTCCCATTAATGCTAGCGAAGAAAATACTGTTTTTATACGCATGCTTCCCCCAAGTTGATTTGATTGATACGTGCCTATAGGCCGTGGACTATAGGCTACATGAAAACCATGCTCATGACCTATGGTGAGCGCGGAAATTATGGAAGTGGGTCAAATTTTTGGGGAAGTTTTGCGACGGTATAGATCAAAGCAAAACATTTCGCAGGAAGAACTCGCCTTCCAGTCGGGAGTAGATCGAACATTTATTTCTCGTTTAGAGCGCGGTTTGCGCCAACCCACACTTACGACATTGATTGGTATAGGACTGGCACTAGACATCTCCGCTGCGGACTTGGTGAGGGAGGTGGAGAGAGAATATTTACAGCGGCGAAGATAATCGCGGTTGTATGAAGTCAGAGAAATAAAAAAGCCCACAAGCGAAATCGCATTGTGGGTTTTTTTGTGGGACAAAATCAAAAATGAATCGTAAGTCTTTGATTTTATTGATCTTGTGGCGGAGGCTGTGAGATTCGAACTCACGGACGGGTCACCCCGTCGGCAGTTTTCAAGACTGCTGGTTTAAACCACTCACCCAAACCTCCTTGGCTGGCGGATGCCTGCTGCGGGGCAGGTATCGCGAGGGGCGCATTATACATCACTTGCGCCGCGCCAAAACCTTTCCGGGTTGCCGCAGCCTGTTCACGCTCCCGCCGGGAGCCGGCCGCATGATCGTGGATGAGGGAAGGCCAGGCTGGCCGCTTGCCCGAAAAATCTAAGCCGCGCCACAATTTGCCGTACACCACACACGAGAACCATCGACCCGCGGCAGCGATATCCTGATTTCCAGCCCATGCGGGAACATATTCGCCACGCCCACTCCGCCGCCGTGGCGTTCTGCAATCTGCCGCACCAGATACAGGCCAAGGCCGCTGCCCTTGGACTTGGCATTGCGTCCGCGCCGAAAGCGCGTGAAGAGTTGCCCCAGTTCGTCTTCCGGTATGCCGTTGCCGTTATCGCGGATGACGATATCTATCCATTCCGGCCGGTTGACCGCGACCAGGGTGACCAGGGTTCCCGGGGCGGTATGCACGACGGCATTGGTCATCACATTGGCGAGCATCATCTGCAGCCATAATTCATCGCCGGCGACGTACAGGTGCGGGGCGGCGGGCTGGATCAGCAGCAAATGTTCCGTGGCGATGCGCTGGATGCGTTTTGCCGCATAGTCGATGATGTCCTGCAGCGGGATCGCCGGTTTCGAGAAAAAGGCGCCGGACGATTCGAAGCGTTCGATCACCAGGCATTGTTCGACGATGTGGATCAGCTCGGCCACGGCGCGTTGCATTTGTTGCAAGCGTCGCGGGTGCGCCGGACTCTGGGCATGCAGCCCGGCTTCCAGGACGCCCAGCGGCGTGCCGAAATCGTGGGATACGGTCAGGAAGAATTGCCGCTGGCTTTCCCATGCCTCCCTTTCGGTTTTCAAGGCTTCCGCCAGTTTGTCGTGCGCCACCGACAGCTCGCGCTCAATGATGCGGCGCCGGGAAATCTCGCTTTCCAATGCCTGCGTGCGCCGGGTGACCTTGATTTCCAGGCTGTGTTCCGAATGCCGCAGGTGCCTGACCAGGTCGGCTTGCGCGCGCTTGCGT
Source organism: Herbaspirillum sp. GW821-FHT09A12 (assembly GCF_059418325.1). Lineage (NCBI taxonomy): Bacteria > Pseudomonadati > Pseudomonadota > Betaproteobacteria > Burkholderiales > Oxalobacteraceae > Herbaspirillum > Herbaspirillum sp. GW821-FHT09A12. The sequence goes on from NZ_JBWKPR010000002.1 coordinate 60,623, forward strand.
TCTTCGCGCATCGTTTTGACTTGCCGGATGACCGCCAGATTCATCAGGATGACGTGCAAATAACTGGAAAAGGGCAAGATATTGCGCGAAATGCTGTTGCCTTCGATCAGGCCGGCATTGTGGGCGACAAAAACCAGCGCGCTGATGATCTGCACCAGAAACGCGCCTAAATAATAATGCGCGGCGGTTTCGCCTTTTTTCAGCAACATGCCGCTGATGATGCAGGTGAAGATCACTTGCGCAAAGTAGACGGCCTGGATCAGCGGCGAGGCGATCTGGAATGCGCCGCTCAAGGCAATCAGCGAGGCGCCGACGGCCAAGCCCCAGGAGATGTTGATGTAATAACGAAACGACTGCGGATAATGCAGTTCCGCGCGCGCCACGCGCAGCATTTCGGCGCTGAAGCCGATGCCCAAGGCCATGCCCACCCCCAGCAGCGGATGGAAAAAGGGCAGCGGCAGCCATGTCGCGGCAAAGCCCATGCTCAGAAATTGCGACAGTGCCGTGCCGGACACATAAAACGCATACACCAGATAAAGGCGGGTTTTGAGGTACAGGCCGAAGATGGCATTGGACAGGGCGGTGATAAACAGTCCGCCGAAGAAAATGCCGAACAGCAGGCCTTCCCATACTTTGGCCGCCGCAAACGCCGGCGGCCGCCACAAGGTGGCGAACAAGGCGCGGGTGGTTTTCGTCTGCAGCAGAACATACAGGCTCTGATGCTGCTCCCGCTCGTCGATATCGAGGAAGAACACCGGATTTCTATAGGCCAGGTCGCGTGTGGCGGGCGGCACCTGGCTGCCGGCCTCTTCATAAGAATAGGAACCATTCGCGTCCTTGCTGTAGAGACGGACCGAATTGACATAGGCCGGGCCGAGCTCCAGCCACCAGCGTCCACGGCCGCCGTGCGCGACCGTCAAATCGATGCGCAACCATAGCGGGCCGCCGAAGCCGGCTGCCAGGTCTCCCGAGACGGGCTTGAATTGATGGCGATATTCGGGAGTGGCGAGCTCTTCAGGAGTGAGTGTTTTGCCGGCAGGATCGAAGACCGACATCATGCGCGTCAGGTTGATTTGTTGGGTCTTTTCATTGAGGGGAGAGGCTGTCGCTGTCGAGTGAAAAAACGAAAAAAACAACAGCAAGGACAGTTTTTTCAGCACGTCTTTAAATGAATTGTGTATTTGTGAATTTTTGTAAATTTTCAGGGGATTCTTTTTCTGTATAAATAGAAAAAAAAGAAAAAAAATTCTTGTAGTAAATGGCAAATACACATTGGTAAAGTTTCTAGTTTTCTCTTTGGTGAGAAGATCGGAGGCACTTTACCACCTCTTTCTTTAACCGGCCGAAGCCAGATTTTTTGCAAGGAATCACATTATTTCTTCCCTATAAACCTAATAGAAGGTTTGACGTGAACATTCTTGTTATCGAAGACCACTTAGATTGGCGCGATATGATGATTGACCATCTTTCCAGTCATGGCTTGTCCGTACGTGCAGGGGGGACATTGCGGGAAATGAAAGATGCGTTGCAAACGCAGATGCCGAATATTCTGATTCTCGATCCTACGCTGCCGGACGGGAATGCCTTGCCGGAATTGGCGGATCTGCGCCAGCGCTTTCCATCGATGGGCATCGTCGTCGTCACCGGCCGCATCCAGATGCAGGATCGGGTGCGCAGCCTGGGCAGCGGCGCCGATTATTACCTCACCAAACCGCTCAAGCTGCCGGAATTGTCGGCCACCCTGACTGCGCTGTCGCGCCGTTTGCGGACGGGAGCCGGGGCCGCCGCTCCGGTCGAGGTTTCCTGGAAATTCGACCGCAAGACCGGCAGCCTGAGCGGTCCGGAAGGCATCACCCTCACATTCACCGATCGCGAAAGCAGGATCTTTTCGGCCTTGCTGGAAAGCCCGCATTTTCCTATCAGCAATACCCGTTTGCTGCAAGTGCTGGGGGTATTGAGCGATCGGCTCGACACGCATCGCGTCGATGCCCTGGTGTACCGGATTCGCCAGAAGTTGCGGGCCTTGCCGGGCGTGCCGATCGGCATCCGCAATATTTATAGCGAAGGATATATCTGCACGCACACCAACGCGATCGATTTCGTCCAGATCGCGGAATGAGCCAGGCAAGCGTTATTTGAATGCATCCCTGGCAAGGCAGGACAATAAAAATCGAAGCTTGCCAGAAATAGCTGCATTGCGCAGCGTTGTCGCATCGGTCCGCAGCAGAGCGTTGCTGCGCCGCCAGAACCGATGCCGCAGAACCGCCGGACGCGGGCCGCTTGGCCCGACGTACGTCCGGCGATAACTTGGGGGGAGTATGTCCACCAATAAGTCAAATGCGCCATGAGCCAGTGACAAGGTAGTTCTGATCTAAAAAACGAGGCGAGTTGAACGGTATCGGAGGCCAGTCCTGCCCGATAGGGGATAACTCACGCCCGCGAATTGATAAGGGGTGACAATGAATCGCATATTCCACACCATCTGGAGCCATGTCTGCGGCACCTGGGTAGTCGCATCCGAGCTGACATCGGCCAAGGGCAAGCGCAACAGTGGAGGGCGCAGCGATGGAGGAGCCGGAAACCGGACGGCAATAGCCGGACTCCGGCTGCTGCCCCTGGTTGCGGCGCTGGTCGCCGGGGCCGGGTTCAGCGTTCCTACCTCCGTCTATGCCGCAACCTGCATCCAGGGCGACGCGATCTCAACCTCATCGGCGCTGGGCTCCGGCGGCGCCGCACCGGCCACATGCGGCTCATGGTCGATTGCGATCGGCGCCGGCAGCGGCGCCACGGCAAACAATTTCGGTATCGCCATTGGCGATGCGTCGAATTCGACAGGTACGAACTCGGTGGCGATTGGCCGGCAGGCGACGGCAACCGCAGGTCAGACCTCGGCGTTCGGTCAGGGCGCCCAGGCCACCGCGGCTGGCGCCACTGCCATAGGTAACAGCTCCGTGGCTGCTGGGCAGAACTCCTTTGCCGGCGGTTTGTCTGCGTCAGCCACCGCCGCTGCCACCAATGGCGTGGCCATTGGCACTTCCGCTACCGTCAGTGCCGCCGGCGCCGTTGCTGTCGGTGTCAGCGCCGTCGGATCGGGCGGCAACGGCGCGGCAATCGGCAACGGTGCGGCGGCATCGGGTAGCAATTCAGTGGCGGTCGGCTTTAATTCGGTCGCTTCAGGGGTGACTTCCTCTGCAATGGGCGCGGGCGCCCAAGCTGCCGGCACCGGGGGCGCGGCGGTTGGCAACGACACAAGGGCGACCGGCAACTACTCTTTTGCCGGCGGCGGCGGTAGCGGCGGGGCCAATGGCCTTGGCGCCCAGGCGCTGGGAACCGATTCGGTCGCACTGGGCCGGGCGGCTGCCTATAACCAGTCTTCCATCGCGATCGGTGCGGCTTCGGTTGCGGGCGTTTCGGGGTCGGGTAGCGTCGCCAATGATGTCGCTATCGGCAATACGGCCAAGGCGACCGGCGGCAATTCCTTCGCGGGCGGTAATGGTGCTACTGCGTCAGGGGGCAATACCACTTCTATCGGTACCGGCTCCAAAGCCACCAGCGGGCAAGACTCGGCTTATGGCGCCAGCGCGAATGCGTCAGGCGGCGCCAGCACTGCCATCGGTAATAACGCAACAGCCTCGTCCACCCAGGCTGCCGCCATCGGTTATGCGGCAATCGCATCAGGCAGTTACTCATTTGCTGCTGCGGCCAGCGCCAATGCCTATGGCAATCAAAGCGTGGCGATAGGCAATAACGCCGTTTCCGGCGTATCGGGCAATGCGGGTGGCTTTCAATTTGACGTAGCGGTCGGTAACAGCGCGAAAGCAACGGGTGGCAGCAGTGCGGCGATTGGCGCGAGTGCGACGGCGAGCGGCGCCAATGCATTTGCCGGCGGCCCGAACGCAACTGCTTCCGCCGGCCAAACCGTGGCGATCGGAGCCCAGGCGAATGCTTCTGCCGGTGCCGGCGTAGCGGTCGGCAACAATTCTGCCGCATCGGGTATCGCATCGGCCGCCCTTGGCTATGGCTCCGCTGCATCGGGTGCTTATTCGTTCGCGGGCGGCAATGCAACCGCTTATGGCGATCAAGGCATCGCCGTCGGCAAGAGTGCCGTGGCCGGTGTATCGGGGTCATCGACGACGGTCGTCAATGATGTCGCCATCGGCAATACAGCCAAGGCGACCGGTGGCAACAGCACGGCGATCGGCGCTAATGCATCGGCAAATTCTGCCGGCACGGTAGCCGTAGGGTGGAATGCCAAAGTGACTGGTGGCGGCAATACTGGTGGGGTAGCGATTGGCCAGTCCGCTGTCGCCGTCGATACCTCGACGTCGATTGGCGGCGGCGCAGTCTCTGCGGCTAATGCGATTGCGATCGGCGCCTGGGGTTCGTTTGCGACACAGGCCAGCGGAGACGGTTCCATCGCCATGGGCAATAGCGCTGTCGCGTCGAACCAAACCTCCATCGCCATCGGCCGCCAATCGACAGCTTCCGGCAGCGGCGCCATTGCGCAAGGCCAGGGCGCGACCGCCAGCGGCAGTGGATCGCTGGCGCTGGGCGGCGCCATTGGCGGCTTTGGCGCGACGGGCGGTGCGGTTTCTTATGGCAACCAAAGCATCGCGATAGGCAATAGCGCCGTGGCCGGCGTATCCGGTTCGGCAACGACGATTACCAACGATCTCGCCATCGGCTATACCGCGAAAGCCACCGGCGGCAATTCCCAGGCTTTCGGCGGCGGCGCCACTGCCTCGGGCAGTTTCTCTACTGCTGTGGGCGCCAGCGCCAGCGCCAGCGCGCTGTTTGCCAATGCCTTCGGCAACAACACGATTGCGTCGGCCCAGGGGACGACGGCCGTTGGCACCAGCGCCAAGGCGACAGCCCAGGGCGACACGGCGATTGGCGCCAACAGCGTGGCGGCGGGCGGCAATTCCTTTGCCGCCGGCCAGACTGCGGCCTCCTATGGCCAGCAAAGCATCGCCATCGGCAATAGTTCGGTGGCCGGCATTTCCGGCTCGGCGGCGACGATCGTCAACGATGTCGCCATCGGCAATACGGCCAAGGCGACCGGCGGCAATTCCGTCGCCATCGGCAATACCGCCGTCGCCAATTCGGCCGGCGCCGTGGCCATCGGCCAGAGCGCCACCGCCACCGGCGGCAAGGCGGTATCGATCGGCGTCGGCAATACCGCCAGCGGCAATGGCGCGGTCGCCATTGGCGACCCCAACAACGCGACCGGCACCGGCGCGGTGGCGATGGGCGCCAATAACACCGCCAACGGCCAGGGCGCGGTCGCGCTCGGCAACACCAGCACGGCTACCGGCCAGGGTTCGGTGGCCTTGGGCAATGCCTCGCAGGCGCAGGCGGCCGGCGGCCTGGCTTTCGGCGATACCGCCAAGGCGTCGGCGGCCAACGGCGTGGCGCTGGGTTCCAACTCGACCGCCACCAATGCCAACGATGTGGCGCTGGGCGCGGGCAGCGTGACCGCGGCCGCGGTCGGCACCGCCAGCGCCACCATTGGCGGCACCAGCTACAGCTTTGCCGGCACCACGCCGGCCAGCACGGTCAGCGTCGGCGCCGGCGGCGCCGAGCGCACCATCACCAATGTCGCGGCCGGCCGTCTCAGCGGCACCAGCACCGATGCGGTCAACGGTTCGCAACTGTTCGCGACCAATACCGCCATCAACAACATTGCCACCGGCGGCGCCGGCATCAAGTATTTCCACGCCAATTCGACCCTGGCCGACTCGGCGGCCACCGGCACCGATGCGATTGCCTCCGGCCCGCTGGCGGCGGCTTCCGGCGCCAGCGCTTCGGCTTACGGCAAAGCGGCGACCGCCTACGGCAACCAGAGCGTGGCGGTCGGCAATGGCGCCGTGGCCGGGGTATCCGGCTCGCCGACCACCATCATCAACGACATCGCGCTGGGCAACGGCGCGCAGGCCACGGGCGGAAATACGCTGGCGGCCGGCTTGTCGGCGGCGGCATCGGGCGCGTCGTCGATTGCGCTGGGCAATACCGCCACCGCCAATGCGTCCGGCGCGATTGCGCTGGGCCAGAATGCGGCGGCCAGCCTGGCCAATTCGCTGGCGCTGGGCAGCAACTCGACCACCACCGGCGGGGTCACCGCAAATACTACCGGCAGCGCGGCTTATACCAGCAGCACCATCGGCGGCGTCACTTATAGCTATGGCGGCGGGCAATCCTTGCCGGTCGGCGTGGTCAGCGTGGGTTCGGACGGCGGCGGCGTACGCCGGATCCAGAACGTGGCCACCGGCCTGGTCAGCGCCACCAGCACCGATGCCATCAACGGCAGCCAGTTGTATGCGGTGGCGCAGCAGGTTTCCGCGGCGGCGGCGTCGACCGTCAATTATTTCAATGCGAATTCCACCACCACCGGCGCCGGCAGCAATACCAAGGCCAACTCGGGCGCGACCGGCACGGACGCGATTGCGATCGGCGTCAGCGCCGCCGCCTCCTCGGCCAACGATGTCGCGGTCGGCAAGACGGCCCAGGCCAGCGGCGGCAATTCCTTTGCGGCCGGCAATGCGTCCAAGGCTGCGGGGGCGTCGTCGGTGGCGTTTGGCGATACGGCTACCAGCTACAACGCCGGCGATATTTCGATCGGCCAGAATGCGGTCGCCGGCGTTTCGGCCGGCGCGGTCACCAACGATACCGCGATCGGCGCCTCGGCCAAGGCCACCGGCGGCAATTCGTTCGCGGCCGGCGCCAGTGCCCAGGCCAGCGGCAGCCGTTCCTTCGCCGGCGGCGTTGGCGCGCTGGCTTCCGGGACTTCCTCGACCTCGCTGGGCGACAGCGCCAATGCCTCCAACACCAATGCGGTGGCGATCGGCGCCTCCAGCGCGGCCTCCGGCATCGGCGCGGCGGCCTTCGGCCTGTCGGCGGCGGCGGCCGGGCAAAACTCGCTGGCGGCCGGCAATGCGGCCAGGACCTTCAACCTGGGCGACGTGGCCTTGGGCCGCAATGCGGTGGCCGGCGTCTCCGGCGGCAGCGTGACCACCGATACCGCGGTCGGCAGCGGCACCACGGCCACCGGCGGCAACGCCTTTGCCGGCGGCAATGCGGCGACCGCATCCGGCGCCTCGTCGGTGGCCCTGGGCGATACCTCCAAAGCCACCAATGTCAATACGGTTGCACTGGGCCTGAATGCCACGGCCAGCGGCCAGGGCGCGATTGCGGAAGGCGCCAATTCGGTCTCCAGCGGCACTGCGTCGATCGCAGTCGGCGTGAGCGCCAAGGCCAGCGCCAACAATACGACCGCGCTGGGCGGCAGCGCGACCGCCTCGGCCTTGTCGGCCACGGCCATCGGCGCCAGCACGCAGGCGCTGGCCAACAATGCCTTTGCCGGCGCCGCCGGTGCGATTGCCTATAACAGCGGCGATGTGGCATTGGGCTTCAATTCGGTGGCCGGCATCTCCGCCGGCCCGGGCACCAACGATACCGCCATCGGCGCGACTGCCAAAGCCACCGGCGGCAGCGCGTTTGCCGGCGGCTTCGCGGCGCTCGCCTCGGGCGTGTCGTCGGTGGCGCTCGGCAATGCGGCGGCAGCGTCCAGCACCGATACCATCGCCATCGGCGCCTCGTCGGTGTCTTCCGGCACCTTCGCCGCCGCCATCGGCGCCAATTCGACCGCGTCCGGCAGCAATGCATCGGCGCTGGGCGCCAATACGCAAGCGGTGGGCGACAATTCCCTGGCCGGCGGCAATAGCGCCATCGCCTATAACGCCGGGGATACCGCGCTGGGCTATAACGCGGTGGCCGGCGTCTCCGGCTCCGGCACGGCGACCGACGATACGGCGGTCGGCACCGGCGCCCAGGCCACCGGCGGCAAGTCCTTCGCCGGCGGCAATGCGGCCACGGCCAGCGGGGCCTCTTCGGTGGCCATCGGCGATGCCGCCAATGCGGTCAGCGGCGGCGCGGTGGCCATCGGCCAGAATGCCACGGCCACCGGCGGCAAGTCGGTGTCGATCGGCGTGGGCAACACCGCCAACGGCGACGGCGCAGTCGCCATCGGCGACCCCAACAGCGCCACCGGCAACGGCGCCGTGGCGATGGGCCAGAACAATACCGCCAACGGCGTCGGCGCGCTGGCGCTGGGCAACAACAATACAGCCACCGGACAAGGTTCGCTGGCACTGGGCTACAGCTCGCAAGCGTCCAACCCCGGCAGCATCGCCCTGGGCGATACCGCCAAGGTATCGATCAACGGCGGCGTGGCGCTGGGTTCGGGATCGGTGTCCGACCGCCCGATTGCGCAAGGTTCGGGCACGGTGGCGACCGGCGCGGTGCCGTACAATACGTCGGACCAGAACTTGCTGGGGGCGGTGTCGGTAGGTTCTTCCACCTCCTATCGCCAGATCACCAACGTGGCCGACGGTACGCAACCGCAAGACGCCGTGACCTTGCGGCAGTTGACCGGGGCGCTGACGTCGTTTGCGACCACCACTACCAAGTATTTCCACGCCAACTCCACCGGGGCCGATTCCCTGGCGGTCGGCACCGACTCGATTGCGGTCGGTCCGGCCACGGTGGTCAACGGCAATAACGGCGTGGGCATCGGTAACGGCGCGACCGTGCAGGCGGGCGCGCCGGGCGGCGTGGCCCTCGGCCAGACCGCCACCGCCGGCGCCGCCGATGCGCTGGCGCTGGGCAACGGCACGACAGCCAGCGGCAACCAGTCGGTGGCCCTGGGTTCCGGCGCCAACGTGAGCGGCGCCGGCAGCCTGGCGCTGGGTTCCGGCGCCAAGGCCACCCATGACAACAGCATTGCGCTGGGCGCGGGTTCGCAAACGGCGGTCGGCGCGCAGACCAATTACGTCGCCTATGCCTTGGCGGCGCCCCAGACTTCGGTTGGCGAAGTCAACATCGGCAACCGCACCATCGGCGGCGTGGCGGCCGGCGTGCTCGATAGCGATGCGGTCAACGTGGCGCAGGTGAAGGAGGCGATCAACGCGGTGACGGCCGGCGTCACCAAATATTTCCATGCCAATTCGGTGGCCGCCGACAGCCAGGCCAACGGCACCGACAGCGTGGCCATCGGCCCGCAATCGGTGGCCACCGGCGTGGCCAGCTTTGCGGCCGGCAGCCAGGCGCAGGCGCAGACCGACGGTGCGGTGGCGATCGGCCAGGGCGCGATTGCGCAAGGCGGCAAGTCGGTCTCGGTCGGCGCCGGCAATACCGCCAACGGCGACGGCGCAGTCGCCATCGGCGATCCGAACACCGCGACCGGCGCCGGCGCCGTCGCCCTGGGCAAGGACAATACCGCCAACGGCGCCGGCGCGGTGGCGCTGGGCAATACCAATACCGCCACCGGCCAGGGGACGGTGGCATTGGGCATCAATTCCAAGGCCTCGGCGGCCGGCGCCTTGGCCTTCGGCGATACGGCCCTGGCCAACCAAGCCAATGCCATCGCGCTGGGCGCCAGCGCGCAGGCGGTCAATGCCAACAGCGTGGCGCTGGGCGCCAATGCCAAGACCTCGGTCGGCGCCCAGACCGGCTATACCGCGTTTGCGCTGACGGCGCCGCAAAACTCGGTGGGCGAAGTGTCGGTCGGTTCGGCCGGCAATGAACGGACCATCACCAATGTGGCGGCCGGCATCAACGGCACCGATGCGGTCAACGTCAACCAATTGAGCGCGGTCAACAGCAAGTTCACGGCGCTGCAGCAGGATGCCTTGCTGTGGGATCCGGCGGCCAACGGCGGCGCCGGCGCCTTCAGCGCCAATCATATTGGCGTCGGCCCCAACATCATCACCAATGTGGCGCCCGGCGCGGTCAATGCGACCAGCACGGACGCCATCAACGGCAGCCAGCTGTTTGCCGTTGCCGGCGATGTCAGCAACACCTACCTCACCAATAACGGCACCGGCGTCAAGTATGTGCGCACCAACGACACGGCCGGCGCCGGCCTGACGGCGGACGATGCGCATGCCTCGGCGCTGGGATCGACGGCGGTCGGCTACAACGCTACGGCATCGGCCGCGGATGCGCTGGCCCTGGGACGCGATACGATCGCCAACCAGGCCAACAGCGTGGCGCTGGGCGCCAACGCCAAAACTTCGGTCGGCGCCCAGAGCAATTACACGGCCTATGCAATGACGCCGTTGCAAAACTCGGTGGGCGAGGTGTCGGTCGGTTCGGCCGGCGCCGAGCGCAAGCTGACCAATGTGGCGGCCGGCAGCGCGGATACCGATGCGGTCAACGTGGCGCAATTGAAGGCGGCGGATGCCAAGCTGATCGCGGTGCAGCAGGACGCCTTGCTGTGGGATCCGGCGGCCAACGGCGGCGCCGGCGCCTTCAGCGCCAATCATATTGGCGTCGGCCCCAACATCATCACCAATGTGGCGCCCGGCGCGGTCAATGCGACCAGCACGGACGCCATCAACGGCAGCCAGCTGTTTGCCGTTGCCGGCGATGTCAGCAACACCTACCTCACCAATAACGGCAGCGGCGTCAAGTACGTGCGCACCAACGACATGGCCGGCGCCGGTTTGCCGGCCGACGATGCGCATGCCTCGGCGCTGGGATCGACGGCGGTCGGCTACAACGCAACGGCGTCTGCCGCGAATGCGCTGGCCCTGGGACGCGATACGGTCGCCAACCAGGCCAACAGCGTGGCGCTGGGCGCCAACGCCGCGACCTCGGTCGGGGCGCAAACCAACTACGCCGCGTTTGCCTTGACGGCGCCGCAAAACTCGGTGGGCGAAGTGTCGGTCGGCTCGGCCGGCAATGAACGGACCATCACCCATGTCGCGGCCGGCATCAACGGCACCGATGCGGTCAACGTCAACCAGCTGGCGGCGGTGAACGCCAGGATCACCAGCGGCACGGTGGGGCCGTTCGTCTCCGACAGTTCGGTGACGACGACGCAGCCGGTGTCGTCGGGCGCCAATGCGTCGGCCGGCGGTTTCGGCGCGTCGGCCACCGGTGCGGCCTCGACCGTGATCGGCAACCAGGCGACCGATAACGCCGTGGCCAACTCGACGGTGCTGGGCCAGGGCGCCAGCATCGCGGCCGGCCTGACCGGCTCCAACGTGGCGCTGGGACAGGGATCGAAGGTGGCGGCCGCGGCCGTGGCCACGCCCAATGCAACGGTCGGCGGCACCACCTATAACTTTGCCGGCGCCAGCCCGGCCGGGGTGGTCAGCGTCGGCGCCGGCGGCGCCGAGCGGCAGATCACCAATGTGGCGGCCGGCCAGTTGTCGGCTACCTCCACCGATGCGGTCAACGGCTCGCAATTGTTTGCCACCAACAGCGCCGTCAACAACATCGCCAACGGCGCCGGCATCAAATACTTCCACGTCAATTCGACCCTGGCGGATTCGACCGCTGCCGGCCTGAACAGCATTGCGGTGGGGCCGAATGCCGCCTCCAACGGCGTCGGCACCGTGGCGATCGGCAATGGCGCGACGGCGGGTTCGACCGGCTCGAGCATTGCCATCGGCCAGAACGCGTCGGCCAATGCATCGACCGCCGGCGGCGCCGCGGTGTCGATCGGCCTGGGCAACGTCGCCAGCGGCGACGGCGCGGTGTCGATCGGCGACCCCAACAGCGCGACTGGCCAGGGCGCGGTGGCCCTAGGTTACAACAATACGGCCAACGGCAGCGGCGCGGTCACGCTGGGTAACCAGAATACCGCGACCGGCAATGGCGCCGTCGCGGTGGGTAACCAGAACAGCGCCACCGGCGATGGCGCCCTGGCGATCGGCACCAACAATACGGCGTCGGGGGTCGGCTCCATGGCCCTGGGCAGCAGCGTGACGGCCAGCGCCAACGATACCCTGGCGCTCGGCACCAACTCCAGCGCGACTGCGCAAAGCGCGATGGCGGTGGGTAACAATGCGGCGGCCAGCGGGATATATTCGGTGGCGTCCGGCAATGAAAGCTCGGCGTCGGGCCAAAGCGCCACCGCCGTGGGTAATGCCGCCATCGCATCGGCCGACTACACCACGACGGTCGGCCAGGCATCCAAGGCGAGCGGAGCGGATTCTTCCGCCTTCGGTGTGCAGGCGACGGCAAGCGGCGATTTCAGCACCGCCATCGGCCAGGCCTCGATCGCATCCGGCGTCGGTGCGACCGCGCTGGGCGTGCAGGCCAAGGCGAGCGGCGATTTCGGCACCGCGCTGGGGCAAGCTGCGGTGGCTTCCGGCCTGAGCGCCACGGCGGTCGGTATTGTCGCCAATGCCGGCGGCCAGCACAGCGTGGCGATGGGCGATTCGGCCAATTCGTCGGCCGATGGCGCGGTGGCGATCGGTTATGGCGCGACTGCCGGCAACCTGGACAGCGTGGCGCTGGGCAGCAAGTCGGTGACCGCGGCGGCCAATCCGACGGCCAGCGCCGTGATCAGCGGCACGACCTACAACTTTGCCGGGGCGGCGCCGACCAGCGTGGTCAGCGTCGGCGCGGTGGGCGCCGAGCGGCAGATCACCAATGTGGCGGCAGGCCAGTTGTCGTCCTCGTCCACCGATGCGGTCAACGGTTCGCAGCTCTTCGCGACCAATACCGCGGTCAACAACCTGAATACCGGCAAGGCCGGGCCCTTCGTTTCCGACGGCTCGGTGACGTCGATACAGCCGGTGTCGTCGGGGGCCAATGCATTGGCCGGCGGCTTCGGCGCTTCGGCCACCGGGGCGGCGTCGTCGGTGCTGGGCAATTCGGCCACCGACAACGGCGTGGCCAACTCGACGGTATTGGGCCAGGGCGCCAGCATCGCGGCCGGCCTGACCGGTTCCAACGTGGCGCTGGGCCAGGGCTCGACGGTGACGGCGGCGGCGGTGCCCACCGGCAGCGCAGTGCTCAGCGGCACCACCTATAACTTTGCCGGCGCCAGCCCGGCCGGCGTGGTCAGCGTCGGCGCCGGCGGCGCCGAGCGGCAGATCACCAACGTCGCGGCCGGCCAGCTTTCGGCCACCTCGACCGATGCCGTCAACGGTTCGCAACTGTTTGCGACCAATTCCGCGCTCAACAGCATCAACAACGGCGCGGGCGTCAAATACTTCCACTCCAACTCGATCCTGGCCGATTCCAACCCTGTCGGCGCCAATTCGACGGCCATCGGCCCGGTGGCGAATGCCTATGGCAACGGCGCCATTGCGATGGGCCTGAACACGGTCGCCGGCACCTCCGGCACGCCGACCATCATCAACGATATCGCGATCGGCAATGCGGCCAAGGCCAGCGGCGGATCGAATATCGCCGTCGGCGACAATGCCACGGTCAGCGGCGTCAACTCGATTGCCATCGGCACCAATACCTCGGTGGTCGGCAACCGCTCCATCGCCATCGGCTTCGGCCAGACCGTGGTGGGCGACGGCATCGTGTCGATCGGCGATCCGAACTCGGTGATCGGCACCAACCTGTTCGTGGCCGGCAACAACAACACGGCCAACGGCACCAACGTGAGCGCGGTCGGTAACGGCAATACGGCCACCGGCACCAATGTCACGGCGATGGGCATGAATGTCCTGGCCAATGCGGACGACACCACCGCGATCGGCGTTGGCACGCAGGCCACCGCGCAAGCCGCCGTGGCCGTCGGCAATAACGCCAGGTCCTCAGGCTTGAGCTCGGTGGCGGTGGGCGATGCCGCCACGGCCAGCGCGGACTATTCCACCGCGATCGGGCAGAACAGCAGCGCTTCCTCATTGGGCGGCAGCGCCTTGGGCACCTCGGCCAATGCCTCCGGCGTCAGCTCGCTGGCGCTGGGCGCGGGATCTGCCGCGTCGGCAAACTACAGCGTGGCCTTGGGCACCAGCACGACGACTTCGCGCGGGGGACAGACCGGCTATACCGCCTTCGGCCTGTCGACCGCACAAAATTCGCTGGGTGAAATCGCCCTTGCGCACTCGACCAGCGGCACCGATCCGGTCACCGGCTTGCCTTACGTGACGGGCGACCGGCAAATTACCGGCCTGGCAGCGGGTAGCGCGCCCACCGATGCGGTCAACGTCAGCCAGCTCACCGGCGCGGCGGCCAACCTGGGCAATTCGATCTCCAATGTCTTCGGCGGCACCACCAGTTACAACCCGGTCACCGGCCTGGTCACGGGCGGCTTTACCTACGCCGGCAACTCGACTTATACCAGCGTGCAGCAAGTGTTCGATGCATTGACGACGACCGGCACCAAGTATTTCCATGCCAATTCGACCCTGGGCGATTCCACGCCGACCGGTACCGATTCGGTGGCTGTGGGCCCCCTGGCGGTGGCTTCGGCCGCCAATTCGGTAGCGATGGGCAACGGCGCCAATTCCTCGGTGGCCGGCGGCGTGGCCCTGGGTTCGGGCTCGGTATCCGACCGGGCGGTTGCGGCAACGCAAGGGAAGGTTGCCGGCAGCCCGGTGTCTTACGACACCACCGACGGCACGCTGCTGGGCGCGCTGTCGCTGGGCAACGGCACCAGCGGCAGCTACCGCCAGATCACCAACGTGGCTGACGCGACCCAGGCCAACGATGCGGTGACCTTGCGGCAATTGGTGGGGGCCTTGTCTTCATTCTCGGTCACGGGGCAGTTGTATTTCCATGCGCAATCGCCGGTTGCCGGCGGCGCTGACGATTCGGTGGCGTCCGGCACGTATTCGGTGGCGGTGGGCGCCAGTACCGTTGCCGCCGGCAACGACAGCATCGGCATCGGACATGGCGCAACGATACAGGGCACGGCAACCAGCGGCATCGCCATCGGCCAGGCGGCGACTGTGCTGAGTGCCGAAGGCATCGCCCTGGGCAACAACGCCAACGCCGGCGGCATCAAGTCGCTGGCGCTGGGATCGAATGCGCAGGCCAGCCTGCAGGGCGGCATCGCCATGGGCGCCGACGCCAACGCCAGCGGCGTGCAATCGATGGCGCTGGGAGCCGGCGCCATTGCCGACAAGGACAACAGCATCGCGCTGGGCAGCGGTTCGGCGACCACGGTGGGCGCGTTGACCAATTACACCGCGTACGCTTTGGCCGCGCCGCAAACGTCGGCGGGTGAAATCAATATCGGCAACCGCCAGATCACCGGCCTGGCCGCCGGCGTTGCCGATACCGATGCGGTCAACGTCAGCCAGTTGAAGGCGGTGGCGGCAACGGTGAGCGACGCCTTGCTGTGGGATCCGGCGCTGGGCGCTTTCAGTGCCTCGCATGGCGCGACGACGACCAACAAGATCACCAATGTGGCCGATGGCACGCTGAGCGCGACCAGCACCGACGCGGTCAACGGTTCGCAATTGTTCGCGACCAATACCAATGTCACCAACCTCACCGATGTGGTCAACAATATCGCCGGCAATACGTCGGCCACCTACATCACCAATAACGGCGCCGGCATCAAATATGTACGCACCAACGATACCGGGCTGACGGCCGATGACGCGCATGCGTCGGCCAAGGGGGCGACGGCGGTCGGTTACAACGCGCAGGCGTCGTTCGAGAATGCGGTGGCGGTCGGCAATACCGCGGTGGCTTCCGTCTTCGGCGGCGTGGCGCTGGGTTCCGGCTCTGTCTCCGACCGTGTGATTGCGGCGACCAACGGCACCATCCCGGTCGGCGCCACCGGGATTCCCTACAACACGGGGGACAAGATATTGCTGGGCGCGATCTCGGTGGGCGACAGCACTGCCGGCACCTATCGCCAGATCACCAATGTCGCCGACGGCACGCAAGCGCAGGACGCGGTCACGGTGCGGCAGCTGACCGGCGCGCTGACCTCGTTCGCGACGACTACCACCAAGTATTTCCACGCCAACTCGACCGAATCGGATTCTCTGGCGGTCGGCACCAATTCGGTGGCGGTGGGGCCCAATACGGTGGTCAACGGCGATAACGGCATCGGCATCGGCAACGGCGCCGTGGTCGATATTGCGGCTACCGGCGGCATGGCGATCGGACAAAACGCACAATCGTTGCAAGCCGATGCCATGGCAATGGGCAACGGCGCCATCGCCAGCGGCGCGCAATCCATCGCCCAGGGCGCCAACGCCAAGGCCACTGGCGGTTCCAGCATCGCCATCGGTTCCGGCGCGAATGCCGCGCATGCGGACAGTATCGCCCTGGGCTCCGGATCGGCCACCACGGTCGGCGCGCAGGCCGGCTACGTAGCCTATGCGCTGGCGGCAGCGCAGACTTCGTCCGGCGAAGTCAACATCGGTAACCGCAAGATCACCGGCGTGGCGGCCGGCAGCGCCGATACCGACGCGGTCAACGTCAGCCAGTTGAAGGCGGTGGCGGCCACCATTACCAACGGCCCCGGCAATACGACTACCGGCGATATCAACACCGCGGTGACGCAATCCAAGCAATACACCGATAGCCAGATCAGCAATCTGCGCGGCGACCTGGACAAGTATCGCAACGACGCCAACGGCGGCACGGCTTCGGCCATGGCGGTGGCCGGCTTGCCGCAACCGGGCGCGCCGGGCAAGAGCATGGTCTCGATTGCCGGCAGCACCTATGAAGGCCAGACCGGCCTGGCCTTGGGCCTGTCGACTTATACCGACAACGGCCGCTGGATCATCAAGGCCGCGGCAACGACCAATAGCCGCGGCAAGACCGGCGCGGTGGTCGGCGCCGGTTTCCAATGGTGATGTGCCGGATTGCAAAGGGGAAAGGGGAAAACAACATGAAAAAAAATCTGATCAGGACGTATTGCAAGGGGGTTTGCATGGCGGCGGCGCTGCTCTCGGTGTCTGCGCTGGCCAAGGCGCAAGATGCAGGGCCGGTGTTTCCCGCGCTGTCAACGATCACGCTCAAGGGCGGCACCTTTCCGATCCAGGGCAACCTGAAGAAGGTGGTCGCCGGCTTAAACAAGGATCAGATGCGGGACTTGCTGGGAGTGCCGCATTTCAGCGAGGGCTTCTGGCGCGTGCGGGTATGGAATTACCTGTTCAAATTCCGCAAGGACGGGGAGATCATCAATTGCCAGTATCAGGTCCAGTTCGGCGACGACATGCTGGTCGAAGGCACCTACTGGAAGGACCAGGAATGCGCCAATTTCGTCGCGTCGAATTGAGTTAAACGGATTGCATTGCGTTGAATCGCAGCATCGCGAACACGTTTTTTTATGCAGCACCTGTAGTCGATCTTTGTTCGTTGAATTTTTGTGTCACTTTATAGGAAGAGAAAAATGGCCGCATACCAATCGCTTAAAAAATCCGCTTGCATCGCTGCATTTTCCCTGGGGGCCATCGTCTCGGCGCATCAGGCCGCGGCGCAATCAAACGCCTCAATCGATACTGCCGTCGCCGCGGCGACGCGCTGGGCGGTACTGGCCGACGCCAATCAAGCCGATCGGATGTGGAGCCTGAGCGGCCCCGTCATGCAAAAAGGCGTCAGCAAGGAAGAGTGGATCAAGTATCTGGCCGCCCTGCAGAGCGAGCTGGGCAGCGCCGGCGGCCGCGAATGGATACAGATCGTACGCATCAATAACCCGGCCAATCTGCCGCCGGGAGAATACGTGAATGTGGTGTTCGCCTCCCGCTTCGCCAAAGCCCCGACGGTGGAGAAAGTCTCGATGGTGCAAACCGCAGACCGCTGGACGCCCGTCGGCTACGTCGTGACCAAGCTGGAAAGCTCGCCGGCGCCGGGAGCAGCCGCACCCGCCGCCAGATAAGGCGTCTGTCATGTGATGCAATGCCTCGCCCCGTCGATCTCGGCGGGGCGAGGCATTGTTGCGTCTTCACGCTGGCTTTATTCTTTCTTGCGTGGGGTGCGCCGCCGCGCCAGCACTAGAACGTCCCCGGATAGGCGCCGCCGTCCAGCAGCAGGTTCTGGCCGGTGATGAAGCCGGCCTGGGCGCTGCACAGGTAGGCGCAGGCGTCGCCGAACTCGGCCGGGTCGCCGAAGCGGCCGGACGGGTTTTGCTTGCGCCGTTCGGCCAGCACCTCATCCACGCTCTTGCCGCTGTCCCTGGCGGCGCCTTGCGCGGTGGCGCGCAGGCGGTCGGTTTCAAACGGGCCCGGCAGCAGGTTGTTGATGGTGACGTTGTGCGCCACGGTCTTGCGCGACAGGCCGGCGACGAAGCCGGTCAGGCCGGAGCGGGCGCCGTTGGACAGGCCCAGGATGTCGATCGGCGCGCGCACGGCGCTGGAGGTGATGTTGACGATGCGACCGAAGCCGCGCGCGATCATGCCGTCGACCGTGGCCTTGATGAGCTCGATCGGGGTCAGCATGTTGGCGTCGACCGCGGCGATCCAGTCATCGCGTGACCAGTCGCGGAAATCGCCCGGCTTGGGGCCGCCGGCGTTGGTCACCAGGATGTCCGGGCTGGGGCAGGCGGCCAGCGCCAAGACGCGGCCTTCGGGCGTGGTGATGTCGCAGGCGACGGTGGTGATGGTGGCACCATTTCCGGCAACTTCGGCGCGGATCTCGGCGGCTGCCGCTTCCAGCGCCTCCCGGCTGCGCGCCAGCATGGTCACGGCCACGCCTTCGCGCGCCAGCGAGAGCGCGCAGGCGCGGCCCAGGCCCTTGCTCGACGCGCATACCAGCGCGGTTTTACCTTTGAGTCCTAAATCCATTTGTTTTCTTCCTTTGCATGAAGTGGGGAGCGGCTAGTGATGCCGTTTGTTGTGCCGATTGTTGTACATCATGCATGCCATTGCATTCCAGGAGATCCGTCCGGGCGGCGCCAGGCATTGCCCCGGTTTATGACAGCCGGGGCCGGCTGCGCTACACTGGCGAGCTTTGCAGGCGCATGCAGCGGGGCGCTGCCGGGGCCTACTTCTTGATCACCATGTAGACGGCCAGCGCGATGATGGCGACTACGCCCATTTCCAACGCGAATACGATGGCGCCGCTCATGACAGTCTCCTTGTTTGATTTGAACGCCGCACGGCAGGGCTGGCAGTGATGCCAATCCATGCACGCGCGGCAGACCCGTAACTTTACACCGATGATGGATTCTTTGTTTTTGTCGAGCGCGCTCAACTTCCTGTTGGGCGGCGTGCTGGGGGCGATGGGCGGGCTGTTCGGGATCGGCGGCGGGCTGATCGCCATTCCGGTGCTGGGTTATTTGTACGGCATGGACCAGCAACTGGCGCAGGGCACCTCGCTGGTGATGATCGTGCCCAACGTGGTGATCGCCTTCTGGCGCTACAAGCAGCGCAACAGGATCGAGTGGAGTTCGGCATTGATGATGTGCGTGCCGGCGGTGGTGACGACCTATTTCTCGGCGCGCGTGGCCACCAGCATCGATGCGCGCAGCCTGCATTTCTGCTTTGCCGCCTTCATGGGCCTGCTGGCGCTGTACTACCTGTGGACCTTGCTGCGCCGGCAGCGCAATGTGCAGTCGTCCATCGCGCTGCCGCGCAAGTACATCTTCGCGGTGGGCATGGCGGCCGGCGCCTCGGCGGGTTTTTTCAGCGTCGGCGGCGCGATCGTCGCGGTGCCCATGCTGACCGCTTTCTTCGGCGCCACGCAGACCGCGGCGCAAGGGCTGGGGCTGGCGATGGTCACGCCGGGCACGCTGGTGGCGCTATGGACCTATGCCCATGCCGGCCATGTCGACTGGGCGGTGGGTATCCCGATGGCGCTGGGCGGCGTGCTCAGCATTTCCTGGGGCGTGGCCTTGGCGCACCATCTGCCGGAGCGCCGCTTGCGCATCCTGTTTTGCGGCGCGCTGATTGCCTTGTCGATCTGGATGATGTTCAACGGCTGAGCGGGGCCGGGGTGGGACAATGCAAAACGGGGAGCCATCGCGGCTCCCCGTTTTGCGTTGGAAAGGGCGCCTGCCCCGTTCAGAGATCGACCCTGATCCGGGCCACGACGCTGCGCTCGGCGCCGGGCGTGACGTACAGCGCATTCCACGACGAGGTGTAGTAGTTGCGGTTGAACAGGTTGTGCACATCCAGCGAGAGCCGCACGCTCTTGCTCACCTGCCAGTAGCTGAGCAGCTTGACAATGGTGTAGGCCGGCAGCGAGTAGGTATCGCTGGCGTTACCCGAACGGTTGCCCACGTAGTTTACGCCGCCGCCCACGCCATAGCGGCTGCCGTTGGCCAGGGCATCCTCGCGGATCGCCAGCAGGCCGGCGCTGAACTGCGGGATGTTGCTCAGGCGCGTGCCGGCGGCCAGCGTCTTGTCCTTGGTCACGCGGGCATCGGTCCAGGCGAAATTGCCGGAGACGCGCCAATGGGTGTCGATCTGGCCGTAGACATCGGCTTCGAAGCCGCTGCTCTTGACCTCGCCGGCCGCTACCGAGTAGCCGGGCACGTCGCTGGCGGTCAGCACATTGGTCTTGGTGATGTCGAATACGGCGAAGTTGGCGCCCAGGCGGTCGTCGTCGGTCTGTATTTTCCAGCCGGCTTCATAGGCGGTGGAATGCTGCGGATCGAACGCGCGCCCATTGATGTCAGTGCCGTTGTTGGCGCGGAAGGACTTGCCGGCCGACAGGTACAGCGAACTCCACGCATTGGGCAGATACGTCACGCCGGCGCGCGGCGATAGCGCGCTTTGGCGCTGCGAGATGTCGGTGTTGGCTACGCGGTTTTGCAGATTCTGGTCGTACTGGTCCCAGCGCAGGCCGGTCAGCAGCTTCCATTGCGGCGACAGGCTGAGCTGGTCCTGCACGAACAGGGCCTTGACGCGCTGTTGCTCGTCCGAGCTGGAGGTGCGGCTGGTCAGCGCCGGCGCCGGCTTGCCGTAGATGGGGTCGTAGATATCGATCGGGTAGTTGGCCGAACGCAGGATCTCGGTGTTCATCCACAGGCTGGAGGCTTCGGCGCCGAACAGCAGCGTATGTTCGATGCCGCCGGTCTTGAGCTTGCCTTCCAGTTCGGCCTGGAACGAGGCATCGCGCGAGGGCAACTGGCGCCAGGTAGCCTGGCGGTTGAGGGTGCGGTTATCGGCCGCCAGCGAGGTGGCTTCGGTGTAGTTGCCGCTGAAGGTGCTTTCCTTGTAGCTGGCGCCAAAGCGCGCGCGCCAGGTGTCCGACAGCGTGCGATCCAGCGTCAGCTGGTGGGTATTGCTGGTCAGCGTCATGTTGCCGTCGGCCGGTTCGTTGAGCACGCGGTCGCGGGGCAGGGCGCCCAGTGCGCCGCGCACGTTGATCACGCCGCGGTCCAGCGGCGTATTGGCGCGCAGGAATTCTCCCTCGTAGTTGAGGATGGTGCTGCTGTCGATGACCCAGGCAAAGGCCGGTGCGATCAGCGAGCGTTTGTTGTGCAGCAGGTTGGAGCGGCTGTCGCCTTCCTCGGCCATCAGGTTGAGGCGATAGGCCAGGTTCTGCGTGAGCGGGCCGGTGCTGTCAAAGGTGGTGCGGCGCAGGCCGCGACTGCCGATGGACAGGTCGGCCACATTGCGTGAGGTGAACTCCGGCTTTTTGGTGACGATATTGATGGTGCCGCCGGGCTCGCTGCTGCCGTAGATGGCCGAGGCCGGCCCCTTCAGGAACTCAAAGCGTTCCACGGTGGCGGTATCGCGCGGGGGATTGTAGCCGCGCGAGCCGGGAAAGCCGTTGACCAGGAATCCCATGTCGGTGCTGCTGAAGCCGCGGATGCCGAAGTTGTCCCAGGTGCCGCCGAAATCGTTCAAGCGGGCGATGCCGCTGACGAAGTCCACCGTGTCGGCCAGGCGCAATGCGCCAAGGTCTTCGATTTGCTGGGCGCCCATGACGCGCACCGACTGCGGCACTTCGCGCAACGGGGTGTCGGTGCGGGTGGCGCCGCTGCTGCTGGACTGGCGGTAGGAACGGGTGGCGGCCTTGTCGCTGAGTACCTGGATTTCGGGCAGGGCGCCTTCGGCGGCCTCGCTGCCGGCGCTCTGCGCCCAGGCGAAAGGAGAAGCGGAGAGCAAGCTCGCGGCAAGAACGCGAGCAGAGGCCGAGTTGGCCATGCGGACAATCATAAGAATCCGTAAATATTCGAGGAAGCGGGATTCTAAATGATAATTGTTATCTTTTGTAAATTTATGTTTGCAAGACGGCAGGCCTTGTTCCGTCGTAAAAAGACGGGAGTGTTGCTGCGTAGTCTTGGATGGCGGGGCCGGGCCGGATGAGTGCCGGGGGCTTGCGCTGCGCCGGGCTGGAAAAACGAATAAGGTCGGCGACCGGCGCTGCGCTCGGCGCCGGGGAGGCCGGATTGCCTTAGCCGAATTTGATGTCGTTGCGGCGTTTTTTCCTCGCCGCCTTGGTGATGGCGCTGACATTGCCCTCGGCGGCGGTATCGACGGCATCGACGGGTTGCGCCATCTGCTCGCCGATGAAGTCGACCAGGTTGCGCGCATGCGGCGACAGCGTGTCGATGTCCTGGAACACCATGCTGCGCTCGCGCACGCTCCACGGGTCGGACAGTTCGACGATGGCCAGTTGCATGGTCTGCTGGTGGCGCTGGGCGGCCGACAGCGGCACGATGCCGATGCCGACGTTGGTCTCGATCATGCGGCACATGGCTTCGAAGCTGCGCACCTGGATGCGCAGCTTGAGCCGCTGGCCGTTTTCCGAGACGATCTTGTTGAGGAAGTGGTGCAGCGTGCTGCCTTCATGCAGGCCGACGTGTTCGTACTCAAGCGTTTCCACGAACGGGATGGCGCCGGCGCCGGCCAGCGGATGTTCCAGCGCGGTGGCCAGCACCAGGCGGTCGGTGGAGAAATTCAGGATTTCCAGCCCGTCGCCCTGTACCGGGCCGGCCACGATGCCGATGTCGGCGGTGCCTTCCTGGATGCCGCGCATGATGTCGTGGTTGAGCCGCTCTTCCAGCGCCACGTTGACTTGCGGATACAGCGCCAGGAACTTGCCCAGGATCTCCGGCATGAATTCGGTCACTGCCGTGGTGTTGGCGAAGATCCGGATATATCCCTTGATGCCGTTGTTGTACTGCTGCATGTCGCTCTTGAGGTGCTCGACTTGCTGCATGAACAGTTGCGCATGGTGCAGCAGCGTCTGCCCGGCCGGGGTCAGTTGCACGCCCTTGCTTTCGCGGTAGAGCAGGCGGGTGCCGAAGCGCGTCTCCAGTTCCTTGATGCGGTTGCTGGTGGCCGCCAGCGAAAGGTTCATGCGCTCGGCGCTGCGCGTTAAGCTGTTGAGCTCGGCGATCAGGATGAAAAGGCGCAGGTCGGTCAGGTCGAAGAGCATGGTGTTATCCGGCTGATGGTGACTAAGGATGCAGAGGGCACATTCGCACTGCACAGAAGTCTTGCGCTTGTGCGTCGCCTTGATGGTTTGCCATGTTACGCCGATTTTCCGATGCCCATGCCGGCTCTTCTTGCTGCGTCGCCGCATGCGCGCCTTGTTCCGAGGCGCGGAACGAATGGGGCCTGGCTTCATCCTTGCCAAAGCCCCCCTTCCAAAAATACAGATTGTCTTCATCGCAACGCGAGAACAGACTTGCCCGCATTCAAACCTATAAGAACGAATGAGGAGCACATGTCGAATTCGGATCTCGATCTGACGATGTTGCGGCAATGGGTGGACAAGACCGAAGGCCGCGAAGACCACATCAACCCGGCCTTCGCCGCGGCGCTGGCAGCCACCATCGATGGCCCGCGCCAGCCGCAGACGGGCGAGGCCTTGCCGCCGCTATGGCACTGGATCTATTTCTGGACGGTGTGCCAGCAATCCGAAGTCGGCGCCGACGGCCATCCCCGGCGCGGCGGTTTCCTGCCGCCGATTCCCTTGCCGCGCCGCATGTGGGCCGGCGGCCGCCTGCGCTTCACGGCGCCGCTGCCCATCGGCGCGGCCGCGCACAAGACCTCGCGCATCGCCAGCGTCGACGTCAAGCAGGGCCGCAGCGGTGCGCTGGCCTTCGTCACCGTCAAGCATGAGATCGGCCACGGCGGCCAGGTCTGCATCCATGAAGAGCACGACATCGTCTACCGCGACATGCCGCAGCCCGGCGCCGCGCCGGTAGCGCCCAAGGCGGCGCCGACGGGCGCGCAGTGGAAGCGCCGCGTCGATCCCGATCCGGTGCTGCTGTTCCGCTATTCGGCGCTGACCTTCAATGGCCACCGCATCCACTACGACCGCAGTTACGTCACCGGCGTGGAAGGCTATCCCGGCCTGATCGTGCACGGCCCGCTGATCGCCACCTTGCTGGCCGACCTGCTGGCGCGCGAGATGCCGCAGGCGGTGCTGCGCGAATTCAATTTCCGCGCGGTGGGCAGCCTGTTCGACATCGAGGGCTTCGAGCTGTGCGGCAAGCTGGCCGCCGACGGCAAGTCGGCCGAGCTGTGGGCGCAGAACCTGCGCGGCGAGCTGGCGATGCAGGCCGAGGCCATCCTCGGCTGAGCCGATTCCCCTCATTCATCAATCACCAATAACGTTCCGGAGACTTACCATGTCGTATCAGGCGCCCAATGACGCTTATGGCGATTTGCGCGATGCAGTGCGCGATCTGTGCAATACCTTTCCCCCCGAATACTGGCGCAAGGTGGACGAAGCGCGCGGCTATCCCGAGGCATTCGTCGACGCGCTGACCAAGGCCGGCTGGCTGGCTGCATTGATTCCGCAAGACTACGGCGGCTCCGGGCTGGGCCTGACCGAGGCCTCGGTGATCATGGAAGAGATCAACCGCACCGGCGGCAACTCCGGCGCCTGCCACGGCCAGATGTACAACATGGGCACGCTGCTGCGCCACGGTTCGGAGCAGCAGAAGCAGTTGTACCTGCCCAAGATCGCCAGCGGCGAGCTGCGCCTGCAGTCGATGGGCGTGACCGAACCCACCACCGGTACCGATACCACCAAGATCAAGACCGTGGCCGTCAGGAAGGGCGACCGCTACGTGGTCAACGGCCAGAAGGTGTGGATCTCGCGCATCCAGCACTCCGACCTGATGATCCTGCTGGCGCGCACCACGCCGCTGGACCAGGTGAAGAAGAAGTCGGAAGGCATGTCGATCTTCCTGGTCGACCTGAAGCAGGCCATCGGCCATGGCATGGAAGTGCGCCCCATCCTCAACATGGTCAACCATGAGACCAATGAGCTGTTCTTCGACAACCTTGAAATCCCCGCCGAGAACCTGATCGGCGAAGAGGGCAAGGGGTTCAAATACATCCTCGACGGGCTCAACGCCGAACGCACGCTGATCGCCGCCGAGTGCATCGGCGACGGCTACTGGTTCATCGACAAGGCGGCGCAGTACGCCAAGGAGCGCGTGGTGTTCGACCGCCCGATCGGCATGAACCAGGGCGTGCAGTTCCCCATCGCCGACAGCTTCATCGAACTGGAAGCGGCCAACCTGATGCGCTACAAGGCCTGCGAACTGTTCGACGCGCACCAGCCTTGCGGCGCCCAGGCCAACATGGCCAAGTTCCTGGCGGCCAAGGCCTCGTGGGAAGCGGCCAACGTCTGCCTGCAGACGCACGGCGGCTTCGGCTTCGCCTGCGAATACGACGTCGAGCGCAAGTTTCGCGAGACCCGCCTGTACCAGGTGGCGCCGATCTCGACCAACCTGATCTATTCCTACGTGGCCGAGCACATCCTCGGCCTGCCGCGCTCGTTCTGATGCTTGTAGTTCGGAGCTTGTATAACAACAAGGAGACGCCCATGAGCCAGACCAGCGACAGCCCATCCCGCACCCTGGCCGCCTTCCTGGCCGGCCTGCGCTACCAGGACATCCCGCCGGCGGTGATCGCCCGCGCCGAAGACCTGTTCCTCGACTGGTTCGCCTCGGCGCTGGCCGGCAAGGGCGCGCGCCAGATCGAGATCATCGAGCGCTATGCCGCCGCGATGGGGCCGAAGGATGGGCCGAGCACCATCCTCACCAGCCGCAAGTCCAGCTCGCCTTACTTCGCGGCGCTGGTCAACGGCGCCTCTTCGCACCTGGTCGAGCAGGACGACGTGCATAACGGTTCGGTATTCCACCCGGCGGCGGTGGTGTTTCCGGCCGCGCTGGCGGCGGCGCAGGATCTCGGCAAGTCGGGCGCCGACTTGCTGGCGGCGGCGGTGGCGGGTTACGAGGCGGGCATCCGCATCGGCGAATTCATGGGCCGTTCGCACTACCGCGTGTTCCATACCACCGGCACCGTCGGCACGCTGGCCGCCGCGGTCGCGGTGGGCAAGCTGATGGACTTCGACACCAATCAGTTCCTGCATGCGCTCGGCTCGGCCGGCACCCAGGCCGCCGGCCTGTGGGAATTCCTGCGCGACGCCGCCGACTCCAAGCAACTGCATACCGGCAAGGCCGCCGCCGATGGCCTGCTGGCCGCTTACCTGACGCGTGACGGTTTCACCGGCGCGCAGCGCATCCTGGAAGGCGCGCAGGGCATGGCCGCCGGCATGTCGTCGGATGCCGATCCGGCCAGGCTGACCGACGGCCTGGGCACGCGCTGGGCCACGGCCGAGACGTCGTTCAAGTTCCATGCCTCCTGCCGCCATACCCATCCGGCGGCCGATGCCTTGCAAGTGCTGATGCAGCGCGAAGGCTTGCGCCACGACCAGATCGCCGCCGTCAACACGCGCGTGCACCAGGGCGCCATCGATGTGCTGGGGCCGGTGCGCAATCCGCAGACGGTGCACCAGGCCAAGTTCTCGATGGGCACCGTGCTGGGGTTGATCGCCGTGCACCAGCAGGCCGGCTTGACCGAGTTCGAACAGCAGGCATTGCAGGACCCGCGCGTGGCGCAGTTCCGCGAGAAGGTGAAGATGACGCTGGACAAGGAGGTCGACAGCGCCTATCCCGCGCGCTGGCTGGGCCGGGTGGAGGTGGAAACCACCGATGGCCGCAGATTGTCGGCGGCGGTCGATGTGCCCAAGGGCGATCCGGACAATACGCTGTCGCGCCCCGAGCTGGAGCGCAAGGCGGCCAAGCTGATCGCTTTCTCCGGGGCTGCCAGCGACGCCGAGATCGGCAACATCATCGCGCGCGCCTGGCGCCTGCACGAGGAAAAACAACTCTCAGAACTGTTCTGAGCGGGGCCGGCCCGGCCTCCTTGGATGAGGAAAAAAGGAAACATCATGCTGCACTCCAACCGGCCCCTCGAGGGCATCACCGTCATCAGCCTGGAACACGCGATTGCGGCACCGTTCTGCACGCGCCAGCTGGCCGATCTCGGCGCCCGCGTGATCAAGATCGAACGCCCCGGCGTGGGCGATTTCGCGCGCGGCTACGATACCCGCGTCAATGGCCTGTCGTCGCACTTCGTCTGGACCAACCGTTCCAAGGAAAGCCTGACGCTGAACCTGAAGGATGAAGAGGGCAAGAAGATCATCGGCAAGCTGCTGGAGCAAGCCGACGTGCTGGTGCAAAACCTGGCGCCGGGCGCGGCCGCCGGCCTGGGCCTGTCGGCCGAGGCGCTGCACCGGAAGCATCCGCGCCTGATCGTGTGCGACATCTCCGGCTATGGCGAGGACGGCCCTTACTGCGACAAGAAAGCCTATGACCTGCTGATCCAGAGCGAGGCCGGTTTCCTGTCCGTGACCGGCACGCGCGACGACATGGCCAAGGCCGGCTGCTCGATCGCCGACATCGCCGCCGGCATGTATGCCTACTCCAATATCCTGGCCGCGCTGATCAAGCGCGGACGCGACGGCAAAGGCAGCCACATCGACCTCTCCATGCTGGAGGCGTTGACCGAATGGATGAGCTTTCCCATGTACTACGCCTACCAGGGCGCGTCGGCGCCGGTGCGCTCGGGCGCCGAGCACGCGACCATCTACCCTTACGGCCCCTTTGCCGCCGGCGACGGCAAGACGGTGATGCTGGGCCTGCAGAACGAGCGCGAGTGGAAGGTGTTTTGCGAAGTGGTGTTGCGGGATCCGGCGCTGGCGTCCGACGAGCGTTTTTCCAACAACTCGCGCCGCCATGAACATCGCGACGCATTGCGCGCGTTGATCCTCAAGATGTTCGCCGATATGACTGCAGAGCAAGTCGTGGCGCGCCTGGATGAGGCCCAGATCGCCAACGCCGGGGTGAGCAGCATGCAAGACCTGTGGCAGCACCCGCAACTGGCGGCGCGCCAGCGCTGGACCGAGGTCGGCTCGCCGGCCGGCATGCTGCCCGCGCTGCTGCCGCCGGGCGCCAACGACAGCTACGACTACCGCATGGATGCGGTGCCGGGCCTGGGCCAGCATACCGAGGGCATCCTGGGGGCGCTGGGTTACGGCGCAGAGCAGATCGCGGCGATGCGCGAACGGGGAGCGGTGTGATGGCAGCGCCGCAGGCGATGTCCGCCGCCAGCTACCTGTTCGTGCCGGCCAACCGTACCGATCGTTATGCCAAGGCGCTCGACAGCGGCGCCGATGCGGTGATCGTCGACCTGGAGGATGCCGTCGGCCCGCAATTGAAGGATGAGGCGCGCGCCGCGCTGGCCGGGTGGCTGCGGCACAACGGCGCGCAACCCAGGCTGTGGGTGCGCGTCAATGCCGCGGACACCGCCTGGCACGAAGCCGATGTGGCCGCTTTCGCCGGCATGGACATCGCCGGCATCGTGCTGCCCAAGGCGGAGAATCCGGCGGCCGTTGCCGCCATCGCCAGACGCTTGAAGGGGCACAGGCAGGGCGTGATCGCCCTGATCGAGACTGCGGCCGGCATCGCCGCCATGCGCGACATCGCGCGTACGGCCGGTGTGGCGCGACTGGCCTTCGGCTCCATCGACTTGCAGGTGGACCTGGGCATGCAATGCGATGCCATCGAGAGCGAGCTGGCGCACTTGCGGGTGGAGATGGTGCTGGCCTCGCGCCTGGCCGGGATCGCGCCGCCGATCGACGGCGTGACCACCACGTTCGACGACATGCCGTTCCTGGCGGCCGCCGTGCAGCGATCGTTGCGCCTGGGCTTCGGCGCCAAGCTGTGCATCCATCCCAGGCAAGTGGCGGCGGTCAACGCAGGTTTTCGCCCGACGGCAGGGGAGCTGGCCTGGGCGAAGGCGGTGATGGCGGCCGTGGACAAGAGCGACGGCGGCGCCATTTCGCTGGACGGCAAGATGATCGACAAGCCGGTGATCCTGCAGGCGCAGCGTTTCTTGCAGCGCGGCGGGGTCGTGTAACCTGCATGTTTCTTTCCAACAGCTGAGGAGCGAGACATCATGAAAATCCAGGCCGCCGTATTGCGTGAAATGAGCGACGTCCACCCATTTGCGCAGAGCCAGCCGCTGAAGATAGAAGAGCTGGAACTGGATGCGCCCGGTCCGGGCGAGGTGCTGGTGAAGATGAAGGCCGCCGGCCTGTGCCATTCGGATTTGTCGGTGATTACCGGCGTGCGTCCACGCCCGGTGCCGATGGCGCTGGGGCATGAGGCGTCGGCCGAGGTGGTGCAGGTGGGCAGCGGCGTGACCGACCTGCGCGCCGGCGACCTGGTGGTGCAGGTGTTCGTGCCCAGCTGCGGCCATTGCCTGCCTTGCATGGAAGGCCGTCCGGCGCTGTGCGAGCCAGGTGCGCAGAGCAATACCGTGGGCCAGTTGCTGTCCGGGCAGCGCCGCCTGCACAGCAAGGCGCAGGCGGTGAACCACCACATGGGGGTGTCGGCGTTTGCCGACCATGCGGTGGTGTCGCGCCGCTCCTGCGTCAAGATCGAGGCGGATATCGACCCGGTGGAGGCGGCCTTGTTCGGTTGCGCCGTGCTGACCGGTGTCGGCGCCGCGGTCAATACGGCCGAGGTCAAGGCCGGCACCACGGCGGTGGTGCTGGGCCTGGGCGGCGTCGGCCTGTGCGCGATGCTGGGGGCGCTGGCTTCCGGCGCGCGTGAAGTCATCGCGGTCGATTTGCACGACAGCAAGCTGGAAGTGGCCCGATCGCTGGGCGCCAGCGCGACCGTGAACGCGCGCGATCCGGATGCGGTCGAGAAGGTCAAGGCGCTGACCCGCGGCGGCGTCGACTACGCCTTTGAGATGGCCGGTTCGGTACAGGCCATGGAAATGGCCTATCGCATGACGCGCCGCGGCGGCATGACGGTGACCGCCGGCTTGCCGGCACCCGACCAGAAATGGGCGCTGCAGCAGGTCAGCCTGGTGGCCGAGGAACGCACGGTCAAGGGCAGTTATATCGGTTCTTGCGTGCCGCTGCGCGACATCCCGCGTTATATCGGGCTGTATCAGGCCGGCCGCTTGCCGATCGACAAACTGATGGGCCAGCGCCTGGCGCTGGCGGACATCAACCACGGTTTCGACCGGCTACATTCAGGAGAGGGATTGCGGGACCTGATTGTCTTTTAACGTTTCACCAGGAGGAGACACATACCATGGATAAAACAAGATTGAGCAGTACGAGATTCAGCAGTACAAGAAGAGCCATCCAGGCGGCCATCGCCATTTCAGGCCTGGCCGCGCTGGCCCTGCATTCGCCGCTGGCGCTGGCCCAGCAGCCCATCGTCATCAAGTTCAGCCACGTGGTGGCCAACGACACGCCCAAGGGCAAGGGCGCCGAGCGTTTCAAGGAACTGGCCGAGAAGGCCACCAAGGGGCGCGTGAAGGTCGAGGTCTATCCGAACAGCACGCTGTACAAGGACAAGGAAGAGCTGGAAGCGCTGCAACTGGGTGCGGTGCAGATGCTGGCGCCGTCGCTGGCCAAGTTCGGCCCGCTGGGCGTGAGGGAGTTCGAGGTGTTCGACCTGCCTTACATCTTCCCCAACCGCACGGTGTTGCATCGCGTGACCGAAGGGCCGGTCGGCCAGGGGCTGTTCCAGAAGCTGGAAGGCAAGGGCATCAAGGGCCTGGCTTACTGGGACAACGGCATGAAGGTGATGACGGCCAACAAGCCCTTGCACAAGGTCACGGACTTCCGTGGCTTGAAGATGCGCATCCAGTCCTCCAAGGTGCTGGACGAACAATTCCGCGCCCTGAAGGCCAATCCGCAGGTGCTGGCGTTCTCCGAGGTGTACCAGGCGATGCAGACCGGCGTGGTGGATGGCAGCGAGAACACGCCTTCCAACGTCTTCACGCAAAAGATGCATGAGGTGCAGTCCAACCTGACGGTGTCGGACCACGGTTACATCGGCTATGCCGTGATCGTGAACAAGAAGTTCTGGGATTCGCTGCCGGCCGATGTCCGCACCGAGCTGGAAGGGGCGATGAAGGAAGCCACTGCCTATGCCAACACCATCGCGCAGAAGGAAAACGACGATGCGCTGGCCGCCATCAAGGCCTCCGGCAAGACCAAGGTCTATTACCTGAGCGATGAAGAAAAGGCAGAATGGCGCAAGGCATTGATGACCGTGCACAAGAGCATGGCGCCGCGCGTCGGCAAGGACCTGATCGACGCCATCTACAAGGAAAGCGAAGCGGCTGGCGTGAAGATGAACTGACTGAACTGATGCCGGCTGCCTTGTTGCAAGCCGCGGCCCGCAGCGATGCGGGCCGATTTTTTTGCAGACTCTCCAGGGAGTTCTGGTTTTTCCGCCTGTACCGGCTCACATGCCGCGCAGCATCAGATCCAGGTTCTGCACCGCCGCGCCCGAGGCGCCCTTGCCCAGGTTGTCGAACACCGCGCACAGCAGGATGTGGCCTTCGCCATCGTTGCCGAATACGCCCAGCGTCATGTCGTTGCTGTTGTTGTGCATGGTGGGGTCGAGGCGTTCGGCGGCGGCGCCTTGCCCGGCCGCCAGCACCTTGATGTGGCGTGCGCCTGCATAGTGGCGCTGCAGCGCCGCACGCAGTTGTTCCTGGTCGGCATGCGCGGGCAGCAGGCGCGCATGCAGGGCGATGCTCAGTACGATGCCCTGGCGGAAAGCGCCGTAGGACGGCACGAAGATCGGGCGTTGCGACAGGCCCGCGTGCAACTGCATTTCCGGCGGGTGCTTGTGCTGCAAGGCCAGGCCGTACGTGACAAAGGGCGCCGCGTTGGCGGCGTCCGCGCCTTCGTATTGTTCGACCTGGGCCCGGCCGCCGCCGGAATAGCCCGATACCGCGTGGATCGCCAGCGGATAGTCGGCCGGCACCAATCCCGCCTGCACCAGCGGGCGCAGCAGGGCAATGGCGCCGGTCGGGTAGCAGCCGGGGTTGGTCACGCGCGGCGCGACGGCGATGCGTTCGGACTGGCCGGATGCCATTTCCGGAAACCCATAGGTCCATTGGGGATCGGTGCGGTGCGCCGAGCTGGCGTCGATGACGCGTACCTTGGGGTTCTCGACCAGCGACACGGCTTCGCGGGCGGCGGCGTCCGGCAGGCACAGCAGGGCGATGTCGGCCGAGTTGATGGCGTCGGCGCGGCGCTGCGGATCCTTGCGCTCGGCCGACGGCAAGCTCAGCAGGCGCAGGTCGGTGCGACCGCGCAGGCGTTCATTGATTTGCAGGCCGGTGGTGCCCTGGTCGCCGTCGATGAAAATCAGCGGAAGCTTGCTCACGGTGGTTCTCCTGTCGGTGCGCCGGTATGGCGCGTTGAGATGGGTCAGGCAGCTATCTTGCGATAAACCCTATAATTGGAAAAGTTGAATATTTAAAAGGGATGATTCAGGTTTTCTGAATGAGCGCCGGAATCCGAGCCAATCCAATCCAACCTGTTTCCACCAGCCACCATGCGCGAACTCAATCTCGACCGCCTGCGTACCCTGGTCGCCATCGTCGACCTGGGCTCTTTTGCCGCCGCCGCCCGGGCCTTGCATCTGGCGCCGCCCACGGTGAGCCTGCATATCAGCGAGCTGGAAAGCCGCATCGGCGCGATCTTGCTGCTGCGCCAGCGCGGCCGGGTCCGGCCCTCGGGCGTGGGCGAGACGCTGGTCGCCCGGGCGCGCCAATTGCTGGCCGATGCCGAGCAGGCGCTGGAGGAGGTCAAGCGCCAGGTGCAGGGGCTGGAGGGGCGGGTGCGGCTGGGGGCGTCGACCGGCGCCATTGCCTACCTGTTGCCGCAGGCGCTGGAAATGGTGGGGCAAAGCCATCCCGGCATCGATGTGCAGGTCATGGTGCTGACGTCGGAAGAGACTCTGGCGCGCTTGTCCGGCGGCACCCTCGATATCGGCCTGGTGGCGCTGCCGCAGGCGGCGGTGGACGGCTTGTCGGTCAAGCCGTGGCGGCGCGATCCGGTGATGGCGTTTGTGCCGGCCGGCTGGGACGCGCCGCGCACGGTCACGCCGCAATGGCTGGCGGCGCAGCCGCTGATCCTCAATGCGCCCAATACGCGGCTGTCGCGGCTGACGGCGGAGTGGTTCGCGGCCGCAGGTGAACATCCGGCGGCGCGCATCCAGCTCAATTTCAACGATGCGGTGAAAAGCCTGGTGGCGGCAGGTTATGGGGCGACCTTGCTGCCGCATGAAGTAGGGCAGCCGGGCCAGCAGGAAACGGGCGTGCCGCCGGCTGACCCGCGCATTGCCATGCGGCCGCTCAAGCCGAAACTGTGGCGGCCGCTGGGGATTGCGCACCGGGCCGGCCAACCGGAACCGGCCACGCAGTACATGCTGGATGCCTTATGGGCGCTCAGGCAGGCTTGAACTAAGGGAGAAGTAGGGCGGCGAAGGGCGGGCGGACTGGCGCGGAAGGGGGAAGCGTTTTCTCAGCTTTCGGCGCCGACGCCGCTCTCGAACTGTTTTCCATATTCGGCGCGGCGCGCCTGGTCCGATTCGATCAGCAACTGGTAGCGGGTTTCGGAGACGCGCTGCTGCAGCACGGCGGCATAGCGTTCGCGCTGCAGCCATTCGATGATGATGGAGGCGGTCATCACGATCACGGTGTAGACGATGATCATGAAGATGTCCTTGTCGTTGATGCCGTCGATCATGTAGAACGGCTTGCGGAAGAAGAACATCGCGGTGGGGATGCTGACCACCAGCAGCCCCAATGCATAGAGGTAACCGGCCAGGTAGCTGACGACGATGCAATTGACGGCGAAAAACAGCATCGACAGCGCTTCGTCGACGAACGGGGCCAGTGCATAACGCAGGCCGAAGGCCACGATGAACCCGACCACGCTGATGTAGAGCGGCTGCAAGCCCTGTGGGCGCCAGCTTTTTGCATTCTTGAGTTTGATCAGGCTCATCATGGCTCTGGAGTGGGTGCGGGTCGGATCCATCTTCTCTTGCATTGCGCCGCAGCGCAATGACCTCATGTTAAGGAACTTATCTGTCAAAGAACTTACGGTAGGCTCTTTTTGGGTTGCCGATGTTGTATTCAGTGGGCAACTTTACTGGCGACGGTCCTTCAGCGGCGAGGAATGCGCCAGGTATTTGCGCGACAGTTCGTTGCCGTGCAGGTCGATGCCGCGCTTGATGAACATCACCGTTTCGTTGGTGACGATCTCGCGTTCGTTGTCGACGGTGATGATGTGGTAGCAGTCCCCCAGCCAGATCACCTTGCGTACTTCCGAGGAAATGGCTTGCAGGATGATTTCGGCGTTTTTCGGGGAGGCGGTTTCGTCGTCGATGGAGTGGATGATGAGCGTGTTGGCGCGCACCAGCGGCAGCGATTCGCGCACATACGCCATCATCCGCTGCGCCGCGCGCAGGTGGCGCGCCGGTATCGACGCCGCGCCGACTGCCGCCACGCCATCCTTTTCGAGGGCGTTGGCCACGCGCCGGCGCATGTCGAAATTCTTGATGCCGTAGGGTTCGCTTTCCTTGTACGACCAGTTGCGGATGCCGGCGTCGTAGACCACTTTCAGCAGCTTCTGGTACCACGGCACCGACCAGCCGTCGTATTGCAGGACCGGCGACAGGAGCACCACGCCCAGCAGTTCATTGCTGCGGGAAGCGACCGCCAGCGCCAGCGTCGCGCCCATGCTGAGGCCGCAGATGGACACCGTCTTGAACTCTTCCCGCAGGCGCGCCACCTTGCTTTCGACGGCGGCGCACCAGTCTTCCCAATTGGGCGAGACGCGCGGATCGGTGAGCGAGGCGGAATAGTTGTCGATGGTCATCGGAATGACGGCGCAACCGACTTTCTTCAATTGCTTGGGAATCGAGCCGAGTTCGAGCTGGGAGCCGCACAGGCCGTGCAGCAGGATGACGGCATGCTCCTTGTGCGGGCCGCCGTGGCGCTCTTCAGCCGGCGACGAGCCGGTGAGGGCTGTCGTGATGTCAGTGGATGACGGTAAGTCCATAAATCATTATTCGCCCGCATTCAAGCAGGCAATCTTTCTGGCGAACCACTCGCCCCCGAGCATGCAGGATGGCGCCGCTGCCTGGCGTGCGCTCTGTGTTTCCCGAATGCATTCTCATGGCCGCCCGTGGCGCGGGCGCGCTTTTTTGCAAAAGTCTAACCGTCCGGGCCCGATGTTGCCAGCGTTAATCGTTCCGATGCGTCTATTGGGGGTATTCCTGAGCCGGGGGAATTTCAATGGGCGGGAATCGGACGATGCCATCTGCTTGTAACGCAACAGGGCCATTCCCGGTTTACAAGGGAACGCTACTATTGTCACGAAGTTGACAGCTGGACATGGAAAGTCCGGCCCAATGAAAAAAGCCCTTCGATTCGCATCGAAGGGCCGGGCAGCGGTCTGTTGTTGCTTGTTGTTGCCTGTTGTTTTTTCCTGGCCGGTTAGCCGCGGCCTTCCAGGTGGCCGTTGACGACGCGGACCTGATCGCCGGCGCGCCAGTTGTCGGCAGTTTGCGGGAAGCTGCGGGTCTTGCCATTTTCCATCCGTACGTCGACCACATAGCTGGTGGTGGTGCGGGCATGTTTTTCCACTTCGTTGCCGGCGTAGCCGCCGCCGACCGCGCCGGCCACCGTGGCCAGGGTACGGCCGGTGCCGCCGCCGATCTGGTTGCCCAGCAGGCCGCCGACGATGGCGCCGCCGGCAATGCCTACGCCGCTGGTGCTGGGGGTGTGCTGTATCGCGCGCACGGCGACCACTTCACCGCAGCTATTGCAGATGGCCGGAGCCGGGGCGGCCTGGCCGGGCGCGCCGCTCATCGCGGTTTGCCGTGCCGGCGCCCGTTGCGCCGGCAAGGGTTGTTGGACATTGGACTGCGGCTGGTTGGCCTGCTGTTCCATGGCCGCCGCTTGCTGCGGCGAGTTGGCGCTGTTCGAGCTCGGCAGCAAGCCGGTGATGGCGGCGACGCCGACCAGGCTGGCCAGGATGACGGCAACGGCCGCACCGGCGACCAGCGGGTGCAGACGCTTCGAAGACGATTGCTTGGCTACGGTAGTGTCCATGATGGCCTCTCCATTTATTGTGTTGATGTGTGGTGATTATGGCGAGGTATGGCGCCGAAAAAAATCTGGATAGTGTGTCAGTTGTAAAAACTTGTAATGCCAGGAAAGATCCGGCCGGTTACACCCAAGCTGATCAAGGGAGCGGGCGCGTGCGGCGGGCTGGGCGGCGTTGCCCGATGCGTGTTGTCGTCGCGGCAACGTTGCGTTTTGGGGACGGTGGGAGGAGGGCGGTGGAACGCAAGTGCGCATCCCGGGCGGGGGGCGCACTTGCGGCAAACAGGTTGCGGCAGGTATTCAGTCTTCGCGGCGCAGGTGCGGGAACAGGATCACGTCGCGGATGTTGGGCGAATCGGTGATCAGCATCATCAGGCGGTCGATGCCGATGCCGCAGCCGCCGGCCGGCGGCATGCCGTATTCCAGCGCGCGGATGTAGTCGGCGTCGTAGTACATCGCTTCTTCGTCGCCGGCGTCCTTGGCGGCTACTTGCGCCTGGAAGCGCGCGGCCTGGTCTTCGGCATCGTTGAGCTCGGAGAAGCCGTTGGCGATCTCGCGGCCGGTGATGAACAGCTCGAAGCGCTCGGTAATGCCCGGCACGGTGTCGGAGGCGCGCGCCAGCGGCGAGACTTCAACCGGGTAGTCGATGATGTAGGTCGGGTTCCACAACTGCGATTCGGCGGTCTCTTCGAACAGCGCCAGCTGCAGCGCGCCGATGCCGGCGCCGGCCAGCGGCGCCTGGTCGGTCTTGACGCCGAACTTCTTCAGTTCGGTGCGCAGGAATTCGATGTCGGCCAGTTGCGCCTCGCTGTACTGCGGCGCGTACTTGACGATGGCGCCGGTGATGGTCAGGCGGTCGAACGGCTTGGACAGGTCCAGCTCGCGGCCCTGGTAGGTCAGGGTGGCGGTGCCGTGGGCATCGATCGCGGCCTGGCGGATCACCTGTTCGGTGAAGCCCATCAGCCACTGGTAATCCACGTAGGCGGCGTAGAACTCCATCATCGTGAATTCCGGATTGTGGCGCGGCGAAACGCCTTCATTGCGGAAGTTGCGGTTGATTTCGAACACGCGCTCGAAGCCGCCCACCACCAGGCGCTTCAGGTACAGCTCGGGGGCGATGCGCATGAACATCTGCATGTCCAGCGCGTTGTGGTGGGTGATGAAGGGCTTGGCCGCGGCGCCGCCCGGGATCGGGTGCAGCATCGGGGTTTCCACTTCCATGAAGCCGTTGGTCTCCATGAAACGGCGGATCGACGACATGGCCGCGGTACGGGCCTTGAAGGTGCGGCGGGTTTCCTCGCTCACGATCAGGTCGACGTAGCGCTGGCGGTACTTCATTTCCTGGTCGGACAGGCCGTGGAACTTGTCCGGCAGCGGGCGCAGCGACTTGGTGATCAGCTTGAGGCTGGTCACCTTGATCGACAGCTCGCCGGTCTTGGTCTTGAACAGCGTGCCTTCGGCGCCCAGGATGTCGCCCAGGTCGTAGTGCTTGAAGGCGGCCATGGCTTCGTCGCCGGTCACGTCCTTGGTCACGTAGAGCTGGATGCGGCCGTCGGCGCGCTCGCCCGAGGCGTCCTGCAGGGTGGCGAAGGCGGCCTTGCCCATGACCCGCTTCAACATCATGCGCCCGGCCACCGAGACGTTCACCGGGTTGGCTTCCAGCGCTTCGTTCTCAAGCCCGTCGTATTTGGCGTGCAGCTCGGCGGCCTTGTCGGCCGGACGGAAGTCGTTGGGGAAGGCGATGCCTTGTGCGCGAATGGCCGCCAGCTTGGCGCGGCGCTCGGCGATGATGCTGTTCTCGTCGGCGGCAGGTGCCGGCTGGGCGGCGTTGTTGTTTTGCGTGGTCATGGTTGGAATTCTTGAATGTTGAACGGTCGGTCGGAGGTGGCGGCGCCGTGGAGCGGGGCTCCGCGGCGCGCGCCGTCAGACGCCCTGTTTCAGCGAAGCGGCGATGAAGTCGTCGAGGTCGCCGTCGAGCACCGCCTTGGTGTTGCCGGTTTCATGGTTGGTGCGCAGGTCCTTGATGCGGGACTGGTCCAGCACATAGGAGCGGATCTGGTGGCCCCAACCGACGTCGGTCTTGGAGTCTTCCAGCTTCTGCTGTTCGCTCATGCGCTTGCGCAGTTCCAGTTCGAACAGCTTGGACTTGAGCATTTCCCACGCTTCGGCGCGGTTGCGGTGCTGGCTGCGGTCGTTCTGGCATTGCACGACGATGCCGGACGGCGCGTGCGTCAGGCGCACCGCGGAGTCGGTCTTGTTGATGTGCTGGCCGCCGGCGCCGGAGGCGCGGTAGGTATCCACGCGCACATCGGCCGGGTTGATCTCGATGTCGAAGGATTCGTCCACTTCCGGGTAGACGAACAGGCTCGAGAACGAGGTATGGCGGCCGTTGCTCGAGTCGAACGGCGACTTGCGCACCAGGCGGTGCACGCCGGTCTCGGTGCGCAGGAAGCCGTAGGCGTAGTCGCCTTCGACCTTGATGGTGGCGGTCTTGATGCCGGCCACTTCGCCGTCGGACTGTTCCAGGATCTCGGCCTTGAAGCCCTTGCGCTCGCAATAGCGCAGGTACTGGCGCAGCAGCATCGACGCCCAGTCCTGCGCCTCGGTGCCGCCGGCGCCGGCCTGGATGTCGATGAAGCAGTTGTTGGCGTCCATCTGGCCGCTGAACATGCGGCGGAATTCCATTTCT
Source organism: Herbaspirillum sp. GW821-FHT09A12 (assembly GCF_059418325.1). Lineage (NCBI taxonomy): Bacteria > Pseudomonadati > Pseudomonadota > Betaproteobacteria > Burkholderiales > Oxalobacteraceae > Herbaspirillum > Herbaspirillum sp. GW821-FHT09A12. The sequence goes on from NZ_JBWKPR010000002.1 coordinate 99,233, forward strand.
TCCACCAGCTTTTTCAGGCCTTCGGCATCGCTTTCGATGGAGGCGATGGTGTCTTCATCCTTTTCCTCGCGCGCCATCTCGAAGAGATCCTTGGCGTCGCCGAGGTCGGCGTCGATCTTGATCAGGGTGTGGACAATCGCTTCCAGCGATTTCTTTTCCTTGCCGAGGTCCTGCGCCCGCTTCTGGTCGTTCCAGACGTTCGGGTCTTCCAGTTCGGCGTTGACTTGTTCGAGTTTCTCCGACTTCACATCGAAGTCAAAGATACCTCCGTAGCTCGGTGGCGCGGGTGGCCAGGTCGTCGAGCAAGGATTGGAGGGAATTGAGGCGTTCTGCTTCCATGATGGTTTCTTTTGCGATCAAACCGCACATTATACAAGAGGAGAGCGCCGATTCGGCCGCCGCCCCGTCACAAGCCTGTCATTTTCGGCCGCTACCATCGCAGCGCTTTGCACGACTGACAAAACGCTGACGCCGCATCAGGCGCAATGCGCCGCGGGTCCTTTAAGTTGACACGGAGAAACATCGATGAGACAGCCTGAGCAACACGCCATCCAATCCGCCGCCCCAGACGGCATCCCGCAGGCCGGCCGCCGCGGCCTGCTCAAGGCGCTGGCCGCCGCGCCGCTGCTGCCGCTGGCCGGCGGCGCCGCCGCCATGCTGTCGGCCTGCGCCACGCCGGGCGCGGGCAAGCCCTTCGTGTCGGCCCGTTTCACCGGCATGCCGGCGCCGACCTTGGCCAACCCGGCGGCGATGGCCAGCACCACCGTGGGCTCGGCGCTGGAAGTGGCGTTCGCCGACGGCAGCAAGCAAACCTACCAGCTGGCCTACCAGCCTTTCTTCATGACCGGCGACATGGTGCCGGACGGCCGTGGCGGCGCCATCCTGGCCGGCGGTTATGTCGATATCAACAACCAGCCGATCATCGACCGCTCGGTGCCGGGCAAGGAGCGCCAGTTCTTCTCGGACTGCCCGGACGGCTCGTCGCTGCTGACCGTCAAGGGCGCCAGCGTGCCCGGCGTGAAGGGCAACACGGTATTCGCCGTGGTGCAGTTCGAATACACCACGCGCGACCAGAAGCAGGCCGCGATGTACGGCCAGTTGCCCTCGCCGATCGCGGTGCTGACGCTGGACCAGGAGCCGTCCTCGGGCAAGCTGTCGCTGGTCAGGTACCACAACGTCGATACTTCGCAGGTCAACGGCCTGTGGATCACCTGCGGCGCCAGCCTGTCGCCGTGGAATACCCACCTCTCCAGCGAAGAGTACGAGCCGGACGCCGCCGCCATCGCTTCCAATCCGCAATTCAAGGCCTTCAGCAAGAACCTGTACGGCGATGAAAGCCGCGCCAATCCCTACCATTACGGCCACTTGCCCGAAGTCACGGTACATGCCGACGGCACCGGTTCGATCAAAAAGCATTACTGCCTGGGTCGCATCTCGCACGAGCTGGTGCAGGTCATGCCCGACCGGCGCACCGTGCTGATGGGCGACGACGCCACCAATGGCGGCCTGTTCATGTTCATCGCCGAGCGCGCGGCCGACCTGTCGGCGGGCGCCTTGTATGTGGCGCGCTGGGAGCAGGTCTCGGGCGTGGGGCCGGGGGCCGGCAAGCTGTCGTGGGTCAAGCTGGGCAGCGCCACCAGCGATGAAATCAAGGCCATGGCCGAGCGCTACAAGGCCGCCGACATCATGGATATCCGCACCAGCGATCCGTCCGACGGTTCGTTCTCCAGAATCCCGTTCAACGGCAAGCCCAACTGGGTGCGCCTCAAGCCGGGCATGCAGAAGGCCGCCGCCTTCCTGGAAACCCACCGCTACGCCGCGCTGGCCGGCGGCAGCCTGGGCTTCACCAAGATGGAAGGCACCACCGTCAACGCGCGCGACAAGATCGCCTATTCGGCCATGTCCTATGTGCAGACCTCGATGCTGGACGGCTCCGGCCACATCAAGGTGCAAGGCCCCAAGGCCGGCGCCGTGTATGCCTTGAACCTGCGCGGCGGCCAGCGCGACGCGGCGGGCCATGCCATCGACAGCGAATGGGTGCCGATCGACATGGCGCCGCCGGCCGAACTGGTGGGCGTGGATCTGAAGACGCCGGATGCGCTGGGCAACCTGGCAGCGCAAGATAGCATCGCCAACCCGGACAACATCAAGTTCTCGGAAAAGCTGCGCACGCTGTTCATCGGCGAAGACAGCGGCATGCACGTCAACAACTTCCTGTGGGCCTACAACGTCGATACCAAGGCATTGACGCGCGTGCTGTCCTGCCCGGCAGGGGCCGAGTCGACCGGCTTGCACGCGGTCGACGAGATCAATGGCTGGACCTATGTGATGAGCAACTTCCAGCACGCCGGCGACTGGGAGAAGGGCTTGCACGACAAGGTCAAGGCCACGCTCGATCCGCTGGTGCGCGCCAACTACAAGGATCGTTTCGGCGCCACAGTCGGTTACCTGACCGGCGTGCCCCTGGGGTGATGTCCCATCCGGCGGCGCCGTGGCCGGGCGCAACCTGAAATCATCATTCGGGCAGTGAACGCAATCTGCTAGGATCAGTCCTATCAGCTTGCTTTCACTTGCCTGCCGATGACCATAACCGGAACGCGCCTCCTGCCGATCACGCTGCTGTGCACCGCCTTGCTGGCCGGCTGCGCCAGTTCCCCGGCGCCGCATGGGCAGGTCAAGGGCGCGGACGCCAGTTCGCGCGAGATGGGGCAGTCCGACACCAACCGGATCGCCACGCTGGCCATGCGCGCCAACCTCGACGGGCTCTACCTGCTGATGGACAAGCTCTATCGGCGCAACCCGGGGGAATGGAAAAAGACCGCCGCCAGCCGCGAAGAGGCGCTCGCCAAGGTAAAGGAGGCGGTGGAGAAGCGCCAGCCCTGGCCCGAGTTGCAGGGCAAGCGCGATATCGCCGCCATGGCGCTGGCGCTGGGCCCGGACTTCAAGGGCGACCGCGTGGCCGCCTTTATCTATGCCACCGCCGACATGATCATCGTCGCGCACGGCAACAAGATCGAATTCTTCCTCATCGACGGGCTGGATGCCCAGCACCTGTACAACGCCGCGCGCAATGTCGAGATCGGCGCCTGGATCCTGGCCAGTCGCCGCAATGCGGCCGGCGGCCCATTGCTGCTGTCCGACGAGATCAATGCCGACATGCGCAACCTCAGTTTCGAACGGGAGTTCGGCAAGATCGTCGGCCGTCTCGACCTGATGGCCGAATTCATTACCGAGAAATATCGCCGCGCCGGGATCAGCTATGTGCAGAACCTGCTGGGCGGTTCGTTCCTGCAGTTCCTGCCGGTGCGCTGACGATGGCGCGGCCGCATCCGGCCGGCGCGATCACATAGCCGCCGCGGCCGCCGGCCTTGGCGCTGTACATGGCCTGGTCGGCGGCTTGCAGCAGGCTGTCGGCGTCGCAGCAGCCGTCGCACACGGCAATCCCGATCGAGACCCCCAACTGGTATTGCCCCGGCGCCAGCCGCAGCGGCTCGGAGACCGTCCTGATGCATTTTTCGGCCAGCGCGCGGGCGCCGTTTTCCAGGGGCGCGTCGAGGTCGGTGGCCAGCAGCACGAATTCGTCCCCGCCCACGCGCGCCAGGGTGTCGCTATGGCGCGCCACCTGGCGCAGGCGCCCGGCGACTTCCTGCAGCGCCAGGTCGCCGGCCTTATGCCCGAGGGTGTCGTTGATCGGCTTGAAGCCGTCGAGATCGAGAAACAGCAGCGCGATTCCGCTTTGCCCGAAACGGGCCCGGGCCAGCGCTTGTTGCATGCGTTCGGCCAGCATCGTGCGGTTGGGCAGGCCGGTCAGGACGTCATGGTGGGCCTGATGCTGCAGTTCCGACTGGTGCAATTTGAGCCGGGCGAGCAAGCCGTTGAATGCCATGGTGAGGTAGCCGACCTCGTCGCGCCGCACCACCGGCAGCGGCGATAGCGGGATTTCCCCGCGCGTCATCTTGTCGGCCAGGTCGGCGGCGCGGCGCAGCGGACGGAAGAACCAGAGGTAGGCCAGGGCGATGATCAGAAAGATCACGCTTCCCTGGATCAGGCCGCCGCGCGCGACCAGGTGGCGCATGCGGCTCACGGCCGGCAGCGCGGAGGCCAGCGGCAGGCTGGCGGTGACGAACCAGCCGGTGCCGGGCACCGAGGCGAATCCCTTGATCTCATCGACGCCGTTGGCATTGGGGGCGGCACCGTTGCCGCGAAAACCCGCCAGCGCGCGGTCCAGCATGGGATCGGCCCCGCTGGCCGGCAGCGCAGTGAAGACCAGCAAGGGATCGTTGGCGGCGATGACCCGCCGCCGTGCCGGCGACACCAGCTGGAAGCCGCCGGACGGTTCCAGGCGTCCCTGCTGCAGTTGCGCGAGAAATCCGGGCGCGTTGAGTTCGTTGATGCCGCCCAGCACCGCCGCCACCTTGCCGCCCGCGTCCTTGATCGGAACCAGCATGACCAGAACCGGCGTCCCCGATGCCGGGCTCAGGAACGGTTCGCCGATCACGGTCGCCCCGGCCAGCGCGCGTTGGTAATCGGGGTCGGCGGCCAGCGACAAGGCGCGCCGATTCTTCATCGCGGGGTAGTCGAGCAGGATCGCGCCGCTGTCGTCAGCCACGAAGAAGTGTTGCGCCAGCAGCGGCTGCAGTTCGTAACGTTCGCGCAGCCATGCGCGCGCGGCGGCCGGATCGCGCAGCAGGGCTGGCGGCATGTGCGCCGCCAGACGTTCCAGGAAGCTGCGCCGTTCTTCGATACGGTAGCCGATGTCCTGCGCCAGGTAGCCGGCGATGGTGCCTTGCCGTTCGGCGGCGACGACGTTCTGGTCGCTTTCCAGAAAGTTGACCAGGAAATAGTAACGTGCGATCGCCGTGGAGACGATGACCACGATCCCCAACAGCACAAGGCGGGTGAGAAGGCTGTTGGCGAAGCGTTTGATCTTCATCGGCAAGGTTTGGTGTTGTTGTTCTGCCCGGGAACCCGTTTCCATCAGGGCGCCGTGCTGCCGGAGGTGCGCCTGATGACATTGTGGCATTGTGCCATCAGGCGGCGGCCTTGTTGGCATTCTATTTGCGCTTTGCCACAAGATGGGCGGCGCCAGGAGCCGGTCAGGCCGGTTCGGCGTGCTCCACCATCAATTGCACGGTGGTCTTGCCGTTGTATTCGTTGGCGTCCAGGCGGAAAGCGACGGTGGCGTAGTCGGGCAGGGCATCGGCGTGGCCGAACCAGATGGCGTCGTATTTCTGGCCATTCTTTTCCAGCAGCAGCTTCAGGTGCTTTTCTTTCAGGATGCGCTGGTTGAGCACGCGGAAGGTGTCGCAGAACACCGGCGGCGCAAAGCCCTGGCCCCATACCTGCTCGTCCATCACGCCGATGAACTGCACCGAATAATAGGCATCCTCCAGCACGCCGTCGGTCTCGATCACGCGCTCCAGCTGGTTTTGCGTCAGCCAGTCCTGGCCGACCGCTTCGAACGCCTGGGCGAAGGCGTCGAAGGCCTCGGCATGGATGGTCAGCCCGGCCGCCATCGCATGGCCGCCGAACTTGGTGATCACCGACGGCGCATGCTTGGAAACCAGGTCGAGCGCGTCGCGCAGGTGGAAACCGGCGATCGAGCGGCCCGAGCCCTTGATGAAACCTTCGTCGCCGGGCGCGAAGGTGATCGTCGGGCGGTAGAACTTGTCCTTCAGGCGCGAGGCCACGATGCCGATCACGCCCTGGTGCCAGGAGGCGTCGAACACGGCGATGGTGCGACGGTCGGCCGGATTGAAATCGTCCAGCAGGTTCAGCGCGGTGTCCTGCATGCCGGCTTCGATGTCGCGCCGTTCGCGGTTGATGGCGTCGAGCTCCTGGGCGATGGCCCAGGCCCGGCCTTCATCGTCGGTGGTCAGGCATTCGATGCCCAGCGCCATGTCGGCCAGGCGCCCGGCCGCGTTCAGGCGCGGGCCGACCGCGAAACCCAGGTCGAACGGCGTGGCGCGCCGCGCCTCGCGCCCGGCCGCGCGAAACAGCGCGGCGATGCCGGCATGCATCTTGCCGCTGCGCATGCGCTTCAAGCCCTGCGCCACCAGGATACGGTTGTTGGCGTCCAGCTTGACCACGTCGGCCACCGTACCCAATGCCACCAGATCCAGCAGCGCATCCAGCCTTGGCTGGGTTTGCGCATCGAAGATGCCGCGTTTGCGCATCTCGGCGCGCAGCGCCAGCAGCACGTAGAACATCACGCCCACGCCGGCCAGGTTCTTGCTGGGGAAGCCGCATTCGGGCTGGTTCGGGTTGACGATCACGCGCGCGTCGGGCAGCGCGTCGCCCGGCAGGTGGTGATCGGTCACGACCACGTCGATGCCGCGCCGCTTGGCCTCGGCCACGCCGTCGATGCTGGCGATGCCGTTATCGACCGTGATGATCACGTCCGGCGCCTTTTCGCGCACGGTCAGCGCGACGATCTCCGGGGTGAGCCCATAGCCGTACTCGAAGCGGTTGGGCACGATGTAGTCAACCTGCGCACCCAACAGGCGCAAGCCGCGCAGGCCCACGGCGCAGGCGGTGGCGCCGTCGCAATCGTAGTCGGCCACGATCACCAGCTTCTTGCGGGCGGCGATGGCGTCGGCCAGGTAACTGGCGGCGGCGTCGATATGCAACAGGCCGGACGGCGCGATCAGGGCATTGAGCTCGCTGGCCAGTTCGCGCGCACTGGCCAGGCCGCGCGCCGCGTACACGCGCGCCAGCACCGGGTGCACGCCTTCGGCGATCAGTTGCTCGGACTGCTGGATGGAGTAGGGGCGGGTGGCGATGCGGATCATGCGGCGAGTCTTTGTAACGAGGGTTTGCGCCAGAACTTGCGCAGCGCGCCACGGGTGACGGAAATCTGCGCCAGCTTGTCGGAGCCGGCCAGGACCAGGTTGATGGCGTCGAAGGCGCCGCCGCGCAGCGATGCCAAGAGCGGCGCCAGCCATTCGCGATCCAGGGTTTCCATACGCTGCAGCCACAGGCCCCATTCCTCGGCCAGGGCGATTTCCACCAACTGGTCCAGCAGCAGCAAGCGGCGGCCGCTGCCGGCGGCGACCTCGGCGGCGGTGGATGGCGTCACCGCCGCGGCGCCGAACGCTTGCGTCCAGCCATTGAGGCCATAGCTGGCGGCATAGGCCGGCGCGGCGCAAACCTTGGCATCGGCGCCGCCCCAGATCCACATCGAGTTGACCGCCTTCAGGCCGCGCATTTCGCGCTCTTCATTCAGGCTTTCCGAGAACCACTGCATCTGCACTTCGTTTTGCAGCTTGCGCCAGGCCAGTTCGCCCGGGCCCTCCGGCATCCAGATATCGACATTGCGGCCGCTGGCGGCGGACGGGGTCGAGGTGCGCAGGCCGGCCCAGGCGTCGGCGCGGATGAACCAGGTGCGGGCGTCGCCATACACCACTTCATGGCCGATGTCGGTAAACAGCGGCGCGGCCGACGCAAACAGCTTCTGCGATTGCGCCTCATCCAGCTGCAACTGCGCCACATCGGTCAGCACCAGGTGGTCGCGCGCGACGTGGATGTGGGCCGGATGCAGCACGAACCACTGGCCGGCGGCCGGCGTGTGGCCGAGGCCGCGCATCAGGGCCGCAGCGGCCGCCGGGCTGCTGTCCTGCGCCGGTTGCGGCAGGCCGAAGCGTTGCGCCAGCCAGTGCTCATGCGGCAAGGCGCGCGAAAAAGGATCGTGGGATTGGGTCGGCGCGGCGTGTTTGCCGCGCGCCAGCAGCATCGCCAGCGCCGGCGCCTGGCATTGGCGCAGCAGGTCGCGCGCCATGCCGGCAGGGGGCAGGGCGAAGGGGATGAGGATGTCGAGTTGATTCATGGGGTGCTATTTTAGCGGTTGGCAGCCCAAGCGATGCGGGCGTTGCTGCGAGTGTCCCGCAATTGCTCCCGTTGTTCTGGCGCAAGTCGGGGCAGGCTTGCGCCTGGAAGGCGGGCCTAGCCCTGCTTCCAGGCATTCCTGGCCCGCTGCCGCACCAGCATCCTGACGCTGTCGGGCATGGGCGTGCGTGCGCCGTTGGTTTCGGCCGAGAGCCACAGGCTGTCTTCGAAGTGCGGCAGCATGCGCGGCGTGATGAAGCGGCTGCGGATGGCGTTGACGTGGCGGTCGCCTTGCGGCGTCTGCTGGGTGACGTAGAAGCGTTGCGGCACCACCAGGTGCAGGTATTCTTTGGCGCGCGTCATGGCCACGTACAGCAGGCGGCGCTCTTCGGCGATCTCGGCTTCGTTGCCGGTGGCCAGATCCGACGGGATGCAGCCGTCCACCACGTTGAGCACATGCACCGAGCGCCATTCCTGGCCTTTGGCGGAGTGGATGGTGGACAGCGTCAGGTAGTCCTCGTCGCGGTAGGGCGGTTCCGCATAGTCGCCGCTGGCTTCGGGCGGGTCCAGCGTCAGTTCGGTCAGGAATTTTTCACGCGAGGCATAGCCGCCGGCCAGCGCGGCCAGTTGTTCGATGTCGGCGCTGCGGGTGCCGGCGTCATCGTACTTGCGTTCCAGTTGCGGCAGGTACCAGTCGCGCGCGGCATGGATGTCGTCCGGCCATGGCGCCGATGCGCGGCGCATCAGCGCATAGGTGTTGGCGAAGGCCTGCCACTCCAGCGCCGCATTGGCCGGCGGGGCGAAGTCGAGCAGGGCGGCGGCCGGGTCGTCGGCGGCGGCCATCAGGTCCAGCGCCTTCCTGGCGGTGGCCGGGCCGATGCCCGGGATCAACTGCAGCGCGCGAAAGCCGGCCATGCGGCCGTTGGGATTGTGCGCCAGGCGCAGCAGCGAAAGCAGGTCCTTGATGTGGGTGCTTTCGAGGAACTTCAAGCCGCCGAATTTCAGGAAGGGGATGTTGCGGCGGGCCAGTTCCAGCTCCAGCGCCGCGCTGTGCGTGGCGGTGCGAAACAGCACCGCCTGCGACTTCAGCGTCAGGCCCTGTTCGCGGTGCGCCAGCACCCGGTTGGCAATCCAGCGCGCCTGTTCCACTTCGTCCGGGATCAGCACCAGTTGCGGCTTTTGCGAGGAGGGCAGGTCGCTCCACAGGTTCTTGTGGTGGCGCTCGGGAGCCTCGGCGATGACGGCATTGGAGGCCGCCAGGATCGGCTGGGTCGAGCGGTAATTGCGCTCCAGCGTGACGATGCGCGCCGGGCGCGAGAACAGCGCGGGAAACTCGAGGATGTTGCGCACCGTGGCGCCGCGGAAGGAGTAGATCGATTGGGCGTCGTCGCCCACGGCGGTGACGCCGGCGCCGTCGGGCTTCATGCGTTGCAGGATCTCGGCCTGCAGGCGGTTGCTGTCCTGGTATTCGTCCACCAGCACATGGTCGAAGCGTTCACCCACATGGCGCGCCAGCTCGGCGTCGGACAGCAGGTCGGCCCAGAACAGCAGCAGGTCGTCGTAGTCCAGCACGTGCTGTTGTTCCTTGGCGTCGGCGTAGTGCGCGAACAGTTCGGCCAGTTGGGTCTCCCATTCGCGGCACCAGGGGAATTGCGTGTGCAGCACCGTGCCCAGATCTTCGCGGGTGTTGACCGCGCGCGAATAGATAGCCAGGCAGGTGGCCTTCAGTGGAAAGCGCTTGTCGGTGGCCGTCAGCCCCATCTCATGGCGCAGCAGGCCCATCAGGTCTTCCGAGTCGCCGCGGTCCTGGATGGTGAAATCTTTTTCCAGGCCGATTTGCAGCGCGTAGTCGCGCAGCAGGCGCGCGCCGATCGCATGGAAGGTGCCCGACCACGGCAGTTGCGGCGGCGACGCCGATGGCGGCAGTTGCAGCACTTGCCCGATCACCTGGCCGACGCGCCGTCCCATGTCGGCGGCGGCGCGGCGCGAAAAGGTCAGCAGCAGGATGCGTTGCGGATCGGCGCCGTCCAGGATCAATTTGGCGACCCGGTGCGCCAGCGTGCTGGTCTTGCCGGAACCGGCGCCGGCCACGATCAGCAAGGGATCTTGCCGGGCGGGCGGCAGCTTGCCGCCATGTTCTACCGCGGCGCGCTGTTGCTCGTTGAGCCTGGCAAAGGGATCCTTGCCGGCATCGGCGGCGGGCTCGGCGGCATCAAGGGCGGCGGCTGGATCGGGCAGCATTGGTGTATTGGCGTATCGGGGTTGGATGTTGCGGAAAGCCTTGTACTGTATATATAACCAGTTCCGCGCGCAATGCCGGGCGCGGCGCCATGACAAAATACGCGGCAGAAGTTGTCGATATGGAACCTGCCTCGGGATGGCTGCGCCGCTTGCCGCAAATGTAAGACTTCATGTCGCCGAGAACCTATGGACAAAGCCGGGCTCTATCCCGGCACGGCAGCGAACGGGGCAAGCGAGCTGGGCCGCCCGGCCCATTCTGTGGCAAACTTCGCGCTTCGCCTGTCGAAATGCGCCGGTATTCGTTGTGATGGGGACATCATTGGCCGCGCTTTTCATTCAGCCTTCTCTCGGAGCAATTTTGAGTCTAATAAAAAACCTGCCGTTCGAATGGTTGGTCGGCATCCGTTATACGCGCGCTGGCAAGCGCAGCGGCCGCAACAGTTTCATCTCCTTCATTTCCCTGATTTCCATGGCCGGCATCGCGCTTGGCGTGGCCGCGCTGATCGTGGTGCTGTCGGTCATGAACGGTTTCCAGAAGGAAGTGCGCGACCGCATGCTGTCGGTGCTGGCGCACATCGAGGTATTCGACGCTTCCGGCGCCATGCGCGACTGGCAAGCGGTGGCCAAGCAGACCTTCCAGAACAAGGAAGTGCTGGGCGCCGCGCCCTATGTGGCGGCGCAGGCGATGATGACGCGCGATGACAATGTGCGCGGCGTGCTGATCCGCGGCGTGCTGCCGGAAGAGGAGCCCAAGGTTTCCGATGTCGCCAAGCAGATCAAGCAAGGCAGTTTCGCCTCGCTCAAGCCCGGTGAATTCGACATTGTGCTGGGCAGCGAGCTGGCGCGCGGCTTGCGCGTGGGCATCGGCGACAAGGTGACGCTGATCGCGCCGCAAGGGCAGGTGACGCCGGCCGGGGTATTGCCGCGCCTGAAGCAATTCACGGTGGGCGGCATTTTCGAGGCCGGACACTATGAGTTCGACTCTTCGCTGGCCTTCATCCACATCCAGGATGCGGAAACCCTGTTCCGCCTCGACGCCCCGACCGGCGTGCGGCTGCGCATCCGCGACATGCTGCAGGCGCCGCAGGTGACCCAGCAACTGGCCTCGACGCTGAGCGGCGACCTCTACCTGCGCGACTGGTCGCAGCAGAACAGCAACTGGTTCGCCGCGGTCAAGACCGAGAAGCGCATGATGTTCATCATCCTGACGCTCATCATCGCGGTGGCCGCCTTCAACCTGGTGTCCACGCTGGTGATGACGGTGACCGACAAGCAGGCCGACATCGCCATCCTGCGCACGCTGGGCGCTTCGCCCGGTTCCATCATGAAGATCTTCGTCATCCAGGGGGCGCTGGTGGGGCTGATCGGCACGGCCATCGGCATCGGCCTGGGCGTGGCGGTGGCGCTCAACATCGACGTGGTGGTGCCGGCCATCGAACGCGCCTTCCACGTGCAGTTCCTGCCCAAGAGCATTTACGTGATCTCCGAGTTGCCTTCCGACCTGATCTGGTCCGATGTCTACACCATCGGCGGCGTGGCGGTGGTGCTGGCCTTCCTGGCGACGCTGTATCCGAGCTGGGCCGCATCCCGCGTCAAACCGGCGGAGGCCCTGCGTTATGAATAAGGCAATGGACAACAACCAAGTGGTACTGGCCGCGCGCGGCCTGGGCAAGACCTTCACCCAAGGCAAATATTCGGTGAAGGTGCTGGCCGGCATCGACATCGATGTGCATCATGGCGAGCAGGTGGCCATCGTCGGCGCCTCGGGTTCCGGCAAGTCGACCTTGCTGCATCTGCTGGGCGGGCTGGATACGCCGTCCGCCGGTTCGGTCGTGCTGCAGGGCCGGGATTTTGCCAGCCTGGGCGAATCGGCGCGCGGCGAGCTGCGCAACAAGTCGCTGGGCTTCGTCTACCAGTTCCACCACCTGCTGCCGGAATTCTCGGCGCTGGATAACGTCGCCATGCCGCTGATGATCCGTCGCGTCAAGCGCGACCAGGCGCAGCAGCAGGCGCGCGAGATCCTGGCCCGGGTCGGCCTGGAGCAGCGCGTGTCGCACGTGCCGGGCGAGCTCTCCGGCGGCGAACGCCAGCGCGTGGCGCTGGCGCGCGCCCTGGTGACGCATCCGGCCTGCGTGCTGGCTGATGAGCCCACCGGCAACCTCGACCGCGGCACCGCCGACAAGACGTTTGAGCTGATGCTCGAACTGTCGCAGACGCTGGGCACGGCCTTCGTGATCGTGACCCATGACAGCGACCTGGCCGCGCGTTGCGGGCGGGTCCTGAGATTGTCGGAAAACGGCCTGCAGCAGGCCGGGCCGATTACGGAGTAAGCTTGCTGCATGGCTGCATGGCTGTATGGCTGCATCGGTGGCGGCGGGGCCCAGCGGGCGCCTGCCGCGTACCTGTTTTGAAAGGGAGCAATACCAAATGAATAAGCGTCAATGGCTGGAAACACTGGTCGGTTTCGACACTACCAGCCGCAACTCCAATCTTGAACTGATCGCCGCCTTGCGCGATAACCTGGAGCAGCAGGGCATCAAGCCCTGGTTCGCCCACAACAAGGAAAAGACCAAGGCCAACCTGTTTGCCACGCTGCCGGCCACCGCCGGCGCCAATGCGGGCGCGACCCAGGGCGGCATCGTCCTGTCCGGGCATACCGACGTGGTGCCGGTGGACGGCCAGAAGTGGGACACCGACCCATTCAAGCTGGTCGAGAAGGACGGCGCCCTGTACGCGCGCGGCAGTTGCGACATGAAGGGCTTCATCGCCACGGCCATGGCGCTCACGCCGGAGTTCCTGGCCATGCCGCGCGCCAAGCCGCTGCACCTGGCGTTCTCGTATGACGAGGAAATCGGCTGCATCGGCGCGCCGGCGATGCTGGAAGAAATCGTCAAGCGCGGCATCAAGGTCGACGGCTGCGTGGTGGGCGAGCCCACCGGCATGAACGTGGTGGTGGCGCACAAGGGCATCAACGTGTTCGCCTGCAAGGTGCATGGCAAGTCGGCCCACTCGTCGCTCACGCCGCAGGGCTGCAACGCCATCGAATACGCCGCGCGCATGATCTGCGCCATCCGCGACTTCGCTGATGCCTACAAGGCCAATGGCCCGTACGACCAGTTCTTCGACGTGCCGTTTTCCACCATGACCACCAACCAGATCCGCGGCGGCATCGCGGTCAACACCATTCCCGAGCTGTGCGAGTTCACCTATGAGTTCCGCAACCTGCCGGGCATGAAGGTGGCCGACATCCAGGCGCAGATCGATGTCTACGTGCGCGACGTGCTGTTGCCGAAGATGCAGGCGGAGTTTGCCGACGCCCGCATCGAAATCGACAATTTCGCCGGTAGCCCGGCGCTGGAAGCGGCCGAGCAGGCGGCGATCACCGAACTGGTGCGCACGCTGACCGGCGACCGCGAGACGCGCAAGGTGGCCTATGGCACCGAAGCCGGCCTGTTCCAGCAGATCGGCATCCCCACCATCGTGTGCGGCCCCGGCAGCATCGACAATGCGCACAAGCCCAACGAGTTCGTGACGCTGGCGCAGCTGGACCGTTGCGAGCAATTCCTGCGCAAGCTGGGCAAGTCGCTGGAAGCGGCCTGACGAGATTGCGGGATAGCGCCGGGCTTAGCTTGCCAGGCTCAGGAAAAAAGGACGCAAGAGATTGCGTCCTTTTTGTTTGTCCATTTTGTTTGTCCTGTCGGAGATGACGCAGATTGCGGTTTATCCGGGTTAAATTCTGTTTGCCCGTTTCTTTACTCATGTTAAGAGTTGCAAGCGGCCGTTAAACGGTAAACTCCCGCTTCTGGGCCTGGAACGAATCCGGGTATGCTGCATTAAAAAAAATACGCTTCGGGGGAAGCATGCCAGGACGATCATGGCAGTCCAGCCCTCTTTGCGTGCGCGCCGGCACAAGCCGGCGACTTAATGTACTTTCACATCGAGTCTTCACGCCATACCAGTACGCACATGTGGGTCGACACGCATTGCCATCTCGACGCCGGGGAATTCGGCGGCCATAACGCCTCCGTCGCTGACGATGCGGCGCGGGCCGGCGTGCGGGCGATCGTGATTCCGGCCATCGCGCGGGCCAATTTCGGCGTCGTGGCGCAGTTGGCGCGTGAGGTAGGCAATGGCGTCTATGCGCTGGGCATCCACCCGCTGTACGTGCCGACCGCCCAGGAATCCGACCTGCAAGCCTTGCGCGCCGCCATCGAAAGCGCCTTGGCCGACCCGCTGTTTATCGGCGTGGGCGAGATCGGGCTGGATTTCTTCGTGCCGGAACTGAAGGAGACGCCGCTGCGCGAGAAGCAGGAATTCTTCTTTTCCGAACAACTGAAGCTGGCTCGTGACTTCGGGCTGCCGGTGCTGCTGCATGTGCGCCGCTCGCAGGACATCATCTTGAAGCATCTGCGCCGCATCCGCGTGCCGGGCGGCATCGCGCATGCCTTCAATGGCAGTTTCCAGCAGGCGCAGGCGTTTATCGACCTGGGGTTGCACCTGGGCTTCGGCGGCGCCATGACCTTCCCGCGTTCGCTGCAGATCCGCCGGCTGGCCGCCGAGCTGCCGTTGCCGGCCATCGTGCTGGAGACCGATGCGCCTGATATTTCCCCCGCCTGGCGCCATCCCGGCGTCAATACGCCGGACCAGATTCCAGGCATCGGCGAGGTGCTGGCCGGGCTGCGCGGCATGCCGCTGCCAGAGGTCGCCGCCGCCACTTGCGCCAATGCCCTGGCCGCCTTGCCGCGGCTTGCCTCTTCCGGATTGGGCTTCTGATGCGCAGTGTGATCATCGGCTTTGCCTTCGGCATAGGATTGCTGCAGATGCAGGCGCGGCTGCCCGGCATGGAATGGTATGTGGCCGGCCTGGTGCTGGCCGTGCTGCTGGCGCTCACCGCATGGAAATTCTGGCAACCCTTCCTGCGCATCCCGTTATTGCTGACTTGCGGCGCCTGGGTCGGTTTCTTGTGGGCCGGGGCCTTTGCGCACTATTTCCTGGAGCAGGAACTGCCATCGGCGTGGGAGGGCCGGGACGTGACCGTGATCGGCACCGTGGCCAACCTGCCGGACCGCAATGAGCAGGGCGTGCGCTTTCGTTTCGATGTCGAGCAGGTGGTGCAGCAGGTGACGCAGCAGGGTGCGGTGACGCCGCCGGTGCCGCCCAGGCTGGCCTTGGCGTGGTACGGCAACCGCCGTTATCAGGTGCCAACGGAGGATGGCGAAGCGGCGGCGCCGGGACGTCAGCCGGTGGCCGATATCCGGCCCGGCGAGCGCTGGCGGCTGACGGTGCGCCTGAAGCGCCCGCACGGCAACGCCAATCCGGGCGGTTTCGATTATGAGGTGTGGCTGTTGCAGGACGATGTGCGCGCCACCGGCTATGTCGTGGCAGCACCGGCGGCGTCTGGCGCGACGGCGGGCGCGGCCAACCGGCGCCTCGACGCCTTTGTCTGGACGCCGTCGAATGCCATCGAATACACGCGCGGCTGGCTGCGCGACCGCATCCTGGCGGCATTGCCGGGCGAGCCTTACGCGCCGGTGATCGCGGCGCTGGTCATGGGCGACCAGCGCGGCATCAGCCAATCCGACTGGAGCATCTTCAACCGCACCGGCATCGGCCACCTGATGGCGATTTCCGGCCTGCACATCACCATGCTGGCGGCAATGTGCGGCGGTCTTGCGAGCTGGCTGTGGCGGCGCTCGTTCTTTACCGGCGCGCAATTGCCGTTGCTGCTGCCGGCGCAGAAGGTGGCGGTCATCGCCGGCATGCTGATGGCGCTGGTGTATGTCTTGCTGGCCGGCTTCGGCGTGCCGGCGCAACGCACGCTTTACATGCTGATCGTGGTCGGCGTCGCTTTCTGGAGCGGCCGCATCACGCGCGTGTCGGTGGTGCTGTGCCTGGCCTTGGGGCTGGTGCTGCTGCTCGATCCCTGGTCCCTGCTGTGGCCGGGCTTCTGGCTGTCCTTCGGCGCCGTGGGCTTGCTGCTGTACGGCACGGTCGGACGCATGCAGCCGCGCCATGCGATGGCGGCGGCGGCGCGTACCCGCTGGTGGCAGAAGCTGTGGCTGGCAATCAAGTCCGGGGCCCAGGCCCAGTACATCATCACGCTCGGCCTGGTGCCGCTGACGGTATTGCTGTTTGGCCAATATTCGCTGGTCAGCCCGATCGCCAACGCCGTCGCCATCCCGCTGGTGGGGCTGGTGGTCACGCCCTTGTCGCTGCTGGGCAGCATCTTGCCGGCATTTGCCGCCGAATGGGTGCTGCAGGTGCCGCACCAGTTGCTGGTGTGGCTGGCCGGCTTCCTGGGCTGGCTGGAGGCGATGCCGTTCGCGGTATGGGAAGCGCCGTTGCCGAGCTGGTGGATGTTCCTGCTGGCGCTGGGCGGCACGCTGCTGGTGCTGGCGCCGCGCGGCTGGCCGGTCCGCTGGCTGGGGGTGTTCGGCTGGCTGCCGCTGATCCTGAACGCGCCCGGCGCGCCGGCGGACGGCACCATGCGCGTCACCGCCTTCGACATCGGCCAGGGCATGGGGCTGCTGGTGGAAACCCCGGGCCACCGCTTGCTGTATGACACCGGCCCGTACTACACGCCGCAATCCGACGGCGCCACCCGGGTGCTCCTGCCTTACCTGCGCGCGCGCGGCATCGACCGGATCGACCGCATGGTCATCTCGCATAGCGATATCGACCATTCCGGTGGCGCCTTGTCCCTGCTCAAGGGCGTGCGTATCGACAGCGTTTATTCATCGCTGGCCGAGGGCAGCCCCATCGTCAAGGCTTCGCCGTCGCACCAGCGCTGCGTGGCGGGGCAATCGTGGAATTGGGACGGCATCGGTTTCACCATGCTGCATCCGGTGCCTGCCATCTATGAGAGCACCAAGTGGCGGCCCAATGCGCTCAGTTGCGTGCTGAAGGTGCAGATCGGGCGCCAATCGATTCTGCTGGCCGGCGATGCCGAGGCGATACAGGAAGATCAGATGCTCAATGGCGCCATGGCCGAGCAGTTGCCGTCGACCGTGCTGCTGGCGCCGCATCACGGCAGCAAGACTTCCTCGACCGAGCCGTTCCTGCGCGCCGTGCGGCCGGAGGTGGCGATCTTCCAGGTCGGTTACCGCAACCGCTTCAACCATCCCAATCCGGAAGTCTTCGAGCGCTACCAGCGCCTGGGCATCCGCCGTTTGCGTACCGATGAATCGGGGGCGGTGACGCTCACCTTCGGCGACCAGTTGAATGTGGAGGAGTACCGCAAGACGCATGCGCGCTATTGGTATGGGCGTTAGTCCAATATTTCGCGATCCGGGAAAATAGCACGCTCAGGGTGATTGCGGTTTTGCTATGCTGCCATTACCTTTCTCCTATTCCGTTCCATGAGCTTGCCGATCTTGCATTTCGCGCATGCCAACAGTTACCCGGCCGGTACCTATGGCATGTTCTTCGAACAACTGCGCCAGCACTACGACGTGCGCGCGCTGGCCATGCATGCGCACAACCCGCGTTATCCGGTCGATGACGGCTGGCGCAAGCTGGGGCGCGAGCTGGTCGAGGAGCTGGAAAGCAATTACCGCGAACCGGCGATCCTGGTAGGGCATTCGATGGGCGGCATCCTGTCGCTGATGGCCGCGCGCAAGCGTCCCGACCTGGCGCGCTGCGTGGTGCTGCTGGATTCGCCCATCGTGGCGGGCTGGCGCGCGCAGGCCTTGCGCGTGGCCAAATTGCTCAAGCTGGAGGGCAAGCGTTCGCCGGCGGTGGCGTCGGTCAAGCGCCGCAATGTCTGGCCCGACATGGAGAGCGCCTACCAGCATTACGCCGCCAAGGCCATGTTCGCCGCCTGGCCGCAGCGCGTGCTGCGCGACTACGTGGAACATGGCCTGGCGCCGCAGGAGGACGGCAGCGTACGCCTGCGCTTCACGCGCGAGGCGGAAACCGCGGTCTATCGCACCATTCCCCATCACCTTGGATGCCTGACGCGCCGGCCTTATCCGGTGCCGATCGGATTTGTCGGCGGCGTCGATTCGGTCGAATGCCGGCTGGCCGGGCTGGATGCCACCCGGCGCCTGGTGGGCCGCCACTTCCGGCAGATCCCCGGCGGCCACCTGTTTCCCATGGAGTCGCCGCTGCTGGCGGCCCAGGCCACGCACGAGATGATCCAGGCGCTGCTGCAAGCGGGCGGAACGAAGAACTAAGCGGATTCGCGGTTGTCAAGACGGGAGGCCTCGCGGGCCGTGTTTTCTCCACGCAAGTTTCGCTGCGGTGAGACAGATATCGGCGCAAGGGGATTAAAAATACGAGCGCTTTGGGGTATAATTTGAATTTCCCGCATGTGCCGTTCGGCACTCATCTGTAATGACCAAGTTTGTATTTGTCACTGGCGGCGTCGTGTCTTCCCTGGGTAAAGGGATTGCCGCCGCGTCCCTGGCTGCGATCCTCGAATCGCGTGGCCTCAAAGTCACCCTCCTCAAGCTCGATCCCTATATCAACGTCGACCCCGGCACGATGAGCCCGCTGCAGCACGGCGAAGTGTTCGTCACCGACGACGGCGCCGAGACCGACCTCGACCTCGGCCACTACGAGCGTTTCATCTCGGCCAAGATGAAGAAGGTCAACAACTTCACCACCGGGCAGGTGTATGAGTCGGTGATCCGGAAGGAGCGCCGCGGCGAGTACCTGGGCAAGACCGTGCAGGTGATCCCGCACATCACCAACGAGATCCAGGAATTCATCCATCGCGGCGCCGAAGGCTATGAAGTTGCGCTGGTGGAAATCGGCGGCACCGTCGGCGACATCGAGTCGCTGCCTTTCCTCGAAGCCGCGCGCCAATTGAGCCTGCGCTCGGGCCGCAATGCCACCGCCTTCGTCCACCTGACGCTGGTGCCGTTCCTGGCATCGGCCGGCGAACTCAAGACCAAGCCGACCCAGCACAGCGTGCAAAAGCTGCGCGAAATCGGCATTTCGCCGGACGCCTTGCTGTGCCGCGCCGACCGCCGCATCCCGGACGACGAGCGCGACAAGATCTCGCTGTTCTCCAACGTCGCCGTCGACGCCGTCATTTCGGTGTGGGATGCCGATAGCATCTATAAGATTCCGCAGATGCTGCACGACCAGGGTTTGGATACCATCATCTGCGAAAAGCTGGGCCTGTCGCCCAAGCCGGCCGACCTGTCGATGTGGGACAAGCTGATCGACGCGCAGAACAATCCTTCGCACGAAGTGACCATCGGCATGGTCGGCAAGTATGTCGACCTCACCGAGTCGTACAAGTCGCTGACCGAAGCGCTGCGCCACGCCGGCATCCATACCGGCAGCCGCGTGAACATCGAATACCTGGATTCGGAAGAAATCGAAGCCAACGGCACCGGCAGCCTCGCCAAGTACGATGCGATCCTGGTGCCGGGCGGTTTCGGCAAGCGCGGCGTGGAAGGCAAGATCGCCGCGGCCCGCTATGCCCGCGAGAACCAGGTGCCTTACCTGGGCATCTGCCTGGGCATGCAGGTGGCGCTGCTGGAATACGCGCGCAACAAGGCCGGCCTGGCCAAGGCCAACTCGACCGAGTTCGATCCGGATACCGAGCAGCCGGTGGTGGCGCTGATCGACGAGTGGCAAAACCACGACGGTCGTGTCGAGCGCCGCGACGAGAATTCCGACCTGGGCGGCACCATGCGCCTGGGCGCGCAGACTTGCAGCATCAAGCCGGGCACGCTGGCGGCTGAAATTTATGGGGAAACGGTGACCGAGCGTCACCGCCACCGTTACGAAGCAAACAATTTCTATCTCGGCCGGGTGGAAGAGGCCGGCATGGTCGTGTCGGCGCGTACGCCGACCGAAGACCTGTGCGAAATCATGGAGTTGCCGCGCACCGGCGAGAACGCCCACCCGTTCTACATCGGCGTGCAATATCACCCGGAGTTCAAGTCGACCCCGCGTGACGGCCACCCGCTGTTCATTTCGTATATTCGCGCAGCATTGGCCCATCATGCGCTGGTTCACCACGATGCGGCCGCAAAAGGAAAAGCATGAAACTCTGCGGTTTTGAGGTCGGCCTCGACCAGCCGTTCTTCCTGATTGCCGGTACCTGTGTCATCGAGTCCGAACAGATGGCGCTCGATACGGCCGGCGCCTTGAAGCAAATCACCGGCGAACTGGGCATCCCGTTCATCTACAAGTCGTCCTTCGACAAGGCCAACCGCTCGTCGGGCAGTTCGTTCCGCGGGCTGGGCATGGAGAAGGGGCTGGAGATCCTGGCCAAGGTCAGGAAAGAGATCGGCGTGCCGGTGCTGACCGACATCCACGAGATCGACGAGATCAAGCCGGTCGCCGCCGTGGTCGACGTGCTGCAGACGCCGGCCTTCCTGTGCCGCCAGACCGATTTCATCCGCGCCTGCGCGCAGTCGGGCAAGCCGGTCAATATCAAGAAGGGCCAGTTCCTGGCGCCGCACGACATGGTCAACGTGATCGACAAGGCGCGCGCCGCGGCCAAGGAGGCCGGCCTGCCGACCGATAATTTCATGGCCTGCGAGCGCGGCGTGTCCTTCGGTTACAACAACCTGGTCTCGGACATGCGCAGCCTGGCGATCATGCGCGAGACCGGCGCCCCGGTGGTGTTCGACGCCACCCACTCGGTGCAGCTGCCGGGCGGGCAGGGCACGTCTTCGGGCGGCCAGCGCGAGTTTGTTCCCGTGCTGGCGCGCGCGGCGATCGCCACTGGCGTCTCGGGCGTGTTCATGGAAACCCACCCGAACCCGGCCGAAGCCATGTCGGACGGCCCCAATGCCGTGCCGCTGGCGCGCATGAAGGATTTGCTGGGCACGATGATCGAGCTGGACCGCATCGTGAAGAAAGCGGGCTTTTTGGAAAACAACTTTTCCTGATCGCACGTCAAGCGGCCGCCGTCCGGCGGCCGCTTCGTTGTGTGCGCACGCCGGGTTGCAGCAGCCTCCCCGGCAGGCCCGCGCCACCGCCTACAATTTTTAAAACCTTGATGGAGATTTGGAATGAGTGCAATCGTTGATATCATCGGCCGCGAAGTGATCGACTCCCGCGGTAATCCCACCGTTGAATGCGACGTGCTGCTGGAGTCCGGCGTGCTGGGCCGCGCCGCTGTCCCCTCGGGCGCGTCCACCGGTTCGCGCGAGGCGATCGAGCTGCGCGACGGCGACAAGAGCCGCTATTTCGGCAAGGGCGTGCTGCAAGCCTGCGAAAACATCAACACCGAAATCTCCGAAGCCATCATGGGCCTGGACGCCAATGAGCAGGCTTTCCTGGACCGCACCCTGATCGACCTGGACGGCACCGAGAACAAGAGCCGCCTGGGCGCCAACGCCATGCTGGCGGTCTCGATGGCCGTGGCCAAGGCCGCCGCTGAAGAGTCGGGCCTGCCGCTGT
Source organism: Herbaspirillum sp. GW821-FHT09A12 (assembly GCF_059418325.1). Lineage (NCBI taxonomy): Bacteria > Pseudomonadati > Pseudomonadota > Betaproteobacteria > Burkholderiales > Oxalobacteraceae > Herbaspirillum > Herbaspirillum sp. GW821-FHT09A12. The sequence continues at coordinate 120,668 of NZ_JBWKPR010000002.1, forward strand.
ACCGTTATTTCGGCGGCAGCGGTTCGATGCAGATGCCGGTGCCGATGATGAACGTCATCAACGGCGGCGCGCACGCCGACAACAACCTGGACCTGCAGGAGTTCATGATCATCCCGGTGGGCGCACCGAGCTTCCGTGAAGCGCTGCGCTACGGCGCCGAAGTGTTCCACACCCTGAAGAAGATCCTGCACGACCGCGGCCTGGCTACTTCGGTCGGTGACGAAGGCGGCTTCGCCCCCAACGTCTCCAGCCACGAAGAAGCCATCAAGCTGATCATCGAAGCCATCGAAAAGGCCGGCTACGAGCCGGGCACCCAGATCGCCCTGGGCCTGGACTGCGCCGCTTCCGAGTACTACAAGGACGGCAACTACCACCTGGCCGGCGAAAACATGGTGCTGACCCCGGCGCAGAAGGTGGGCCTGCTGGCGTCGTGGTGCGACAAGTACCCGATCATCAGCATCGAAGACGGCATGGCCGAGAACGACTGGGCCGGCTGGAAGCTGCTGACCGAAACCCTGGGCAAGAAGGTGCAACTGGTGGGCGACGACCTGTTCGTCACCAACACCAAGATCCTGAAGGAAGGCATCGACAAGGGCATCGCCAACTCGATCCTGATCAAGATCAACCAGATCGGCACCCTGACCGAAACCTTCGCCGCCATCGAAATGGCCAAGCGCGCCGGCTACACCGCCGTGATCTCGCACCGTTCGGGCGAAACCGAAGACTCGACCATCGCCGACATCGCCGTGGGCATGAACGCGCTGCAGATCAAGACCGGCTCGATGTCGCGTTCGGACCGCATGGCCAAGTACAACCAGCTGCTGCGCATCGAAGAGGATCTGGGCGATATCGCCACCTATCCGGGCCGCACTGCGTTCTACAACCTGAAGTAAAAGCGTAGCGGCGCGTGCCTCGCAACCCGAGGCACGCGCCGCGCTGAGAGCTCGCGGCCATGCGCCTGATCATCCTTTGCCTGTCACTGTTGCTGGTGCTGATCCAATACCCGCTTTGGCTGGGCAAGGGCGGCTGGTTCAAGGTCTGGGAGCTCGACCGCCAGGTCCAGCAGGCGCGCAAGAAGAACGATGAGCTCAAGGAGCGCAATGCCAAGCTGGCTTCCGAAGTCGACGACCTGAAGCAGAGCAAGGGCGCGGTCGAAGAGCGCGCGCGTTTCGAACTGGGGATGATCAAGCAGAACGAGGTCTTCATCCAGGTGATCGATGGCGCATCGGGCAAGCCATTCGCGTCGGCCAATCCGAATCCCTACATGCCAGGCTCAGGCCAGCCCAACAGCGTTTCCGTTCCTGTCACGGCGCCGTCGTCGGGCGGGGCGGCCGAAGCGCCCAGGGCCGCGCGCTAGCCGTGCGCTCGGGCAGGCTGAGACGGGGATAAGCCGAAATAAGCCGAACGCAGGCAGGCCTGTCCGACCCTCCCGACCTCCAACCATTTTCCTACCATCCCGGATCCACGCGAATGTCGATCGATACGCCGCTGTCGTTGTCCGGCCTGTCCACCACGCCGCTGGAGCTGGTGTCCTTCCTGCTGGCGCTGCTCACCGTCTGGCTCAACATCCGCCAGAACCATTGGGCCTGGCTGTTTTCCATCCTGTCTTCGCTGCTGTATGCGGCGGTGTTCGTCGATGCCCGCTTGTACGGCGACTCCGGCTTGCAGTTCGTTTTTGTCGCGGTGTCCATCTGGGGCTGGTACCAATGGCTGCGCGGCGGCCAGCAGCACCAGCCGTTGCCGGTGTCGCGCCTGGACCGCGCCGGCTGGGCGTTGATGCTGGCCGCATGGGGCGCCGGCTTTGCGCTGCTGTCCTGGTTCCTGCGCCGCTATACCGATACCGACGTGCCGCACATGGATGCCTTCCTTACCGCCGGCAGCCTGGTGGGGCAACTCCTGCTGTCGCGCAAGAAAATCGAGAACTGGCTGGTGTGGATCCTGGTGGACGTGCTGTATGTCGGCCTCTATCTCTACAAGCATCTGACGCTGACGGCGATACTGTACGGCCTGTTCGTGATCATGGCGATGGCGGGCTGGCGCAGCTGGCGGCGTTCGGAAAAACAAGGCCGGGAAACTGTCCCGGCCTGAGCCGGATGCGGCGGCCTATGCCGCCGGCAGGGCGTCGGGCGCCGGCGGATCGGCGAAGACGATGCGGTTCTTGCCCGCGTTCTTGGCTTTGTAGAGGGCCACGTCGGCGCGCTTGATCAGTTGCGCCTGGCTTTCGCCCTTGTGGTGTTCGGCGACGCCGGCGCTGAAGGTGATCAGCAGGCGCTGGCTGTCATGCATGAAGAGGCGTTTGGTCAGCTCGCGCTGGACCCGGGTGATGATCTGGACGGCGTCCTGCGGTTCGGTTTCCGGCATCATCACGATGAATTCCTCGCCGCCGAAGCGCGCGATCACATCCAGCTTGCGCAAGGTTTCCTTGATGACCTTGACCATGTGGACCAGCACTTCGTCGCCGGTGTCGTGGCCGTGGGTGTCGTTGATGCGCTTGAAGTCGTCCAGGTCCAGCAAGGCGATGCACAACGGCGTATCGCGCCGTTCGGCATTGGCCATTTCGCGGTCCAGCGACTCGTCCATGCCGCGCCGGTTCAGGCTGCCGGTCAGCTGGTCTTCGCGCACCAGTTCGCCCATTTGCACCAGTTGGTTTTCCAGCGCATGGATGCGGGCTTCGGCTTTTTCCACTTCCTGCTGCGCGTCTTCCATGGCATCGCGCGAACGGGTGGTTTCTTCCTGCGCGTTCTGGGTTTCGCGCATGATGTCGCTCAGTACCGAGTTGAGGTCGCTGATGTTGCCGGCCTGGCTGATTTGCTGCGAGAAGCCGCTGATGGTTTTCTGGTAGTTGCTGGTGGTGGAGAGCATCGCCGAGAGGCGGTCGACGAAGGTCAGCATCATGTTCTTGACCACCACTTTTTCCTCGGCCAGCGTGTTCTTCAGCAAGCCTTGCTTGTAGATCACTTCCTTGAGGTTCTTGGTCGCATCGGCCAGCGAGGTCTTGCTGATCGGGCCGGCGATCAGGGCTTGCACGGTTTCGATCTGGCTGGAAAGCCAGGAGCCCTGTTCCAGCAAACCGTTGATGTTTTCCAGCAGCAGCTGGAACAGGCGCATCAGCAACTCCTGCTGCTGCGCCATGTCGTCGGTCTTGAGCTCGATCTGGAAACTCAGTTGCTTGATGCGCGTGATGATCTCGGTGATCGCCTGTTCGGAGAACGCCGTCTTCAGGTCCTGGCCGCTGGATTTCGATTCGTTGGCCAGTTCCGGGGCGCTTTCCAGCAGCGAGGGCAGGTTGAACACCAGCACCCGCGCCAGCACTTCGCGCAGCATTTTTTCCTTCTTGCTGTCGCGGATGAACTGCCGCTCCAGATCCACCGGCATCAGTTCGCCGTGCGGGACGGTAGGGCGTGCGCTCCAGCTCTCTTCGACGAATTCGCCGAGCTGCCGCGCGTATTCGCCCCAATCGCTGTTTTCCTGGGCGCGCACCAGGCGCATTCCCAGGAGGCCGTTTTCACCCGGCTGCCTGGCCAGGTTGGCGGCCAGGTCGATCAGTACCGTTTCTGCGCGTATCTCGGGCTGGCCACCCAGGATTTCCTCATAGGCGATGCGATAGGCTTCCGGGGTGGGGGCGATGCGGCGGGTGCCGAGGCGCTGGAAAGCCTCGCGGGCGATTTCGACGGGACTTAACGTGGACGTTTTCTTGGACATGTCGGCTGACAATATTGTTGGCCGCTTTATATCACTGCGACAAGGAGTACTGTGTCCGCTGGTAACGGCTCATCCGGCCTTTTCCTTTAGGGCCCGTTTCAGGGTCCGTTTGCAATCGCGCCTTGCATGCGCGCGACGGTCGCAATGCTTGCCAACGGTTCGGAAAATGTCGATCCATTTTACGTCAAGCGTTTTGGCTTTGAAGGTTTTTTGTGAGGGCCAAACGGCCAGCCGGAGCCCGGCGGCGGGAATGTCTCTTTTATTCCACCAGGTCGTTTTTCAGGGCGTAGTGGGTGAGTTCGGCGTTGTGGCGCATCTTCATCTTGGCCAGTACCCGGGAGCGGTACATGCTGATGGTTTTTACCGAGAGCGAGAGTTCGGCGGCGATATCGCCGACCGTCTTGCCGGAAGCGATCATGACCATGGTCTGGTATTCGCGGTCCGACAGCGTCTCGTGCAATGGCGTCTCATGGTCGAAGCCGATCTGGTTGGCCAGTTCCTGTGCCAGCGACGGGCTGATGTATTTGCGCCCGGCCGCGGCCTGGCGGATGGCGGCCAGCAGTTCGGACGGCGCCACCTGCTTGTTGAGAAAGCCGGCCGCGCCGGCGCGCAGCGCACGGATCGCATATTGGTCTTCGCGATGGATGGACAGCATCAATACCGGCAACTGGGGATGCTCCTTGCGGATCTGCTTGAGGATGTCGATGCCATTGCGGTCGGGCATGACGATGTCGAGCAGCATCACGTCGCCATTGCCCACGCGCGCCAGCTTGACCGCTTCCAGCCCGTTGGCGGCATTGCCGGCCACGACGATATCCTTGGTGCCGGCGCATATCTGGCGCAAGCCTTCCCGCACGATGGCATGGTCGTCGGCAATGAGGACTTTAATGGCGGCGGTGTTTTTTTTGCTCATGGGCGGGATGCGTCGATCCTCTTTGTGTGGCGAGCCGGTATTCTATAGCGTTCGCTCAGCGCGCGACAGGGATCTCCACCCGGATCGCAGCGCCTTTGCCCGGCGCGCTATCGAGTTGCAGCGTTCCTCCCAGCGCCTGCGCGCGGCGCCGCATGTTGCCCAGCCCGTGGCCGTTGCGCAGGGCGGCGGAGGGATCGAAGCCGCATCCGTCGTCCTCGATGCGCAGCGACAGCACATCGCCTGCGCGCCCGACCGTGACCAGGACATTGTCGGCCTGCGCATACTTGGCGACGTTATTGAGGGCTTCCCGCACGATGCGAAACAGCGTGATCACCGCGAATTCCTCAAGCCCTTCCAGGCCGTCGCCGCAGCGCTGGCGGCAGACGATGCCGGTCTGGCGGGTGAACATGCGGCTCTGCCATTCGAGCGCCTCGGCCAGGCCGAATTCAACGATGGGCGGACACAGGTCATCGATGATGCCGTGCATGGCGTCGCCCGCCTCGTCGACCAGCTTCTCGGCGTAATGCGCCTGCTCATGCTGGTGCGCCATTCCCGCCGCCTGGGCCAGCGATTCGCGCAATTGCCCCAGGGCCATCTTGATGCCGGTCAGGTGGGCGCCAAGCTCATCGTGCAGATCGCGGGCGATGCGCGCACGCTCTTGTTCGCGGATTTTCTCGGTGAGGGACAGGGCTTCCTGGGAACGGTCGCCGGAAATGATTTCCTGGGGCATGTCGGGCGTAGTCGGAATTGAAAACGCCAATCATATCCGGCATGCGCAGCGCGGTCATCAGGCCGGCGCGCAGAATTTTGACGCAGGGCAAGGTGGGCGTCCTGCGTCGAAAAGCCTTGTCGGCATGTCATTGAGACATGAAAAAGAGAAATTTCAGGGAGGGGCTTCCCATTAATGCAAGGCTGGTGCTATAATTTTGTTTTTCGCGGCTGTAGCTCAGCTGGATAGAGTACTTGGCTACGAACCAAGGGGTCGTGGGTTCGATTCCTGCCAGCCGCACCAGATATGAAGGGTCCATCGCAAGATGGGCCCTTTTTTCTTTCTCGCCGTCTTTCTTGCGCCGGCTCTCTTGCCGGAAAAAAGACGGCAGGCCGTATCGAATGGCCTGCCGCTCTTCCTTCCATCGCGTGCGTATTGATATTGGGTATTGATGATGTCCGGGCATGCCGGACATCGGATCACATCCCTGTCAGAACTGTTCCCAGGCATCGCCATCGTCGCCGGCCGTCAATTTCGCATTGGCGCCGGCGGCTGGTTTGGCGGGCAGCACCGCCTTCTTCGGCGTGATGTCTACCGTGTGCTTGCGGGCTGCCGGCGCGGCCGGCCGTGCCGCGCCGGTTTTCAGCGCAGGCGCCGTCCTGGCCGCGCGGGATGGGGACGACACGGCATGCTGGTCGAGCTTGAAGATGCTCACGGTGCCGGTCAGTTTCTCGGCTTGTTCCTGCAATGACTGGGCCGCCGCCGCGGCCTGTTCCACCAGCGCCGCGTTTTGTTGCGTCACTTCATCCATTTGGGAAATGGCGATGTTGACCTGCTCGATGCCGTCGCTCTGTTCCTGGCTGGCCGAGCTGATCTCGGCCACGATGTCGGTCACGCGGCGCACGCTGTTGACCACTTCGTTCATGGTATTGCCGGCTTCCGCAACCAGTTTGCTGCCCAGGTCGACCTGCGCCACCGAGCCTTCGATGAGCCCCTTGATTTCCTTGGCGGCGGCGGCCGAACGTTGCGCCAGGCTGCGCACTTCGGAAGCGACTACCGCGAAGCCGCGGCCCTGCTCGCCGGCGCGCGCGGCTTCCACCGCGGCGTTCAAGGCCAGGATATTGGTTTGGAACGCGATGCCGTCGATGACGCCGATGATGTCGGAAATCTTGCGCGAGGATTCATTGATCGATCCCATGGTGTCGACCACCTTGCCGACCACGTTGCCGCCGGCGACCGCCACTTCCGAGGCGGACGCCGCCAACTGGTTGGCCTGGCGCGCATTGTCGGCGTTCTGCTTGACGGTGGAGGTCAGTTCTTCCATGGCCGAGGCGGTTTCTTCCAGCGAGCTGGCCTGCTGTTCGGTGCGGGAAGAGAGGTCGAGGTTGCCGCTGGCGATTTCAGTCGATGCGACGGTGATGGTGGAGGTGCCCTGGCGCACTTCGGTGACGATGCCCAGCAGGCTGTCGTTCATGCTCCTCAAGGCATCCAGCAACTGGCCGGCTTCATCCTTGCTGGAAGACTGGATGTCCGCGGTCAGGTCGCCGCCGGCTACGCGCCGGGCCACTGAAACGGCTTGCTCCAGCGGCCGGGCGATCAGGCGCGAAACCCAGGTCGCCAGCAGCATGGCCAGCGCGATGCAGATTGTGACGGTGCCCAGGATCATCAGGCGCGCCTCGCTATATATGTTATCCGCCTGCACATTGGAAGAATCCGCGCCCTTGTCGTTGACGGCGATCAGCTTGCCCAGGCCTTGCAGCGCGTTGCGATAGGCGAGCGTGGCATCGCCGCGCTGCAGGTTGCGCGCCTCTTCGCTCTTGCCTTGCCTTGAAATGGCAACGATTTTGTCATGCTCGGACAGAAGGGCGGCGATCTGCTTGTCGACCTCGGGATAGATCGCTTTTTCTTCCGGCTCGGAAATTTGCGTGAGGTATGCGGCCTGCTCTTTCTTCAGGGCGGCGATCTGCGTATTGGTGCTTTGCTCGATTTCATCATATTCCTTGGCCTCCTTGGCGAGGAGGTGCTGCATCTCGAAGCTGCGGATGCGCGACAGGGTCAACTGGATGGTGGACAAGGTGCGGATGCTGGGCAGCCAGTTGGTGGTGATTTCGGTCGAAGCGCTGTTGACCTTGTCCAGTTCGCGTATCGAGAAGGCGCCGAGGGCGGCCACCATGGCCACGATGACCAGGAAAGTAGCGATCAGCTTTTTGGAAATTTTCAGATCATAGAACCATTTCATTTTTATTCTCCTTGTAGGATTGCCTGAGGCCGGCAATGCACTATCACTACGATAAGTATTGTAAAAAAATCAATAAGACTCAAGGGCCAACCGATATAGGCGAGAGTGCAAGAATGGGGATGTCGACGGGGATGATGGTTGATCTGCTTTTTCCGATGTTGTCGTGTTGCTGTAAGTGTAAGTGTAAGGAGACCGCGCGAGAATCAGGATTTTCCCGGTGAAGGGGAAAGTACTTATAATTTTATTGAAATTGCTTGGTGGAAATTTTCAGCGCAAGTCGCGTCTTTGCATAAAAATACTTCCCGCATGGTTAAGCGATGGCCGCTTGTCGCGGGCCCAGCACTTTGTGGCGGGTAAAGATTTTGTAAATCGCGCCTGACCAGCGTCCTTCCTGTCTGCCTGCAGAACCCGGTCCGTCATCAATCGATAATCTGATCGGGGCCAGGCATTACACGTTCGGACGGTAACGCGAAGCCGGCTTCAATGCTCAGTCTTTCGATGGAATACACGCTCTTATGATGCCGGGCGAAACCCCTGACGGAAGGTGGCCGGACTAATGCCGATCTTCCGGCAAAGTCGGACGGCGGTGGCAAGCGGGGCAAATGGAAAGAGGAAAATTCTGCGAGAAAATTATGATAGAGTTTCGCTGCCAAATAAAAATGTGAATAGGGAAGTATGTGCTTTCGACATGGAAGCGCATAAAGGGAAATAAAAAGAAACATCCGCAGTCATCGCTGAATCATCTCAAAAAGAATAGTTTCATCGCGAAAGGTGTCGGGGGAACATGATCAACGCTGCCATAAGTCATCTGGCCATTCAGCTCAACCAGTTTCTCAAGCAGACCTATGCGCTGACCGAAGACATCGTGCTGATGTCCGGTCTGGTGGACGCCGAAGGACACGCAGCCCCCAACACAAACAACAAGCTGGTCGTGTTCCTGACCAATCTGGAAAAAGACACGGTGCCTTACCGCCAGCAGTCTTCAGGCGAAGCCGGCGCCCTGCGCACAGTGGTCAACAGCGCGCCGCTCTACCTCAATCTCTATGTGATGATCGCCGCCAATTTCAATGGCGCCAATTACTCCGAAGCCTTGAAACTTATTTCCGGCGCGATTGCATATTTCCAGCGATTCCCGGTGTTCGACCATCAGGTCACGCCGGAGCTGGATCCCCGCATCGAGAAGCTGGTGCTCGATATCGAGAACCTGAAAATACATGAATTGAGCAATATCTGGACGTTGTTGGGCGGTAAGTATCTGCCGTCGGTGCTGTACAAGGTGCGGATGGTGGCATTCGACGCTGACGACATCGTGGCCCGTGTACCCAACATACGTTCGCCTGCATCGGCCGCCAATCACTAAAAGCCTGATCGAGAATTCGTCTGTCGCCATCGGAGTGCGTCATGTCTCTCTATTCGCCGTTGTTCAGCATTGATGTCGAGCATGACTTTCTGCAGCTGCAAGCGACGGCGTTTATTTGCGTGCCGACGCCCGAGACAGCCGACTGGATTCGCCGTCGCGATTTGCTGGTGCGTGCGCAGCGCAATGGCGTAGCGGTATTTTGCGAAGCTGCGCGGCGCAACGTGTTGCTTGAAGATTGCACGCCAGGCGCGGCGTTGCTGACGTTTAAGTGGTTTGCACAGGATCCGCTGTTTTCTCGATACACGCTGCCGCTGGCGCCAACACCGGAAAGCCTGCTGTATTTGCGCAGCGGCGCCAGCGTGGCCGAAGACAGCGGCCGGCGCCGTCTGCACGCAGGCGAAACGGTTGATGCCGGGATGATGCAGGCGATGACGGCGCCGCCGCTGGCGCGTCATCTCGATCGTCGCGATGTCTTGCGCAAACCTGCTCTGGTGGCGGAAATCGATCTTGCCGACCAGGTCGCGAAGGAGGATGCCGCGGATGCGCATGGCGTGAACTATTACTTGCGATTTTCCGTTCGCAAGAGCATTTGGAAGTACTACTTCATCAGCGATGCCGACGTCGATGCCGTCAATCTGGCCATCGTCGATCTTGATGAAACGATGCGCTTCGTCAACGTGGAACCTGAGCAACTGCCGGGAAACCGGCGCGCGCTGGTGTTCATGAGCGAGGGCGAAATCGAGATGCAGCAAAAATATCCGCAGCGCTTCCAGTTGCGGGAACAAGGCGGGATGGGCGAACGTGTATTGATCCGGCGGCTGCCCAATGCCGATGTGAGCAAGGTAACGCAGGAAATGGCAGGTGGCAGGGCAGTGTTGGTTTCAGAGATTTATATCAATTGAACAATAACTGAGGGTGAAATTATGGCGCAATACAAAACACCGGGTGTTTATGTCGTCGAGAAAAACGCCTTTCCAAACTCTGTCGTAGAAGTCGCGACGGCGGTGCCTGCCTTTATCGGCTATACCGAGTTTTCCGACAACAAGGGAACCTCGCTGGCCCAGAAAGCCTGGCGCATCACCTCCATGGCAGAGTTCATTGCCTACTACGGCGGGCCGCCGCAGAGCAAGTTTTCGATCAATCCGTTGCCGGCTGCCGATCCGAAGGCCGCTCCAGTGACCGGAGATTTCTCGATTACCGATAGCGCCGCCAAGCAGCGCACGGAATACGAACTCAAGGCCGAAGGCACATCTTATATTTTGTATTACAGCATGCTGCTGTTCTTCATGAACGGCGGCGGCCCGTGCTACATCGTTTCGGTCGGCCACTACGGCGACGATCTCGACGCCGACAAGATTTCCGCCGGCATCGATACGCTGCTCAAGGAACAGGAGCCCACCATGGTGCTGGTTCCCGACGCGGTGCGCCTGTCGGCGCAGGATTGCACGACCGTGCAGACCAATGCGCTGATGCACTGCGGATTCAAGATGCGTAACCGCATTGCCTTGCTGGACGTGTATGACGGCTACAAGGATCGCCAGGATCCGGGCGGCGATTGCGTCGGCGCTTTCCGCGAGTCGGTCGGCACCAATTTCCTGGATTTCGGCACCGCTTACTATCCTTGGGTCAATACCTCGATCGTCAAAGAGAAGGACCTGGATTTCACGGCGATCAGCAACCTCGACGTACTGACCGATTTGCTGAAAAAAGAGCTGTCGCCGATCACCGATGCCGCAAATCCGACGCCGGCGGCCAAAGTCAAGATCGACCAGCTCAATGCGGCGTTGGCCGCCATTACTTCCGACTGGACCAAATCGCCGGATCCGGCGACCGACAAGCAGACGCTGAACAAGACGCTGCTGGCGGTCAGCAGCCTGTACCCGCAAATCATCCTGGCAATCCAGAAAAAGCTCAACCTGCTGCCGCCTGCTGCCGGCATGGCCGGTTTGTACACCATGGTGGACAACACGCGCGGCGTCTGGAAAGCGCCGGCCAACATCAGCATGAACGGCGTGGTGTCGCCAACGGTGGCGATCTCCAACGATGAGCAGGAAGATCTCAACGTGACCACCCAGGGCAAATCGATCAATGCGATCCGCTCGTTCATCGGCGAGGGCGTATTGGTCTGGGGCGCGCGCACGCTCGACGGCAACAGCCTCGACTGGCGTTATGTCAGCGTTCGCCGCACCATGATCATGATCGAAGAATCGCTCAAGCAAGCCTGCAAGGCGTATGTCTTCGAACCCAACACGGCCAACACCTGGGTCACGATCAAGAGCATGGCCCGCAATTTCCTGACCAGCGTCTGGAAGCGCGGCGGCCTGGCCGGCGCCAGCCCCGACGATGCCTTCAGCGTATTCGTCGGCCTCGGCGAGACCATGACCGCCGACGATATTCTGGAAGGCTTGCTGAAAGTGTCGATACTGGTCGCCGTCAGCCGTCCCGCCGAGTTCATTGAAATCACGTTCCAGCAGCAAATGCAGAAATCCTGATGCCGACAGCATCGCCCGAACGGTTTTTTAACATTCAATCTTTAGACGAGGTTTGCAATGGCAGATGACGGATCGAAACAATCAACCACCGTGTGGCCGCTTCCGAAATTTTATTTCCAGGTGAAATGGGATTCGCAAGTCATGTCCTTCCAGGAAGTCAGCGGTCTGGACGTGCAATCGGAAGAAATCAAATACCGCCACGGCGACAGCCCGGAATTCTCGGTCATCAAGATGCCGGGCATGAAGAAGGTCGGCAATGTGACCATGAAGAAGGGCACCTTCAAAGGGGATAACAAGTTCTGGGACTGGTTCAACCAGATCAAGATGAACACCATCAAGCGCGTGCCGGTCACCATCAGTTTGCTGGACGAAGCCGGCAAGCCGACCATGGTCTGGACCCTGGCCAACGCATGGCCGACCAAGATCACCGGCACCGATCTCAAGGCCGAAGGCAATGAAGTCGCCATCGAAACCATTGAAATCGTGCACGAGGGCCTGACGATCGCCAATAGCTGACGATTGCCGGGTACGAACGCAGCATTTTCGTGGGTTAAGCGGATGTCTTCTTTGTTTTCGAATGTTTATCCGCCATCGGCGTTTTATTTCAAGGTGGTATTTGGCGCCACGCTGGGCTTGACCGACACCTCCTTTCAGGAGGTGTCGGGCATGTCCGCGGAAATCGAGACCGAAACCGTCGTCGAAGGCGGCGAGAATCGTTACGTCCATACCTTGCCCAAAGGCGTCAAGCATCCGTTCCTCGAACTCAAGCGCGGCATTGCGCCGCTGACCTCGCCCCTGGTGGTCTGGTGCAAGTCGGTGTTTGAACTCGGTTTCATTGCGCCGGTGGTGGCTCAGCCTATCGTCGTGCAATTGCTGGACGAAAAGCAGTTGCCGTTGCGCGTATGGTCGTTCGCCAATGCCTATCCGGTGAAGTGGGAAGTGGAAAACTTCGGTTCCACCAAGAACGAAGTGGCGATCGAGAAAATTGTCTTGAGCTACACGTATTCAAACAGGCTGATATAAGAACCATGTCGATCGAAATAAGACAGTTGAGCATCAAGTCCAATGTGACGCAGCAAGCCGACGGCGGCAGCGGCGCCGGCACAACCGTTGGCCGGCCTCGCGCTGGAGGTTGCGGCGGGTGCGGCGATTCGGAAGACAGCGAGGAAGCCCGCAACGATATGCTGGCCGCATGCAGGGAGATGGTGCTGGACTTGCTGAGCCGTTCGCGGGAGCGGTGAATGGGCATCTCTACCGGCCTGAAGAAAAAATTGAGCATCGCCGCGTGCAAGGTCAGCGATGAGGCCATCACCGTCGATGCCAGCCAGCCGATGTTTGAAGCCCTGATTAATCCGGCAGGCTATAAACGTCAGCTAAGCATCGCTTACAACAAGAAAAAGACGCTGGGCCAATATGGCGCCTTGCCCAAATTCAGCGCCATGTGCGAAGAGAACCTGACGCTGGAAAACCTGGTGCTCGACGGCACCGGCGTGGTCGAGTTGATCGGCATGAAAAGCGTCAAGGAAATGATCAACACCTTGTTCGCCGTGACCAAGTACGATGGGCAGAAGCATGAGCCGAGCTATGTGCGCGTGTTGTGGGGCACGTTCATCTTTTTCGGGCGCATCGAAACGATTTCCATCGACTACACCATGTTCAAGCCCAGCGGCGAGCCGCTGCGCGCCAAGCTCACCCTGGCTTTCGTCGGCTGGATGAGCAACAAGGAAAGCAGCCTGCGCGCCAACCAGAGTTCACCCGACCTGAGCCACCTGGTGGAGGTGACGATGGGCGATACGTTGCCGCTGTTGTGCAGCCGCATCTATAACGATCCGTCGTATTACCGCGAAGTCGCCCGCATCAACAATCTCACCAACTTCCGCAATCTCGAGCCGGGTCTGGTACTCCGCTTTCCTCCGCTGGTCTGACGCCATGGCTGACTCTCCCAAGCTCAACACCAGCGAGGTGCTGAAGATCACCATTACCAGTGACGGCAGCCTCATCGCGGACACCATCAGGATTATTTCCGTGGAGGTGAACAAGGCCGTCAATCGCATTCCGACCGCGCGCATCAGCATCCTCGACGGCGACATGCCCAAGGACGATTTCCCGGTCAGCAACCTTGATGTCTTTGCTCCCGGCAAGGCGATCGTGATCAGCGCCGGCTACGGCAGCAAGGTCGCGGTGGTATTTCAGGGCGTGGTGGTCAGGCACGGCATCAAGATCAGCAACAATAACGAGGCCCGCCTGCAGATCGAATGCAAGCACAAGGCGGTGGCGCTGACCATCGGCAAGAAGAATGCCAATTACGTCGATCTCAAGGACAGCGACATCATCAGCAAGCTGATATCGCCGTGCGGCGCCAGCGCCGATGTCGCGGCGTCCGCCACCCAGCATAAAGAGATTGTCCAGTACTACAGCAGCGATTGGGATTTCCTGGTGTCGCGCGCCGAGGCCAATGGTTTCCTTGTGATTCCCGACGACACCAGCGTAATCGTCAAGCCGCCGCAGACCAGTGCCGCGGCCGTGCTGAAAGTGACTTACGGTATCGACCTGATGGCGTTCCAGGCCGATATCGATGCGCGCACCCAGTTGCAAAGCGTGGTTGGCGCCGCCTGGGACCCGGGCACCCAGGCCGTGGTGCAGCAGACGGCCAAGCCGGCAAGCCTGTATGAACAAGGCAACCTGAAGGCCGACGACCTGGCTAAAGTGGCGGGGCCGGCGACATACCGGCTGCAGACCGCGGCGCCGCTGGAGAGCGACGAGATCAAGGCGTGGACGGCGGCGCGGCAAATGAAGGCGGCGCTGGCCAAGATCCGCGGCAAGATGAAATTCCAGGGCAATGCAAACGCCAAGCCCGGCGCCATGATCGAACTGGTCGGCGTGGGCAAGCGTTTCAGCGGCAAGGTGTTCGTCAGTGCGGTCAATCATGAGATCAGCGACGGCAACTGGATCACCGAGGTGGAATTCGGCATGGCGCCGGAATGGTTCAGCGAGCAACACGGCGGCGATGCCTTGGCTTCGGGCCTGTTGCCCGGCGCCGGAGGATTGCAGATCGGCGTGGTGCAAAAGCTCGACGCCGATCCCGAAGGGCAATACAAGATACAGGTGGCCATTTCAGTGCTCCAAACGGAAACGGCGGGAGTCTGGGCCCGGCTGGCCAGTTTTTACGGTTCGTCCGGGGTCGGGGCTTTTTTTATCCCGGAGATCGGCGATGAAGTGGTGATCGGCTATTTCAACAATGACCCATCGCATCCGGTGGTATTGGGCAGCCTGTATAGCAGCCAGCACAAAATGCCGTATGAGCTCACCGCCGACAACTACACCAAGGCGTTGTGGACCAAGGGCTTGCTCAAGGTGGTGTTCGACGACGAAAAAAAGGTCATCACCATCGTCACGCCGCAAAACAACACCATCGTCCTGAGCGACGACGCCAAATCGATCTGCCTGACCGATCAGAACAGCAACAAGATCGAAATGAACCCCAGCGGCATCTTGCTCGACAGCCCCAAGGACATCGTCATCAACGCCAAGGGCAAGGTCAGCATTTCAGCGGTCGCCAATATCGAAAGCAGCGCACAAGCCGATATCAAAAGCGAAGCCCTCAACATCAACAACACCGCCAAGGTCGGTTTTGTCGCCAAGGGCTCGGCCACGGCGGAACTATCCGCCAGCGGACAGACGACCGTCAAGGGCGCCATGGTGATGATCAATTGATGCCGACGTTGTCCGCCATGAATGGAATTTTCAGGAGTTTTTCATGCCGCTAGCAGCAAGAATTACCGACATGCACGTCTGCCCGATGCAAACGCCGGCATTTCCGGCGCCGATTCCGCACGTCGGCGGGCCGATCATCGGTCCCGGCGTGCCGACTGTCCTGGTCGGGAAATTGCCGGCGTCGGTGGTGACCGACAATTGCGTTTGCGTCGGTCCTCCGGACTCCATCGTGATGGGCTCGAGCACGGTCATGATCGGCGGCAAACCGGCCGCCAGGATGGGCGACAGTTGCGCGCACGGCGGCCAGATTGCGATCGGTTGCCCGACGGTCATGATCGGCGGATGAGGAGCCGGACGTGAACCTCAACAAATCCTTTCTCGGCACCGGCTGGAGCTTTCCGCCGCGCTTCGGCAACCGCGGCGAAGTGGCCATGGTCGAGGAAGAGCGCGACATCCACGAGAGCCTTTTCATCATCCTCTCCACCACCCCCGGCGAACGCATCATGCAGCCGACCTTCGGATGCGGCCTCAAGTCGTATGTGTTCACCGAGCTCAACGAAAGCGTGGCGACCGAGATGCGCGACGCCATCGAACGCGCGATCCTGTTTTTCGAGCCGAGGATCACGGTCGATGCCATTGCCATGGACGAGAGCGCTATCTCTGAAGGGCGGCTGGATATCCTGATCGACTACACGGTGCGCGGGACCAATACCCGCAGCAACATGGTCTATCCCTTCTATTTTCTGGAGGGCAGCAATGTGCCCGACAAATAAGCCGGCGCCAGGGCGCTTCGGGCCGTCGATGGTGGGTCGATGAGAAACCTCATCATCAGGGATGGAACCAGCCAGACGATGCGCGCTTTGCCGGCATTGCAGGACGGCTATTTCAATCTCGATGAAATGTCGTTCCACGACTTGTTGACGATGGTGGCCGAATTCGCCTCCCTGGTGCGCTTCTACAATGCGGAAAACCAGCCGGACGGCGACTGGAAACCATTTTTTCACGCCGACGAAACGGTGGTGATGAGCCGGATCCTGGCGTTTAATCTGGCCAGCGCCGTGGCGCATTTCGACGACTGGTGGCGCGGTACGCCGGAACATACCGGCATCGGCGCAAACGGCCGCAGTCATGCACGGGATATCCAGGCCTTGCCGGTGACGTATCTGGCAACGACGATCGACGGCTGGTACGTGGCGCTGCTGGAAGCGCAAAGCGAAAACGGCCTGGCCCTGCGCATGCTCATCGAGAGCGTCATCGTGCAACTGCGCTCCGACAAGTCCGGTTTTCTGGATTCGTTGCGGCAGGAGGGCGTCAGGCTGCCGCTTGCGCCTCTGTGGTGGGCCGACGCCGATGCCGATGCGGCCATCGTGCCGGACGACGGGCGGCGTCCGCAGGCCTTGCTTACCAAAACGATGGTGCGCACCGACTTCCATGCGTATCTCAAGGCGATCGAGATGATCCGCAAGGAAGCGCTGGCGCGATTGCCGGCGTCGCTGCTGAGCCAGCAACACGATCCGGCGATCGGCATGCTGATCGCCTTTGTCCGGCAATTCCAGAAACTCAAGGTCAAACTGAACCGCTTTACCCAAAACTACCTGGATTTTTATTACGACAAAATGCTCGGCAGCGCGCCGCTGCCGGTCGTGCCGGACCGCACCTGGGTCGTATTGACAAAAAGCCCGGCCGTGCGTGAAGTGCTGGTGCCGGCGCAGACCGGGTTTCTGGCGGGGCTGGATGAGGCCAGCCGCGACATCGTCTATGCCTCGGCCAACGATCTGGTGGTCAACGATGCGCGCGTGATTGCGTTGCAGACCGTGTATTTCGATCACAACCGCTATAGCGCGCCGGAAAACCGTCTCAGCGACGATCGGCCGGCGGCAGCCGCAACGAATGCAACAGCTGCAACCACCGCAACCACCGCCGCCCGTACCTGGTCGACCGCCGCCTGGTTCAACTCGCCGATGATCGAAGGCGTCACGGCCGACCTGCAGCAAGCCTATCCGATCCTGGGCGCGCCCAAGAACAGCAGCGTGCAAAATACCTTCGCCGACGCCCGTATCGGTTTTGCGCTGGCAAGCAAGGTGTTGCTGCTCAAGGAGGGGCTGCGCAAAATCAGCGTCACGATCGCATTCGAGGATGACATGCTGGCGCAGCGCCTCGCGCGCCTGGCGCCTGTCATGAGCGAGGACGACGGCAGCGGCGACGCCGCGCTGGACGAGATCCGCCGGCAAGACGTCTTCCTGAAGGTGTTCCGGCGCATCTTCCAGGTCGCCGTGACCGGCGAACACGGCTGGCTGGAGATACCCGACTACTTGCCGGCCTACGGCGACCGGGCGCTGACGCTGAGCTTTGAGCTGCCGCCTCAGGAGCCGTCGGTGGTGGCCTACGATCCCGCATTGCACGGCGAACAGTATGCCGTCGCGACGCCCATGATACGGTTCATCATCAATCCCGGCGCCTACCTGTACCCTTACGGCATGTTGCGCGACCTGACCATCAGCGGCGCGCATATCGACGTGCAGGTCAACGGTTGCCGCGACCTGGTGCTGCAAAACAATATCGGACAATTGAGCGCGGCGGCGCCGTTCGCGCCATTCGGTCCCTTGCCGAAACTCGGCAGCTATCTGGTGGTCGGCAATACCGAAATGGCGGGCAAGCAGATTTCGGAATTCAGCGTGGAAGTCGAGTGGGCCGACCTGACCAGGCTCAACGGCGGTTTTGCCACTTATTACGATGGTTATGAGGTCGAGGTCGCCAACGACGACTTCCTGGCGACCGTAGGCGTGCTGGCCAAAGGAAGCTGGACGCCGGCCGCCGAACAGACACGGCCGACGGTGCAATTGTTTCGCGCCGATGTGCAACCGGGGCAGGGCGAACGCCTCCACAACCGGGTGACCTGGAACTGCAATCGGGTCGCCCATCTGTTCGAGCCCGACAGCGGGGTATCCATTAAAAAACCGCTGACCTACGGCCCGGGCGCAAAAAACGGTTTTTTCAAGTTCACGCTGGCGGCGCCTGCATTCGGCTTCGGCCATGAGACATACCCGCATCTCCTGTCCGCGACGCTGGTGGCGAATGCCCGCACCAAACGGTTGCGGCGCCAGCGTCCGGTGCCGCGTACTCCCTACACGCCGCAGATCAATTCGATCTCGATCAGCTATCGCGCCGACAGCGCCATTCATATCGACCGCAAGACAGTCGACGGTCCCGAGCACGACGACCAGTTCATCCATCTCTACCCGAGCGGTTGGGAAGCGCTCGGCGTGGCCAGCTATCCGGCTGCGGCCTTGCTGCCGCGCTTCGATTTTGCGGGCAATTTGTATATTGGCATCGCCGCGCAGGCGCTGAGCGGCCAGCTCACGCTGTTTTTCCAGTTGCGGGAAGACTCGCTGCCTTTGCCGTCCGATGCGCCGTTGCTGCGGCAGCCGGGCGGCGTCGAAGCCGGATTGCACTGGTTTTATCTGGCCGGCAATGAATGGAAACCCTTGCCAAAAAACGCGCTGATTTCCGACGGCACGCAGAATTTCATGACCTCGGGCATCGTCACGCTGCTGCTGCCGGCCGATATCAGCGCCGACAACAGCGTCATGCCGGCCGGTTCGTACTGGCTGCGCGTCAGCGCCGATCACGATCTGGAAAAGTATTGCAGCCTGTATGCCGTTCACGCCCAGGCGGTAGAAGTGCGACGCGGCGCCGATGTATCGCCGCAGGTGCCGATGGTATTGCCGGCAACAGCCATCACCCGCAGCCTTAGACCTTTGCCGGGCATCACCGGAATCGGGCAACCGGTTGCATCGACCGGCGGCCGCGCTGCGGAGACGCGCGCACAGTTGCGCACGCGCGTGAGCGAACGGCTGCGCCACAAGGATCGGGCCGTCTCGGCGGCGGACTACGAGGCCTTGATCCTGCAGTATTTTCCAGAGGTCTACAAAGTCAAATGTTTCGCCAATCTGGCAACCGACCGCGGCCCAGATAATTGCATCCGTCCCGGCCATGCGCTGGTGGTGCCGTTGCCGTATTGGCCGGCGGTGACGCACCAGGATCAGATGCCCATGCTCAACGGCAATCTGATGCAGGAGATCCGTCAATTCCTGCAAGAGCTGGCTTCGCCGTGGAGCAGTATTTCGGTGGAAAACCCGGTCTACGAAAAAATACAGGTGCGCTGCAAGGTCAGGTTTGTCGGCGGCATGAGTAACGGCCATCACATCAATCAACTCAACCGGGAAATTTCGGACTTCCTCACGCCCTGGCAGGATGGGCGCGGTTATCGGACGCATTTCGGCTGGCGCATCAGGCAGCACGATCTTGAGGCCTTCATCGGCGACTTGCCTTATGTCGAGAGCCTCTCCGGATTTTCCATGTTGCGTATCGCTTCTTCCGATACGGTGACTTACTCATTGTTCGATACGGCCGCCGCGCCGGATGTCGCTGACGACCATTGCGCCGACATCACGCCGCTGTGTCCATGGAGTATCGCCATTCCGGCGGTGCGGCACGCCATTGAGGCGATCGACGATAGCCTGCTGCACGATCCGGTGCGTACTGCGCTCAGCAATCTGGAAATCGGTTCAACCTTCATCATTCCAAAAAACGAAAATGACCAGCAAATCAATGGCGCGGCGTAATCGCGATACGCTAAGAAGCAAGTTCAAGGATGGCGAAATGCCATCGGCATCGGCTTTTTCGGAATTGATCGATTCCATGCTCAATATTGTCGATGAAGGCTTCGACAAGACGGCGGCGGACGGCTTGAAGGTGTCCCAGCTGAACCAGGGCAAGCTGTTGAGTTTTTACCAGAATATCGATATCAAGAGCCCGATCTGGTCGATCCAGCTCGATGGACCGGAGGGCGGCCTGACTTTCGGCAATGCCGCCAACGCCAACGTACTGACCTTGCGCCAGCTCAAAGTCGAGCGCGACGGCGAGATGGGCGACGGCGATTTCGAATTGGAGATGGCCGGGCGCATCGTCGCCGACGGCCGGCGTGGTCGCGCCGGCCGCCTGAGCGTGCCGGCCGATGGCCGCTGGCACAATATCACCGATACGCTCAAGGGCTGCAATGCCTTTGAAATCACCGCCGGCGTGGGCAAGCCTAACAGCGGCAAATATGCCCTGATGCATGCCTTCGCGATCATGACGTTCAACGGCAAGAGCGAAATCGACTACCGGCAGGCGCATTTCGGCAGCAAATGCAATCGCCTGCAACTGCAATGGGTGCCCGACCCCGATGGCGCGCGCCATGCCTATATCCTGCAAATGCGGGTGGGATGCCCGTACGACAACAGCCGCAACGCCAAGGAAAAGACCTGGGTGTCGTACTACCTGACCAATCTGTGGTTCGATCCATTGATGGAAGACTGCGCCCGCGATCCGGAGCCGAAGGTGAAAGCATGAGCAGGATCGCGGCGCCGGCGGCGCCTGAAACGATGCAAATTGTCCTGACGGCGGAGCAGGGCAATCTGGTGATCGCCGCGCTGGCGGAGTGCCCGTTCAAGCTGGTCTATGAATTGATCGGCAAGCTCAATCGCCAGGCCAACGATGCCGGCGGCCGGGCCGCTGCAGGCAAGTACGCCTGTCTGCTGACGGCGGACGAACTGAAGCTGGTCCTCAATGCGCTGGGCAAGCTGCCGTACCAGCAGGTGCATGCGCTGGTGCATGCCCTGCAATTGCAATTGCAGGTGGGGCAGGAGCGTGTTGCCGGGGCGCTTAAAAAGCGTTCGAAGGGAACTCGCTGAGCGATGAAGACGCCCGACTACATCGATAAGCTGGGACCGGATCCGGACGGTCTCGATTTCGATGCCTTGAGAAAGGCGGGCATTGCCATGCTGCAGGAGTTATGCGGCGAACGCTGGACCGATTACAATCTGCACGACCCCGGCGTCACCATCCTGGAACAGTTCTGCTACGGGCTGACCGATCTCGCATACCGCTCCGAGTTCGCGCCGGAAGATTATCTCGCCGGGCCGTTCGGAAAAATCGATTTCACGCGCCACGGCCTGCATCAGGCCGACAGCATCTTGCCCAGCCAGGTGCTGACCGCGGACGACTACCGCAAGATCATTTACGACCGCATTCCGGAAATAGAAGATGTATGGCTGGCTTCGGCCGATGGCGACGGCAACGATGCCGGGCCGGCCGGCGCCGGACTGTACCGGATATCGCTCAAGATCAGGGAAAGCCTGCAAACCGAGCTCGGATCGGACGAACAGGCCCGCCTGGAGGCGAGCGTGAAGCAGCGCGTCATCGACGTATTCAATGCGCACCGCAACCTCGGCGAGGATTTCGGCGAGATCGTCATCATCGGCACCCAGCCGGTGTTTCTGTGCGGCGATATCCAGATTCACAGCCTGCGCGATCCTGCGGCGATCTTTGCGGATATTTTCTTCCGCTGCGCGCAACAAGTCGTTTCCGGATTCCGTACCGAACGCTACCTCGACGCCCGCGATGGCGGCGCTTCTCTGGAAACCCTGTTTTCCGGACCGAAGACGGTGCACGGCCGCATCCTCAGTACCGGATCCGATACGCCCGGCGCACCGACTCCCATTGCCAGGCTGATTTCGCTGGTGCAGTCGGTCGACGGCGTCACGCACGTCCAGCGACTGGCGCTGTGCGATGAGAGCGGCCGGTTGGTCGCGGGCGAAAGCGCCGACGGCAAGGTCTTGCGCTTGCGGTTTCCGGATAAAGAGCAGAGCACTTTCCTGCGCCTGCATTTCGCCAGCGGCGGAATCGGCCACTATGACATGCCATCGGCCGCGAAGAGTACGCAATTACAGGCGGAAAAAGCGCAGATCGTGCTGGACGACGCGCGCATTGCATTGCGCAAGGCGCGTTTTGA
The DNA here is from genome assembly GCF_059418325.1 of Herbaspirillum sp. GW821-FHT09A12. Taxonomy (NCBI): domain Bacteria; kingdom Pseudomonadati; phylum Pseudomonadota; class Betaproteobacteria; order Burkholderiales; family Oxalobacteraceae; genus Herbaspirillum; species Herbaspirillum sp. GW821-FHT09A12. Next base: position 142,632 of record NZ_JBWKPR010000002.1, read on the forward strand.
ATTCGATACCGTGCGCAATACCGTGCAACCGCTGGAACAGATCGTTCCGGCGCCGCAAGGCGTACATCGGCCCCTGCACGAGTATTACTCGATCCAGCATCAATTTCCCGCCATCTATGGCATCAACCGCTACGGCGTGCCGTCGTCGGCGCCGCTGGCGAACAAGGTCAGCGCCCATCAGTTGAAAGCCTATCTGTTCATGGCCGAGCAATTGATGGCCAATTACCTGGAGAACCTGCAGGCGATTCCCCAGGTGTTTTCCATCGACGATCTCGGACAGACGTATTTTTCCCAGGTCATCGACAACCAGGCCTTGCCGGATATAGAAAAGCTGTACGTCGATGCGCCGCCGCAGATCGGCGCCATGCTGGCGCGCATCGTGGCCCGCATGGACAAGCCGGAAGACCGCCGCAGCCGCCTCATCGATCTGCTGCTGGCCATGTACGGCGAAGAGTTTTCGCAAAAATCCCTGCGCCGCTTCAACTACTACGAAGAACGTCATACGGCGCGCTGGCTGGTCGACAACAAGCTGGCGTTCCTGAAAAATATCGCCGTCCTGAGCCGCGACCGCGCCACTGCTTTCGATTACACCAGAGGCGCGACCCGCGCGGACGGCAGCCCCAATCGTCCCGGCCTTCATGCCAAGATCGCGATTCTGCTGGGCTTGCCGCCGACGCCGGAGAACGATCAATTGAGCGGGCAGTTGTTGCACTACAAACTGCGCCTGAGCGCTGCCGGGCTGTCGCCGGCGGAATATGAGCGCGCCGCCGCCCATCTGGCCTTGCTGGCGCGCAGCGAAGGCGACGGACGCCGCGCCGCGCCGCCGTCGCATGGGGAAATCCTGCCCGTATCCTTGCTGACACAGGGCGTGCGCCTGGAGAACTATATCCTTGAACAGAACGGCGATACGGTTCACGTGCATTTTCAGACGCACGACAGTCGCCTGGGTATCGTCAAGCTGGGCAGTTATGACGACATGGCCGACGCCGATCTCCAGATGCAGCAATTGCGAGGTTTCATCCGCCATCTCAACATGGCGTCGGAAGGGCTGTTCCTGGTGGAGCACCTGCTGCTGCGTCCGCGCGCGCATGAGGCCAATGCTGCCAGTGACGCCAATGACGCCAATGACGCAGGCAAGCCGGCAGATGATGTCGCACCAGATTTTTATGCCAGCCGCATCAGCGTGATCTTCCCCGGCTGGTCCGCGCGTTTCAGCGATCCGGATTTCCGCAGCCTGGCGCAAGAAACGGTGTGCCGCAATTTGCCGGCGCATTTGTATCCGGAATTCTATTGGCTCGATTTCGTTTCGATGCGCGATTTCGAGCAACGCCATCGGATCTGGCTGGACAGCTTGCGCAAAGTCGCCGGCGATGCCCGACTTGGGCCGGAACGCCTGAATACGGCCTCGGCCAGCCTGACGAAATTCCTCCAGCGCCATCGCGGCGCCGGCGACTTGACGTACTGGGTGTAACGGGATGAGCGCCAGACACCGCATTGACGAGCTGCTGTTCGATATCGCGTTTGCCTCGCCGACGCTGGAGATGACGCAGGCCGACGCATTGCGCGCCCTGGTGGTGGAGAAGTTGCTGCCGGTGATGGATCAGGTGTTTGATGAGTATGCCGACAGCGATGCCGTCTGGCAGATCGACGCGCTGGAGATCGATGTCGGCAACGTGAACGAAGCCGATTTTCCGGCGGCGTTGGCGGAAAATCTCAGGATGGCGCTGGAAAAAGTCTTGCAGGGAGATGCCGCGAAACCGCCTGCGGCGCGCCGTATCCCGCGCAGCCGGGCGGATGTGGAAATGCTGCTGGCTTTTCTTGCCGACGGCACGTTGCCATGGCAACTGGAGAACGCTGCTTCCGATGGCGCCGCTTCGGCCGGCGACGCCGCAGCGATCCATCAAAGCTTGCTGCAACGGGTATTGCAGCATAGCGCCGACGTATTGTTGCCGGCCTTGCGCGCATCGTCCCGGCGCAGCGTGCAAGTGGCGCGGTTGGCGCGCCAGTTTCCTGCGGCGCAATTGCAGGCTTTGTTGCAGCATCTGGCGCCTGCCGGCGCCGATGTTCTGGTACGGCGCGTCGCCGCGTTGCAGGCGTTGCTGCAAGAGGCGGGGCTGGAACGCTCCGTGTGGAGCGAGGCCATGTACGCTGTGTGGGAAGAGATTTTCGCCGTGTGCCTGGAACCGCAGGGGGCAACGCCGTCGGCGGCTGCCATCCTGCAGGCGGCGCTGGCCAAGATGGCGGCGCAACGACAACATGCCGTTTTGCAGGTGGCGCGCGAATTGATTCAGCGCATCGAGGCGCGCCGTGGCGGCTTCCCTCAAAATGAGATGGATCGTGCGCTGGCTGTCGTGGCCGATGGCGCTGGCATGGCACGGACGACGGCCGCTTCGGCCGTGTCGGCCAACCTGCCGTCGGACGACGGATTGCCGGCGATGTGGCGCACGCTGGCGGCGCAATGGCCTGACCTCGGCTTATTGAGACATCTGATCGGTCAATCGTCCCCGGACATGTTGCAGGCGTCTTTGCAGCACTTCAACCCGCGCCATGCCGACGCCGCGATCAAACAGCTCGATACTCTGGAACGCCTGCTGGGCCGAACCGGCCTTGCCCGCCAGGCAGTGGCGCAGGCGCTGTCCACGGCCTGGGAGCACGTTTTTGGCGTCAGTCTGACGTCGTCGCCGCAGCCGCCTCGCCTGGCGCAGCTTCTGGAATATGTGGTCGCGACCCTGGTCTTTGCACTGCCGGAACCGGAGCGGCAAACGCGTTCGGCCATCTTGTCGCAACTGCATCAGGCCGCCGTATCGGACGGCCGGATGCAGGAGTTGGCCGCTGCGCTGTCGGCATTGCAGGATATGGGTAACGTCCGAACCGATGCCGCGGCACATGTGAACGGCAGCGCCGGCAATGCCGGCGCCGCATTGATGACGGCAAAATCGGCGAACGTCGCGATTCCTCCGGAGGAACGAGCCGGAATGGCGTACCAGCCGCCGTCTACCGCGGTCACGCTCAGGAACCAGGTGATCGCCGCGCTGATGGGCGGCAATGCGGGCGATATTTATGACGACTGGGGTACGTTTCGTGATAGCCGGCCGGAGATGTTGCGTTCCGCGATGTTGCACTACAGCGGCTACAGCGAAATCCGGGAAAAAATCGCTTCGACTTTTCCGCTTTCCTTGCTGGCCGATATGCTGGCCTTGCTGGCGCCGCAGGCTGCGGAATTGACGGCGCATGTCTGGGCCGATCCTCAACTGCGCGCATGGCTGGATGACGAAGGCCAGGACGGCGCGGCGCGCTGGAACGACTGGCGGCGAAACTGGTGGCGCGGTGCGATTGCGTATCTGCTGCAGGCGGCGCGTGCGCAGGAGCAAACTGCAACGGCTGCATTTGATGCCACGGCGGCGCCATCGGCGTTCGACATGTCGGCATATCTTGCCGCAGGCATGGAACGTGCCGCGCCTGCCGATAAGCATCTGGCAGATTATCTGGCGCAACTGCGACTGCCGGAGAGCGCGGCTGGCATGCCGGCGCAACATGGGCAAAGACATGAACAAGTAAAAGACGGGGAGGACAACGCCAGGCACCCCGGGCATCATCCGCATGATGCTGTCGGCAAGCCTTTCTTGAATGAGCGGCGCAAGGCCGGCGAGGCGCAGCCGTTGCAAGCGTGGACGTTAAGCGTAGCGCAACTGAAACAACTGCTGCATGAGGCGGTGAGCGAGCCGTCCTTCTTCCGGGCCATTGTCGACCATGCGAGCGTTGCGCGCGATCCGCATACCTATTACGTTCAGGTTTTGCATGCGCTGGCGCAGAACCGGATCGTCGATCTTGAAGCGTTTGCCGCAATCGAAGGGGATGCATCGCCGTCGCCGGAGACCCCGCTGGCGCCGATCGGATCGGCCGTATTAGCCGGATCGGATGGGGCCAAGGCCGTTTCCATACCGCATGAACCGGAACATATCGACGAGCGGGACAAGGCGAAATTGATCGGCCGTCTTGCCAAAGCCTTGATGAAGGGGGACCCGGCCCCGCTCTATGCCGACTGGGATGTTCTGCTGCGCAAACATGCGCCGCTGCTGCGCGAGGCATTGCAGCATTACGGTATCCGCGACGATATCCTTGAACGCATCGCCTTGTCTTTTCCGGAAAGCATACTCTACGACATGATCGCGCTGCTGGCGCCGGCAGCGGCGCCGATATGGGCGCTGTTGCGCGATCCGGAGGCCTGGGCTGCGGCGGAGGGTGCGGGAGGAGGGCAGAATTCCGCAGTCGATATGATCGCCACGGATAAAGCGCTCGCAAATAATGCCGCCGTGTCCAACGCAGAACAAACCGGGACCGGAGAAACACCGGGCGCGGCCATGCCGGCCGAGTTCTCCGCCTGGAAGCGCAAATTGTGGCAAGCCGGCTTGCGCCATGTATTGATCCGGGCGCAGGAAGAGAACGATCCGGAGAATCCAGAGAATCCGGCAGCCGGGGAAAATACTTTGCCGGCATTGCTGAAGGATGCAGAAAAAGATGCGATGGCCGAGCCGCCTTATGAGCGTCAGGCAGAAACCTTTTTTGCCATGCTCGCACGCGATGCGGCGCTAAACCAACAGGCTTGGCAACGCCGTTATCTGGCCAACTGGCAGCAGCTGTCGGCTAAGGCACAGGCATCGGCATCGGCCATCATCGCAGCTGTTCCAGGAAATGAAGAAAATGCGGTACACGCAACTGTCATCGGCATAGCTGTAGAGCCGGGCTATCCATCCGCGACAACGGAAAAAACGGCGACTATCTCCGACAATCTTGACGATTTGCGAGAGATTCTGCTGCATCACCGCCGGCTGACGATATCCGGCGAGTCTTCCCTATTGATGTCGCGAGAGAGCATTCCCGACGAGATCGGTATCGATCTTCGGCAACGCTTTGCGCGCCTGAAAAATGTCTCCCTTGGCATAGGCATGCCGATGGCGGCGGCCGACCTGGCGCGCGTGGTGGAAGCGTTCATTGCCGTTCATGGCGAAGCCGCAATTGAGCAGCAACAGACATTCATGCAGGCGATTGCTGCGCAGGCCCCGCAAGCTGCCGGGCACAGCCGCGAACGCTATTTCCGTTCGGTATTGCATGCGCTGCTGCATGAACAGGAACTGGATCTGGATCTGGAGGCGATGGCGGAGCGGAGCGTCGATGGAGAAATCCTTTCGGAAGATGAAGACGGCGCCGGGCCGCATGCTGCGGCATCCACGGAAGCGGCAGCAGCGTCCGGTGTCGCCGAACCACGGAGCGTAGTCGAAACCGTCGTCGATAAAAGCCAGGCATACATTGATTTTTTGCTTTCTCCAGGGTTCGGCTCCGGTACAGGCGCCGCCCCGGACGGTCTGGTCAACTGGCTGTCGCAGGTTCTCGAAACGGGAGCGCCGATGTTTGTACCGGTTCTGGCGAAGTTGTCCGGCAATCCGGCCGCGGTCGAGCGTTTTCTGGCGTTGCTGCCGACCGCTTCGCTTCCTTCATGGTCATCGTGGTCGCGTTTGTTCGCCCTGACGCCGCATTCGCCGACGCAACTGCAACGCATGCGACGCTACGCCGGGGATGTTGCCGACATGTTTGCCGAATTCAACCGGCAATTGACGGCCACGCATCTGGCGCGCCTGGAGTGGGCTTTTCTGTTGCCATACCTGTTTGCGGTCGAGCGCGTGTTTGAGCCTTCGCGCTTTGCCGGCGAATTGCTCGACTTCCTGGCGCATCGGACCGGTACGCCGGTTTCATCCGCATTGACCGCCCGTCTACGCAGTCAGATGGGCATCGCCGTCGATGCGCCGCCGACAGGCGCCGGCCGTGGAGCTGCGACTCATGTCGCCGAGGTTGCCGTCAGCACCGGTGCAGGCAAGCCTGGCGAGGCTGCGCATGTGCCGGCGCCTGCCGCCGGAGAAACCGCTTCAGCTACCCATGCGGAAACGTTTGTGCCCAATGCCGGCGTGGTGCTTTGCTGGCCGTTCCTGTCGCGGGTATGGGAGACGCTGGGATTGACGCAGGCCGATGCCTTCGTCGATGAGGCGGCGGCCCAACGGGCGGCGCTGTTGCTGCAATTCATCGCATACGAGCAAACAGCCGCGCCGGAGTATCAGTTGACGCTCAATAAATTGCTCTGCGGTGTGCATTCGAAAACGCCGATGATATGCGAAATCGAGATCACGGCAGCGGAGAGCGAACTGATCGAGCAAATGCTGTCGGCCATGATTGCGCACTGGAAGATGCTGGGCAATACCTCGATTCGCGGCTTGCGCGAGACCTTTCTGCAACGGCCCGGTTATTTGTCGCTGAAGGAGGATGGCTGGCACTTGCGGGTGCGCAGTGGACCTTTTGACATGTTGATGGAAAAACTTCCCTGGAGCATTTCCACGATCCGCTATCCGTGGATGGAAAAGCTGCTGTGGGTGCAATGGATGTCGTGAATGAAATGGCCGGCAATGGCGGCGTTGAAACGAAGCGGGAACGACGCTGAATGCGCCGGGGCGAGATAAAAAAAGGGAACGGGATGGATGCGTTGACGGCGAATGCAAAGAGTCTGGAGCGAGAAATCGCCTGGTTCAGCGAAGTGCTGGCCACGCGCTTCCACGGCTATTTCATGCACGAAGGCGGCCCTCACGAAATCGAACGGCACCAGCCGCCGGATGTGAGCGATGATCCGTCGATGTTTGCGGGAGCGGTGCGCGAATACGGCATGAATTTCGACGAACGCATGGTCCTGATCCTCACGCTGCTGCCGCATATCCGTCCGCAGGCGCTGGATTTGCTGTTTACCGCCAACAAGAATACCGAGCGCAGCTATACCGAATTCGGCGGCTGGAAGGGAAAGAACCACGCCGGGCTGTTGCCGACTTGCGAAACCGCCGCGTTCATCCTGGCCGGAGACGATCTGGCGCGGCGTTTTGAAGTACTCAAGCTGTTTGACGCCGATCATTTCTTTACCCGCCAGTCCATCCTGAAACTGGAGCAACGTCCCGATGGCGAGCCGTTCCTGAGCGCTTCGCTCAACGTCGAGAACGACTTCCTGGATCGCTGCACGTCCGGGCTCCAGCACAAGCCCGACTATAGCGCCGGCTTTCCGGCCAGGCGCATCACTACGCAACTGGATTGGTCCGACCTGGTGCTGGCGCCCGAAGTGCTGGAAGAAATCGAACACATCAAGATCTGGCTCAAAGGCGGCGCCGCCGTGATGCGGCGCTGGCATCTGGACAAGAGCGTCAAGCCCGGTTATCGCAGCCTGTTTTACGGACCGCCGGGCACCGGCAAGACCTTGACGGCGACCTTGCTGGGCAAGGCGGCGGATGTCGATGTCTATCGCATCGACTTGTCCAAGATCGTCTCCAAGTACATCGGCGAGACTGAAAAGAACATGGCGAATGTGTTCGACCAGGCGCAGAACAAGAACTGGATACTGTTCTTCGACGAAGCCGATGCCCTGTTCGGAAAACGGACGGACGGCAGCAGTTCCAACGACCGCCATGCCAACCAGGAAATCGCCTACCTGCTGCAACGGATAGAGGATTTTCCGGGTGTGGTGATCCTGGCCAGCAATCTCAAGAGCAATATCGACGATGCATTTGCGCGCCGCTTCCAGAGCGCCATTTACTTTCCGATCCCGGACGGTTTGCAGCGCCTGCGTTTATGGCAAAACATTTTTCCGCAGCGGCGCCATCTGGCTGATGACGTCAACCTGGAGAATCTGGCCGAAGAGAACACCCTGTCCGGCGGCGCGTTGCTCAACGTGGTGCGTTATGCCGCCATGCGCGCGGAGCGGCAAGGGCGCGACAAGGTGAGCAAGGATGATCTGCTGCGCGGCGTCAAGAAAGAATTTATCAAGGAAGGGCGGACGATCTGACATGAGGACTTCTTCGATAGCTTGGGACGCCATGACGGCGGCCATTGCGCGCTTGATCGTCGTTGCCGGCTGCACGCTGCTGCCGGCTGCGGCCGGCAACGCCGCTCCGGCTGCGGATGATGCCGCCGTTGCGCCAGGCATGCCAAGTGCGCCTGATGCCCCGGTTGCCCCGGTTACGCCGGTTACGCCGGTTACGGCCACAACCCCCGCCAAGGCCCAAACGAAAGCATCCGCAAGCGTCAAGCAGGAAACGACGCGCCCTCCGTCATGGATGGACAGCAAGCAGATGACGCCGGAGGCGGCCCGGCTGATCGTCAGCAAAGTGGCCTTGCAGCCCGTCGGGCGAGACGGGGCGGCGGTGCAGTTGTTGTCGCAGGATGTCCTGAAAAAATTTACGCCCGCATTGCGCAAGCAGATACAGCAGGCCTTGCTGGAAATCTATGCCGAAGATCCCGCCTACATGCTGGCGTATCGTGAAAGCACGATGCCGCTCTCGGACAATATCGTCGGCCCGATCACCTTGTCATGGCTGAATCGCTTCTGGTTCGAATTCAAGATGGAACCGTCCGGCAACCTGACCAATGCCTCGGTGGCCGCGCTGTTGCACTTTGCCGCCACGGTCAAGGCGCATCCGGAATGGAAAACCGACCTGATCAGCAGCGACCTGGGGCATTGGATCGACGGCTTCGATACCGAGGACCGGGCGCGTTATTACCAGATTCGCCTGGCCGGCACCGACGAGCAAATCGTCGCCATGCTGCGGCTCTATCACTACGAAACCGACAATACCCGGCAACCGGCGCCGGATCCGGACCGGGCCTTGCTGACCATTTACAGTTACAGCCTGACCGAGGGCGACTTCAAACTGCTGGCCTCGAAGTCGCAGGTGATCGCAAAATTGTCGGCGTTGCAGGACGTGGTTTATCTGAACGAACCCTTGTTCGACGCCGCCGTGCTCGATGCGCTCAAGGATCTCGGCGCGCAGGCGGAGTCCTATCTGCCTGCCGCCAGGCTGGCCGCGCATGAGCAAAGTTACCGTCTGACCCTGGGCTCGCTGCAATTGCTCAGGGACGGCAAGCTCGTGCCGGATGCGATCATCAACGAACTGGAGACATTGTCCGGCACTTATCCCAACGAGGCGTTTTTCACCGAGGCGATCCTCGACGCGACGGCAAAAGTCAATGAACCCATCGACCAGTACATGCCGGAGATCGTCAAGGCGGCCGAGACCAGCACCACGTATATCCTGACGGCGCGCGCGCTGGCCGAGCTGAGCGCCAACCGCAAGAACGAGCCGGTGCCGCAAGTGATCCTGGACATGCTCAAGGGATTGCAGGGCCTCGACTATCCGCAGCAATGGCTGTTCGACAAAGCCGTGATGGCGCGCTTGCGCAACGGCGTGGGCGCTTGTCCGAGCGGCACACCGGGCAATGCAAGCTATCGCCGCAAGGTGTCGGCGGAGCAGATGAAGCAGCTTGAGACGGCGATCAGGGATCCCAATCTGTTCGAGCAACTCGACAAGCTGTGGCAAGACAAGGCATGCAGCCCGGCCGAGGCGCTGGCCATGCCGCAGCAGATCGAAGCCTTGTACATCAAGTATCGCGCCTCGATCCGGGAGACCGCGCGCAAGAAACCGGCCTATGATCCCAAAAAACGCGTGCTGTGGGACGGCGACGGTTGCGGTTGCGTGCTCGACGAACTGGACGGGGAAGTTTACGGTTTTTATCCATTCTGGTTGGCCGGCGCCCGGCAAAAGGTGGATTTCAGCACCTTGTCGCGCATTGCCTACTATGGCCCGACCTTCGATGACGGCGGCGAGCTCCGGCAAGCCAACGACGGGCGCGATTTTGTCGCCGCGACAGAGAACGGCGACCTCACGCAGAACGATTTCGTCAACATCGCGCAACGTCACCAGACTGCCGTCGACTGGGTGATTCAGCGCAATGACTGGCGCTCCTGGAGCAAGATGGACAAGGACCGCAAAGAACTGGTATTCCAGCGCCTGACGAACAGCATCGTCAAGCTGATGTCAATCAAGCTCAATAGCTGGAGCGCAACCGTATCGAGCCACTTGCCGTTCGGCGACCGTTTTGTGCCGACCAATGGCGCGGGCGTCACCTTGTTCTTTGACGGCTATCCAGACGACGAAGTCTCGGTCGGCGTGTTCAACAGGTTCGTCGACACATTGCGCACCCGGTTGCGCCAGGCCCGGGCCGGCGACATCATCAACGTGATGATGCGGCACTCGGCGCTGGGCAAAGGCGTCTACGACTATTCCAATCTCTATGGATTGATCACCACCGCCGCGGCCAATCGCAGTGTCGATTTTCTCAAAGCGGTGGAGCGCGATCAGGACCGGCGGCCGCATTTCCTGGTGTTGCTGGAAGAGGAGACCAGCGACTCGAAAAAGCAACTGCGCCTGCGCATGGAGAATTCCCTGCATGGCGAGCAGCGCGCGCTGGTGCTGCGTCAGGTGGTGCCGGTGATTACCTTCGACCATGACAATTGGCAGCAACTGCAAGACGACATCATCTATTTCAAGGACAACTTCGGCGGCATCGGTTTCTGGCCGATGTCGATGACGTTGCCGCCCGCCGCAGGCGACAAAGCCGCGCCGATTGACGAAGTCCTGTCGACCACGGCCGGCGTGCAACAGTGCGACCTCACCCGCGACATCAGCCAGTGCATTGCCGATTTTTACCAGTACGTGCCCGGTGCGCAGGCCTCCCCGGTATGCAAGACCGTATGCGAAAACCTCTACGCTTTCCGCATGGCGACCAAGCTGGCGTTCATGCTGCTGGTCGCCTGCGCGGCGCTGTATTACTGGTCGTGCCTGTGGCGCGAAACCATGGCGCGCTACCGCCACGCCCCGGCGCTGATCGTCGCGGCAGTGTGGATCTTGCTGGCCATGGCCTTGCTGTTCTGCGACCCGTTCCTGCGCTGGCTGGCGCGGGGATACATGATTCCGATTTTTTTGGTGCTGTTTATTATCGGCTTGATTTCCTGGTACCAGTATCTGTTGAAGGCGCGGGATGAGCAGCCTTGAGATGTGACTGAGCGGTTGAGCGTATTCGCAATAAGGACGAAAAACCTGAAAAGGAGTCGTGATGAAAACGAATGCATTGACAAAAAAGAAAGAAATCGCTGCTGTAACGCAGAAGCATGCGATCCGGCCGGTCGGTTTCGTCGACCGTCGCCCCTCCGCCGCCGTGCAGCGCAAGCTGGCGGAGGCTGCCGCCGGGAGCGACAGAAGCATGCCGTTGAGTGCGACTGAAATGGACGTTGCCCAGCGCTGGGAAAATTCGGAGGAAGATGAGTCGACCAAACAGGCCAAATCCATTCATGCCTCTGATAGCTCGGGGACGGCTCAAACAGTGGAGGACGGAGCAGGGGGCGTCAACAATACGGGACTTCCAGATCAGCTCAAGGCAGGTGTCGAATCGATCTCCGGCATGTCGATGGATCACGTCAAGGTCCACTACAACTCGGACAAGCCGGCTCAACTCAACGCACATGCTTATGCGCAAGGCAGCGACATTCATATTGCATCCGGGCAGGAGCGGCATCTTCCGCATGAGGCGTGGCATGTGGTGCAGCAGATGCAGGGACGAGTGAAGCCGACTTTGCAGATGAAAAGCGGTGCGCCGGTCAACGATGACAAGGCACTGGAAAATGAGGCTGACGTCATGGGGAAAAAGGCGTTTACGTCGCCGATACGGAACTCAGGCAGCGGTGCCGTTACTGGCTTTGTCGACAATCGTGCAACTGCCCCGCAAATGCGCGCGATTCAGATAATGATGCACGACGACAGGAGTGCCGGGGTAAAGGATACAAGATTGTTTCAGCGGCAATCCAATCTTGCCACTACCGGCTCGGTATTCTCCGGTGGCATAATTCAACGAGCTGGCTGGGGAAAATGGATCGGCGGCGCAGTATTAGGGGTTGCGGGCGGTATTTTGGGAAGTCTTGGCGGTCCGGCCGGTATTGCGGCAGGCGCGGTATTGGGGGCTGGTGCAGGAGCAGCGATGGGACACTACGCCGAGAAATATTTCGGCGGCGGAAATCAAATCCAAGTCCAGCCTCAGATATTTCGTCATGCCCCGGACCAAGGATCTTTTTTGGCGAATCTTCAGAACCGGATCGCTTATCACCAGGAATTGGAGAATCACGTCAATCAGGGCAGTAATTACGATGCACAGAATCAAACTTTACATGTCTCCAACGCTCGCTTGCAAGAGGCCGCTACCCATCTGAATTTGAGGCATCATGCCCAGACTGGGTATATACAGAATGCACTCCTGGCTGGAGGTGCGCTTGATATATATGATGCGGCCGATCCGCAACGTGCGGCAAAAAATGCATTATGGGGAGGCATGCTTCCTGCCGTGGATGCTGGGTTGAATTTACAGGGCCAGCCGATGAGCGCACCGGTCAAACTGAAAACGAAAACCGCTCTGGCGCAAATAATTTCCACGGCGGAAGGCCTCGACCTCATGAACCAAATTGAGCAGTTGAGTGCTCAGTTGAACGTACCAATCCGTTACGTGGAAGAAGAGACTCAACAAAACTTCAATCTGTACGCATCTCCTCACTATGGTGGAGCTGCCAACGATCAACTGCAATCCTTGACGGTCACGCTACCTCCTGATCATTTGTTTGATGATGCACAATCGTTCAAGCGCGTGAGCAGTCCCAATGGTCTTGGAAATTCCGATTTAAGCCAACTTGGAACACGTATTTCCGTGTCTCCAGTGGATACGGATTTGTTTCATGAAATGGCGCATGCCCTGCATTACCTCATTATGGAGCAACGTCGACAGCAACAAGCCCAACACCATGGCCATGATAGAGCGGACTATGACACACCGCTTCATGGTACGGAGGTGATGGGGTATCAGGACGAAGTTTCGGAGGCCAGAACCATTCATCGGAATCAAAGTTTTGGCGATCTTCACGGCATTGCAGTAGCTTTGCAGGATCAGGGGCAGCAGGATGCATTAGGCCGAACGTCTGCATTTACTCAAAATGCGCCATCCGAAAACGATTACAGGAATCGGCTTGGACTTTCAGCCCGACAAGACCACAGAGCGATGCGCCTGGTTCAGAATGGTTCTTTTCAACAGCAGGGATTCTTTCCTATTACATCCGCATAAAGGAGGATGCAAGATCTGAGTCTTACAGCCCTAGTATCGAACTTTGAAAAAGCTTTTTACGCGGATGACCATTGTTTCCCGGAGCGCATAACTTGTCATGAAAACCAGCGTACCGCATCCGACTCGGAAAGCCAGCGAATCCACCGGCGGTGAGACGGGGCAGGCGCTGAAACTGACAGGGGAGTCCGGCTTCACGGATAACCGGCCTCAGGCGGTTGCCCAGCGTCAGGCCGCCGACATGGCCGGCAACAGTTCTCGCATGCGGCATCAGCAAATGCTGATGAGCTCCCTCGGTCATGGGCCGCGCATGGTTGCGCAGCGGCAGCAGATCAATCAGCTCGGCGCGGCGCGCGGGCTTCAGGATGATGCCGGCATCGAAGAACCGGAAGTCTACGCACCAGCCATACAACGAAAAGCGTCCGCGCCGATCTTGCCCGGCGCCAGCCCATCCGCGCCGGTCGTGCAGCGGATGATTTCCCTGGATGCCCAACGCAGGATGCAATTCACTACGGAGCAGATCATCGCCCAGCTTTCGGCGCAAAAAATTGTGCTCAACGATGAAGGCCGGATGTGTCTGGATATGTGGGATATGGACAATGTCGTCTTCCCGGAAGGCTTGGATGAGTTGATCCGCATGCTTCGGCACAACAAGGGGATTGTCGGCGCGCCGGCGGCGGTATCGGAAAGTCCCTCCGGCAGCGCCGCGGCAACGACCGGCGCCAGTCGCAAGCGCTCCCGTTTTCCGATAGACGGCGACAAAAACAGGGGGGCCATGTACGACCCGGCCGATGCCGATCTGAGTGCGGATAAGCGCTCATCCGATCGGCCTGTGCCTCCTGCTAGCGTGCTCAAATCGATGATTTCGAAGGAGGATGAGGTTCATCGTGGAAGCATCGAAGAACTGGCGCAGTCCAACCAGCAACTGAGCGCTTCCGCGACCAGCGCATGGAGCGGCTATATTGCGCGTCTGGCTGCCGATCTGCATGGTGATCTGCTGTCGGGGGATTCGGATGAGAATGCCGACGTGATTGCCGCGGTCTTGCTCAACCATGCTCACCTGGCTTCGTTTCGGGATTTGCAGCCGTCCATGCATGACGATCGCCCGCGCCGCCAGGTTTCGCCTCTTGATCGCGATGATCCAATGGTTTACTACCGTTCGCAGGACAAGAATCACGGCCAGATCGATCTGTACAAAAGCTTGATGGCGTTGGGTGAATTCCCCAAAAAAAACCTGCTGGCTCCGCATGAACCGGTACTGTACGATTTATATGGCCTCAGCACAAAGGGGACATCTTCCCAAAGCACCGAATCAAGAAAAAAGATTGTCACCAGGCGCCGCGGGCCTCAAGGACGCGCCGGCGATACTTCCGGGCCGACGGGAACGTATCGTGTGTCGGGCAAACATAGTGAAATCTATTCCGCTCATCTGGGCCTGCGCAAAAGCAATGCCACTGCGCTGCCTTCGGCGGTCCAGATAGCGCTGGAGAAAGACCGGGACGGTCTGGAAGCGCTGCTGGCGGAACAATACCGGGCTACCGGAGATGCTGTAGAGATTCCCAAGACGATTCCCTTTACGACCGATGCGCATCTTGATGTGCTCATGAACCGGTTGATCGATCTGCAAGAGCGCTCTGGCGTGCTTAGCCAGCCGCCGGGTCTTGGCCTCGCTCCATCCGCCGCCGCCGCATCGGCAAGTGAGCCGTCAGGCGCGCCGCTCGCCATCGGCGCCGCATCGTCGAAAGAAGGGTTGGTCAGCCGGGATCCTCTGGAGGAGGCGGTCGATCCGTTGATCAGTTCCAGTGTGGAGTTGCGCAAGATCGGCCAGGCCAATACCCGCGGCAGGCGCATGCTGGTCGATTTGCCCAAATTGACGCATCTCAGGGTGGCCGGCCAGCGCGGCAATCCGCAGATCACTGTCGAAGTGGTCCGGCCACTGCCCATTGAAGAACTCACCAATAAAGACTTTTATGTCTTTGTGGATGTCTTGCGCACGTTCTTTGCCGCGCGCGTTGCGGTACATGCGGCGCAAAACGGTATGGAGCTTGGCATTCAACTGCGTCAAAGTTTTGGATTCATGGATGCTTCGGTGACTGACACCGAAGCATCGTTCCGCCTTTCATGGGGAACCGAGCCGCCGGAATATCGCCATGTCATCTGTCTGGCGTTGCAAGATCTTGATCAGCAACTTGTCCTTGAATATACAAAGGCCGCCAGTGAATCCAAGCCCACGCTTGCGGCAAAGACGCTGCTGGGCGTGAGCCATCGCAGCGAGCGGCCCATGCAAGCGATGGCGGGCGGCTCGCATCCGCGCCTGGTGGCCTACCACAAGGCGGTCGTGGCTTCTGCCGGCAGTACGGGCCTTTCACTTGCCGACTATCTGGCATACGCCCGCAGCGAACGGGCATTGCCCGATCCGGCCGCTGCCGGGGTGCGAAGGGGCGGTACCGGTAGCGGCCTGCAAGGTGATATCGCTGCATATCAATCGCGCGACAATTATCTCTCCGCCCTCGAAGCAGGGACCAAGGCAGCGCTCAAGCGCATTGCCGGCAGCAAGATCTCCATTGCGGCGCCATCGGCCGCCAGGGGAGACTTGTTCGATTGGGAGATGCCCATCGTGGAGCCGATGAATAATGCGTTCACCATGCTGATGGCGCTGCTGCATCAGGCGATGGCGCCAGGCGCGTATGATCCAAGAACCTGGATCATTACCCGTCTTGGCGCGTTGGGACAGATCAGCCTGGCGATGACTGCCGCCGATGACGGCTTCACCCGTCTTGAGGCCTTGCATAAGGTCGACGCCGCAAAACCCGAGGGCGTTCGGCAAATTCTTTCGACCCGGTCGCAAGTCCATAATATCCTGCGCAATGCGACGGAAGAGTTATGCGAAGCCATGCTGGTGTTTCTGGTCACGACCAATGTCCACGCCGGCGAACGCACCGAGGATCGTACCCAGGCATTCCTGGGCGAAGCCTTGGGGTTGCCGGTCCAGGTGGCGCGCACCGATAGCGGGGAACAAGCCTCGGCCTATGCGATGGGCTTGCTCAAGGAAGAGCAGCAAAAAGCAGAGGCGCAAGGGAAGGGAAAGAAGAAGGCCAAGGAAACGAAAAGCGACTTTCATCTTTCCTACAGTTCGGCCGAGGCGTATTTCGAGATCGAGAACAATGTCAAGGAGGGCGGTTTGTCGCATACCGATACCGCCCCGCCGAAAGTCAAGGCCAAGGCACCAGCCAAGGCTAAAACCGGATCCAAGGAAGCGCCGCCAGCCCCGCCAACGCCGTCGACTTATCTGGTTGATCCAAGCCCTTATCTCACCACGGTTGAGCCGGCTGAGGACGCGCATATGGTGCATGCGGTGTTCGCGCAGCGGATTGAGGAAGTGCGCAAACGCTTGTCTGCCTCAGCCTCTCCGGCAACCGCGCCGGCGACTGCCACCGGAACTTCGGTGTCAGCATCAACTGCGGCTGCAACGCCGAAGACGCCGGCCGGCACCGGAGCGATGCCGGCGCTATCGACGGCGCCTGCTACGGAATCCGACGCCATCGTGCCCAGGCATCCGATCACCATCATGGCGGACTTGACCAATACCGATATCATGCACCCGCAAATTATGCTCGGCATCAAGAGCATGGAACGCGAGGCTGCTCTGGGCCTGGTGCGCTTTGTCTTGTTCAACAGCGGCGCCAAGCATGCGCAGTCGGGACTCGACAAGCTGCAATTCGGCCATGTGATTGTCGTCGGTAAAGCGCTTGAAGGCTTGATGAGTCTGAATGACAGCATTCTGTGCAACCAATTCCTGGGCCTGTTCGAAGATCTGCGCGCAGCCGAAAGCGATACCTTCGGGGATGGCGATAGCATCACCGGCGCCGCCAATGAAGAATGGGCGCGGCAATTTTTCAAGGCGGCGCCTGACTACAACCTCTTCATGGCCGAACGCGGCAAGACCAAGGAGTGGCTGGAAATGCAGAAGACCCTGGCGGAAACGGGCAAGGCCACCCCTGGCACGAGCGGCGGTGGCAGTGCGGTAAAGGGGGAACTCACAAGGAATGCAAACGCTGCCTATGTCTTGCTCAATAGCGAGATCGATGTCGTTGTCGGTGGACTGGCGAAGGAGTATGGCGATGACAAGGCGAAGGCGGATCCGGCGATCCGAATCGCGCTCAATGCGCTGCCGAAAGCGGAGCAGGCCGACATCCAGGGGCGCGCTCTGGCAAGGGGCGTCAGCGGGCGGGACTCCGCTGGGTCGACCGGCTCGACGGCGTCGAAATCCGCCGGAAAAAGACAGGCAGGCGCCTATCCGCATCAGGCTTCGGTCAATACGGGCGTGATGCGGGTCGGCAACAGTTGTTATCTGGGCGTCGGCCTGACGATGCTGGCGTTTGTCGATACTTATTACAACATTTTTGCGCCCAAGGCGGCCGATACGCCGGCAGACGATGCACCGGAACTGCAACGTGCCGCCGCGCAACGCAGGCGGACGCTGCGCGCGGCGGTCCATGCCATTTTGACCCTCGTGCGCGCGGGCACCCTGGTGGAGGGGCAGGCCATTGCGCAATTACGTCTTCTGCTGGATGAGCGCGGTTTGTTGCCGCAGCCATCGGTGCAAGCGATAGACGCCGGCCAGACCAGCGTGACTGCCCAGCAAGATCCCAGCGAAGCGATCTTCCGCCGGTTGCTTGACTACTTCGAAGCCGATACGGCCGCGGCGCAGATCAGGCAGACCGTGGTAACCGATTTTACCGGCGCCGTCAGAACGGCTGCGGTACATGCCACTCCGGACAGGATCGGACAAATTACCGATCAGGCGATGACCTGGCGCAAGCATGAAAATGAATTGCTGCTTGAATTGCCGATGCCGGCGCCGGCGCCGCAGGGCGCCGCCCTGAGCTTGCAAGGCCTGATCAACCGGCATATGGGCAATGAGCAAATTCCCGGCATTTACGCACGCTATAACGGCGGCATGTACACCGCTACGGCAACGCGCCATATAGAAATCACCAACGTCCCGAGCGTGGTCACGATCACATTAAAACGGGCGCAATTCGGTTTCAAGGATGAGCGGCCGGTCGATACGCCCGAATATTTGCGCATCGGCGATAACTGGTATCGGTTGAAGGTAGTTATTCATCATGTGGGCAAGAACATGAATAGCGGTCACTACACGGCCAGCACACGTCATCCGGTCACCGGCAACTGGCAGTACCGCGACGACCATGCCGTGGTCGCGGCAGACCAGTATTTTGCCGAGCGCAAGAATGAGGGGGTAATGTATACCTACGAATTGGTGCCCGCAAGAAATGACAATCCTGCTGCCGCCAGACTGCCTGTTCCAGCAGGATGACGATCTGTCCGATATCAATGTGCGCATCTGGAAAGAGGCAATTGCCGAAACCGAGAGGCCTCGGCATCATTGAACTCGTACAAGCATGGAAATTGAAACTGGAGCCGCCCTCTCTGTCCAGGAAGGCGGCTCCGGCCGGAGTCCGGATGGCGTGATGCAAGCAGATGGAGAAGAACATGAAGGCACCACAACAAAAAGAAGCAAGGCAAGCCAAACAAGATACCGCGACGGCCAACATTCCGACACGGCGGATCGACGGCAATGCCGTTTTTTCGGATAACCGCCCCGAAGCGATGGGACTGCAAAGGCTTCAGAGTCTGGCTCATGACAGTTCCCGCTCGACAGCACAGCGCAAAACGGGACCGGCCCCCGGAAACCCCGTATCCACGCCAATGCAACTGGCAGGCGCGACGTTGCAAGGGAAAGCCGAACCAAGCGAGGCCAAGCAAGCGCCGTTGGCTTTCGCCAGCAACGACACCGGCCTGCCGGACGGCCTGAAGTCAGGCATCGAGTCGCTGTCCGGCATGTCGATGGATCATGTCAAGGTTCATTACAACTCGGCGCAACCGGCGCAATTGAACGCCCATGCCTACGCTCAGGGCAGTGAAATCCACGTGGGGCCGGGGCAGGAACGGCATTTGCCGCATGAAGCCTGGCATGTGGTGCAACAGGCGCAGGGCCGCGTGGCGCCGACCATGCAGATGAAGGCCGGAACGCCAGTCAACGATGATCGTTCTCTGGAGCAAGAAGCGGATCTTATGGGGGCAAAGGCCCTTCAAGCCAGCGAGCAATTGCATCCGTTGCACGCGACCGAAGACAGCAGCCAACGTGCTGTTTTGCAACGCGACACCGGCGGCATGACGCATGGCGCTCTTGCACCCGTTCAGCGCGTCATTATCGGAACCAACGGCCTCGATATCTGGACGACGGAAATCGCCGGCGCGGTATCAGAAGAACCCGATGAAAGCATCAAAAATGCGGTGCTAAGGTTGCACAAGATAAATGCCGAGATAACGGTAACGAGCTATGCCGAGCTGGTTGAACGCATCCGCGCCGGTCATTATGCGAAAGAACTGGAACAAGCTCCAACGAAAACCCATGTTCCTTCTCTTTCTATCCCTATCCCAAGTCCTATTCCCAGCCTATCGCTCCCCTCCGGTGAAGCGAAATCTACCCGTTTTCTGGATGACATGGAGCCGAATACCAATACCGGTGGATGGAGCAAAGGCCATGACATGGTGAAAGACGCGCATCACAAACTGGGGAAGAACGTGTTGGCCTGGTTGTTCGAGCACATGACAGAAGAACAGCAGAGACGCCTGCAAGATGCACTGCATCTGGATTGGTCTTCAAGAGCATTGGCATTGACCCGCCTGGGTTCCAATCTCATCTCTCCGGACTATATGGGCAGCGGCGGCCGGAGTTCTCGCATTGCGAAGTCCGACAGCCGTACCGACGATCCGATGAATAACCGGGATCAGTCGACTGGCGGCGAAGAATTCATGGACTTGATGCATCACGATGATGGCTCGCTGACGCCGCGCAGCCAGATCTATTCCGATATGGCGCAAGGGGTTGTCAGAGGCATCTATGGCAGATATCTGGTCTGGAGCGCCGAGTCTGCGCAGATGGCCACCACGTCGACCGCCGAGCCACTCCATTTCTTTCTCACGGACGACGAGGTCGAGCAACTCATCGCGCAACTGAGAAGCGCCGAGGCGTTTAACGTCAAGCTGGAGGGGCCTGAACACTTCGGGCGACCGTCGCACTATGCCAACGCCGATGCGTTTGATCTTGTATCCGGCACAGAATCATCAGAAGCAAAAAAGAAATTTACCAAGCGCAGAGGTAAGCCGCTCAATACGAAGTTGACTGAAGGCGACATGGAGAAATACGACATCGTTGGCAGCGAAAACCTCAAGGAAAAACTGGCGTCAAAGAAAGAACAGGCTTCTATAAGACTTCCAAGTTTCGGATACTGGATGGATTTCATTGCAGATCTTGATCCAAAGGTACATATTTCCGAGGATATTTACAGCATGTATGACGAATACGACGCATGGTGCGAACGAGAAAGGAAGCGCAGAGCCGAGCAATAGCCGCTACGTCGGGTGTCGGACAATTCATCGGAATCTACCCGGAAAATACATTCGCGATTATCCAGGCTTGGGCAACCTGTTTCGGCTTGAAATTTCATCTGAAGGGGCAAGAGCGTGATGGAAGGGAATTGTTTAGGATGTAGGCGCGCGGCTGTCCGCCAATGGCAAACGCCCCGATACCGCTAATTTGAAATTCATACAGATGCAGAATAACGACCGTTTCGATGGGATATATGATTTTGTAGCTGCCGTGCGGCTTGGCAGTTTCGCCGCCGTGGCTGTTGAGCGAGGGGTAACTGCATCCGGAGTGGGCAAGAGCGTATCAAGGTTGGAGGCGCGCCTCGGCACCAAGCTTTTGCATCGCACGACCAGACGCTTGACGTTGACCCAGGAGGGCACGGCGTATTACGCAGTGTGTCTTCAAGTGCTGGACGATTTGGGCGAGGCCGAAGATGGAATGGCGACCGGCCAGCATTCTCCCGCAGGCCGGCTTCGGGTAGACCTGCCCGCATTCTTCGGCCGCCGGCACCTTTTGCCCATTTTGATCGCGCTGACGGAAAAGTATCCAAGGATCGATTTATCGGTCACCTTCACTGAACGCAAGGTCGACCTGGTCGATGAGGGGATCGATCTGGCCGTCCGTATCGGAGAGTTGGAAAATGACGCCGACTTGGTGGCGCGGCGCTTGGGAACGCAAAGCCTGGTCATCTGCGCTGCGCCATCCTATCTGGAGAGGAAGGGGACGCCAGCCGCCAAGGATGACTTGCTGCAGTGGGACTGCATTGTGGGGGTGAGGGCCCGGAAGCGCGCTGCCTGGCTGCTGCGTGGGGACGATGGCGCTGTCAGTGAGCAAGCGGTGGCGGGACGCCATGAATTCGGCGATGGCGAGGCGATGCTTGGCGCCGTGCTTGCCGGTTGCGGGCTTTGCCAACTGCCGACCTGGTTGGTGCGCGACCATTTGTTGTCCGGTTCATTGGTCACGGTGCTGAGCCAATTCGAGGGCGCCGAGATGCCAATCAATCTGATTTGGCCTGTCACCCGTTACATCAAACCGAAAATGCGGGTTGCGATCGAAGCGTTTGCTGCCGTTGCCGCGGAACCGGGGTCCATCTTCCAGCCATGATGGCGCATGCCCGGGCGGGGCAGCTTGAACACGCCTTCTGCTCCCTGGCGCCGGAGGCGTGTTCAAGCTGCCGTATGAAACAAATCGAATTCAGGCACTTCGCTTTCTGAAAACCAGCCGGCTCGATAATCGCTCCAGCAGAAGCGCCATTGGCCGTCGTTTTCAAGGCGTGCCCGCAGCTGATAGTGAGCGCCATAGACCGCCCGCCCCGCATCGTCAACGGGTCTTTCAGGAATGATGCGCGCCATGATCATCCTGGCGTGGCGGCCGTCATCCTCGATTTCCACCCGAACCGCATCGGCAAAATGCTGCATCCAGGGCCAATGGCGACGGAAGCTCTTGAGCTGGCCGACAATGGCATGGCGTCCTTGCAGCTGGCCCATGGGCGAGAACCCGCCTGCCGCATCTTCGGTATAACAGTCGCTCAATAAAGCGATATCGCCTTGGTCAATCGCCCATGAATACTTGCTGTATAGCTCCGCTACCGAATCTTCCGGGTTTCCCGCCAGTGTCGACGCTTTCAACTGCGCCCAGGGGGAATCCAGTTCGCTCACCAGAACGGGAGGGGCATCACCCAACTGCCAGCCTTGATTGGCCGGTGGATTTCGCCACGGACCGACAAGCCGGCTATCCCCGCGCTGCCAGTTAATTGAAATCCGGGCCAATGTGAGAAGCCATGCGCCTTCCCTGGACTTTGAGAGCGTCATGACGACGGTCGCGCCGAATAGCAAAGCCGATGTCCCGCGGTTTTTAAGCCCAATGAAATAGGCGCTGGCGACGGCCTTTTCTTCGTGGCCGCCGATATAGTGGTTGCTCGTTCGATGCTGGATACCGCCCGGTTCGATATCGGACGCGAGCGATTGCCTAAATCCCTCGGGGCCGATGCCGTCGGGATGCTGATTGCTGATCAGCCTGCCATGCGGCGCAATGGAGTCGCTTATATCCTTCCAATCCCCTTGAGCCCATCCGAGAAAGAAACCGTCAACGACACGGCGAATGGCTGCCCGTTGTTCCATATTGTTTTTCATGCATCGTCCCCAGTGCCGGCCGGAGCGCCGCCAAACAGCGGAAGTACGTGCTCTCCCATCTCGGCGATGACTTCCTCGGCGGGGCGTTGCGAAGGCTTCATGTTCAGCGTGACGTGCGTGACGCCCAATTCCTGTTGTGCATGCCAACTCTCGATCAGCGCCTTGCGGCCAATACGCACCACATTGTAGAAGCGCCGCGGCGGCGCATCAGGATTCTTGTCCAGGTCAAAGAAGGTAGCGTAGCCATACGACGGCGGCCGTTTGTTGCCGGCATGGGCTTTCAAGCGAGCGACGATATCGGTGATTGCCTGCGCATCGTCAACCGACCATATCCAGGCATCGACATTATTTGCCAGCCATTCGATGGGCTGGCGCGAGCGGCCCACGGCAATCATGGGCAGGGACTTGCGCACCGGCTTGGGCACCAAATCCAAATCCCCGCTCAGCGCTCCATAGTAGGCGGTGTGCGCTTGCGGAAATTTGTTTTCGTGGAGATTGCGGATCAGCTTGAACGCCTCCCGATATCGCGCGTCCCGGTTATCAAAATCGGCGCCGAATGCCGGATATTCCGATGGCCGGTCGCCAGTTGATAGACCCAGGATAAAGCGGCCGCCTGTCAATTGGTCAACGGAGGCCGCCTGCTTGGCCACGATAACGGGGTCCCTGAGGGGGAGGATTATGCCGGTCGTGCCGATGGCAATGCGCTTGGTAACCGATGCCAGAAAACCTGCATAGACAAACGGGTCGATCATCTGCGCGGCGTCGCCAAAGGTCGGATCGAAGAAGGGGACGTCCCGGAGCCAGATGCTGGCGAAGCCCGCATCATCGACCAGCCTGGCCATCCGCTCATGCTCTTTTAACGTCGGGAACGGGGAGTCGGGATAGGCTTCCAGCGGTGTGATAAGGCCGAAGGTCAATTTCCCCGGCGTGAAAACACGATGGAATGGGGCGTGCTCATGCAATGACGAGCCTGATGATTGTTCATTGACGGTTGGTGAGGATTGCATCTTTTGAATTCCCGGATGATTTGGATAGCGTGCTGCGTGAGAGGGCCTGCTCAGGCGTCCGGCAGAACCAGTCCCCGAGCGGGATGCCCGCCGCCGATGTTGCGTGCCGGCCATGCGATATCCAGGCGGGAGCGCGTGATGCGCCAGCGTCCATCGATGCGGCGATATTCATCTGCGTACATCCCGAGCAGAATCCATTGGTCCCGTTGCGGGTTGGCGACGGTGTGCAGGTCAAGCAAATAGCAGCGCCCCTGGGCGGTGTCGGCATCAATGAATTCGACCCATTGGTTAGTCACGGAATGCAAGAACGGGTAGCTGCCGCGTTGTTCGCGGTCGTATTCCGCGAATGCCCGGGCGAGCCCGGCACAGATCGCTTCGCGTCCATGCAAGCTTCCTTGTCCAACGTCGACAACCGCGTCGACCGAGAACAGCTCTCCCAGGTCGGCGATGCTGTTGCTATCCAAGAGGTGGCCATATTTGATGCGGAGGTTTTTGATTTCCTCGATATCGAGGAGCTGTTGCAGTTTGTCGTTCATCTTTTGCCTATGCGTTGAAGTGAGGGAGCGCATGCCGCTCCGTAGTGGCAGCCTCTTGCCGAGGTGCGTATGGGGGATAGTCCGTGTATCCCTTGGCGCCGTGAAGTCCGTAGAAAGTGGCGCGTTCCGCCTCCGCCAGGGGCCATTCGTTTTTCATGCGCTCAACCAGGTCCGGATTGGCGATGAAGGGCCGGCCAAAGGCGACCAGGTCAAGAACGTGATTTTCCAGCGCAGCTTCGGCGCTGGCGCGTTTGAAACCACCGGCCGCAATGAGTGTGCCGTGGAACGCTTGACGGAAGTCGACCCCGAAATCAGGGGGAATGGGTTTTTCGCCTAATGCAAACTGATCGCTCTGGTGTACATAAGCGACACTTCGCGCATTAAGCGCTTTGGCTGCGGTGAGCCATGTTTCAGCCTCATCGGCGAAGGCCTGCATGTCGTACAAACGGCCGAAGGGAGAAATCCTTACTCCCAGGCGATTGGCGCCCACTTCGGAAATGAGGGCGTCGATCGTGTCCAGCATCAGCCGCAGGCGATTATCAATCGAGCCGCCATAAGCATCCGTGCGGGTGTTCAGCTCTGCGTTGATGAACTGCTCGAACAGATATCCATTGGCGCCATGCAGTTCGATGCCGTCGAAGCCGGCGCGTATTGCCATCCGCGCCGCGCGAACGAAGTCGTCGATGATCCTGGAAATTTCGCCCACGGTGAGTTGCCGCGGCTGGCTTGCGGGAACCATGCCGGCGACGCCTGGTTGCGTCCATCCGTAAGCGAATGAGGTTTCTGCCGCGCGCGCGACGGGGCCGACGGGGAGGGCGCCATCCTTTTGCAAGGATGTATGGGAGAGGCGGCCGACGTGCCATAACTGCGCAAAGATGCGCCCGCCCGCATCGTGCACGGCATCGGTGACCTGTCGCCAGCCGGCTGCTTGTTCGTCGGTATAAAGACCCGGATTGAAAAGGAACCCCGTTGCTTCTTGGGAAACAGGGATTCCCTCGCTGATGATCAGGCCCGCCGTGGCGCGTTGTCTGTAATACAGCGCTGTCTGTTCGTTCGGTATGCCATTGGGCGAACGCGCACGCGTCATGGGCGCCATTACCGTACGGTTGGGAAGATGCAGTCCGGCGAGATTGAAGGTGGAAAATAGGATGCTCATTTGAGATTCAAATCGGTTGATGATTTTTAAAATGCCTCGTCGTAGTCTTCTGACTTCTGGTAAAGAGCGACAGCGGGAAAGACCTTCTCGACCAGTTCGGTCATCACGTCTATGTATGGACGCCGGCTGATCTTGGGATTCAATGCGACATGCTCCACGCCAGCTTCAGCGGCCTGGTTGAGAAAGGTGGCCAGCGCCTCGCTTCCGGTGCGAAATCCGCCTCTGATACGTTCGAAGGGGTGGCGTCTGTCCTCAACGAGGTCGAGAAATCCGGCCACGCCTATCGGCTTGTGGATGTTGGCCCCGCATTCCTCTGCCACCGCAACGGCCCAATCCGCGACGAGTCCGCGCAAGTCGCCGGAGGCCGGCGCCGGGACTATCAATCCGTTGGCATGTCTTGCCAGCCAGCTAGCCGACTGGCTGGCGCGTCCAATCGATATGAATGGAATGGGGGCCGCGTATGCCTTGGGAATCAAGTCGTGCGTGCCGGCAGCGCGCCCAAAGCGCGACGATGAGAAGGCGGGAAAGCGTTCCGATGAGACCGCATGAAAGACCTGGTACGCATCCCGGAAGCGTTCGCCCCGCGTTTCGAAGTCGATATCGAATAGCGGATACTCGGCGGGCCTGTCGCCGGAAGAGAGGCCCATCAGCAGGCGGCCGCTGGAGAGCTGGTCGATGGATGTGGCCTGTTTGGCGAGAATCTTTGGCTCGCGCAATGGCAATACGATTCCTGCCGTGCCCAGGGCGATGTATGTTGTCGCCGCTGCCAGGTGAGCCATATAAACCATAGGCTCAAAGACCTGCCCAACGTCTCCATATTTGGGATCGTAGAAGGGCACATCGCGCAGCCACAGCGAGGCAAAGCCCATTTCTTCGGCAAGCCGCGCCATGGCCGCGTGTTGCGCAATGCTGGGCGCGGGCTTGCCAGGGTGCGTTTCTAACGGAAGGATCAGGCCGACGGCAAGTCCGTTCCGAGGAAAGACGCGACGCATGACATCGCGCGATTCTCCAGCGGCATCGGTGCGGACGACGAATGGAAACGAATTTTCGGGGAGGGACACGTCTAGCTCCATGTGTGAGGCATGGGCTAAGTTTATTCACTTCCTGGTCGAAGATAATCGCTTGGCGGGGATGTTGACTCAATCCTGATGGGATTGAATTGGTGCTCTTGGGCAAAGGCTGGAGGGCTCCAGTTAAAAAATCACATCGGCTCCCGCCTGTGGATAAGCCTTGATGTTGACGCCCGTTCCGCCTTCGCAAGACGGCACGGTGTTGTAAACATGGCCGACTGGCTTATCTTAGTTTCCTTACGGCATGATTACAAATGGCTGGTCTTACCGCTGAACGCTCGTTCACTTTTCCTTGTTGGCTATGCCAGGCCAAGCTTATTAAATTTCTGAATGCCTGATATGCGGGAATAAAATCGCGCAGCCTGGGAATCGGAAGTTGCTTTGCGGCTATATTCAGGACGTACGCGATAGTTACGTCGGGAGGCCATGCCTCCCTGAGCAACTTCATGCAGCGCGATGGTGGGGAAACCTGGCGGGCAAACGCGCATACGGGGGAATTTCATGGGTAATTCGCAAGGGCAGGGGAAAAAGGCGCTGGTGATCGGGGGCGGTGCGCCGAATTCGACGCTGATCGCGGGGGCATTGGCGGCATTCCTGTCAGAGGGTGTCGAGTTCGACGTCATTTCGGCGTCCGGCGCCGGGGTCCTGATGGGCTTGCTGTACACCGCGCCGCGCGACGCATCGCCGCGCGAGGCGCTCATGCGTTGGGCCGAGGTCGGCGTGGCCGACAGCATCTACAAGCTGTTCCCGGTCAATTACAAGGTGTTCAAGAAACCCGGATCGCAAGCCGAAAGCTACCGCGATTCGATGATGGCGCAGCTCAAGAGCCTGCCCAGCATGGGGGTGAACCCGTTCGCCGAGATGTTCACCCACCATTTCGCCGAAGCCTCGGCCAAATGGAACGACTGGATGCATCTGCTGATGTCGGCCTTGTCGCCCTCCGATCTCAATTCCGGCAGCCTGGGCTTGTGCGCGCACCTGCCGTTCCTGGAGCAATCCATCGACTTCGACGCCGTCGCCAGGATGGGGCCGGAGTTCTACATCAACGCCTACAACATCGATCGCCATCGCATGCAGGTCTGGGGCAAGCGCGACATTACCGCGGCCCATGTGCGGGCGTCGCTGTCGTTTCCCTTCCTCTATGCGCCGACCGAGATCGACGGCGAGAACTACATCGAAGGCGCGGCGCTCGATACCCTCAACTTCAATCCATTCATCCCGGGCGCCAACGGCGAGCCACCGCTGCACGGCGATGTCGACACGCTGGTGGTGCTGGACATCCTGGGCGAGGATCGCCTGATCCGCAAGCCGCGCAATCTCTACGATGCCTGGGTGCGTTCCATCATCACGCCGCTGGTCAAGATTTCCAAGGCCGAGCAACGCCTGTTCGAACTCGAACACAACACCGATCCGGCCACCGGCAAGCCGCGCCGCAAGATGCTCAAGGTCGACCTGATGAGGGATGTGCCGCAGCAGCATTGGCCGGAGATATTGGACTGGTCATCTTCCAACATGCAATTGCTGTTCGATGTCGGCTACCGCGCCGGCCTCGAATTCTGCCGCACGCATGGCGATGCGCTGGGCGTGCCGGAACGGGCGGCGCCGCTGGCGGCATAAGAACCTGCCGGCGCCCCAGGCATCGCGGAGGCGGAGACAACAACGGCGCCGGGACATGTTCCCGGTTTTGCTCACTCATTTCATGGACTTTTCATCATGACGATCACCAAGCGCCTGATCATTACTTTATCGACCGCCTTGCTGGCGCTGCTGTTCGTCGGCGTCGACGGCCTGTGGCAATTGCAGCGTGCCCAGCAACGGCTGGACACGATCCAGAACCGCATCATTCCCGGCATCGAAAGCCTCAATGCCCTGAAGGGCTATATTGCCGATTCGCGCCTGGCCGGCTATCGCCTGTCGGTGTTTGCCAACCTGCCCGACAAGACCACCCTGCAAAAGGCGGTCGATGCCGCCAATAAATCCCTGGATGACGAATTTGCGCGCTATGACCGCGAGCGCGTGTTCAACGACGATGACCGCAAGCTGATGGAGATCGACAAGGCCAACGTCGAGGCCTACCGCAAGGCGCTGGTGCCGTTCTTCGCCGCCGCTTACGCCAACGACATGGACGCCGTGCGCGCCACCCTGGAAGCCGGCACGCCGCTGGCCGTCACCGCCGCTGCCGCCAAGAAGGGCATCGACGACCACATCGTCGCCAGCGGCAAGCTGATTGCCGCGATACGCGCCGAGAGCGACGAGGCTTACGCCTTCGCCTTTCGCACCATGGTGGCGGTGATCGTCGTTGCGGTGCTGCTGACCGCGTTGCTGGGCTTCCAGACGCTGCGCCATGTGAGCGGCAGCCTGTCCAAGATCCAGCGCACCTTCGAGCATGTCAGCCAGACGCTGGATCTGTCGCGTCCGGTGCCGGTCGAGCGCATGGATGAGATCGGCCGTACCGCCACTGCCTTCAACAAGCTGCTGGCGCGCATCGTGGAAGTCGTGACCACTACCCGCAGCTCGACCGATTCCGTGACCGTCGCCGCACGCCAGATCGCCGCCGGCAATGCCGACCTCTCTTCCCGTACCGAGCAACAGGCGGCGGCGCTGGAAGAAAGCGCGTCGAGCCTGGAGCAGTTGACCTCGGTGGTGCAGCAAAACACCGAGAATGCGCGCGAAGCCAACAAGCTGGCGCTGTCGGCATCGCATATCGCCTCGCAAGGCGGCGATGTGGTGCGCCAGGTGGTCGAGACGATGAACTCGATCAACGACTCCTCGCGCAAGATCGTCGACATCATCGCCGTGATCGACGGCATCGCTTTCCAGACCAACATCCTGGCGCTGAATGCGGCGGTGGAAGCGGCCCGTGCCGGCGAGCAGGGCCGCGGCTTCGCGGTGGTGGCCTCCGAGGTACGTTCGCTGGCGCAGCGTTCGGCGGCGGCCGCCAAGGAAATCAAGATGCTCATCGACGACTCGGTCGACAAAGTGGGCACCGGCAGCAAGCTGGTCGAGCGGGCCGGCGTCACCATGAGCGAGATCGTCGACAGCGTCGAGCGCGTCACCCAGATCGTGGGCGATATCGCGTCAGCCAGCGAAGAGCAGAGTTCGGGCATTGCGCAAGTCAACCAGGCCGTTTCGCAGATGGACCAGACCACGCAGCAAAATGCCGCGCTGGTGGAAGAGGCGGCCGCTGCGGCGCAGGCATTGCAGCAGCAGGCGGAGACGCTGGAACGGGTGGTCGGCGTCTTCAAGCTGGACGCCAACCGCCTGGCCAACCCGGCCGCCGCGGCGCCGTCCATTGCGCGCGGCTCGATCGACATCACCCCGCAAAGTGCGCGCCTCAAGAGCAATGCTTCCACGATGAAGAAGCTGGAAATGGAGTTGGAGGAATTCTGATCCCTCCAGTTGGGCAGCGCGGGGATTGAAACAATCCGTTGTCCCTGCAGCAAGAGAAAGCTCCTCGATGAGGATAATGCCGTTCAGTTAAGCGCTGAACGGCATTTTTGTTTATGGAGTTCAGACTCCGTTCGCCCTGAGTAGCTGCGCAGCAGCGTATCGAAGGGCAGGCAAGACCGCTGACGCTGACACGCTGGCTTCGATACGGCCCTGGCGGGCCTACTCAGCCCGAACGGGCTTCTGTGATGGGTGCCTCAGAATGAGCCTTAACTGAACGGCACTACCTCGATGAGGAGCTTTTTTTATGCCCGGAAGGGCATGGGGCAATCGCGTCGCCTGGTTTCCATCCGGACATGCAGCCGCTATTTATAAATGATACAATTAATGCTAATCATTATCATTTGATTGACCAGGAGAACACTAAGATGATTGGTATCAAGAAACTCGCTGTTGCCGCCGCCTTGATGGCATGTACCGCAGGTGTGGCCATGGCCGCCGAATACCCGATCGGCAAGCCGCAGATCCAGAACGGTTTCGAAGTCAATGCCGTTTACCTGCAGCCGGTCAAGATGGAACCGGACGGCATGATGCGCAAGGCCGAAGAGTCCGATATCCACCTGGAAGCCGACATCCGCGCCGTGGCCAAGAACCCCAACGGCTTCGCCGAAGGCGACTGGATGCCTTACCTGGTGATCAAGTACGAACTGACCAAGGCCGGCTCCACCAAGACCATCAAGGGCGACATGATGCCGATGGTGGCCAACGACGGTCCGCACTATGGCGACAACGTCAAGCTGGAAGGCCCGGGCAAGTACAAGCTGAAGCTGACCATCTCCTCGCCGGCCGCCAACGAGCATGCCCACTTCGGCCGCCACGTCGACAAGGAAACCGGTGTCGGCCCCTGGTTCAAGACGTTCGAATTGACTTACGACTTCACCTTCGCCGGTATCGGCAAGAAGGGCGGTTACTGATCCGTGCCGGTTCCGTGGCGGGAGGGGAGCCTCCTGCCACAGAACCGCGCAGTGCCGCCATTGTGCAGTGTTGAATACCGGCTGCCTGATCGCCAGAGCAGCCGGCTTCCATTGTGAACCTGTTCAAGGTCTCGGCGAGAGTTGAACCGGTTCCCAGAGTTCTGGAGCGCCCATGTTTTTACGCAAAGCCCGGCTGATGCTCGGCGCAGTGCTGCTGTTGGCAGGAGCCTCGCTGGCGTCGGCCTCCGAGTTGCCGACCTTCAAGCTGGAAATGCAGGACGGCAAGCTGATCCCGCCGCGCATCGAAGTGCCGTCCGGCCAGCGCATCAAGATCGAGATCCACAACATCGGCAAATCCGCCGCCGAGTTCGAAAGCATCGAACTGCGCAAGGAAAAGGTATTGGCGCCCGGCGCCCAGTCCTTCGTGGTGATCGCCCCGTTGCGTCCCGGCGAGTACAAGTTCTTCGACGATTTTCACCTGAACATGCCGCAAGGCGTGATCGTCGCCAAATAAACCGGGCGACCTGGAAACCGCACCGGAGCGCGCCCGGATGCGGGGTTGAAAAAAAAGGCGGTGGTATGCCGCCCAAAACAAAGGGCGGTACACCGCCCCAAGCGCGAGACGCGGGGAGCAACGGCGTCGCCCCGGCTGCCATGCGGCCGGGCGCAATGGATTGAACGAAGCAAGTTTTGCAAGGGATGGGTTTCAATGGGACAGGTCATGTTCATCGTCTGGCGCGAAAGCGTCGAGGCGCTTCTGGTGGTCGGCATCCTGTATGCCTGGCTGAAGAACGGCGATATCTCCGCGCGCCGCGGCTTGCCGTACCTGTGGAGCGGCGTGGCGGCAGGCGTGCTGCTGGCGCTGGCGCTGGGCGCGGCGCTGCTGGGCTTTTCCGAATTGCTGGCGGGCGACGCCCAGACGTACTTCCAGATCGCCATCGTGCTGATCGCCTCGGCGCTGATCGTGCAGATGGTGTTCTGGATGCGCAAGCACGGCCGCACGCTCAAGAAGGACATGGAAAGCTCCATGCAGTCCAGCGTGCAGAGCGGCAACTGGTGGGGCGTGTTCGTGCTGGTGGCGCTGGCCATCGCGCGCGAGGGCAGTGAAACCGCGGTGTTCCTGTACGGCATCGGCCTGGGCCAGCAGGATGCCAGCACGGCCTCGCTGGTGCTGGCCGGCATCATCGGTTTCGGCCTGGCCTTCCTGACCTTCTACATCCTGCAACTGGGCGGCAAGATCTTCTCCTGGCGCCGTTTCTTCCAGGTCACCGAAGTGATCCTGCTGCTGCTGGCGGCCGGGCTCCTGGTCACCGGCGTGGAAAAGCTGTTCGACGTGCTGCTGGAAAGTTCCGACGCGCTGGCCTCGGCCGACTGGACCATGACATTGACGGCGCAGGTGTGGGACACCTCCCGCCTGCTGGACGACTCTTCCACCATCGGCAGCCTGCTGTCGACGCTGACCGGCTACCGCGCACGCCCGGCGCTGCTCTCGGTGATCGTCTATGTGGTTTATTGGCTTGTGGTATGCTCGGCGCTTTACCGCAAACCAAAGCCTCAGCCGACGAGGCAAGAAGCCGTCTGAGCCCGCTATGAATACCTGTGCGCAATCGCCGACCCTGCTCTCGCGTACGGGCGATTGGATGCGCCGCAACGGCGCATTCATCCGCGGCTTGCAGTGGATCGTGGTGGCGGTGTACGCCATCCTGATCCTGGTGCCGGTGTTCCTGCCGCTGCCTGACGAAACCGCCCACCTCTGGTCCAACATGACGCTCATCGCCCAGTTCGCCTTCTGGGGCATCTGGTGGCCGTTCGTGCTGGTCAGCATGGTGCTGATGGGGCGCGTATGGTGCGGCGTGCTGTGCCCGGAAGGCGCGCTGACCGAATTCGCCAGCAAGCACGGCCGCGGCCGCGCCATTCCCAAATGGATGCGCTGGGGCGGCTGGCCTTTCGCCGCGTTCGCGCTGACCACGGTCTACGGCCAGATGGTCAGCGTCTACCAATATCCCAAGGCGGTGCTGCTGGTGCTGGGCGGCTCCACCGTCGGCGCCATGATCGTCGGCTACCTGTACGGCCGCGACAAGCGCGTCTGGTGCAAGTACCTGTGCCCGGTCAATGGCGTGTTCGGCCTGCTGGCCAAGCTGGCGCCGCTGCACTACAAGGTCAACGAGGATGCCTGGCGCGCCTCCTATCATCCCCGGCACAAGATCATCCCGATCAATTGCGCGCCGCTGGTGCCGTTGCGCAACATGAAGGGCGCCTCGGACTGCCATATGTGCGGACGCTGCAGCGGCCATCGCGACGCCATCGAACTGAGCTTCCGGGCGCCGACGATCGAAGTGGTCAAGTTCGGCAAGACCCAGAACAACCTGTGGGAAAGCGCCCTGGTGCTCTACGGCCTGCTGGGCATCGCCATCGGCGCCTTTCACTGGACCGCCAGCCCCTGGTTCATCGCCATCAAGCAGGGCATCGCCACCTGGCTGATCGAGCGCGACATCATGTGGCCCTTCGGCACCCAGGCCCCCTGGTGGCTGCTGACCAATTACCCGCAGCAAAGCGACGTCTTCACCTGGCTGGACGGCGCCATGGTGGTGGGTTACATCATGGCGACCGCGCTGGTGCTGGGCACCGGGGTGTCGCTGTTGTTCGCCCTTGGCACGCGCCTCCTGGGCAAGTGGGAATGGAGCCGCTTCAACCACCTGGTGCAGTCGCTGATCCCGCTGGCAGGCTGCGGCGTGTTCGTCGGCTTGTCGGCGACCACCATCAGCCTGCTGCGCGCCGAGCACTGGCCGGTGTACTGGGCCAACGACGTGCGCGCCGCGCTGCTGTCGGCGATGACGCTGTGGAGCCTGGTGCTGGCCTGGAAGGTGGTGGCGCGCTACGCCACGTCCTGGCCGCAGCGCCTGGTCGCCATGGCGCCGCTGGTCGGCGGCCTGGCCCTGGTCAACTATGCCTGGCTGCTGATGTTCTGGCTCTGGTGAGATTGCGGCACTGAATGGCTTGGCAAAACGGCAAATTCTGATCAAGGAATTTGCCGTTTTTTATTGCCCGCCTGAGCTTGCGCAAGGCCCGCCCGGGCCCGGCGCGGTACAATCCCGCCTTTCCATTTTCCGTACAGGAATCCGCCATGAGTACCTTGCCTGCCTGCCCCCAATGCCAATCCGAATTCACGTATGAGGATGGCGGCATGCTGGTCTGCCCGGAATGCGCGCATGAATGGTCGGCGCAGCCAGCCGCGCTTGCCGTCGAAGCCGCCAAGGTCTGGCGCGATGCCGCCGGCAACGTCCTGCAGGATGGCGACACCGTGACCGTGATCAAGGACCTGAAGCTCAAGGGCGGAGGCGGCGTGGTCAAGATGGGCACCAAGGTGAAGAACATTCGCCTGGTCGACGGCGACCATGACATCGATTGCAAGATCGACGGTTTCGGCTCGATGGGACTCAAGACCGAGTTCGTCAAGAAGGTCTGAACCATCCCCGGGCGGCTTTTCGCAAGCCGCCTTCCCGCATCCAGAGCAAGCACCGAGAACCCCGAAACAGTCAACCGAAAAAGTCAACCACAACGCCATGGCCCGCCCGCGCTTCCTACCCGACAACATGACCTTGCTGCTGATCGCCGTGGTGGCGACGGCGTCCATTTTTCCCTGCACGGGCGATGTCGCCGTCGGTTTCGACTGGCTGACCACGTTCATGATCGGGCTGCTGTTTTTCATGCATGGCGCCAAGCTCTCGCGCGAGGCGGTGGTGGCCGGCATGACGCACTGGCGCTTGCATGTCACGGTGCTGCTGTGCACCTTCGCCATCTTCCCGCTGATCGGCCTGGCCGCCAAGCCGCTGCTCGCTTACTTCATCACCCCCGAGCTCTATCTCGGCCTGCTGTTCCTGTGCGTGCTGCCGTCCACCGTGCAGTCGTCCATCGCTTTTACGGCCGTCGCGCGCGGCAATGTGCCGGCGGCGATCTGCGCGGCTTCCGCCTCCAACCTGCTGGGCATTTTCCTCACGCCGCTGCTGGTGGGCATACTGGTGGTGGCGCACAACGGCGACGGCCATGCTTCGCTGGGCTCGATCCTCAAGATCGTCTACCAGCTATTGCTGCCTTTCGTCGCCGGCCAGGTGCTGCGTCCCTGGATCGGCGCCTGGATCGAGCGCAACAAGTCCTGGCTCAAGTTCGTCGACCAGAGCTCCATCCTGCTGGTGGTCTACGTCGCCTTCAGCGAGGCGGTAGCGCAGGGCCTGTGGCGCCAGGTGCCGCCTGCCATGCTGGTGTCGGTGCTGGTGATCAATGTGCTGCTGCTGGCCGCCATCATGCTGATCACCACCTACGGCAGCCGCCGCCTGGGCTTCAACAAGGAAGATGAAATCACCATCGTCTTTTGCGGCTCCAAGAAGAGCCTGGCCAGCGGCGTGCCGATGGCCAAGGTGCTGTTTTCCAGCGGCGCCATCGGCATGGTGCTGCTGCCGCTGATGCTGTTCCATCAATTGCAGCTGATGGTGTGCGCGGTGCTGGCGCAACGCTACGGCGCGCGCAGGGAAGAGGCGCAAGCGGCCGCCGCGACGGAAAGCGGCGGCGATTGAAATGGATGCAATGCCAATGTCATGAGAACAAAACCGGCCATCAGGCCGGTTTTGTTTTTGGTGCGAAGAGTGTGCATCAAGGCATCCGCATCAGGGCGCCGGATTCGGCTGTTCCTTGTGGATGGCTTCGATGCCGGCGATCACTTCATCGCTCAGTTGCACTTGCAGGCTATCCAGGTTGCTGCGCAACTGCTCCAGGGTGGTGGCGCCGATGATGTTGGAGCTCAGGAACGGACGGCTGTTGACGTAGGCCAGCGCCATCTGCGCCGGATCCAGCCCGTGCCGCTCGGCCAGCGCCGCGTATTGGGCGGTGGCGCGTTCGGCTTGCGGGTTGGCATAGCGTACGAAACGCTCGAACAGCGTCAGGCGGCCGGCGGCGGGGCGCGCGCCATTACGGTATTTGCCGCTCAACATGCCGAAGGCCAGCGGCGAGTAGGCCAGCAGGCCGACCTGTTCGCGGTGCGCGAATTCGGCCAGGTTGATCTCGAACGTGCGGTTGAGCAGGTTGTACGGATTCTGGATGGTGACCACGCGTTCCAGCCCATGCTGCTCGGCCGCGCGCAGGAATTGCGCCACGCCCCATGAGGTTTCGTTGGACAGGCCGATATGGCGGATCTTGCCGGCCTGCACGAATTCGGAGAGCACCTTCAGCGTCTCTTCGATCGGCACCGTCTTTTCGTCGGCCACGTGCTGGTAATCGAGTTGGCCGAAGCTGTTGACGCTGCGGTCGGGCCAGTGCAATTGGTAAAGGTCGACGTGCTCCAGTTGCAGCCGTTCCAGGCTGCCGTGCAGCGCATCGGTCAGGCCCTTGCGGTCGAGGTCGTTGACGCCGCCGCGGATGTGGCGCGGGTTGTGCGGCTTGCGCGCGGGGCCGGTGCATTTGGTGGCGATGAGCAGCTTGTCGCGCAGGCCGGATTTCTTCAGCCAGGTGCCCAGGTAGCGTTCGGACAGGCCCTGGGTTTCCGCCTTGGGCGGCACCGGATACATTTCCGCCACGTCGATCAGGTTGACGCCGCGTTCCACCGCCAGGTCGAGCTGGGAATGGGCTTCGGCTTCGGTGTTCTGCTGGCCCCAGGTCATGGTGCCCAGGGTGATCAGGCTGACCTTGGCATCGGTGCGGCCAAGTTGGCGATACTGCATGCATTTCTCCTTGTCATTGTCGGCGCAGGCGCGACGCGCCGGATCGGGTAGTATATCTGCGCCGCTTCTTCATTGCAGGACGCGGCCGGGCCGGCGCCAAGACCGGTCACCGGATACGCCGAAACCCGGCGCCTGCTTCCTGCCGTGAGCAATGCATGGGCAAGGAAAAAGGCTGCCGGCCACAAGAAAATCATTTTCGCCTGCCAGCGCGTTGATCGCTTCATGTCATCCACATCCACTCCCACTTCGGGCCAGGCCGAGGCCGGCCAGCTCTTGCGCCACCATACCGCCTTCAAACTGTTCTGGGGCGCCAGCGTGGCGTCCACCATCGCCTTGCAGATGCAGATCGTCGCCGTCGGTTGGCAGGTCTACCAGCTCACGCACAGCGCCTTCGACCTGGGTATCGTCGGCCTGGTGCAATTCATTCCTTCGCTGATCCTGGTGTTCGTGGTCGGCCATGTGGCCGACAAGCACGATCGCCGCAACGTCGCCCGCCTGAGCGCGCTGGTGGAGGCGCTGGCGGCGGCCACGCTGGCGCTGGGCAGCATCGGCGGCTGGCTCAATCGCGACATCATCTTTTGCATCGTCTTCGTGATCGGCGCCGGGCGCGCCTTTTCCAAGCCCACCATGTCGGCCATGCTGCCCGGCCTGATGCCGCCGTCGCTGTTGCCGCGCGCGGTGGCGGGATCGGCTTCGGCCACCCAGTTCGCCATCATCATCGGCCCGGCGCTGGGCGGTTTCCTTTATGTGGCCGGCCCGGCCGTGGTGTATGCCAGCAGCTGCGTGTTGTTCGCGCTGTGCAGCCTGATGCTGTCGCTGATCAGGCGGCCGCCATCGGCCGCTTCCGCGCCGGCGGCCAAGCCGGCCGGCGCCAGCCTGTCCTCGGTGTTCGCGGGACTGGCCTTCATCCGCAGCAAGCCGGCCATCTTCGGCGCCATCTCGCTGGACATGTTCGCCGTGTTGCTGGGCGGCGCCACCGCGCTGCTGCCGGTGTACGCGCACGACATCCTGCAGACCGGCTCGGCCGGCTTGGGCCTGCTGCGCTCGGCGCCCGCGGTGGGGGCCTTGGCGGTGGCGCTGTTCCTGGCGCGCAATCCCTTGCGCGGGCGGGTGGGGCGCACCATGTTCATCGCGGTGGGCGTGTTCGGCCTGGCGACCGTCGCCTTCGGCCTGTCGCGTTCGTTCGCCTTGTCCTTGCTGGCGCTGGCGGTGCTGGGCGCATCCGACATGATCAGCGTGGTGGTGCGCTCTTCCTTCGTCCAGCTGGAAACGCCGGACAACATGCGCGGGCGCGTGAGCGCGGTCAACTCGGTCTTCATCGGCACCTCCAACCAGTTGGGCGAGTTCGAATCGGGCCTGACGGCGGCCTGGTTCGGCGCGGTGCCGGCGGTGCTGATCGGCGGCATCGGCACCCTCCTGATCGTGCTGTTGTGGATACGCCTGTTCCCGGCGCTCTACCAGGTGGACCGGCTGGCCTCGAAGTAGCCAGGCAAGCGCGCAGCGTTGCTTACAACGGCATCTCCTCCTGCGTGGCAGTCGGTTGCTGCGCCAGCAGCAACTGCAGGAACTGGGCATAGGGGACGGGCTTGCTGAAGTAATAGCCCTGATAGTCGTCCGAGCCGAATTCGCGCAGCGCATTCAACTGTTTTTCGGTTTCCACGCCTTCGGTCACCACCTTCAGGTTCAAGGCATGGCCCATGGCAATGATGGCCTGCACGATGGCGCTGTCGTTGGGGTCGTCCGGGATGTCGCTGATGAAGGACTTGTCGATCTTCAGGGTATTGACCGGAAAGCGCTTCAGGTACGCCAGCGAGGAATAGCCGGTGCCGAAATCGTCGATCGAGATGGTGAAGCCTTCGGCGCGGATGCCGTCCATGATCGCAATGGCCTGGTCGCGGTTGTGCATGACCATGCTCTCGGTGATCTCGAACTCCAGGCAGGAGGGCGGCGTGCCGTGGCGCTCGACCACCCGCTTGATGTCTTCCAGCAGGTTGGCGTCGCCGAACTGGCTGCCGGCCAGGTTGATCGAGATGCGGCCGAATTCCAGCCGGCGCGCCAGCAACTGGCCGACATCGCGGCAGGTGGCGTCCAGCACCGCCAGGCCGATCTGGTCGATCAGGCGGGTTTCTTCGGCCAGCATGATGAATTCCCCCGGCGGCAGCAGGCCGCGCACCGGATGTTGCCAGCGCACCAGCGCTTCGGCGCCGACGATGTGCGCGCCCGCCAGGTTGACCTTGGGCTGGTAATGGACCACGAACTCGCCGCGTTCGATGGCGCGCCGCAGTTCCGATTCCAGGGCGATGCGTTCGACCGTGTTGGTGTTGACCTCGTCGGAGAAGAAGCGGTAGTCGTCCTTGCCGTGGTGCTTGGCGCGGTACATGGCGATGTCGGCGTTCTTGATCAGCGCTTGCGCGTTGTTGCCGTCGCCGGGATAGGTGGCGATGCCGATGCTGGCCGAGAGCGTCGCTTCCTGGCCGGCGATGATGAAAGGCTTGCGCGCTTCGGCCAGCAGTTTTTGCGCGATCTCGCCCAGTTGCAGCGGATCGTCGAAGTCATCCACCAGCACGATGAATTCGTCGCCGCCCACGCGCGCCAGGATATCCAGCTCGCGCAGGCTGTCGCGGAAGCGCTGGGCGATTTCCTGCAACACCGCCTCGCCGGTCTCGTGGCCGAAGGTGTCGTTGATGTTCTTGAAGCGGTCCAGGTCGAGCAGCAGCACCGCCACCATGCCGTCGCGGTGTTCGGCGTGGGTGATCGCATTGCTTACGTGCTGGGTGCACAGGAAGCGGTTGGGCAACCCGGTCAGTTCGTCATAGTGCGCCAGGTGGCGGATGCGCTCGTCGGCGCGGCGGCTTTCGATGGCCACGCAGGCCAGGTCGGCGGCGATGTTGGCCAATTGCAGGTATTCGCTGCTGGGCGCCTGGTTTTCCTTGAGCAGGGCGGAAAACACGCCGAGCAGCTGGCCTTCCTTGCCGATGATGGGCCAGGCGCCGCAGGAAGGATAGGCCGCGGTGTCGATCAACGGACGCAGATGCTCCATCATCGGGTCGCGCGCGATGTCGGTGACGATGCTGGGCGCGCGCCGCAGCGCCGCCTCCGCGGCCACGCCGTTGCCGTGGCGGATGGCCATGCCCTGCAGCATGCGCACGATGCGTTCCGGATGGCGGTGGCTCAGCATCGAGGTGAAATGCGAGGCATGTTCGTTCACCAGCAGGATGCAGCATGCGCTGTAGGGGATCTGCGAATCGGCGAAGCTGACGATCCCGGAGAGGATGGCATCCAGGTCCTCGTCGGCCATCACCATATGCAGCACGCGGTTTTGCTCGTTTTGCAGCAGTTCGGCGCGCTTGCGGGCGGTGATGTCGCGCAGGATGGTGAAGATCGCGTAGCTGCGGTCGAGCTCGGCGCGGTGCAGCGTGACGTCGGTATAGATGATCTTGTTGCGGCGTACCGTCACCCATTCGAACTGCTGGGGTTGGCCGGACAGCGTTTTGGCGACCAGGTCGTCGATGTCCGGCTGGGCGATGTGCAGCGACTTGTGGCGCGAAAACAGCCCGACCTTGCGGCCGATGATGCGTTGCTTGTCCAGCACGCCGAAAAAACGCACCGCGGCCGCGTTGCAATCGAGATAGCGCAGGTCGGCCGAGATCAGCACGATAGGGTCGTTGCCGTCTTCGTACAGCTTGCGGTAGCGATATTCGCTGACCGAGAGCGCATTGTCGATGCGGCGCTGGTAGCGATAGTAGAGCAGGAAGGAAATCAGCGCGATCAGGATGAAGCCGAGGATGCCGGTAGCCAGCAGGATGCGGTTTGCGGTGCGGCTGCGCCACGGGGCCAGCACATCGTCCATGCGGCGCGCGTACACCACCAGCATCGGCCAGTCCTGCAGGCGCTTGTAGGTGAACAGCAGCTGTTCGCCGGTCAGGTAGGAGATTTCCTCGAAACCGCCTTCTTCCGGGCCGCTGCTGATCCTGGCCATGCTCCTGGCGTCCCGCATGCTGGTGTTGAGCCAGCGCTCTTC
The DNA here is from genome assembly GCF_059418325.1 of Herbaspirillum sp. GW821-FHT09A12. Classification (NCBI taxonomy): domain Bacteria; kingdom Pseudomonadati; phylum Pseudomonadota; class Betaproteobacteria; order Burkholderiales; family Oxalobacteraceae; genus Herbaspirillum; species Herbaspirillum sp. GW821-FHT09A12. The sequence goes on from NZ_JBWKPR010000002.1 coordinate 183,102, forward strand.
GAAGGGGGAACGGATCATCATCGCGCCGTCGTCGCTGCGCAGCGAGACGATCGCTTGATAGTTGGTGATGTGCTTGTAGAAGTCGAAGAAGTAGGCCGCGCGCAGTTCGGCCACCAGCATGCCGGCCGGGCGGGCGGCGCTGTCGTACAGGTTCATCGCCACCGGCAGCACCAGTTCCCGGTTGTAATGGCTGCGGGTGAGCTGGCCGACGAACAGGCGCGGACGCGCCGGATCGAGGTCGGCATACTTCAGCTTGAGGTCGTCGGCGACGTTTTCCTGTTCCAGCGGCAACAGGGAGCTGGCGCGGCTGAGCCCGTCGAGGGCGACATAGCGCAGCGCCAGCACCGGCTGCAGCGGCTGCTTTTGCTCGGTAAGCAGGCGGTGCAGGCCGGAGCTGTCGTCGAGCAGGTTGTGGTCGGCGCGATGGATGGCCTCGGAAGTCGCCCGCAGCATGGCGTCGATGTCGCGGAAGGCGCGCTCGGCGTGTTCTTGCACGCTGCGCACGGCGACCATCGAGCTGCTCTTTTCCGCTTCGATGGTCAGAAGGCGATCCTGGCGGATCTCCCACCATGTCTGGATGACGATAAACGAGCCGACGAAGGCGACGAAGATCAACAGGGTCCTGAGGGTGCTGCCGGCTCGTCCGGCGGTCTTTTTCTGTTTTCCCATGTAGACGAATATTGATAACACCTGTGGTCATGCAGCTTCCCGCCGCCAAGCGCCCACTGCCAAGCGTTTGCCGTGCCTGTCGCGACAGGTTGTACCAGCAAGCCCGGAATGCGTCAGCGCGCCCCCATGGCGCGCCGTACGTGCGCATCGGCTGGCGCGCATCTCATGCCCGGGGGCGAAATGCGTTCCGTGCTGATGCCATCAGTTGGCGTAATCGGCCAGGCAGTGTGCCGCTCCCTGTTTCACCCGCCGGATGTTTTGTTGCTGTTGGTTTTGCAGTTCAGTGCGTCTTCCCGTTTGCACCCCTATCCGCTTTTTTCTTTGCATACGGTTTGGTGCTTTTATTTGTTTGAACCTTACCGCATGCGAGAGCCTTTGTCATTATCGCCGCCGGGGAGAATGCGTTCCCGGGGCCATTTCATGGCCGGCGGAAAGTTTTCGCCCAAGAGGGCCGCGCCCCATTTCGGTTGGCGATGCGATAATACCGCCCTGGTTTCGCGCGAACATCCGAAATTCCCCGCCGTTTCCGGCCATCGCGGATCTGGCGCGGAGTTATTTCACCATCATTGACAAAGGACAACATCCCCATGAAAACAAGAGCAGCGGTAGCATGGCAGGCAGGCAAGCCCTTGACCATCGAGGAAGTCGAGCTGGGCGGCCCCAAGGCCGGCGAAGTGCTGGTCGAGATCAAGGCTACCGGCATTTGCCACACCGACTACTACACGCTGTCGGGCGCCGACCCGGAAGGGATCTTTCCCGCCATCCTGGGCCATGAAGGCGCCGGCGTGGTGGTCGATGTCGGCCCCGGCGTGAAGTCGCTGAAGAAGGATGACCACGTCATTCCGCTGTACACCCCGGAATGCCGCGAATGCAAGTTCTGCCTCTCGCAAAAGACCAACCTGTGCCAGGCGATCCGCGCCACCCAGGGCCGCGGCCTGATGCCGGACGCGACCAGCCGCTTCTCGCTGGACGGCAAGCCGCTGTTCCACTACATGGGCACCTCCACCTTCTCCAACTACATCGTGGTGCCCGAGATCGCCCTGGCCAAGATCCGTTCCGACGCCCCTTTCGACAAGGTTTGCTACATCGGCTGCGGCGTCACCACCGGGGTGGGCGCGGTGCTGTTCACCGCCAAGGTGGAGGCGGGCGCCAACGTGGTGGTGTTCGGCCTGGGCGGCATCGGCCTGAACGTGATCCAGGCGGCCAGGATGGTGGGCGCCAACAAGATCATCGGCGTCGACCTGAACCCGGCGCGTGAAGCCATGGCGCGCAAGTTCGGCATGACCGACTTCATCAATCCCAAGGATGTGCCCAACGTGGTCGACGCCATCATCGGCCTGACCGACGGCGGCGCCGACTACAGCTTCGAATGCATCGGCAACACCACCACCATGCGCCAGTCGCTGGAGTGCTGCCACAAGGGCTGGGGCCAGTCCATCATCATCGGCGTGGCGGCCGCCGGCCAGGAGATTTCCACCCGTCCGTTCCAGCTGGTGACCGGCCGCGTCTGGAAGGGCTCGGCCTTCGGCGGCGCGCGCGGCCGCACCGACGTGCCCAAGATCGTCGACTGGTACATGGAAGGCAAGCTCAACATCGACGACCTGATCACCCACAAGCTGCCGCTGGAGCGCATCAATGAAGGCTTCGACCTGATGAAGAGCGGCGAGTCGATCCGCTCGGTGGTCGAGTTCTGATGAAAGGAACGGGCATGCTGGAGACCATCAGCGAGCACGGCTGCTTCGGCGGCGTCCAGGGCTACTACCGCCATGAATCGGCGGAGATCGGCTTGCCGATGCGTTTCTCGGTGTTCGTCCCGCCGCAGGCCAGGGCCGGCGGCAAGCTGCCGGTGCTGTTTTACCTGGCCGGCCTGACCTGCACCGAGGAAACCTTCATGGCCAAGGCCGGCGCGCAGCGCGTGGCGGCCGAGCTGGGGATCATCCTGGTGGCGCCGGACACCAGCCCGCGCGGCGCCGGCATCGAAGGCGAGAGCGACAACTGGGACTTCGGCGTGGGCGCAGGTTTTTACGTCGACGCCACCCAGGCGCCGTGGGAGAAGAACTACCGCATGTATTCGTACGTGGTGCATGGCCTGCGCCAGGTCATCCTGCGCGAATTCCCGGCCGACCCGCAACGCATCGGCATCTTCGGCCATTCGATGGGCGGCCACGGGGCGCTGACCCTGGCGCTGCGCAACCGCAATATCTATCGCTCGGTGTCGGCGTTCGCGCCGATTGCCGCGCCCAGCCAATGCCCGTGGGGCCATAAGGCGTTGGGCAATTACCTGGGCGCCGATCGCCAGGCATGGAAGGCCTACGACGCCAGCGAGCTGATGCGGGGACTGCGTTCGCCATTCCCGCAAGGCATCCTGGTCGACCAGGGGCTGTCCGACAAATTCCTGGCCGAGCAGCAACTGCTGCCGGAAGAGTTCGAAGCCGCCTGCAAGGCCGCATCGCAGCCGCTCACGCTGCGCCGGCATGCAGGCTACGACCACGGCTATTACTTCATCTCGACCTTCATGGAAGATCACCTGCGTTTCCATCACCGGGTATTGATGGCTTAGGGCCTGTATCGGGGCGGATTGATCACATTACATCAATGCGCGGCCGAAGCTTCCGCGGCGCCGGCGCCGCCCTTGGACGGCTTGATGATCCAGATCAGCGGGATGATCGCCAGGAAGATCAGCGCCGACACATAGAAGATGTCGTTGATCCCCAGCATCGCCGCCTGGAACGTGATGGTGCGCTCGATCATGCCGGCGGTCTGCTGCTGGTCCAGGCCCAAGAGGCTGCTGATGCTGTTGACGGTCTGCTGCATCCACGGGCTGTACGGCGTGGCATGCTCGGTCAACTGCGCGTGGTGCATGATGGTGCGGTTGTTCCAGGCGGTGGTCGAGATCGAGGTGCCGACCGCGCCGCAGAACACGCGCACGAAGGAAGACAGGCCGGCCGCCGCCGGGATGCGCTCGGGCGGCAGGCCCGACAGCAGCAGCACCGTCAGCGGCACGAAGAACATCGCCGTCGGGATGCCCTGCAGCAGGGTCGGCATGATCACCGTCCACTGGTCGACATCGAGGTTGTAGCGCGACCGCATCCAGAACACCAGGGCGAAGCCGATGAAGGAGGCGGTCGCCACCTTGCGCGCATCCACCAGCGGCAGGAAGCGCCCGATCAGCGGCATCAGGATCACCGCGAAGATGCCGATCGGCGCGGTCGACAGGCCGGAGTCGATCGAACGGTAGCCCAGGTATTGCTGCAGCCACTGCGGCAGGATCACCAGGTTGCCGAAGAACACGCCATAGCCGATCGAGATGGCGATGGTGCCGCCGGCGAAATTGCGCCGGCCGAACAATCGCAGGTCCACCACCGGGTGGTCGTTGTTGAGCTCCCACACGATGAAGTAGGCGAAGGCCACGGCCGCGATGATGGCCAGGGTGACGATGGTGGACGAGGAGAACCAGTCCAGGTCCTTGCCCTTGTCGAGCATGATCTGGAAGGCCGCCACCCAGGTCACCAGCAGCGCCAGCCCGATCTTGTCGATCGGCAGCTTGTGGGTCGGGGTTTCGCGCGAGCGGTAGATGGCCAGCGTGACGCCGGCCGCGACCAGGCCCACCGGGATATTGATGTAGAAGATCCACGGCCAGGTGTAGCTGTCGGTGATCCAGCCGCCCAGGGCCGGCCCGGCCACCGGCGCCACCACCGCCGTCATGCCCCATAGCGCCAGCGCGAACGAAGACTTGGATTTGGGGTAGGCCCCCAGCAGCAGCGACTGCGACAGCGGCACCATCGGTCCCGCCACCAGGCCCTGCAGCACGCGCGCAGCCAGCAGGATCGGCAGGGTCGGCGCCAGCCCGCACAGCCACGAGGCCAGCACGAACAGCAGCACCGAGGTGACGAACAGGCGCACCGCGCCCACGCGCTGGGTCAGCCAGCCGGTCAGGGGAATGGAAACCGCATTGGCCGCCGCGAACGAAGTGATCACCCAGGTGCCTTCGTCGACGGAAACGCCGAGGTTGCCCGAGATGGTGGGGATCGCCACGTTCGCGATCGACGAATCGAGCACGTTCATGAACACCGCCAGCGATACCGACAGCGTGCCCAGCACCAGATTGGCGCCGGTCAGCGGTGGTGGCGGTGTGTAGGGGGTAGGGCTGTTCGCCATAAATGATTCAGGTACGGTTCAGGTCAGGTCTTGCGGATCAGGTATGCGGCACGGCCACGGCAGCGGCTGCCTTGCTCTTTTTCTGCGCCGGCAGCCCGCTGGCGTTGTCGCTGATGATGCGCTCGACAATGGCGTCGGCCTGCTTGCCCAGATCTTCATAGACGTTGGTCTGGTAGTTGGCCGGGGCGTTTTCCAGCTGCTTGCCGTCGCCATGGATGTCGACGGTGGCGGTGGTGGACAGGCCGATGCGCAGCGGATGCGCGCGCACCTGCTCGGGGTCGAGCGCGATGCGCACCGGCACCCGCTGCACCACCTTGATCCAGTTGCCGGTGGCATTTTGTGCCGGCAGCAGCGAGAACGCGCCGCCGGTGCCGGCCGAGAAGCCGATCACGGTGCCCCGGTACTTCACGTCGGCGCCGTAGACGTCGGCCACCACTTCAACCGGCTGGCCGATGCGGATGTGTTTCAACTGGCCTTCCTTGAAATTGGCGTCGATCCAGATCTGTTCCAGCGGCACGATGGCCATCAGCGGGCTGCCGGCGGCGATGCGCTGGCCGACTTGCACCGAGCGCTTGGAGACGAAGCCCGACACCGGCGCCACGATGTTGACGCGGGCGTAGTTCAGGTAGGCGTTGCGCACGGCGGTGGCGGCTTGCTGCACATTGGGGTGCTCGGTCACGCTGGTGTGGTCGGTCAGCGCGCGGTTGGCGGCGGCGGCGGCGCGCGTCTGGTCGAGGGCGGCGGTGGCGCTCTTGAAGGCGTCGCGGGCGTGCGAGACGTCTTCGACCGATACCGCGCCCGAGGCCAGACCGGCCTGGCGGCGCTGCAAGTCGTCCTTGGCGCGCGCCAGGTTCGATTCGGCGGCGGCGACGTTGGCGGCCAGCGTGTCGTTGTTGAGGAACAGTTGGCGGGTCTGGCGCACGGCCTGGGCCAGCGCGGCTTCGGACTGCGACAGCGCCAGCTTGGTGTCGGCCGCATCCAGCGTCACGAGCTGCTGGCCGGCGCTGACCACCTGGGTATCGTCGGCCTTGATGGCGGTGACGGTGCCGCCGACCTGGGCGGAAATCTGCACGATGTTGCCGCCGACGTAGGCATCGTCGGTCTCTTCGAAGAAGCGGCCGTGCAGGAACCAGTACAGGAAGCAGACGGCGGCGACGATGACCAGGGCCAGCGTCAGCAGGAACAACTGGCGCTTGCGCTTGCCGTTGCCATTTCCGTTGGTCTTGCCATTACCGTTGCCGTTGGCGTTGGCGTTTTGGGTAGTGCTTTCACTCATGGATTACTCCGTTTGATTTTCTTCGTAGCGGTTGTCTGGCTGCGCCGCCTTGGCCGGCACAGCGAGCCTGCCGCCGGCCGGATGGATGAGAGTCCGGCGGCAGGCCATGTCAGGTATGCGTTCAGGGTTGTTGCGGCTGTCCTTGTCCGGGCTTGCCGGCCAGCGCCAGGCCGGCTTGCTGGGCCTCGAAGCCGCCGCCCAGCGCCTTGTACAGCGCCACCTGCTGGTCGCGGCGCGCCGCTTCCAGGCTGACCATGGCCTGGCGTTGCGCCAGCACCCCGGTTTCGGCGGACAGCAGCGTGAGCTGCGACACCAGGCCGATGCGATAGCGTTCCCTGGCCAGGTCGTAGGCGCGTTCGGCCGCTTCCAGCGCTTCGCGGCGGATCGGCAACTGGCGCTCGGTCGAGTGGATCGAGGCGATCTGGCGCGCCACGTCGGCATAGGCGTCGTTGACGGTCTTGTTGTAGGTCGCCACGGCCAGGTCGTAATTGGCGTACTCGCCCTTGAGGCCGGCGCGCAGGGCGCCGCCTTCGAAGATCGGCAAGCTGATGGCCGGTCCGAAGGCGATCGACTTGCTGGCCGCGGTGAACGGATTGGTATTGAGCAGGGTATCGAAGCCGATGGCCGCGCTCAGGTTGATGTCCGGATAAAAGCGCGACTTGGCCACGTCGATGCCCTGGGTCGCGGCCTCCACTTGCCAGCGCGCGGCCACGATGTCGGGACGGCGGCCCAGCAGGTTCAGGGGCAGGTCGGCCGGCAGGCCGGGCGTGGCGAGCCGGGTCATCTGCGGCGCGGCCAGTTGCAGGCCGCGGTCGGGGCCGTGGCCGGTGAGGGCGCCCAGTTGCTGCCGGGTCAGGGTGATCTGGCCTTGGCTTTGCTCAAGCTGGGCGCGGGCGTCGGCGCTGCTGCCGCGCGACTGGTTGCGCTCGATCTGGGTATCCAGGCCGGTGCGCACGCGCTCGATGGTGATCTTTTGCAGCGCCTCGCGCTGGTCGACGGTGCGCTGCAGGATATCTTGCAGCGCATATTGCGCCGCCAGCTGGCTGTAGGCCGAGACGATCGAGGCGGTCAGCGCCAGGCGCGCTTCCTGTTCGCCGGCTTGGGCTGCCTTCTCGCTGGAGATGGCTTGCGCCAGCGCGGCATGGTTCTTGTTCCACAGGTCGAGTTCATAGCCGATGTTGATCATCGCCTTCTTCTCGTTGAACCAGTTGCCGCCATACGGCTCGGGATAGATCGTGGTGTTGGAGAACTGGTTGCGGATCAGCGAGGCGTCGGCGGTGACCGTGGGCAGCAGTGGCGCGCCACGGGCCTCGGCCAGGGCGCCGGCGGCGGCGATGCGCGCCTGCGCCTGCTGCAGGTTGGGGCTGGAGGCCAGCGCTTCTTCGATCAGGGCATTGAGTTGCGGATCGCCGAATTGCCTGACCCAGTCGCTGCCGGGCCATTGGCCCGCATTTTGCTGCTGTGGATCGGACAAGCTGCGTTGCGTGGCAAAATCGCTTGCCTGGGCAATGTGCTTGTCGCTGCCGATGCCGCTGAAACTGGCGCAACCGGACAGGCCCAGCAGGCCGATCATGGCGGCGCAAGCGGCAATCGCCCGCGGCCGGAAGGCGGGCGACATGGTGCGTTTCATAGAATTCTCCACGTTGAAAATGTTGGCGATGCGAGTTTCTTGGGGATCTCGTATAACGGTTTTTTCCTCGCCTGGCCTGGCGTTGCCGGATCTGGCGCCAGGGCAGGCGCGGCGGGGGAATCCGGCGCCGGCAAACATTGACGCGAGTCCGCCGGCGAATGCTGGCGAGTAAAAACTCATTTTTGTATTATACTCTGAGATACGAACAATAACTCATGTTGCGAATTCGCGTCGGAGACCGGCGAATTCTTCACTGAAGCGGAAAATGAAACTGCAACCTCGCAAAGAACCTCGCCAGGCCCGTTCCCGGGCGATGGTCGACACTATCCTTGATGCCATGTCGCGCGTGCTGGTGGAGCGCGGCTATGCCAAGACCAATACCAACCTGGTGGCTGAGTCGGCCGGCATCAGCGTCGGCTCGCTGTATCAGTACTTCCCCAACAAGGACGCCCTGATCTTCGCGCTGCGCGAACGCCATGTGACGCGCATGCTGGCGCTGTTCGAAGACGTGGCCGCGCACATCGACGGCGCCGGCTCGCTGCACAGCGACTTCGAGGCGCTGATCGATGCGCTGGTCGCGGCCCACCTGGTCGAACCCGAGCTCAACCGCATCCTGGAAGAAGAGTTTCCGGCCTATAACCTGCCGGTCTCCACCGAGATCCGCCAGCGCTTCTTCGACGCCATCCGCGGCGTGCTGGAGAAGCATCGCGGCAGCATCACCACGCCCGAGCTGGACGTGGCCACCTTCGTCATCCAGCGCATGCTCAAGGCGCTGATCAACGCGGTCGTGCTGACCGGCCCCGGCGGTCTCTCGGCCGGCAGCGTGCGTCCGGAAATCTTGCCGGCCGTCATCGGCTACCTGACCGCCCCGCGCAAGGACGTGCGCACATAAAAACGCCGGCCAGCCCGGGCGGGCAAAAAATATTTCTGGAATTATCGGGGGCGGTAGGCGTATACCGGAAGACGGGTATGGCAAACCGCGCAACCCGACCAAAAAAGGAAATGACATGAGACTGCTTGCAACTTCCCTGATCGCGCTGGCCTGCAGCGGCGCCTGGTTGACCGCATTCGCGCAAGGCGCCGGCGTGAAAGCCATGGGCGGCGTATTGGTCGACAGCAAGGGGATGACCGTCTACACCTTCGACAAGGATGCCGCCAACAGCGGCAAGAGCGTCTGCAACGGCCCCTGCGCCAAGCTGTGGCCGCCGGTGACGCCGATGGGCACGCCATCGGCGCCGTATTCCACCGTCACCCGCGACGACGGCAGCGCCCAACTGGCCTATGAAGGCAAGCCGCTGTACCTGTACGAGAAAGACAAGAGTCCGGGCGACCGCGACGGCGACAACTTCAAGGACATCTGGCACGTGGTCAAGCCGTGAAGCCGTAAAGCGGCAAAGCCTTGTTCCGGGCCGGGCGGCGCGAGCCGGCCCGGCTGTGCGCCTTGTTATGGTTTTTGCACGTCGTCGGCAGCCGTGCCGGGCGCCTGCGGCGCGTCCTTGGGCGGCCAGAAGAATTCACCCGGCTTTTTCAGGAAACGCTCCGACAAGGCCTTGAGCAGCTTGCCGCCCTGGCGGAAACGCACCTGCCTTGAGCGCAGCGCCACGAACAGCGCCAGCCCGAAACTCACCCACAGGTTGACCGCGCCCACCGCCAGCACGCCCACCGCCGACAGCACGAAAACCTTGACCCCCACGCCCCATTGCAGCGCCTCCATGGCGATGGCCAGATTGGCGGCGGAGAGGGTGATGTGGCGGATATCGATCGGCAGGCCGAGCAGGAAGCCGATGGTGCCGATCGTCCCCAGCATGATGCCGAAGTAGAAATTCCCCATCAGGCCGCCCAGGCCGGTTTCCAGGTAATCCCCCAGCCGCTGCGCGCGGCGCTGGCCGATGGTCGCGGTCAGCCAGCGCGCCCGCACCACGCGCTGCGACATGCGGGTATAGAGCGCCTTGTTGTCGTAGTAGCCCGAGATCAGCCCGGCCAGGAACAGGCAGACGCCGGCGATGGCGGCGTGGAACAGCGCCAGGCTGCCGAAGGGATCGAGGTCGTGCAGCAGGTGGGTGGCCTTGTCGGCGTCGATGAAGTGCGAACCGGTCAGGTGGAGATACCCGGTCACCAGCAGGTAAGCGATCGGGAAGGCCAGCGTCAGGTTGCCCAGCACCGCGATGAACTGGGTGCGAAACACCTGCACGATGATGTCGACCAGGCTTTGGATATCGATGTTGCGGCTGTCGCCGCTGCGGTGCAGGGCGGCGGCGATGCGCGAGGCGGTCATGGCCGGCTGCTTGGTGGCCACGGTGAAATGCAGCACATGGATCAGCATGAAACCCAGCGAATAATTCATGCACAACAGGAAGGCATCCACCAGCGGCGCGGCATGCAGCTTGGAAAACATGATCTTGATCAGCGCCATGAAGCCGATGACGAAGCCGGCGCCGGCGGCCGAGCGGTACATGGCGCTGAATTCGCGGCGGTTCTCGGCGATGTAGTGCTCGCCGGTGCGGCTGGCGTTTTCGGTGATGTTGCGCGCCAGCAGGTTGATGTTGCCGGCCAGCAGTCCGCGGATGGTGTACTTGCGGTTGTGCGCCTCCACCAGTTCCATCGCCAGCGCGAATCCGGTGCGGCGCTTTTTCTGCGCATCGCCGCCGGCGTCGGGTTCGGCCAATGCCAGCAACTGGCGCAGGCGCAGCAGGTTCTGTTCCAGCCGCAGCAGGCGGTAGGTGAGCGACACGCTGGTGCCGATGCGCAGCGCATGCTTGCGGATCTTGTCGACCACCTCCTGGCACTGGTCCAGCAGCACCAGCACATGCAGCGCATCCTCGATCGGCGCGGTCTCATCCTGCAGGCGGCGGCGGTAGCTTTCCATCCAGGCATGCAGCTCCACGTTTTGCATCAGGAACGGCGATTCGAAGGCCTTGACGTCGCTGTAGATGCGGATCAGCTCCGGTTCCATGCCGATGGCGCTGATGCGGTAGGAGAGCACTTGTATCGCCTGCAGCAATTCGGTCAGCGTCTTGCCCCGGTCGGGCTGGCTGGCGTTGTGCGGCAACGCTGGCGTTGGCTCCGCCGCGGCAATGGTTTGCCACAGCGCGTCCCATGCTTCGAACGGCACGGCTTGCAGCCACAGGTGATCGCGCCCATCGGGGAACACGATATCCAGGCAATCCTGCAGGTTGCGGTCATCCAGCGCCGGCGGCAGCACGCGATAGGCGAAGCGCCGGTGCAGCTCATGGAAGAAGCCGTCATTGGAAAGAATGCCGGTATCCGTGTACAGGCTGGTCTGGCGCCGCACCGACAGCAGATGCAGGAGGTAGCTGCGCAGCGCCGCCGCGTAGTGCGGATTGTCATGCAGCAGCAGGGTCAGCGTCTGCACCTGGCCAAGCGCCGAGGCCGGATCGCTATTGCGCCCCGGGCGCAGGAATGCAACCAGTTCGCTGATGCCGGAGAGGTCGCTGGACAGCGGGTCGGCGGCAATTTTTTCGAGGGCAGGCAGCATGAAGTCTTCGTCAGTGAAAAGGGGCAAGTCTAGCGGCGAAGTTTACCGTGCCCGACCCCCGGAGAAATTAACATCTGAAAATTAAGGTAAGGACGATGCAATCGCTGTTAAGACTTCGATGACGCTTGCCGCTAACACATGTGCTCATTGGGTAAAGAACGCGCCTGCCTGCTTGCCGGATAGGGGTGGCGGCAAGCAGGCGGCAGGCAAGCTTTACGCGATGGCATCTTGTTGCACTTCAATCAAGGAGTTCCTATGGAGATAGCAACTATCGCCAGCGGGGCAGCAACTGCCTGGCTGGCCAACAAGGCGGCGCAGTCCGTCGGCGTGGATTTGACCAAGGTCGCCAAGAATGTGGCGAGCGACGTGGTCGATACCGTGGGGGCGGTTCTTAGCCTGCCAGCCAATATCAATATAGGCCGCATCATCAACACCATAGCCTAGGCATGTTGTGCGCAGCAGTTAGGCGCATGCACTTGGATCGCATCCTTCGGGGTGCGATTTTTTTGTCCATTCTTGATGGTTTTTTATTATTTCCTGGTGGAAATGTCGATAGTGTCATGAAAGGAATTCCCCTTATTTCTTTAAAATGATTGATTGATGTAAAGAAACGGGTTTGAATGCCGTTATGCAGATACTGCCTGCCTGAAGTCGGCCGACAGTGATCTTGTTCTCAAAAGGAGTCGTCCATGGATGTTACTCAAATTGCTTCGGTGGCAACCAACCTGGCCTCGGCGCAAACTTCCGATGCGGTCAACATGCTGGTGCTCAAGAAAGCGTTGAACTCGCAGGCGGCGGCTGCAATCGGGCTGCTGCAGGCATTGCCGCAACTGCCGGCAAATCCCAATGTCGGCCGTAACGTGAATACGACCGCCTGAGCGACCGCCTGAGCAGTTGTCATCGGGTTTTCAGAAATCGCAGCCTGCGGGCTGCGATTTTTTTTGTCCATGGTGTTGAGCGGAGCATGCGATGACGCCCACGGGACGGCCCCACCGGCTGCCGGCCAGCCGGGAGCGCGGGCTTTTGGCAAGCTGGCCGGATGTCATGGTCTCGGCGGCGATCTAAAATGACTATCTAATTATTTATTTTTAAAATAAAACATTAAATTAGTCATTTCTTGTTTTGAACAGTTATTTGGGTGAAAATACATGCAACACATTCTCCCCTGAACACGGAGGCACATTTCATGGCCAGCATCCTAGATATTGGAGAGCAGATCCGGCGCGCCCGCAAGGCCCGCAAACTGAGCGCGGTCGAGCTTGCGGCCCAGGCCGGCATCCATCGCAATACGCTGCTGGCGCTGGAAACCGGCAAGGGCAATATCGAACTGGCCAGGTTGCTGGCCATCTGCGGCGAACTGGGCCTGGAACTGGAACTGGTGCCGCAGGCGGTGGCCCGGCTGCGGCGCGCCGATGCCGACGCCGCCGGCGCCGGCAGCATGACCGAGTTGTCCGAACAATTGCACGCACTGATGCATAAGCGGAGCCGTCCATGAGCATGCTGCGTTCCCTGCGCATCCGCCTGGGGCTCGACGATGTCGGCTCGCTGTTTGCCCTGGATGACGGGCGCTGTTATTTCCGTTTTGACGACGCCTATGCCGCCAACGCCGGACGCCCCGTGCTGTCGCAGCTGTACCAGGCCGCCAGCGAAGAGCGCACCGCGGCCCAGCTCCTCAACCCGACCCTGGCAGTCAACCGCGGCGATGGCAAAGGCGGCTTGCCGCCGTTTTTCCAGAACCTGCTGCCCGAAGGCCAACTGCGCAAGCACCTGATACAGCGCGCGGGCTTGCCGCCGGATGATGAGTTCGGCCTGCTGGCCTATTGCGGCCGGGACTTGCCCGGCGATGTCTCGGCGCTGGCCGAGCAGCTCGATGACAGGCACCTGGGGCGCCTGCTCGGCCAGGGACATGACAGCTACGAAATGAGTTCGGGGCAATTGCCGGTGCCGGAGGGCGAATCGCTGTCCGGCGTGCAGCCGAAACTGGCGCTGGTGCAGGAGGGCGGCCGCTATGTGATGCGCTCCAAGGATCGGCAGGGCAGCCATTTCATCGCCAAGCTGCCGGCCTCCGACTATCCCAACATGCCGCAGGTGGAATTCGCTTCGCTGACGCTGGCCGCCGCCGCCGGCGTCGATGTCTGCCAGTTCGCCCTGGAGCCGCTGTCGGCCATTGCCGACCACTTGCCGTTCGGCTTGCGCAACGACGCCAGCCGTTTTTTGCTGGTGCAGCGTTTCGACCGCGATGCGCCCACCCCCACCGGCCGTTTGCACATGGAAGATTTCGCCCAGGTCACCGGCACCGCGCCCGGCGCCAAATACGCCGGCGCCTACGCCGCCATCGGCATGGTGCTGCAGGAGCGCAGCGCGCGCGGCGCCGAGGATGTGTTCGAACTGCTGCGGCGGATCAAGGTGAACGAGCTGCTCGGCAATTTCGATGCGCACCTGAAAAACTTCAGCCTCCTGTACCGCACGCCGCGGCAGGCGGTGCTGTCGCCGGCCTATGACATCGTCGCTTATGCCGCGTATGTCGGCGGCAATGGCCATGCCCTGAATTTCGTGCCGGGGCAAACGGGCAAGCAATTGCTCACGCCGGCGATCCTGCGCCAGCTCGCCAATATCTGGGGTATCCCGGAACCCAAGCTGCAGGCGGTATTGGTGGCGACGGTGGCGCGCGCCATGACGCACTGGCCGGCGCTGATCGCGCAATTGCCGTTCACCGATGCCCAGCGCGGCAAGCTGCTGGCGCATATCGACGCCAATGCCAGCGTGGCCGCGTGGCGGCGGCGCGCGGCGCGCAAGCCGGCCGTGCGGGGAGAAAAGCAGTGAGGCCCACGCCGACCTTGCCGGTGCGCGACGGGCTTGCGCCCAGTTACCTGTGGCTGCAGCCGGGGCCGTGGCCCGACATGCTGTCCTTCCTGGCCGAGCGTTTCACCGCCGTCCCGCCGCCAGTGTGGCGCGAACGCCTGCTGCGCGGCGAGGTGCGCAACCAGCGCGGCGAAGCGTTGCGGCCGGAAACGCCTTACCGCAGCGGCGACTGCATTTTTTATTACCGCCAATTGCCGCAAGGCGAAGCGCGCATTCCGGTGGAGGAAAAGATCCTTCACCTCGACGACCATCTGCTGGTGGCCGACAAGCCGCATTTCCTGCCGGTGATCCCGACCGGGCGTTTCGTGCAGGAGACCTTGCTGGTGCGCCTGAAGAAAACAACCGGGCTGGAGCATCTCACGCCGATCCATCGCCTGGACCGCGAGACGGCCGGCGTGATCGTGTTCTCGCACAATCCGGACAGCCGCGGCAAATACCAGTCAATGTTCCAGCGGCGCACCATGTACAAGGTGTACGAAGCCATCGCCCCCTTGCGCGCGGAGCTGGCATTGCCGCTGGTGCATCGCAGCCGCGTGGAAGAGATCCCGGGGCAGTTCTTCAAGATGCATGAAACGCCGGGCGAGCCCAATTCGGAAACCCATATCTCGCTGCTCGAGCGGCGCGGAGAACTGGGCTTGTATCGCCTGGAGCCGGTGACCGGACGGCGCCACCAACTGCGCGTGCACATGGCCGCGCTGGGCATTCCCATCCTCAACGACCTGTTCTATCCGGAGGCGGTGCCGGTGGGCGTGGCCGATGAGCTCGACAAGCCGTTGAAGCTGCTGGCGCGGTCATTGTTCTTCATCGATCCGCTGGATGGCGGCGAGCGTCATTTCAGCAGCGAACGCACCCTCTGAAAACCCGATAGGTTCTCGGAAGCAATACCGCTACAATCGGTATCCGCAAGACCACGATCCATCCACGAGAGAGACATAGATGACATCTGCTTTCGCACTGCATAAGAAAACCCCTCTGAACATCCTGGCAGCCATGTTGTTCGCGCTCGGTGCGCAATCCGCGCTGGCCGCGCCGCAGGCGCCGTTCTACGACATGGCGCAACAAGAGAAGGCCGGCCTGATCGACACCATGCGCGACCTGGTCGGCATCGAGTCGGGCAGCAAGGATCTGGAAGGCCTGGCGAAGATCGCCGCGCTGATCCGCGACCGCCTGGTCGCACTCGGCGGCAAGGTCGAGCTGCTGGATGCGCCCGAGGTCTACCGCATGGGCGACACGCCGGACAAGATCGGCCAGATCGTGCATGCCGAATTCAAGGGCACCGGCCAGCGCAAGATCATGCTGATCGCGCACATGGATACCGTCTACCTGCGCGGCATGCTGAAAGACCAGCCGTTCCGCGTCGACGGCAACAAGGCCTACGGCCTGGGCATCGCCGACGACAAGCAGGGCATCGCCACCATCCTGCATACCATCGCCATCCTGCAGAAGGCGGGTTTCAAGGACTATGACACGCTGACCGTCCTGATCAACGGCGACGAGGAAATCAGCTCGCCGGGCGGACGCAGCCTGCACACGAAATACGGCGCCGAGCAGGATGTGGTGCTGTCGTTTGAAGGCGGCGGCGCCGACGGCCAGCTGCGCCTGGCCACCAGCGGCATCGGCGCGGCTTACCTGACGGTGGCCGGCAAGTCATCGCACGCGGGCGCGGCGCCGGAGAAGGGCGTCAACGCCCTGTACGAGCTGTCGCACCAGCTGCTGCAACTGGACAAGCTGTCCCAGCCCGAGCGCGGCCTGAAGCTGAACTGGACCGTGGCCCAGGCCGGCACCAACCGCAACGTCATTCCGGCCACCGCCAGTGCGCAGGCCGATGCGCGCGCGCTGAAGGTGAGCGATTTCGATCAGCTGCAGCAGCGCCTGAACGACGGCATTAAGCAGCAGTTGATCCCCGAGGCCAAGGTCAGCATCAAGTTCGAGATGCGGCGTCCGCCGCTGGAAGCCACGCCGGCCTCGCGCAAGGTGTCGGCGCATGCGCGCACCATCTATGAAGAAATCGGCATGCCGCTGAAGGTCGCGGAAGTCGCCACCGGCGGCGGCACCGATGCGGCCTTCGCGGCCCTGAAGAGCCGCGGCGCGGTGATCGAAGGCATGGGCCTGAGCGGCTTCGGCGCGCACTCCAACGATGCCGAATACGTGCTGCTCGATACCATCGTGCCGCGCCTGTACCTGTCGACGCGACTGATCATGGACGTGGCGCAGGATAAGGTGAAGTAAATGCGGAGAAGTGAATGCGGTGAAGCGAAGCTGAATTGAAGCGGCGATAAGCCAGGCAGGACAGGCGGCGGCCCCGATGACGGGCCGCCGTTTTTTTTGCGGGGTCAGGTCCCGAACCGGTTCAGGCCGCCGATTTCAGCTGGTGCAGCGACGCCACCAGATCGGCGAAGCGCTGCCCCTGGATCATGATGTGCTGGCGCAGCACCTCCACCGTCTTTTCCGCATCGCCGGCGATGATGGCGTCGACCGCCGCCTCATGTTCGTCGAAAGACATCTTCAGGCGGTCGCGCACCCGCAACTGCAGGCGCCGATACGGGCGCAGCCGGCGGTGCAGCGCGCGCGCCTGTTCGGCCAGGAAGCTGTTGTGGCTGCCGGCGTAGATGCGCTCGTGGAAGGCTTCGTTGAGGTAGAAATAGGCGTCCGGGTCGGAGGCATCGCGCGCCGCCTTGCAGGCCTGGTGCGCGGCCATCAGCTCGGCATGTTCGGCCGGCGTCATGCGGCGCGCGGCCAGGCGTCCGCACATGGCTTCGAACTCGGCCATGACCTCGAACATTTCAATCAGTTGCTGCGGGCCGATCTCGGCCACGATGGCGCCGCGCCGCGGGCGCATTTCGATGATGCCCATCGAATCCAGCTGGATCAGCGCCTCCCGGATCGGCGTGCGCGAAACCCCGAATTCCTCGGCCAGCGAGGTCTCCTCCAGGTGCTGGCCCGGCGCCAGCTTGCCGACGGCGATCATTTCCTCGATCGATTCGCGCAGGGTTTCAGAGCGTTTCTTGGCGGTCTCCATCTTGGGAATCCTTTTTGGATTGCATACAAGACAATTATTTTATATGAATTTATGCTTGACAATGTATCTGTTTCCTAAGAAATTGTATACACGATGAGAGCATAAAAACACATGTAGCATCCATCAATCCCTAAGGAGGAGACACGAAATGACTTCGAAGACACGTCGGCATTTGCTGGGCGCGCTCGCTGCCGCGCCTTTTTTTGCAGGTACGCAACTGGCCTGGGGCCAGGCTGCGAACCTGAAGATCTCGCACCAGTTCCCCGGCGGCACCATCAATGAAGGCGACTTCCGCGACCGCCTGGTGCGCATGTTCGCCCAGCAGGTCAGCGAGCGCACCAAGGGCAGCCTGAAGTTCGAGATCTATCCCGGCTCTTCGCTGATGAAGACCAATGCGCAGTTCTCGGCCATGCGCAAGGGCGCGCTGGACATGTCGCTGGTGCCGCTGAACTACGCCGGCGGCGAAGTCCCCGAAACCAACATCGGCCTGATGCCCGGCCTGGTGACCTCTTACCAGCAGGGCGCATCGTGGAAGAATGCCGAAGTCGGCAAGGAGCTGGCGCGCATCCTGGGCGAGAAGGGCGTGGTCATCGTCAGCTGGATCTGGCAGGCCGGCGGCGTGGCTTCGCGCGGCAAGCCGATCGTCGATCCGGCCGATGCCAAGGGCATGAAGGTGCGCGGCGGCTCGCGCGAGATGGATCTGATCCTGAAGGAAGCGGGCGCGGCCGTGGTGACGCTGCCTTCCAATGAAATCTACGCGGCGATGCAGACCGGCGCCATGGATGCGGCGATGACTTCGTCGACGTCCTTCATGTCGTTCCGCCTGGAAGAAGTCGCCAAGGCGCTCACCACCGGCCGCGACAAGGCCTACTGGTACATGTTCGAGCCGCTGATGATGTCCAAGGCGGTGTTCGAGCGCCTATCCAAGGAGCAGCAGGCCGTCGTCATGGCGGTCGGCGCCGAGATGGAGCAGTTCGCCATGAAGGCGGCGCAGGCCGACGACATCGCCGTGGCCCAGGTCTACCAGAAGGCCGGCGCCAAGGTGGTCGACCTGAATGCGGAAGTGGTCAAGAAGTGGCAGGACATCGCCCGCAATACCGCCTGGAAGGATTTTGCCGCGCGTAACGCCAGTTGCGCCAACCTGCTGAAGCTGGCGGAGAAAACCCTATGAGCCACGGTTTCGAGATGCCGGGCGCCGCCGCGGCACGTCCGGCGGTGCCGGCCTGGGCGCCGCTGGCGTGGCTGGCCGCGGCGCTGGAGAAGTTCCACAAGCTGGCAGTGTTCCTGGGCATGATCGCGCTGGTGGTGACCTCGTGCATCCTGACCTATTCGGTGGTGGTGCGTTATTTTTTCCACCATCCCACCGACTGGCAGGATGAGGCCTCGGTGTTCATGCTGGTGGGCGTGATCTTCCTGTGCTCGGCCTACGTGCAATCGCTGCGCGGCCATATCGGCATCGAAGCCCTGGCGGGATTTCTTTCGCCGATGGCCAACCGTGTGCGCATGTTCATCGTCGACCTGTTCTCCTTCCTCTTTTGCGCCTTCTTCGCATGGAAATCATGGACGCTGTTCCATGAGGCCTGGGTCGATGGCCAGACCACTTCGTCGACCTTCGCGCCGCCGCTGTGGATTCCCTATTCGATGATGGCGCTGGGCATGAGCATCCTCACGCTGCAACTGCTGGTGCAGGTGCTGGTGCGCATCACCGGCACGGTGGAAGCGAAAGGGGGCGCGCAATGAGCCCGCTCATGCTTGGGGTCCTGTACGGGATCGTCACCATCGTCGTCATGTGTTCCGGCATGCCGATCGCCTTCGCGCTGGGCGTGGTGGCCACCGGTTTCATGTACGTCTTCATGCCGGCCTCTTCGCTGGACACCATCACGCAAAACGTCTACGAAGAGATCGCCTCGATCACGCTGCTGTCGATCCCGCTGTTCATCCTGAAGGGCGCGGCCATCGGCAAATCGCCGGCCGGCAAGGACCTGTATTCGGCCATCCACGCCTGGTTGAACCGGGTGCCGGGCGGGCTGGGCATCGCCAACGTGTTTGCCTGCGCGCTGTTCGCCGCCATGGCCGGTTCCTCGCCGGCGACCTGCTCGGCGATCGGCTCAGCCGGCATTCCTGAAATGCGCCGGCGCGGCTATTCGCCGGGCTTCGCGGCCGGCATCATCGCCGCCGGCGGCACGCTGGGCATCCTGCTGCCGCCGTCGATCACCATGATCCTGTACGCGGTGGCCGCCGAGCAGTCGCTGGGCCGCCTGTTCCTGGCCGGCATCGGCCCGGGCGTGCTGCTGGTGATCCTGTTCGCCGGCTATGCCGTGTTCCGCGCCCGCAAGGAATACAAGCTGGCGCACGCCATCTACAGCGCCGGCGGCGCCAAGTCGGCCTACCTGGACGACGAGCATTTCACGCTGGCGCAGAAGGTGGAAATGCTGCCGCGCGTGCTGCCGTTCCTGGTCCTCTTGATCGGCGTGATGGTGGCGCTGTACGGCGGGCTGGCCACGCCGTCCGAAACCGCCGGCCTGGGCGCGCTCTTGGCGCTGGTGCTGATCGCCATCGTCTACCGCATCTACAAGCCGCGCGAGATCGCGCCGTTCCTCTCCTCGACGATCAAGGAGTCGGGCATGCTGCTGCTGATCATCGGCATGTCGCTGCTGTATTCCTACGTGATGAGCTACCTGCACATCAGCCAGTCGGCGGCGCAATGGGTGGTTGACCTGCACCTGTCGAGGTGGCTGCTGCTGGCGGTGATCCTGTTGATGGTGATCGTGCTGGGCTTCTTCCTGCCGCCGGTCTCGATCATCCTGATGACCGCGCCCATCATCCTGCCGCCGTTGAAGGATGCCGGTTTCGACCTGATCTGGTTCGGCATCGTGATGACGGTGGTGATGGAGATGGGGCTGATCCACCCGCCGGTGGGGCTGAACCTGTTCGTGATCAAGAACATCGCGCCCGACATTCCCCTGGGCGACGTGATCAAGGGCACCATTCCTTTCCTGGCGCTGATGTTCCTGGCGGTCGTGCTGCTGTGCATGTTTCCCGGCATCGCGACCGCATTGCCTGACTTACTGATGGGAGCGAAGTAAATATGAGTGGTAGCGAACGCGTCTGGAACGTGCGCCAGAAGAACCGGGACGACCGGCTGGCGCGCGCCGTGGCGGTGCTGGGCGGAAAACTGCAAGGCAAGATCGCGCCGGCGGCGCAACTGGCCGAGCTGCTGTATGCGGTGATCGAGCCGGGCGACCGGGTCTGCGTCGAGGGCAACAACCAGAAGCAAGCCGACTTCCTGGCCAAGGGCCTGGCCGCGCTCGATCCGGCGCGGGTGCATGACCTGCACATGCTGTTTTCGGTGCTGGCCTTGCCGGAGCATCTGGACGTGTTCGAAAAGGGAATCGCGTCGAAGCTGGATTTTTCCTTCTCCGGCCCGCAGGCCGGGCGGCTGGCGAAACTGGCCTCGGCCGGCAAGCTCAACATCGGCGCGATCCACACCTACCTGGAACTGTTCGGGCGCTACTTCATCGACCTGACGCCGCGTGTGGCGCTGGTGGCGGCGCAGGCGGCGGACCGCCACGGCAACCTGTACACCGGCCCCAACACCGAAGACACGCCGGCGATTGCCGAGGCCACGGCGTTTTCCAGCGGCATCGTGATCGCCCAGGTCAACGAGATCGTGGATGAACTGCCGCGCGTGGACATCCCGGCCGACTGGGTCAGCTTTGCCATCCAGGCGCCCACGCCGCATTACATCGAGCCGCTGTTTACCCGCGATCCGGCGCAGATTTCCGAGATCCAGGTGCTGATGGCGATGATGGCCATCAAGGGCATCTACGCCGAATACGGCGTGCAGCGCCTGAACCACGGCATCGGCTTCGACACCGCCGCCATCGAGCTGATCCTGCCGACCTATGCCGAATCGCTCGGCCTGCGCGGCAAGATCTGCAAGCACTGGGCGCTCAATCCGCATCCGGCATTGATCCCGGCGATCGAGGCCGGCTTCGTCGAGTCGATCCATTCCTTCGGCTCCGAGCTGGGCATGGAGGAATACATCCGCGCCCGGCCCGATATCTTCTTTGTCGGCCCCGACGGCTCCATGCGCAGCAACCGGGCGTTCTCGCAGACCGCCGGCCACTACGGCTGCGACATGTTCATCGGCTCCACGCTGCAGATCGATTTGCAAGGCAACTCTTCCACCGCCACGCTGGGCCGCATCGCCGGCTTCGGCGGCGCGCCCAACATGGGCGCCGATGCGCGCGGCCGGCGCCACGCCAGCCCCGCCTGGTTGAAGGCCGGGCAACAGGCGCGCGCCGGCCGGAACACCATCCCGCGCGGCCAGAAGCTGGTGGTGCAGACGGTGGAAACCTTCCGCGAGCACATGCAGCCGGCCTTCGTCGAACGGCTGGACGCCTGGCAACTGGGCGAGCAGGCCAAGATGCCGATCCCGCCGGTGATGATCTACGGCGACGACGTGACCCACATCCTGACCGAGGAAGGCATCGCCAACCTGTTGCTGTGCCGCACCGACGAGGAGCGCGAGCAAGCCATCCGCGGCGTGGCCGGCTACACGCCGGTAGGCCTGGGGCGCGACCAGCGCATGGTGGAAAACCTGCGCGACCGCGGCGTGATCCGCCGCGCCGAAGACCTGGGCATCGACAAGCGCCTGGCCACCCGCGACCTGCTGGCCGCCAAGAACATGAAGGACCTGGTGCGCGCTTCGGGCGGCTTGTACAACCCGCCCAAGCGGTTCCGCAACTGGTAACCCGATCAGGGGGAAAAGCGTGAGCTACGCAACATTATTTTTCGCGGTGCTGGCGTCTTCGGTTGCCGTCAGTGCGGCCGCCCGGGTGACTGAAATCAAGATCGACAAGGTGGAAAGGATATCGGAGGGCCCCGGCGCCTATGAAAAGATATTGGGAAGGGCGTTTGGCAAGCTCGATCCCAAGGATCGAAGGAACCAGGACATTACCGACATCTCCCTTGGACTGAGCGCCGATGGGATGCTGCACTATGAAGCCAGGTTTACCCTGGTCAAGCCGGTCGATATGCAGGGTTCCAGCGGTTTCCTGTGGCATGACGTGCCCAATCGGGGCGAGGCAGCCCATCCCGGAGGGCTGGAGATGGACGCGGGGGACATGATGCTGTGGTCCGGGTGGCAAGGCGATAACGCCGGCCTGACCGCTATTCCGAAAGATCGAACAACCGGGCTGACGCATTGGGTGGCGTTGCCGATGGCAAGGGTCGATGGCGCGTTGGTCACAGGCAAGGTCATGGCCCGGATCGTCAACCAGGAGGGCAAGGATTCGAAGCCTCTCATCGTCCACCGGTTCCCGGTTCCCTATCCGCCGGCCACGCTGGATACGGCCGCCGCGGTGATGAAAACCCATGTCAAGGAAACGGTGCGCGGGGAAGTGACGGAAGGGCCCGACATCCCAGCATCGGATTGGGCATTCGCGACATGCGATGCGAATCATCCCTTCCCGGGCAAGCCGCTTGATATCACTCCCGGCAAGGCGCAGCTTCCCGTGCAGGTCTGCATGAAGAATGGCTTCGATCCCAAATTGGTTTATCAGCTGGTCTACCCGGCGAGCGGCGCTTATGTGCTGGGAGCGGGCATGGCGGCCTTCAGGGATATCGGATCGTTTTTCAAGTATGAAGCAAAGGACGACGCCGGCGTCGCCAATCCGGTTGCGGGCGCGGTTCGGGGCAGCGCAATCCGGGGCGTTTCCCAGTCGGGCAATATGCTGCGTCAGTTCATCTTCATGGGCATGAATGAAGATGAGCGGGGGCGCCAGGTCTACGACGGCGCGTGGGCCAGGATTGCCGGCCGCCGGGTTGCCGTCAATTCGCGCTTTGCGCAGCCGGATGGAACGCTCGAGCTTTACATGATGGGAAGCGAAGGTCCGCAATGGTGGACCGAGTGGGATGACTCCGCCCGAGGCTTGCCGAAAAAATCCATCTTTTCCCGCTGCGAAAAAAACGGCACTTGTCCGAAGGTGTTCGAAAGCTTTGGATCTGCCGAAGTCTATGCGCTGAAGATGACGCCCGAATGGGTGGGCACCGATGCCAAATCGGATATTCCGCTGCCCGACAATGTGCGCCGGTACTACATTGCATCGACCACGCACGGCGGCGGCAACGGCGGTTTCAACTGGCAGCCGAAGAGCGCCGCCCAACCGACGTGTCCAGGAAACAATTTCGGAACAGGGACGCTTGCCGAGAACCCCATCGCTCACATCGAGATGGAGAACGTGCTGAAGGTCGCCATGCGGGCATGGGTGCTCAGTAATACGCCGCCGCCGGCGAGCCGCTATCCGACCATCAAGGACGGCAACCTGGTGATCGCGAGCAAGGAAAATATCGGTTTCCCTTCGAACGTGCCGGGGATTCCGGACACTATCTTTTCTCCCGATAACTTCATCTTTCCTGTCCTCGATTACAACTGGGGGCCCCAGTTCGACCATAGCGAAGCGTCGGGCATTCCGACGAATCTGCCGCCACCGATCAAAGCGGTGATACCCATGATGGCGCCCAAGGTGGATGCCGACGGCAATGAAATCGGCGGCGTGCCGACGGTTCTTGCGATGGCGCCGCTGGGCACCTACCTGGGCTGGAATATCACGTCCGGCGGATTCCACGCCGGGCAAATCTGCAACTACCTGGGCGGCTACGTGCCTTTTGCGAAAACCAGGCAACAGCGCGCGGCGACCCGCGATCCTCGTTTGTCGCTTGAAGAACGCTACAAGAATCACGCAGGCTACGTGAAAGCGGTGACGGAAGCCGCCAATAAGGCATATGCGGAGGGCTATCTGCTTGGAATCGATCGGGATCGCCTGATCCGGGAGGCGCGCGACAGTCAGGTGCTGCGCTAAAACACGTACCAAACATGTACCAACACGTACTGACAAACAACGACGATATTCTCTATGGAAACTTTAACTTTTCGCTTTGAAAACGGCAGCCGTCGTCTCAAGGCCGCGCCGGAACTGGTCGGCGTGGTCAGCTCCGGCAACCTTGAGGTATTGATCGAGAACGCCGCGCTCAACGGCGCTTGCGCGATCGAGGTCAAGACCGCCGCGCGCGGCTTCGGCGTCATCTGGGAGGCGGTGATGGGCGACTTCTTCCAGCGCTGGCAATTGGCCGACACGCACATTTCCATCAACGACATGGGCGCCACCCCGGCGGTGGTCAGCCTGCGTCTGGACCAGGCGGTGGAAGCCATGGTGGAGGAAACCAAATGAGCGCCAGCTACCTGGAAGCCACCGCACGCGAACGTATCCTGCAAGTGCTCGACGCTGGCAGTTTCACGGAACTGCTGCCGCCCGCGCAGCGCGTGGTCAGCCCGCACCTGGGGCAACTGGATGCGCCGGTTTCGTTCGACGACGGCGTGGTGATCGGTGAAGGCCGGCTCGACGGCCGCGCGGTGATGGCGGCCGCGCAAGAGGGCGGCTTCATGGGCGGCGCGGTGGGCGAGGTGCATGGCGCCAAGCTGGTCGGTTTGTTGAAGCGCGCCATCCGCAAGAAAGCCGCGGGCGTGGTGCTGCTGCTGGAAACCGGCGGCGTGCGCCTGCATGAGGCCAACGCCGGCCTGATCGCGGTATCGGAAGTGATGCGCGCCGTGCTCGATGCGCGCGCGGCGGGCATCCCGGTGATCGTGCTGGTGGGCGGCGCCAACGGCTGCTTCGGCGGCATGGGCATCGTGGCGCGCTGCGCCAGCACGGTGATCATGTCGGAAGAAGGGCGGCTGGCGATGTCCGGGCCCGAGGTGATCGAGACCGCCAACGGCGTCGAGGAATTCGACTCGCGCGACCGTGCGCTGGTCTGGCGCACCACCGGCGGCAAGCACCGCTACCTGATCGGCGATTGCCAGATACTGGTCAATGACGATATTCACGCTTTTCGCGCCGCCGCTGCGCAGGCCCTGGAAAACGCCGGCCCGACCGCGCTGACGCTGCCGGGGCTGGAAGCGGAGCAGGAAGTGCTGCGCCAGCGTATCGCGCGTTTTGGCCAGGCGCACGACCCGATGGAGATCTGGAAAGCGCTGGGCGTGGCCCAACCGGAAGCGGTGCCGATGCTGGAGGCGGAACCCTTCGTGGCCCTGGCCGATGCCCATCGCGTCCGCACCCAAGCATAAGGAATCTACGCATGCAAACCGCAGCCAACACTGCCGCAGACATCAAACAGGCCGACTGGCGCGCGCTCGCGCAGCAGTTGTTTCCGCAAGGGCATGAGATCGCCGAGCAAGACAATTTCCTGTCCGGCACGGCCCAGGTCGATGGCGCCACGGTAACCGTGGTCGGCACCACCGGCCATACGCCCATCGGCATCGAGATCGCGCTG
Source organism: Herbaspirillum sp. GW821-FHT09A12 (assembly GCF_059418325.1). NCBI lineage: Bacteria > Pseudomonadati > Pseudomonadota > Betaproteobacteria > Burkholderiales > Oxalobacteraceae > Herbaspirillum > Herbaspirillum sp. GW821-FHT09A12. Next base: position 208,546 of record NZ_JBWKPR010000002.1, read on the forward strand.
GCGCAGGCGGCCAGCATCCTCGACACCGTGCGCGCACATCCCGGTCGCGCCATCGTCATCCTGGTCGATACGCAAGGCCAGCGCCTGCGCCATCGCGACGAGATGCTGGGCATCAACAGCTACATGGCGCATCTCGGCAAATGCGTGGAACTGGCACGCCGTTCCGGCCATCGCGTGGTCGGGCTGGTCTACGACCAGGCGCTGTCGGGCGGCTTCATCACCAGCGGGCTGATCGCCGATGCCTGCTATGCCTTGCCGGACGCCACCATCCGCGTCATGGGGCTGCCGGCCATGGCGCGCATCACCAAGGTGCCGCAAGAGCGGCTGACCGAACTGGCCCGGAGCAACCCGGTGTTCGCGCCCGGCCCGGAGAACTATCTGCGCATGGGCGGCGTGGCCGGGATCTGGAACGGCGACCTGGCGCAAGCGTTGCGCGAAGCGCTGTCGGTGGACCGCTCGGCTGACCGGCGCGCCGTCGCCGGGCTGGAACGCGGCGGGCGCAAGCTGGCCCAGCGCGTCATCGCCGCTGTGGCCGATGATGTGCCGCTGGATTGAACGGGATTGCCGCATGCATGAACGCCATCACCTGGTCTGGCTGAGCGAAGCGGGCTGGCAGCGCGCGCAGGAGCGCGCGGGCGACGCCCGCCAGCGCGAGGCGATGGCGCACTGGCAGCGCAACCGCTGGCCGGCGGTGCTGCGCCGCGCCGATGCCGATATTGACGCCGATGCCGGCGAGATCTGCGCCGGCATCGCCTTGCCGCCCGACGTGCACGGCAACAAGCCGCGCATCGCCTTGCGCCTGCATGCTTCGGAGGTGGCGTCTCGCCGCGCGCCGTTCCTGCTGCGCGAGATTGCCGCCGCGCGCTTGCCGGGCCTGCCGCCGGCGTGGCAGGAGCAGATGGCGCAATTGCAGGAAAGCATGGCGCGCCAAGGCATTGCATTGGGCGTGTTCGGCTCGCTGGCCTGGCAGGCCATCACCGGGCAGCAATATGTGCGCGGCGGCTCCGACATCGACTTGCTGTTCGAGCCGGCCAGCCAGGCGCAATTGGCGCAGGGCGTGCGCCTGCTGGCCTACCACGCGATGTTTTTGCCGCTGGATGGCGAAATCGTCTTTCCCGGCGGCGCCGCGGTGTCGTGGAAGGAATGGCGGCAGGTCGCCGTCAAGGGCGGCGACCCCGACAACAAGGTGCTGGTCAAGACGCCGGACGCGGTAAAGCTGGAGCGCGTCGGCGCACTCGCGGCAAGCCTGCCGCAATCGGGGGATGAACCACAGGGGAGCCAACGATGCGCGGCCTGAACCGGCCCGCCGGCCAGCCCGGGGACATTTGGCGCGCCGCGCGCGCGCCGGCGCCGCATTACACGCAGAAGCGCCGCGATGTGCGCGACAACCTGGCCTTCAGCCGCACGCTGGCGCGCCTGGCGCTGCGCAGCCTGTACCAGGAACTGGTGCTGTATCCCAAGCCGGGCCTGGTCTCGCTGGTGGATAACGGCAGCCATCGCGATATGGATGCCTCCACTTTCATGCGCAGCCTGTTTTCGCTGCGCCGTTATTTTTTCCTGATCGCCGAAGCCGGCATGCGGGGCGCGCCCTTCACTGAGTTGCAGCGCCTGGCGATTGCCGCGGAACAGCGCATGCTGCGCGCCACCGGCGGCGTCAACACCCATCGCGGCGCCATTTTCGCGCTGGGCATGCTATGCGCGGCGATGGCATATTGCCGCGCGCAGAAGATGCCCCTGTCGGAGGCCACGATACGCGCCACGCTGCTGATCCAATGGGGCGATGCGCTGGCCGGCCATACCCATGCGCAGGCGCCAGGCCGGGCCAGCCACGGCCAGCAAGTGGCGGCGGCCCATGCCGTGGGCGGCGCGCGCGAGGAGGGCGCGCTGGGGTTTCCGTCGGTATTCGAGATCGCGCTGCCGCGCATGCGCCAGACGCTGGAACATGGCCGCGACTGGCAAGCGGCCAAGATCGATGCCTTGTTCGCATTGATGCAGCATGTCAGCGACACCAATGTTTATCACCGTGGCGGTGAGCCGGGAGCCGCGCTGGTGCGTGGGCGCAGCGCCGCTTTCCTGGCCGCCGGCGGCACCGCCCATCCCGGCTGGCATGCGATGGCTCTCGATTGCCACCGGGCCTTCGTGGCGCAACGCCTGTCTCCGGGCGGCGCCGCCGACCTGCTGGCGGCGGCTTGCCTGGTGCATCAGGCGTGTGCGCTGGGCGATGCGTCCGGCTTGCCCCCGTGCGGGAGGGGCTGAGCATGCGGCTGGCGATCCTCTGCCCCGGCCAGGGCGGCCAGCATCCCGCCATGTTCGACATGGCGCGCGCCGATGCGAACGGCGCCGCCTTTCTCGCGCAATGCGGACTGGCGCAGTGGCTGGATGCGCCGCTGGCCGAGGTGCTGGCCGATCCGCAGCAGCTTTATGCCAACCGCCACGCGCAACCGCTGATCGTCGCGGCCCAGCTTGCCGCCTGGCATGCCATTGCTGATGAGCTAGTCGCTATCGTCGGCGCGCCTGCGGTAGTGGCCGGCTATAGCGTCGGCGAATTGTCCGCCTATGCGGTGGCCGGCGTGTTCGCGGCCCAAGAGGCCGTGGGCATCGCGGCCCGGCGTGCCGGCTTGATGGATATTGCCCGGCAGCAGGCGCCGGCCATGCAGCGCGAGCAGGGCTTGATGTCGGTCAGCGGCATGGCCGGCGCCGCGGCGCGTGCGGTGCTGCAACGCCACGGCGCATATGTCGCCATCGATACCGGCGAAGAGTCGCTGATTGCGGGCGGCGCCAGCCGCGACCTGCGCGCCGCCGCTGATGAGCTGGCCGCGATGGGCGCGCGCACCGGCGAACTGCCGGTCGGGCTGGCTTCGCATACGCCGCTGATGCAGGCGGCAGTCGCGCCGTTTTCCGATGTGCTGGCGCAGGCTTCCTGCGCGGCACCGGCGCTGACCTTGCTGGCCGGCGTGACCGGGCAGGCTGTCGACGATGCGGCGCAGGCGCGCAGCTTGCTGGCAAGACAACTGACCGAGACCATCCAGTGGGCCGCCTGCATGGACGCCTGCGCCGAACGCGGCGTCACGGTCGCGCTGGAGCTGGGGCCTTGCTCGGCGCTGTCGCGCATGCTGCGCGAGCGCCATCCACAGATCGAATGCCGCTCCCTGTCCGACTTCCGCAGCTTTTCCGGGGCGCTGGCATGGCTGCGGCGCCAGGCCGATTGAGTCCGATTGAGGCCACCGCCAGCGGCTTGCCGATCCCGCCGCGATGGCCTCATGCAATAGTTGAGCAATAGCTGATCCATACCGGGAACCGGCATCGGGATTACTGGCATCGCCCCTGTGCAAGTGCTATGTTGAAGGCGTGGATGCTGTACACATTCGTGCCTGAACGCATACAACAGGCCCAAGTCGGACCAGCAAGCCGTGTTGCCATGGCACGGCGCGGGCTGTACTTGCCTCGATGCTTGCAGCATTGCGCAAACCGTGTTCAACCCGACCAGGAGCCCACGATGAAAGTCGACGTTTACAAACGCCCGGACAGCGACGGACTGTTTTCCTATTTGCTCATCCCGCACCAAAAGCCATTGCCGCAGGAGGTCACCAATACCGATTGGCAGATGCATGAACGGGGCGCCGATGTCGAGCGGGACGGGCGGCGGCATTTCACGCTGCAGCCGGAAGACGCATTCGTGCAGATCAGCCAAAAGGGCTATGCCATCACCCATCTGGGCGACCGCGCCGGCGACGGCGCTTCATGATGCCCGCGCGCAATGCCACATGAACCAAGGAGGAACCATCATGCCAACCGAACACATGGGCGACTACGATATCGAGTACTCGGGCGTACGCGTGATCGGCGGCGAAGAGTGGGTGGCCAATGTGGCCATCTTTGGGCCGTCGCACAATCCCATGCACCGCAATCCGGTGTTTCCGTCGCAACGGGTGCTGGCCGACCAGACCTTTGGCGATGAAAAATCGGCCGAGCAGGGGGCCTTGCAGGTGGCGCATGCGCTGCTGGAATGCAGCCGGCGCCCGGTGCCGCATCACTGAGCCGATGCCGCTGGCGTCGCTGGCGTTGTTTATGCGCCAGCGGCGCCCGGCCGCAAGCGCGGTGGCATGGAAATCGCATGGGGAGATGGGCGCACCCGACGCGGCAACCGGCGCATACGGTTAGCCGCTTTTCGCCATAAAATGTCGGGCATCGCGATTTTTCAAATTAACGCCCCGACCCTATGAAGCCGCCACTGCTCGTCCTGATCCACCTTTCCGATACCAGCTTCGCCACCATCGGCGAACACTACGACATCCTCTACGCCCCCGACAAGCAGCGCCGGGCCGACATGATCGCCGGCCCGGCCAGGCATGTCGCGGTGGTGCTGACCAATGGCGGCACCGGGCTGAGCGCCGACGAGATGCGCGCCTTGCCGCGCCTGCAACTGGTGTGCGCCTTTGGCGCCGGTTATGAAAACGTCGACGTGGCCCACGCCAAGGCGGCCGGCATCGACATCGCCACCGGCGCCGGCACCAACGAGGATTGCGTGGCCGACCATGCGATGGGCCTGTTGCTGGCCACCGTGCGCCATATCCCGGCGCTGGACCAGGCCACCCGCGCCGGCGGCTGGCGCGACCATCTGCCGCTGCAGCCGCAGGTGGCGGGCAAGCGCCTGGGCATCGTCGGCCTGGGCAACATCGGCAAGAAGATCGCCCGCCGCGCCGCAGGTTTCGACATCGAGGTCGGCTATTGCAACCGCAAGAAGCGCGACGACGTCGATTTCCATTATTTCCCGGACGTGGCGCAACTGGCCGCCTGGGCCGATTTCATCATCGTCGCCGCGCCGGGCGGGGCCGATACCAAGCATCTGGTGTCCGGGCGCGTGATCGATGAGCTGGGCCCGCAAGGCTACCTGGTCAACATCGGCCGCGGCAGCATCGTCGATACCGCCGCGCTGGCGGCCGCCTTGCGCGAGGGCCGCCTGGCCGGCGCCGGGCTGGATGTCTACGAGAGCGAACCGCAGCCGCCACAGGAGCTGGTCGGCCTGTCCAATGTGGTGCTGACGCCGCACATCGCCGGCTGGTCGCCGGAATCGATCGATGCTTCCGTGCAACAGTTCCTGCGCAACTGCGAAGAGCATTTCGCCGCCGCCGAGCCGGCGGTACGGGCCTGAATGGCGGATTTTCGGGTTTTTTTGAGGGCCGGGAGGCGCCTCAGGTTGCCCAAGGCTGGTAATATCTGCGGCCACCGGATTGCGCGGGGACGCGCTCCGGCTTCCATTCATTCCAAACGCTGACAGCAATACAGAGAGAGCCAAGCACCATGGATCTGCCATCTCACCAACTCACCATGACGGTCCTGATGACGCCCGACATGGCCAACTTCGCCGGCAATGTGCACGGGGGCACCATCCTGAAGCTGCTGGACCAGGTCGCCTACGCCTGCGGCAGCCGCTACGCGGGCCAGTACGTGGTGACTTTGTCGGTCGACCAGGTGATGTTCCGCCAGCCCATCCATGTGGGCGAACTGGTGACGTTCCTGGCCAGCGTCAACCACACCGGCACGTCGTCGATGGAGATTGGCGTGAAGGTGGTGGCCGAGAACATCCGCACCCAGGAAACGCGCCACGTCAACAGCTGCTTCTTCACCATGGTGGCGGTGGACGACCAGCGCAAGCCGATCGCCGTGCCGCCGCTGCGGCCGTTCTCCAAGGAAGAGAAGCGCCGCTTCGAAGCCGCGGTGCTGCGCAAGTCGCTGCGCAAGGAACTGGAACGCCGCTTCGAGGAAGTCAAGCCGGGCTGATGGCCGGCCATCGGTTGGCCATCGTCGCGCACCAATGAAAATGGGACAGCTGCCTGGCTGTCCCGTTTTTTATTGCGCTGCGCCTCCGCTTCAGGCGAGCTCGATGGCGACCGTGCCCAGCGGCCCCAGGTCGGCCAGGATGCCTTGGCCGGCGCGCACCGGCAACGGCACGATGGTCGAGCCGCTGGCGACGATCTGGCCTTCGGCCAGCGTCAGTCCATGTTGGGACAGTTCATTGGCCAGCCAGGTCAGCGCGATGCGCGGGTCGCCCAGCACCTGGGCGCCGCTGCCGTCGCGTTGCTCGCCGTCGTTGATGCGGCCGAAGGTCGGGAGCGCGGCCAGGTCGAGCGCGCGCCAGTCGACGTCGGCCGGCGCGCCCAGCACGAATTGGTCGGCGCAGGCGTTGTCGGCGATCAGTTGGGCGGCGCCAACCTGTTTGAAATTGTCGTAACGGGTATCGGGGAGCTCGATGGCGGGGTAGACCGAGCCCACCGCATCGAGCACTTCTTCTTGCGAGTAAGGCGCGCTGCGCGGCGGCAAGGATTTGCGCATGCGGAAGGCGACTTCCACCTCGACCACGCTCATCAGGCTGTTGCCCAGCGAAATGACGGCGCCGTTGCGATGGATGCGCTCGGCCAGCAGGCGGCCGGCCAGCGGCGCATCGATGTTAAGCAAGCCTTGGCCGCCGGGGCCGGTGGCGCCGATCTTCCATCCGGCCAGCGGGGCAAAACTGTGCGCTTCCAGCCGCGCCTGGATGGCATAGGCTTCCCCGCGCTCGGTCGGGCGCAGCTCTTGCGGCAGCTGTGCGATGCGGCGTCCATGCGCCCAGCAGTCCCACAGCAGGTCGGCGGCCTGCTGCCGTTGCGATTCATTCAGCACGTACATTTCCCCCTATTGTCGAATTGTCGGATTGTCGATATGCGGCGATGACGCAGCCATGTTGATGCCGCCGCGCGGAACAGCTTCTCAAGCCATCATCGGCCCCAGCGCGCCGATGGCGATGGTCAGCAGGCCAAGGCACAGGTTGATGCCCACCAGCATGCGGATCTGGCCCAGGGCGCGCGCGGCGCGATCCCAGTCTTGCTGGGCGGCGGCCAGTTTCAGGCGGCGGAACGGCGCGAAGAAGATGTGGCCGAAAATCAGCATCATCAGGATGCCGATGCCGGCCATCGCATGCACATGGGGCGGCATGCGGCCGGCGCCCATCAGCATCATCATGTGCAGCCCGCTGCCCAGCACCAGCGCGATGGAAATCCACACCCAGATAAAGAACGCGCCCAGCGTCGCCGCCATCAGCACCAGGCGCTGCGGCGGCTGCAAAGCCGCCAGCGCCGGACGCAGCGCCATGTGGGCGAAGAACATGCCGCCGACCCAGATGGTCAGCCCAAGCAGATGGAAAAATTTCGCAAGCAGCATTTCAATCCCGTCAGGTAAGCGCAGTTGGAAGAGCGATTGGCGCATTGTCGCATGATGGTGCGGCCCGTGTCGTTGCGCCGGATATCGGCCGCGCCGCCTGTGATAATGTCGTGCCGTAATGGCAACGCCGTATCGCGTCATTAGAACTCATCCAATACGGCGACGATCATCGAGAACAAGGAATGGCATGGCAATACTCAGCGCAATCAATATCTATCCGATCAAGTCGTGCGGCGGCATCGCCCTGGAGCAGGCGTGCATCGGCCCGCTCGGGCTGGCGCTGGACCGCCACTGGATGGTGGTGGACGGCGCCGGGGAATTCCTGACGCAACGCAGCCATGCGCGCATGGCCTGCATCGCTCCCCGTTTCGTGGATAGCGCGCTGCTGCTGTCCGCCCCCGGCATGCCCGAACTGCAACTGGCGGCCGCCGGCGAAGATGGCGCAAGCGTCCAGGTGCAGGTGTGGAAGGATAGGGTGGCCGCCCTGGACCAGGGAGCGCGCGCCCGCCAGTGGTTCTCGGACTATCTGGGTATGGACGCCCGCCTGGTGCGCTTCGACCCGAATGCAACGCGCGCCTGCAGCGCACGCTGGACCGGCGAACACCGTGCGACGACGCAATTTTCGGACGGTTATCCGCTGCTGGTGATCGGCCAGGCATCGCTGGACGACCTGAATGCGCGGCTGGGCGCCAAGGGCGCGCCGGCGTTGCCGATGGAGCGTTTTCGCCCGAACCTGGTAATACAGGGGCTAGAGGCCTACGAGGAAGATTTCATCGATACCATCACCCTGGACGATGGCGATGGCGGCGCCGTGGCGCTCAAGCTGGTGAAACCCTGTGCGCGCTGCCCGGTGCCGGGAATCGACCAGCGCACCGGCCTGCGCGATCCGCAATGGCCGGACGAGCCGCTCGATACGCTGGCAAGCTATCGCGCCAATCCGCGCGTGGATGGCGGCCTGACCTTCGGCCAGAATGCCATCGTCATCGGCGGCATGGGCGGCAGCATACGCGCGGGGCAGGCCTGCGGTTGGGAATTGAATTTCTGAGTTGAGCGACCCCAAGGGAAAAGCGCCGCTCCGACATCATCGGAGCGGCGCTTTTTTTGGGGGGGGGGCGCGGCCCGCTGGCGAGCCACTGCACACCGCAGCGTTCCCTTATTTCTTGGGGCGGCCGACCTTCAGCGGCGTCAGGCTGCTGAGGATGTCCTTCAGATCGGCGATCTTCAGGTTCTTGATCAGCGACACGCCGATACGCAGCAGATCGCTCTTCTTGATCTCGACGCCGGCCTTCAGGCAGGACTTCTTGACTTGCGCCAGCACCGCGTACTCGTTTTCCGGCATGGTGAAGCTGTCGCGCACCTGCTTGACCTTCTTCGGCTTGGCGGCCTTCTTCTCCGCCTTGGTCGGCGCTGCCGGCTTCTGAGCCGGCTTGGCCGGCACGGCGGCGACAGGCTTCTTCGGCGCCGGCGCTACTGCCTTTGCCGCAGCCGCGGGCGCCTTCGGGGCGGGGGCTGCAGCCTTGGGCGCGGCTTTCGCGGCAGAACGTACGGCAGGTTTGGCGGCAGGACGTGCGGCCGGTTTGGCGGCGGGCTTCCTCGCGGCTGGCCGGGCGGCGGGCGCGGCCTTGGCCACGGGCTTTTTGCTTGCGGTTGTTGCGGCTTGAACTCTGGTTGCCATGAACCCTCCTGTGAAAAATTAATATAAACAATATATATTGTTTGAGGCGCTGTCGCAATCCGGGCGGCGGAGTGTGAACGATTCCATCATATTTTGTTGAGGTTGCAAACGTTTACATCGGGTGTTCCTGTGCCGAAAAAAGACAAACCGGATGGAAAAAGCGGTCGCCGCCCAGCGGGGCCGGGAAGCAATGCCCGGGAGCGCGGGCGGGGAAGGGGGGGGCGGAGCAGCGCGAATGCCATGCCGGCGATCCTAGCAAGCCCAGGTTAAAGCATTGTGACAACGCCGGAAAACAATTTACGTCGGGCCGGACGGCAAGGCGGGAGCGAAGAGCAATAAAAAGCAGTCCGGCCGCGAACGGCGGGACTGCTCAAAGGGCTTGCTTCTCTACTGGAGGGTTACATGAAACGGCGGGTTGCCGCCGGCTGGCTGTCGCCAGCCGCAGGCAGCGGGCGGCGCTGTTGCGCCGCGGCGGGGTCGAATTCCTTGACTTCGCCGCTCTTGGCGACGGCAACCTTCAGTTGGGCGGTTTGCTCAAGGCCATGCTCGGCGTTGAAGTCGCGCAGGAAATGCGCGAAGTCGTCGCCGATTTCCTGGTGCTTGATGCCCATCGCCACGGCGGCCTTCAGGTAGCCCAGCTTGGAGCCGCAGTCGAAGCGCCGGCCTTCGTAGCGGTATGCCAGGATCTGTTCTTCCGCCAGCAGGGCCGAGATCGCATCGGTGAGCTGCAGCTCCCCGCCGGCGCCGGGGGTGATGTTTTCCAGGCGCGCGAAGATGGCCGGCGTCAGCACATAGCGGCCGACCACGGCCAGGGTGGAGGGCGCGGTTTCGGGCGTGGGTTTCTCGACGATGCCGCCGACCTGTTCCAGTCGGTCGCGGTAGCGGGTGCCGCTGACGATGCCGTATTGGCGGGTATCCTGGCGCGGCACATCCTGCACGGCCAGGAGGCTCTTGCCTTCGCGCTCGAACATCTCGGTCATCTGTGCCATGACATTTTTGCGGCCGGCATCGATATCCATGAAGTCGTCGGCCAGCAGCACCGCGAAGGGTTCGTTGCCCACCAGCGGCTTGGCCAGCAGCACCGCATGGCCCAGGCCCAGCGGTTCGGCCTGGCGCACGTAGACGCAATTGATATGCTTGGGAATGACATTGCGGATGGTTTCCAGCAGCTTCTGCTTGCCGGCGGCCTCCAGTTCGCTCTCCAGCTCGTAGGCCTTGTCGAAATGGTCTTCGATGGCGCGCTTGTTGCGGCCGGTGACGAAGATCATTTCGGTGATGCCCGCTGCGACGGCTTCTTCCACCGCGTACTGGATCAGGGGCTTGTCGACGATGGGCAGCATTTCCTTGGGTTGCGCCTTGGTGGCGGGCAGGAAACGGCTGCCCAGACCGGCGACAGGAAAGACTGCTTTGGTGATTTTTGTCATGGTAGACCCAAGTAGAGGTTGATTGATGGACGTGGCGTCTCCTCACCCTGCTCCTCACCCATTGCCGCGCAGGCTCCGGGCCTGTTTCTTTTCGATCGCTTTGACTCTCAGGTAGGCCAGGCAGCCATGCAGCAACGGCGCCGCGCCGGCATGCCACAGGCGCTTGCCGGCAACCGGCGCGGGCCGCTCGCCGGATGCGCTGTGGCCGTCGAGGCTGCCGTCATTGAGCAATTCAAGCACCGACGCCAATTGCGGAGCCGTGACCGAAATCCGGCGTCGCAACTGCTCTGACGCTTGCGCATGCGCTTCCATGTTGCCGTTCTCGCTTGCGCGCGCAGCCGACCCCGCGGCCGCAGTGTCTGCGCGGACGGGAACGGGCTGTGATGGCTCCTGGCATCGTGGGGGAGTATGCATGGCGTCGTGGCTTTCGATCTGTACGGCGATTGTCGTGAAGCGATTCGGTGAGGCAGGGCGGTTATCGGGTTATCGGGCGCCCGGCTGGCCGGCCGGTTGCCGATCCGGTTTTTCATGTTTGGCGCAAGCTTAAAAAAAGCCCTGGATGCGGGCTATAGGAAACCCGCTTTTTGATCTGTAGGAAAACAGGAGAACAACGGAACAGCAGCAGGAGAGCAGCAGGCCAAAAGAAGCAGGGGAAAACGCCGCGCTTGTCCTACAAGGAAATCGGCCGCCGTCCGATAGCTGGCGGGGAGGCGGCTGCCTACCATAGCCTCATCTGTGGCTATCGTCCGTACTGCGCCGGCCGCAAGAAGTCCCATCCACAATATCAAACGAAAGGGAACCTCATGGATCATGGAATCATTGCCTGGCTCATTATCGGGGCCATTGCCGGCTGGCTCGCCGGCGTGCTGGTGAAGGGTGGCGGCTTCGGCTTGCTGGCCGATATCCTGATCGGCATCGTCGGCGCCGTGATCGGCGGCTGGCTGGCCGGTTTGCTGGGCATCGCCATCGGCGGCGGCATCCTGGCGTCGATCCTCACCGCCACGCTGGGCGCGATCGTCTTGCTCGTCATCGTGAGGGCGTTTTCCCGGCGCGCATGAGCCTGCGCCGTCGGAAAAAACCAGGAAGCCCCCGGCGCCGGCGCATCGGGTGCGCTGTTTCTGCTTTGTCCGATACGGCAAGCTTGCCCTACAATGCCGTTTCGACAGTGTCACCGTCGCGCTTCTTGAGCATGGCGCGAACGGTGGCTGCCAATACGCCCGACCCTGTTTCCATCCATCAAGAAAAAATATCCCATGAGTAGTAGCGCCAATCCACTGGCCGGCAAACGCGCGGCGCCTTCGGCACTGGTCAACCTGCCAGTCCTGCTCTCCAATTACTACAGCCTGCGCCCCGACATGGGCGAGGCCACCCACCGGGTTGCCTTCGGCACCTCCGGGCATCGCGGCAATGCCAATGCCCACAGCTTCAATGAATGGCATGTGCTGGCCATCACCCAGGCCATTTGCGACTACCGCAACGGGCGGGGCTTCACCGGCCCGCTGTTCCTGGGCATCGATACGCACGCCTTGTCCGAACCGGCCTGGCACAGCGCGCTGGAAGTGCTGGCCGGCAACGAAGTGGTGACCATGCTGGCCGAGGGCAGCCCCTATGCGCCCACGCCCGCGGTGTCGCACGCGATCCTGGCGCACAATCGCGTCAACCGGACGGCGCTGGCCGACGGCATCGTCATCACGCCTTCGCACAATCCGCCGGACAATGGCGGCTTCAAGTACAACATGCCCAATGGCGGCCCGGCCGATTCCGATGTCACGGGATGGGTCGAGCAGCGCGCCAACGCCTATCTCGAGCAGCGCCTGGAGGGCGTCAAGCGCCTGACCTTCGAGCAGGCGCTCAAGGCCGGCACCACGCGCCGCTACGACTATCTCGACAACTATGTCAGCGACCTGCCCAATATCATCGACCTGGCGGCGATCTCCGGCGCCGGCGTCAGGATCGGCGTCGATCCGCTGGGCGGCGCCGGCGTGCATTACTGGCCGGCCATCGCCGAGCGCTACAAGCTCAACCTGGAGGTGGTCAATACCGAGGTCGACCCGGCTTTCCGCTTCGTGCCGCAGGACTGGGACGGGCAGATCCGCATGGACCCGTCTTCGCCGTACGCGATGACCGAGCTGATCGCGCTGAAGGAGCGCTTCGACGTCGCGCTGGCATGCGATACCGACCACGACCGCCACGGCATCATCGCCGGCAGCACCGGCTTGCTGCCGGCCAACAATTACCTCGCCGTCGCCGTCCATTACCTGTTCAGCCACCGCCCGGCATGGCGCGCCGACGCGGCGGTCGGCAAGACCCTGGTGTCGAGCCAGATGATCAACCGCGTGGCCGGCCATCTCGGCCGCAAGCTGCTGGAAATGCCGGTCGGCTTCAAGTGGTTCGTCGACGGCCTGTATGACGGCAGCATCGCCTTCGGCTGCGAAGAGAGCGCCGGCGCCTCCTTCGTGCGTTTCGACGGCCAGCCCTGGAGCACCGACAAGGACGGCATTACCGCCGCCCTGCTCGCCGCCGAGATGACCGCGCGCACCGGCAACGATCCGGGCCGCATCTACCAGGAACTGACGCAGCAGCTCGGCGCGCCGCTCAACGGCCGCATCGAAGCCGCCGCCACGCCGCAGCAGAAGGCGCGCCTGTCCAGGCTCTCGCCGGACGACGTCAGTTCCACCGAACTGGCCGGCGAGCCTATCCGCGAAGTGCTCACCACCGCGCCGGCCAACGGCAAGCCCTTCGGCGGCCTCAAGATAGTCACCGACAACGGCTGGTTCGCCGCGCGCCCCTCCGGCACCGAAAACATCTACAAGATCTACGGCGAAAGCTTCCGCGACCAGGCGCACCTGGAGCGCATCTTCGCCGAGGCGCAGGAGATCGTGACGCGCGCGCTGAAGGCCGGCTGAGCCAGTCTCTTCGCTTGCCTGCAAACGCCGGTTGCCCCAAGGTAACCGGCGTTTGTTCTTCCGGACTTCCTACATGCGATTGCTCCAATGTCCGGTTGCCCGGCCGTTGCCGCATCCCTAGGATGGTCGGGTACATTGAGGCAGGAGGGCCGGATATGAACAAGCAGGCGCCACCGGGCGCGCAAGCCGCCGCAGGCGACACCAGAGGCAAGCGTTTCGGCGGCAATTGCGCGCTGACCGCCAGGCACAAGCGGCCGGCGCCGGAGACTGACGAGTTCCAGGCGCTGGAGCCGGACGGCACCGAAGACCCCGGCGCCAGCGCCGACGATGGGCTGATGTCCGGCCCAGGCAAGGATTGAGGTCCGCCTGAGCCGCCGCGCACCCGGAGACGATCATGCACAAACCCCAGGATGTTCCGCCGGTGGAGCTTCCGCCCCTGGACCCGACGCCGCCGCAGGAGCCGATTCCCCACCAGCATCCCAGCCGGCAATGACGGGACGTGCCGTCGGGCGATGCGCAGCAGGAGGCGCCATTTGAAAAACGCTTTGCATACCCCGCAGGAAACGCCGCCGATTCCCGATCCGCATCTGCCGCCGCCGGAATTGCCCGACGACGACCCGATTCCGGTCGAGGATCCGCCGCTCAACCCGCGCTCTCCGGACCAGCCTATCCGTGTGTAGCAAGAAAGGCAGATAGCCTTGCGTATGGGTTGCATCCGGTTTCGCATAGAGGAGCTTGTCATGCACCAACCTGATTCCCTCATTCCCCATTTCGCCAGGATGCTCACGACCGGCATGGGTTCGCTCATTTCCATGCCGGTGGCGCCGGCGTCGCCGGCCTCCGACGAGCGGGATCGCCGGCGCCGCCACAGTGCGCACGAACCCGCGGTGAAACAAGCCTCGTCCGACAACGAGATCGGCCGCGGCATCGTCGAGGACGATGCGCGCAAGCTGGCCGCGCAAAACAAGACGGTGCGCAACAATGAGCGCAACAAAGAGCACGGCAGGCAAGACCGCAAGCGGGAAGCCGAAATGGACCAGGCATTGGCCGATACCTTCCCGGCCAGCGACGCCATCGACCGCTCCGGCGGGAGCTGAGGGGCGGCCCGACGCCAGGCGCTGCGGTTGCCCTAAGCGGGGCCGGCCTTTATACTGCGCGGCACAAGACAAGGGGAGGCGTCTGTCCGCGAAGCCGACGGCTTCATCCCGCCAGCCCGGAAACCGGCCCGAAGCGAATTCAGGGTTGCATCGCGGAGGGCGATCGTACCGGCAGCTTCCACCATTGCTGTTCAAATCCATCAGGCCGGCATGCACCGGTCGATATATCGTGCGCGAAACAGATTCACGGACTAGGTTCTGCTGCCATTTTCACTTCATTCCCACTCCATTCCCACTCCACCCCCATGAATCGCACGCGAACCACCGCGCGGCCGTTGATGCGCCTACCTGTTTCGATTGGATGAAATGATGTTCGAACACCGCTGGCAAGGAGAACCCACATGAACGCGGAGCAATCGCGGCGCACCCTGGTGTTTGGCGGGGCGCGCTCCGGCAAGAGCGCCTATGCCGAGCAGCAGGCGCTGGCGGCGGCCAGGTCCGGCGCGGACGAGATCGTCTGCATCGCCACCGCCGATCGCAGCGCCAGTGCGGCCGATGCCGAGATGGCCGCGCGCATCGCCCACCATCGCCAACGGCGAGAGGCGCTGGGCAGCCGCTGGCGCACCGTGGAAGAACCGCTGGCGCTGGGCCAGGCATTGCGGGCCCACGCCGGCCCCGGCAAGGTGGTGCTGGTCGATTGCCTGACGGTGTGGCTGTCCAACCTGCTGTTCGCGGCAGGCCATGCGTTTCCCGAGCTGGGGCCGATCGAGGCGCCAGCCGCCTTTGCGCTGCAACGCGAGGACTTTCTCGGCGCGCTGCAAGAGACGCAGGGGACGGTGATCCTGGTGTCCAACGAAGTGGGCATGGGTATCGTGCCCACCGGCGCGGTATCGCGCTGGTTCGTCGACGAGGCCGGGCGCCTGAACCAGTCGGTGGCGGCGATCTGCGAGCGGGTGCAATGGGTGGCTGCGGGCTTGCCCCTGAGCTTCAAGGACGCCTCATGCTGAGCGGCGTGTCCTGGCCCTGGCCCTGGCTGGGCTTGCTAAGCGTCGGAACAAACGCAGCTGCAATGGAGCGCTGATGACCGCTGAATTTCCCTTCCATACCCTGATGATCCAGGGCACCACGTCGGATGCCGGCAAGAGCACCCTGGTCGCGGCGCTGTGCCGCCTGCTCCGGCGCGACGGCATCGCGGTGGCGCCGTTCAAGCCGCAGAACATGGCCTTGAACAGCGCAGTCACCGCCGACGGCGGCGAGATCGGCCGGGCCCAGGCGCTGCAAGCACAGGCCGCCGGCATCGCCCCGCATACCGACATGAACCCGGTGCTGCTCAAACCTTCCAGCGACACCGGAGCGCAAGTGATCGTGCATGGCAAGGTGCGCGCCGACATGCACGCGCGCGACTACCACCGCTACAAGAGCGAGGCCATGCAGGCCGTGTTGGCGTCCTACCATCGCCTGCGCGCGCAGTACCGCGCCATCATCGTCGAAGGCGCCGGCAGCCCGGCCGAGATCAACCTGCGCGCGCGCGATATCGCCAACATGGGCTTCGCCGAGGCGGTCGATTGCCCGGTGATCATCGTCGCCGACATCGACCGTGGCGGCGTGTTCGCGCACCTGACCGGCACGCTGGATTGCCTCTCCGAGAGCGAGCGTGCGCGCGTGGTCGGCTTCGTCATCAACCGTTTCCGCGGCGACCCCGGCCTGCTGCAAGGGGGGCTGGACTGGCTGCAGCAGCGCACCGGCAAGCCGGTGCTGGCGGTGCTGCCTTACCTGCACGGCTTGCAGCTCGATGCGGAGGATGCAATCGCCGCATCGCAGAGCGCGCGAGGGCAATTCCGCGTGGTGGTGCCGGTGCTGCCGCGCATTAGCAACCACACCGATTTCGATGCGCTACGCGCGCATCCCGAGGTGGACCTGCAATTCATCGGGCCGGGCCGGCCGATTCCGCCGGCCGACCTGATCATCCTGCCGGGCAGCAAGAACACCCGCGACGACCTGGCCTGGCTCCGGCAGCAAGGCTGGCCGGAGGCGATCGGCAGGCACCTGCGCTACGGCGGCAAGCTGATCGGCATCTGCGGCGGCTTCCAGATGCTGGGCCAGAGCGTGGACGACCCGCATGGCGTGGAAGGCGCGCCGGGCAGCACGCCCGGCCTGGGCCTGCTGGCCATGCGCACCGAGCTCACGCGCGACAAGCGCCTGCTGCAGGTCAGCGGCCGCTGCGCTTTCGGCGCCGGTGACGCCGGCGTGCGCGGTTACGAAATCCATATGGGCGTATCGCAAGGCGCGGCCTTGCAGCGCCCGGCCTTCGTCATCGATGGCCGCGGCGAAGGGGCGGTGTCGGAAGACGGCCAGATCCTCGGCAGCTACCTGCACGGCATGTTCGACACGCCGCAGGCGTTTTCGGCGCTGCTGGCATGGGCAGGGCTGGATGGTGCTGCCACGGTTGATCTGGACGCGCTGCGCGAGGCCAGCCTGGAGCGGCTGGCGGATGCAGCGCTGCCTTTGTATCAGGCGCTAGGCAGGTATGGGCAGAAATAAGCTGTTTAGCGGTGGAACTGTTCATTAATTTTTAATGTTCATAAAAACTGAACAAAATTAAATATTGAACAAAACTTTATAACTGGCCATTCATTCATCTTCACAGACGAGGCCGTGACGGAGCGCTTGCTCACGCACATGTTCAAGAGGAAGAAGGTCGAAAATCAACAGATGAGCAGGCTGGAGAGGGATGTCCCGGCGCAAGGCCGGGACGGGTTAGGGAGGGCGATGCAGGCTAAGGCTCAGGCCAGCGCTTCCTTGGCCGCTTCTTCCGGCGTCAGGCCATCGTAGAACAGGTCGGTGAACCACTCGACCTGTTCTTCGATATGTTCCTGGGCCTGGTCGAGCGTGGCGCCGCCCTTGACCAGGAACTGCTCGACTTCGGTGCACCATTGGATCAGGGCTTCGGTTTCCGGATCCAGTTTCTCTTTTTTGGGCATGATATTTCCTTGCTTCGTTCAGGTTCAGGTACTGCAGTCGCAAGGATATGCCAAAGCCCGCGGTCGCGCCGGAAAATCTTCCCGCGCGGTCTTTCTGTGCCGGCTATTTATTGCAGCAGGCCGTTGCTGGCCAATACCGCCGCCGCCGAACGCGTTTCAACGCCGAGTTTCACGAAGATGTGCTCCAGGTGCTTGTTCACCGTACGCGGGCTCATGCCCAGGATGTCGGCGATGTCGCGGTTGGTCTTGCCCTTGCCCAGCCACATCAGCACGTCGTTCTCGCGCGGGGTGAGGCGAAAGCCTTCGAAGCAGGGGGCCGCTTCGCCGCCGGCCGGCGCTGCCGCGGCAAGGCGCTTTTCTTCCAGCAGCAGGGTGAGGCCGTGGCCGGCGCCGGCGCCCGAGACGGCGATGCGCAGTTCGCAGTCGCCTTGCCGCAGCGCCAGCGGCGGGATGTCTTCGAGCTTGCCGCCGTCCTGGCGGTGGCGCACCAGGCTTTCGTTGAGCCAGGACTGCAGCGCCGCCGGCAGCTTGTGGCCGGCGCCGTCGAAATACTTCTCCAGCCACAGCGACGCCTTGCTGGTCTGCCACAGGGGCAGGCCGTTGTGGCCGAGCACGATCACCGCGTGCGCGGCATGCTCCAGCACGCCGCGCGTTTGCGACATCATGCGCGCGGTGCGGATGTGGGCGCCGATACGCGCGACGACTTCCTGCGTGCGGATCGGCTTGGTGACGTAGTCGATGCCGCCGACCTCGAAGCCGCGCACCACATGCTCGGTTTCCGACAGGCCGGTCATGAACACCACCGGCACATGGTTGACGCTCCTGATCAGCTTGATGCGGCGGCAGGTCTCAAAGCCGTCGATGCCGGGCATCATGGCGTCGAGCAGGATCAGGTCGGGCGTGATGCGGTCCAGGCGCTCCAGCGCGGACAGGCCATCGGTGGCGACCAGCACGATATGGCCGCTCTCGTCGAGCGAGTCGGACAGCATGGCCAGGTTGTCGGGCATGTCGTCGACGATCAGGACCACGTGCCTATCGAACGTCGTTGAGATCATGGCGGATCAGCTCCTCGATGCGGGTGACATATTCGTTCAGGCGGAATTGCCTGACCAGTTGGCGCAGGTCGGTGGTGAAGGGCAGGTAGGCGGGGGTGTGCCGTTCCAGTTCGTCGAGCTGGCGCAGGATGCCCTTGGCATAGCCGATCGCGCCCAGCTCCAGCAGCGCCTGCAGTTTGTGGCGGGGCGGCACCAGCATCACCGGCTGCGCGGGCGCCGTCGTAGCCGCCGCAGCAGCGGGCGGGGGCGCCACCCACTCCAGGCGCAGATGCAGCCGGATCTTGGCCAGCAGTTCGTTGTACGACACCGGCTTGACGACGAAATCGTCGTACAGCGGCGGGTCGCTGCGCTCGTGCAGGTTCTCGAAGGCATCGGCCGAGACCAGGATCACCGGCAGCTGCGACAGGCCGCGGGCGCGGATGGCGCGCGCGACCGACCAGCCGTCCATCAGCGGCATGGCGATATCCAGCAGCACAAGGTCCGGCACGCGCCGCGCCAACTCTTCCATGCAGGCGATGCCGCTGTCGGCTTCGGCCACCTCGAAGCCCAGCGGCAGCAGCATCTCCTTGAGCAGGCGCCGCTGCGAGGCCTGGTCGTCCACTACCAGCACCCGCCGCGCGGGGCCGGCATAGCCGGTCATCTGGTCTTCCAGCTTCAGGCGCGGGCGCGGCACATGCACTTCCGGCAGGTAGATCTTCAGGTGGAAGCTGCTGCCGCGGCCGACCTCGCTCTTGACCGACAGCTCGCCGCCCATGATGTGCGTGAGCATGCGGCTGATCGCCAGGCCCAGGCCGGTGCCGATGTCTTCGCGCAGGTTGGCGGCATTGCTGCGTTCGAAAGGCAGGAAGATGCGCTCCAGGTCGTCGTCGGCGATGCCGATGCCGGTGTCGATGATGTCGAAGTAGGCGATCTCGCGCATGTAGTGGACCCGCACCGTCACGCTGCCGTGGTCGGTGAACTTGACGGCGTTGCCCAGCAGGTTGATCAGGATCTGGCGCAGTCGCTTCTGGTCGGCGTGCACGATGTGCGGGATGCGGCCGATCTTCTCGAAGCTGAAGGCCATGCCCTTTTGCTCGGCCTGGGGCGCGAACATGCCGGTGATCTGTTCCAGCAGGCCGGCCAGCGCCACCTCGTCGGAGGCCAGGCGCATCTTGCCGGCCTCGATCTTGGCGATGTCGAGCAGGCCGTCGATCAGGCTCAGCAGATGCTCGCCGCTGCGCCGGATGACTGCGATGGCGTCCTTGCGCGCCGGCGGGATGGTGGCGTCGACATGCAGGATCTGCGCATAGCCGAGGATGCTGTTGAGCGGGGTGCGCAGCTCGTGGCTCATGCCGGCCACGAAGCGGCTCTTGGCCAGGTTGGCCGACTCGGCGGCTTCCTTGGCGCGCTGCAGCTCGGCGTCGGTCTGCTTGTGCGCTTCGATCTCCTGCAGCAGCAGGTTGGTCTGGCGCTCGGATTCTTCCTGGGCGACCGCGCGGCTTTCGTTGGTCAGCACCAGCCACCATGAGCCGACCCCGAGCAGCACCAGCAGCATGCAGAACAGCTTGACGAAGATGCTTTTGATGGAGTCGGGCCCGGTCGCGGCCAGGCCGGAAATGTCGGCCATCTGCTGGAAGTACAGCATCCACAGGATGATCGCCAGGCCGCCGGCCAGCGTGCCGAACACGATCAGGTAGTGGCTGATGCGGGTATTGAGCTTGAGCGTGAAGCGCGCCGGCACCAGGCTGCGCAGGGTCTGGAAGATCTGGTTGGGCAGGCGCGCCGCGGGCGCCTTGCAGCGGTCGTTGCAGCGCGCGTCGAGCGAGCAGCACAGCGAGCAGATCGTGCCCTGGTAAGCCGGGCAGTACGCCATGTCGGGCGTCTCGAAACGGTTGCCGCAGATCACGCAGTCGAGCTGGCCCTGGGCGTGGCTGTGGTCCGACAAGGTGTCGCGCCGGGCGATGTAGTAGCGGCTCCTGGTGGCGACGGCGATCAGCGGCGCGCACAGCAGCGCCGTGCCCAGCGCGATGAAGGGCGCCATCGCCGCGGCCAGCTTGCCCAGCACGCCCGACATGGCGATCGCCGACAGCAGCGAGGCGATCGCCATCGCGCCCACGCCCACCGGATTGATGTCGTACAGGTGGGCGCGCTTGAACTCGATATGGGCCGGACTCAGCTTGAGCGGCTTGTTGATGACCAGGTCCGAGACCACCGCGCCGATCCAGGAAATCGCCACCAGGCTGTACAGCGCCAGCACATGCTCCAGCGCGTTGAACACGCCCAGCTCCATCAGCAGCACCGCGATCAGCACGTTGAACACCAGCCACACCACGCGGCCGGGATGGCTGTGGGTCACCCGCGCGAAGAAGTTGGACCAGGCCAGCGAACCGGCGTAGGCGTTGGTGACGTTGATCTTGATCTGCGACACCACCACGAACAGCACCACCGCCCCCAGCGCCAGCGCCGGATTGGAAAATACGTACTGGTAGCCGATCAGGTACATCTGGGTCGGCTCCACCGCCTTGGCCATCGGCACCTCGTGCTGGATGGCGAGGAAGGCCAGCAGCGCGCCGCCCAGCATCTTGGCGCCGCCCAGCAATATCCAGCCGGGCCCGGCCAGCAGCAGGGCGGTCCACCAGCGGCCGCGGTTGGCCGCGGTCTTTTCCGGCAGGAAGCGCAGGAAGTCGACCTGCTCGCCGATCTGCGCGATCAGCGAGAAGGCCACCGTGGCGGCGGCGCCGAAGAGCAGGATGTTGAACGAGCTGCCGTCCTCGGCGCGCCCGGCGAAGGTGAGCAGGTTGGCCAGCGCCTCCGGTTCCTTGTGCAGCACGCAGATGTAGGGCAGGGCCAGCAGCACGATCCACAGCGGCTGCGTCCACATCTGCAGGCGGTTGATCAGGGTAATGCCGTAGGCCACCATGGGGATGATGATCAGCGAGCACAGCACATAGCCGTAGACCAGCGGCAGGCCGAAATAGATCTCGATGGCCTGGGCCATGATGGCCGCCTCCAGCGCGAAGAAGATGAAGGTGAAGCTGGCGTAGATCAGCGAAGTGACGGTGGAGCCGATGTAGCCGAAGCCGGCGCCGCGCGTGAGCAGGTCCATGTCGACCCCGTAGCGGGCGGCGTAATAGCTGATCGGCAGCCCGGTCAGGAAGAACAGCACCACCACGCAGGCGATGGCCCAGAAGGTGTTGGTAAAGCCGTAGCTCAGGGTGATGGCGCCGCTGATGGCCTCCAGCGCCAGGAACGAGGTCGCGCCCAGCGCCGTGTTGGCCAGGCGGAACTCCGACCAGCGCCGGAACGAGCGCGGCGTATAGCGCAGCGCGTAGTCTTCCAGCATCTCGTTGGCGACCCAGGTGTTGTAGTCGCGCCGGACTTTGACGATGCGTTGCGTGGCGGGATTGGTCACATATTGCTCGCGTTGTTGTCAGGGGGCCGGAGGCCGTGCGCGAGAAGCTCGCTCGTGCTGGCGGAGCTTGTCCCATCCTGCGGGACAGCATCTTTCGACGGCGCTGCTTCCTGTGCTTCTTGCTAGCAATTTTCAAACCAATCGGCCGGCGAGGGCATACGTCAAATGACGTATGTCGCCGGGCCATTTCTCGCCGGCCTCACCAAAACATCGCAGGCAGGGGGTTTTGCGCAGGCATGCGCGGCGCGGCGATGGATGCCCGATGCACCAATAACATGCCGCGCGTGTTCGAAACATGTGCGCGCGGGCCTGGCCGGATACGCCCGGCCGTTACGTCGAACAACGTATTGTTGCACTGCATCGCCAACCCTATTCTTCGTCCCAGAACGACGGACAGCGCAGTGCCGGCGGGAACGGCGGGGGAACAGCTCGCATGCCCGCATCCAGGCTGCGGCGCCGTCCGCATTCGTTTCGACCGGCCCGATCCGGCGCCGGCCCGGCAAGGCCACGATCGCATCTACAACATCCAACAAAGCCTCGAAAGGAGTACCGCATGTCGCACCGTTCCTCTTCCAGACCGCCTTCGCCCCAACGCCGCAAGATCCTGGCGGGACTGGCCGCCGGTGCGGCTGCCGCCGCGCTGCCGGGCCTGGCCTCGGCGCAGCAGTTCCCGACCGCCAAGATCAACACCACCAAGCTGGCCATCACCGACACCGAAGTCACCGTCGGCCAGCTGCATTCGGCCACCGGCACCATGGCCATCAGCGAAACCGGTTCGATCCAGGCCGAGCGCCTGGCGATCGACCAGATCAATGCCATGGGCGGCATCCTCGGCCGCAAGATCAAGATCATCCAGGAAGACGGCGCCAGCGACTGGCCGACCTTCGCCGAGAAGGCCAAGAAGCTGCTGGAGAACGACCGCGTCGCGGCCGTCTTCGGCTGCTGGACCTCGGCCTCGCGCAAGGCCGTGCTGCCGGTGTTCGAGAAGGACAATGGCCTGCTGTACTACCCGACCTTCTATGAAGGCCTGGAACAGTCCAAGAACGTGTTCTATACCGGGCAGGAGGCGACACAGCAGGTGCTGGCCGGGCTGAACTGGGTGGCCAAGGAAAAGAAGGCCAAGACCTTCTTCCTGGTCGGCTCGGACTACATCTGGCCGCGCACCTCCAACAAGATCGCGCGCAAGCACATCGAAAACGTGCTCAAGGGCTCGGTGGTGGGCGAGGAGTACTACCCGCTGGGCAATACCCAGTTCGGTTCGCTGATCAACAAGATCAAGCTGAAAAAGCCCGACGTCATCTTCGCCGACGTGGTCGGCGGCAGCAACGTGGCCTTCTACAAGCAGCTCAAGGCGGCCGGCGTCACCGCCAAGACCCAGAACCTGCTGACCATCTCGGTGACCGAGGATGAAATGCTGGGCATCGGCGGCGAGAACGTCGAAGGCTTCTTCGCCTCGATGAAGTACTTCCAGAGCCTGGACAACGCCAACAACAAGAAATTCGTGGCCGAGTTCAAGGCCAAGTTCGGCGCCAACTCGGTGATCGGCGACGTCACCCAGGCCGCCTACCTCGGCCCCTGGCTGTGGAAGGCGGCGGTCGAGAAGGCCGGCAGCTTCGATGTCGACAAGGTGGTCGCGGCCTCGCCCGGCATCGAGCTCAAGACCGCGCCGGAAGGCTACGTCAAGGTCCACGAGAACCATCACCTGTGGAGCAAGACCCGCATCGGCCAGGCGCAGAAGGATGGCCAGTTCAAGGTCGTCTACGAGTCCGAGCTGATCGAGCCCAATCCTTTCCCCAAGGGTTACCAGTAAGCGCTGGTCGTGAATGGTCCCGCGATCGGGCTTTCCCCGTTCGGACTGAGTAGCGGCGCAGCCGCGTATCGAAGGCGATGAACGGCGCGCCTTCGATACGGCCCTGCGGGCCTACTCAGTCCGAACGGCGATCAGTCGATTGCGTGACCGGCTATCAGGCTTCACGGCCGGAGCTGATCCGGCCTCCGAGCAGCAAAGCGGCGGCGCCTGTTGTGACATGCGGGCGCCGCCGCCCCTGTAAATCGTTTCCCAAGGCGGGAGTCAATATGGTTTCTCTATCCGAATTCGGCGCCATCCTCGCCATGCAGGGCTTCAATGGCCTCTCGGTATTTTGCGTCCTGCTGCTGATGGCACTGGGCCTGGCCATCATCTTCGGGCAGATGGGCGTGATCAACATGGCGCATGGCGAGTTCCTGACCATCGGCGCCTACATCACCTACCTGCTGTCGCACCTGACCACCACCTACGCGCCCAGCCTGCAGCCGTTCTACTTTTTCGGCGCGGTGGCGCTGTCCTTCGCGGTGGCCTACGGCGTGGGCTATCTCACCGAGCTGCTGCTGATCAGCCGCCTCTACAAGCGCCCGCTGGACACGCTGCTGGCGACCTGGGGCCTGTCGCTGGCGATGCAGCAGACCTTCCGCTCCATCTTCGGCGCCAAGGAAGTCAGCGCCACCTTGCCGGACTGGCTGCTGGGTTCGTTCAAGCCGACCGACGCCATCGACATCCCGATCAACGGCCTGTTCATGATGGGCCTGACGGTGCTGCTCACCGGCGCCATCTTCGTGCTGCTGTTCCGTTCGCGCTGGGGCTTGCAGGTGCGCGCCACGATGCAGAACCGGGTCATGAGCGGCGCGGTGGGCATCAATACCCGCAAGGTCGACCGCACCACCTTCGCGCTCGGCTGCGGCGTGGCCGGGGTGGCCGGCGCGGCGTTCACCACGATCGGTTCGACCGGCCCCACCAGCGGCTCGCTGTACATCGTCGACACCTTCCTGGTGGTGGTGTTCGGCGGCGCGCAGAGCCTGGTCGGCACCATCGCGTCGGCCTTCTCGATCGCCCAGACCCAGTCCACCGCCGAGTTCTTCCTGACCGGTTCGATGGCCAAGGTGCTGACGCTGTCGGCGGTGATCCTGATCCTGATGCTGCGTCCGCAGGGCCTGTTCTCGTCCAAGGTGCGCAAGTGATGCCGGCGGCCTTTTCCCGACTTACCCACCGCGAGGTTCGACCATGAATGCAGCGTATGAAAAATTATTGGGCGGCAAGTCAGGCCTGATCGGGCTCCTGGTGATGGCGGTCTTGCTGCTGGCGGTGTTCCCGCTGGCGCTGGACATGTTCCGCCTCAACCTGGTCGGCAAGTACCTGTCCTACGCCTTCGTGGCGGTGGGGCTGGTGCTGTGCTGGGGCTACGGCGGCATCCTGAGCCTGGGGCAGGGCGTGTTCTTCGGCGTCGGCGGCTATTGCATGGCGATGTTCCTGAAGCTGGAAGCATCCGACCCCATCAGCACCAAGATCCAGTCGACCCCGGGCATTCCCGACTTCATGGACTGGAACCAACTGACCGAACTGCCGGCCATGTGGCAACCCTTCCACAGCTTCGGTTTCACCGTGCTGGCGGTGCTGGCGGTGCCGATGCTGCTGGCCTTCCTGATCGGCCTGGCGATGTTCAAGCGGCGCGTGGGCGACGTGTATTTCTCCATCGTCACACAGGCCATCGCCGCCATCCTGTCGATCCTGATCATCGGCCAGCAGGGCCTGACCGGCGGCGTCAACGGCATCACCGACCTGAAGACGCTCATGGGCTGGGACATCCGTACCGACAGCGCCAGGCTGATCCTGTACTTCGTCAATGCCGGGCTGCTGTTCGCCTGCATCCTGGCCGGCCGCTACATCCTGTCTTCCAAGCTCGGCCGCCTGCTGGTGGCGATGCGCGATAAGGAAGAGCGCGTGCGCTTTTCCGGCTACGACGTGGCCAGCTTCAAGGTCTTCGTGTTTTGCGCCGCGGCCATGTTCTCGGCCATCGGCGGTGCCATGTTTACGCTGCAGGTGGGCTTCATGTCGCCCTCCTTCGTGGGCATCGTGCCCTCGATCGAGATGGTGATCTACGCCGCGGTGGGCGGGCGCATGTCATTGCTGGGCGCGGTGTACGGCACGCTGCTGGTGAACTTCGGCAAGACCTATTTCTCCGAGACCTTCCCCGAGCTCTGGCTGTTCCTGATGGGCGGCCTGTTCATCGCGGTGGTCATGTACTTTCCCAACGGCCTGGCCGGCCTGTACCAGACCCAGGGCCAGCGGCTGCTGGCGCGCTTGCGCGGCAAGCCGGCGGCCGCGCCGGAACCGGCCAAGCCCAAGGCCGCCATGGCCGAGACTAGCCGCGACGGCATCGAGCCCGTCGCCACCCTGGAGGCCAGCAAATGAGCGACGCACCCATCGGATTCGAATCGGATGCCCACCCGGTATTGGCGATCGAAGACCTCACCGTTTCCTTCGACGGCTTCAAGGCGGTCGACAAGCTGAACCTGTACGTGCAGCGCAACGAGGTGCGGGTGGTGATCGGCCCCAACGGCGCCGGCAAGACCACCGTGCTGGATCTGATCTGCGGCAAGACGCGCGCCACCTCGGGCAGCATCCGCTTCAACAATCATGAACTTACCAAGATGAGCGAGCACGCCATCGTGCGCGCCGGCGTCGGGCGCAAGTTCCAGACGCCGTCGATCTACGAGAACCTTTCCGTGTTCGAGAACCTGGAGATGTCCTTCCCGCGCGGGCGCAAGGTGTTCGGCGCGCTGACCTTCAAGCGTTCGCCGGATGTGGTGGCGCGGGTGGAGGCGGTGGCCGCCGAGATCTTCCTCGAGCGGCAACTGCATACCCAGGCCGACCTGCTCTCGCACGGGCAGAAGCAGTGGCTGGAGATCGGCATGCTGCTGATGCAGGAGCCGGAACTGCTGATGCTGGACGAGCCGGTGGCCGGCATGAGCGTCTCCGAGCGCGAGCAGACCGCGCAACTGCTGGGGCGCATCAGCCAGGGGCGCTCGGTGGTGGTGATCGAGCACGACATGGACTTCGTCAAGAGCATCGCGCACAAGGTCACCGTGCTGCACCAGGGGAAGATCCTGGCCGAGGGCAGCATGGACAAGGTGCAGTCCGACCCCAGGGTGATCGACGTCTATCTCGGCCACTAAACCATCCGGAGCCAGCCATGTTCAACGTCTCGCAACTCGCCTCAGGCTATGGCCAGAGCGCGGTCATCCACGACATCAACCTGTCGGTGGCCAAGGAAGAAATCGTCGCCATCATGGGCCGCAACGGCATGGGCAAGACCACGCTGTTCAAGACCCTGATGGGCATCTTGCCGCTGCGCGGCGGCAGCATCAGCATCGACGGCGTCGAGCTGGGCGGCATGGATAGCTACCAGCGCGTGGCGCGCGGCGTGGCCTATGTGCCGCAGGGGCGCATGATCTTCCCCGGCATGACGGTGCTGGAAAACATCCAGACCGGCCTCGGCCCGGCCGCGCGCGGCAAGGTGCCCGACGAGCTGTACGCGCTGTTCCCGGTGCTCTACGACATGCGTGGCCGCAAGGGCGGCAACCTCTCGGGCGGGCAACAGCAGCAACTGGCGATCGCCCGCGCGCTGGCGACCAATCCGCGCGTGCTGCTGCTGGACGAGCCGACCGAGGGCATCCAGCCGTCCATCATCAAGGACATCGCGCGCAGCCTCAAGGAGATCCGCAAGATCCGCGCGCTGACCATCATCGTGTCGGAGCAGGTGCTCAGCTTCACGCTGGAGATCGCCGACCGTTTCCTGGTGATCGACAAGGGGCGCTTCGTCTACGAGGACACGCGCGACCACGTCGATGCGCCGACCATCAGCAAGTACCTGTCGGTATAAGCAGGTTCTTTGAGCCGATTTTTCACCGCAGTTTTCGCAAAGGAGTGAAGCCATGAGGCATGGAGACATATCGAGCAGCAAGGATGCCGTCGGCGTGGCGGTGGTCAACTACAAGATGCCGCGCCTGCACAACCGCAGCGAAGTGCTGGACAACGCCCGCAAGATCGCCGCCATGCTGGTCGGCATGAAGCAGGGCCTGCCGGGGCTGGACCTGGTGGTGTTTCCCGAATACTCGACCCACGGGATCATGTACGACGAGGCGGAGATGTACGAGACCGCCGCCACCGTGCCGGGCGACGAGACCCGTATCTTCTCCGAGGCTTGCCGCATCGCCGGCGTGTGGGGCGTGTTCTCGCTGACCGGCGAGCGCCACGAGGAGCATCCGCGCAAGGCGCCGTACAACACGCTGGTGCTGATCAACGACCAGGGCGAGATCGTGCAGAAGTACCGCAAGATCATGCCGTGGACGCCGATCGAGGGCTGGTATCCGGGCGACGCGACCTATGTGTGCGAGGGCCCCAAGGGCTTGAAGATCAGCCTGATCATCTGCGACGACGGCAACTACCCGGAGATCTGGCGCGACTGCGCCATGAAGGGGGCCGAGCTGATCGTGCGCTGCCAGGGCTACATGTACCCGGCCAAGGAGCAGCAGGTGCTGGTGGCCAAGGCCATGGCGTGGATGAACAACGTCTACGTCGCCGTGGCCAATGCGACCGGCTTCGACGGCGTGTATTCCTACTTCGGCCACTCGGCCATCGTCGGTTTCGATGGCCGCACGCTGGGCGAATGCGGCACCGAGGAGATGGGCATCCAGTACGCCGAGCTGTCGGTGGGCGCGATCCGCGATGCGCGCCGCAACTGGCAGTCGCAGAACCACCTGTTCAAGCTGCTGCACCGCGGCTACACCGGCAAGATCAACTCCGGCGAATCGCCGGCCGGCGTGGCCGATTGCCCCTTCGATTTCTACAAGACCTGGGTCACCGACCCGCAAGGCGCGCGCAGCCAGGTCGAGGCCATCACGCGCAAGACCGCCGGCACGCCGGAATGCCCGGTGCCGGGTATTCCGGCCGAGCCGGCGGGATGAGCGCGCAACAGCATTCCATTGCCGGAATCCGGAATTCCGTTCGGACTGAGTAGACCCGAAGGGGCGTATCGAAGGCGCACATGCCGTCCGCCAATATCCGGAGCGTCTTCGATACGCCGCGTTGCGGCTACTCAGCCCGAACGGGAGGAGAAAGCAGGGAGACCCTCGGCGAAGGGAGGGTACCGGCCCAGGTGCTTTTCTGCGCACAGCAATCCACGAACCTACTTACCACCAAGGAGATCGCATGCAACACTTCAAGATCAAGCCCGGCGTGCCGCTGGCAGAGCAGCCCGAACTGGGCCACAACCGCTGGCATCCCGACCTGCCGTTCCTGGCGTCGGTCAAGCCGGGCGAATCGATACTGATCGAGTCGCTGGACTTCCTCGACGCCCAGATCAAGGACACCGACGATGTCTCCGACGTCAAGAATGTCGACCTCACGCGCGCGCACCCGCTGACCGGCCCGTTCCACGTCGAAGGCGCCGAGCCGGGCGACCTGCTGGTGATCGACCTGCTGGACATCAAGCCGGTGACGCCGGTCGGATTTTCCGGCGTGTTCGCCAAGGAAAACGGCGGCGGCTTCCTGGCCGACTACTTCCCCGAGGCCGACAAGGCGATCTGGGACCTGAAGGGCCTGTACGCCACCTCGCGCCATATCCCCGGCGTGCGCATCGCCGGCCTGACGCATCCGGGCCTGATGGGCTGCCTGCCGTCGCACGACCTGCTGGCCGAGTGGAACCGCCGCGAGGCGCCGCTGGCGGCCAAGGGCCTGGCCAAGCCGCCTGATCCAAGCACTGCGGTGCTGCGCGGCCTCTCCGGCGCCAAGTTCGACGAGATGGCCAAGGTCGCGGCGCGCACCGTGCCGCCGCGCGAGCATGGCGGCAATACCGACATCAAGGACCTGTCGGCCGGCACGCGCATCTTCTTCCCGGTGTACGTGAAGGGCGCCGGCTTCTCGATGGGCGACCTGCACTTTTCGCAGGGCGACGGCGAGATCGGTTTTTGCGGCGCGATCGAGATGGATGGCGTGAGTCACGTCGGCTTCGACCTGATCAAGGGCGGCATGGCCAAGTACAACATCACCTCGCCGATCTTCATGCCCAGCATCGTCAAGCCGCACTACGAGCAATGGCTGACCTTCGAGGGCATCAGCGTGGAGGACGGCGTCAACTATTACCTGGACGCCACGGTAGCCTATCGCCAGGCTTGCCTGAAGGCGATCGACTACCTGACCCACTTCGGCTACAGCGGTAGCCAGGCCTACATGTTGCTGACGGCGGCACCGGTGGAAGGGCGCATCGGCGGCATCGTCGATATCCCGAACTGCGCCTGCACGGTGGCCTTGCCGACATCCATCTTCGACCAGGACATCACGCCCAAGGGCATGCTCAACGACAAGTCGTATTGGGGGCGAACGCGCTAGCTGCAAGCAAGTGTGGCCGCGCGGCCGCGATCCCATCGCAGCCGCGCGGAATCGAATCCGAACGTCAGAATCCGAACATCATTTTGTCGGGAGTCAGGCATGCCTTTGTACGACATCCGTTGCCGCCACTGCGCGGGCATTTTCGAGAAATTCCTCAGCATGCAGGCGCTGCATGGCGAGGTGGCTTGCCCTTATTGCCAGCAGGAGACGGTTGCCGCGCCCATGCTCACGGGCGGGCGGGTCGGTTTGCAGGTGAAGGAGCGCTGGCGCCCGCGCAACGGGGCCGAGCAGCTGGCCGGACAGGGCACCGCCGGCCCGGGCGCGCACGCGGGGGCGGCGCGCAGCAGCGTGCTGCATAACTGCAAGGGGCACAGCTGCAGCATCTGCGCGACCTGAAGGCGGCGGCCGATTTGCGGCCGCCTTATCTTGTTCCAGCCTTGTTTCAGCCTTATTCCAGCATCGCATCCAGCCCGGCCGACAATTCCTTCAAGGCCGGCATCGCCTGTTCGGCCTGGTCCGGCGCATGGCCGACCAGCAGCGGCGCCCAGGCCGGATCGACGCCCAGTTTCCTGGCCACTTGGGCCGGATAGCTGGCGCGCGCGGCTTCATCGTCGAGCTTCAATACTTCCACCCGGGCGATCCACGCGCCCAGCAGCACCCAGGCGGCGGCGCGGTCGAGCGTGCCGCCGGCCATCGGGTCGGGGATGTTGCGCAGGGCCGAGGCCAGCCCGTCGGGAAAATTCCAGATCCTGGCCAGTTCGGCCGAGACGTCGGCGTAGTGGAAGCCCCAGCGCTCCTTTTCCCGGTCGGCGCGGGCGGCGTCGAGCACATTGAGCTGCTTGTCCAGCGGCGCCACTTCGGATGCGGCCACGGCGTGCAACTGCAATTGGCCGATGCCATGCATCATGCCGATCGTGAACACGGCGTCGCCGTTGTCTTCGCCGTGGATGCCGGCATGCATGGCCAGCCAGCGCGCGGCGCAGGCGGTGTAGAGGTTGTAGCGCCAGAACTGCGGCAGGTCCATGCCCCTGGTGTTCTTGAAGGCGGCCACCATGCCGTTGCCCAGCACCAGGTTGCGCACCATCACGAAACCCAGCATGCGCAGCGCGTCGTCCACCGTGCCGACGGTGCGCGAGACATGGAAGAAGGCGGAGTTGGCCAGCCGCAACAGCTTAGCCGAGAGCGCCGGGTCGGCGGCGATCTGGCGCGCGATATCGGCGGCCGAGACATCTTCCGAATTGAAACTGGCGATCAACTGCCGGACTACCTTGGGGACGGTCGGCAGCTTGCCGGGTTGGTCGACCAGGCCGTGAAGCTCCATGAAGATTCCTCCGCGCAATTGTTGGGCATCAATATCGGGAAATGCGGTTTCATTGTCGCAGAGATCATGCGATCCGATGCGCCATTTCTCCGTATGATGAAGGCCATCGAGCGTTCCTGGGAGGGAGCATGGCAAGCCGCAAGAAACCCGTCGACAGCAGCAGTGCCGTGGCGCCGGCCGGCATGGGCTGGGGCGATCTCAATGCCTACCTGACCGATTCCATGCAGCGTACCTACCTGTTCCTGGATACGCTGTTGGATCGCGGCAACGATTACCTCGAGCACCTGGAGCAGGGCACGCCGCCGCTGCTCAAGTTCGGGCATGAGCTGGTGCTGGACGGCCACGATTTGCCGCAGCCCTGCAATTACGCCCTGTTGCGCCTGCAGCCGCCGCCGGGCTTGCCGGTCAACCCGGCGGCGCGGCCGGTGGTGGTGGTCGATCCGCGCGCCGGCCACGGGCCGGGCATTGGCGGCTTCAAGTTCGATTCCGAAGTGGGCATGGCGATGAAGGCCGGGCATACGGTCTATTTCGTGACCTTCCGGCCGGAGCCTGAAGACGGCCAGACGCTGACCACGGTCATGGAGTCCGAGGCGCGCTTCCTGGAAGAGGTGATGCGCCGCCATCCGCAATGCCGGGCCAAGCCGGTGGTGATCGGCAATTGCCAGGCCGGCTGGGCGATGATGACGCTGGATGCGGTGCGCCCCGAACTGTTCGGCCCGCTGATGATGGTGGGTGCGCCGGCTTCCTACTGGGCCGGCAGTTCCAAGCTCAACCCGATGCGCTACAGCGGCGCCACGCTGGGCGGGACCTGGCTGGCTTCGCTGGCGGCCGACCTCGGCGCCGACCGTTTCGACGGCGCTTACCTGGTCGAGAACTTCGAGAAGCTCAATCCCGCCAATACGTTCTGGAGCAAGTACTACAACCTGTGGTCGGCGGTCGATACCGAGGCCGAGCGCTTCCTGGAATTCGAACGCTGGTGGGGCGGCTTCTTCCGCATGACCGGGGCCGAAATCGAGTCGATCACCGAGAACCTGTTCGTGGGCAACAAGCTGGCGCGCGGCGAACTGGAGATCAAGGGAAAGCCGGTCAACCTGCGCGACATCACGGCGCCGGTCGTGGTGTTCGCCTCGTGGGGCGACAACATCACGCCGCCGCCGCAGGCGCTGAACTGGATCATCGACGCCTGGGGCGACGAGCGCGCCATCGCCGCCGCCGGGCGCACCATCGTCTACGTGCTGCATGAGAGTGTGGGCCATCTCGGCATCTTCGTCGGCGGTTCGGTGGCGCTGAAGGAGCATGACCAACTGGTGAGTTCGCTGGACGTGATCGAGAGCCTGCCGCCCGGCCTCTACGAAATGAAGCTGGATGCGAAAAATCCGCAAGAGACCCGGCGCTGGGATGAGCTGGAACCGGGCGATTACACCGTGCACTACGAGCACCGCACGATGGACGACATCCGCCGGCTCAACCCGGAAGGGCGCGAGGAGGAAGCGGTGTTTTCCACCATCAGCCAGTGGTCGGAGATCAACGCGCACCTGTACAAGACCTGGCTGCGGCCGTGGGTCAGGATGTTTTCCTCGCGCGAGAGCGCCAACACGCTGATGAAATTGAGCCCGCTGCGCATGCAGCGCCAGTTGTTCTCGGACGCGCATCCGGCTGCCGCCTTCATCCGCCGGCAGGCGGCCCAGGCCAGGGCCGCGCGGGCCGAGGTGGGGGAAGACCATCCGCTCAAGCAGTTCGAGCGCCGCATGGCCCAGCGCATCACCGATGAATTGAACGCCTTTCGCGACCGGCGCGATGCCCGCACGGTACGCATGACCAACCAGTTGTTCGGCCCCAACGGCCTGGGCGCCTGGCTGCCGCCGCGCGAACCCGATGCCGAGGTCGCGCAGCGCCGCGCCTTGCAGGAGCTCGGCGCGTATCGCGAGGCGGTGCTCGGCAGCATCGCCGACGGCGGCTTTGCCGAAGCGGTGTGCCGCATCGTGATCGCCGGCATGGTGTCGATCGGCGCCTTCGAGCGCCGCAGCCTGCGCCTGGCGCGTTTGCTGGCGCAACTGCCGCGGATGCATGCCAGCGTCTCGCTGCAGACCAACTGGGTACAGTTGCTCAAGGAGCAGGCGCGCATCGCCGCGGTGGCGCCGGTCGAGGCGCTCAATGCGCTGGAGCGGATGCTGCCCGACACGGCCACCCGCGAACGCGCGCTGGCGGTGTCGGCGGCGGTGATGATGATCGAGCCGACGCTGGCCAACCCACGCTCGGAGATCATCGAATTCCTGATGGGGACGCTGGGTGCCGATCCGGACAAGGTGATCGCCCTGGCGCGCAAGCTGACCTCGGCCATTGGCGAGCATCCGGAGGCTGACAAGCCGCCGGTGAAAAAGGCGCGGGCGGTAAAAACGAGGAAGGTTACCGCCGCAAAGCCGGCAGCGAAAAAAGTTGCGCCCAAAAAGTAATGCGGTTCACAAAAACCCGTCGTCCCGGCGCATGCCGGGACCCAGTGTCTTCCGTTGCGCCGCAACGGTCGTTGAGCGGCGCTGGGCCCTGACTTTCGTCAGGGCGACGAGGATGGGTTCAGAATTCAGGGACGTTCGCCGGCCTTCAGGCGCGCTTCGATCTGCTCCACCACCCCAGGCAAATCCGCCACCGAATCAATCACGTAATGGGCGCCCGCCGTGCGCAGCTTTTGCTCTGCCTGCGCCTTGAGCGCCATCACCTCGGCGGGTTCAAGCCCGGCCAGTTGCCGCTGGGTGTAGCCGACCTCATTGCCGGACAGCGACACCCCCACGCTCCACATGCCGGCGCGGATGCCTTCCTCGATGCCGGGCACGGTGTCGTCGACCTTGATGCAGCCGGCGACGTCGCCGATCTTCAGCGCCAATACGTTGGCCAGCGCCATGTAAGGACCCGGGCGGCCGCCGGCTTGCAGTTCGTCGCCGGCGACCACGTGGTCGGGCGCGATGCCGTCTTGGGCGGCCAGCGGCAGCAGCACATTGAGCACCTCGCGCGGATAGCCCGAGCAGGAACCGACCTTCAGGCCGCGCCCGCGCAGCCAGGCGAGCAGTTGCGCGGCGCCGTCGATGGGCTGCGAATACTCGCCGACCTTGGCGATCTGCATCGGCATGAAGCGCGCGTAGATGGCGTCGACATCCTTGTCGCTTGGGGCATGGCCGGTGTAGCGCTGCCATTGGCCGGCGATGTCGGCGTCGTCCAATAGCGTGCGGATGTGCTGCCACTTGGACAGGCCCATCGGGCCGCGCGCCTGTGGCAGCGTGATGTCGATGTCGAAGCTCTTGAAGGCGTCAACGAAGATCTGGGTCGGCGCCAGCGAGCCGAAGTCGACCAGGGTGCCGGCCCAGTCGAAGATGACGGCTTCGAGGGCGATGGCGGTTTTGTTTGCGGTGGGCATGGGGACTCCTTTATCGATGAATCTGTTTGTTTCAGTGGACGGCGGCGATGAAGTTGCGTCCGCGCGGGCCTTGCAGGGCGCGCTGCACCAGCATGTCCCAGGCATCGGCGATGCCGTAGTGGGCGGGGTCGATCGACACGCCCAGGTTTTCCAGGAAGCCTGACAGGCGGGCCACGGCGCCGTCGCGGTCGGCGGCGCCGAAGATCTGCAGCAGCAGGGCGTCGACCTGGGCGTCGCGGCCGAAGGCCAGGCGCATCACGTGCGGCAGCGAGAACGAACAGGCGATGCCGTGCGCTACGCCGTGGTGCAGCGTGATGTCGTAGGACAGCGAGTGCGCCAGCGCGGTCTTGGTGTTGGAGAAGGCCAGTCCGGCCTGCAGCGCGGCGATGGCCATGCGTTCGCGCAAGGCCAGGTCGGCGGGCTTGCGCATCAGCAGCGGCAGCGTGGCGACGATGGCGCGCGCGGCGGCCGCGGCCAGGCTGGAGGAGACCGGGTTGCGGTTGACGTTCCAGATCGCCTCCAGCGCGTGCGACAGCGCATCCAGGCCGCTGGCCAGGGTGGCGGCGGGCGGCAGGCTCAGCATCAGCTTGGGATCGATGATGGCGGCTTCGGGCCAGGTCCAGTCGCGGTGCAGCGAATATTTGCTGCCGGCGGCGGCATCCCAGAGGGTGGCCCAGGGCGTGACCTCGCTGCCGGTGCCGGCGGTGGTGGGGATGGCGATCAGCGCCTTGGCGCGGCCAGCCGTCAGCGGCGTGCCGTCGCGCAGGTGCGCCAGCAATTCGTCGAAGCGGCCTGAAGGTGTGGGCGCCAGCATCGCCTTGGCGCAGTCGATGACGCTGCCGCCGCCGAAGGCGACCACGCATTGGGCATCGGCATGTTCCGACCAGACGCGCTCATGCATGGCCGACAGCCAGCTGACGTCGGGGTTGGGTTGCACGGCATTCTCGATGCCGGCCAGTTGCGAGCCGAGCAGGTCGGCGATGGATTGCTCCAGGCCCAGCGCGGCGGCCTCCGGGAAGGTCACCAGCAGGGCGCGGCGGCCGGCCAGCAGCGCCGGCAACTGTGCCAGGCTGCCGCTGCCGGCATGGATGGATACCGGGTTGTGATAGGTCCACATAAGCTTTTTTCTCGGGTTCTCGAATATGGGATGGTTCGGGGTTCAGCGGGCGCGGCCGTCCTGGATCAGTTGGCGCAGGCGGCTGGAGATCGTGTCGGCGGCCACCACCATCAGCGTCACCACGACGATGCAGGTGGCGGTGTCCTGGTACTTGAACAGCTTCAGGCTGTTGACCAGTTCGAAGCCCAAGCCGCCGGCGCCGACCATGCCCAGCACGGTGGCCTGGCGCAGGTTGACCTCGAAGCGGTACAGCACGGTGGCGATCCAGGCCGTGATGACCTGCGGCAGCACGCCGAATGCGATCACCTGCAGCGGGCGGGCGCCGGTGGCGCGCAGGGCTTCCAGCGGGCCGTCGTCGATCTCCTCGATGCTTTCGGCGAAGAACTTGCCGACCATGCCCACGCCATGCAGCGCCAATGCCAGCACGCCGGGGAAGGGCCCCAGGCCCACCGCCGAGACGAACACCAGCGCCAGGATCAGTTCGTTGATGCTGCGCGTGACGTTGAGCAACTGGCGCACGCCCTGGTACACGACACGGTTGCGATTCAGGTTGCGGGCGGCGAGAAAGGACACCGGGATGGCGCCCAGCACGCCCAGCAGCGTACCCCACAGCGCGATCTGCACGGTTTCGATGGCCGGGTCGAGCAGGTTGCCGAGGATGCTCCAGTTGGGCGGGAAGGAACGGCTGAGGAAATCGCCGATCTGCGGCAAGCCGTTGGCCAGTTCGCCCCAGGAGAGTTGCGTGCCTTGCGCGCTCCAGGCCAGCACCAGGGCGGCCAGCGCGACAGCCGCTACGCACAGTAGCCAGGAACGCAGGTTCAGCGGGCGCGGGCCGGTCCAGATGTAGTCGTGGTAGCTGCCGCGCGCCTGGGTGGGTTGCATGGGGGGATTCATCACAGGGCTCCTTGCACGGCCAGTTCCGGCGCCGGCTGGTGGGCGGCGCCGGGTTCCGGCTCCTGGAGCTGGTCCAGGCCGGCGTAGATCAGGTTGAGGTGCGACTCGCACAGCTCGTCGCCGCGGCCGTCGAACACCAGCTTGCCGCCGGCCAGGCCGACGATGCGGTCGCCGAATTCGCGGGCGTAGTCGACCTGGTGCAGGTTGCACACCACGGTGATGCCCAGTTCGCGGCAGGCCGCGCGCAGGTATTGCAGCACCAGGCGCGAGGTCTTGGGATCAAGGCTGGCGACCGGCTCGTCGGCCAGGATCACCTGCGGCCGCTGCGCCAGGGCGCGCGCGATGCCCACCCGCTGGCGCTGGCCGCCGGAGAGGGCGTCGGTGCGCTCATGCGCCTTGTGGTCGAGTTCGACCCGGCGCAGGCAATCCATCGCCAGCGCCACATCCTGCCGCGAGAACAGCTGCAGGATGGACGCCAGCGAGGACACCTGGCCGAGGCGGCCGGTCAGCACGTTTTTGAGCACCGACAGGCGCGGCACCACGTTGTGGTGCTGGAAGATCATGGCCACGTTGCGGCGCAGGCGGCGTACGTTGCGCGCTTCGGTGGCGTCGTATCCGGCCGCCACCAGTTCGCCGGAAGTCGGTGCGACCAGGCCGTTGATACAGCGCAGCAGGGTCGACTTGCCGGCGCCCGAAGGGCCCAGCACCACCAGGAACTCGCCGGCGGCGACATCGAGGTCGATGCCGCGCAGCACGGCATTGCTGCCGTATTGCTTGGTGAGCGAACGGATCTTGATCATTTCATTGCCTTGAGGTCGAGATTGAGGATCTTGGCGGTGTCGCGCACGACGTTGTAGGCGGCGTCGCTGGTGGGCACGAAGCCGTTGAGCATGCCCTGGTCGCCCCATTGCACATCCTTGATGTTGGCGAAGGCGGCGGCGATCTTTTGCTTGAGCGCCGGGTCGAGGTCACGGCGCCAGACCATCGGCGACTCGGGGATATCGGGCGAGGTCCACACCACGTTCAGGTCGGACTGCTGCACCACGCCCTTGGCGACGGCGGAGGCCAGGATGCGGTCGGCCACCGCGGCGGCGTCGACCTTCTTGTTGGCTACCGCCAGGATGCTGGCGTCATGCGAGCCGGAGAAGATCACCCGCGAGAAGTACTTGTTGGGATCGATGTTGAGCTTTTGCAGGCCGGCGCTGGGGAACAGGTGGCCGGAGGCGGACGACGGATCGACGAAGGCCATGGTGCGGCCCTTCAACTGCTCCAGGTTCTGGATGCCGCTGTCCTTGCGGCTGATGATCAGGCTCTTGTAGGCGCTCTTGCCGCTCTTCTTGGTTTCGGCC
Organism: Herbaspirillum sp. GW821-FHT09A12; assembly: GCF_059418325.1. NCBI lineage: Bacteria > Pseudomonadati > Pseudomonadota > Betaproteobacteria > Burkholderiales > Oxalobacteraceae > Herbaspirillum > Herbaspirillum sp. GW821-FHT09A12. The sequence goes on from NZ_JBWKPR010000002.1 coordinate 246,562, forward strand.
ACGGCGAAGGCCTCGACATTGGCGACCGAGCTGGCCAGCACGTAGGAGAAGGGGCCGAGGTAGGCCACGTCGAGCTTCTTGGAGCGCAGCGCTTCGATGATGCCGTTGTAGTCGGTGGCGATGAAGGGCTTGACCGGCATGCCGAGCTGCTTTTGCAGGCTGTCGATGACGGCCTTGCTGTTTTCCAGCATGGCTTGCGAGTCTTCGGCCGGGATCAGTCCCACGGTCAGCGGCTGTACCGCCAGCACCGGCTGGCTCAGCAGCGATGCGGTCAGGGCGCCCAGGCAGAGGGCGAAGAGGGAGCGTCGTTTCATGTTCTATCCTTAATCTTGTGGCGCGGTCGGTAGGCGCCGCCCAAGTGCCCGGGCGGCGGCATGCATTCAGGTATGGCAAGGGGATTCGGTCCGGACAGGGCAAAGATTAAAGGGGCTTTATGACGGCTGTATTATCGATATAATCGAAAAAAAGACCGTTAACTATTGACTGGAGCTATAGGTGACCCCTTCACAACTGCGCGCTTTCCTGGCGGTGGCCCGTCACCGCGGTTTTTCCGCCGCGGCGCGGGCACTGGGCGTGAGCCAGCCGACCCTGACCACCCAGGTGCAATTGCTGGAGCGCGAGCACAATGTGGAGCTGTTCTTCCGCCGTGGGCGCCGGCTGGACCTTTCCGAGACCGCGCAGCGCCTGCTGCCGATCGCGCAGAACATCGCCGAGCTGGAACTGGATGCGCTGAACCTGCTGGTCAATTCCGGCGCGCTGCATGTGGGCCACTTGCGCATTGGCGCGGTCGGGCCGTTCCATGTGATCGAGATGGTGGATGCCTACCGGGCGCGGTTTCCCAAGGTCGAGCTGTCGATCAAGCTGGGCAATTCGGCGCAGTCGCTGGCCGACCTGGAGAACTACGTCACCGATGTGGCGGTGCTGGCCAGCTTCACCGACGATGCGCGTTTTTTCGCGGTGCCTTATGCCGACCACGCGGTGGTGCTGTTCGCGCACCGCAGCCATCCTTTTTACAAGCGCGCATCGGTGACGCTCGCCGAACTGGCCGAGCAGCCGATGCTGATGCGGGAGAAGGGCTCGACCACGCGCCTGGCGCTGGAGAAGGCCATGCAGGATGCCGGCGTGGCGCCGCAGGTGGTGATGGAGATCGGCAGCCGCGAAGCGCTGCGCGAGGCGGTGGCGCGCGGACTGGGGCTGGGGACGGTGTCGGAGGCGGAGTTCGTGCCGGACCCGCGTTTTCGCATGGTGCGCATCGAGGGCGACCCGGTCAGCACGCATACCTATGTGTACTGCCTGGCCGAACGGCGCGAGGGGCGGCTGGTCGGCTCCTTCATGAAGATCGCGGCGCGCGGCTGAGACCCTGTTCCCGGCCGGAAAGAGGGCTTTCGCTTATCATTACGGTTTGCCCAACAAGCCATTGGAGACCGGACGTGATCAAGCATATCGTGATGTGGAAGTTGAAAGAGCAAGCCGAAGGCGCCGACCGCGCGACCAACATCGTCAAGATGAAGGCGCTGCTCGATAGCTGTGCCAACGTGGTGCCCGGCATCCTGAAGTTCGAGGCGATGGTGGCCCAGCCCGGCCTGGAAGCGACCTACGATGTGGTGCTGTACTCCGAGTTCGAGTCGCGCGCGGCGCTGGATGCTTATCAGGAGCATCCCGACCATGTCGCCATCAAGCCTTTCATCGGCGCGGTGCGCGAAGCGCGCCAGTGCATGGATTACGAGATCTGAGCGGCCAGACGATGAGCCTTGCCTTGACCGATGTGTTCCCGCAGGGGAATCCTTATTTGCAGGAACTGGGCGTGGAAGTGCTGGAATACGGCGACGACCGCGCCGTGATGGCGCTGCGCCTGAAGCCGGAATTCATGAACAGCTGGCAGGTGGCCCAGGGCGGCATCTCGATGACGCTGATGGATGTGGCGATGGGCCTGTCGGCGCGCGCCGGCGTGCCGGATGCCAAGTCGTCGGCCACGGTGGAGATGAGCAGCAGCTTCCTGCAGCCGGCCGGCCACGCGGGCGAGACCATCGTCGCGCGCGGGCATACCTACCACCGTTCGACCACCATGTGCTTTTGCCAGGCCGAACTGTGGAACGGCGACAAGCTGGTGGCCAAGGCCATGGGCACCTTCAAGCTGATCCGCCGGCTCGACATTGGCAGGAAGCTCGACCATGAGTAATGCAACCGGCAAGCGCAAGGAGACGCCAATGAAAATCATCGTCGGCAATTGGGAGCAACTGCGCGCGCATGCGCAGCCGATCCGTTTCGAGGTCTTCGTCGACGAGCAGAAAGTGCCGGCCGAGATCGAGCTCGACGAGCTGGATGCGGTATGCGTGCACGCCGTGGCCTATGCCGAGGACGGTACGCCGCTGGCTACCGGCCGCCTGCTGCCGGACGGCCATGTGGGCCGCATGGCGGTATTGAAGGCGGGGCGCGGCCAGGGCGTCGGCGGGGCGGTGTTGCAGGCCCTGATCGGGGCGGCCCGCGCGCGCGGCGACCGGGAGGTCATCCTCAATGCCCAGACCCACGCCGAGCAGTTCTACGTCGCCCATGGCTTTGCCCGCGAAGGGGAAGAGTTCATGGAGGCGGGCATCCCTCACATCACCATGCGCGCCAGCCTGGCGTAAGCATGCGTCGGTAAGCATGCGGGTATGCATGCATCGTTGCCGGCGCCATCGCCCGATGGCGGCCGGCAAACTGCCTTCCAGCCTCAATTCCAATGTGTTTCCGGCCGGGCGCAATAGCCCGGGATGAGCCGTCTTTGGCCGCCGATGTGGTTTCCCACAATACCGGCCAGGGAGGCTCTGATACATACTTGCGCCCGAACCGGGGAGGAGGAGCCTCCCGGACGCGAAATGGCCTGAGCGGGCGACGAACCGCGAAGGGCCGGCGGTTTGCCCGGCGCCTGGACGCCATACCTAGCCGGGGCAGGCCGGAAATTGATGTTTTTTGGAGAATGACAAATGACGGCGAAACAGCCTTTGTATAAGTCGCTTTACTTTCAGGTCCTGGTCGCCATCGTGATCGGCGTGTCGCTGGGCCATTTCTACCCATCCACCGGCGAAGCCATGAAGCCGCTCGGCGACGGTTTCGTCAAGCTGATCAAGATGATCATCGCGCCGGTGATCTTTTGCACCGTCGTGACCGGCATCGCCGGCATGGAAGACATGAAGAAGGTCGGCAAGACCGGCGGCCTGGCCCTGCTGTACTTCGAAATCGTCAGTACCGTGGCGCTGATCATCGGCCTGGTGCTGGTCAATGTGCTCAAGCCGGGCGTCGGCATGAACATCGACCCGGCCTCGCTGGACACCAAGAGCATTGCCGCCTACACCGCGCCGGGCAAGCTGGGCAGCACCACCGACTTCCTCATGAACGTCATTCCCAACAGCATGGTGGATGCCTTCGCCAAGGGCGATGTGCTGCAGGTGCTGCTGGTGGCCGTGCTGTTCGGTTTCGCGCTGCATAAGTTCGGCGGCCGCGGCACCCTGATTTTCGACTTCATCGAAAAGATCTCGCACGTGCTGTTCTCGGTGGTGGGCACCATCATGAAGGTGGCGCCGATCGGCGCGTTTGGCGCAATGGCCTTCACTATCGGCAAGTACGGCGTCGGTTCGCTGTTGTCGCTGGGCAAGCTGATGGGCACCTTCTACCTGACCTGTCTGTTGTTCATCTTCGTGGTGCTGGGCATCATCACCCGCCTGCACGGCTTCTCGATCTGGAAGTTCATCAAGTACATCAAGGAAGAGCTGCTGATCGTGCTGGGCACGTCCTCGTCCGAATCGGTGCTGCCGCGCATGCTGGCCAAGATGGAAAACGCCGGCGCCAAGAAGACCGTGGTCGGCCTGGTGATCCCCACCGGCTACTCGTTCAACCTCGACGGCACCGCGATCTACCTGACCATGGCGGCCGTGTTTATCGCCCAGGCCACTAATACGCCGATGACCTTCGTGCAGGAGTTGACCCTGCTGGCGGTGCTGATGCTGACCTCCAAGGGCGCGGCCGGCATCACCGGCTCCGGCTTCATCGTGCTGGCCGCCTCGCTGTCGGCGGTGGGCCACCTGCCGGTGGCGGGCCTGGCGCTGATCCTGGGCATCGACCGCTTCATGTCCGAAGCGCGCGCGCTGACCAACACTATCGGCAACGGCGTGGCGACCCTGGTCGTGGCGAAATGGAGTGGAGAGCTGGATGAGAAGCGCCTGCAGTCGGTGCTGAACAATGAAACCAGCGAGGAGGCAAGTGCACCGGAAGCCGTGCTGGACCGCACGCAATCCAAGATGCACAACTAAGAAGAGCGATCCCCGGGTGGGCCGGAAACGGCGCCGCCGGGATGGCCGGCAAGCGGAAAAGCGGACTTCGGTCCGCTTTTCTTTTTGGTGCGGCGCCAACAGGTTGCATGCAGGCGAAAAAAAAGCCCACGACCTTGCGGTGTGGGCTTCAATCCAATTCTTTAAGGAGGAAATTGGAGGAGACAGGTGCAACTTTACTGCCGAGCATCAAATCAGGCCAATTTATCTTCCAAATATCAGATATTCGATTTGGTTATTTCTTGTGGGCATTGCGGGACGGCCGGCATTGCCGTCAGGGACTGCCGGCGGCCTTGCCATTGGCCGTTGCATCCTCCGCATCCGCTCGCACGCCGGGTTTGCAAGGGATCTTGCATTTGGCGTCGGTGGGCGGCTCGGCCGCATATTGCACGGCCATCGGGTCGACGACATGTTCGGTCAGCAGCGGCTCGCCCACGATGGGCACGCGCAACACGCTCGAACAGCGGGTGCCGTAGTCCGGCGAGCGGATGAAGATCGGCGAGAGCATGCGCTCCCGGTCCAGGCCGATGCCGGTATCGGGCAGGCGGCAGTCGTTGGCGCGGGTGGCATCGGTCAGCATCTCGAAGAAGGTTTCTTCCGGCGCGCCCTGGCACAGCAGGCTGGCGAACTGCGCCTTGGCCCGCGTGACCTTGGGCCAGGGCGAGTCGAGCAGGGCGTTGGACAGGCCGTAGACGCCATAATCCAGCGGTTTGCCGTTGCGGGCGTCGTCCTGGCCGCGGTTGGAGTACCACAGCATGGTGTCGCGGTCGCCGACCAGCAGGTTGAAGCCGTTGTAGCGCTGGGCGCCGGGTTCGATGTGCTTGAGGTATTCGGCCGGATCCATGTCGCCGGCCAGGTAGTCGGACACCAGCATGCCGCGGGTCGGCGCATCGGCGCGGCGTTCCGACGGCGCGCGCACATTGGTCAAGGCGGCAAAGCGGCCGTCGCGGGTGGTGCCCAGCCAGGTGCCGCCGCCTTGCAGGTCGCGCCCGGCGAACACCTTCGGATAATCGCTCCACCAGCCGGCATCGGCCGCCGGGCGGGCATAGAATTCGTCGCGGTTGGCCGCCAGGATCAGCGGCATGCCGGGGATGACTTTCCAGGCGAAGATGATCAGGCACATAGGGCGACATCCTCGAAGTGTTCCTCATGGCGCGGCCCGTCGATCAGGGCGGGGATGCCGGCATCGGCCAGGGCCTGTTCCAGCGCGCGGCTGAAACCGTCTTCCTGGCCGGATGGGATATCTGCATAGACCTCCATCCAGGTCTGCCTGCCGTCTTGCTCGCCCGGGCGGCGCTTGATGCCGCCGGCCACGCCGAAGCGCTCCAGCAGTGCCGCCTGCACGGCCTTGAGCCTGGCCTGCAGCGCCTGCGTTTGCGCGGACGGGACGCGGTAGTAAATGTAGAGATCCATGGCCTGGGCGTGGGCGCGTGGTCCGCTTATTGCGGATCGGCCAGTTCGTAGGGCAGGTCGTGGAAGTGCAGGGCCGGGCCATCGGCCGAACCCAGGCGGATCTGGCCGTCGGCCGCCGCCAGCTTGATTTCCACCAACGCCAGCGAACGCCCGGCGCCGGCCGTTTCGGCATTGACCACCATGCCGCAGGGTTGCGCCGGATCGGCGCTGGAAAACACCTCGTTGCCGGCTGCCGCCGCATCGCTGTCCACGGTCGCCAGCATGGTGCGGCGCTTGAGTTTGCCGAGGTACTGGCTGCGCGCCACGATTTCCTGGCCGGGGTAGCAGCCCTTCTTGAAATTGACGCCGCCGATCAGCTCGAAGTTGACCATCTGCGGCACGAATTGCTCCTGCGTCGGGGCGGTGATCTGCGGCACCCCGGCGCGGATGTCCGACAGGCGCCAGGCTTGCGGGCCGGCCGGCGTCAGATGCTGGCTCAGCCTGGGCCAGGCGGCAATGGCGATTTCCGGCGTGGTGACCCATTGGTAGCGCGCGCTGCCGCCGGAGTCGGCCAGGCGGATCAGGGTGCCGTTGGCGTTGTCGATCTTGGCGTAAGGTGCGGCCGGCAGCGCCGGATACCACTCGGCCAGCGCATTGTTCGCCGCCGGGCCGGCCAGGCCGATGATGGCGCTGTTGGCGCCCTGGTCGGACAGCTTGGCCTTGGCGCGCAGCACGAACATCTGCAGGCGCTTCTGGATGGCGGCCTGCAGCGGGCGCGGCAGTTGCAGGAAGATGAACTCGGGATTGCGCCACATCAGGAAGCTGGCCAGCAGCCGGCCCTTGGGCGAGCAATATCCGGCCAGGCGGGCGGCCGAGGTGTCCAGGCGCTCGACGTCGTTGGTGAGCTGGCTGTGCAGGAAGCTGGCGGCATCGTCGCCGGCCACGCCGATGAGGCCCAGGCCGGTCAGCGGCGCCATGAAGTTTTCCAGGCTTTCAGGCGCGGGCGCCGCGCCGAAACCGAGCAGTTCGGCGCCGTCGGCGTCGAATTGCGCACCTTGCTGTTTCAGGAAGTCGAGCCAGACGGAGGTCGAGGCGGTCAGTTCTGTCATAAATAATTTACGCACAGTTTACGTGCGTTGGATGTGTTGCTTGCCGGTTGCCGCTGCAATTGTCGCAAATTGTTGGAATCGCAGCCGAAAGACACCGGCGCGGCAGGCAAATTAGGCAACTGCCGTGCCAGCGATTATCATTGATGCCTCGATTATAGTGATGTCCGAAAAAACGCGTCAGGAAACAAGGATTTTGATTTGGTATGAAGAAGTTATTTGTGACATTGCTCTTGTTGGCGGCCCTGGTGGCGACGGCCGGCGTCTATTGGTCCAAGCAGCCCATCGTCGATGCCACGGGGCAGACCATCGCCTTCACCATCACGCCGGGCAGCGGCATGTCGGGCGCCGCGCAGCAGATTGCGGCGGCGGGCGTGCCGATCAACCCCGACCTGTTCGCCATCTACGCGCGCTTGAGCGGCGAGGGCAGCCGCATCAAGGCCGGCAGCTATGAGCTCAAGCCCGGCTACACGCCGCAACGCCTGTTGTTGCAACTGGTGCGCGGCGAGTTCGCGCAGGAGACGCTGACCGTGATCGAAGGCTGGAGCTTCAAGCAGATGCGCCGCGCCATCGCCGAGCAGCCGGCCCTCAAGCACGACACCATCACCTGGACCGACCAGCAGGTGCTGGCCAAGCTGACGACCGAATATACCCAGCCGGAAGGCCTGTTCTTCCCCGATACCTATCTTTTCGCCAAGGGCGCGAGCGACCTGCAGATCTACAGGCAGGCATTCGCCCTGATGGACAAGAAACTGAACGAAGCCTGGAGCAAGCGCGACCTGTCGTTGCCGTACCGCACGCCCTATGAAGCCCTGACCATGGCCTCGATCGTGGAAAAGGAAACCGGCCAGAAGTCCGAGCGCGGCTTGGTGGCCGGGGTGTTCGTCAACCGCCTGCGGGTGGGCATGCTGCTGCAGACCGATCCCACCGTGATCTACGGCATGGGCGAGCGTTACCAGGGCCGCATCCGCAAGGCCGACCTGCTGGCCGATACGCCCTACAACACCTATACCCGCTCGGGCCTGCCGCCCACGCCGATCGCCTTGCCCGGCGCCGCCTCGCTGGCGGCGGCGATGAACCCGGACAAGACCGAGGCCTTGTACTTCGTTGCGCGCGGCGACGGCACCAGCCATTTTTCGAGCAGCCTCAACGAGCATAACCAGGCCGTCAACCGCTACCAGCGTTGATTCCTTCACTTATCCATTCAGCGATCCCTTCATGGCATCAGGCAAATTCATTACCTTCGAAGGCATCGACGGCGCCGGCAAGTCGACGCATATCGCATTCGTCGCCGAGCAGTTGCGCGCGCGCGGCCTGAGCGTGGTCGCCACGCGCGAGCCGGGCGGCACCGAGCTGGGCGAAAAGCTGCGCGAACTGCTGCTGCACCAGAAAATGCACCTGGAAACCGAAGCCTTGCTGATGTTCGCCTCGCGCCGCGAACACCTGGCGCAGGTGATCGAGCCGGCGCTGGCGCGCGGCGACTGGGTGATCTCCGACCGTTTCACCGATGCCAGCTTCGCCTACCAGGGCGGCGGCCGCGCGCTGCCGCTGGACAAGCTGGATGCGCTGGAGCGCTGGGTCCATCCGCATCTGCAGCCAGACCTGACGCTATTGTTCGACGTGCCGCTCGAGGTGGCGCGCGCGCGCCTGGATGCCGAGCGCACGCCGGACAAGTTCGAGCAGGAGAAAACCAACTTCTTCGCCGCCACCCGCGCCGAATACCTGCGCCGCGCCGCGCAATTCCCGGCGCGCTTTCGCATCATCGATTCCACCCGGCCCATCCCCGAGATCCGGGAAGAGCTGCGCGGCATCGTCGCGGCCCTGTGAGCTTGAGATTGAGATTTAGATTGCCATTCCATGAGCACACCCACTGATTCAACGCTGCTGCCCTGGCAGCACGAGAGCTGGACGCAACTGCAGCAGTTGCGCGAACGCCTGCCGCACGCCTTGCTGTTCTATGGCGCGCAAGGCACCGGCAAGACCGTCTTCGTCGAAGCCTTCGCCAAGTCGCTGCTGTGCGAAGCGCCCACGCCCGAGGCGCATGCCTGTGGCGCCTGCGCTTCGTGCAACTGGTTCGCGCAATACAACCACCCCGATTACCGCCGCGTGCGGCCCGAGGCGCTGGAAGACGAGATCGCCGACGATGAAGGCGGCGAGGAAAAGAAAGGCGCCAAGGCCAGCAAGACGCCCTCCAAGGAAATCAAGATCGACCAGATCCGCGCGCTGGCCGACTTCATGAACGTCTCCACCCACCGCTCCGGCCTGCGCGTGGTGATGCTGTACCCGGCCGAAGCGCTTAATACCGCCGCCGCCAACGCCTTGCTCAAGACGCTGGAAGAACCGCCGCCGGGCACCATGTTCCTGCTGCTGTCGAACCGTCTCGACCGCCTGTTGCCGACCATCCTCTCGCGCTGCCGCAAGTTCGCGCTGACGGCGCCGCCGCAGGAGGCCGCGCTGGCCTGGCTCAAGGAGCAGGGCGTCAAGGATGCCGATGCCTGGCTGGCCGAACAGGGCGGCGCGCCGCTGGCGGCGCTGGAAGCGGCCCAGGGCGACAGCCGCGAGGTGTTGGACGAACTGTTGCGCCATCTGGCCCAGCCCGGCGTGGATGGCGCATTGCGCACCGCCGACAAGCTGCAGAAGGCGCCGGTGTCCGAGCTGGTCGGCTGGGTGCAGCGCTGGCTGTACGACCTGTTCTCATTGAAGTCCGCCGGCCACATCCGTTATTACCCGCGTTATGCCAAAGAGCTGGGCCGGCTGGCTGAACGCGCCGACGCCATTGCCATCTCCCGCGCGATCAAAGGCATGGGCGAGCGCCGCGCCATCGCCGACCATCCGTTGTCGGCCAAGCTGTTCATCGAAGAGATGCTGATCGATTACGCCGGGCTGTTCGACTGACCGATGATTGATGACCGATCAGCGGTCATCGCTCATCGATCATCGATTGACGGCCGTACCGATTGGCATTCCTGTTTTTTCCCCTTGTTTTTATCATGAGCGCTTTTCACTACACCCATCGCCTCGCCGTTCAGGGCGACCTGCCGGCCATCGTCGCCATCTACAACAGCACCATCGCCTCGCGCCAGGTCACGGCCGATACCGAACCGGTCACCGTCCAGTCGCGCCAGGCCTGGTTCGACGACCACGAACCGGGCAAGCGCCCGCTGTGGGTGGCCGAGCGCGATGGCGACATCCTCGGCTGGCTGTCCTATTCCAATTTCTATGGCCGCCCGGCGTATGCCGGCACCGCCGAGCTATCGGTCTACATCCATGAAAAGGCACGCGGCCAGGGCCTGGGGCGTTATTTCCTGGAGCAGGCCATCGCCCATGCGCCGCAGGTCGAGGTGCATACGCTGCTGGGCTTCGTCTTCGGCCATAACGCGCCCAGCCTGAAGCTGTTCGACGCCTTCGCTTTCGAACGCTGGGCCCATATGCCGCGCGTGGCGACGCTGGATGGCGTGGAGCGCGACCTGGTGATTTTGGGCAAACGGGTGGGGTGAGCCCGACCGGCTTGCGAGATGCGTGGATGTAAAAAATGCCCGGTCCATGATGGATCGGGCATTTTTATTCGCAGTACAGGATGTGCGGCAAGTCTTAGAACGCGACCGAGACCGAAGTGTTGAACGTGCGCGGGTTGGCCTGCACGAGGTAACCGGAGTTGGAGGCGCCGCCGGCAGATTCCCAGTAGTTGCGGTTCGCCAGGTTCTCGATGGAGGCGCGGAAGGTCACGGCCCGGCCGCCGATATCGGTGAGATAGCGCGCGCCGATATCGTAACGAACCCACGACGGGACGCGCAACTTGTTGGCGGCATCGACATATTGGGTCGAAGTGTAGGCGGCGCGGCCGTTCACGGTCAGGCCGCTCACGCCGGGGATGTCATATTCGAGACCGGCGTTGGCTTGCAGCTTCGGAACGCCGATCGCATAGTTGCCGTTGTTGGCGGGCGTCAGCGTTTGGCGCTGCCGGGCATCCAGGAACGTGACGCCGGAAAGCAAACGTACTCCCCTGGCCAATTCGCCGACGGCGCTCAATTCAATGCCACGGTTGCGCTGCAGGCCATTGGCGGACACGATTTTCGTGGTGGCATCCATGGACTGCAAGGGTTTATCGGTAGTAAAGACCGCAGCGCCCAGGCCCAAGCCGCCGATTTCATATTTGACGCCAATTTCCTTCTGTTTGGCCTTGTAGGGCGGCATGAATACGCCAGGATTGGCCGCGCCGATCGAGGTGCTGACTTGTTCGCCTTGCTGGAGCCCCTGGATGTAGTTCGCATAGAGCGACAGATTGTCGAGAACCTTGAAGACGACGCCGGCCATGGGCGAAGTGGCGCTTTGGTCAATCGTGGTTTGAGCGTGCGTATTGTAGGCGTAAGACTCGGTTCTCAGCTGCTGTTGGCGTATGCCAAGGGTCAGCAGGATGCTGTCGTCGTAGAAGCCCAAGGTGTCCGACACGACCGCGCTAAGAAGTTTGGTCTTCGTCGTGGTCTGCGGATCGCTGAGATTGTTGCCCAGATTCGTCAAGGCAGGCGTTGCGTAGAGGATTGGGTTGTAGATGTTGGTGTTCAGCGCGTAGAAGCTGGAGTAACCGTAGGCATTGCGCGAATCGAGGGAGTAGGCCGAGGCTGAGGCAACTACCTTATGATGCACCGTGCCGGTGGCGAACTGTGTGCGCACGCCGGCTTCGCCGGTGGCGACGTCATCCTGGCGAGCGTTATCGAAGCGGTAGGTGGAGGCAGCGCCAGTGCTTGCGTTGTTCACCCGGATGCCGGAAAGGGAGTTGTTCTCCGTACCCTGGTGCGCGCCGAATGCGGCCCAGGCGGTGGTGCTGTCCGACAGGTCCCATTCGCCCCGGATGGTGCCGAAAATGTCGCGGGCGTTGGAATAGGCCCAGGGCTGCGCATTGTTGCTGGAACCGCTCGGTGCGGCGGGGACGGCGGTGATGGCGCCCACTGCAATGCTGGAACGAATGTTGGTCAGGTTGTTTTCCTGGATGCCCAGGTCGGCAGACAGGCGGAAATTGTTGCCGCGATAGTCCGCCCCCAGCGAGAACATGTTGGTCTCGCGCTTTTCCCGGGAAACTCCGGTGCCGCCGGCATGGCGCGCCGCGTTGATACGGATGCCCAGGCGATCTTCCGGGCCCAGCCGGCGCGAGAAGTCGATGGCGCCATATTTCGAATTGCCGGACTCATAGCCCAGGGTGACATTGGTCAGCGGCTCATTGGATGCGCGCTTGGGAACGATGTTGATGGTGCCGCCCAGGCCGGCACTGCCAGGCGTGGCGCCGTTCAGGAAAGCGCTGGCGCCGTACAGGACTTCCACGCGTTCCATCATTTCCGAGGCGACGTACTGGCGCGGCAGGATGCCAAACAGGCCGTTGTACATCAGGTCGTCGGAGTTGGCGATGAAACCGCGAATCATGTACGACTCCTGGAAGTTGCCGAAGCCGCGAGTGGTGCGCACCACAGGATCGTTCTTCAGGACGTCACCCACGCCATGGGCCTGCTGGTCCTGGATCAATTGCTGGGTATAGGCCATCGAGCGGATCGGACTGTCCAGGTTGTCGACGTTGCCCAGGACGCCGAGGCGGCTGCCGCGCGCCACCTGGCCGCCGGCAAATTCCTTCGGCAAGCCGTCAGCCGAGGCGTCCGCGGAGGCATTGACGGTCACGGTCGGCAGCGGCTGCCCATCCTTCGGATCGGCCGGGGCATTGTTTTCAGTGGATTGCGCAAAAGACGAGAGGGGAGCAATGAATGCAAGCGCCAGGGCGGCGGCGAGCGGAGTGAGGCGAATAGACATGGCTTTTTGTTTGAATGAATGCAGGAACCTGGCGCCCGGTTGAGCGGATTGGATGAAGCGGACTTGTAAATTATAAATGAGAATTATTTATATTTGTAACTTCATTCTCAATTTTGAGCCCTTGAATAAATCGCCACGCTTCGGCCCTTATTCCGGCCCCTATTCCGACCCTTATAATTGCGCCATGCAGTCCACATTCCAATCTGCCGCCTTGTCGACCCCGGATGGGGCTTTGGCCGGGGCGTTGTTCCGGCATCAATTGCTGTCGCGCCTGTTCTGGCTGCGCTGGGCCACTGTCGCCGGCGAGTTGCTGGTGCTGGCCGGGGCCCATTTCTGGCTTGGGATCGCCTTGCCGCTGCCGGCCTTGCTGGCGCTGATCGGCCTACAGGTGCTGATCAACGTCGCCACCTGGGGGCGCATGCGCTGGGTGCAGCCAGCCGGGCAGGGCGAGCTGTTCCTGCAACTGCTGCTGGATATCGCCGTGCTCTCGGCTCTGCTGTTTTTCTCGGGTGGGGCGACCAATCCGTTTGTTTCGTTCTACCTGCCGGCGCTGGCGGCCGGGGCGGCGACGCTGGCCTGGCCGTATGCCCTGGGGTTGGCGCTGTGCGCGCTGGCCGCCTATTCCGGGCTGGTCTACTTCTACGAGCCCTTGCACATCCACGACCACGGGCAGGCGATGGCCTACCACCTGGCCGGGATGTGGATCAATTTCTCGATCTCGGCGCTGCTGATCACCTGGTTCGTCACCCGCATTGCCGCCGCCGTGAGGTCGCGCGACGGCGAGTTGGCGCTGGCGCGCGAGCGCCAGTTGCAGAGCCAGCGCATCCTGGCGCTGGGCACGCAGGCCGCCGGCGCGGCGCATGCATTGAATACGCCGTTGTCCACCGTGGCCGTGATCGCCGGTGAAATGCGGCGCGACATGGCCGGCAATGCCGCGCTGGCGCCGTACCAGGAAGACTTGCGCGTGATCGAGGAACAGATTGCCGTCTGCAAGGCGGCGCTGGAAAACATGCGCCTGGATGCGGATGCCCAAGCCGATCGGACTGCCGCGCTGGGGCCGTGGCTGGCAACGCTGATCGACGGCTGGCGCCTGCGCCATCCGGCCGTGCCGCTGGCCGCCGACCTGCGCTGGGAAGGCGCGGCCGCTGGCCAGTTGCAGGACTTGTCGCAGATCCTGCTGACCTTGCTCGACAATGCCGCGCATGCGATCAAGACGCGCAACGTCGACGGCGAAGTGCGCCTGTCGCTGGCCGCCGGCGACAGCGCTGCCGCCAAGGGGGAGCGAAAGACGGCTATCATTCGGGTTGCCGACAACGGTTGCGGCATCGCCCCCGAATTGCTGGCGCGCCTGGGCCGCATGCCGGTGGACAGCCGTTCCGGCGGGCAAGGCATCGGCCTGATGCTGGCCTTCGCGGCGGCGGCGCAGATGGGCGGCCGCTTGCAATTGCGTTCGGCGGTGGGTGAGGGGACGGTGGCTGAATTGCAGTTTCCCGTATCCTGACGCGGTTTGGTTTTACGTATCGATAACGACGGGTTTCCGATTTTTGATGAGTGCCGCTTTCCTGATCCTCGACGACAACGACGTTTTTGCCGGTACCCTGGCGCGTTCGCTCACGCGCCGGGGTTTCCGCGCGATCGTGGCTCATAGCGGCGAGGAGGCGCTGGCGGCGGCGCGCAAGGAAAGCTTCGACTACGCCACCATCGACCTGCAACTGGAAAAGGATTCCGGCCTGCAATGGGTGTCGCCGCTGCGCCAGGCATTGCCGGATGCGCGCCTGCTGGTGCTGACCGGTTACGCCAGCATTGCCACCACGGTGCAGGCGATCAAGGCGGGCGCCGACAATTACCTGTCCAAGCCGGCCAATGTCGACTCCATCCTGTCGGCGCTGGCCCACGGGGATGCGCGGGAAGAAGCACCCGGTATCGCCCCGCCGGCCGACGAGGCGGCTCCGCTGTCGCTGGAGCGCCTGGAATGGGAGCATATCCAGCGGGTATTGGCCGAGCACGAGGGCAATATCTCTTCCACCGCCCGTGTGCTCAACATGCATCGCCGCACCTTGCAGCGCAAGCTCGCCAAGCGGCCGGTGGCGAAGTAGCGCCCCTCGGCCGGCGGCGGGGGCGACACCTGCGGCGCATCGCTTTACAATAGCGCCATGTACATCGATTCCCATTGCCACATCAATTTTCCCGATCTCGCCACGCGCTTGCCCGAGATTTTCGGCAAGATGGCCGAAAACCAGGTCAGCCATGCCTTGTGCGTATCGGTCGACCTGCCTGACTTCCCGCAAGTGCTGGCGCTGGCCGAGCAATATCCCAATATCTACGCATCGGTCGGCGTGCATCCCGACTATGAAGACACGCCCGAGCCGGATGTCGAGCAACTGGTCAGGCTGGCCGACCATCCGCGCATCGTCGCCATCGGCGAGACCGGGCTGGACTACTACCGCCTGCAAGGCGACCTGGAATGGCAGCGCGAGCGTTTCCGCACGCATATCCGCGCCTCGCGCGCCACGGGCAAGCCGCTGATCATCCATACTCGCTCGGCCTCGGAAGACACCATCCGCATCCTGCGCGAAGAAGGCGCCAGCCCGGCAGCCGGCGGCGCGGCGGGCGTGATGCATTGCTTCACCGAATCGCAGGAAGTGGCCGATGCCGCCATCGAGCTGGGTTTTTACATCTCGTTTTCCGGCATCGTCACCTTCAAGTCGGCCAAGGAGCTGCAGCAGGTGGCGCGCACCATTCCGTTGGAGCGCATGCTGATCGAGACCGATTCGCCCTACCTGGCGCCGGTGCCGTTTCGCGGCAAGACCAACGAACCCGGCTATGTGCGCCACGTCGGCGAATTCATCGCCGACCTGCGCGGCATTTCCGCCGCCGAAGTCGCGCGCCAGACCAGCGACAATTTCTTTAAGTTGTTTGGAATCGCGCCATGACGTCTTTGCTGGAAAAGATCCGTTCCCGCTTCGGCCGTTTCGGCCGCGTATTGCTGTACACCTCCATGCTGTTGCCGGGCGCGGCCCGGGCCGGCGCCTATGAAGACTATTTCCAGGCGATCCGCATGGACAATGTCTATTTCCTCAAGCAGTTGATGCAGCGGGGAATGGGCCCCAACCTGATCGAACCCAGGCGCGGTTATACCGGCCTGATGCTGGCCATCCGCGAGGACTCCATGCAGGCCTTCAGCCTGCTGGTCAACGCGCCTGACGTCAACCTGGAGGCGCAAGCCACCAACGGCGATACGCCGTTGATGCTGGCGGCCTTCTACGGCAACGTGCCGGTGGTGAAGCTGTTGCTGTCGCGTGAGGTCGAGGTCAACCGGCCGGGATGGGCGCCCTTGCATTACGCCGCCATCAACGGCAATGCCGAAATCGTCGGCCTGCTGCTGGAAGCGTCGGCCTACGTCGATGCCGAGTCGCCGGATGAGCAGATGACCCCGGTGATGCTGGCCGCCATGCGCGGCCGGGTGGCGGCGGTCGCGGCATTGCGCGATGGCGGCGCCGACCTCACGCTGAAGAACAAGGATGGCCTGACCGCGCTGGATCTGGCGCGGCGCTATGGGCAGACCGAAGTGATCGAGGTATTGCAGGAAAAACCGCGTTCCTGAACAGCTGCCTTCGGCGCATGAAAAATCCCGGGCCGCCTTGCGACGCCCGGGATTTTTATTGGCTGCGGCCTCTTGCCAGGAATCAGGGCACGAGGATCTGGCGGCCGACGTCCTTGATGTCCTTGGTGCCGGTCAGCGCCATGCTCACGTCCAGTTCCTTGCGCAGGATTTCCAGCATCTGCGAGACGCCTTCGCCGCCCATGGCGCCCAGGCTGTAGAGGAAGGCACGCCCGATCATGGTGCCCTTGGCGCCCAGCGCCACGGCCTTGAGGATGTCCTGGCCGGAACGGATGCCGCCGTCGAACCAGACTTCGATCTGGTCGCCGACCGCTTCGGCAATCGCCGGCAGCGCCTGGATCGACGACATCGCGCCGTCCAGCTGGCGGCCGCCGTGGTTGGAGACCACCAGCGCGTCGGCGCCGGTCTGGGCCGCGATCCTGGCATCTTCGACGTCGAGGATGCCCTTGAGGATCAACTTGCCGCCCCATTGCTCCTTGATCCAGGCGACGTCGTCCCAGTTCAGGGTCGGGTCGAACTGGCTGGCGGTCCACTTGGACAGGGTTTGCACGCCGCTGCCGCTGTTGCCGCCGTTGATGTGGCCGGCCAGGTTGCCGAAAGTCTTGCGGCCGCCCAGCGCGCGTAGCGCCCAGCCGGGCTTGCTGGCCAGGTCCAGCAGGGTGTCCAGGGTCAGCTTGGGCGGCACCGACATGCCGTTCTTCAGGTCCTTGTGGCGCTGGCCGAGGATCTGCAGGTCCAGCGTCAGCACCAGCGCCGAGCACTTGGCGGCCTTGGCGCGGTCGATCATCGACTTGACGAAGCCGCGGTCGCGCATCACGTAAAGCTGGAACCAGAACGGCTTGGTGGTCACGCTGGCGACATCTTCGATGGAGCAGATGCTCATGGTCGACAGGGTGAAGGGGATGCCGAACTTCTCGGCGGCCATGGCGCCCAGCATTTCGCCGTTGGCCCATTGCATGCCGGTCAGGCCGGTCGGCGCGATCGCCACCGGCATGCTGACGTCGTGGCCGATCATGCTGGTGCGGGTGCTGCGCTCGTCGACATTGATCGCCACGCGCTGGCGCAGCTTCAGCGCGGCCAGGTCGTCGTTGTTGGCGCGGTAGGTGCTCTCGGTATAGGAGCCGCTGTCGGCGTAGTCGTAGAAGGCCTTGGGAACCCGTTTTTTCGCCAGCAGGCGAAAGTCTTCGACACAGGTCATGACCGGCATATTGTTTTCTCCGTAAAAATGAAACGCGGCACATGGCCGCGGGGCTGCTCCGAGCTTGTCCGTATGCTAGATCAAAGCGGCGATGCGTAGGGTGAATCCCTTTCCGCCTATCCATGAAAATTTTATATGGCCCCGGGTTCCGGGGCTATTGGCGGAACCTGCGGTGCGCTATGGGTTTTGGATGATGTGGGGGCGGATTTTCCCGGTGCGGCATCCGCGTTGGCATCTGCTTTGGCATCTACCTCAGGCAAGCATGGCCCGGGCGGCTGCGATGCCGCTGCGCACCGCGCCTTCCAGCGTGGCCGGATAGTCGCCCGCCACATAGTCGCCGGCCAGCGCGAGCCCGGGCGGCAAGCCGGCATTGGTCGGCCGTTGCAGCCCCGGCGTGCAGGAAAATGTCGCGCGCTTTTCGGTGATGACCTTGCCCCATTGCGGAACGGACAACTCGGGGCGTCCGAAGTCGGCCGCCAATTGCCGGGCGATGCCGTCGAGCAGCGCCGCGTGGCCGTCGGCGATGGCCTGGCCGGCGGCGCTGACGACGACCGCCAGCAGTCCGGCATCGGCCGCATCGGCGCTCAGTTGCCCGCGGTCGAAGACGAATTGTCCCCAGGCGCGACGCTGCCCGTCGTCGGCCAGCGCGCAGAACGGCAGCGGCAGGCGCAGCGCCGGCGCGTATTGCAGGTAGCAGGTGGTGATCGGTTCGTACGCCAGCGCATGCAAGGCGCCGGTGTCGCAAGCGCCGGCCAGCCCCTGGGCGCCGTCCAGCAATTGCGCGGCGGCATCGGGGCCGGTGGCGACGATGACCCCGGCGAATTCGCCAAGGTTGCCGCCCTGGCGGTCTTGCAGGCGCCAGGCGCCGGCCGCGCCGCTGGCGTGCAGGCCGGCGACCGCGGCGCCGGCGATGGCTTGCCCGCCGCGTTGTTCGATGTAGGCGGCGGCGGCCTGCGGCAAGAGGGCGCTCAGGTCGATGCGCGGAATCAGCATGTCGGATGCCGCGCGGCGCGCGCCCAGGCTGTCGCGCAGCACGTTCAGGAATACCTGGGCCGAGGCCCGTTCCGGGGGCGTGTTCAGGGCCGCGATGCAGAGCGGGTTCCACATCAGCCGGATCAGGCGCGGCGTCTGTTCGAAGCGTTCCAGCAACTCGGCCACGCTGCAGTCCTGGTGCAACTGCCAGCCCATCCAGCGCGCGCTGGTGGAAAAGCGCGCCAGCGCCATCTTGTCTTCCTTGCCCAATCCCTTGGCGCGCAGCAACGCGATGGTCATATGCAGCGGCGCCGGCAGGCGCGGCGCGACGAAGTCCATGCCATCGCCGCCGGCTTGCAGCGGATAGCGCATCTGCAGCGGCAGGCGCAGCAAGGCCGCGGCCGGCTTGACGCCGACTTGCTTCATCAGCTTGAGCGAGGCGCCATAGGCGCCTAGCAGGATGTGCTGGCCGTTGTCCAGCGTGCGGCCGTCGATCTCCACGCGGCGCGCGCGTCCGCCGAGGATCTTGCCGGCCTCGAACAGGCTGACCCGGCGGCCGGCCGCCGCCAGCGTGACGGCCGCCGCGCAGCCGGCCCAGCCGCCGCCGATGACGGCGTAGTGGCGCGCATAGTGGCGCGCGGAGTGGTTGGGCATCAGCCGAATACGTAGGTTTTCCACGCCAGCCACAGCTTGCGGATGGGCGTGAGGGAGATGCGCTGGCTCAGTACCTGGTAGCCGTCGCGCTCGATTTCATCGAGCAGGGTGCGGTAGATCGCCGCCATCATCAGGCCGGGGCGCTGTGCGCGGCGGTCTTCCTTGGGCAGCAGGGCGAAGGCTTCGTCGTAGATGGCCTGGGCGCGCTGCACCTGGAATTTCATCAGTGCCTCGAAGCGATCGCTGTGGCGGCCGTGGAGGATGTCGGCGGCGGTCACGTTGAATTGCTGCAGTTCGTTGACGGGCAGGTAGATGCGGCCGCGGCGGCCGTCTTCGCCGACATCGCGGATGATGTTGGTGAGCTGGAAAGCCAGGCCCAGCTTTTCCGCGTAGAGCAGGGTGCCGCCCTGGGTATGGCCGAAGATGCTGGCCGAGAGGATGCCCACCACGCCGGCCACGTGCCAGCAATAGCGCTGCAGGCCGGGGTAGTCGAGATAGCGGCTTTGGTCGAGGTCCATCTCCATGCCGTCGATGATGGCCTGCAGGTGCTCGCCCTTGAGCTGGTAGACGGCCACGTGCGGATGCAGGGCCTTGGTCACCGGGTGGGTCGGGGCGCCCTCCAGCATGGCGGCGATTTCCTTGCGCCACCACATCAGCTTGGTGCGGGCCACCATCGCATCTTCGATTTCATCGACCGTGTCGTCGACTTCGCGGCAGAAGGCGTACAGCGCCGTGATCGCGCGCCGGCGTTCCGGCGGCAGGAACAGGAAGCTGTAGTAAAAGCTGGAGCCGCTGGCGGCGGCCTTCTGCTGGCAGTATTCGTCTGGAGACATGGGTAGCGGCGGTGGGGTGCGTGGCGTACAAATGCCTTGGATGACCGTTTGGCGCCGGGACGGGCAAAATCCGGCAAAGGCGCTATGCTAGCCGAGTGTGCACGGGAGGGCAAATGCGGCGCGGCCATCGTATTGCGGCGGCCAACGATGTCCATTAAGCTCAAGGCATCGCATTGCCGCTGCAAAAAATGTGCGAAGCCGGTAAAAACAGGACGGCTCCTGCCGATATGGAAGCAACTGGACGGTCGCACGGACAAGGAAGAACGCACGCAGACGGCCTGCTGCCTTGCAGCAGGCCGGCCGAATAACCTGGGAGGCTGGAGACGTCATGGACAGACTGGAAATCTTTCGCAACATCGCATCGCAGGCCGGACGCGGGGAGCTGGTGTTCCCGGCCAACGTCAGCGCATCGATCAAGCTGCAACAGGCATTGTCGGATCCCGACTGCCACCTGGAGCAGGCCGCCAAGCTGGTGATGGCCGAGCCGCTGGTGTCGGCGCGTACCGTCGCCATCGCCAATTCGGCCGCCTACAACCGCTCCGGCGGCGAGATCAACAATGTGCGCGTCGCCGTCATGCGGCTGGGCTTTCGCACCCTCAACACCATTACCACCTCGGTCATCGTGCGCCAGCTGGGCCGCACCATCGGCAACCCGGCCATGCGCATCAAGGCCGCGCAACTGTGGGAACACTGCGCCCACGTGGCGGCCACGGCCCACGTGCTGACCGCCAAGCTGACCAACGGCGACCCGGAAACGGCGATGTTCGCCGGCATCGTCCATGAGGTCGGCGGTTTTTACCTGCTCTCGCGCACCGATGAATTCCCGGATTTGCTGGCGGGCGGCGCCGAGGATTGGGCGGAATATGGCGAGAAGATGATCGGCCGCGCCGTGCTCAAGAAGCTGGGCGTGCCGCAGCCGGTGACGGAGGCGATCGAGTCCCTGTGGCATGGCGTGCGCGTGCTGCCGCCGGTCACCATCGGCGATGTCTTGCTGCTGGCCAAGGAATTGTCGCCGGTGCCTTCGCCGTTCCAGCGCACGGTGGCCGAAGCCGGCATCGGCGGCGAGAGCCTGGTCGACGACTATATCGGCGACCAGTCGCTGCGCGGTCTGCTGGACGATTCGGAAGAGCAGATCCGCTCGCTCACCACGGCCTTGCTGGTCTGATCGACGCGGTTTTCGAGGCTGTTGCGCCCGCCCGGCCGGAATGGCCCGGCGGGCGTTGTCACATGGTGAGGCCGCGCCAGCCTATTGCCAGCCAATCGGCCCGGCCCAGCTTGGGCCGGTGACGAAATACATCGCCGTTGACCCGCCCGATGCGCTCCAGGATGCGCAATCCGCCCTGGACTACCAGCCGCAGCTCCCAGCCGATCCGTCCCGGCAGGCGTTTTGCCAAGGGCGCGCCCGACAGCATCAGCGTGCGCGCGCGTTCCACCTCAAACCGCATCAGCGCTTGCCAGCGGGCATCCGCCCGGGCAGCGGCGATGTCTTGTTCGCTCACGCCGAAGCGCGCCAGGTCTTCCAGCGGCAGGTAGATGCGCGATTTTTGCCAGTCGATGGCGACGTCTTGCCAGAAGTTGATCAGTTGCAGGGCAGTGCAGATGGCGTCGGAGTCGCGCAGGTTCTGTTCGGTCGGGGCGCCGTACAGGTGCAGCATCAGGGCGCCGACCGGATTGGCCGAGCGGCGGCAATAGTCCAGCAGGTCTTCATAGCGCGCATAGCGGGTGGTCACGACATCCTGCTTGAAGGCCGAGAGCAGGTCGCGCATGGGCTGCAGCGGCAACTGGTGTTGGCCGACGGCGTGCTGCAGGCGGCGGAAGATGGGGGCCTCGCAATGCCCGGCGCCGGCGATCAGGTCGAGCTGCTCTTCGTAGGCTTGCAGCGCGGCCAGGCGCTGCGCGGGTTGGGCATCGCCCTCGTCGGCGATATCGTCGGCGCTGCGCGCGAAGCCATAGATGGCGCTCACCGCGGGCCGCAGGCGGGCCGGCAACAGCAGGGAGGCGACAGGAAAGTTTTCGTAGTGGTCGACAGCCATGACGCCGCTTTTCTATTCGCGTTGCAAAATGTGGGGCCGACTATACGCTATGGCATGCAGCGGGCGGAGATGCCTCAGAACTTGTCCTGGAGCAGCGCTTCGATGGTCGCGATGCGGGTTTCGACGGTGTCGAGCAGCGACTGGGGCATGGTGCCCCCGGCCGCCAATTGCGATGCCAGCGAGCGCGCGATGCCCATGGCGCCCTGGGTGAACTGGCGGCCATCCTTGGACAGCACTGCGGCGGCGGTAAACAGCGTCGAGAACAGGATCTGGTCGGCGGTATTGTTTTCGATGAATTTGTTGAGCAAGGCGTTGTGGCTTTGCTTCAAGGCGTCGAATTCTTCCTGGGTCGGCATGATGGTTCCTGGGCGCTGGCCTGAACGGCCTCCGGGCGC
Organism: Herbaspirillum sp. GW821-FHT09A12; assembly: GCF_059418325.1. Lineage (NCBI taxonomy): Bacteria > Pseudomonadati > Pseudomonadota > Betaproteobacteria > Burkholderiales > Oxalobacteraceae > Herbaspirillum > Herbaspirillum sp. GW821-FHT09A12. The sequence goes on from NZ_JBWKPR010000002.1 coordinate 268,864, forward strand.
CTGGATCGTTCAGGACCGGGAGGCATGCAATATCAAGGGATCGTCTGGTGCGAGGAGGGGGACTCGAACCCCCACACCATTGCTGGCGTCAGGACCTAAACCTGGTGCGTCTACCAATTTCGCCATCCTCGCTGAAGGTGTCGGACATCGGCGCGATAGCAGTCTGGAAGCCGTCTTGCGGCAAGCCTGCCGCTACCGATGCGGGTAGCATTTTCGTAAAGCGCGCTATTGTACTGCATGCCGTTGCGCATGTCTGCGTTTTTCGGAAACGCCCGATGCGCGCCTCGGGCAAGCGGCCGCGCGCGCTTGCGCCTTGTTGTCGGATGTTGCGTTTTGCCGGTTCGGTAGTACCATGCCGGGCCTGGCGTTGCGCCAGTGTTTATCTCACTTTTCGGACATTGCCATGACACGCTATCGCCATTACAAAGGCGGCATCTATGAATTTGTCGGCGAGGCCACGCTGGAGTCGGACCTGACGCCCATGGTCGTCTATCGCGCCGCCAACGGCAGCTTGTGGATACGGCCGCGCGAGGTCTTCCATGAGACAGTCGAAGTCGACGGCAAGCAAGTGCCGCGCTTCGGGCTGATGGCCGACTGATTTGCCGCAGTCTTTTTCTTTCCTCCATTCACAGCAGGTAGACATTCATGAAACTCAACGCACATTCCCTGGCGGGTCTTTTTCTCTGTGTCGGCGCCGTCGTGGCAGGCAGCGCGGCGGCAGATGAGCTGGCGGACGTGAGCACGGCCTTCCGCTGGCTGGGCAAGAACGACCGGGTGGTGATCGAAGCCTATGACGACCCCAAGGTGATCGGCGTGACCTGTTACGTCTCCCGCGCGCGCACCGGCGGCGTCAAGGGGACGGTCGGCCTGGCCGAAGACAAGGCGGAAGCGTCGATCGCCTGCCGCCAGGTTGCGCCCACGGTGCAATTCAACGGCAAGCTGCCGGTGCAGGAGGACGTGTTTACCGAACGCATGTCGATCCTGTTCAAGCGCCTGCATGTGGTGCGGGTGGTGGACGTCAAGCGCAATACCCTGGTCTACCTGACCTATTCGGACAAGTTGATCGACGGCAGCCCGATGAATGCGGTCACGGCCGTGCCGGTGGCGGCGTCGGCGCCGATTCCGGTCAAGTAATCGTGGCGCTGGTCCGGCGCTGCTCGCCGACGCCGGTTGCCTGGCGGAAATCAGCACTCCGCGCGGCGGCCGCCAGGCGCGATGAAATCCTTGCAACTGCCAGCCTTGGCCTGCGTTTCAAGGCAGCGCCGGCACTTTGGATGGGCTTTGCGCGGCCACGCGTCCAATTTTGGACTCCGCGCGGTTTTTGCGTATAAAATAGAGAGCTTTAGCGCGGTCGGGCAGGCCGCTTTTCGTCCGGGCACATCGATGCGGATGGGAAAGCGAATGCTCCGGCTTACGGAATTCTTAATTATTTGGACGATTTAAATGGCAACTGCAGTCGAAACCCTGAGCAAACTCGAACGTCGTATGACCCTGACTTTCCCGCTGGCCGATGTTCAGGCTGAAGTGGAAAAGCGCCTGAAGGTGCGTGCCCGCACTGCCAAGGCGCCGGGCTTCCGTCCAGGTAAAGTGCCGATGAAGATGGTTGCCGCACAGTTCGGCTACCAGGTCGAAACCGAAGTCCTGAACGACAAGGTCGGCCGCGCATTTAACGACGCCGCGGTCGAGAACAACCTGCGCGTGGCCGGTTTCCCGTCGATCGAACCCAAGACCAGCGAAGAAGCCGGCGAAGGCCAACTGGCTTTCAACGCCACCTTCGAAGTGTATCCGGAAGTGGCCATCGGCGACCTGTCCGGCGCGCAAGTGGAGAAGACCACCGCATCGGTTTCCGACGCTGAAATCGACAAGACCATCGACATCCTGCGCAAGCAGCGCGTGCACTACCACGTCAAGGGCGAGCAAGGCGCGCACGGCGACGGCGGCGCCGACCAGTCGGCACAGAACGGCGACCGTGTGACGGTCGACTTCGTGGGCAAGATCGACGGCGTGGAATTCCAGGGCGGCAAGGCTGACGATTTCCCGTTCGTGCTGGGCGAAGGCCGCATGCTGCCGGAATTCGAAGCCGCCACCCTCGGCCTGAAGGTCGGCGAGTCGAAGACCTTCCCGCTGCCGTTCCCCGAGGATTACCACGGCAAGGACGTGGCCGGCAAGACTGCGGAATTCACCATCACCCTGAAGCAGCTCGAATGGGCGCACATGCCTGAAGTCGACGCCGACTTCGCCCAATCGCTGGGCATCGAGGACGGCGACCTGTCCAAGATGCGCGAAGACATCAAGAAGAACCTGGAACGCGAAGTGAGCGCGCGCACCAAGGCCAAGACCAAGGACAGCGTGATGGACGCGCTGATCAAGGCGAGCGACCTGGACGTGCCCAAGGCCCTGGTCGAGCAGGATGTCGAGCGCCTGTCGGAAATGGCCAAGCAAGACATGGCCCAGCGCGGCATGGACCCGAAGGTCATGCAGCTGCCGAAGGAACTGTTTACCGCCCAGGCCGAGCGTCGCGTCCGCCTGGGCCTGATCCTGGCTGAAGTGGTCAAGCAGAACAAGCTGGATGCCACCGAAGAGCAGGTCAAGGCGCAGATCGAAGACTTCGCGCAAAGCTACGAAGATCCGCAGCAAGTGCTGAAGTACTACTTCTCCGACCGCCGCCGCCTGGCCGAAGTCGAAGCTCTTGTTTTGGAAGAAAACGTCGTCAATTACGTTCTCGGCAAGGCCAATGTTTCGGAAAAGCCGGTTTCGTTCGACGAACTGATGGGCAATCAGGCGCAAGCGTAATCCGGTTTTCTCGCGTAGTATCGGAAAACTTTTACGCTAAGGATGCACACATGACAGGTCTGATCAAGGAGTCTGCACTGGACACGCAAATGCTCGGCATGGTGCCGATGGTGATTGAACAGAGCGGCCGCGGCGAGCGCGCGTACGACATTTACTCGCGCCTGTTGAAGGAACGCATCATTTTCCTGGTCGGACCGGTCAACGATGCTTCGGCCAACCTGATCGTCGCCCAGTTGCTGTTCCTGGAAAGCGAAAATCCGGACAAGGACATTTCGCTGTACATCAACTCGCCGGGCGGTTCGGTCTCGGCCGGCATGGCGATCTTCGACACCATGCAGTTCATCAAGCCGCAAGTGTCGACGCTGTGCACCGGCCTGGCCGCGTCGATGGGCGCGTTCCTGCTGGCCGCCGGCGCCAAGGGCAAGCGTTTCTCGCTGCCGAACTCCCGTATCATGATCCACCAACCCCTGGGCGGCGCCCAGGGGCAGGCATCGGATATCGAGATCCAGGCGCGCGAGATCCTGTACCTGCGCGAGCGTTTGAACAATATCCTGGCTGAAAAGACCGGCCGCACGGTCGATCAGATCGGCAAGGATACCGATCGCGACAACTTCATGTCGGCCGATGCCGCAGTGGAGTATGGCCTGATTGACAAGGTATTGCACGAGCGCGCCTGAGTTTGCGTTGCCGTAAAACGCGTAAAAATGCCCGGACGAATTGCCGTCTGGGCATTTTTTTATGAATGTCGCAAAGAACGGCTTTTTCAGCTCTGTTTCCTTGATAAATCGAGGCGGAGATGACATATAAATGTCATGTGGTGGATTGGGGATTGGGCTGAATGGTCGAAAATGACCAAGCCGTGACGAATCCGCATTTCGCAGGTATGATCAGGCCGTAAATTATCTCCTTTAGCTCTATGTCTGAGAAAAAATCTTCTAGCGGCGAAAAGTTGCTTTATTGCTCTTTCTGCGGCAAAAGCCAGCACGAAGTCAAAAAGCTGATCGCCGGCCCTTCGGTATTCATCTGTGACGAATGCATCGATTTGTGCAACGACATCATCCGGGATGAAGCCGCCAGCGTGGAGTCTGTTCCAGGCGCCAAGTCGGATTTGCCGACCCCGCAGGAAATCTGCGACCTGCTGGATCAATATGTGATCGGCCAGTCGACCGCCAAGCGCATCCTGTCGGTGGCGGTGTACAACCACTACAAGCGCTTGAAGCACCTGGGCAAGAAGGACGATATCGAGCTGGCCAAGAGCAACATCCTGCTGGTCGGCCCTACCGGCTCCGGCAAGACGCTGCTGGCGCAGACGCTGGCGCGCATGCTCAACGTGCCCTTCGTGATCGCCGACGCCACCACGCTGACCGAAGCCGGTTATGTGGGCGAGGACGTCGAGAACATCATCCAGAAGCTGCTCCAGAACTGCAATTACGAAGTCGAGAAGGCGCAGCGGGGCATCGTCTACATCGATGAAATCGACAAGATCTCGCGCAAGTCGGACAACCCGTCGATTACCCGCGACGTGTCGGGCGAGGGCGTGCAGCAGGCGCTGCTCAAGCTGATCGAAGGCACCATGGCATCGGTGCCGCCGCAGGGCGGCCGCAAGCATCCGAACCAGGATTTCGTCCAGATCGACACGACCAACATCATGTTCATCTGCGGCGGCGCCTTCGATGGCCTGGCCAAGATCATTTCCGACCGGTCGGAAAAGAGCGGCATCGGCTTCTCGGCCAGCGTCAAGAGCCAGTCCGAGAAGACCGCCTCCGAAGTGCTGCTCAACGCCGAGCCGGAAGACCTGGTGAAGTTCGGCCTGATTCCGGAACTGGTGGGCCGCCTGCCGGTGATTGCGACCTTGAACGAGCTGGACGAGGCCGCCCTGATCGAGATCCTGGTCGAGCCGAAGAATGCCCTGGTCAAGCAATATGCCAAGCTGCTGCAGATGGAAGGCGCCGAACTGGAAATCCGTCCCGCCGCCATGAATGCGATCGCCAAGAAGGCGCTGGCGCGCAAGACCGGCGCGCGCGGTTTGCGCTCCATTCTTGAGCATGCCTTGCTGGACGTGATGTATGAGTTGCCCGGCCAGCAGAATGTGGCCAAGGTGGTGGTCGATGAAAACACCATCACCAACGGCGCCAAGCCGTTGATGATCTACCATGACCAACCCAAGGTTTCCGGCGCCTGAGGGGACGCGGGATTCCCGGGAACGGGTACAGCAGCAAGGGAGCGTCGCGGCATAGTGCGGCGCTCCATGCAGTAACAGGCCGCACAAGTCCGGTATCCGCCAAACGCGGTAAAATAAACCGGCGCAATTCACTCTGGCTTCCATCGCAAAGCCACCCGAGGGCGACTTCGTGTGTGGCTTTTTTATTTTGTTGCGATCATGACATCGGTCTTTCTGCACTGATTTTTTAGCTCAGCCGGACTTGTGTTTTGGTCACTCGTGCCAACATCATTCACAGTATTCATTGATAAGGCCCGCCATGACGACTCCAATACTTACAGAACAATCGCAATTGCCGCTGTTGCCGTTACGGGATGTGGTTGTGTTCCCGCACATGGTGATTCCGCTCTTCGTTGGTCGTCCCAAGTCGATCAAAGCGCTGGAAGCGGCCATGGAGCAAGGCAAGAGCATCATGCTCGCGGCCCAGAAGGCCGCCGCCAAGGATGAGCCTTCCGCCGATGACATTTATGAAATCGGTTGCGTCGCCAATATCCTGCAGATGCTGAAGTTGCCTGATGGCACGGTCAAGGTGCTGGTCGAAGGCGCGCAGCGCGCGCGCATCCACCACATCAGCGAACTCGAGACGCATTTCGTGGCCGACCTGACTCCGGTCGAGTCCGAGCAGGGCGACGAGGCCGAAGTCGAAGCCATGCGCCGCACCATCGTGCAGCAGTTCGACCAGTACGTGAAACTGAACAAGAAGATCCCGCCCGAGATCCTGACCTCGCTGGCCGGTATCGACGATGCCGGCCGCCTGGCCGACACCATTGCCGCGCATCTGCCGCTCAAGCTGGAGCAGAAGCAGGTCATTCTGGAAATCTTCAACGTCGCCAAGCGCTACGAGCACCTGCTCGGCCAGCTGGAAGGCGAACTCGACATCCTGCAGGTGGAAAAGCGCATCCGCGGCCGCGTCAAGCGCCAGATGGAAAAGTCGCAGCGCGAGTACTACCTGAACGAACAGGTCAAGGCCATCCAGAAGGAACTGGGCGAAGGCGAGGACGGCGCGGATCTGGAAGAGCTGGAAAAGAAGATCCTTGCGGCCAAGATGCCCAAGGAAGCGCTGGAAAAGGCCCAGGGCGAACTCAAGAAGCTCAAGCTGATGTCGCCGATGTCGGCCGAGGCGACCGTGGTGCGCAACTATATCGATACGCTGGTGGGCTTGCCCTGGAAGAAGAAGTCCAAGGTCAACAACGACCTCACCAACGCCGAGAAGGTGCTGGAAGGCGACCACTACGGCCTGGACAAGGTCAAGGAACGCATCCTCGAATATCTCGCCGTGCAGCAGCGCGTGGACAAGCTGAAGGCGCCGATCCTGTGCTTCGTCGGTCCTCCGGGCGTTGGCAAGACCTCGCTGGGGCAGTCGATTGCCCGCGCCACCAACCGCAAGTTCGTGCGCATGGCGCTGGGCGGCGTGCGCGACGAAGCCGAGATCCGCGGCCACCGCCGTACCTATATCGGCTCCATGCCGGGCAAGATCCTGCAAAGCCTGTCCAAGGTCGGCGTGCGCAACCCGCTGTTCCTGCTCGACGAAATCGACAAGCTGGGCATGGATTTCCGCGGCGACCCGTCGTCGGCCCTGCTCGAAGTGCTGGATCCGGAACAGAACCACACCTTCTCGGACCACTACATCGAAGTGGACTTCGACCTGTCGGACGTGATGTTCGTGGCCACCTCGAACTCCTTCAACATCCCGCCGGCGCTGCTGGACCGGATGGAAGTCATCCGCCTGTCGGGCTACACCGAGGACGAGAAGACCAGCATTGCGCAGCGTTACCTGCTGCCCAAGCAGATCAAGAACAACGGCTTGAAGGAAGGCGAGATCAGCGTCGCCGAATCGGCGCTGCGCGACATCATCCGCTACTACACCCGCGAAGCCGGCGTGCGCTCGCTGGAACGCGAAGTGTCCAAGATCTGCCGCAAGGTGGTGAAGATGCTGCTGCTGAAAAAGCAGGAGAAGAAGGTCACCGTGACTTCGCGCAACCTGGACAAGTTCCTGGGCGTGCGCCGCTTCGATTTCGGCATCGCCGAAAAGGAAAACCAGATCGGCCAGGTGGTCGGGCTGGCATGGACCGAAGTGGGCGGCGACCTGCTGACGATCGAGGCGGTCAACATGCCCGGCAAGGGGCAGATCATCCGCACCGGCACGCTGGGCGACGTGATGAAGGAATCGATCGAAGCGGCCCGCACCGTCGTGCGCAGCCGTGCCCGCAAGCTGGGCATCAAGAACGAAGTGTTCGAGAAGAGCGATATCCACATTCACGTGCCCGAAGGCGCGACGCCGAAGGACGGCCCGTCCGCGGGTATCGCCATGACGACCGCGCTGGTGTCGATTTTCAGCGGCATCCCGGTGCGCGCCGATGTGGCGATGACGGGCGAAATCACCTTGCGCGGCGAAGTGTTGCCGATCGGCGGCCTGAAGGAAAAGCTGCTGGCGGCGCATCGCGGAGGGATCAAGACCGTATTGATCCCAGAGCAGAACGTGAAGGATCTCGCCGAGATTCCGGACAACGTCAAGAACAAGCTCGAGATCGTCCCGGTGCGCTGGATCGACAAGGTTCTGGAAATCGCGCTGGAGCGTCAGCCGGTTGCGCTGCCGGAAGACGAGGCAATCGTCGAATCGGCGGTCGCGCCCAAGGACGGCGCTGTCGATCCGGTGGTCAAGCACTGATAAAGCACTGCCGCGGACCAGTAGCACGCAAGTTGAAAACGCCTCTTCGGAGGCGTTTTCTCTTTTGGAAGCCGCTTCCGATTTAATTTCCTTCAGGAAAAAGGTTTTGCCAGCCTGAAAATTGCCGCAAAAGCCGGAAACCCGCTTGACACATGGATTTGCGGCTTGTTTAATAGCCGCTGCGGAATTTTTCCGCAAGGCAAGCGACGGTGAAAGGACTCTGTCGTTGAGTCGCAGCGCTGTCACTAATAATCAAACTTATTTGTACAAGGGGCGTAAGTGAATAAAGGCGAACTGATTGAACATATTGCCGGTGCCGCAGACCTCTCCAAGGCCGCTGCCGGCCGCGCAGTGGATGCCTTCATCGGCGCGGTGAAGACCACGCTGAAGAAGAACGGCAGCGTGACCCTGGTTGGCTTCGGCACCTTCGCTGTCGGCAAGCGTGCAGCGCGTACCGGCCGCAACCCGCAGACCGGCGCAGCGATCAAGATCAAGGCAGCGAAAGTGCCCAAATTTAAAGCTGGCAAGGCACTCAAAGATGCTATAAAATAACGGACTTCGCCGCTGGTGACAAAGCGGCAAACTGTTAAGGTATCGGGGTGCTTAGCTCAGTTGGTAGAGCGGAGCCCTTACAAGGCTTAGGTCGGGAGTTCGAGCCTCTCAGCACCCACCATCGGCATCGAGCAGTTAAACAGGTTTAGGAGCGGTAGTTCAGTTGGTTAGAATACCGGCCTGTCACGCCGGGGGTCGCGGGTTCGAGCCCCGTCCGCTCCGCCAGTTAAAAAGGGTCTGCGAAAGCAGGCCCTTTTTTCGTTTTACCGTCACAATCCGCCATGAAGACATGCATTTCCGCTATTGTGAAGGCGTGCCGTCTGGTAACGCGTCAGAGGGCTGTTATAGAATAAATCAACATAAAATCAGGAAAGTACGGAGATGCCTCAGGCGCCCGTTTCAAGCAACTGACGGATGTGCGCAGGCGTGGAGCGTTTCCGAAGCAGGGCAATACGAATCGAATCCAAACGTCGATGTGGATCGGAACTGTTGGAGTTTTCTGCATACCGAAAAAGATGCCCGCCTTCAATCAAACCAGACTAGCCACGGCCAGCACGGCCATCTTCTTCTTTCTGGCATTGCTGCTATCGGTTTGCGTGGCCGGTTTTTCGTATCACTCGGTGCGGGATTTCGAAGAGCGCGCGATCTGGGTGCAGCGCACCCACACGGTGCTCAACGTACTGGAAGAAACGCACTCGACGTTGCGTGACACCGTCAGCAGCGCGCGCGGTTATGCTTTGTCCGGCAATGATGAATACCGGGGCAATTTCGAAGCCGGCGTGCGCCGGCTCAATTCCCTGATGCATGAGCTGCGCCAGCTCATGTACGACAATCCGGTCCAATTGCGGAAACTATCGGCCACGGAAGACCTGGTGACGCAGCGCCTGATATTGGCGCGCAAGTTGCTGGAGCAGGCGCCGAAGACGGCGCAGGCGCAACTGCTGGAAGGCAAGGTCTTGAGCGATGAGATCCGCGCCAATTTCCTGGACATGAAGGGGGCGGAAAATGCATTGCTGGCCACGCGCTCGCAAGAGAGCGCCGCCAGCGCCAGGATCACGATTCTGGCGGTGCTCGGCGGCAGTCTTCTCAGCATCGTTTTGCTGGTGGCGGTGTACCGCAAACTCCGGTTTGAGATGGCCAAGCGCGCAGATGCCCAGCAGAAGACCCAGGCTTACACCAACGAGATCGAGGACTTGTATAACAATGCGCCCTGCGGTTATCACGCGGTCGATGAGACTGACAAGAAAATCATCAAGATCAACGACACCGAACTGAAGTGGCTGGGCTACACGCGCGATCAGGTGGTGGGCAAGATGACCCATGCGGAGCTGCTGGCGCCGGAAAGCGCCGAACGGTATATCCGGGAGCTGTTGCCGCAACTGCTGCTCAAGCGGGAACTCATCAGCCAGGATGTGCAGTACCAGCGCGCGGACGGTTCGGTATTCACGGCATTGCTCAACGCTACCGCGATATTGAATCCGGAAACCGGCCACCTGGTCAGCCGTACCGTGATATACGACATCTCGGAGCGCAAGCGCGCCGAGGACGAGATCGAGGCGCTGAACGCCGACCTCAAGCGCCAGGCCTTGCATCTGCATAACGTGAACAGGGAGCTGGAGAGTTTCTCGTATTCGGTATCGCACGACCTGCGCGCGCCGCTGCGCGCCATTTCCGGCTACGCGATGATTCTCGAGGAGGATTACGCCGCGGTGCTGGAAGACAAGGGCCGCGAGCAATTGCAGGTGATCCGCCGCAACGTCAAGAAGATGGACGAGCTGATCAACGACCTGTTGAAGCTGGCCAAGTCGACCACCGGCGACTTGGCGCCGGAACGTTTTTCCATGGAAGAGCTGGTGATGCAAACGGTCGCCGAGCTGCGGCAGGAAAGTCCGCGCGTGACCTTCGACGTGGCCGCCATGGACAGCGTGGTGGCCAATCGCGGGCTGATCGCCCAGGTCTGGGAGAACCTGTTGAGCAATGCGATCAAGTTCAGCGGCAAAAACGAACAGCCTTTGGTGCGCGTGACGGCCGAGGAGGGCGAGGACGAGATTGTCTATGGCGTGCACGACAATGGCGTAGGATTCGACATGCGTTACGCCCACAAACTCTTCGGCACGTTCCAGCGTTTGCACCGCCAGGAAGATTACGCCGGCACCGGCATCGGGCTGGCGCTGGTGCAACGCATCGTGGTGCGCCATGCCGGCCGTGTCTGGGCCGAAAGCACGCCCAAAGATGGTGCCAGCTTCTACTTCTCCCTGCCGAAAAAGGGCCTGCTGCCCAGCATGGGCGAGCAGCCATGAAGCGCCAGGCGCCAGGGTGGCAAGCGACAAGCCCGCTGGATATCGCCCTGTAATTTTTATTGCCCTGTGTTTTTTATCGTCATCCATTTTTGAGAGCCCGGCGCCATGAGCATTCCGCTTCGCGTTTTGTTGGTCGAGGACATGGAAGAAGATGCCGTGCTGATGGTGCGCGAGCTCAAACGCGCGGGCTTCGAGCCGGCCTGGCTGCGGGTGGACGATGAGCCGGCGCTGCTGGCGGCGCTGCGCGATGCGCGCTGGGATATCGTCATCTCCGACTATTCGATGCCGACCTTCAGCGGCGTGGAGGCCCTGAAGATCGTCAAGCACGACAACGAGCAGACGCCGTTCATCATCGTCTCCGGCGTCATCGGCGAGCAGACCGCGGTCGAGGTGATGAAGGCCGGCGCCCAGGATTATTTTTTGAAGAGCGCCATCGCGCGCTTGCCGCATGCGGTGGAGCGCGAGTTGCGCGATGCCCAGGCGCGGCGCAAGCAACGCGCCAGCGCCCAGGCGCTGCGAGAGATGCAGGCGCGTTTCAACGCCTTTATGAATGCGGCGCCGATGCCGACCTGGATCAAGGATGCGCAGTTGCGCTACAGCTATGTCAACCCGGCGCAATCGGCCTTCTTCGGCATGACGCCCGGCGACATGGATGGCTTGACCGATGTTGACCTGATGTCGAGCGGTGCGGCGCAAGCGTCGCAAGAGAACGACCGCAAAGTGTTGCAAGACCGATGCGAATTGCATACGCAGGAAACCGTGTTCGACCACAACCACAATGCCCGCATCCTGGATGTGGTGCGTTTTCCGATCCACGGCGAAGGCAAGGGCGACATGGTGGCCGGGCTGGCGATCGACGTCACCGAGCGCGAGCAGTCCCGGCGCGAGCTGGAGCTGGCCATCCAGCGCCAGCAATTGCTGTCCTCCCGCGTGATCGAAGTGCAGGAGCGCGAACGCCAGCATCTGGCGCGCGGCTTGCACGATGACGTCGGCCAGTCGCTCACGGCCTTGAAGATCACGCTGGAAACCATCAAGAAGAATGGCTCGCTGGAAGGATCGTCGCTGCAAAACGGCATCGACATCGTCACCGCGGTGCTGGCGCAGGTGCGCAGCCTGTCGCTGGACCTGCGCCCGCCGCAGTTGGACAACCTGGGCCTGATCGCGGCCTTGCGTTCCTATGTCGAACAGAAATCCAGGCTGGCCGGCGTCAACGGCTGGTTCGAAAGCAGCGGCCACGATGGCGGGCTGCACCATGACATTGAAAACACCGCTTTTCGCATCGTCCAGGAAGCCGTCACCAACATCCTGCGCCATGCCAAATGCCAGAATATCCGGGTCAAGGTCGACCGCCAGCAGGATCAGCTTTACGTGTGCATACGCGACGACGGCCAGGGCTTCGACACCGAGACGGCGCGCAGCAATGCCATTTCCGGCAGCAGCTTCGGGTTGCTCAATATGGAGGAACGCGCGGTGCTGGTCGGCGGTTCCATGGATATTTCATCGGCGCCAGGCGAAGGGACGGAAATCGTCATGCATTTGCCGGTCGCGCCTGTCGTGAGGAGGATCTGAACATGCAGACACGAATCGTACTTGCCGACGACCATGCGCTGGTGCGCAGCGGCATCAAGGCGTTGCTGGCGGCCATGCCGGGCGTGGAGGTGGTGGGGGAAGCCGCCGATGGCAGCGAGGCGATCGAGATGATCTCCCGCCTGAAGCCCGACCTGGTGGTGCTGGACATCGCCATGAAAGGGATGAACGGCCTGGAGGCGCTGCGCCGCTTGCGCGGCGATTACCCGGCCACGCGGTTCTTGATGCTCTCGATGTACGGCAGCGAGGAATATGTGATGCAGGCATTGAATGCCGGCGCCAACGGCTACCTGTTCAAGGACTCCGCCGCCACCGAACTGGAAAAGGCGCTGCTCGAACTCAGGCACGGCCGGCAATACCTGGACTCGCACATTTCGCGCGAGGCGCTGGACAACTACATGAAGCGCGTGTCGCAGAACGGCGCGCCGGCGGAGGTATTGACGCCGCGGCAGCGCGAGATCCTGCAGCTGATCGCCGAGGGCAACAACACCAAGGAAATCGCCTACCAGCTCAACGTCAGCGCCAAGACCATCGAGACGCATCGCGCGCAACTGATGGAGCGGCTGGATATCCGCGACGTTCCGGGGCTGGTCCGATATGCGATCCGCACCGGCATCGCGACGTCCGACAAATAATCGATCGATGGCAGCGCCATCGGGCAGGATCAATGGAGATCAGGAAAACCCTGATTTCTTTTGAAATCGCCTATGCAATAATCTGCAGAGGGAAAGCTTGAGTTGGCGTCGGAACCGGCGTCTGTACTGGCTTTCAGGCGGATTGCCAATGGTGCGAACGAAGTGGACACGATGGCGTTGCGGAGGGAGCCGCACCGATGAGGGCGCAGGGCAGTGCATGGGATGGCCGGAAGGTGGTCAGATTAATAACAATAGTTCCAGCTTGAAACTTATTGAAGGAAGCGACCCTTATGGATATCGGGCAATATGACATCATCCTCGTCGACGACAGCCAGGAAGTGGCAGAGTTGACGCGCCTTGCCCTGGGCACCCGCAAGCTGGCCGAAAAAATGACCTGGTTCGCCGATGCCGAACTGGCGCAGGATTTCTTTTTTGCGCAGGGCGGACATGCCGGGCGCAAGGAAACGCACCCCTCCCTGATCCTGCTGGATCTCAACCTGCCGCTGATGAGCGGGCATGATTTCCTGAAGATCATTAAGTCCAATGCCGCCACCGCGCACATCCCGGTCGTGATGTTCTCGTCCTCGGAAGACCCGCGCGATATCGACCAGAGCTACCACCTGGGCGCCAACGGCTATGTGGTGAAGTCTGCCGATCCGAAGGAGTTCATGGGAACGGTGGCCGATACCGGCACTTACTGGCTTAACCGCAACCGTCCCGCGCGCGGGAACGAAGGGTCGCCGCCGGGACGTTCGCCTTCCTCCGCTCGGTAAGCCGATAAAAAAGCTGCCTGCGGGGCTAATGCCGTTCAGTTAAGCGCTGAACGGCATTTGTGTTTGTGGAGGTTTGTGGAGTCCAGACTCCGTTCGCCCTGAGTAGCTGCGCAGCAGCGTATCGAAGGGCAGGCAAGACCGTTAAGGCTGGCACGATGACGCGCTGGCTTCGATACGGCCCTGGCGGGCCTACTCAGCCCGAACGGGCTCTGTGATGCGTGGTTCAGAATTAGCCTTAACTGAACGGCATTACTGCCTGCGGGCAGCTTTTTACATCGATCCTCCAATGCGCATTGACGGTGCGCATCCACGATGCATTTATACGATGCATTTATCCAGGGAATTGGCGCAAGCCATCCAGGTCGTTGATGGTGATGCTGCCGTAATCCACTTTCAGCAAACCGGCCTTTTCCAGCACCTGCAACGCCTGGTTGGCGCGCTGGCGCGAGGTGCCGGAGAGGTTGCCGACTTCCTCCTGGGAAATTTGCAGGTTCAGGCCGATGCCGGGATTCAGGTAGGGATTGAACAGCGCCGCCAGGCAGCGCGCTACGCGCGCATCCGGTTCCAGCATGCGGTCGTATTCCACCAGCGAGATGAACAGCGCCAGGCGCTCATTCAACTGCGTCACCAGGAAGCGGTTGAAGGGGATGCTGTTGTCCAGCAGCCAGATGTAGGTGGCTTTGGGCATGTAGAGCAACTCGCTTTCGCGCAGCGCCACCACGTCATACTTGCGCGGTTCGTCCTTGAGCAGGGAGCCTTCGCCCAGCCAGCCGCCGTTGGCCATGCCGGCGAACGAGACGGTCTTGCCTTCCGGCGAGACGCTGCTCATTTTCAGCAAGCCTTCATGCACGCCGATCCAATGCGTCACCGCATCGCCCTTGCGGCAGACATAGCCGCCGGCGGCAATCTTGCGGCTCGATACCTCGGACTCCACCCGGGCCAACTGAGCTTCAGTCAGTGCTTGCGCCCAGATGCTTTTTGCCAGCATGGTTCTGATCGGTGTCTCCATCATGATGCGTCGCAATATCGAAAGTTTGACAATTGTCGGTGAGATGACATCCGCTGGCAACAACTGACTCTACTATCATCCAAAAAAAGAGCATCTAAATACAGGACGGCTGGCACGCAAGACTTGACGGCGGACGCAGTAAGACCGACGTAAGCAAGGCGGCACAGACTGATCCGACACCGGATATTTCCAGCATCCTGGCAATATCCTCCGAGCCTACAAAAAGAAGGTGGGAAGATGGTGGAGACGAAACAAGAGACGGAAACGCCAACGTTTCCGCAGCTGCTGCTTGCGCATGCGCAGGCACGGCCGCAGCGACCGGCCTTCCGCGAGAAGGATCTGGGCATCTGGCAAGCCACGAGCTGGCAGCAGGTGGCCGACGAAGTGCGCGCCTTCGCCTGCGGGCTGGCGGCGCTGGGGTTCAGGCGCGGCATGAGCCTGGCGATCATCGGCAACAATTGCCCGCGCCTGTATTGGGCGATGTCCGCCGCGCAGGTGCTGGGCGGCATGCCGGTACCGCTGTACCAGGATGCGCCGGCCGCCGACATGGCCTATGTGCTGGCCGACGCCAATGTCGACTTCGTCATGGCCGAAGACCAGGAGCAGGTCGACAAGGTCTTCGAGATCAAGGAAAACCTGCCGCGCATCGCGCATGTCATCTACGACGACGAGCGCGGCATGCGCAACTACCATCAGCCGGAACTGCTGTCGTTTGTCCGCGTCCAGGAACTGGGGCGCGCCTACGAGCGCGTGCATCCCGATTTTTTCATGGAGCAGGTCAAGGCCGGCAAGCCCGACGACGTCGCCATCATCCTCTATACCTCCGGCACCACCGGCAAGCCCAAGGGCGTTTGCCATTCGCACCGCGCGATGATCGCCACCGCGCGCACGCTGGTGGAGTTCGACCGCCTCGACCAAGACGATGACATCCTCTGCTACCTGCCGCTGGCCTGGGTCGGCGACTTCCTGTACTCGTTCGCCCAGCAGCATGTGGCGGGCTTCTGCCTGAATTGTCCGGAGTCGCCCAATACCGTGATGAGCGACCTGCGCGAGATCGGCCCGACCTATTACTTCGCGCCGCCGCGCGTCTATGAAAACATCCTGACCCAGGTGATGATCCGCATCGAGGACGCCGGCTGGATCAAGCGCACGATGTTCCACGGTTTCATGCGCGTGGCGCGCCGCGTCGGCATGCGCATCCTCGACAAGAAGCCCGGCGTCTCGCTGGCCGACCGCCTGCAGTATGCGCTGGGTGACCTGCTGGTGTATGGCCCGCTGAAGAATGTGCTGGGCATGTCGAGATTACGTGTGGCCTATACCGGCGGCGAAGCCATCGGCCCCGACCTGTTCGACTTCTACCGCTCGCTGGGCATCAACCTGAAGCAGCTCTACGGCATGACCGAGACTTGCGTCACCATCTGCATGCAGCCCTCGGGCGACGTCAAGCTCGACAGCGTGGGCCGGCCGATGAAAGGCGTGGAGGTGCGCATCGCCGACAACGGCGAAGTGCTGGTGCGCTCGCCCGGCCTGATGAAGGAATATTTCAAGCGCCCCGACGCCACCGCCGAAGCCATCGATGCCGAAGGTTATTTCCATACCGGCGATGCCGGTTTCTTCGACAGCGACGGCCACCTCAAGATCATCGACCGCGCCAAGGATGTCGGCAAGATGGCAAGCGGCAGCATGTTCGCGCCCAAGTACATCGAGAACAAGCTCAAGTTCTTCCCCTTCATCAAGGAGGCCGTCACCTTCGGCAACGAACGCGACAAGTGCATGGCCTTCATCAACATCGACATGGATGCGGTGGGCAACTGGGCCGAGCGGCGCAACCTGCCGTACAGCGGCTATACCGACCTGGCAGCCAATCCCGCCGTCTACGAGCTGGTGCGCGAATGCGTGGAAAAGGTCAACGCCGATCTCGTCGCCGATCCGTTGCTGGCCGACTCGCAGGTGCACCGCTTCCTGATCCTGCACAAGGAGCTCGACCCCGACGATGAGGAATTGACCCGCACCCGCAAGGTGCGGCGCGGCTTCATCGCCGACAAGTATGGGGTGCTGATCGAGGCGTTGTATGACGGCCGTGCGTCGCAATACATCGAGACGCAGGTGAAGTTCGAGGACGGCCGGCAGGGCATGATCGCAGCCGACCTGAAGATCGCCGAAGCGAAAACCTTCGCGGTGCTGGGACGCGCGGCCTGAACGGCGCGCCGACGCATCATGCAGCCACACGAACCGGGCCGGTCGGTCCGGCCGAACCCAAGCGTATCCTGACCTATCGATGAATACGATCATGAAACGACACATGACTGCAGAAATCCTCCCATCCGGGCTGCCGCCCGTATTGACTCCGGATGCGCCGGCCGAAGGCACGGCCGCCAACGGCCGCCAGATCGGCGGCGTGATCCTCGACTTGCAGAATATTTCGCTGTCCTTCGGCGGCGTCAAGGCGCTGACCGACATCTCCTTCAATGTGCGCGAGCACGAGATCCGCGCCATCATCGGCCCCAATGGCGCCGGCAAGAGTTCGATGATCAACGTCATCAACGGCGTCTACCATCCACAAAAGGGCAACATCGTCTACCGCGGCCAGCAGCGGCGCGGCATGCGTCCGAGCACGATCGCGCGCCAGGGCATCGCGCGCACCTTCCAGAACATCGCGCTGTTCAAGGGCATGACCGTGCTCGACAACATCATGACCGGACGCAACACCAAGATGCGCTCCGGCCTGCTGTCGAACGCGCTGTGGTGGGGCGCCGCCCGCAACGAGGAAATCGAACACCGGCGCAAGGTGGAGGAGGTGATCGACTTCCTCGAGATCCAGCATATCCGCAAGACGCCGGTGGGACGCTTGCCCTACGGCCTGCAAAAGCGTGTGGAGCTGGCGCGCGCGCTGGCGGCCGAGCCCGGCATGCTGCTGCTGGACGAACCGATGGCCGGCATGAACGTGGAAGAGAAGCAGGACATGTGTCGCTTCATCCTCGACGTCAACGACCAGTTCGGCACCACCATCGTGCTGATCGAGCACGACATGGGGGTGGTGATGGATATCTCCGACCGCGTGGTGGTGCTGGACTACGGCAAGAAGATCGGCGACGGCACGCCCGACGAGGTGATGAACAATCCGGAAGTGATCAAGGCCTATCTCGGCACCTCGCATTGAGCGCGCCGGAGATAACAACAGAAGGCGAGCGGGAGACGACATGCAATTCTTTTTCGAAGTGACGCTGAGCGGCTTGCTCTCGGGCCTCATGTATTCGCTGGTGGCGCTGGGCTTCGTGCTGATCTACAAGGCCTCCGGCGTGTTCAATTTCGCCCAGGGCGCGATGGTGTATTTCGCGGCGCTGGCGGTGGTGGGGCTGATGGACAAGGGCATGCCGATGTGGGCGGCGGTGATCGGCGCTTTCGTCGTCATGATCCTGGTCGGCCTGGCGACCGAGCGCTTCGTGCTGCGCAAGCTGGTCAACCAGCCGCCGATCACCCTGTTCATGGCCACCATCGGCCTGACCTTCTTCCTCGAGGGCTTGGGGCCCTTGTTGTTCGGCAACGAAGTGCGCCCGATCGACCTGGGCATCGTCGACGAACCCATCATGTCGGTGATGGACAGCATCGGCATCGGCATTTCCAAGTTCGACCTGTTCGCTTCCGGCATGGTGCTGGCGCTGGTGGCGGTGCTGGCCCTGTTTTTCCAGAAGACCAAGGTCGGCCGCGCGCTGCGCGCCGTGGCCGACGACCACCAGGCGGCATTGTCGCTGGGCATCCCGCTGCAGCACATCTGGGCGGTGGTATGGGGCGTGGCCGGTTTCGTCGCGCTGGTGGCGGGGCTGCTCTGGGGCTCGCGCAACGGGGTGCAGTTCGCGCTCACCATGACCGCGTTGAAGGCGCTGCCGGTGCTGATCCTGGGCGGATTCACCTCGATTCCCGGCGCCATCGTCGGCGGCCTGATCATCGGCGCCTCCGAGAAGCTGGCCGAGATCTATATCCCGCCGGTCATGCAGGACGCCTTCGGCGGCAATTTCGGCGGCATCGAAGGCTGGTTCCCTTATGTGTTCGCGCTGCTGTTCCTGCTGGTGCGGCCGGAGGGATTGTTCGGCGAACGGCATATTGACCGGGTGTGAGGAAAAGGACGGACGCGACACGGCGCCGTTCGCCCTGAGTAGGCCGCAGGCCGTATCGAAGGGCAGTTTCGGAGCGGGACGAAAACACATGTGCGCTGGCTTCGATACGCCGCCGATGGCGGCTACTCAGCCCGAACGGGAAGAGATGAAGCGCAGTGGGCAAGGCATAGGAGAAAAGCATGCTGTACCGTGAAGCAGGACAATTCAAGACAAGCTACATCGCCGACAGCCAGATCTTCCCGATCCGGCAGGATCGTATCGTTTTCGCGCTGTTCATGGCGGTGGCCTTCGTCGCCGTCCCTTTGGTCGGCACCGAGTACTGGTTTTCGGCGATCCTGATCCCGTTCCTGGTGTTCGCGCTGGCCGCGCTCGGGTTGAACGTCCTGACCGGCTATGCCGGCCAGTTGTCGCTCGGCTCGGCCGCCTTCATGGCGGTGGGCGCGTATGCCGCCTACAACTTCCAACTGCGGGTGGAGGGCATTCCCATCCTGCTGAGCTTCATCCTGGCCGGCGGCTGCGCGGCCTTGGTGGGCGTGCTGTTCGGCTTGCCTTCATTGCGCATCAAGGGCTTTTACCTGGCGGTGGCGACGCTGGCGGCGCAGTTCTTCGTGGTGTGGGCGCTGACCAAGTTCGCCTGGTTCTCCAACAACAGCTCCTCGGGCGTGATCAGCGCGCCCAAGATCGACCTGTTCGGCATCGACATCAATACGCCGGTCAAGAAATACCTGTTCGTGCTGGCCATCGTCTGCGTCATGGCGCTGGTGGCCAAGAACCTGGTGCGCTCTTCCACCGGCCGCGCCTGGATGGCGGTGCGCGACATGGACGTGGCGGCCGAGGTGATCGGCATTCCGCTGATGCGCACCAAGCTGACCGCCTTCGCCGTCAGTTCCTTTTACTGCGGCGTGGCCGGCGCGCTCTATGCGTTCTGCTACCTGGGTTCGGTGGAGCCGGACGGCTTTTCGCTGGACCTGTCGTTCCGCATCCTGTTCATGATCATCATCGGCGGCGTCGGCAGCATTCTCGGCTCTTTCCTGGGTTCGGCCTTCATCCTGCTGCTGCCGATCTTCCTCGACAACGTCTTGCCGCCGCTGGCCGCCTTGCTGCATCTGCCGTTCACCAACGCCACCGTGTCGCATATCCAGCTGATGGTGTTCGGCGCGCTGATCATCTTCTTCCTGATCGTCGAGCCGCACGGGCTGGCGCGGCTGTGGCAGATCGCCAAGGAAAAGCTGCGATTGTGGCCGTTCCCGCATTGACGGGCGGCGCAAGAAGGTGCATGAGTTGGAAGGGCCGGCTCACCGGCGCATAAGTCGGAAACGACAACACAAGAGGAGACGAGACCATGAAGAGCATGAAACACCTGATGCTGGCAGCGGCAACCGCCGCCGGCCTGCTGTCCACGGCGCTGCCGGCCGCGGCGCAGGCCAACGACCAGTTCATCGCCATTCCCAGCTACCGCGTGGGGCCGTATGGCACCAACGGCCAGTCCTACTACGGGGGCTATGTCGATTACCTCAATTACGTGAACATGAAGGACGGCGGCATCAACGGCGTCAAGCTGTCGTGGGAAGAATGCGAGACCGAATACAACAACGCCAAGGGCGTGGAGTGCTACGAGCGCATGAAGAACAAGAACCCGGTAACCAAGGGCACCGCGATCAATCCGATGGCGACCGGCATTTCCTACGCGCTGATCGACAAGACCGCCGAAGACAAGGTGCCGCTCTTGATGATCGGCTACGGCCGCACCGATGCGGTGGACGGCTCGGTGTTTCCGTATGCCTTTCCGCTGGTGACCACTTACCAGATGCAGGTCTCGGCCATCGTCAAGTTCCTGGCCGGCAAGAACGGCGGCTCGCTGGCCGGCAAGAAGATCGTGTTCCTGTACCACGACTCGGCCTACGGCAAGGAGCCGATCGTGGCGCTGCAGGCCGAGTCCAGCATCGGCAAGTTCAAGCTGATCGAGATTCCGGTGGCGCATCCCGGCAACGAGCAGGGCGCGCAATGGCTGCGCATCCGCCAGGAGAACCCGGACTACGTGATCTTCTGGGGCTGGGGCGTGATGAACCAGACCGCGCTGAAGGCGGCGCAGAAGGTCGGCTATGCGCGCGACAAGATCATCGGCTCATGGTGGGCCGGTTCCGAGGAAGACACGATCCCCGCGGGTGACGCCGCCAAGGGCTACATGAGCGCGACCTGGAACGTGGCCGGCAAGAACGTGCCGGTGATCGCCGACATCGACAAGGTGGTCTACGGCGCCGGCCGCGGCAACATGCAGGACAAGAACAAGGTCGGCTCGATCCTCTACAACCGCGGCGTCTCGGCTGCCATCGCCACGGTGGAGGCGGTGCGCACCGCGCAGGACAAGTTCGGCAAAGGCAAGGTCATGAGCGGCGAGCAGGTGCGCTGGGGCCTGGAGAACCTGAACATCACCAATGCCCGCCTGCAGCAACTGGGCGCGACCGGCCTGCTGCCGGAGATCAAGACCTCGTGCGACAACCATGAAGGTTCCGGCAAGGTCAAGATCCAGCAGTGGGACGGCAGCAAGTGGGTGCTGGTGTCGGACTGGATCGAAGGCAACAAGAACCTGATCCACCCGTTGTTCAAGGCTTCCGCCGCCAAATACGCAAAAGAAAAAGGCATGACTCCAGCCTGCATGAAGTAGGCGCTTGCGCCGGCGGCCTTGCACGTCTCCCATCCGTCGCCGGCGCTTTTTTGAATTGCGAACGAACATATGAGTACTGCGCTCTCGATCAACAACATCGAAGTCATCTACGACCACGTGATCCTGGTCTTGAAAGGCGTCTCGCTGGACGTCCCGGACGGCAAGATCGTGGCGCTCTTGGGCGCCAACGGCGCCGGCAAGAGCACTACGCTCAAGGCCATCTCCAACCTGCTGCGCGCCGAGCGCGGCGACGTCACCAAGGGCAGCATCGAATTCCGCGGCGAGCGGGTCGACCGCATGACGCCCAACGACCTGGTCAAGCGCGGCGTGATCCAGGTGATGGAGGGGCGGCACTGCTTCGGCCACCTGACGGTGGAGGAAAACCTGCTGACCGGCGCCTACACGCGCGGCATCAGCAACGGCGAAGTGAAACAGGAGCTGGAAAAGATCTACGACTATTTCCCGCGCCTGAAGGTCAGGCGCAAGTCGCAGTCGGGCTATACCTCGGGCGGCGAGCAGCAGATGACGGCGATCGGCCGCGCCATGATGGCCAAGCCGTCGATGATCCTGCTGGACGAACCGTCGATGGGCCTGGCGCCGCAGATCGTGGAAGAGATCTTCGAGATCGTCAGGGACCTCAACACCAGGGAAAAAGTCTCGTTCCTGCTGGCCGAGCAGAACACCATGGTGGCGCTGCGCTACGCCGATTTCGGCTACATCCTGGAAAACGGCCGGGTGGTGATGGAAGGCGCGGCCGGGGAGCTGTCGGATAACGAAGACGTCAAGGAGTTCTACCTCGGCGTGTCGTCGGGCGGGCGCAAGAATTTCCGCGACATGAAGTTCTATCGCCGCCGCAAGCGCTGGCTCGCTTGAGATCGGGAGGCGACATGGCAGACAGCAGGCAAGCCCTCGCGGAACTGGATGCGCTGGAGCGGCGCGACCCGCAGCAGCGTGAAGAACAATTGCTGCGGCGCCTGCCGCAGTTGCTGGCGCGCGCGCAGGCGGCGCCGGGCTGGGCGCGCATCCTGGGCGGTATCGATGCGGCGGCGATAGGCACACGCGCGGAGCTTGCGCAATTGCCGGTCACGCGCAAGTCCGACCTGAAGGAGCTGCAGGCGCGCGAGGCGCCGTTCGGCGGCCTCAACAGTACGCCGGTACGGCAATTGCGGCGGCTGTTCGTGTCGCCCGGGCCGATCTTCGATCCGGAAGGGCATTGCGTCGACTGGTGGCGTTTCGCCAGCCCGATGAAGGCGCTGGGGCTGGAAACCGGCCATATCGTGCAGAACTGCTTCGCCTACCATTTCACGCCGGCTGCCTTCATGGTCGAAGGCGCCGCCGCCAAGCTGGGCTGCGCGGTGATCCCGGCGGGCATCGGCCAGACCGAGTTGCAGGTCAACGCGATGGCGGCCCTGAAACCGGATGCCTATGTCGGCACGCCGTCCTTCCTCAAGATCATCATCGAGAAGGCGCAGGAGATGCATGCCGACATCGGCAGCGTGCGGCGTGCGCTGGTCAGTGCGGAAGCATTGCCGCCGTCGCTGCGGAGCTGGTTCCATGAACATGGCGTGCCGCATGTGCTGCAACTGTACGCCTCGGCCGACATCGGCAACATCGCCTATGAAACCATGAGCGAAGGCGCGGTCAATCCCGGCATGGTGCTGGATGAAGAGCTGATCCTGGAGATCGTGCGCCCCGGCACCGGCGACCCGGTCGCCGCCGGCGAAGTGGGCGAGGTGGTGGTGACCTCGTTCAACCCGGATTATCCGCTGCTGCGTTTCGGCACCGGCGACCTGTCGGCGGTGCTGCCGGGCGCTTCGCCTTGCGGGCGCACCAATACCCGCATCAAGGGCTGGATGGGGCGCGCCGACCAGACCACCAAGGTGCGCGGCATGTTCGTGCATCCGTCCCAGGTGGCCGACGTGCTGCGCCGCCATGGCGATGTGCTCAAGGCGCGGCTGGTGGTGAGCGGCGAGATGGCCAACGACATCATGACCTTGCATTGCGAGGTCGGCGACCCGCAAGATCCCGCCGTCGATGCGGCGGCCGTGGCCGGCAGCCTGCGCGAGCTGACCAAGCTGCGCGGCGAGGTGATGTTCGTGGCGCCGGGCAGCCTGCCCAACGATGGCAAGGTGATCGAGGACGCGCGCAAGTACGAATGAGCGAAGCGCAACGAGATCGGCCGCCGTTACGTCTTGTGCGGCGGTCGGTTCCCGCATAGAATCTTTCGTGGAATATTTGTTCCAACGTCGCTCGGACGGTTCCGGGCGCTAACGTGAAAGTCCAACATGACGCAATCCGCAGATCCGCGCGAGCCTTCGCGCACGCCTGACGTTTCTTCTTCCGCTTCTCTTTCTTCGCCTGTTCCCGACGCCAACGCCATCCCGGTCAGCTTCCCGCGCATCGACCGCCTGCCGCCCTACGTCTTCAACATCACCGCCGAACTGAAAATGGCCGCGCGTCGCCGCGGCGAGGACATCATCGACATGTCGATGGGCAATCCGGATGGCCCTACGCCGCCGCATATCGTGGCCAAGCTGGTGGAAGTCGCGCAGCGGCCCGATACGCACGGCTATTCCTCGTCCAAGGGCATTCCGCGGCTGCGCCGCGCGATCGCGCACTGGTACAAGTCGCGCTATGCGGTGGACTTCGATCCGGACAGCGAGGCCATCGTCACCATCGGTTCCAAGGAAGGCCTGGCGCACCTGATGCTGGCCACGCTGGACAAGGGCGATACCGTGCTGGTGCCCAATCCCAGTTACCCGATCCACATCTACGGCGCGGTCATCGCCGGCGCCAGCATCCGCTCGGTGCGCATGAGCCCGAGCGTGGATTTCTTCGCCGAACTGGAACGCGCGGTGCGCGAAAGCTACCCCAAGCCCAAGATGATGATCTTGGGATTCCCTTCCAACCCCACTGCGCAATGCGTCGAACTGGAGTTCTTCGAGCGCGTGGTGAAGCTGGCGCGCGAGCACAACATCCTGGTGGTGCACGACCTGGCCTACGCCGACATCACCTTCGACGGCTGGCAAGCGCCGTCCATCATGCAGGTGCCCGGCGCGCGCGATGTCGCGGTGGAATTCTTCACGCTCTCCAAGAGCTACAACATGGCCGGCTGGCGGATCGGTTTCATGGTCGGCAACCAGAAACTGGTGGCGGCGCTGGCGCGCATCAAGAGCTACCACGACTACGGCAGCTTCACGCCGGTACAGGTAGCGGCGATCGCCGCGTTGGAAGGCGACCAGTCCTGCGTCGAGGAGATCCGCGCCAATTACGAAAAACGCCGCAACGTGCTGGTCAAGGGCCTGCACGAAGCCGGCTGGATGGTCGACGTGCCCAAGGCCTCGATGTATATCTGGGCGCGCATTCCCGAGCCTTACCGCGCTTTGGGTTCGCTCGAATTTGCCAAGATATTGCTGGAGCAGGCCAAGGTCTGCGTGTCGCCGGGTATCGGCTTCGGCGAATATGGCGACGAGTACGTGCGCTTTGCGCTGATCGAGAACGAGTCCCGCATCCGCCAGGCGGTACGGGGCATCAAGCTCATGTTCAAGGCCGTCCGGGGAAATTGAAGGGTGCTGCCGGCGTATGCGCCGGGAGAGAATGGTGATATTGTTTGACGGCAATGCGATGTGCGGTTCTTCCGGAACGCGTGTCGCATTTGCCGGTCTGAACCACGTCATCTTCCGTTTCACACATCATCATGAAAAAGATAATACTCGCCGCCGTATTCGCCGCCGTTTCCGTGGGGGCCATCCTGCCTGTGGCGCAAGCCCAGGTTTCCGTCAATATCAATATCGGCCCGCCGCCGCTGCGCGCCGAACCGTTGCCGCCGCCGCGCCACGGTTACGTCTGGGCGCCCGGCTATTGGGATTGGAATGGCCATGACCATGTCTGGCGCCAAGGTCGCTGGATGCGCGAGCGTTCCGGTTATGCCTATGCGCCGCCGGTCTGGCGCCAGGGCCCGCGCGGATGGGAGCTGGATCGAGGCGGCTGGCGCGGCAACCCGCATCGCCGCGACGATGACCGGGGCGACGACCGCCGGCGCGGCCGCGGCGATGACCGCGACCATTGCCCTCCGGGGCATGCGAAAAAGGGCGAGTGCTGATTAGGGCCTGTTAACACTTAATTTACGAGTGCGAGTGTCCAGCAAGCGTTGTCTGCCTGGGCGTGGCGACGCGTCGTAGTGGTGCTACGGCAAGGAGCCACAACAACGGCAGGCGACGCTTGCTGGCTGCCAGCAAGAACGGCCGCGACGTGCAACACGTCGCGGCCGTTTTTCATTGTCTTGCGGGTTTCCGGGCGCCGCCGCTTCAGACCCGATCCATCAGCGCCGATACCGCAAACGAGACGATGCCGGCGGTGATGCACCATACCGCGAGGCGGTACTGCGGAATGAATTTGATCACGAAGGGCAGCAGAAAATACAGCGCGACGGCAATCAGGATGCTGGTGATGAGTCTTTTCATTGTCATGGCGATGTTGGTTGAACGCTGGTCGCTATGATAGTGCGATTTTGCCAGGTGGTGGCGCTGGCGTACGCCGGCCGGCCTTGCCGCGCCTAGCGGGCCGGCTGCGCGGGCGCGGCAGGCGCCATGGGCGTTTCCGTTCCCGGCGGCAGATTGCTGTCGGCCGCGTCGTCGGCCGGGCGTTGGCCGCCGTGGCGATTGAAGAATTCGACGATGATGCGCGACGCATCCAGGTTCTGCGAAGCCTTGCCGCCATTGGGCATGGGCGCGGTGCCGCCCGGCCAGTTATGGCCGCCGCCCTTGATCTCATAGAGCACCACTGCCTGCGGGTCGTTCTTGCTGTGGTAGGTGTATTGGCGCACCGAGGTGCCATCGCCTGCGGTGTCGGGGATGTCGTTCACCTCTGGCTTGGGATCGGCGCCGTTGGCCTTGACCCAGGCGTCGATGGTGTTGGCGACCGACAGGCGCGGCACCTGGGTCGCCTCCTTGGGGCCGACCCCGCCCAGGAACGGGATGAACGGATCGTCGCTGCCATGGATGTGCAGCACCGGCACGCCGGCCTTGACCGTCTCGGGCGGCACGTCCAGGACCGCGCTGACCACCGCCACGCCCTTGAACAGCCCAGGCGCTTCGGCCGCCAGGCGGTAGGCCAGCATGCCGCCGTTGGACAAGCCCGCGACATACACCCGGCTGCGGTCGGCCAGGCCCTCGGACACCAGCTTGTCGATCAGGGCGCGGATGAAGGCGACGTCATCCACCTTGTGCATTTGCGCGTAGCCGCAGCAACCGCCGGAATTCCAGGTGCGGGCATCGATGGTCAGGCCGGTGCCGTTGGGATAGGCCACCATGTAGCCGGCCGCCTCGGCGATTTCGGTCAGGCCGGTGTTGCGCGCCAGCAGGGAACCGCTGGAGCCGCTGCCGTGCAGGGCGATGATCAGCGGTTGCGGCACGCCCCGGCCGCCGCGTTCGGAAAAATAGGCGCGCGCCAGGTTGCCCACGCGCATCGACTTGAGCGACAGGTCGACCGCTTGCGCCGCCGGGCTGATGAGGAAAAGGCACAGTCCGGACAGTAAACAAGTCCGGCAGAAAGCGAGAAGGGGAAGTCGGATCGTCATGGGCAAGCGTTCAGAGCATGGCTATCACAAGGCGTTGACGCCATGTTAACGCGTCGATCCGAATGCACAAAGGGGATTTACACCCTCGTTGAATCGTTGAGCGAGGCTCCCCGTCGCCGTTTCCTGCCGCAGCTGCCGCAGACGGGCAGCGCCGCCTGCAACACGGGAAACGGCGCGGGCGCGGCAGCTGGCGGCTATTAGCCGCGGGCCGGGATGTTCAGGCCCTTGACCACGGCCGGGCGCGCCACGAAGGCTTCCAGCGCGCGCGCCACATTGGGGAAGTCCTTGAAACCGACCAGTTCGCCGGCTTCATAGAAGCCGATCAGGTTGCGGATCCACGGGAAGGTGGCGATGTCGGCGATGCTGTATTCGTCGCCGGCCAGCCACTTGCTCTCGGCCAGGCGCTTGTCCATCACCCCCAGCAGGCGCCTGGATTCGTTGACGTAGCGCTCGCGCGGGCGCTTGTCTTCGTATTCCTTGCCGGCGAAGCGGTGGAAGAAGCCGAGCTGGCCGAACATCGGGCCGACGCCGCCCATCTGGAACATGACCCATTGGATCACCTGGTAGCGCGCGGCCGGATCGGCCGGGATGAACTTGCCGGTCTTTTCGGCCAGGTACAACAGGATGGCGCCCGACTCGAACAACGGCAGCGGTTTGCCGCCGGGGCCGTCGGGGTCGATGATGGCGGGGATCTTGTTGTTCGGGTTCAGCGACAGGAACTCCGGCGACATCTGGTCGTTGGTCTCGAAGCTGACCAGGTGCGGCTCGTACGGCAGGCCGGTCTCTTCCAGCATGATCGACACCTTCACGCCGTTGGGCGTGGGCAGCGAATACAGCTGGATGCGGTCGGGGTGCTGGGCCGGCCATTTGTTGTTGATGGCGAAGTTCGACAATGCGTTCATTATGGTATGTCCTATGCAGGCGTGAATCGAGAACCGAATTCCTGCGCGAACTTCTCGAAAGCCTCGATCGCGACCGGGCGGCAGAAGAAATAACCCTGGTAGGCATGGCATCCGGCATCGGCCAGGAAGCTGCGCTGGGCATCGGTTTCCACCCCTTCGGCGATGACCCCCAGGCCCAGGCTTTGGGCCAGGTTGACGATGGTCTTGGCGATCGAGGCATCGTTGGGATCGATCAAGACGTCGCGCACGAAAGACTGGTCGATTTTAAGCTGATTCAGCGGCAGCCGCTTGAGGTAGGACAGCGAGGAGTAGCCGATGCCGAAATCGTCCAGCGAAAACTCCACGCCATAGGCCTTCAGTGCGAACATCTTCTGGATGATGTCTTCGACGTTGTCCACCAGCAGGCTTTCGGTCAGTTCCAGCTTCAGGCGCCGCGGGTTGGCGCCGGTGCGTTCGATCGCATCGAGCACCGTCTGCACGAAATCCGCTTCGCGGAATTGCTGCGCGCTGACGTTGACGGCGATGGTCAGGTGTTCGGTATGCCGGTTCCGCGCCCAGGCGGACAATTGCTTGCAAGCGGTTTCCAGCACCCAGTTGCCCAGCGACAGGATCAGGCCGGTTTCTTCGGCCAGGGGGATGAAGTCGCCCGGCGACACCATGCCGCGCTGCGGATGCTGCCAGCGCACCAGCACTTCGGCGCCCGTCACGCGACCGCCTGCGACCACCTGCGCCTGGTAATGCAGCAGCAGTTGGTCGCCCTCGATGGCCTTGCGCAGGCCGGTTTCCAGGGCGGCGCGCTCCAGCACCACGGTCTGCATCGCCGGGTCGAAGAAGCGCAGGGCGTTGCGCCCGGTTCCCTTGGCTTTGTACATGGCGAGGTCGGCCTGCTTCATCAGCTCGTCCACCGAGGCCTGGCGGCCGCGGAAGAGGGTGGCGCCGACGCTGGCGGTGGTCCGGTATTCGACTTCGTCGAGCTGGTAGGTGTTGCCCAGGGTGGCCAGGATCTTTTCGCCGATCGCCTTGGTCTGGTTGGCGGCTTCCTGCGGGTGTTCGTTCAAGCCTTCCAGCACCACCACGAACTCGTCGCCGCCCACGCGCGCGACGGTATCGTTTTCACGTACGCTGGCCAGCAGGCGTTGCGACACCTGCTTGAGCAGCAAGTCGCCTTTCTCATGGCCGATGGTGTCGTTGAGCGTCTTGAAGTGGTCGAGGTCGATGAACAGCAGCGCCGAGCAAGTCTTGCTGCGCGCGGACAGCGCGATGGCCTGCTTCAGGCGTTCCAGCAGCAAGGCGCGGTTGGGCAGGCGCGTCAGGGCATCGAAGGAGGCCAGTTCGCGGATGCGTTCCTCGGCCAGCTTGCGGTCGCTGATGTCGTGGTGGGTGCTGACGTAATGGGTGACGTGGCCGTCCTTGTTCTTGACCGCGGAGATGGTCAGCCATTCGGGATACACCTCGCCATTCTTGCGGCGGTCCCAGATCTCGCCCTGCCATTTGCCGAAACGGCGGATGCTTTCGCGCATCTCCTGGAAGAAGGCGGGGCCGTGGCGGTCCGAGCGCAGCAGGTTGGGATGCTTGCCGACGATTTCTTCAGACCGGTAGCCGGTGATCTCGGTGAAGGCCTTGTTCACGCGCAGGATCTTGCTGTTGGCGTCGGTGATCAGCATGCCTTCGCGCGAATCGAAGGCCACCGCCGAAATGCGCAGCTCGGCCTCGATCTGCTTGCGGTCGGTGATGTCGCGGCTGCTGGTGCGAAAACCGGTGAAGGTGCCGTGCGGATCGGTAATCGGCGCCGACGACAACGACAGCCAGAACACCGAGCCATCCTTGCGCACGCAGCGGAATTCGACATCTTCGCGCTTCTGGCCGTCCATGCACCTGGACAATTCGGCGCGGATGCGCTGTTCGTCTTCCGGATGCACGATGGTGCCGACGAAGTCCCGCATCGCCAGGCATTCCTCGACCGTGTAGCCGGTATAGTCGCGCACCGCATGGTTGACCCAGCGCGGGCGGCCGTCCAGGCCCCACCAGACTTCCCAGTTGACGGTGCAGTCGGCGATGGCGCGGAACTGTTCCTCGCTGGTGCGCAGCTCGGCCGTCATCTGCTGCGCCAGGCGCACCGCGCGCACGCGGGAAGACATCATCAGCCAGGCCAGCAGCGACAGCGTGATGCTCATGCCGATGCCGGTGGCGGCGATCAGGTGTTCGGCGTTGCGGCCGAATTGCACGGCGAAGCCGTCCAGCGTGCTCATGCTCAGCGTCCAGTTGTGGTTCGCCACCACCAGGTATTCGGTGCTGGTGATGCGCGGCGGCTGCGTTTGCGGGTCGTCATTGCGCGAACGGTAGAGCAGGGCTTGCGGCTCGGCCGCGACGCCGTCGTACAGCGAGAAGGCGATGCCGCGGGTGCTTTCGCCATACAGGCTGGCGATCACGTCGTTCATGCGAAATACCGCATGCACCCAGCCCAGCAGGTTGGCGCGGCGCTCGGCGATGCTGCCTTGCGGCTTGCCGCGTTCGTACAGCGGCAAATACATCAGGAACGAAGGTTCGGTCTTGTTGCCGTTTTCCAGGTCCAGTTCGATCTTGCCGGAGATGGCCGCCATGCCCGAGTCGCGCGCTTTTTCCATGGCCACGCGGCGGATCGGATCGGACCAGTGGTCGAAACCGAAGGGCATGCGGTTGCGGCCCACGTAAGGTTCGCGCAGGGTCAGGGGGGCGTAAGCGTCGCGGCCGCCGGGCGGGCGGATTGCGTAGCCGTCCAGGCCTTGCTTGCGCATGCGCTCCAGATGGGCGTCAAGACGCTCGGCAGGTATCCATTCCTCGATCGAGATGGCCTGGATGCCGGAAAAATTGGCGTCCAGGTTCAGCGAGCCGACGTAATCGCGGAAGCTGCCGCGGTCGATGGCGCCGGTGGCGGAAACCAGCCCTTGCACGCCATGCAGCATCTGCTCGTAGGAGGCCATGCGCTGTTCGATGCGGCTGACCGTCTCGCGCAGCGCCGAGGCGAACTGCGTATGGAGTTCCTTGTTGGAGGCCTGGCGCTCATGATCCCAGGCGACCCAGGTCACGGCCAACCCTGTGAGCAGGATCAGCAGCGGGAGCGCGGTATTGCGGATCCAGTTCACGGTTTGCCCTGGCCGACCATGGAAGCGGCCAGTTCCGGGTTGAAGTATTTTTCGAAGATGCGCAGCACGGTGCCGTCGGCCAGCATGCCGTTGACCAGGGCGCGCCACTTTTCCTGCTCGGCCGGCGGCAGCGCCTTCCTGGACATGATCAGCCCATGCGGTACCGACGGGTCGTTGAAGCCGATGATGGCGGTGACGTCGCGGATGCGTTTTTCCTGCACCGCCGGATAGTCGAAGGGCTCCATGATCATGCCCTGGATGCGGTTGAGCAGCAGGGCTTCATACAAGGGTTCGAGCCCGCCGGCCTGGCTCACGCGGTTGGCGGAGGCCAGCTTGTCGACCAGGCGGTTGGCGTTGGCGCTGTAGCGGAAGCTGCGGATGACGCCGAGCTGGAAACGCTCGTTGCGGGCGAAGTCTTCCAGCCGCGCGATGCCTGAGTCTTTGCGCACCAGCAGGTAGTACTTGTTGCTGAAGTACCAGGCGAAGGCGGCGAACTGCTCGCGCTCGCGGCTGGAGATGCCCGACAGGCTGAAGTCCAGCGCGCCCGACTCGATCAATTGCCAGATGCGCGCGCGCGACATCAGGCTGACGTTGATCTTGCAGCCGCTGCGGCGGACCAGCTCGTCGGCGAAATCCTTGTCGATGCCGCTATCGGTGGCCGACGAGTACAGCAAGCCGTGGTCGTGCAGCGCCAGCGTCAACGGGCGGGCGCAATCGGGGCCGAAAGGGGCGGCAGAAGCGGGTCTGGCGAACGGAAAAAGGGCAATCAGCAGGGCGGCTGTGCAGGCAGAAGAACGCACTGCGCGATTGCGAAAGATATGACTGAAAATACCCGCCCCCTATTTGTACTCCGCCATTGGGACACCTGAACGCAGGAGCGAGGGCGCGGCATGTGCTGCCTGCCTTCGCCGATTGGCCAGTGCCGCTCCCGATCGGCCGCGCAGGCGCAGCCGTGTGTTAATGCGTTGACTTCGGCTCAGGCATAAGAAGCGGTTGGCGCACGCGTCAACCGATCCCGTAAAGTGAGTCGATTTATTGAAAAAATTCTAGCTCAACGCCGAGCGATGTTACCCGAGCACAATGCAATCCGCAACACAATGCATCGACCTTTGCAATCGCCATGGTCGAGCTTGCGCAGGGCATGTGCGGCAAGCGCGGCGCGCCTGCGTGCGCAGGCAAGGGGAGGGGAAATGACGGCGCCCGCAGCGGGCCTTGGGAAATGCGAGTAGCCGCGCGTGGCGCCGCAGGGAGGGCTGGTCCGGGGCGCCAAAGACAGGGCGCGGCGGCGGCTTGCCGCCGGCCGCCGATGGGCATGATCAGATGAACATGATCAGATGAACATGCCGCCCGACACCTCGATGCGCTGGGCGTTGATCCAGCCGTTTTCCGGGCGCAGCAGCGAGGCCACGGCGGCGCCGATGTCATCCGGCCGGCCGGCGCGGCCCAGCGCGGTCTGGCTGGCGACGAAGGCGTTGAGCTCGGCATTGTCGCGCACGCGGCCGCCGCCAAAGTCGGTTTCGATGGCGCCCGGCGCCACGGTGTTGACGGCAATCCCGCGCGCGCCGAATTCCTTGGCCATGTAGCGCGTCATGACTTCCACGCCGCCCTTCATCGCGGCATAGGCCGCATAGCCGGGCAGGGAGAAGCGCGCCAGGCCGCTGGAGGTGTTGATGATGCGCCCGCCATCGGCAATCAGCGGCAGCAGCGCCTGGGTCAGGAAGAAGGTTCCCTTCAGGTGCACGTTGTACAGCTCGTCGAAGACCGCTTCGCTGGTCTCGGCGATGGCGGCGTGCATGCCCATGCCGCCGTTGTTGACCAGGTAGGTGAGGCGTTCGGCGTTCCAGGTCTGCTTGAGCGCGGCGCGCACGGCATCGGCGAAGCCGGGGAAGCTGCGGCTATCGGCCAGATCCAGTTGCAGGGCCACGGCCTTGGCGCCGATAGCCAGGATTTCATCCACGGTCTGTTCGGCGGCGGCGCGGTTGCCGACATAGGTGATGATCACGCCAACGCCGTCGCGCGCCAGGTGCAGCGCCGTGTTCTTGCCCAGGCCGCGGCTGCCGCCGGTGACCAGGGCGATGCGGGGGGATGTGTTGTCTGCTTGGGTCATGCTGGGCTCCTGTCGATGAAATGGGCTAGGGATAGGTCTGATTACGGAGCCCAGTATATTGAGAAGATTTTTATTAATAAATTTCTTATTTAATATTAGACTTTTCAATATTGAATAATAATCGGGGCACACCTTGAACCAGCTCGACACCCTCCAGATCTTCCAGCGCGTGGCCGAACTGGCCAGCTTCAGCGGCGCCGCGCGCCAGCTCGGCCTGCCCAATGCCACCGTCTCGCTGGCGGTGCAGCAGCTGGAGCAGATGCTGGGCACGCGCCTGCTCCAGCGCACCACCAGGCGCGTGCAGATGACCGGCGACGGCGAAGCCTTTTACCGGCGCAGCAAGGAGTTGCTGGATGATTTCGAGTCGCTGCGGGCGATGTTCCGGGGCGGCGGCAAGTCGCTCACCGGCAAGCTGCGGGTGGACATGTCCAGCGCCATGGCGCGCGAAGTGGTGTTGCCGGAATTGCCGGCCTTTCTTGAACAGCATCCGCAGCTGGAGATCGAGCTTTCCGCCAGCGACCGTCGCGTCGACCTGGTCGGCGAGGGTTTCGATTGCGTGCTGCGTACCGGGACGCTGGACGACTCGTCGCTGGTGGCGCGTCCCATCGGGCATCTGGTCCAGGTCAATTGCGCCAGCCCGGCCTATCTGGAGCGGCATGGCGTGCCGCGCACGCTGGCGGATCTGGCGCGCCACAAGCTGGTGCATTACCGCCAGGTGCTGGGCGGCCGTTCGCCGGGCTGGGAATGGTTCGACGGCAAGCAGACCCGCTATGTGCCGATGGCGGGCCGCGTCACCGTCAACAGCACCGAAACCTACGACGCCGCCTGTCTGGCCGGCCTCGGGATGATCCAGCTGCCGCTGGTGGGCGCGCACAAGCGCGGCTTGCTGGAACGGGGCGCATTGGTGGAGGTGCTGCCGCAATACCGGCCGGCGCCGATGCCGATATCGCTGCTCTACGCCAGCCGTCGCCATGTGCCGGCGCGCCTGGCCGGGTTCATGGATTGGCTGCAGGCGCTGATCCTGCCGCTGACGCAGGAGGGGAAGGACGGGCAGGAAGGGCCGGACGCCGGCAAGCCGGCGTAGCGGCCCTGGGCGCAGCTCAGGCCAGCGCGGTGCGTCCGGCCGGATCGATGGTGACGGTGCCGCGGCCGATTTCGATCACGCGGCCGCCGACCTGGATCGCGCCGTTTTCCGATACCGCAAGATGCAGGCGCGAGGGGCGGCCGACTGCCGCGCCCTGGTCGATCGCATAGCGCGCCGGCAGCGCGTGGCCGGTCGCCAGCAGCCAGCCGCCGAGGTTGGCGCAGGCCGAGCCGGTGCCGGGGTCTTCCGCCACGCCGCCGCCTTGCTTGGTGAAGAAATAGCGCGCCAGCACATTGCCCGGTTCCTTGTCATCGAAGGCGAAGACATACGCCGTCTTGCGGCCCAGGCTGCTTTGCGGCCAGCGTTCCAGCGCGCCGCTGTCGGGCTGGGCGCGGCGCACTGCCGCCGGGGACTTGAGCGGGATCAGGAACTGGTCGGCGCCGGTATCGACCCAGATGGGGTCACCCGCGAGATCGTCCTCCTGCAGGCCGACCAGGGCCGCGACCTCGGCCGGCGGCAGCGGCGAGGGGGCGGTCTTCGGGCCGCCGGCGCTGGGCGCGGTGAAGGTCCAGACATCGCCCGCGGCGGTCACCGGCACCACGCCGGCCTTGAATTCCAGGGTCAACTCATCCCCGGTCTTGAACAGTTCGCGCACCACATGCGCGGTGCCCAGCGTGGGATGGCCGGCGAACGGCATCTCGTAGCCGGTGGTGAAGATGCGCACGCGCGCATCGGCCACCGCCGAGGGCAGGATGAAGGTGGTTTCCGACAGGTTGAACTGCAAGGCCAGCGCCTGCATGGTGGCGTCGTCGATGCCGCGCGCGTCTTCGAACACGCACAGGGGATTGCCGCCGAAGGTGGATTCGGCGAACACGTTGAGCAGGCGGTAGGCGTAGGTGGCAGGCATGGCGGTCTCGCGACGATGGAAGGAGCGGCCGATTCTATCGACTGCCCATGCCGCGCGACAGATACAGTTCAATCATCCACGGCGATACAGTTGCGGCCGAGCTGCTTGGCTTTGTACAGATGCTGGTCCACGCGCTCCAGGAATGCGATGCGGTGGTCCTGCGCCGATGGCACGATGGTCGAGACGCCCAGGCTGATGGTGACGATTTCGGCCACCTGCGACCTCTCGTGCGGGATGGCCGCATCGAGCACCAGCTTGCGGCAGCGCTGGGCGATCTGCAGGGCGGCCTTGGCGTCTGCCTCGGGCAGGATCAGCACGAACTCTTCGCCGCCGTAGCGGGCGAAGAAATCGCGCGTGCGCGTGGCCGCCTTGTCCAGCATCCCGGCCACCTGCTTGAGGCATTCGTCGCCGCGGATGTGGCCGTAGTGGTCGTTGTACTGCTTGAAGTAATCGATGTCGAGCATGACCAGGGACAGCGGCATGCGGTTGTTGAGCGCATTGGCCCATTCCACTTCCAGCGCGGAATCGAACATGCGGCGGTTGGCCACGTTGGTCAGGCCGTCGCGGTAGGACAGCGCTTCCAGTTCTTTTTGCAGCTCGACCAGGCGCGCCTCGGTCTTCTTGCGTTCGGTGATGTCGAACATGAAGCCGATCAGGGCGTTCGGGCTGCCGTCGGCATTGCGCACCACATGCACCACGTCGCGGATCCAGATGTGCTCGCCGTCGCGCGTGAGGGCGCGGTAGTCGGCCTCGTGGTCGATGCCGGACTTCGATTGCGAGATGCAGAAATTGACCACCGCTTCGCGGTCTTCCGCATGGATGCGCATGGCCCAGTCCTCGGCGCTGACCCAGCTGTCCGGCGTCCAGCCCAGCAGTTCCTCGATTTGCGGGCCGATGTAGGCGAACTTCATCGTGCTCCAGTCGATTTTCCACGGGATCGCCTTGGTCGATTCGAGCAGCGTCTTGTAGACGGCGCTGTCGGGTTCCATCTGGTCTTCGGTCTGTTCGCCCATGTTGTTATGTGAGTGAATCAAGCGTTGTTGGTGTATGGAAATGCATGGATTGCCTGATGTACAGGGACAAGCATGAAGCATTCCATGTGGAGCCGCATGCGAGCATTGGCTGCGGGCAAGCATACTGCGGATGGATGACCATGGCATGAAATCCAGGGCGAGGAGCCGCCGTGCGGAATCAGCCGACGGCAATGAAGGGGTATCGTTTTTTCTTATGGCCCTATCCCCAATCGGTATTTCCATGTCCTGGCAACACGGGGATAGACTTCAGTCACAGCAGTTTTCGGGACGGAAATTGTTGTGATGACCGCTACCACGGTCGAAGTGTCTGGCAGTGATGCGCCGTACCCGGCGCGGTAATGACAGGCGCTATCTGAATCAAAATTTTGGAGACAAGCAATGCAAATCCGTTCGGCAGCTGAGCCTGTCGGAACGACGGCGCCAACCGTAGAAGGCGTTCGCGATTCCGATCTGGCTGCGACCCAAGTGAGCGCTCACTCGCCGGTCCCCGGCAACATCGAGGGAACCGCCGGCAACCCGGCAACAGGCGGCTTGCATACCGCCGTTGCAAATACTTCGGAATCG
The DNA here is from genome assembly GCF_059418325.1 of Herbaspirillum sp. GW821-FHT09A12. Lineage (NCBI taxonomy): Bacteria > Pseudomonadati > Pseudomonadota > Betaproteobacteria > Burkholderiales > Oxalobacteraceae > Herbaspirillum > Herbaspirillum sp. GW821-FHT09A12. Next base: position 305,480 of record NZ_JBWKPR010000002.1, read on the forward strand.
ATCCCGCTGGCGCCCGTCAGCCTGGACGACAAATACACCGCCACCGCAGGCTCGATTTACCTCTCCGGCATCCAGGCCCTGGTGCGCCTGCCGATGCTGCAGCAATTGCGCGACCAACAGCTCGGCCTGCATACGGCGGGTTTCATCTCGGGCTATCGCGGCTCGCCGCTGGGCGGGCTGGACGAGGCGTTGTGGAAGGCGCAGCCCCATCTGGAGGCGCATCGCGTCAAGTTCCAGCCCGGCGTCAACGAAGACATGGCCGCCACCGCCGTCTGGGGCACCCAGCAGGTCAAGCTGATCGGCCCGTCCGAGTATGACGGCGTATTCGCCATGTGGTACGGCAAGGGGCCGGGCGTGGACCGCTGCGGCGACGTGCTCAAGCACATGAACCATGCCGGCACCTCCGCCCACGGCGGCGTGCTGCTGGTGGCCGGCGACGACCACGGCGCCTATTCCTCGACGCTGCCGCACCAGTCCGACCACATCTTTTCGGCATCGATGATCCCGATGCTCTATCCCTGCAACGTGCAGGAATACCTCGACCTCGGCCTGCACGGCTGGGCCATGTCGCGTTATTCCGGCTGCGTAGTGGGCTTCAAGGCGCTGGCCGACACGGTCGAGTCGAGCGCCTCGGTGGACGCCAATCCGTTCCGCATCGACATCCAATATCCTGCCGACTTCGTCATGCCCGAAGGCGGCCTCAACGCCCGCCTGTCGACCGACACGCTGGGCGTGCAGGCGCGCAAGCAGGAAGCGCTGATGCAGGATTACAAGATCTACGCGGCCCTGGCCTACGCCCGCGCCAACAAGCTCAACCGGGTGATGATCGACAGCCCCAGGGCACGGCTGGGCATCATCGCCTCCGGCAAGTCCTACCTCGACGTGCTGGAGGCGCTATCCGAACTGGGTATCGACGAAGCCTTCGCGGCCGAGATCGGCCTGCGCCTGTTCAAGGTCTCCATGCCCTGGCCGCTGGAGCCGGAGGGCGTGCGCGAATTCGCGCAGGGCCTGGACGAGATCCTGGTGGTGGAAGAAAAGCGCCAGATGGTCGAATACCAGTTGAAGGAGCAGCTCTACAACTGGCGCGACGACGTGCGCCCGCGCGTGATCGGCAAGTTCGACGAGAAGGGCGAATGGGTGGCGCCGCGCGGCGAGTGGCTGCTGACTTCCAAGGCCGATTTCTCGGTGGCGCAGATCGCCCGCGTGATCGCCGCACGTATCGCGCGTTTCCACACCAGTGACCTCATCAAGGCGCGCCTGGCCTTCCTCGACGCCAAGGACGCGGTGCTGTCCAAGGCCGTCAACACGCCGCCGCGCCCGGCTTATTACTGCTCGGGTTGTCCGCACAATACCTCGACCAAGGTGCCGGAAGGCAGCTTCGCGCTGGCCGGCATCGGCTGCCACGTGATGGCCACCGCGATCTATCCCGAATTCAACAAGCTGACCACCCACATGGGCGGCGAGGGCGCGCCCTGGATCGGCCAGGCGCCGTTCTCGCAGGTGCCGCACGTGTTTGCCAACCTGGGCGACGGCACCTATTTCCACTCCGGCTATCTGGCCATTCGCGCGGCGCTGGCGGCCAAGGTCAACATGACCTACAAGATCCTCTACAACGACGCGGTGGCGATGACCGGCGGCCAGCCGGTGGACGGCACGGTATCGGTGCCGATGATCGCGCAGCAGATGGCGGCCGAGGGCGTGCAGCGCATCGCGCTGGTATCCGAAGACATCGCGCGCTACACCGACCGCTCGAACCTGCCGCCGGCGGTCACCGTGCACGACCGCAAGGACATGGACGCCGTGCAGCGCGAACTGCGCGAGCTGCCGGGCGTCACCGTAATCATCTACGACCAGACCTGCGCCGCCGAGAAGCGCCGCCGCCGCAAGAAGGGCGAATTCCCCGACCCCAACCAGCGCCTGTTCATCAACGAAGCGGTGTGCGAAGGCTGCGGCGACTGCGGCGTGCAGTCCAACTGCACCTCGATCCTGCCGCTGGAAACCGAATTCGGCCGCAAGCGTGCCATCGACCAGTCGTCCTGCAACAAGGATTACTCCTGCGTCAAGGGCTTCTGCCCCAGCTTCGTCACCGTCACCGGCGGCAAGCTGAAGAAGTCGAAGGCGGGCATCATCAAGAAGGGCCAGACCGACGATTTCGGCGCGTTGCCGCAGCCGGTGCTGCCGTCCTGCGACACGCCGTTCAACATCCTGATCAACGGTATTGGCGGCACCGGCGTGATCACCATCGGCGCCTTGATGGGCATGGCCGCGCACCTGGAAGGCCGTGGCGCCTCGGTGCTGGACATGACCGGCATGTCGCAAAAGAACGGTTCGGTGACGTCGCATGTGCGCATCGCCGCCACGCGCGACGGCATCCGTGCCCAGCGCATCGCCACCGGCGAGGCCGACCTGATCCTGGGTTGCGACATGCTGACCGCCGGCTCCTTCGACGCCATCTCCAAGATGCGCCCGGGCCGCACGCGCGCCGTGGTCAACGTGCACCAGCAGCCGCCGGGGCAGTTCGCCAGGAATCCGGACTGGCAATTCCCGTTCGAGGAAGTCAAGGCGCTGATCGTCGAATCGGTGGACGGCCAGGCCGATTTCATCGACGCCACCCGCCTGGCCACCGCGCTGATGGGCGACTCGATCGCCACCAACCTGTTCATGCTGGGCTATGCCTGGCAACGCGGCGAATTGCCGCTGACCGAGGCAGCGCTGCTGCGCGCCATCGAGATGAACGGCGTGGCGGTGGAGGCCAACAAGACCGCCTTCCTGTGGGGCCGCCGCGCCGCGGTGGACCTGGCCAAGGTGGAAAAGATCGCCATGCCGGCCCAGCCGGTGCTGCTGCGCATGCCCGAGACGCTGGACAAGCTGCTTAAGCGCCGCATCGCTTTCCTGACCGATTACCAGAACGCCGCCTACGCCGCGCAGTTCGCCGAAGTGGTGGAAGCGGTGCGCGCCGCCGAAGCGCCGCTGGGCGGCGACAAGCTGGCGCTGGCGGTGGCGCGCAACCTGTCCAGGCTGATGGCCTACAAGGACGAGTACGAAGTGGCGCGCCTGTACACCGACGGCAAGTTCATGCAGCAACTGGAGCAGCAATTCGAGGGCGACTTTGCCTTGAGCTTCAATCTGGCGCCGCCGATCTTCGCGAAGAAGGATGCGCAGGGCCGTCTGCTCAAGGCCCGCTACGGCAGTTGGATGTTCAAGGCCTTCAAGCTGCTGGCCAGGATGAAGGGGCTGCGCGGCACGGCGCTGGATGTGTTCGGCTGCACCGAAGAACGGCGCATGGAGCGGCAACTGATCGTCGATTACCGCGAGATGGTGCTGGGCCTGCTGCGCAAGCTGGACGCCTCCAACCATGCGCTCGCCATTGAACTGGCGCAGTTGCCGGATCAGGTGCGGGGTTACGGCCATGTCAAGGACAAGGCGGTAGCGGCGATGCGGGAGCGTCAGGCGAGTTTGCTTGCTGCGTTCGGCAAGGTTGGCACCGGCAGTCCTGCATTGGATGCGGCCGCTTGAAGCGGCTGGATAAGCCACTGGATCCTGACATTCGTCAGGATGACGGAGCGTAGTTTGTACGCCGTCATCCCGGCACAGGCCGGGATCCGGTGGCGTTGCCGTTTTCGGTAAGACAATGCCCTCAATGTCGCGCCAGCGACAACCCCATTTCCCAAATTCCATTAATCTAGACCCATATCAAGACCAAAACAGGAGATAAGCATGGACTTTGAACTCAATGAAGATCAACAGGCCTTCCAGCAAAGCGCGCGCGACTTCGCCGCCGGCGAGATGGCGCCGTTCGCCGCCAAGTGGGACGAGGAAGCGCATTTCCCGCTGGACGTGATCGCCAAGGCCGGCGAGCTGGGCTTTTGCGGCCTGTATACGCCGGAAGAGGTGGGCGGCCTGGGCCTGACGCGGCTGGACGCTACCGTGGTGTTCGAGGAACTGGCGCGCGCCTGTCCTTCCACCGCCGCCTATCTGACCATCCACAACATGGTGAGCTGGATGATCGCTTCCTGGGGCACTGCCGCCATCAAGGCTGAATGGTGCGAAAAGCTGGCGGCCGGCCGCAAGATCGGCTCCTACTGCCTGACCGAACCGGGTTCCGGTTCGGATGCGGCTTCGCTCAAGACCACCGCCAGGCTGGTGGACGGCCACTATGTGCTCAACGGTTCCAAGGCCTTCATCTCCGGCGCCGGTTCGACCGATGTGCTGGTAGTGATGGCGCGCACCGGAGGCGAGGGCGCCCGCGGCGTTTCCGCCATCGTGGTGCCGGGCAATGCCCCCGGCATCGGCTACGGCAAGAAGGAAAGCAAGATGGGCTGGAACAGCCAGCCTACGCGCACCATCAGCTTCGACAACGTCAAGGTGCCGGCCAACCATCTGCTGGGCAACGAGGGCGAGGGTTTCGTGTTCGCCATGAAGGGCCTGGACGGCGGGCGCATCAACATCGCCACCTGTTCGGTCGGCGCGGCGCAGGCGGCGCTGGACGCGGCGCACGCCTACATGAAGGAGCGCAAGCAGTTCGGCCGCCCGATCGCCGACTTCCAGGCGCTGCAGTTCAAGCTGGCCGACATGCAGACCGAGCTGGTCGCGGCGCGCCAGATGGTGCGGCTGGCGGCGGTCAAGCTGGACAACCAGGCGCCCGGCGCCACCACCTATTGCGCGATGGCCAAGCGCCTGGCGACCGACCTGGGTTTTCGCATCTGCAACGAGGCGCTGCAGATCCACGGCGGCTACGGCTACATCCGCGAATACCCGTTGGAACGCTATTTCCGCGACGTGCGCGTGCACCAGATCCTGGAAGGCACCAACGAGATCATGCGCGTGATCGTCTCGCGCCATTTGCTGAACAGCGACAACCTGGACGACATCCGATAAGCGATTCCCCGAAAGGCATTCATGCATACCTATACCAATCTCAAGCTGGAAAAGATCGGCCACACGGCGGTCCTGACATTGTCCAACCCGCCGGCCAATACCTGGACGCGCGATGCGCTGGCCAGCCTGACGCAACTGGTCGGCGACCTCAACGCCGACCGCGACATCTACACGCTGGTGGTGACCGGCGAGGGCGAGAAGTTCTTTTCCGCCGGCGCCGACCTGAAGCTGTTCGCCGACGGCGACCGCGCCATGGCGCGCGAGATGGCGCGCCGTTTCGGCGAGGCGTTTGAGACGCTGTCCAATTTCCGCGGCGTCTCGATCGCCGCCATCAATGGCTATGCCATGGGCGGCGGGCTGGAATGCGCGCTGGCCTGCGACATCCGCATCGCCGAGGAGCAGGCGCAGATGGCCTTGCCGGAGGCGGCCGTGGGCCTGCTGCCCTGCGCCGGCGGCACGCAGAATTTGCCGTGGCTGGTGGGCGAGGGCTGGGCCAAGCGCATGATCCTGTGCGGCGAACGCGTCAATGCCGAGACCGCATTGCGCATCGGCCTGGTGGAAGAGGTGGTGGCCAGGGGCCAGGCCCGTGCGCGGGCGCTGGAACTGGCGCTGCAAGCCGAGAAGCAAAGCCCGTCATCGGTGGCGGCCAGCAAGAAGCTGATCCAGGGCGCGCGCCACAATCCGCTGGGCACCATCCTGCAGACCGAGCGCGAACTGTTCATCGACCTGTTCGATACGCAGGACCAGAAGGAGGGCGTCAATGCCTTCCTGGAAAAACGCAGCCCGCTGTGGAAGAACGGCTGAAGATGCCGATTTGATTCCGATGTCGCGAGTCATCCATCGCCGGCCTTGCGCCGGCGATTTTGTTTGCGGCGGCCGCGTCCGAACAGTCGCTCTCTGTTTCGGTATCATGCTGGCTTTAGCTTTAGCCCGCCTGCCGCCATGACCATCACATACAAGACCGACGCCGTCCTCAGCGTCGAGCAGTTCATCGATATCCTTTCGCGCACCTCGCTGGGGCCGCGCCGTCCGCTGGACGACCTGGCATGCATGCAGGGCATGGTCGAGAACGCCAACCTGCTCGCCACCGCCTGGGACGGCGAACTGCTGGTCGGCGTGGCGCGCTGCGTGACCGATTTCACCTATGCCTGCTTCATGTCTGATCTGGCGGTCGATGAACATTACCAGCGCCGCGGCATCGGCAAGGAACTGATCCGCCATGCCCGCAGCCGGCTCGGCCCGCGCTGCCGCCTGCGCTTGCTGGCCGCGCCCGAGGCGGCGGATTACTACGGGCATATCGGCTTCGCCCACAGCCCGCGCTGCTGGGAGCTGATGCCGGGCAATGAACTCAAGTGAAATTTTTTGGACATCGACAAGACCATGATTGAAATCCAGCCGTTTTCTTCCGAACATTCCGCCGGCGTCGTCGACGTCATCCTGCCGATCCAGCAACAGGAATTCGGCATTCCCATCACGCTGGAAGGCCAGCCCGACCTGAACGACATCCCTGGTTTCTACCAGAAGGGCAACGGCAATTTCTGGGTGGCGCTGGATGGCGCAAAAGTCGTCGGCACCGTCTCGCTGCTGGATATCGGCAACGGCCAGGTAGCGCTGCGCAAGATGTTCGTCGCCGCCAGCCATCGCGGCAAGGAGCATGGCGCCGCCAAGCGCTTGTTGGACGGCGCGATCGGCTGGGCCAAGGAGAAGGGGGTGAGGCAGATCTATCTGGGCACCACCGCCAAGTTCCTGGCGGCGCACCGCTTCTATGAGAAGAACGGTTTCGCGCTGGTCGAGAAAACCGCGCTGCCGCCTGCGTTTCCGGTGATGGTGGTGGACACGCGCTTCTATGTGCTGGATTGCGGCTGATCGTTGCGGCTGACCGATAGGCTTACAGCTTGCGCCCGCTTTTCACGCCGAAGTAGAACCATTCATTGCCGGCCAGCGCCTTGGGATTGGGGAAGACGATGTAGCCGTCATCCGGCGCCGTCACTGCCGCGCCGCCGTGGCGATGGCCGATGGTTTGGCCCTTGGTCACGCGGTCGAAGCTGGCCCATTCGCGGGTGAAGGCATCGGCCGGATGCTCCATGTCGATCACGTCGACCAGGCGGATGATCTCGATGTTTTCCCGAGGCGGCTCCAGCGGCACATCGATCATATCCAACAGCGCCAGTGTTTGCCGGATCGCCTGGTAGGCCACTTCCGGTGCGCGCGGGTCGTCATGCTGCCCGCATTCCAGCGTGATGCCATAGACGCCCTGGGTGCGGGCGAATTCGGTGGTGCCTACGCCATAGTTGCGGTCCAGCAGGTCGGGCGCGCTGACTTTGCCTTCCTGGCGGCGGCGTTCCACGCCGCGCGCATAGGTAGCCATCCATCCTTCCACGATGCGGGTCGTCCCCAGGTGGGCGGCCATGCGCTGTTCCGCCTGGGCATGGGCGAAGGGTTCGATGTCGCCATGGTTGTCTTCCGGCCCCAGCATGGCGAAAGGCACGCCGGCGGTATGGAAGGAGTGCAGGTCGAGCAGCACATCGTGTTCGGCGATCCACGGGCACAGCAGGTTGGATATCCGGTCTTCGAAATTGGCGGGAGCGGCATTGATCCGCATGTTGCGGTTAAGGTTGCGTTCGCCCTGGCGCTGTTGCTTGCGGTAGGCGAGGGGATTGGTGACCGGCACCAAGGTCAGCAGGCCGCGCGCGATGGCGAGGTCGCCGTTGTCCAGTTCGCGCAGCAGTCGTTCGATGGCGCGCGTGCCGCAAGTTTCATTGCCGTGTACCGCGCCCAGCACCAGCAGGCGCGGGCCGGGTTCAAGCGCGGCGAATTGGTGGCGTTGCAAGGTGCTGGGGGTGCGGCTGGAAATCATGAGGGGATCTGTCGTTCTGGCAATAGGGTGAAAGATACTCCGGTTCGCGCCGGCGCGCATCCTTCGCTCTTCTTTAATCGATGCGCTCCCAGCCGGGCGTCGCACAAGAGGCGACCGCATCATGCGGATGCAGGCTTTCATGGTGGCTGACGGTGACCGAGCAGGCGCCGAAATGCTGTTCCAATGCCTGCCGCAGGCGACGCGCGGCATCTTCCACGTACATCAGGTTGGCGCCGTTGAGCAGAGCGAACGCCTGTTCGTCGGCGCGCTTGACGGCGGTCTGCACCGGCGTGGCCAAGGCGGTTTCGGCGCAGTCGATCAGTGCCGAGATCGGCAACGCATCGGCAGCGGGGGAAAGCCTGATGCGCACCTCGGCTTCGCTGCGCTGGCTGTGCGGCGTGGCCAGGCTGGCCCTGTCGGAAATCCAGTCGAGCGCGTCGCCGCGCGCGACGAGTGCGGTATCGCTGAAGTCTGCCGCAAAGGCATCGCGCACCGCCTGGCGCGACAGGGCGGCCGAACAGGGGCAGGTGGAGGAATACTGGATGCGCACCGCAAGTTCCACCTGCGTGGCGTGGCCGCGCTGCACGGCCTGCACGCTGGCCGGATAACTCTTCCAGCCTGCCAGGTCGGGCGTGCGCAGCGCCGGCCGTTGTTGCAGCAAGCCGAACGCCAGCCCGATGCGCGCCGCGCGTGACCCGCAGTCGGCGTGGCTTGCGATCATGTCGCGCAGCAGCTGTTGCAGCGCGCGCGGCGACCATTCCCCATGCCGGGCGAACTCGCCCAATAAACGGTACAGGCGCGACATGTGGATGCCTTTGGCGTGCGGATCGGGCAAGTCCACGGCAAGCTCGGCCGTGGCCGCCAGCGGTGCGCCTGCTCCGCTTTCCCGGCCGCCCGGCGACAGCGGGATGGCGATGCCGCGCATGCCGACCCAATCCAGCGCCAGGGGAATGGCCGAGCTTTCGTGGCGGGCCACATCGGGCAGCGCGGATGCCACGCTCAGCCCCATAGCGGAAACGGATCGGCCATGCGCGCCCAGCCCAGCGGGCCTTGCGCCATCTCGGCAGCGTCCAGCAGGCAGGCATCCAGTCTGGCGCGCAGCATGGCCTGATCCAGCTCCATGCCGATGAGCACCAGCTCCTGGCGCGCATCGCCGACGTTTTCATCCCATTGCGCCATGATGAAATCGACCGATTCCTGGTCTTGCGGCCATTGCTCGCGCGCCACGGCGGCCCACCATTTGCCCGCCAGCCCGTGGCGGCATACGCCGCCCGCCTGCGACCAGGAACCGGCCTGCGCCGGCCGGCTGGCCAGCCAGAAGAAACCCTTGGAGCGCACCACGCCCGGCCATTCGGTATTGATCAGGTCGAAGAATCGCTGCGGGTGGAAGGGGCGGCGCGCGCGGTAGGCGAAGCTGGAGATGCCGTACTGTTCGGATTCGGGAACATGTTCGCCGCGCAGCTCCTGCAACCAGCCCGGCGCCTGCTGTGCCTGTTCGAAGTCGAACAGGCCGGTATGCAAGACCTTGTCCAGCGCCACGCTGCCGAAGGTCGCGGTCTCGATACGGGCGCGCGGATTGAGGCTGCGCAGGATGGCGGTCAGCCGTTCCAGCTCCTGCGGCGACACCAGGTCCAGCTTGTTGAGCACCAGCACGTCGCAAAACTCGATCTGTTCGATGAGCAGGTCGACCACGGTGCGGGTGTCTTCCTCTCCCAGCGATTGGCCGCGTTCTTCCAGGCTGTCTTGCGAGCTGTAGTCCTTGAGGAAATTGTAGGCATCGACGACGGTGACCATGGTGTCCAGCCGTGCCACATCGGACAGGCTGGCGCCGTCTTCGCCGGTGAAGGTGAACGTCTCGGCCACCGGCAGCGGTTCGGAAATGCCGGTGGATTCGATCACCAGTTGGTCGAAGCGTCGTTCGCGCGCCAGCTTGCGCACTTCCAGCAGCAAATCCTCGCGCAGCGTGCAGCAGATGCAGCCATTGCTCATTTCCACCAGCTTTTCATCGGTGCGCGACAGTTCGGCGCCGCCGTTCCTGACCAAGGCGGCATCGATATTGATTTCCGACATGTCGTTGACGATGACGGCCACGCGACGGCCTTCGCGGTTATTGAGGATGTGGTTGAGCAGGGTGGTTTTGCCGGCGCCGAGAAAGCCCGAGAGCACGGTCACGGGAAGCCTGCCGTCGGCAGGTCGCAGGGTAGTGGTTGGCATGGGAATAGGAGTGTGGGCGTCAAAAGGGAGTGATGGAAATTGCCTGAATTAAATGCAACAGAGTTGCGTAATATCCCATAAATGCAACTAAGTTGCAAATATGCCAGGCGATGGGCCTCCCTGAGAAAAAAGCCGCTTCGTGCTAGCATTGCGCCTCGCAATCAGGAGGCTTTTTGATGTCCAATCTCTTTCCTTACAAGGGAAATTCCGTCATTCCACAGGTTCAAAAAATGGACAATGGGAAATTCATGGCCTGCTTCGTGATCCACGAAGGCAAGGACAGCAACGGCAAGTTGCGCTATCAACGCAAGTCGCCGACCAATGAGTTCGATTCCGAAGATGAGGCGGTTGCCTACATCCTGGATTTCTCGGGCGACTGGATCGACCAGAACCCCCTCTAAGCCAACGTCGCCGGCAACACGCCAGGCACGGGCCATACGGAAGAGCCGCGTATTGCGGCTCTTTTTCATTTCGCCCCCATCCTTTGGGCCGGTTTCGCCCGGCCCGTGCGACAAATTGCCACATTCGCAGCGCCTGGCGCGCGGCCTACAATTGGCCGCTTGTTCTTGCCACTTATTCTGCCGCTCCATGCGTCCCGCCGGGACGAGCGCTTTCCTGCCATGACCACAAATACCTACCAGCCGGCCGCCAGCGTGGCCGGCCAGCGCAAGAGCGCATCGGCGCTGGCGGCTTTGCTGCTGCGCCTGCATTTCTACATCGGCCTGTTCGTCGGCCCGTTCATCCTGGTGGCCGCCGTCACCGGCACGCTGTTCGTGGTGACGCCGCAGATCGAGGCGCGCTGGTATGCCGACCAGTTGTTGAACCACTCGCAAGGTGCCGCGCAGCCGCTGGCGGCGCAGGTGACGGCGGCACAAAGTTATATCGGCGAAGGGCCGCGCCTGTTTGCGGTGCGGCCGGGCAAGGAGCCGGGCTGGAATACGCGCGTGATGTTCAGCCAGGAAGGGCTGGGCGACTCAGAAAGCCGCGCGATCTTCATCGACCCCGTGAGCCTGGAAGTCAAGGGCGACCTGATCGTCTATGGCACCAGCGGCACGCTGCCTTTTCGCACCGCGCTGGATTACCTGCACCGCAACCTGATGCTGGGCAGCCTGGGCCGCAACTATAGCGAGCTGGCGGCATCGTGGCTGTGGCTGGGCGCGCTGGGCGGCCTCTGGCTGTGGTGGAGTACGCGGCGCAAGGCGCGTCCTGCCGCGCGCCGGCCGATCAACGCGCGCCGCCTGCATGCGCTGCTGGGGCTGTGGATCGTGGTCGGGCTGGTGTTTTTCTCGGCGACCGGACTGACCTGGTCGAAGTGGGCCGGCGGGCACGTCAACATGCTGCGCGCTTCCATGGGATGGGTGACGCCTTCGGCCTCGATGCAATTGCAGCACTCCGGCACTGGCGCTGGCGCCGATGCCGGCATGGGCGAGCATGCCGGGCACATGGGGCACCACGGACAGGGCGGCATGGCCATGCCGATGCCGGCGGTGGGCGATCTGGCGCGGTTCGACCTGGTGCAATCGATCGCGCGCCAGGGCGGCATCGATGCCGGCGAGATCGAGATCCGTCCTCCGCGTGCGCAGAACCAGGCGTGGATGGTGCGCGAAGTCGACCGCTCCTGGCCGACCCAGGTCGATACGGTGGCAGTCGATCCGGAGCGCATGGCCATTACCAGCCGCGCCGATTTCGAGACGTTTCCGCTGGTGGCCAAACTGATCCGCTGGGGCGTCGATGCGCACATGGGCATCCTGTTCGGCGTGTGGAACCAGATCCTGATGGCCGCCTTCGGCATTGCGCTCACGGCCATGATCGTGCTTGGCTATGTGATGTGGTGGCGCCGCCGCCCGGCTGCCGGATCCGCCCTGGCGCCGCTGTCCGAGGCCTTCATGCGGCTGCCGCCGGCGCAGCGCACGGCGGTCGGCGCGCTGGCCATCGCCCTGGGGTGGAGCCTGCCGCTGATGGGGTTCAGCCTGTTGCTGTTCTTGCTGGCCGATGTGCTGCGCTGGCGCTTATCCCGTCGCTTGGCTCGTCGCTGAGGTCATCCGTCTCGAACCATTCGCTGCCGCGTTGCACGAAAGACTGCGACGCCGCCAGCGAGAAGCTGTTCTCCCCGGGCTCCCAGCACAGCCTGTGCACCGCGATCCGGTGCGCCTCAATCCGCAATACATTGAATGAATTGGCTTCGCCGCGCCCGCGGGTGGACGTGGCCGTGCCGGCCTGCACCACCAGCGCCGAATAGCCGGGGATGTCGTAGCGCCCGGCGCTGCTGACGGCCGAGCTGGTATGCGCATGGCCTGCCAGCAGCAGGTCGGCGCCGCAGAGCGCGAAGGCGCGCATGGCGGGCGCCGCCTTGCCGACCAGGCTGTGGTGTTGCGGCCCGGGCGGCAGGTCGAAGGGATGGTGGGTGACGATGATCTTGACCATGTGGTCGCCGACGGCGGCCAACTGGCGGCGCGTGATTTCGATCTGGCGGTCGTTGACGCGGCCATCCTTGATGGTCAGCGAGCGCGCGGTGTTGATGCCGACCACCACCATCTCCTCATCCATGAAGACCGGGTGCAAGTCGGCGCCGATATAGCGGCGGTATTTGCGCAACGGCTGCAGCAGGCGCGCGGCGATGTTGAACAGCGGCACATCGTGGTTGCCCGGCACCACCAGTTGCGGCTGCGGCAGGGCATCGAGGAAGCGGCGCGCTTGCTTGAACTGGGCGCTGCGCGCACGCTGGGTCAGGTCGCCGGACACCACCACCAGGTCGGGCTTGAGTTCATGTACCTGCGCGATCAGCGGCGCGATGATGGCGGCGTTGATGCGGCCGAAATGCAGGTCCGAGAGGTGGATGATGGTGCGCATCAGTCGTCCTTTCTCCATGTCGGCGCGATGGCCGCCGGGGCTGGCCCGGGGATGGGCCGGGTTGCGCGATCCGGCACGATCACTTCCAGCGAGGCCGGGCGGATGCGGTATTGCAGCGGCGTCTGCATGATCGTGACTTCGCCGTCGGTGGCCACCAGCATGCGTTTCTTGTGGGTTTCGATCAGGATTTCGCTGGCCGTGAGGGCATCGAAGTCGTGCGCCTCGCGCAGGCGTCCGAACAAGGCGTTGACGGCCAGGCGCAGGAGGCCGAGGCGGCCGGTGCGGTGGCAGACGTAGAGGCTGAGCTTGCCGCCGGTCAGCGAGGAGCGCTTGCCGATATCCAGCCCGCGCATCAGGTATTCGTTGTTGCCGATGAAGACCAGGGGCGTATGCCGCCAGTGGTCGCGGCCGCCGATATGCAGGCGCACCCGCAGGAAGGGATAGCGCCGCAGCGCGCCCATGGCGGCCCAGCTGAAGGCCAGCCATTTTCCGCGCCCCAGGCGGGATTGCTGTTTCTCGCGTTCGCGCACGATATCGGGGTACAGGCCGAGGCTGGAATTGTTGATGAAGGGGATGCCGTTGACTTCGCCGCTGTCGACGCGGATGCGCCGGCCGTTGGCGATCGCGGCGATGGCCTCGTCCAGCGCCAGCGGGATGTCGAGGTCCTTGGCGAAATGATTGAGCGTGCCCAGCGGCAGCACGCCCAGGGCGCTGCTGCAAGCGGTATCGGCCATCAGCACCGAGGCCACCGCGTTGACGCTGCCGTCGCCGCCGCCCACGGCGACGATCCCGATCTTGTCGCGCACCGCCTGGCGCGCGACGGCCAGCATGTCGTCGCCGCTGGCCGCAAGGCACACGCTGGCGCGCAAGCCATGCCTGGCGAACTCGGCGGCGATGTGTTCGGCCAGTTCCTGCGCATGGCCGCCGCCGGCCGTGGCGTTGATGGCGGCGACCACGTCGGGGCGGCCCAGGTTGGCATCCTGTTGCTGCTTGCCTGCCGGAAATCCGGCAGGGTTGGTTTTTTCTGGGGTCTGATGTGTCGTCATAGGCGGCATCGCAAAAGGGCCGGCCATGCGCCGGCAATCAGTTGGAGCGCGCCCGCGCCCGATAGTGCCGGCGCAGCGTGAAAATTGCCGTGGTGCACAAGGCGAACCAGGCCGTGCCCAGCAGCATCGCGCCCAGCACATCGCTGAGGAAATGGGCGCCGAGATAGACCCGGCTGAAGGCGGTCAGCAGTACCAGCAGCAAGGCTGTGCAGACGATGGCGGCCTGCGTGCCGCGCCCGGCCAGCGCCGGCTGCCGGAGCAGGTAAGCCGCCAGCATCGCATACAGCAAGGTGGCGCCGATTGTGTGGCCGCTGGGAAAGCTGTAGCTGTGCAGCACCAGGATGGGATCGTCGAAATGCGGGCGCAGCCGCATGAAGACATGCTTCAAACCGACATTGAGCAGCATGCCGCCCGGCAGCACCAGCAACAGGTCGGCCGCCCAATGCCACTGCCGCTGGCGCAGCATGTGCCACAACAGCAGCGTACCCATGGCCAGCACGCCGATGGCGCCGTGCAAGTGGGTATAGCCGAGCAGCAGCTCCGTCAGGGGCGAGAAGGCGTGGCGGTTGAACCAGTCGGCCAGTTGCTGGTCGAGCCGCACCAGGGCGCCATGGGTAGTGACTTCACAGGCGACCAGGGCAAACAGCAGGAGGGTGGTCGCCACGGCCAGTACGGCGGTGACGAGTCGTGCCTGAAGGAATCCGCGATGGGAGGGAGAGGCGTTGCGTGTCCGATATGTCATCCGGACATTCTAGCGCGGCCGAAGCACGCGCGACGCATGTGAACAGTCAGCTCAGGCGCAGGGATCGCTGCCCAGCGCGATGGCGCGCAGCGATGGCAGGTCAAGCAATGCCACGTCGCGGTGATTGACGTCGATGACGCCGGTTTTCTTGAACGCGGACAGCAGGCGGCTCACGCTTTCCACCGCCAGCCCGAGATAGTTGCCGATTTCCTCGCGCGTCATGCGCAGCTGGAAGCGGGTCGAGGAGTAGCCGCGGCTCACGTAGCGCGACGACAGGTTGACCAGGAAGGCCGCCATCTTCTGCTGCGCGGTCATGCTGCCCAGGGTCAGCATCACGCGTTGCTCGCGCGAGATTTCCAGGCTCATCATGCGATGGAACTGGCGCAGCAGGACCGGCATGTCGCGGAACAGGTCTTCCAGGCTGGCGAAGGGAATCTCGCAGACCTCGCTGTCTTCCAGCGCCACCGCCTCGCACAGGTGGTGGCCGGCGCCGATGGCATCCATGCCGAGCAATTCGCCGGCCATCTGGAAACCGGTGATCTGCTGGCCGCCATTGGGGTTGTGCTGGAACGTCTTGAAGTGGCCCAGCCGGATCGCGTACAGCATGTCGAACTTGTCGTTGACGCGGTACAGCGTCTCGTCGCGCCTGAGCCTGCGGCGGCGGTTGATCACTTGCTCCAGCCGTTGCATGTCGCTCTGGTCCAGCCCCATCGGCAGGCACAGCTGGTGCATGCCGCAAGCCGAGCAACTGGCGCGCAGTGCCTGCACGGTAGCGCCGGACGAAGGGCGGGGCAAGGCGGAGGGCGATAAGCTGGACATAAGTGTTTCGGATATCTTCTTCATGTTTGCGGCGCCGCCGGGATTGTCGTTTTGCAATCAGGCGGCGAGGGATCTCTGTTCTTGTACCACAGTTCCAGGACGGGGATGTTGCCCGGGCAAGCCGTCGGGAAATTTTCATCTGTTGCATGTCGCACGGATGCGTTTGCTTATCTGATGGCTTATTTGATGAGTTTGAGCACATCCCGAAACAGCGCATGCCTGGCGTCGCGCAGCCATTCATACGCCACCATTTCCACCGTCACCGGCACCGCGCCCGCATGCCGCAGCCGCGCGAAGGCGGCCTCGCGGTCGCCGGGCTTGCGCGATCCGCAGGCGTCCAGCAGCGGCAGCACCTGATAACCGTGTTCCAGCAGCGAGAGCGCTGTCTGCAGCATGCAGATGTGCGCCTCGCAACCGGCGATGACGATCTGGCGCGCGGACGCCGGCAGGATTGGCAGCAGGCCTTCGGCGCAGGCGTCGAAGTGGCTCTTGGCCAGTGTCTGGCCGCACAGGGGGCGGATATCGGGATGGTTGGGGCCGAGCTTGTCGGGGATCTGTTCGGTGCCGATCACGGGCACGCCGAGCAGGCCGGCAATGGTGGCCATGCGCACGGCCTGCGTCAGGATGGCCTGGTTGTCATGGATCGCCGGCAGCAGTTTTTGCTGCAGGTCGACCACCAGCAGTACGGATTGGCTCGCATCGATCAGCATGGGCAGGGTTCTTGTCAGGTGGCTGGAATGGTGGGGCCGGGTGGATTGGCAGGAATTGAATGGTTTGTGTCATTGACGCCATATCGGGCCAAATCGACAATTTTTCCTCCGACAACATACCAGAGCGACAAACCATGACAACACCGCCGACAGGCCATCCCGGGCAGCAATCCGCCCATGTTAAGGCGCTTTCCTTACCGCCTGCTGATGCCGCGGGAAGATACAACCCGGCGGTGCTGGCGGTATGCCAGGGCCTGTTTACCTGCGCCATTTCCATCGACCTGACGCTGACCGCGCTGACCGGCTGGCAACTGGCGCCGGACAAAGCGCTGGCGACCTTGCCGTTCGCCCTGATCACCGTTGCCGGCGCGCTCGTGACCTGGTTCGCCGCCTTCCTGATCCAGCGCCTGGGGCGGCGCTTGTCGTTCGCATTGGGCGCCGCCAGTTGCTGCGTGGGCGGGCTGGTGTCGGTATGGTCGGTATGGCATGGCGACTTCTGGATCTTTTGCGCAGGCACCGCGCTGGTGGGCGTATTCCAGGCCTTCGCCCAGTATTACCGGCTGGCCGCGGCCGATGCCGTCTCCGACGAATTCAAGAGCCGCGCCATCTCCACGGTGCTGGCCGGCGGCGTGATCGCGGCCATCGCCGGGCCGGCGCTGGCGGCATGGAGCAAGGACCTGTTTCCGTCGGCCCTGTTCGCCGGGGCCTATCTGGTGGTGGCTGTCATGGGGGCGCTGTCGGTGCTGGTCCTGCTGCTGTTTTACCGCGATGCCGCGCCTTCGCCGGCAGCGGCCGATGCCGCAGCGCAGGCCCCGGCGCCGGCACGCACGCTGGGCCGGATAGCGCGCACGCCGGTCTTCATCGCATCGGTGGCCAACAACGTGGCGGGGTCGATGGTGATGATGTTGATCATGACCGCGGCCCCGTTGGCGGCAGTGGCTTGCCACTATCGCATCGATGACGGCGCGGCCATCATCCAGTGGCACCTGGTGGGCATGTATGCGCCATCCTTTTTCGCCGGCCGCCTGATCAAGCGTTTCGGCCTGGGGGCGGTGCTGATGGCCGGGCTGGCGCTGAACCTGGCCTGCGCCGTGACCGCGATGGCTTCCACCAGCCTGCCGGCTTTCTACGCGGCGCTGCTGTTTCTGGGGATCGGCTGGAATTTCATGTTCGTCGGCGGCACCACCTTGCTCGCGCGTTCCTATGCGCCATCCGAACAGGCCAAGACCCAGGGCTTTTCCGAACTGCTGCGCTACGCCGCTACGGCACTGGCCACGCTGGGCGCAGGCCCCTTGCTGGCGCGGTTCGGTTGGCAGACGCTTAACGCGGCGATCCTGCCGATCCTGCTGCTCAGTGCGCTGGCGACCGCATACTGGATGCTTTCGCAGCGCGTCGGCCAGGCGCGTCCGGCTTGAGTGGCGCATGGGATAACATCGGCAGATACCAACCAGATTTTTGCGAGACAGACCGTGAGCCCCAGTGCACCGAAGAAAAACGCATCCGTCCAGCCCAGGCGCGTGGTGCTGCTGGCCTACGAAGGCATGAACCTGCTCGACCTGTCCGGTCCGCTGCAGGTGTTCGCCACCACCAACCGGCTTGCCGGCGAGGTCGGCCCGTACCGTCTGCATGTGGTGTCGGCCAGCGGCGGCAGCATTGTCACCGGCGCCGGCTTGCCGGTGGCCACGCAATCGCTGGCGGCGCTGGATGCCGAGCTGGACTCCGGGCCCGGCATCCATACGCTGATTTCTCCCGGCGGCAGCACCGGCGAGACCTTCGCCACCGACGCCGCGCTGGTGCAATGGATACGCCGCCGCGCATCGCAGGCGCAGCGGGTGTGTTCGGTCTGCACCGGCGTCTTCCATTTGGCCGAGGCGGGCATATTGGATGGCTTGCGCGTGACCACGCACTGGGATTGGGCGGCCCAATTGCAGCGGCAATATCCGCGCCTGGAAGTGGATGCGGAACCGATTTTCATCCGCCAAGGGCATATCTGGACCTCGGCCGGCGTGACTGCCGGTATCGACCTGGCGCTGGCCCTGGTGGAGCAGGATTGCGGGCACCGGCAAGCCATCGCCACGGCGCGCCAGCTGGTGATGTTCATCAAGCGCCCGGGCGGGCAATCCCAGTTCAGCATGCCGCTGGCCTCGCAATCGGCGGGCGCGGGGCGCTTTGCCGAGCTGCATGCCTGGATTGCCGCGCATCTCGGCGATGACCTGCGGGTGGAAAACCTGGCGGGCTACGTCAACATGAGCCCGCGCACCTTTGCCCGCGCCTACGTCGCCGAGCTTGGCCGTACGCCGGCGCGCACGGTGGAACTGATGCGGCTGGAAGCCGCCCGGCGCGCGCTGGAGGAAACCTCGTTGCCGCTCAAGCGCATCGCCACCGATGCCGGGTATGGCGAAGAACAGAACCTGCGCCGCGTGTTCCAGCGCCAGCTGGGCGTGAGCCCGGCGCAGTACCGCGAGCGGTTTTCAGCGCATTGAGCGCGATCAAGCGGATCATGGCTTGAGCGGCTCCAGCGTGTTGAGCGCCGCCAATGAATCGAGCCACCACGACAGCGCCGGCCCGGCGCGGTAGTCGGGCTTGTAGACGCATTGCACCGGCAGTTCGGAGCCCTGCGGCGGATGGTGGATAGTGGCGATGCTCACCAGCCGGCCGCTAGCGATGTCGTCCTGCACCACATGCAGCGGCATGTTGCCCCAGCCCATGCCGGCGCGCAGCAGCGCATGCTTGGTGCCGAGGTCGCTCATGCGCCAGGTCAGCCGCGAATGCACCGAGAAATCCTGGCGCGCGGTCATCTCGCTGCGGTCCGACAGCACCAGTTGGGTCTGCTGCAACAGCAGCTTTTCGGATATCCGCCCCTTGACCTGCGCCAGCGGGTGGTGCGGCGCCACGACCGCCACCAGCTTCACGCTGGGCAGGGTGATGCGCAGCAGGTTGGGCGGAGTGGTCGGCAAGGTGCCGAGGATACCCAGCATGGCGCGCCCGTCCAGCACGCGTTCGGCCACCGCGCCCAGGGCTTCGATATCCAGCCGCACCGTGACCGCCGGAAAGGCATCGCGGAAACGCCGCAGCAAATCCACCAGGCAAGCGGTGGGGAAGAACACGTCGACCGCCAGCGCCACTTCCAGCTCTTGTCCCTTGGCATACGAGCTGGCGCGCACTTGCAGCGAATCGACATGGTCCAGCACCTGGCGCGAGTCGGCCAGCAGCGCCATGCCGGGGGCGGTCAGTTGCGGCCGATAGCCGCTGCGGTCGAACAAGGCGACGCCCAGTTGTTCTTCCAGCGTGGCGATGGCATAGCTGACCGCCGATTGCGCGCGCGCCAGCTTGCGGGCCGCCGCCAGGAAGCTGCCGCTGTCGGCGACCTGGGCGAAGACCCGCAACTGGTCCAGGGAGAGGCGTTCGATGTTCATGCAAGCGGCTCCAAACTATATCTAATAATTAGATATTGATTATATAAAGATAATCTGTTTTGTTTGTCGGGGATTTTGCTTATTCTGTCGCTACCGGTTGCAGCAAGACAGGCCGCCGGGAAAAACGACAACCGGCGGAGCAACGCCCCTAAGCATTGCAAACCACATCCAATACGGAGAGGAACATCATGATCACCAATATCAACATCTATCGCATCGGCCGCATCCTGCTGGCATCGCTGTTCGTCATTTCCGGCATCTTCAAGATCCTCGGTTTTTCCGGCACGGTCGGCTACTTCACCAGCCTGGGCCTGCCGGTGCCCACGTTGGCGGTAATTGTGACCATCCTGGTCGAAGTCGGCGGCGGCCTGTTGTTGATGTTCGGCCGCGGCGTCAAGCCGGTGTCGCTGGTGATCGCGCTGTTCACGGTCGGCGCGACCGTGTCGGCCCACCATTTCTGGAACATGGAAGGCGCTGCCGCACAGGCGCAACTGACCCAGTTCCTGAAGAACCTGTCGCTGATCGGCGCCTTGCTGCTGGTGTCGTCGATCGATCCGGAAGCCCAGCCTGAACGACCACATTAAACCGTCACCTGCGCCTGGCGCATCGCCGGCCGGGCGCAGGAAACTGCATTGCATGAAATTGAATCACCCAGGCAGCCGTCCATGCGTCCATGACATGGGCGCATGAAGTGGACGCCACCAAGCGGACGCCCCAAGGAGAAAGCACCATGAACACCCCCTATACCCGCCAGATCGAACGACTCGTCAACGGCATCCCGACCCAGGATGGCGCCGGCGTCAGCCTCACCCGCGTGCTGACCCATGACCTGCAACGCCGCCTGGATCCGTTCCTGATGCTGGACGCTTTCCACTCGGACGAGCCCGGCGACTACCAGGCCGGTTTTCCCGACCATCCGCACCGCGGCTTCGAGACCGTGACCTACATGCTGGCCGGCCGCATGCGCCATCGCGACAACGCCGGCAATGAAGGTTTGCTGGAACCGGGCGGCATGCAGTGGATGACCGCCGGTCGCGGCCTGGTGCACTCCGAGTTGCCGGAGCAGGAAAACGGCCTGATGAGCGGTTTCCAGCTGTGGGTCAACCTGGCCGGCCGCGACAAGATGACCGATCCCGGCTACAGCGACATCCCGTCCGCCGGCATCCCCGAGGTATCGCCGCAGCCCGGCGCGAAGGTACACGTGCTGGCGGGCGACGCGTTCGGCACGGCCGGCGCGATCCAGCGCGACACCACCGAGCCGCTGTACCTGGACATCGCGCTGGAGGCGGGCGTGGCCATCGACCTGCCGATCCCGGCCACGCACAATGCCTTCCTGTATGTGTATGAAGGCCAGTTGGCCGTCGGCGCGGAAGGCGGAGAACGCGGTGAGCGCCGGATGGCCGATGCCGGCCGCATGGCGGTGCTCAGCAATGCCGCCGGCGCGGCCGGGGTGTCGGTGCAGGCGGAGCAGGGCAGCCGTTTCCTGCTGATTGCAGGCAAGCCCCTGAATGAGCCGATTGCGCAATGGGGGCCGTTCGTGATGAATACCCGCGAGCAGGTCGAGCAAGCCATCGAGGATTTCCGCGCCGGCCGTTTTTAAGCGGATTGCCGAACGGCTATTCCGCCTCCGACAACATCCGCGGGCGCCCCGAGCGGGCGTCCGCCATCCGTCATCTGCCATCAGGGAGTACAGCATGAGCAACATCCGCCACAAGATCCACGGCCTGACCCGCGACATCGGCTTTCCCGTACGCCGCCTGCTGCCGTCGGCCGCCGCCCGCACCGTCGGCCCCTTCGTGTTCTTCGATCACATGGGGCCGGTCGAATTCGATGCCGGCACCACCGAAGGCGATGTCCGCCCGCACCCGCACATCGGCCTGGCCACCGTGACCTACCTGTTCTCCGGCGCCATGATGCACCGCGACAGCCTGGGCGTGGTCCAGCGCATCACGCCGGGGGCGGTGAACTGGATGGCTTCCGGGTGCGGCATCGTCCATTCCGAGCGTGTGCCCGACGATATCCGCGAGCAGAAAGTGCCGGTGCACGGCCTGCAGATGTGGGTGGCCCTGCCGGCCGATCAGGAAGACAGCGCGCCGCTGTTCCACCACTATGCTCCCGAAGATATGCCGGTGGCCGAAGTCGGCGGCGCCAAACTGCATGTGCTGGCCGGCTCGGCCTTCGGCGTTACTTCGCCGGTGGCGACCGCCAGCCCGACGCTGTACGTGGCCGCCAGTGTGGAGAAGGGCGCTGAGCTGGAGATTGCGGCTGCTGTCGCCGAGCGCGCCGTCTACGTAGTCAAGGGCGACGTGTCGCTGGATGGCGAGCCCCTGGAGGCCGGCACCCTGGCCATCCTGGAGCCGGGCGCTGCGGTCGCGCTCAAGGCCGGCAGCGGTGCGGTCTTCATGTTGCTGGGCGGCGAGCCGCTGGATGGCCCGCGTTTCGTGTGGTGGAATTTCGTCGCCACCTCGAAAGACAAGATCGAAGCCGCCAAAACGGCCTGGAATGCGCGCGACAAGAGCGTGTTCCCGGACATCCCCGGCGAGACCGAATGGATTCCGCTGCCGGCGCATTGAACGGATTGGTCGCGCACAAAGGGAAACCGCCTGCCGCATTGACTGCGGCAGGCGGTTTTTCATTGGAAAAAGGAATTACATCAGGCCGATGATGCGGCCCATCTCGGCGATGTAGGGGCTGTCTTTCAATACCGCGTTTTCCACGCTGTCGGCGGCCCGGCGCAGCGATTGCCAGGAGTCGCGCACCGAGCCGGTGTGCGGTTGCGGTGCCGACAAGTGTTCCTTCAGGCGCGCGATATCTTCGCGCAGTTGTTGCGCGCCAAGGCTGTCGGCAGGCTGCTTCTGCAATTCCAGTTCAAATTCGTTCGCCATCTGCAGCAAGCGCTGGTGGTCGAAGTCCGGCGTATCCGTTTGCGTGTCGCTCATCTTTTCTCCTTCGGTTGTTGGCCGTTCCCCATCATAGCCAGAATGTGGCAGTGCCGGCGAAAAAAGCTGCCGGGAGTTTGCCCGGCATCAAATGCCGTCGATTGGTTGGTTGCCGCCTGAAAAGGCAAGTTCCCCAAGCGCTGCGGCAGTACGCTTGCTACACTGGCGGCTGTTTCCGGCGGGGCCCTCATGGCGCCGCCATTCTTATTGCCAACTAATGACCTTATCCCAAGATTTAGCTCCTCACATCGCATGGCAGGCCGACGGCGTGCAGCACACGCTGCCCTGGCACTCGGAAGCCGGCAACGGCCCGCCCAAACGCGTGGTGGAGGCGGATGACCAGATCCCGGCCGACACTGCCTACAAGCTGGCCTGCGAAGGCACCGGCCTGTTGTGGCGCGGCGATTTCCAGAACGCGCGCCTGTTGCTGCAGGCCCTGGGCCGCCGCGTCGACCGCGCACGCGAGCGGGCCGATGCCAAAAAGAAGGCCGCCGACAAGGACAGCGCAGCGCAGCCGGCCCAGGCCTTCCACCACCAGCGGCAGATGCAGGCGCAGCGCGCGCGCATCCTGGGCATGCTGCTGGTTCCCTTCGATCCCGGTTTCAGCATCCCGCTGCGGCGCGCGCCCGATGTGCACGCTGCCTGCGCCGAAGCCTATGGGCCGCAATTGGGCGAGCAGCCGTTCGCCGCCTCGCTGCGCGAACTGCAGGGCCTGATCGGCGCCCATGAGTGGCGCAAGAAGGGGGTTGAGATCGCTCCGTTGGGCGCACGCATCCATCCTTACTACGGCGTGTTCTCGCCGGTGCGCGGGGAATACATCGAGCTGGTGGCGCAGGCGCCGCTGCCGTCGACCGCGCTGGCGTTCGATATCGGCGTGGGCACCGGCGTCTTGTCGGCGGTGCTGGCCCGGCGCGGTGTGCGCAAGGTGGTGGCAACCGACATGGATGAGCGCGCATTGGCATGCGCGCGCGAAAACCTGAAAAACCTGGGTTTGCTGGCGCAGGTGCAATTGCACCAGGCCGACCTGTTTCCGGAAGGCCGCGCGCCGCTGATCGTCTGCAATCCGCCCTGGCTGCCGGCGCGCCCCAGTTCGCCCATCGAGCACGCCGTCTACGATCCGGACAGCCGCATGCTGCTGGGCTTCCTCAACGGCCTGGCCCGGCATCTGGAGCCGGGCGGCGAAGGCTGGCTGATCATGTCCGATTTCGCCGAACACCTGGGTTTGCGCGCCCCCGGCATGCTGGCCGAAGCGATCGCCGCCGCCGGCCTGGAAGTGGCCGGCCGCATCGACACCAAGCCGCGCCACGGCAAGGCCGCCGACCGCGACGATCCGCTGTACGCGGCGCGCAGCAAGGAGACTACTTCGCTGTGGCGCCTCAAGGCGCGCGCCTGACTATCCAAACCAAGGGAGCCGATGATGAACGCCAATGCCATCCATTCAGTATTCCTGCGTTGCGCGGCCATTGCGCTGGCGCTGGCTTGCGCGGGGCCGGCATCGGCCCAGGTGACCACACGCGACCTGGGCGGCAGCTACGGCACGCATCATCAGGCGATTCCTGTCCCGGTACCGATCCCGGTGCCCGATCCGCTGAACCGCAACCAGCAGCCGAGCGAGCCGATCACCACTTCCGGCAACAGCTGCACTTGCCAGGTGGCCCAGACCAGCGGCAGCGCCTGCATGATTTTCCTGCGCACCAATGCGGCTGACTGGATCGCCAGGAACGCGCCGCAGACCGCCATGCGCTCATCGGCCGGCGGCCGTTTCTACGACGCCCCGTTCAGCCTTGCGGCCAGCGCCTGCGCCGGGCGCAAGGTGGCGCCGGGCGGCATCAAGGTGCATTGGCTGGATCGCAGCAATGCGATCCTGGAGTGGAAGTAAGTTGGCGGCCACGCGGGGGCTAAGCCATGCCGCCTTCAACGTTCGGCAAATTCCCGCGCCAGTTTGAGAAAGTTTTGCTGCGTCGGTTCGCTCGCCTCGCTGCGGCACACCAGGTTGATCGGCGCCAGCAGCGCCGGCTTGGCATCCTTCACGCGGCAATACACCACGCTCTCGCGGTGAAAGCTCTTCATCGAAGCCGGCACCACCGACACGCCCACGCCCGCCGCCACCAGGCTGATGTTGGTCAGCATGCGATCGATTTCCAGCGCGATCTTCGGGCTGAAACCGGCGTTTTCGCAGGCAGCGATCAGGTTGGAGTACATGCCCGGCGCGCCGTGGCGGCGCACCAGGATGAATTCCTCCGCTGCCAGCGCGTTCAACGGGATCGAGGGCAGGTTGTCGGCGGCCGCCGATGTATTGCGTTGGCCCGCCAGCAGCGGGTGGCCGGCGGGCAGGATCAGCAGCATTTCCTCCTCCAGCAATTCGTGGAATGCGATGCCTTGCGGCCGGGCCACGGGCTGGCGCAGGAAGCCGATATCGACCTTGCCGTGCATGATGTCTTCGGTCAGTTCCGCCGCATTGGCTTCGGTCAGCGCCATATGCACGCCGGGATAGGCCTCGCGGTAGGCGCGGATGATGCCGGGGATCAGGGGATGCGCCGCCGCCGAACTGGTGAAGCCGATGGCGATGGTGCCGGCAAAGCCTTGCGCGGCGCGCGCGGCTTTTTGCGAGGCCAATTCCACGCTGTGCAGGATGGCCTTGGCTTCTTCCAGGAAGACCCGCCCGCCGGCGGTCAGGTCGGCGCCCTTGGGATGGCGGCGCAACAGCTCGAAGCCCAGCTCCTGTTCCAGCAGGCGGATCTGGTGGCTCAGCGGCGGCTGTTGCATGCCCAGCCGTTCGGCGGCGCGGGTAAAGTGCTGTTCTTCGGCGACCACCAGGAAGTAGCGGAGATGGCGCAATTCCATTCTGTCTCCATATTTTGTTTATCTGGGAATATTATTTTCGATATATTTTACAGATCCCATCCGCTTTGTGTGCCGCCGGCAATGACGGATATCCCTTAGCGTGCGCGGCAAGCTTGGCCGGTAAACTCCGTGCTGCGAGCCATTGCCAGGATGGCCGGGAAAACAAGACACAAGACATAACACCCACGCAATACACCAAGAGGGAGACAGCGCCGTTTCGACGGCGTCCAGCATCGATGGCGGGGAAGATATTGAGGAACGGCCTGGTCCAGATGGCGGCGGCGATTGCCGCCGGCATCGCCCTGGGCCAATGGCAGCCCGACCTGGCGGTGCAGATGAAGCCGTTGAGCGATGGTTTCGTCAAGCTGATCGGCATGCTGATCGGCGTGATCATGTTCGCGCTGGTGGTGTCGGGCATTGCCGGCATGCAGGGGCGGGCCCAGACCGCCAAGGTCGGCGGCAAGGCGGTGCTGTATTTCGAGACGATGGCCTTGCTTTCGCTGGCACTTGGCATTGCCGCCGCAGTGCTGCTGCAGCCGGGCGGCGGTTACCATCTCGATTTGTCGGCCACGGCGGCGGAGGCGGCGGGCGGCGGTGCACAGATGGTGTCGGGCTACATACGCCGGGCCGAAGACTTCCGCTTCGACCAGTTCGCCCTGGGGCTGATTCCCGACAGTTTCGCCGGCGCCTTCGTGCACAACAACAGCCTGCAGATCCTGCTGCTGGCGGTGTTCTTCGGCGTCGCGCTGGGGCGCCTGTCGGCGGCCAATCCCCGCATGGCGCAACTGCGCGACTTCATCGACGCCATCCTCGGCGTGCTGTTCGGGATGGTCAGCCTGATCCTGCGGCTGGCGCCGCTGGCGGCTTTCGGCGCCATGGCCTTTACCATCGGCCGTTACGGCCCGGCTTCGATGCTGCCGTTGCTGCGCTTCGTCGGCGCGATCTACCTGGCCAGCATGGTCTTCGTCGCGGTGGTGATGGCGCTGGTGGCGCGCGCGGTCGGCGTGAACCTGTTCCGGGTGATCGCCTATGTGCGCGACGAGCTGCTGCTGGTGATTTTCACCGCCTCCTCGCTGGCGGCGTTGCCGGGGCTGATCGAGAAGATGGAAAAGATCGGCTGCTCGCGCAATGTGGTGCGCCTGGTGCTGCCGGCCGGCTACAGCTTCAACCTTTCCGGCACCAATCTCTACCTGGCGATGGCGACCCTGTTCCTGGCGCAGGCCTCGGGCGTGCACTTCGGCGCCTGGCAGTTGCTGACGCTGCTGGCGGTCGCCATGCTGACCTCCAAGGGCGCCACCAGCGTGGCCGGCTCCGGCTTCATCGCGCTGGCGGCGACGCTGGCCGCGCTGCAGATGGTGCCGGTAGGCGGGATTGTGCTGCTGCTGGGCGTGGAGCGGCTGATGAAATGCCGTTCGCTGACCAATGTGGTCGGCAATTGCCTGGCCTGCGTGGTGATCGCGGTATGGGAGCGCGAGTTCGACTATACGGCGATGCGGCGCGAGCTGGGCGGCAGGTAAAGAATCCGTTCAAGCCGGCTCGTCGGCAGTCGCCTGCCATGCCGGGAAATCCAGCGCCACCGAAAAATGGCCTTGCGCCGTATGTTCGAAACGCATGCCGCCGGCATGCGCGCGCATCACTTCTTCCACGATCGACAAGCCCAGGCTGGCGCCCATGCGGCCTTCGCCGCGCGGCGAAAAGGGCTTGCGCAGCCGCTCCCAGTCGGCGGCGGGGATGCCGGGGCCGTCATCGATGAAGCGCAGTACATAACGCCCTTCATTGCGCACTTCCTCCGCCTCGAGCCGCACATGCAACAGGCCGGGGGAGCCGTATTGCAGCGCATTGTTGAGGATGTTCTTGATGGCCTCGCCCAGGCTGATGGCATCGCCGCGGATGAAGCAGGGCGCTTCCGGCATGTCCAGCGCCAGGTCGGGCGTGCGTTCGCGGTTGGACAGCACATCGGTCATCTGCGAGCGCACCAGTTCACCGAGGTCGATGCGTTGCCGCAGGCTGATGTCGCTGCGGTGCTGCACCATCGCGTGGTTGATCAACTGGTTCACCAGCGCACCCAGGCTGCGCGTGCGCTGGCGCAACTGGTCCAGATGGCGCTGGCGCTTTTCCTCGCTGGTCTGGGTTTCCAGCAATTCCATTTGCGAGACCAGGGCCGTGACCGGCGTGCGCAGCTGGTGGGCGGCGTCGCCGATCACCCGCCGCATGGTGGCGCGGTGTATCGCCAGGCGCTGCATGAAGGCATTGATGGCCGAAACCAGCGCATGGGTCTCGGCCGGCACGGTCAGGTTCAGCGGCGAGAGGTCGTTGAGGTCGCGTTCGCGGATGGCGGCTTCGATGCGTTTCAAGGGCGCCAGCGCCTGGTACAGCGTGAACATGGCCGCCACCAGCGTCAGCACGCTCATGGCGATGATCACCAGCAGCGCCTTGCTGCCCAGGCTGTGCGCGAACGACATGCGGGCATTGTTGGTCTGCGCCAGCACGATCACCGCCCACGGATGCGGGCCGTCGACCGGCATGCGGCGGCCGATGATGGCCATGCGCACCGGCGTGCCGAGATATTCGCCGTCGCGCAGCAGCGGGCCTTGCTCCAGTAGTTCCCACGGGATATCGGGGCGGAATTCGCCGTCGCCGGCGATCACCCGGCCTTGCGGATCGAGCACGACGTAGATCGCATGGTCGCCGGTGCCCAGCATCGACAGCGCGGCCAGCGGCACGTCGACGTTGACGGCGCCGTTCTCGTACCAGGTATTTTCCGCGATCTGCAGCGCGCTGCCGGAAAGGATGCGGTCGTAGGCCTCGTTGGCCGCCAGCTGGGTCGAGATCCAGATGGCGATCAGCAGGGCGGCGGCGCTGACGACGAGCACCGCGCCCACGCGGGTGACCAGCCGGGTATAGAGCGAGCGTCCGGCGACGACGTGCTGGGTGCGCGGCTGCATCAGTGGAGCGCGCCGCCGTCGGCCGGGGCATGCAGCACCAACTGGTAGCCCAGGCCGCGCAAGGTGCGGATCTCGAAGGCGGCGCCGGCCAGCTTCTTGCGCAGGCGGGCGACGTATTGTTCGACGGTATTGGCGTTGGGCGTATCGTCCACCGTGAACAGGCGGTCCATCAGTTCGTCCTTGTTGAAGATGCGCCCCGGGCGGGCGGCGATGATCTCCAGCAGCGTCACCTCGCGCCGGGTCAGCTCGATCGGCGCGCCGTCCAGCGTGGCGCTGCGGCTCTTGCGGTCGATGCTGACGTTGGCGCAATGGATCAGATTGGTCGATTCGCCGCCGCTGCGGCGCAGCAGCACACGGATGCGCGCGTCCAGTTCGCGGAAATCGAAGGGCTTGATCAGGTAGTCGTCGGCGCCCAGGTCGAGCGCGCGCACGCGCTCCTCGATCTCGGCGCAGGCGGTCAGCATCAGCACCGGCGTTTTCTGGCCGCGCCCGCGCAATTGCTCCAGCAGGGAAAAACCGTCCTGCTGCGGCAGCATCACATCCAGGATCACCAGGTCGAAGGAATCGGCCATGCGGCGGCCGGCGGCGGCGCCGTTGCTTTCCCACTCCACGGTATGGCCGATGCGCGCGAGGTGGGAGACGATGGCTTCGGCCACGTCGGAGGTGTCTTCAACTAGCAGGATGCGCATGGGGATCTCCGGTCTTGTTGTTGCGGTGCCGCAGCTGTGGGCGCTGCTTGGGCAGGCTGAATTGTATGCTCGCTGCCTCGAAAAAGAGTGAAAAAATCCGGATGTCAGGATTTAGTCAGATTCGTTACAGCTTCACGCCCTAGCATCCGTTTCAATCATTAAAAACAAACTGGAGACTTGCATGAGCAATCCTGCCCATGGTGCGCCGGCCGCCGATCCATCCGTGCCGCTGCTGGAAATCGAGAATGTCACCCTGCAATACAAGACCAGCGATTCGCTGGTCACCGCGACCCAGCAGGTCAGCTTCAACGTCCATCCGTCCGACCGCTACATCCTGCTCGGCCCTTCGGGCTGCGGCAAGTCGACGCTGTTGAAGGCCATCGGCGGCTACCTGCAGCCGACCGGCGGCGCCATCCGCCTGAAGGGGCGTGAAGTGCACGAGCCGGGGCCGGACCGCATGATGGTGTTCCAGGAGTTCGACCAGTTGCTGCCCTGGAAGACCGTGCGCCAGAACGTCGAATTCGCGCTCAACGCCAGCGGCCGCCTGCACGGCAAGGAAGCCGCCGAGCGCGCGGCGTACTACATCGAGAAGGTCGGCCTGGCCAAGTTCATCGACAGTTACCCGCACATGCTCTCGGGCGGCATGAAGCAGCGCGTCTCGATCGCGCGCGGCATGGCGATGGAGCCGGACGTGCTGCTGATGGACGAACCGTTCGCCGCGCTGGACGCGCTCACGCGCCGCAAGATGCAGGACGAGCTGTTGCGCCTGTGGGACGACACCCGCTTCACCGTGCTGTTCGTGACGCACTCGATCGAAGAGGCGATCCGCATCGGCACCCGCATCCTGCTGCTCACGCCGCATCCCGGCCAGGTGCGCGCCGAATTGAACAGCATCGACCCGCAACAGATGGGCACCGCGGCCCAGGCCGAGCTCGAAACCCGCATCAACGACATGTTGTTCGCCCATCACTGACCAGCGGTCAATCAACAGGCGACAACCAGGAGACACGCATGAACAACAATACCTTGCCCTTCGTCCGCCCGGAAATCGTGGTGGAACCCAACCGCAACGCCAGCGCTGAAGTGCAGCGCCCGTTGTCGGCCTTTGAATCGCTTTATCGCCTGGGCTGGCTGCGCAAGACGGTGATTTTGCTGGTGCTGGCGGCGATCTGGGAAATCTACGGCCGCTGGCTGGACAACGCATTGCTGTTCCCCAGCTTTAGCCAGACGCTGGAGGCTTTCCTGCAGGGCATCGCCAGCGGCGTGCTGCTGGAGCGCGCCGCGGTGTCGCTGCAGACGCTGCTGGTGGGCTATGGCCTGGGCATCCTGCTGGCGGGCCTGCTGACCACGGTAGCCATCAGCTCGCGCATCGGCAACGACTTGCTGGAGACGCTCACCTCCATGTTCAACCCGCTGCCGGCGATCGCCTTGCTGCCGCTGGCGCTGATCTGGTTCGGCCTGGGCACCGGCAGCATCATCTTCGTGCTGGTGCACTCGGTGCTGTGGGCCGTGGCGCTGAATACCCACGGCGGTTTCCGCGCGGTGTCCAACACCCTGCGCATGGTGGGGCAGAACTACGGCCTGCGCCGTTTCTCGCTGGTGAAGTCGATCCTGATCCCGGCCGCCTTCCCGAGCATCCTGACCGGCTTGAAGGTGGGTTGGGCCTTCGCCTGGCGCACGTTGATCGCGGCCGAACTGGTGTTCGGCGTGTCCTCCGGAACCGGCGGCCTGGGCTGGTACATTTTTGAGAATCGCAACCAATTGGAAACCGCCAACGTGTTTTCGGGCCTGTTCTTCGTGATCATCATCGGCCTGGTGGTAGAGAACCTGATCTTCGCCCAGATCGAGAAACGCACCATCCGCCGCTGGGGCATGGCCCACTAAGCGACCGGCGCAAGCAGGCGCAATACCGATAAACTGATAATCCAAGGAGACAAGAATGAAACGCCGTACCTTTTCAAGCATGATGATCGCCGCCACGCTGGCGCTGTCCAGCGTCACCGGCGCCGCCCGCGCCGAAGCGCCCGAGGTGCGCATTTCGCACGGCTATGGCCTGCTGTACCTGCCGCTGATGGTGATCCGCGACCAGGGCCTGCTCGAGAAGCACGCCAAGGCGCTCGGCCTGGGCGACGTCAAGACCAAGTGGGTGCTGCTTGACGGCGGCAACGTGATCAACGACGCCATGCTGGCCGGCAACCTCGACATCGCCGGCACCGGCGCGCCCGGTTTCGTGACGCTGTGGTCCAAGGCGCGCGGCATCCCGCGTTCGGAAGTGGTGGGCCTGGGCGCGTTGTCGACCTCGCCGCTGTGGCTCAACACCAATAACCCCAACGTCAAGTCCCTGAAGGATTTCACCTCCAAGGACAAGATCGCCATCCCCGGCATCAAGACCTCGCTGTCGGCGGTGCTGCTGCAAATGGCCGCGGCCAAGACCTTCGGCATCGAGAACTACGCCAAGATGGATCCGCTGACCGTCGGCCTGTCGCACCCGGAGGCGATGGGGTCGCTGTTGTCGGGCAAGACCGAGATCACCGCCCACTTCACCTCGCCGCCATTCTCCTATCAGGAAGCCAAGGAGCCGCACATCAGCCGTGTGTTGAACACCTCCGACGTACTGGGCCACATCACCATGGACGTGGTGTTCGCGCTGAAGTCTTTCACCGAGAAAAACCCCAAGCTGACCCAGGCCTTCATGGCAGCGCAGGAAGAAGCCAACGCCTACATTGCCAAGAACCGCAAAGGCGCGGCCGAGACCTTCCTGCGCGTGTCCAAGATGAAGCTGCCGCAGGAGGAAGTGGAGCAGATGCTGGCCGACCCCGGCACCGAGTTCTCGACCACGCCGGTGGACATCATGCAATACGTGCTGTTCATGAGCAAAGCCGGCACCATCAAGACCAAGCCGGCAGTGTGGAACGAGCTGTTCGTGCCGGCATTCAAGGATCGCAAGGGCAGTTGATTTGCGGATTTGCGTTGCGGCGCATGTCCAATCCTGAAACAGGTTGACAGATTTTATTGCAACACCGACGCCCGATGCATCGCATCGGGCGTTTTGTATTCGGCGCGACCTCGGCACCGAACTTTGTTGAACTACGCCAAAAGTCGATGCGGCAGGTTCATCAAGGACTTGGCTTGAATCAACATATCTCCCCGATGTTTTCTGAAATGCGGCCTGAATTTCCAGTTGCCGGAAATTTGGGCTTTGCCAGGAGATTGGTATGTTGAAAACCATGCCCATTTTGGGTATAGTCAGGGGGCCGAGATGACTTGTATCTTCAAGCGGAAAGACTTTGCGCGATGGCAGGCGAGTGAGAAATTATCGGATGCGGTCTTGTGCAAGGCGGTGATGGAGATGGAACATGGCCTGATCGATGCGGAGTTGGGCGGTTGTCTCTACAAGAAGCGGGTAGCGCGTCCGGGTAGCGGCAAAAGCGGCGGTTATCGCACGTTGCTGTCGGCCCGGATCGGCGGCCGCTATGTGTTTCTGCACGGGTTCCCAAAGAGCGACAAGGCGAACATCACGCAGGACGAGAAGAAGGCATTGCAATTCGCGGGCAAGGTATTCCTGGAACTGCATTCGGAAGCCTTGTCGCATGCGTTGCATGCAGGTGTTTTAGTGGAGGTTCGTTGTGAGCAAGATCATTGAATCATTGCGAGGCGATCTAGCCGAGCTTCATGAAGCGGGAGCCATCGGCAAGGTGACGATGCGCGAGTTCGACGCAATCTGTCCGCCGCCAGTCCGGGAATTCAGCGCCAACGATGTCAAGCGTCTGCGCGAAAGATTGAAATTCAGCCAGCCGGTATTTGCGCATCACTTGCACACGTCGGCCTCTACCGTGCGCAAGTGGGAGCAAGGGGAAAGCCGGCCGGCCGGCCCCGCGCTCAAATTGCTGAACCTGATTGCCGACAAGGGCCTGCAGGCCATCATTTAATTTTCCGTTGCCGCCGGGCGCCTCAGAACGCGTCGCCCGGCACCCGCACCCAGCCTTCCATCAGCACCCGCGCGCTGCGGCTCATGATGGCCTTGGTCACGACCCACTGGCCGTTTTCCAGCTTGGCCTCGGCGCCTACCCGCAAGGTGCCGGAGGGATGGCCGAAGCGCACGTTGTTGCGCTCGCCGCCGCCGGCGGCCAGGTTCACCAGCGTGCCGGGGATCGCCGCCGCGGTGCCGATGGCGACGGCGGCGGTGCCCATCATCGCGTGGTGCAGCTTGCCCATCGACATCGCGCGCACCAATACGTCGGCATCCTTGACGGTCACCGGCTTGCCGCTGGACGAGATGTAATCCCGCGGCTTGGCCACGAACGCCACCTTGGGCGTGTGCTGGCGGGTGGCGGCTTCTTCTACCTTGGTAATCAATCCCATGCGGATGGCGCCATGCGCGCGGATGGTCTCGAAGCGCGCCAGCGCGGCCGGGTCGCCGTTGATGGCGTCCTGCAGCTCGGCGCCGGTGTAGCCGATGTCTTCGGCGTTGAGGAAGATGGTGGGAATGCCGGCGTTGATCATGGTGGCCTGGAAGCTGCCGATGCCGGGCACCTCCAGCGTGTCGACCACGTTCCCGGTCGGGAACATGGCGCCGCCGGCGCCGTCTTCGTCGGCGGCCGGATCCATGAATTCCAGTTGCACTTCGGCCGCCGGGAAGGTCACGCCGTCCAGTTCGAAGTCGCCGGTTTCCTGCACCTGGCCGTTGGTGATGGGGACGTGGGCGACGATGGTCTTGCCGATGTTGGCCTGCCAGATGCGCACCACGGCGATGCCGTCTTGCGGCACCTTCTCTGCCGCGACCAAACCGGCGGCGATGGCGAACGGGCCGACCGCGGCCGACAGGTTGCCGCAATTGCCGCTCCAGTCGACGAAGTCCTGGTCGATCGAGACCTGGCCGAACAGGTAATCGACATCGTGGCCGGGGCGCGTGCTTTTTGAAATGATCACCGTCTTGCTGGTGCTGGAGGTGGCGGCGCCCATGCCGTCGATCTGCTTGCCGTAGGGGTCGGGGCTGCCGATCACGCGCTGCAGCAGCTTGTCGCGCGCGCGGCCGGGCACGCGCGCGGCTTCGGGCAGGTCATCCAGCTTGAAGAACACGCCCTTGCTGGTACCGCCGCGCAGATAGGTGGCGGGGATGCGGATTTGGGGGACTTGGCTCATGCTTGCATTCCTTTTCTTTCGCCCGTTCGGGCTGAGTAGCCGCTTTGGCGGCGTATCGAAGCCAGCGCACCGAAGCTGCCCTTCGATACGCGCTGCGCGCTA
Source organism: Herbaspirillum sp. GW821-FHT09A12 (assembly GCF_059418325.1). NCBI lineage: Bacteria > Pseudomonadati > Pseudomonadota > Betaproteobacteria > Burkholderiales > Oxalobacteraceae > Herbaspirillum > Herbaspirillum sp. GW821-FHT09A12. The sequence continues at coordinate 339,673 of NZ_JBWKPR010000002.1, forward strand.
CTCAGGGCGAACGGCGTCACTACTTCAGAGATCCATCAAACCGACTTGCGGCCGTTCTTGCCGTCATTGGCCGAGGCTTCCAGGAAATCTTGCGCAAAGCGCTGCAGTACGCCGCCGGCCTCATAGATTGACACTTCTTCCGCGGTATCCAGGCGGCAGGTCACCGGCACTTCCACACGTTCGCCGTTCTTGCGGTGGATCACCAGCGTCAGGTCGGCGCGCGGGCGGCGTTGGCCAATCACGTCATACATCTCGGTGCCGTCGATGCCATAGGTATTGCGGTTCTCGCCGGGCTTGAACTCCAGCGGCAGCACGCCCATGCCGATCAGGTTGGTGCGGTGGATGCGTTCGAAGCCTTCGGCCGCGATGGCTTCCACGCCGGCCAGGCGCACGCCCTTGGCGGCCCAGTCGCGCGAGGAGCCCTGGCCGTAGTCGGCGCCGGCGATGATGATCAGCGGTTGCTTGCGTTCCATGTAGGCTTCGATGGTCTCCCACATGCGCATGACCTTGCCCTCCGGCTCCAGGCGCGCCAGCGAGCCTTGCTGCACGCTGCCGTCTTCCTTCTTTACCATTTCGTTGAACAGCTTGGGGTTGGCGAAGGTGGCGCGCTGCGCGGTGAGGTGGTCGCCGCGGTGGGTGGCGTAGGAGTTGAAGTCTTCCTCCGGCAAGCCCATCTTGTGCAGGTATTCGCCGGCCGCGCTGTCGAGCAGGATGGCGTTGGACGGCGACAGGTGGTCGGTGGTGATGTTGTCGCCCAGCACGGCCAGGGGGCGCATGCCTTGCAGGCTGCGTTCGCCGGCCAAGGCGCCTTCCCAGTAGGGCGGGCGGCGGATGTAGGTGCTCTGCGCGCGCCAGTCGTACAAGGGGCTGACCTTGGCGCCGCGGTCGACGCGGGCGGCGAACATCGGCGTGTAGACATTGCGGAATTGCTGCGGCTTGACGGCGGCCTTGACCACTTCATCGATCTCTTCGTCGGAGGGCCAGATGTCTTTGAGGCGGATTTCTTTGCCGTCGGCAGTGGTGCCCAGCACATCCTGCTCGATGTCGAAGCGGATGGTGCCGGCAATGGCATAGGCCACCACCAGCGGCGGCGAAGCCAGGAAGGCCTGCTTGGCGTACGGGTGGATGCGGCCGTCGAAGTTGCGGTTGCCCGACAGCACGGCGGTGCTGTACAGGTCGCGCTCGATGATTTCCTGCTGGATCTTCGGATCGAGCGCGCCCGACATGCCGTTGCAGGTGGTGCAGGCGAAGGCGACGATGCCGAAGCCCAGTTTTTCCAGGTCGCCGGTCAGGCCGGCTTCGTCCAGGTACAGTTCGACCGCCTTCGATCCCGGCGCCAGCGAGCTCTTCACCCACGGCTTGCGCTGCAGGCCCAGGCGGTTGGCATTGCGCGCCAGCAGGGCGGCGGCGATCACGTTGCGCGGGTTGCTGGTGTTGGTGCAGCTGGTGATGGCGGCGATGATCACGGCGCCGTCGGGCATCTTGCCCGGCTCGTTTTCGACCTTGCCGGCGATGCCTTGCGCGGCCAGTTCGGATACCGGCAGGCGCTTGTGCGGGTTGCTCGGGCCCGCCAGCGTGCGCACCACGGTCGAGAGGTCGAAGCGCAGCACGCGCTCGTACTCGACATTCTTCAGGCTGTCGGACCACAGCCCGGTTTCCCTGGCATAGGTTTCCACCAGCTTGACTTGCTCATCTTCGCGGCCGGTCAGCTTCAGGTAGTCGATGGTTTGCTGGTCGATCGAGAACATGGCGGCGGTGGCGCCGTATTCCGGCGCCATGTTGGAGATCGTGGCGCGGTCGCCCAGGGTCAGGCTGGAAGCGCCGTCGCCATAGAACTCCAGGTAGGCGCCGACCACTTTCTGCTTGCGCAGGAACTCGGTCAGCGACAGCACGATGTCGGTGGCGGTGATGCCGGGTTGGCGGCGGCCGGAGAGTTCGACGCCGACGATGTCGGGCAGGCGCATCCACGAGGCGCGGCCCAGCATCACGTTCTCGGCTTCCAGGCCGCCCACGCCGATGGCGATCACGCCCAGCGCGTCCACGTGCGGGGTGTGGCTGTCGGTGCCGACCAGGGTGTCGGGGAAGGCCACGCCGTCCTTGATGTAGATCACCGGCGACATTTTCTCCAGGTTGATCTGGTGCATGATGCCGTTGCCGGGCGGGATCACGTCGACGTTCTCGAAGGCCAGCTTGGTCCAGTCGATGAAGTGGAAGCGGTCCTCGTTGCGGCGGTCTTCGATGGCGCGGTTCTTCTCGAAGGCTTGCGGGTCGTCGCCGCCGCACTCCACCGCCAGCGAGTGGTCCACGATCAGTTGCACCGGCACCACCGGGTTGACCTTGGCCGGGTCGCCGCCCATGTCGGCGATCGCGTCGCGCAGGCCGGCCAGGTCGACCAGCGCGGTCTGGCCCAGGATGTCATGGCACACCACGCGCGCCGGGAACCAGGGGAAATCCAGGTCGCGACGGCGCTCGATCAGTTGCCGCAGCGAGTCGGTCAGCGTGGCCGGATCGCAGCGGCGCACCAGGTTCTCGGCCAGCACGCGCGAAGTGTAGGGCAGGCCATCCCAAGCGCCGGGCTGGATGGCGTTGACGGCGGCGCGGGCGTCGAAATAGTCCAGTTTGGCGCCGGGCAGTTGCTTGCGATATTGAGTGTTCATGGCGGATGGCTCGTGGTTGTCTCGGTAAATGGTTGTCGTTGTCAGGCTTGATCGCGCTGTGTGTTGGCCTGTGCGATCTGGTGTTCGATATTGCGGCGCGAGGCGCCGATGTGCCGGCGCATCAGCAGGTCGGCCAGTTCGCCGTCGCCGTCGGCCAGCGCATCGAGGATGCGGTGGTGTTCGGCAAAGGCCTGGCGCGGGCGGTTGGGGGTGGCGGAATACTGGATGCGGTACATGCGCGCCAACTGGTACAGCTCGCCGCACAGGATGCGCGTGAGGATTGCGTTGCCGCTGGCCTGGATGATCTTGTAGTGGAAGTCGTAGTCGCCTTCCTGCTGGTAGTAGCCGCGCCCGGCCTGGAAGGCTTCATCTTTCTCGTGCATGTCCAGCACGCGGCGCAGTTCATCGAGCTCGGCGCGGCTCATGCGTTCGGCCGCCAGCCGGCAGGCCATGCCTTCCAGCGATTCGCGGATCTGGAACAGTTCGACCAGGCCTTCCAGGGTCAGCGACACCACGCGCGCGCCGACGTGCGGCACGCGCACCAGCAGGTTCTGGCCTTCCAGGCGATGGATCGCCTCGCGCAGCGGGCCGCGGCTGATGCCGTAGGTGCGCGCCAGTTCCGGCTCGGAAATCTTGCTGCCGGGGGCGATGTCGCCCTGGACGATGGCGGTCTGGATTTTCCGGAAGACGTGTTCCGAAAGTGTCTCCCCATCTCGCTCCGAACCCGGCAAAGTGATCAATTCGCTCATGGTGTCGACAATGTTGGCTATTTTCTTTGTTTAATCATAGCACTTTGCCGGAAATGTTTTGCAAGTGTCGACAATGATTAAATATTTTTATCTTGATCCGGTTAAAAAATAGCATGAGTCAATTTGCCTTGCAGGTGGGAAAATTTGCCGCGATTTGAGAAAAATGAATGCGCTCTTCAAATTTCTAAAGAAAATTTCTCGATGGGCGGGAAATTAAATCCAAAACTGAGAATTTAAACTTATATTGTGTCCATGGACTCTCCTCAAACCTCGACCATCGTCGACCGCGTACTTCATGTTCTGACTGGCGTGGCGCGCGCAGGCAAGCCTGTCAGCGCCAAGCAAATCGCCGCCATGGTGCAGCAGCCGGTCAGCACCGTTTATCGTCATCTGGCCTCGCTCAAGAAGTGGGGCCTGTTGCAGGAACACATGAATTCCGGCACCTTCGAGCCCGGGCCGACGGGAGTGCAACTGGCCTGGGGCTTCGACCAGAACTCCAACCTGATCAGCCAAAGCCGGGAAGAGATCAGCGCGCTGGTCGAGCGCAGCGGCGAGAGCGTGGGCCTGCTGGTCTATATCAATGGCGAGATGGTTTGCATCGCCATGGAAGAAAGCACCCAGCCGTTGCGTTGCTCCTTCACCAAGGGCCGTGCCCATACACTGCACAAGGGCGCATCGGCCAGGAGTTTGCTGGCGTTCATGCCGCGCAAGCTGCAGCAAAAGCTGCTGGCCGACCAGTTGGGCGACAAGCCGGAAGAGGCGGCCGCACTGGAGGCGCAACTCGAAGAGATCCGCCGTCGCGGCTATTCCATCAGCGAGAGCGAGGTCGACATGGGCGTTTGGGGCGTTTCGGTGCCGATCACCACATCCAACGGCCGCCTGGAAGGCACGATCACGCTGATGGCGCCGGCATTGCGCGTGGGCACACGCGAACAGGAGCTGATCCGCATGACCGTGGACGCGGCGCAACGTATTTGCAATCGTTTTTAAGCCAGGGCGACAGGAAGCCATGCTGAAAAGGCATGGGGAGCGGCCCGAGAGTTTTGTTGTTGTCATCCCGCCAGGAAATCATCCTGCGCCAGTCCGATCCGCCGTTTTCACCGAGGAACACATGATGAAATTTTCCAAGCTGCTCTGCGCCTGTACGGCAGTCTTCACCCTGTTCGCCGCGGCCGTCCCGGCGGCCCGGGCCGCCGATAACGTGATCCGGGTCGGCACCGATGCGACCTTCCCGCCGATGGAGTTCGTCAAGGACGGCAAGCGCACCGGCTTCGACATCGAACTGATGGAAGCGCTGGCCAAGAGTATGGGCAAGAAGATCCAATGGGTGGACATCGACTTCAAGGGCCTGATCCCCGGCCTGATTTCCAACCGCTTCGACATCGCCGCATCGGCCATCTACATGACCGATGAGCGCCGCAAGGTGGTCAACTTCAGCGACCCGTACTACCGTGGCGGCCTGGCCGTGCTGGTGCGCCGCGATGACCAGAGCATCAAGGTGCCGGATGACCTGAACCGCGGCAAGAAGGTGTCGGTGCAGGTCGGCACCAAGTCGGTCGGTTACCTGAAGGACAATTTCCCCGGCGTGGAGCGTGTCGAGGTCGAGAAGAACCAGGCCATGTTCGACCTGCTGGCCACCGGCCGCGTCAATGCCGCCGTCACCGGCCGTCCGGCCGCGGTGGAGTACGCCCGCACCCAGCCGCTGGTGCGCGTGCTGGACAAGGGCCTGACCACCGAGCTGTACGGTTTCGCCATGCGCAAGAGCGACACCGAACTGGCCGGGCAACTGAACAAGGCCCTGCAGACCCTGCGCGTGAACGGCACCTATACCGCGTTGACCGACAAGTGGTTCGGCAAGAGCGAGTAAGGCCGGCCTGAGCGCCGCGCCGCCATTGCCATTGTGACGGCGAGCGCGGCGGCGGCGGTTTTCTTCCCCTCCAGTCGATCCGCCCGGCGGCAAGCCGACGCGGTTGTGTATTTCTGCATTTCAATTCGCATTTCAATTTTCCGGAGCCCACATGGATTTCGACTTTTCGCCGGTATGGGAAAGCTGGCATTCGCTCGCTACCGGCACCGCGGTCACGGTGGAAATCACCGCCGCCGCCTTGGTGCTGGGCTGCCTGCTGGGCCTGCTGGTCGGCCTTGGGCGCCTGTCGCCGCAGCGCCGCATCATCTACGGCATCTGCACTGTCTATCTCACCCTGGTGCGCGGCACGCCGCTGCTGGTGCAATTGTTCATCTGGTTCTTCGGCCTGCCGCATTTCGGCATCTTGCTGCCGGCTTATGTGTGCGGCATCCTCGGCCTGGGCATCTACAGCGGCGCCTATGTTTCCGAAATCGTGCGCGGCTCGATCCAGTCGATCGAGCGCGGCCAGATGGAGGCGGCCCGCTCGCTCGGCCTGCCATACAAGATGGCGATGCGCCGCGTGATCCTGCCGCAGGCCTTCGTGCGCATGATTCCGCCGCTGGGCAATGAATTCATCGCGCTGATCAAGAACTCGGCGCTGGTGTCGCTCTTGACCATCGCCGACCTGATGCACGAGGGCGAAAAGATCATCAGCGTGAGCTACCGCTCGCTGGAGGTTTACCTGGTCATCGCCGCGATCTACCTGATCCTCACCAGCGTGACCACCCTGATCCTGCGCCGGATCGAGAAAGTACTGCGTTCGGAAGGGAGAGTGTGATGACGCAAGCCATCGTCGACATCAAGGGCCTGAAGAAATCCTTCGGTGAAAATGTGGTGCTCAAGGACATCGACTTTGCCGTGCAGCCGAGCCAGGTGGTGGTGGTGATCGGCCCCAGCGGCTCGGGCAAGAGCACCTTCCTGCGTTGCCTGAACGGCCTGGAAACCGCCGAAGGCGGCACCGTCACGGTGTGCGGCCATCCGGTGGTGCAAGGCGGGCGCATGATGCCCGAAGCCAAGCTGGATGAACTGCGCGCCGAAGTCGGCATGGTGTTCCAGTCGTTCAACCTGTTCCCGCATCTCACCGTGCTGGACAACATCACGCTGGCGCCGACCTGCCTGCGCGGGGTGGCACGAAAGGAAGCCGAAGAGCAGGGCATGCGCCTGTTGCAGAAGGTCGGCCTGGAGCACAAGGCCAAGGTCTACCCCGGCACGCTCTCCGGCGGCCAGAAGCAGCGCGTGGCGATCGCCCGCGCGCTGGCGATGGAACCCAAGGTGATGCTGTTCGATGAGCCGACCTCCGCGCTCGACCCCGAACTGGTGGGCGAAGTGCTGCAAGTGATGAAGGACCTGGCCGCCGAAGGCATGACCATGCTGATCGTCACCCACGAGATGGGCTTCGCCCGCGAGGTGGCCGATGTGGTGGTGGTGATGGACCACGGCAGCATCGTCGAGGCCGGCGCGCCGGCCGATATCTTTAGCGCGCCCAGGGAAGCGCGCACCCGCAGTTTCCTGCAGACCATGCTGGCGCGCGAGGCGGCCCATGGCGGTTGATGCTTCCCTGAAGGCGCAAGCCGGCGGCGCCATCATCGTCGGCGGCAGCCTCGGACGGATTGCCGCCGTGCCCTGGAAGAACGAGGGCGGGCAGACGCGCGAGCTGTGCGTGGAGCCGCTCGAGGCGGATTTCTCTTCATTCGTCTGGCGCGCCAGCGTGGCCGATGTCGGGCGCGATGGCGTTTTCTCGACCTTCGCCGGCATCGACCGCACCATCGTATTGTTGGAGGGCGGCGGTTTCACCATGCATGTCGATGGCGCGCAAATACACGACTTGCGCCAATGCTTCGCGCCGTTCGCCTTCTCCGGCGAGTCGGATGTGTCGGTGCGCCTGCACGGCGCACCCACCCTGGATTTCAACCTGATGGTGCGGCGCGAGCTGGCCAGCGGCGAGGTAGTGGCGTTGAGCGAACAGAACTCCCGCCGGCTTCCGGCCGATACGGTATTGCTGTATCTCGCGCAAGGCGCGGCCTGCCTTTCCGACGCCTTCGGGATGCAGCGGCAGCTGCGCGCGGGCGAATTCGTCAGGCTGCGTGAAGGCGCGCTCCTGCCCGACTTGCTGTGCGCGGCCGGCGCGATGGCGCTGGCCATCCGTATTCGCCGCAAGACCTGATCCGCTACCCGTGGCCGCCCGCCGGCGCACGGGCTTATTCAAATATGCAAAGAACGGGAAATGGTGAGCCTATGCCAACTCACACTGAGCAAGACAAGAATTCCACCGACGGCGTGCTGTTCTGCCCGCGCGCATTGCTGCCCGAGGGGTGGCGCAGCGATGTGCTGCTGCGCTGGGACGCCGCCGGCAACCTGATCCAGGCCACGCCCGACAGCGTGCGCGACGGCGCGGCGCTGGCCGCCGGTCCGGTGATCCCCGGCATGCCCAACCTGCATTCGCATGCTTTCCAGCGCGCCATGGCCGGCCTGACCGAGACCATGGGCAGCCCGACCGATTCCTTCTGGAGCTGGCGCACCCTGATGTACCGCTTCGCCCAACGGTTGCAGCCGCAACACCTGGAAGCGATCGCGCGCCATCTCTATATCGAGATGCTCAAGGCCGGCTACACCTCGGTGTGCGAATTCCATTACCTGCACCATGCCGAAGGCGGCGCCGCCTATGCCGACCCGGCCGAACTGTCGCTGCGCGTGATGCAGGCGGCGCAGGACGCCGGCATCGGCATGACGCTGCTGCCGGTGCTGTACCAGCACGGCGGCTTCGGCGGCATCGCGCCGATGCCGCACCAGGCGCGCTTCATCTCGTCGCCGCAATGGATGCTGGAACTGCGCGAACGCCTGCAGCGCGTACTGCCGGAGAACGGCATGCGGCGCTACGGCGTGGCGCCGCATTCGCTGCGCGCGGTCGCCGCCGACGGCCTGGCCGAACTGGTCGGCGGCGTGCGCGCCCAGAGGCAGGGCGCCGATGCGCCGATCCACATCCACATCGCCGAGCAGACCAAGGAAGTCGACGATTGCCTGGCCTGGTGCGGCAAGCGTCCGGTACAGTTGTTGCTTTCATTGCAGGAGCTCGACGCCCGCTGGTGCCTGGTGCACGCCACCCACATGGCGGACGACGAGTACCGCGCCGTGGCCCAGAGCGGCGCCGTGGTGGGCCTGTGCCCGACCACCGAAGCCAATCTCGGCGACGGCATCATCGACGCGCCGCGCCTCCTGGCCGATGGCGCCAACTGGGGCATCGGCTCGGACAGCAACATCGCCATCGACCTGCGTTCGGAGCTGCGCCTGCTCGAATATGGGCAGCGCCTGCACCATCGCCGCCGCAACATGCTCGCCTCCGAAGCGCAGCCGGCCGTGGCCGACCGCATGTTCGCGCAGGCGGTATCCGGCGGCGCGCTCGCTGCCGGGCGCGCCGTGGCCGGATTGGCAGTGGGGCAGCGCGCCGACTTCGCGGTGCTCGATGGCGAGGACGCCAACCTGGCCGAGCGCGGCCCGCAACAGTTGCTGTCGGCCCTGGTGTTTTGCGAACACCAGGGCAATCCGGTGCGCGACGTCTTCGTCGGCGGCCGCCAGGTGGTGGCCGAGGGACGCCATGCGCTGGAAGGGCAGGCGCGCGCCGATTACCGTGCGACCGTGTCGCACTTGCTTAACGATTGAGTAAGATTGAGGAAGATTGAGGAAGCAACAATGACCAAGGAAGTATTCAAGCTGCGGCAGGGCACATCGCCCTTGCTGATCTCCATGCCCCACGTCGGCACGCTGCTGCCGGATGAGCTGAAGCCGGCCTTCAGCGACGTTGGTCTGCAGGTGGACGACACCGACTGGCATATCGAGGACCTGTACGACTTCGCGGGCGAACTGGGCGTGTCCGTGATCAGCCCGTTCTACTCGCGCTATGCCATCGACCTGAACCGCCCGGCCGACGGCAAGAGCCTGTATCCGAGGCAGAACACCACCGGCCTGTGCCCGTTGACCACCTTCGACAACGTGCCGCTGTACAAACCGGGCATGGCGCCGGATGACGCCGAAGTCGCGCGCCGCCTGCCGCTGTATTGGCAGCCTTACCACGATGCGCTGCAGGCCGAGCTGGAACGCATCAAGTCGATCCACGGCTACGCCTTGCTGTGGGATGCGCACTCGATCCGCTCGGTGATCCCGCACCTGTTCGAGGGCGCGCTGCCGGTGTTCAACTTCGGTTCGGCCAGCGGCGAAGCCTGCGCCCCCGGCGTGGCCGAAGCCTTGCTCAAGCAGGCGCAGGAACTGGCGCCGCATTACCCGGCGGTGCTCAACGGCCGCTTCAAGGGCGGCTACATCACCCGCAACTATGGCCAGCCGGCGGATAAGGTGTACGCGGTGCAGCTGGAGCTGGCGCAGCGCAGCTACATGGAAGAGCAGGCGCCCTATGCGCTGGACGCGGCACTGTCGGCCAAGCTCAAGCCGGTGCTGCGGGAATTCATCAAGAGTTATCTGGCGTTCAAGCCGTCCTGACGGCGGCGCCAATGCAAAAAGGCCGGCAGCGATGCCGGCCTTTTTGCATGAACGGGAAGCGGGCGATCAGCGCTTGCCGCGATTGGCGAAGATATGCCCCATGAATTCAACCATGACATGGGCGCCCAGATACGAGGTCACGCCGGTGCCCACGTCCAGGGGCGGACATACCTCCACCAGGTCGAAGCCGACGATCTCCATGCGCTCGGCCAGCGCGATGAGCGCGTCGCGCAGCTCCGCATACATCAGGCCGTTCGGCTCGGCCGAGACGCAACCGGGCGTGAGCGACATGTCGAGCGCGTCGATGTCGATGCTGACGTAGCACTTTTCGCCGGCCGGCAGGCCGGCGGCGATGTCGGCCGGCGCGCCGCGGCGGAAATCGCCCATGGTGACCACGCGGTTGCCGGCGGCGCGGGTATCCGTGAATTCGGCCGGGCGTACCCGCAGGCTGCGGATGCCGACCTGGGTCACGCTCTTCACATGCGGCAAGCCCGAGATGTGCCGGAACGGCTGGCCGTTGGTGTATTGCAGCTCGGGGGTGACGGGCGCGTAGTCGAGGTGGGCGTCGAACTGCACCACATGGAGGGGCTCGTCGAAGCCGCGCAGGATGGGGAAGCTCACCGAATGGTCGCCGCCGATGCCCACCGGCATCACGCCGCGTGCGCGCAGGGCCGTCACCAGGGCGGTGACGTTGGCGGCGGTCTGGGCGATGTTGGTGGGCAGCACGTCGACGTCGCCGATGTCGACGATACGGCCGTCGGCGATCTCGGTGGTCAGGTATTGCCGCTGGCGTTCGACGTCGAAGAAGCCGGTCGCGGCGAAGCGCATCGAATGCTCGCGGATGCTGCGCGGGGCGAAGCGCGCGCCGGGCAGGAACGGCGAGCCTTCGTCCAGCGGCACCCCGAACACCGCCAGGTCGGCGGCAATGGCGTCGAGGTCGGTGCACAGGTCGCTGCGCAGGAAGGTGGGGATGCCGGTAAAGGCGCGGTTGGTGCGGCCGATGCCGCGCATATTGGTCATGGTGTTCTCCCGGAGGTTCTTGCGTCGCCGCCCCGGCGGAAGCCGGGACGGCGGCGGGCTTGCGTTGTCTTTCGCTTGTTTATGCGACGGTGGCGGCCGCTGCCACTTTCTGCAGCAGCAGGCGCGTGCGCCCATGCGCCGGCGCCTCGAAGATCGCGCGCGCCGGGCCGCTTTCGACGATGCGGCCGTCTTCCATCACCACCAGCACGTCAGCCACTTCGCGGGCGAAAGACATCTCATGCGTGACCACGATCATGGTCATGCCTTCGGCCGCCAACTGCTGCATCACCTGCAGGACTTCACCTACCAGCTCCGGGTCCAGCGCCGAGGTCGGCTCGTCGAACAGCATCACCTCCGGCTTCATGGCCAGCGCGCGGGCGATCGCCACGCGCTGCTTCTGGCCGCCGGACAGGCTGGCCGGCATCGCCTCGGCCTTGTGCGCCAGGCCGACCTTGGCCAGCAGTTCGCGGGCGATTTTTTCAGACGCGTCGCGCGGCATGCCCAGGATCTTGCGCGGCCCGATCGCCACGTTGCCAAGTACCGACAGGTGCGGGAACAGGTTGAACGACTGGAACACCATGCCCACATGCTTGCGCAATTCGTTCAGGGCCTCCTCGGCCAGCGCTGCGCCATCCTTGAGCAGCCACTCGCCGCAGATGTTGATGGAGCCGGCTTCGGCGATTTCCAGGCCGTTGCAGCAACGCAGGAAGGTGCTCTTGCCCGAGCCGCTGGGGCCGATCACCACCACCACTTCGCCGCGGTTGAAGCGGGCGCTGACATCGTGCAGCACCTGGTGCGCGCCGAAATGTTTGCTCAGGCCGCTGACGTTGATGATGGGCGCGTCGGCCGGATTGATCTGGCTGGTCGCGTTCATTGCACCATCCCTCCCGCGCGCAGGCGGTTTTCCACCTGCCGCAACAGCAAGGCCGTGCCGGTGGTCAGCACCAGGTAAACCAGGGCGATGGCCAGATAAACTTCCAGCGAGCGGTACGATACGCTGATGATCTTCTGCCCCTCGTGCATCAGGTCGTGGATGGTCACCAGCGACACCAGGGCGGAATTCTTGGTCAGCGCGATGAATTCGTTGGCCAGCGGCGGAATCATCCGTACGAAGGCCTGCGGCAGCACCACCAGCCGCATCGCCATGCGCGCCGACATGCCCATCGAACGCGCCGCTTCCATCTGCCCGCGGTCGATCGAGATCACCGCGCCGCGCACGATTTCCGAGACATAGGCCGCCGAATAACAGCCCAGGCCCAGCACGCCGCATTCGAAGGCCGGCAACGTGATGCCGAAGTAGGGCAGCCCATAGAACAGGATGAACAGCTGCACCAGCAGCGGCGTGCCGCGGATGAACACCACATAGGTGTTGGCTGCGCCGTAGGCCAGCCGGCGGCGCGGGTTGACGCGCGCCAGGCCGATCAGCGTGCCCAGCAGGCAGGACAGCGCCAGTGCAACCAGCGTGACCTCGACGGTGACCAGCGCGCCGCGCGCGAGGTCACCCCAACCGGCGATCACCGGCAAGAAATCAAAATCCATCGGAGGCTCGCGTCGGCTTTATTTGGCGTCGGCGCCAAACCAGCGCAGCAGGATCTTGTCGTAGGTGCCATCGGCCTTGATGTCGCGCAGCGCACGGTTGATGTCCTCGCGCAACTGCGGCAGTTTCTTGCTGACCGCGATGCCGTAGTCCTCGCGCGTGAGCGGCTCCGGCAGCACCTTGGCGGTGCCGCGGTTCTTGGCGTACAGCAGGGCGGCCGGCTTGCCGGTGACCACGGCGTCGGCGCGGTCGGCTTCCAGCGAGTTGAACATCTCTTCATTCTTCTCGACTTCGACCAGCTTGGCGGCCGGGTAGTGTTCCTTCATCCAGGCGATCGACTTGGTGCCGACCTGCACCGCCACGCGCTTGCCGGACAGGTCGTCCGGTTTGGCGAGGCTGGTGTTGCCTTTCTTGACCATCACCACCAGGCCGGCGGTGAAGTAGGGATCGGTGAAGTCCACCACCTTCTTGCGCTCGTCGGTGATGTAGATGGCCGACAGCACGATATCCTGGCGGCCGGAGATGACGGAGGGGATCATGCCTTTGAAGTCCATGTCGGTATAGGCCAGCGGACGTCCCAGCTTTTCCGACAGCGCGGCGGCCATGTCGATGTCGAAGCCGGTCCGCTTGCCGTCCTGGATGTATTCCATCGGCGGGAAGGTCGGATCGATCGCCACGCGTACCGGCTCGGCGGCGCACGCGAGATTGGCGTAGGCGCCCAGCGCCAGTGCGCCGGCCATGATGATGTTCTTCAGCTTCATGATTTCCCCTGTTTGTGATGATGATGGTGGTGGGCTTGCTGCGAAAAAAAGCGGCTGGCGGACTACTTGCGCTTGCCGTCGAAATAGCCGGCGCGGATGGCGCTGCCGATCAGGTTGAGGATCAGGCGGCCGGCGGTCATGCACGAGATCTGGTGGATATCCTTCTCGGGCTGGATCTCGACGATATCCATGCCGACCACGCGGCCCTTCTTCACCAGGCCGTGGATCAGTTCCCGCATCTGGATGAAGTCCACGCCGCCGGGCGCCGGGCCGGCCACGGCAGGCATGCAGGTCGGGTCCATGCCATCGGCATCGATGGTCAGGTAGTAGCGGCCGCCGTCGGGAATGCGCGCCAGCACCGCTTCCATGCCGATCTTGTGCAGTTCATAGGCGGTGATGATCTGGGCGCCCCAGTTGCGGGCATCGTCGGCATCCTGCTGGCGGGCGCTGCCGGAGGCGCGCATGCCGATCTGGACGATGTTTTTCACATAAGGCAGTTCCGAGGCGCGGCGGATCGGGCTGGACAGACCATCCTTCACGCCGTTGACCTCGTCGCGCCAGTCCAGGTGGGCGTCGACGTGAACGATGGTGAGCGGGCCCTGGTCGTCATAGGCGCGCAGGATGGGATTGGTGATGCCGTGGTCGCCGCCCAGCACGATGGGGATGGCGCCGGCTTTCAGGATTTTGCGGGTGGCCGCCTCGGCGCGGGCATAATGGCCGCGCGGGTCGTTCAGGTCGGCCGGCACGTCGCCGCAATCGACGAAGCGGATGTCGCTGCGGCCTTGCAGCAGCGGGCCTTCGATGTCGAAGTCGTAGCGCTCGGGGCTGCGGATGACGCGGTCGGAGGCCTGGCGGATGGCGGTGGGCGCGTTGGTCTGGTCGTTGTTGTAGTCGGCCGGGGAATAGGCGGCGCCATAAGGCATGCCGAGCACGGCGAAGTCGGCATCGAGATGGTCGAGGTCGAGCGCCAGTTCGGAAAACAGCAGCGACTTGTGGTTGGTTTTGGGGGCAACGGTGAGGGGAAGGGGCATGGCGTCACTCTGGAAATGGTTGGCGATGGGGCACTGCTTGCGCCGATGGTACAAGCGCCAACTTCAATAAAAAACCCGTTTTCTTTGTAATCACGGTTGCGGAAATCGAAACCTTTTTCGCCCGGAAATCCGCGCTGGCAAAGAATCTCAGGAAAGTCGAAATTATTTCGATGGAGGTTCGTCGCCGGCCGCGGCAAGCGGAAACGGCCGCGCGGCGGAGGTGGCATGGCGCTTGCTCAAGGTAGTACCGAATGAGGTGAGAGAAAACAAACATGACACGCAAAGCATTGAACGAGCGCGACCTGCGCGCCCTGCGGATTTTCCGTGTGGCGGCGCAGGCCAAGGGCTTCGCGGCGGCAGAAAAGCTGCTGGGCATGACCAAGGCGACCATCAGCCGCCAGATCAAGGCGGTGGAGGACAGCCTGGGCTGCCGGCTGTGCATCCGCGGCCCCGGCGGCTTCGAGCTCACGCCCGACGGCGCCATCATCCTGCGCTATGCCGAAGATGCGCTGGATGCGCTGGACCGCATCATTCCCGCGGTGCAGGCCGGACGCGGGATTGTTTCCGGGCCGGTGGCGATCGGCATGAGCGACAACGTGATCGGCAACCCGGACTGTTCGCTGCAGGCGACGCTGGACCTGTTATCCCGAAGCGCCCCCGAGGTCGCGCTGACCTTATCGACCATGCCGACCAATTCGCTGATCGGGGCGCTGATGGAACGCAAGCTGGATATCGTCATCAAGGGCATCCACCAGGCCTATGCGCGCGCGCCGGGCTTGAATTACCTTGAGCTGTTCGAGGAGACGCACCGCCTTTACTACGTCAAGAGCAAACAGGGCGAACGCATGCGCAAGCCATCGGAGCTGCCCATCGTCTATCGCGCGGCCCAGCCTTTCGTCGAGGAAGTCATCGAACACATGGGATATCGGCGCGGCCCCGAAGCCATCGGGATGGAGTCGGTGGCCATGCTGGTGGGCAGCACCCATTACGTGGGCGTGCTGCCCACGCATTACGCCAACATGCTCAAGCGCGTCGTGCCGCTGGCCGAGGTGCCGAAGTCGCCCACCTTCAGCGTCAAGATCTATGCGGTCACCAATGGCGCGCGGCCGTTGTCGCTGGCCGCCGAAAAGACGCTGGAGCTGCTGCGCAAGACGCACGGCCTTCCGGCCGCCGGCGCCGGAACCGATACGGCCTGATCCGGCGCAAGCGGCGCCATGCCGTTGCGCAAGACGGCCGATTTGGAGAAACGCGCCACAGTTGGTACAGTCTGCCCTTGGTTAACGATGAGCTGGCAAGGAGTATCGATTTGAGCAATGCACACCACAACCGCAGCGGCGGCAAGGCCTTCATGCAGTTTTTCGCGAATGAGGCGGCCGGCGGCATCGTGCTGGCCATCGCCGCCGTGCTGGCGCTGGTCGTCAGCAATTCGTCATGGCGCGGCCTCTATGAAGATTTCACGCGCATCCAGGGCACGGTCGATATCGGCGGGCTGATCGTACTGTCCAAGCCGCTGCTGTTGTGGGTGAACGACCTGTGGATGGCCGTGTTCTTTTTCCTGGTCGGGCTTGAGATCAAGCGGGAGTTCGTGGAAGGGGAGCTGGCCTCGCGCCGCCAGGCCATCCTGCCCGCGGTGGCGGCCCTGGGCGGCATGCTGGTGCCGGCGGCGATCTATGCCGCAATCAACTGGAGCGATGCGGCGGCGTTGCGCGGCTGGGCGATTCCTGCGGCGACCGACATCGCTTTCGCCATCGGCATCGTGATGCTGCTGGGTTCGCGCGTGCCGACCTCGCTCAAGGTATTCCTGACCGCCGTGGCGATTATCGACGACCTCGGCGCCATCGTCGTCATTGCGCTGTTCTATACCGATAGCCTGTCGCTGGGCATGCTGGCGTCGGCCGGCATTGGCGCCATCGTGCTGCTGCTGCTCAACCGCGCGGGCGTGCGGCGGGCCGACGTTTATATCGTGGTCGGCCTGGCGATCTGGGTGTGCGTGCTGAAGTCGGGCATTCACGCCACGCTGGCCGGCGTAGTGACGGCGCTGGCGATACCGATGCGCGACAAGAAGGAGCGGCCGCTGGCCGGCGCGCTGGAGCATGGCCTGCATCCGTGGGTGGCGTTCCTGGTGCTGCCGATGTTCGCCTTCGCCAACGCCGGCGTGTCGCTGCAGGGGATGTCCTTGGGCAGCCTGCTCGATCCGGTCCCGCTGGGCATCGCCGCCGGGCTGGTGGTGGGCAAGACCGTCGGCGTCTTCGGCGCCAGCTGGCTGATGATACGCAGCGGCCTGGCCAGTACGCCGGCCGGCGCCAGCACGCGCCAATTCGTGGGCGTATGCATGCTGTGCGGGATCGGTTTCACCATGAGCCTGTTCATCGGCGGCCTGGCCTTCCAGGGGCTGAGCCCGGATTTCGAGGCGAAGCTCAAGCTGGGCGTGCTTGGCGGCTCCATCCTGGCAGGTTTGCTGGGAACGCTGGTTTTATGGCGGAAGACATCGCCGCGCTGAATGTCTCAAGGGCGGAATCGGCGTGCGGGTGATCCGGGAAATCCGGGGAATCCCCACAGCCGTACATCCCAATCATTATTCTCAATAATTATTTATATCTTTATCGATGTTTTTGAAGGCTGCCGTCGTCAAATGGCGACGGCAGCCCGAATTTTCGTATTGCATTGCAGAATGTCATTTTGCCAATGAATCGGCATCGCCCAAATCCGTTGCATCCCCTGCGCCCGAAAGAGGAAAGTCAAACCGGCAAGCATTGCCGGATGGCTTTTTATTTATGACATGCGGAAATTGCTGCTGCGCGAAATAAGTGCTTCTTTACTTCGCAAAATGGCAAGAGCAAGATGAACTTAAGTTCAGTAACTGCGCGGGATTGCCCGTGAATGACGGGTTCGACTGGCAGCAGGCCAAGTGCAACAATTTGGTGCATTTTTTGAAGGCCGGCGCATAGGCGGGCTTTCATGGAAGGCTGAACAATAAGCTGCGCGAGCTGGGCGCGTCAGCAAAAAATATTTGGTGGAGACAATATGAAAATCATCGATCTTCTGATGAGCTATGGTGTGCAAGCCTTGCTGTGGTATGCCGTGTACGTGCTCATCGCGAGCTGTGCATTCGGCGCGTACGTCTGGCGGCGCAGCGGATTCGACCTTGGCCATTGACCCTTGTCGGCATTTGTCATGGAGCCTGCTGCCCTCGGCAGCGTGGCGCCTGACCTGCGCGCAGGCGTTTGCCTGGGTTGCCCGGACGGTTGAAGACGCAATTGGAGCGCGGCGCAAGCCGCGGCGAGCGGGGAGAGGCGCAATGGGGATCCTGGATCAAATCGTGTCGTATGGGGCGCTCATGCTGAGCTGGTATGCGCTCTACGTCCTGATTGCCGGCTGTGCGTTTGGCGCCTATCTGGTCTACCGGCTGTGGCTGCGGGACGAATTCTTCAAGATCAAGGGCGCCCACCATCGGCCTCGGCAACGGGAGGTGGACTAGGGCCGGGCAATCCCCCGCCGCCTGCCTGCATCGCCCTACACCATGGGCATGCAGGCGATTTCATTTTTGCCTTGATCGTACATTGGCCATTCATCACGCGGGTTGAGGCCAAAACGGCACAAATTGCAGGATGCCCGCGCATATGCCATTGCCTTGTTGCAATTTTTGTCGCATCATCCTGTTCGCTAAGAATAAAAATACCGGTTCAGTTGGTCATTACTGTTCAGAAAAACAGACGGCATCGCCTTCGAAGGAGAAGGGGAGACAGCTACCTAATATGAACAGTAAAGAGAAGAACCCATGCCATCGTATTTCAAGAATCTCAGTGTGGCGGCTCGCCTTGGAGCCGTTTTTGCATTGATTGTGGCGCTGCTTGCGGTTGTCAGCGCCACCACCTTCGTCAAGATCAGCAACATCAACAAAACCATCGACCAGATCATCAACGACCGCTACCTCAAGGTGCGCTGGGCGTTCGATGTGCGCGACGGCGTGAACGACCAGATCAAGTACTTGCGGGGCATCGTGATCGATGCCGGCCGGCCTGAACTCAACAAGGCGCGTTACGTCCAGCTCGAGACCGCGGTCCGCAAGACCAAGGAAGCCATCGACAAGATCGCCGCGAAACAATCGACCGAAGTCGGCAAGAAGAAAATCAAGGTGCTCGACGAAACCCGCGTCAGCTTCGACGCCGGCAAGGCCGAACTGCTGGCGCTGGCGCGCTCCGGCAACATCGAGGCGGCCGGGGAGTATGCGTTGAGGAAGCTCACGGTATCGCAGAACGCCTTTCTCAATACGGCCACCGCCTTCGCCAATTCGCAAGACCAGCAGCTTCAGCAAGAGGGAGCGCAGGCGATTGCCGATGGCGCGCTGGCGATCGAAGTCACCTTGGCCGGCTCGATCGTTGCGGCGCTGGCATCGATCGTTCTCGGCTATTTGCTGACGCGCTCCATCGTGCGCCCGCTCAATGAAGCCGTGCGCGTTGCCGAAAACGTCGCCGCCGGCGACCTCACCACGCGCATCGATGCAAGCTCCCGCGACGAGACCGGCAAGCTGATGCATGCGCTCAAGACGATGAACGACAATCTGGTGGGCATCGTCTCCGGCGTTCGCACGGGCGCCGACGCGATCACCACCGCCTCCAACGAAATCGCCACCGGCAACCTGGACCTGTCGGCGCGCACCGAGCAGCAAGCGGGTTCACTTGAAGAGACTGCCTCCGCGATGGAGGAAATGACCTCGACCGTCAGGCAGAACGCCGACAACGCGCGCCAGGCCAACCAGATGGCGGTCTCGGCATCGGCCATTGCCTTGCAGGGCGGCGAAGTCGTCGGCCAGGTTGTCAGCACCATGGATGCGATCAATGCGTCGTCCAGGAAGATCGTCGACATCATCAGCGTCATCGACAGCATCGCGTTCCAAACCAACATATTGGCCCTCAACGCGGCGGTGGAGGCGGCCCGCGCCGGCGAGCAAGGGCGCGGCTTCGCGGTCGTCGCCACCGAAGTGAGAAGCCTGGCGCAGCGCTCGGCGGCCGCGGCCAAGGAAATCAAGCAATTGATCGACGACTCGGTCTCGACGGTCGACGGCGGCAGCAAGCTGGTGGCCCAGGCCGGCGCCACCATGGAACAAGTCGTGGCCAGCGTGAAAAGCGTGACCGACATCGTCGCCGAAATTTCCGCCGCCAGCACGGAGCAAAGCAGCGGCATCGAGGAGATCAACAAGGCCATCGCCCAGATGGACGAAGTCACCCAGCAAAATGCCGCGCTGGTCGAACAGGCCGCTGCGGCCGCCCAGTCCATGCAGGAGCAGGCGGCCAAGCTGTCGTCCGAAATCGGCATCTTCAAGCTGGCGTCGCATGGCGCGATCGCGCAGCCGGCGCGCGCCGTGGCGGCGGCCTCCCGCATGGCGATGGCGCGCCAGGAACCCCGGCTGCGTCAGGGGCAGGCTGGCGAGAGCTCGTGGCAAACGTTCTGACGGCCGGCGCCTGAAACAGCGGCCGAGCGGCCCGCCTGAAAATTTCCGGCTTCCCGTGCCTATCCGCATGGGAGGCCGGTTTCACATTGCGGCCGCTGCAACGTCCGCGCTCCAGGGGAAAACGCCCGGCCGCGATGCGCGGTTGCAATGCGGCAATTTCCATTTTTCCTACAGGGAAAAGCGGAGCAGTCCTATCGCTTGGCACCCGTTGCCCCGTTACCCTGTGGCTCTGTCTTGTATGCGATACAAAAAGGCCAGAAGCCTTATCCAGCAAGCATTTGGCCAGATCGGGACGATGCCGCGGGCAAGCGGTCGGATAGACAAAACCCTTGCCTGGCGCTATCGTTGGTGCGTTGCATCATGAGGCGCAGCGTTTGTGCCATGCTCGCCCCGCCCAGCACACCAGGAACAAGGAGCAGGACTCATGACGACTTTGCCCGCCAGCGACATCCAGTTGCCTCTCTTTCTCTATGCCCAACGTGAACCGCTGACCGAAAAAAGCGCCTGGGCCGCGCTCGACGAGCATTACCGCGACCGCGCACGCCACTTCCAGCTTGAACGCCTGTTCGCCGTTGATGCGAAACGCGGCGAGAGCATGGTGGTCGAAGACGTCGGCATCTATCTCGATTACTCGAAGAACCTGGTCACCGCCGAAACCATGGCGCTGCTGATGCAGCTGGCCCGCCAGTGCGGCCTGCAAGAGCGCATCGACGCCATGTTCCGTGGCGAGAAGATCAACAACACCGAAGGGCGGCCGGTATTGCATACGGCCTTGCGCAAGCCGCCGGGAGCGCGCCTGGTGGTCGATGGCGAGGATGTGGTGGCGCAGGTGCAAGAGGTGCTGGGCCGCATGGAGGATTTCGCGGATCGGGTGCGTTCGGGCCAATGGCTGGGCCATACCGGCCGTCCGATCCGCCATGTGGTCAACATCGGCATCGGCGGTTCCGACCTCGGCCCGATGATGGCGCATGAAGCGTTGCGCTATTACGGCAAGCGCGATATCAGCATGCATTTCCTGTCGGACGTGGATGGCGCCGCGCTGCAGGAAACCGTGCGTGCGTTGCCGGCCGAGCAAACGCTGTTCATCGTCTGCTCGAAAACCTTCACTACGCTGGAAACCATCACCAACGCCCACGCCGCGCGCGACTGGCTGGTTGCCCAACTGGGTGACGAAAGGGCCGTGTCGCGCCATTTCGCCGGCGTGACCACCAACATCAAGCAAGCCGCGCAGTTCGGCATCGATCCCGACAACATGTTCGGTTTCTGGGATTGGGTAGGCGGACGTTATTCGATGGCCAGCGCCATCGGCCTGTCGACCATGATCGCCATCGGCCCGGAAAATTTCCGCCAGCTGCTGCGCGGTTTCCATGCCATGGACGAGCATTTCCGCAGTGCGCCGCCGGAGAGGAACCTGCCGGTGATCCTGGGCATGCTCACGGTCTGGTACACCAACTTTTTCCATGCCGCCAGCCAGGCGGTGCTGCCGTACAGCCAATACCTCAAGCGCCTGCCGGCCTACCTGCAGCAACTGACGATGGAGAGCAACGGCAAGCACATCACCGTCAACGGCGAGACGGTCGATTACCCGACCTCGCCGGTCTATTGGGGCGACAATGGCATCAACGGCCAGCACTCGTTCTACCAGATGCTGCACCAGGGCACCCAACTGGTGCCATGCGACTTCATCGGCTTTTGCAAACCGCTGGAACAGAGCGGCGACCAGCATGAATTGCTGATGGCGAACATGTTCGCCCAGGCCGAGGCCCTGGCCTTCGGCAAGAACGCCGCCCAGGTGCGCGGGGAGGGCACGCCGGAAGAACTGGTGCCGCATCGCGTATTCGACGGCAACCGCCCCAGCAACAGCATGCTGGTCAACCAGCTCACGCCGTACAGCCTGGGCACGCTGGTGGCGTTGTATGAACACAGCGTGTTCACCCAGGGCGTGATCTGGAACATCGACTCCTTCGACCAGTGGGGTGTCGAACTGGGCAAGGTGCTGGCCAAGCGCACGGCGTCCCAGTTGCTGGACCATCGCCAGCCGCTGCATCACGACAGTTCCACCAATGCATTGATCCGCCGCTTCCGCAACTGCAGCCGCAGCGGCAACTTGCAGCAGGCCAGGGCGGCCTGAGTCCGAGTTCGAGTCCGCCGGCGGCGGCATCGGCGGCAGTGCAAACATGTCACGCGGATCCACTGCCGACGCTGCCGATGCGGGCAGTATCGGCGCCGTGCGGCAACTTCCACTTTGTCCTACAAATAAATACGATGGCGTCCGATACAGGCTCATCATGGCCACCGCCTATGATCGTCAAAACCGTTTCGGAGCCGCAGTATCGGGCACGGCGATGATGTTGATGGGCAATACATGCCCTCGTTTTTAAGCCCTCGTTATTCACAAACAAAATCCGCCGAATCCATGCAGTTTGGCTAAAATGAATTGGCCGGCGATTGTGGAACATCGCATGTATTTGCACCTGGATATCAGGGAGTGAAAACCATGTTGTCGATGAAATATAAAGAAAAATCGATTGCAGTTTCCAAAGTTCAACACGCTTCGCCCGTCACAGGAGGCGCAAGTCGAAATGCGCCTTAGGAAGCGCGAGGAACAGGGATTGCTAGCTTTGGAAATTTGACAGGGGAAATGTCATGGACAAGTCCGATTCTGCTCATCCGACCGACAAGAATATCTCCATTCAGCAAGGCGACTGGGACGCATACCGGAACCATATCGAAAACCACGCCACCGAACCGCAAAAACCGCTGGACGAATGCGAGGAAGAAATCGGCAGCGCATTGCTTGGCGCGCCGGGCGACTCTTCCGGCCAGCCCTTGCACGGCGAAGAAGATATCCTGGCTTACCGTCGCCAATGCGCGCGTGCCTATATCGGCATGAACGGACGTCTGGGCGGGCGCGCCTACCATGCCAATGAACCGGTGATCCTGACGCCCGAGGCGGTCAACGAACTGGCCGAACTCAACCGCATCTTGCGGGAAGAGCGCGCGCAAAAAAAGAAGAGGCGCTGACGAGGGCGCATCGCTTGATGGCGGATGCCGTGCAGATTCCTTGCCAGGCAACCTCATATAACCGGGCAGATATGTCAAGTGCCTTGGCCCTGGAGTAGGGCGCCGATGCCGCCGTACCCGAATGACATAGTGGGCCTTACACGTTTTCATGACATGGCAGAAATCTCTTGGTTGCGCGGCGGCGGTCAGGCCGGCAGGATCGTTTCCGCGTCCGACTGGGCGGGCAACGCGCTGGGCGACCCGGCGCATTGGCCTGTGCCGCTGCGGGCATCCCTGAACATCGCCTTGCATTCGCCATCGCCGGTCCTGCTGGTCTGGGGCGGCGCACGCAACATCCTCTACAACGATTCCTTCGCGGCCTGTATCGGCAGCCAGCATCCCGGCGTGTTCGGCGCGCGCCTGGCCGAGGCGCCGTTTTGGCCGGAAATCCGCGCAGCGCATCTGGCCGCGATCGAGGCATGCTTCAGCGGCCGCATGCAGACACTGGAAGAGCAGCACGTAGTGCTGCCGGAGGACAAGGTCGATGCTTGGTTCGACTTTTCCTACGTGCCGGTTTTTGCGGCAGACGGCGCCGGCGTCGAAGGCGTGCTGTGCACCTTGGTCGACCTCACCGAACGCCGCCGCGCCGAAGAGGCGCTGCGCGAGCTCAACGATACGCTGGAGCAGCGCGTGGTCGAGGAAATCCTGGAGCGCAGCCGCGCCGAGGCCGCATTGAGCCAGATGCAGAAAATGGAAGCGGTAGGCCAATTGACCGGCGGCGTGGCGCACGACTTCAACAACGTGCTGCAGATCATCGGCGGCAACCTGCAGTTGCTGCAGTCCGATCCGACGCTGGAAGAGAAGAGCCGCCAACGCGTGAAGATCGCCATCGACGCGGTCGACCGCGGCGCCAAGCTGTCGTCGCAGTTGCTGGCGTTCGCGCGCCGGCAGCCGCTGCAGCCGCGCAGCATCAACCTGAAGCGCGTACTGCACGACATGGATGACCTGTTGCGCCGCGCGATAGGCGAAACCATCGAGATTTCCACGGCTGTGGCAAGCGACCTGTGGAACGCCATGCTCGACCCCAACCAGGTCGAGAATCTGATCATCAACACCGCCATCAACGCGCGCGACGCCATGCCCGACGGCGGGCGCCTGACGCTGCAGATGGAGAACGTGCGCTTGTCCGATCCGCATTTCCTGTCGCAAGCCGACCTGGAGCCGGGCGACTATGTGGCGCTGTCGATTTCCGACAATGGTTGCGGCATGTCGCCGGAAGTGCGCGAGCGCGCCTTCGAACCGTTCTTCACCACCAAGAAGGAAGGCGAGGGGACCGGGCTCGGCTTATCCATGGCCTACGGCTTCGTCAAGCAGAGCAAGGGGCATATCAGCATCCAGAGCGAAACGGGCCGGGGCACCACGATCCGCATCTGTTTCCCGCGTTCGCTGGAGGATGAGGCCGTCGTCGACGACAGCCGCGACATGGAAGTGCATGGCGGCGACGAGACCATCCTGGTGGTGGAAGACGACCCCAGCCTGCAATTGACCGTGAGCGATACGCTGTCCTCGCTGGGCTATCGCGTGCTCAAGGCCGACAATGGCGAGCGCGCGCTGGCCATTGTCCGGAGCGGCATTGCGATCGACATGCTGTTTACCGATGTGGTGATGCCGGGCAGCGTGCCGGCCACCGAGCTGGCGCGCCAGACCCGCCAGTTGTTGCCGGGCATAGAGATCCTGTTTACTTCCGGTTACCCGCGCGACGCCATCGTGCATGAAGGGCGGCTGGATGCCGGGGTCGAGCTGCTTTCCAAGCCTTACCGCATCAACCAACTGGCGCAGCGCATCCGTTACATGCTGTCCAGGCGCGCCCACCGCGCGCAGTCGATGCGCGGCGCCAGGGACGGCGGCACGGTGGATGATGCGCCGGGCTCGGCCACTATTCATGTCTTGCCGGTGGCGGAGCGCCAGCGCAGGAAGGCGCAGGGATTGAGCGGCATGACGCCGGCGCAGCTGCATGGGGCTGCCGCAGATCACGATGGCAAGGTGCCGCGCTTGCGCTTGCTGGTGGTGGAAGACAACATCGATTCGCAGGAGCTGATCTGCGAGTTGCTCGAAGCGCTTGGCCATGCGGCGCGCGGCGTGGCCACCGGAGAGGATGCGCAAAAGGCGCTGGACGAGCAGGCGTTCGATGTGCTGTTTACCGACGTTAGCCTGCCGGGCATCTCAGGCGTCGATCTGGCCCGGGACGCGCTATTGCGTTTCCCCGGCATGTCCATCATCTTCGCTTCCGGTTATGGCGCGGTGGTGGCGCGCAATGTCGGCTTCGCCTCGCATTCCCTGCCCAAGCCTTACGACATCGCCCAACTGCAGGACATCCTCAGGAAAATCGCGGCTGCGGCCTGAGTTCGCCGATGGTTCCGGCGCCAGCCGGGATCCATGCCGGATGGGCGGCATCCGCGTTTTTCGCCGGCTTTCCGACGACGCTTACGCCGTAATGCCGTTCAGTTAAGACTAATTCTGAAACACTCATCACAGACCCCGTTCGGGCTGAGTAGGCCCGCCAGGGCCGTATCGAAGCCAGCGTGTCACCGTTGGCGCTCTTGCCAGCCCTTCGATACGCTGCTGCGCAGCTACTCAGGGCGAACGGAGTCTGGACTGCACAAACACAATGCCGTTCAGTGCTTAACTGAACGGCATTAACGCTTACGCCAGCCTTTTTCTTCTTTCCTTGCTTCCCTCCCGTGCGCCGGCAGCTTGCCAAGGCGCTATCTAACTGCGCCCATAACGATCAAATTTTGTAAGTCTTGTTCCCTTTTTTACTAGTTTTATTTAATATAAATACGAATAATTACCATTTGTATTTATATTTAAATTGTTGAAAAGGTAAAACTTGAACCGTCATCATCCGATTCCGACGCAGCCGCGCGCCATGATTCGCGCGCTGCGCAAGGCGCTTGTTTATATGACCCTGGCCGGGGTGCCGGCATTGGCAAGCACGCCGGCTGCGGCCCAGACCGCGCAGGCCTCCCAGACCTCAACTGAGCAGCAGGCGCAGGCCGCAGACTCCCAGGACGCCAATCTGCCCACGGTGACCGTCACCGGCAGCGGCGAAGGCACGCAGCACTTGCAGACCCAGTCGAGCAGCGGCGCGCTGGGTTCGCGTTCCATCCTGGATACGCCGTTCTCCGTCACCAGCGTCACCGCCGATGATCTGGCCGACCGGCAGATCCTCAAGCTGGGCGACGTCTTTTTCAACGATGCATCGGTC
Organism: Herbaspirillum sp. GW821-FHT09A12; assembly: GCF_059418325.1. Taxonomy (NCBI): domain Bacteria; kingdom Pseudomonadati; phylum Pseudomonadota; class Betaproteobacteria; order Burkholderiales; family Oxalobacteraceae; genus Herbaspirillum; species Herbaspirillum sp. GW821-FHT09A12. Next base: position 365,545 of record NZ_JBWKPR010000002.1, read on the forward strand.
AGCGACAACAGCGGCGGCTATAGCTCCTGGGCCTCCTACATCACCATCCGCGGCCTGCCGGCCGACTGGCAGAATTCCTTCCGCATCGACGGCAAGCCTTTCCTCAGCTACGCCATTACGCTGCCTTACGACCACTTCGAGCGCATCGACCTGCTCAAGGGCTCGTCCGGTTTCATGTATGGCTTCGGTTCGCCGGGCGGCCTGATCAACTACATCACCAAGAAACCGACCGACACGCCGGTGCGCAGCGTCAGCGTGGGCTATACCAGCAGCAACATCTGGAGCGAGCACGTCGACCTGGGCGGGCGCTTCGGCAACGACCAGATGTTCGGTTATCGCCTCAACGCCACGCACGACCAGGGCGAGACCTTCAACGAGGGCTATCTCAAACGCGACTCGGTATCGCTGGCACTGGATGCGCGGCTCACGCGCGACCTGACCTGGGACTTCCAGGCGCTCTGGCAAAACAGCAATGGGGAAGGCCAGACGCCGTCGATCACCACATCCGGCCTGGCCGGCGGCAGCTTGCCGGCCGTCATCAGCGGCGGCAACCGCAACCTGGTCGGCGCCGGGCAGCATATCGACACCAATTTCCAGCTGTACCAGACCGGCCTGACTTACCGCATCACGCCGGACTGGAAAGCCAACCTCAGCTATAGCCACAGCACCTCCAAGCGCTTTCGCAACGAAGGCATCGCAAGCCTGACCGACGCCGCCGGCAATTACGCCGACTGGCGCTCCGATTCGCGCGAAGGCCATGTCTTCGACCAATGGCAGGCCATGCTGGAAGGCAATGCGAAAACCGGTTTCCTGGAGCACCAGCTGGTGCTCGGCGCATCCTGGCAAAAGCAGGTCAACGATTATTCGGTTGCGCAGTATTATCAACTGCTTGGCAGCGGCAACCTGTACACGCAAAACACCAATTCGCATGACAGCTCTACCGACCTGCAGACCTACCACGCCGGCATCATCACCCAGCAGGCGGTGTTCGCCAGCGATACCCTGAAGTTCTCCGAGCAGTGGTCGCTGCTGGCGGGCGCCCGTTACAACCAGTTCCAGCAGGACAGCTTCGACACCACCGGCGCCCGGACCGCCCGTTACGACAAGTCGGCGTTGACCCCGACGGTAGCCCTGATGTTCAAGCCCGAGCCCAATACCACGGTCTATGGCAGCTATGTGGAATCGCTGGAGCAGGGCGGCACGCCCGGTGTGACCAACACCAACTACGGCCAGCAACTCAAGCCGCTCATGAGCAAGCAATATGAAGTGGGCGTCAAGACCGACCAGCGTATCTGGAGCGCCACGGCGGCGCTGTTCCGCATCGAGCGGGCGGCTGAATACACCGATTCCAGCGGAGCGCTGGTGCAGAATGGCCAATCCGACTACCAGGGCCTGGAACTGGGCGGCGCGCTGAAGCTGGGTTCGCAGTGGCAACTGGGCAGCAGCCTGATGTTCCTCGATTCCAAGTACAGCAAGGGTTCGACCTACAACGGCAACCGCGTGGCCGGCGCGCCGGACATGATGGCCACCGCGCAGCTGTCTTACCTGGTGCCGCAACTGGCCGGCCTGAAACTGATGGCCGACGCCAAGTACACCGGCAACACCATGCTGCGCGCGGCCAACGACCTCCAGGTGCCCAGCTATACGCTGTTCAACCTCGGCGCCAGCTATACCACCCGCATCGGCAAGTACGACACCACGTTCCGGGCCGCGGTCAACAACCTGCTGGACAAGCGCTATTGGCAATACCAGTGGGAGAACTACATCAAGCCAGGCGACCCGCGCACCTTCAGCGTGAGCGCCAAGGTGGACTTCTGATCTTCTGATCTTTTGATCTGATCTTTTGATCGCAGGTGCACTGGTAGTAAAATATCGAAAAAGAAGCAATTCTCGTTCTCAATTGTAGACAGCCTTCCCGTTTTTTCAGGAAGGCTGTCGTTTGTGCTTGTAGAGGTTGCGGTTCCAAAGCGATATCGGCGTAGCGCCGAAGATCATTCAAGCCAGCCAACAACACCAACCTAACGGCAGCCAGGTAAAACAGCAATGCGCGCACTGTTCGTCATCATCCACCGCTGGTTCGGCCTCGCGGCCGCGGTCTTTCTTTTCATTTCCGGCGCCACCGGCGCGGTCATCTCCTGGGACCATGAGCTGGATGCCTGGCTCAATCCCGGCCTGTTCCATGCCAACAGCGCCGGCCAGCCCGGCGCCGGCGCCCCCAAAGGCGGGCTGGAATTGGCCAACCTGGTCGAGCAGGCCGAGCCCAGGATGCGGGTGACCTATGTATTGGCCGAGAGCGAGCCCGGCCACACCATCGGCATGATGGTCGAGCCGCGCATCGACCCCGCTACCGGAAAACCCTACGCGCTGGACTTTAACCAGATCGCGGTCGACCCCGTCACCGCCGAGATCCAGGGCCGCCGCATGTGGGGCGCGGTGTCGCTGTCGCGGGAAAACCTGCTGCCGTTCCTGTACAAGCTGCACTACACGATGCACCTGCCCGACATGGGCGGCATTGAAACCGGCATCTGGCTCATGGGGATCATCGGCATCGTATGGACGCTGGATTGCTTCATCGCGCTCTACCTGTCTTTCCCCAATTGGCGCAGCTGGCGCAAATCGTTCGCCTTCCGCTGGCGCGACGGCGGCCACAAGCTCAACTTCGACCTGCACCGCTCCGGCGGCATGTGGGTGTGGGCCTTGCTGCTGGTGCTGGCGGTGACGTCGGTGTCGATGAACCTGGAGCGCCAGGTCATGCGCCCGATCCTGCAAACCGTCTCGACCCTGACGCCCGGCCCCTTCGATACGCGTACCCCGTTGGCGCCGGAGAAGGCCGGCGAGCCGCGCATCTCGCGGGAACAGGCGGTGGCGCTGGGGCGGCAGGAAGGGGGCAAGCAGGGCCTGGCCGATCCGGTCGGCGGCGTGTTCTATTCTTCGATGTTCGGCGTGTATGGCGTGGGCTTTTTCCAGAACGGCAACGACCATGGCGACGGCGGCCTGGGCAATGCCTGGCTGTATTTCGACGCCAATACCGGCGCCTACGCCGGCGGCCGGGTGCCGGGCAACGGCAGCGCCGGCGACATCTTCCTGCAGGCGCAATTCCCCTTGCACTCCGGCCGCATCCTCGGGCTGCCGGGGCGTATCCTGATTTCCTTCATGGGCGCGCTGGTGGCGATGCTGTCGGTGACCGGCGTGGTGATCTGGGTGCGCAAGCGCAAGGCGCGCATCCAGCAGCGCGCCCGCCTGGCGCCGGCTTCCCGGGCCGTGGCCAAGCCGCGCTGACATCCCGGCGGGTTGGAGCGCTATGCGGCGTCGTGGAAGATGATGCCCAGCGTATGCCGGCGTCCGCTGCGCAGGCGCGATACGCCGTGGCGCAGGTTGACCCGATAGACATGCCCGGGCCCGCGCGCGCCTGGCACCGGCCGCTGGCTGACCGCGAACACCACCGCGTCGCCCTGGCGCAGCGGCACGACTTGCGGGCGCGACTGCATGCGCGGGCGCTGTTCGGTCAGCACCAATTCGCCGCCGGTGAAGTCGCGTCCCGGTTCCGACAGCAGGATCGCCACCTGCAGCGGAAACACATGTTCCCCATATAAATCCTGATGCAGGCAGTTATAGTCGCCGGCCTCGTAGCGCAGCAGCAATGGCGTCGGGCGCACCTGCCCGGCATCGTTGCAGCGGCGCACGAATTCGGCGTGCGTGGCCGGATAGCGCACGCCGATATCCATCAGGGCGTTCCAGTGGTTGGCCAGCGGCGCCAGATGCGGATAGAAGGCGCTGCGCAGCGCCTGCACCGGCGCCGGCAGCGGGTAACGGAAGTATTGGTATTCGCCCTGTCCGAAATTGTGGCGCGCCATCACGATGCGCGAACGGAACAGGCTGTCGTCGTCGTAAAGTTCGGCCAGCCGCAGCGCTTCCTGCGCATCGAACAGGGATGGAATCAAGGCGCAGCCGTCGGCATGCAATGCGGCGCCGATGTCGTTCCATGCTTGCGCGGCGATGCGCCGCTGCAGGTCCGCGCCGGCATCGGGGGCTTCCGGCGGAAAGGGCGGAAAGAGGGGCGCGGTGTTGGCGGGCATGGCAAATCCTGGTCGATGAATATGCCCAGTGTGGGCTGGTTGCCGGGCCGGCGCACTCCGCCTCTTGCTATTGAATTGCTATTGAATTTCAGGCCGGCTCGGCCGACGGAATGGCCTGCGACAACATTCTCAGCATGTTGGGGCGTTCGCTCTGGGCGGGAATGAGCAGCACGATGTCGCGCGGGTAGAGCGCATGCCCTTCGGGTTCGACCGCTTCCATGCGGCAGCCGGCGGCGAGTTTGTCCAGGCCGTTCCAGCGCGGCACCAGGCTCACGCCGACGCCATCGGCCACCAGCATGGCAATGGTTTCCAGGGCATCGAGGTCGCATAGCAGCGCCGGTTGCAGGCCCTGGTCATCGAGGTAGCGCTGGGCGGGGCGGCCGCCCCAGGCCGACGGGTCGTATCGGATATAGGGCTGGGTGCGCAGCAGCGTGGCGGCGTCGCCGCGCAGCTTGCGCCGCGCCAGCAGGATCAGTTCCTCGCGGCGCAGCGTCAGCGCGTGCAGGGTCTTGGGCAATTCGAACGGCGGCGCCACCAGGATGGCGGCGTCGATCTCGCCGGCCAGCAGGGCCTGGTAAAGCGAGCGCGAGGTGCCGGGAACGATGCTTGGGCGCATGCCGGGCGCTTGTTGCGTCAGCACGCGCAGGGCGGCCGGCAGCAGGCCTGTGAGCGCGGTTGAAATGGCGCCGATGCGCAGCGTGCCGGTCAAGCCTTCATCGTCGGCGTCGCCGGCCAGCAAGGCGACTTCGCGCACGATGCGGCGCGCCCGCGGCAGCAGCGCCAGGCAGGCCTCGGTGGCGCGGGCGGCATGGCCGGCGCGCGACAGCAAGGCGAAGCCGAGCGAGCGCTCCAGCGCCTGGATACGCTGGCTCACGGCCGCCGCCGTCAGGCCTTCGGCGCGTGCGGCGTCGGCAATGGAGCCGCTGTCGATGACGGCGATCAGGCTTTTGAGGTAGCGGCTATCCATAAAAAATTCTTTCGAATTGATTAAAAATTACATGTTATCTCTTTTGATGGGCAGCGGCTATCCTTGAGCCTGTTAACTTTGCTCTCGAGGGAATCCCATGAAATCGATCTTCCACCTGGCCTATCACGTCCGCGACCTCGACCAGGCGCGCCGTTTCTATTGCGGCCTGCTCGGCTGCGAAGAAGGCCGCAGCACCGACACCTGGGTCGACATCGATTTCTTCGGCCATCAGTTGTCGCTGCACCTGGGCGAGCCTTTTGCCGTTTCCAACACCGGCCGGGTCGGCAACCACATGGTGCCGATGCCGCACCTGGGCATCATCCTCGCCATGGACGACTGGAAGCAACTGGCTGCCCGCCTGGGCGACAGCGGCACGGTGGAGTTCGTGCTGGAACCCCAGATCCGGTTCGCCGGCGAACCGGGCGAGCAGGCCACGATGTTCTTCCTGGATCCGTTCGGCAATCCGATCGAGGTCAAGGGCTTCAGCAGCCTGGAACAGGTCTACGCCAAATGAGCGGGGATGCTGGCCCAGCGATGGCGCCGATCCCTTTTGTGAGCCAGGGCGACGCCGCCACGGTGCAGGCCTGGCTCAAGGCGTTGCGCGCGGCCATGCCGGACGAGCGCGTGGTGGATGTGGCCGAACTGAGCGAGACGCAACGGGCGCAATGCAAGCTGGCGGTGGTGGCCAACCCGGACCCGGCTGAACTCAAGCGCATGCCGCAGCTGGCATGGGTGCATAGCGTATGGGCCGGCGTCGAACGGCTGGTCGAGGACCTCGGCGACAGCGGCCTGAAGCTGACGCGCCTGGTCGATCCCCGGCTGGCCGCCACCATGGCCGAAGCGGTGCTGGCGTGGACGCTCTACCTGCATCGCGATATGCCGCTGTATGCGCAGCGCCAGCGCTTTCGCGTCTGGCAGGCGGAACAATATGTGCTGCCCGAGCAGCGCACGGTTGGCATCCTGGGGCTGGGCACGTTGGGGGAAGCGGCGGCGGAGGCGTTGCTGCAGGCGCGCTTCAAGGTGTGCGGCTGGAGCCGCAAGCGGCGCGAGCTGGCCGGCGTGCGCAGCTTCAGCGGCGAGCAGGGCCTGGCCGAGATGCTGGCAATGAGCGATATCCTGGTATGCCTGCTGCCGCTTACCAGCGACACCCGCGGCCTCCTGAATGCGCAGCGCCTGGCGCTGTTGCCGCCGCAGGCCCAACTGATCAACTTCGCGCGCGGGCCGATCGTCGACGACCAGGCGTTGTGCGACGCGCTGGACGCACGCGCGCTGCGCCATGCGGTGCTGGACGTGTTCGCCACCGAGCCGCTGCCGGCTGACAGCTGGCACTGGACCCATCCCGATGTCACGGTGCTGCCGCATTGCTCGGCGCCGACCAATCGCGAGACGGCATCAGAGATCGTGGCCGGCAATGTGCGGCATTACCGCCAGACCGGCGAGATACCGGCCAATGTGGATATGCGGCGCGGGTATTGAGTAACACTGTCGTCCTGACGAAAGTCAGGACCCAGCGACGCTTGCTGCAGACGCTTGCTGCATATCCCGGAGCGCTGAACGACGCTGGATCCCGGCCTTCGCCGGGATGACGGCGGTTAGGGCGTCAAGCCTGGGAAATAGTGAATCCAATACTGTTGCAGCCATCTTCGCTGGAGGCGAAAGCACGGCCGCCATGCATGCGCGCCACCGCCTTGACGATGGCCAGCCCCAGGCCGTGGCCGTGGCTGCCGTTGATGTCCTGGCGCGCGGTGTCGACCCGGTAGAAACGGTCGAACAGGCGCGGCAAATGACGCGCGTCGATGGCCTGGCCGGGATTGGTGACGGCAATGCGGACGCCGCCATCCTGCGCGGCGATGTCGATGCGAATCAGGGCGCCGGCCGGCGAATGCTGGATGGCATTCTGGATCAGGTTGGTCAGCGCCCGCTTGAACAGCGCCGTCTCCATCATTGCCGTGGATTCAATGTCGCCGCTGACGGCGATGTCCATGCTGGCGTCGTCCAGCACGAACTCGAAGAAATCGACCGTCTTCTGCACCTCGTCGGCCACCCGCGCATGCACCAGCGACGTGGCGGCCTCGCCCTGGTCGGAACGCGCCAGGAACAGCATGTCGTTGATGATGGAGCGGATGCGGTCCAGCTCCTCCAGGTTGGATTGCAGCACGTCCTTGAATTCGCCGGCGCTGCGCTCGCGCGCCAGCGCCACCTGCGTTTCCCCGATCAGGTTGGCCAGCGGCGTGCGCAATTCATGGGCGACGTCGGCGTTGAAGGCTTCCAGCTGGGTATAGGCATCCTCGATGCGTTCCAGCGCGCCGTTGAAGGCGTGCGCCAGCACCGACAATTCCTCCGGCAGCGATTCGACCGGCATGCGCGCCGACAACTTGCGCGGCGAAAAACTCTGGGCGCGCGCCGACATGCGCCGCAATGGCGCCAGCCCGGCGCGGGCGATCCAGTAGCTGGAAATCACCGCCAGCACGATGCCCAGCAGGGAGAACGTGAAGGTTGCCACCAGGAAGGTGCGGCGCATCTCGAAATAGGGTTCGGTATCGATGCCGACGGTCACCCGCACTTCGGGCCGTTCCTCGAACGCGGGCAGGGTGCGCGTCATGGTGTGCAGCGGATATTCCTTGCCCGCCACGCGCAGCATGCCGACGGCATTGTTGTCCTGGTCGATCGCCTCGTGCCGCAGGCGCGAGAGGTCGCCATAGCGGAAACGCTCATCGTCGCAGGAGATCCAGAACGACACCCGCTGGTCGGCCTGCGACAGCGCGGCCAGTTTCAGCTGCACGCGCGACCAGCGATCGGTGTTGCCGGCGCGCGAGATCTGGAAGCTGAGGTCGTTCAAGGTGGTGACCAGCCCGTCGCGCTCGTGGCGCAGCAGTTCTCCCTTGAGCACGGTGTAGAGCACGATGCCGGTGAGCGTGAAGATGAACAGCGCCGACGCCGCCGACATCCATACCAGCCGCGCGGTGATCGACTGCCGCAGCGGCAGGAAGCGCTGCGGCCGCTCGGGGGCCGGGCTGACATGTTTCATGGCGCGCTCAGTCCGCCACGGCGTCGGCCGCGGCGCGCGGCTCCAGCACATAGCCCATGCCGCGCACGGTGTGCAGCAGCTTCTGGTCGAACGGGGCGTCGATCTTGGCGCGCAGGCGCTTGATGGCGACTTCGACCACATTCGTGTTGCTGTCGAAATTCATGTCCCACACCAGTTCGGCAATCGCCGTCTTGGACAGGATCTCGCCCTGGCGGCGCGCCATCACCGCCAGCAGCGCGAACTCCTTGGCGGTCAGGTCGATGCGGGCGGCGCCGCGGAAGGCCTTGCGGCTGATCAGGTCGATCTGCAGGTCGCCGATGCGCAGCTGCGCCGGTTCCTGCGAGCGGCCGCGGCGCGTCAGCGCCTGCAGCCGGGCCAGCAGTTCGAGGAAGGAGAAGGGCTTGATCAGGTAGTCGTCGGCGCCGTCATGCAAGCCCTTGATGCGGTCTTCCACGCTGTCGCGCGCGGTCAGCATGATGACCGGGGTCTGCTTGACCGTGCGCAGCGAACGCAGCACCGAGAAACCGTCCAGCCCCGGCAGCATCACGTCCAGCACGATCACGTCGTAGTCGTGCTGGATCGCCAGGTGCTGGCCGTCGACGCCGTTGGACGCCAGGTCGACCGCGCACCCTTGCTCGGTCAGGCCCTTGCAGAGGTAGTCGGACATCTTTTGTTCGTCTTCGACAATCAGGATTTTCATGCGGTCTCCACCCGCCGCGCGGGGACGGCGTGTCCCCGCATCGGCAATGCCAGAATTTTAACCCTTCGGCTTTAGGGCCTGTTAACAATGAATTTGCGAGTGCGAGCGGCCAGCAAGCGTTGTCTGCCTAGGCATGGCGACGCGTCGTAGCGGTGCTACGGCAAGGAGCCACAACAACGGCAGGCGACGCTTGCTGGCCGCGTTGCACGGTGGGGCTGGTGGCCCACCACCAGCCCCACCGCGCGCCTTGCCACCCCGCCTTCTGGGAGCAACGCATCTCGCAAATTCATTGTTAGCAGGCCCTGTTCTCCGGACTTTGTTGGTTCCGTCTTTTCGCTTTGCTGCCGTTTTCAATGTCGTCAATGCCTGCCATCCATGTCAATGGCCCTGGCTTTGCGCAAGGCGTGCCGCCTTGCGCGCGGCGCGCGCTTCCTTCTTGTTCATGTACCAGTAATGGGCGCGGTCCAGGTACAGGTAGACCACCGGCGTGGTGAACAGCGTGAGCGCCTGCGACAGCACCAGGCCGCCTACCATCGCGTAGCCCAGCGGACGGCGGAGTTCGGAGCCGGCGCCGTGGCCCAGCATCAGCGGCAGGCCCGAGAGCAGGGCGCACATGGTGGTCATCATGATGGGGCGGAAGCGCAGCAGGCAGGCCTGGTAGATCGCTTGTTCCGGTTTCATGCCCTTTTCGCGTTCGGCGGTGAGGGCGAAGTCGATCATCATGATGCCGTTTTTCTTGACGATGCCGATCAGCAGGATGATGCCGATCAGCGCAATCACCGACAGGTCGTAGCCGCCTATCATCAGGATCAGCAGCGCGCCCACGCCGGCCGAGGGCAGCGTCGAGAGGATGGTCAGCGGATGGATGTAGCTCTCGTAGAGCAGGCCCAGCACGATATACACCGCGATCAGCGCCGCCGCGATCAGGTAAGGCTGCGACGCCAGCGAGTCGCCGAAGGCCTTGGCGGTGCCCTGGAAGTTGCCCACCAGGGTCTGCGGCACGCCCATCTCGTCCTTGGTTTTCTGGATCACGTCCACCGCTTCGCCCAGCGATACGCCCGGCGCCAGGTTGAACGAGATCGTCACCGCCGGGAATTGGCTCTGGTGGCTGATCGAGAGGTAGCCGGTCTTGGTGGTGTCGATTTTCACGAAGGTCGACAGCGGCACCTGTTGCCCGGTCAGCGGCGAGGTCAGGTAGAGCTTGTCGAACAGCGCCGGGTCCTTCTGCAGTTCGGGCGTGATTTCCAGTACGACGTGGTAACTGTTGATCTGCGTGAAGTACTGCGCGACCTGGCGCTGCCCGATGGCGTCGTAGATGGTGGCGTCGATCAGCGAAGGCGAGATGCCGAAACTGGAGGCGCGGGCGCGGTCGATGGTGATGGTCGCGGTGGCGGCGGCGTTCTGCTGGTCGGAGGCGACGTCGGTCAGTTGCGGCAACTGGCGGAACCGCTCCAGCATGCGCGGCGCCCAGACGTTGAGCTCGTCCAGGTCGGTGTCGGTGATGGTGTACTGGTACTGCGTGCGCGACAGGCGGCCGCCGACGTTGATGTCCTGGCTGGCTTGCATGAACAGGTTGATGCCCTGCACCTTGGCGACCTTGGGGCGGATGCGCGCGATCACCTGGTCGGCGGTGGTGCTGCGGCCTTCATCCTTGGGCTTCAAGGCGATGAAGAAGGTGCCGGTATTGAAGGTGGTGGAGCCCGCGCTCATGCCGAAGCCGGTCACGTCCGGGTCCTGGCGCACGATGTCGGCGACTTTCAGCAGGCGCTGCTGCATCGCCGACGAGGAAATGTCTTGCGCCGACTCGGCGAAACCGATGATCACGCCATTGTCCTGCTGCGGGAAGAAACCCTTGGGGATGACGATGAACAGGACCACCGTCAGCGCCACGGTGCCGATGAACACCAGCAGGGTGATGAACTGGTGCTTGAACACGATATCGAGCCCGCGCTTGTAGCCGGCCAGCATGGCGTCGAAGCCGCGCTCGAACCACTGGTACATCTTGCCGTGCCGGTTGCCATGCTCGTTCTTGAGAAAGCGCGAGCACAGCATCGGCGTCAGGGTCAGCGAGATGATCACCGACACGCCGATGGTCAGCGTCACGGTGACGGCGAACTCGCGGAACAGGCGGCCGACGATGCCGCCCATGAGCAGCAGCGGGATGAACACCGCCACCAGCGAGACCGAGATCGAGATGATGGTGAAGCCGATCTCGCCGGCGCCCTTGAGCGCGGCCTCCATCGGCGCCATGCCTTCTTCCACGTAGCGGTAGATGTTCTCCAGCATCACGATGGCGTCGTCCACCACGAAGCCCACCGCGATGGTCAGCGCCATCAGCGACAGGTTGTCCAGGCTGTAGCCGACCACGTACATCACGGCCGCGGTGCCCATGATGGCCAGCGGCACGGTGATGCTGGGAATGAGGGTGGCGGCGACATTGCGCAGGAACACGAAGATCACCATCACCACCAGGGCGATGGTCAGGATCAGCGTGAACTCCACGTCCAGCACCGAGGCGCGGATGGTCTGGGTGCGGTCGATCAGGGTGTTGACGTGCACGCTGGCGGGGATGGCCGCGCGCAGGCGCGGCATGGCGGCCTGGATGCGGCCGACCGTCTCGATCACGTTGGCGCCGGGCTGCTTGGTGATGGCCAGCACGATCGAGCGGCCGTTGGTGATGGAGTGGTCGTCGCCGGCGGCGGCGCCCGCGAAGGCCCAGGCGGCGATCTTGTTGTTTTCGGGGCCGTCCAGCGCGATGCCGATGTCGCGCACGCGGATCGGCGCGCCGTTGCGGTAGGCCAGCACCATGTCGTTCCACTGCTCGGCCTTGAGCAACTGGTCGTTGGTGTAGACGGTGAAGCTCTGGTGCGCGCCGTCCACCGTGCCCTTGGGCTGGTTGACGGTGGTGGTGGCGATCACGCCGCGGATGTCTTCCAGGCTGATGCCCAGCGTGGCGATCTTGGCCGGGTCGACCTGGATGCGCACGGCCGGTTTTTGCTGGCCGTTGACGTTGACCAGGCCCACGCCCGAGATCTGCGAGATCTGCTGCGCCAGGATGTTGTCGGCGTAGTCGTTGACCACCGTCAGCGGCAGCGCTTCGGACTGCACCGACATGATCATGATCGGCGAGTCGGCCGGGTTGATCTTGCGGAAGGTCGGCGGATTGGGCAGGTTGGCCGGCAACTGGCCGGTCGATGCGTTGATGGCGGCCTGCACGTCCAGCGCGGCGGCGTCGATGTTGCGGTTAAGGTCGAACTGCAGCGTGATCTGCGTGCTGCCCAGCGCGCTCTGCGAGGTCATCTGGGTCAGGCCGGCGATCAGCGAGAACTGGCGCTCCAGCGGTTGCGCCACGTTGGATGCCATGGTTTCAGGGCTGCCTCCCGGCAGGCTGGCCGAGACCTGGATGGTCGGGAAGTCGACCTGCGGCAGCGGCGCCACCGGCAGCAGCGGCCACACGGCCACGCCTACCAGCAGGATGGCGATGGCCAGCAGCGTGGTGCCGATCGGGCGCTTGATGAAGGCGGCGGAGACGCTCACTTGGCATTTCCTTTCGCCGCATCGTTGGCCGCAGGCTGTTGCTGCGCTTTGCTGTCGGCAATGCGCACGCCTGGCTTGAGCTTGTACTGGCCATCCAGCACCACGCGCTGGTCGGCGGCCACGCCGCCGTGGTCGGCCAGCACGGCGATGCCGTCCTGGATGCGGGCCACCTTGACCGGCTGCATGCCGGCCTTTTCCTGGTCGTCGACCACATACACGTAGGTGCCTTGCTGGTTGCGCTGGATGGCGGCGGCCGGCAGCGTGAGCGCGTTTTCGTGGGCATTCATCTGCAGGCGCACATTGACGTACTGGCCCGGCCATAGCTTGTGTTCGGCATTGCTGAAGCGGGCCTTCAATTGCACGGTGCCGTTGCTGGTGTTGATCTGGTTATCCAGCAGCACCAGCTTGCCGGTGGCCAGCGGCTGGTCCGATTGATCCGATTGGCGCGCATAGGCCGTGACCTTCATCGCTTGCCGGTTGTCGAGGTGGGCGCTCATGGCCCGGTTGATGGCCGGCACGGCTTCTTCCGGCAAGGTAAAGAGCAGGGCGATGGGGTCGATCTGGTTGATCACCACCAGTCCGTTGGCATCGGTGGCGTGCACGATGTTGCCCGGATCCACCAGGCGCGCGCCGACCCGGCCGGAAATCGGCGCGGTAATGGTGGTATAGCTCAATTGCACGCGGGCATAGCCGACCTGCGCCTCATCGGTTTTGACGGCCGCATCCAGTTGCGCCACCAGCGCCTTTTGCGTGTCGAGCTGTTGCTGGGTGGCGGCATCCTGGCCGCGCAGGGTGGTATAGCGCTGCAAATCCAGCCGGGCGTTGGCCAACTGGGCCGCATCCTTGGCGCGTTGCGCCTCGGCCTGCGCCAGTTGCGCCTGCAGCGCGCGCGGATCGATCTGGGCCAGCAACTGGCCCTGCTTGACGTCTTCGCCTTCGGCAAAGCCGACCTTGTCCAACTGGCCGTCGATGCGCACCTTGACCGTCACGCTGGCATTGGCCGTCACGGTGCCGACGCCGGCCAGGTACAGCGGCACGTCGCGCTCCTGCACACGGGTCAGCGTCACCGCGACAGGCGGCGCCTGCTTGGCGCCTTCCTGCTTGTCTGCGGCGCTGGCGCGCTGCCAGTGCAGCCAGCCGCCGGCGCCGGCCAGCACGATGACCGCGGCGGCCATGCAAAGGGTGAGGGGGGAGCGCTTGGGGAGATTGGGTGAGGTTGTCATGCCTAAAACTCTTCCTGGAGTGATCGCTGGGAATGTCTGGTGAAGATGCGGTAGCCGTTGGTTGTGTTGGTCGCCATTTAGCGTGTTGCCAGCGGCCGCGCCTGCGGTTCGGCTTGCGGTTCAGCCTGTCCTGCATGCCAGCCGCCGCCGGTGGCCTTGACCAGCGCCACGCTGGCCACCAGCTGGCGGCCCAGCAAGGTGACGGCGCTGCGCTGGTTGGTCAGGGAAGTGGCCTGGGTGGTCACCACCGACAGGTAGGTCAAGGTGCCGGCCTGGTACTGGCTCATGGCCAGCCGTTCCGCCAGTTGCGCGGCCTTGACGGCTTGCGCCTGCACCGCGCTTTCCTGGTCCAGCACGCGCAGGCTGGAAAGGTTGTCTTCCACTTCCTGCAGGCCGCCGAGCACGGTCTGCTTGTATTGCGCCACGGCGGCGTCATATGCCGCCACGGCCTGGTCGCTGCGCGCGCTGCGGGCGCCGCCGTCGAAAATGCTTGCGGCCAGTGCCGCGCCCAGCGACCAGACCCGGCTGGGGGTGTCGAACAACTGGGCGAAGGCCACGCTGGAATAGCCGCCCGACGCCGATAGCGTCAGGCTCGGGAAATAGGCGGCGCGCGCCACGCCGATGTTGGCGTTGGCAGCCGCTGCCAGCCGTTCGGCGTTGGCGATGTCGGGGCGGCGCTCCAGCAAGTCGGAGGGCAAACCGGTCGGGATCTGCGGCAGGCTGGCCTGCAGGCGTTGGGCATTGTCGTCCATCGCCTTGCCGCTGGCGTCAGGGGCAGCAGTGGCGGCGGCAGGCAGGGCCGGCAGCGTGAAAGCGGCGGGCGCGCGGCCGACCAGGATGGCAATGGCATGTTCCAGCTGGTTGCGCGTGGCATCGAGATCGATCAACTGGGCCTGGGCCGAGCGCAATTGGGTCTCGGCCTGGGCCACGTCGGAACGCAGCGCGGTGCCGGCATCGTATTGGTGGGTGGTCAGTTCCAGCGAGCGGGTGTAGGCGTCGACCGTGCGGCGGTAAAGATCCTTTTGCAGGTCGGTGACGCGCAGTTGCAGGTAGTCCTGCGCCAGGGTGGCCTGGATCGACAGGCGCGCGGCGGCCAGGCTGGCGGCGCTGGCCTGGACGCCGGCATCGCCGGCTTCGACGGAGCGGCGGATGCCGCCCCAGATGTCGGCTTCCCAGGAGGCGTTCAGGCCCACGCTGTAGGTATCGGCCAGGCGCGGCGTGCCGCTGGTATTGGTTTGCGCGCGGCTGGGGCCGGCCGTCGCCCCGACGCTGGGCCACAGGCTGGCGCGTGCCAGTTGCGCGGCGGCCTGGGCCTGGCGGTACTGCGCCTCGGATTGGCGGATGTTCTGGTTGGCGGCGTTGGCCTGGACAATCAGGCCGTTGAGGACGGGGTCGCCATAGGCTTCCCACCAGTGCTGGTTGCTGTCGACCTGGCTGGGCGCGGCCACTTTCCAGGGGCCGTCTTCCTTGTAGGCCTGGGGCAGGTCCATCGCCGGCCTGACGTAGTCGGGCCCGACGGCGCAACCCGCCAGCAGTACAGCCAGCGCCAACGCCGTCATTCCCCGGGTGGCGCGGAAGGGGGATCTGTAGTTTGGATGAGTGAGATGACTGGCGCTGGAGCTGGCTGCAGCACGGCGGAACGGGACGACCATAGGGCACATGATGGATATTCGGGTGACGGGCTGGCCGTTGTTGCGCGCCCCCGCGTGCCGACGCCGACCATGGCTAGGGCTTAATTTAATCCCCTGTGCTCAACGTCAGGCTGACGTCAATATGACAATTTTGTCAGTTGGCGCTCTGAGCGTGTATTGCAGCAGGGCACCTTTATCCAATGGTCAGTATCAGCGTCCCGCACCGGCCTGTGCCGCGTCGCCGCCGGCATGGCCGGCCACGCACAGCGCCGACAAGGCGCTGCCCACTCCGCATACCGCGATGATCAGGCCCATCGGCCATGGTGTGCCGTCGGCCAGCATGCCGACCAGCGCCGATCCGAGTATGCCGGTGCCGTATTGTGTGGCGCCGATCAGTGCGGATACCGCCCCGGCGCGTTGCGAGGATCCCGACATGGCGCCGGCGATGGCATTGGCGACGATGAAACCGTTGGCGGAAACGAACAGGAACAGCGGCACGATCAGGCCGACGATGCCGCCGATGTCGAAATATGCCGTCACTGCCAGCAGCAGCCCGGACAGGGCGGCGCCGAGCGCACCGATGCGCAGCAGCCGATCGCTGCCCAAACGCAGCACCAGCCTGGAATTGATCTGGTTGGTCGCCATGATGCCGACGATGCCCAGTGCGAACAGCAAACCATAAGTTTGCGGCGACAGGTGGTGATAGCTGATGTAGGCGAACGGCGTGCCGGCGACATAAGCGTAAATTCCGCCATAGAAGAAGCCGCCGGCTCCGATGTAGCCCAGCATGCGGCGATTCCGCAGCAGGCTGAAATAGGTGCCCAGCACGCCATCGAGCGCATGGCGGTTGCGGTGTGCCGGCGGTAGCGTCTCCGGCAGCAGGCGCAGTGCCAGCAAGGTCAGGATGCCGACCGCCACCAGTGCCCAGAAGATGGCGCGCCATGACGCCACCTGCAGGATCAGGCCGCCTACGCTGGGGCCGATCAGCGGCGCAATTGCCATGACTGTCATCAGCGTTGACATCATGCGGGCCGCGTGCGGCCCGGCATAGAGGTCGCGTACCATGGCGCGCGCCAGCACTACGCTGGCGCAAGCGCCGATGGCCTGCAGCACGCGCCAGGCGATCATGGCACCGACGCTGCCGGCCAGCGCGCATCCGGCCGAGCCGATGATAAATAGCACCAGGCCCACCGCCACCGGCAAGCGCCGGCCGTAGCGGTCGCCGAGTGGCCCCCATGCCAGTTGCCCCAAGCTGAAGCCGATCAGGTAACCCGAAATGGTCAATTCCATGGCGCCGTGGCCGGCGCCCAGCGCCAGGCCCATGGCGGGCAGTGCGGGCAGGTAGAGATCGGTGGAAATCGAGGCGAATGCCATCAGCGCACTGAGGATGCCCAGCGTGATCAAACTGTGGCGGGCAGCGGGTTGGTGGAGGGTTTCAGTGGTGGCAGACTGGGGTGAGACAGGGGGCATGGCAGGTGAACTGGGCAAGATGGAATGCATGGCGGCGGCGCAAACGGTAATGTAAAAGGCCGGGCGCCGGAAATCCGGACGCACGGCCCTGAAACCGCAGCTTCAACGGCTTACGCGCTACTGGGGATGCACCGGGTAGCTATGCATGATAGTGCACGGGCGCATTCTTGATTAGACGGGATAATCGGCAAGGCCTCATGAGTAAAAATCATGAGACCTTGTCCGCGGTGCGTGTGGCCCGGGGATGGGCGGAGCAGGATCAGCGCGCCGGCTGGCCGAGCGTGATGCTGATGACCGTGAAGCTGTCCGCGTGGAATTGCGGATCTTGCTTGAGGCCGGCGGCGTCCGGCCCCGCTTGGGTGAAATCCATGGTGAACAGGTGGGCTACGCCATGGGCGGCGTCATAGGCCATGTTGTGGGCCCACGGGCGGGTGCCGATGTAGCCGAGCATGCGGTAGCGTTCGCCGGACTTGCCATCCTCCAACTGCAGGATGGACAGGCTGGCCGCGTTGCCGCTGGGAATGAGCAACTGGCGCCGGGCGGCATCCCAGGCCAGGGCATTGATGGCGGGCGCGGCCGGCAGGGCGGCGATGGCGGCGCCGTCATCCAGGCGCGCCACCGTCAGTTGCGGCGCCTTGCCGCGGCAGGCGATGAACACGCGGTTGCGGCTTTCGTCCGCGGCTAGCGCGCTGGGGTGTTCGCAGCCGCTGAACTGTTTGCCGGACCAGCCGGGAAGCGGTTCCAGCGTGGCGGCGCTGATGCGCATGACGCGCCCTTCGTCGCGCAGCGGCACCAGCACGCTGCCGTCGGCCAGGCCCAGGGGCGCATCGAACTTGCGGGCATCGAATTCGCGTTTCCCCGTGATGCGGCCGGCTACCGGATCGAACTGGTAGATGGCCGAGCGTTGCTCGCGCCGGCCGCCGGTCAGGATCAGCTTGCCGCTGGCGGCATCGAAGACGGCGTTATTGAGATTGCCGGCATCGACGGGGATGCGCTGCAGCTGCACCATGTCGGACAGCCGCAGGATGCCCAGCGCGCCATCCATATAGGCCACAAAGGCGCGGTCCAGCGCCGGCGCGAAAGCGACCGCGTTGGCGCCGTCCGTGCCGGGAATATCTTTGACCAGCTGGCGGCGCGCAGTGTCGAACACGGTCAGGCCGTTTTCGCGGCGCGCGATGAACAGGAAGGGGCGCGTCGGATCGAGCGCGCCGAATCCCCAGCTGTGGCCGCTGCCGGGCAGCACGTCGCTGCGGATGGCGGCTTGCGGCATGGTTGACGGCGGGTCGCCGTAGGCGGCGCTTGCCAATGCGGCCAACAGGATCGCGGCAAGTTTCTTGCAATGGCGGCGCATGATCAGAACTCCAGTGAAGTCAGCAGCGAGAATTGGCGGGCGTCGCCCATCGAAACGAAGTACTGGTTGACGCTGGAGGTGTAGTAGGTCTTGTTGAACAGGTTCTTGATGTTGAACTGGAACTTGACTGCGCGGCCGCCGATCGTGGTGTCGTAGGTGGCAAAGGCGTCGGCCACGGTGTAAGACGGCAGCATGAAGCTGTTGGCCGAGTCGCCCGGACGTTCGCCGACATAGTGCGCGCCGCCGCCCACGCGCAGCTTGTCGCCGCCGATGATGGGGCCGACGTCGTAGGCCAGGGTCAGCGCGGCGGTCTGCCTGGCGACGTTGGCCAGGCGCATGCCGGCGTAATCCGGGTCTTCGGTGGTCTTGGCGTCGAGCCAGGCGTAGCTGGCGATCATCGACAGGCGTTGGGTCAATTGGCCGGTCACGTCCAGTTCCACGCCGCGCGAGCGGGCTTTGCCCGAGGTGCGGTATTCGGTCAGGGCGGTGGCGGCGTTATATTGCGACACCAGCACGTTGCGCTTCTTGATGTCGAACAGCGCCAGCGTGCCGGACAGGCCATGCGGGTTGTCGTATTTGACGCCGGTTTCCCATGAGCTGGCCTGTTCGGGCGGCGTAGCCGAGGTAATCATCGCGCCGCTTTGCAGGGCGGCGATGGTAGAGGTGGGCTTGAGCGATTGGGTGTAGCTGCCGTACAGCGAAACCGCCTCATCGACTTTGTAGATCAGGCCGGCGCGCGGCAGCCATTTGCTGCCGGAAAGATTGGTGTTGGCCACGAACGGGCGGCCTTTGCCGGCCAACTGGCTGTAATCCTGATAGCGCAGGCCGGCTACCAGGATCCAGTGGTCGTTCAGGTACAGCGAGTCTTGCGCGAACAGCGACTTGTTGTGCAGCAAGTCGGTCTGGTCGCTGTCGGAAGCGGTGACAACGCTGGCCGGCTGCGCCAGTCCGTAGACCGGGTTGAGATAGTTGAAATTGCTGCTGGTGCTGACGCCGCGCAGCAGGTCGGCGCGGTAGATCTTGCGGTATTCGATGTCGCTGCCCAGTTGCAGGTCGTGGCGCATTCCGCCCAGCTTCAGTTTGCCTTCGAGGTAGGCGATGGCGTAATTGTCGGTGGACAGTGCGCCATTGGTGCCGTCGTTGCGGCGGGTGACGGCGCCGGTGGTGGTGTTGATGCTCATGACGCGCAGTTGCCGGGCGTCATACACCTCGCGGTTGTAGCTCAGGCCGACATGGGCTTTCCAGTCCTGGTTGATCCGATGGTCGACCGTCAATTGGGCGGTTTCGCTGCTGCCCTTCATGTCGTTGCCGGGTTCGTCCAGGCGTCGCTCGGCCGGGATCTCCAGCGGCCGGTTGGTGCGCGGGTCGAGCGCGGTGCCGCGGTCGAAGGGATAGAGGAATTCGCGCTGCTCCATCGAGAACACCACCTGGGTATCGCTGCCGTACCAGGCCAGCGACGGCGCGACCACGGTTTCCTGGATCTGGCCGAAGTTGCGCCAGTAGTTCTGGTCGGTGCGGTCGACGATCAGGCGATAGGCCAGGCCGCTGTCGCCGATCGGGCCGGTGGTGTCGAGCGTGAGCTGGCCGCCGTTCTTGCCGTTGCCGTAGGTGGAGCCGGCGAAGGAGATTTCATTGCGCTGCTGCAGTTGCGGTTTCTTGGTGATGATGTTGATCACGCCGCCCGGGTCCATCAGGCCGTAGAGCAGCGAGGCGGGGCCCTTGAGCACTTCCACGCTTTCAGTGGTGGCATTGAAGGCGCGGCCCTGCACCAGCGGCATGCCGTTGCGCATCACGGAGCCGTCGCGATTGCCGCCGAAGCCGCGTTTCATGATGGTGTCCTGGGTGCTGGCCAGCGTGTTGCCCTGGGTCAGGCCGCTGACGCCGGCAAGCGCGTCGTCCAGGTTGCGCGGGCGCTGGTCTTTGAGCGCCTGGGCGGGGATGACATTGACGATCTGCGGCACGTCCAGCATGGACGCGTTGCCGCGCAGGGTGCTGGCGTTGGGGACGGCGCGGTAGCTGCCGTCGGCTTCGCCGGAGGCGGCGCCGAGCACGGCAATCTGCGGCAATTGGCCGTCGGCGCTGGCGCTGGTGGCGCCGGCATCGATCACCACGAAGCCGCCGTCAGGCTGGCGCACCGCCGACAGGCCGCTGCCGGCCAGCAGGCGTTCCAGGCCTTGCTCGACCGAGGTGCTGCCTTGCAGTCCGGGAGAGTTCTTGCCTTGGGTCAGCCGGGCATCGGCCGAGAGCAGGATTCCGGCCTCGGCGGCGAATTGGCGCAGGGCCTGGCCCAATGGGCCGGCGGCGATGCTGTAACTGCGAACAGCCTGGGCCTGCTGGGCATGGGCCGGAGGCGCCAGCAACGGCAGGGACAGGGCCGCCAGATGGACGGCCAGGGCCAAGGTGCGAAGGCGAGGCGGTACGGCGGAGGCGGGCAGCAAGGAAGCGTGGCGCATGGGGGGACTTTCTTGAATTCGTTGGTCTGATGCATCCATTGCCAAACGAGATTCAAAAAAGGGAACCGCTAGCGATAAAAAATCTGGAAAAACCGTTCGGGCATTTTTATTCCGTTTGATTTCTCTTCATCCCGGGCGATGCTCTGGGTCCGCTGCTTCCACCGTGATCCACCAGGGCAGGATGCGGCGCACCTTGACCGGCAGGGTCGCTTCCAGCGTGTTGAGAACCCGGTCAATGTCGTTGAGCGGATAGACGCCGACCAGCCGCAGTGACGCCACTTCGGGCGCGCAGCCCAGGTAGCCGTGCCGGTAGCGTCCCAATTCGGCGATGAATTCATCCAGGCGCATGCCGTCGGGCATGAGCAAGCGGCGCGACCATGCGGCCATGCTTTCATCGGCCGCAAGCGGCGCCTCGACACGGTCCTGGTCGAAGCGCACGCGCCAGCCGGCCTCGACTATCTGCGGCGTGCCCTGGCCGGAGGGCGTGAGCATGACCTTGCCTTCGAGCACCGTCAGCACCGTGCCGCGCTCTTCCAGCCGGACCAGGAAGCGGGTGCCCAGCGCCTGCATGCGGCCCGCGGCGACGTCGACCACCAGCGGGCGCGCGGGTTGGCGCTTGTCGTGGGCGGTCTGGATCATGATCTCGCCACGGTGCAGCGCCACGCGGCGCAGTACGTCGCTGAATTCGGCGTCGGCGGCGCTGGCGGTATTGAGCCAGAGCAGGGAGCCGTCGGCCAGTTGCTGGCGGCTGGTCTGGCCCACGTTGGTGCGGTATTGGGCATTGAGCGCGGCCAGGTAGCCGCGCACTTCGGGCGAACTGCCCAGGCCGCCGGCGACGGTGACGCCGGCGGCAAGCCAGGCCAGGGTCTTGATCGCCTTGCGGCGGCGCAGTCCGTTCTGGTTCAGCACGCGGTGCGTGAGCGCCGGCGGCATGGCGCCGAATTCGGCGTTGACCGCTTCCACCCGCTGCCATGCGGCGCGATGGCTGTCATCTTCTTCCAGCCACTGGCGCCAGCGCCGGCGTTCGGCCTCGCCGGCGTCTTCGGCCCGCAACGCGGCGAACCACTCGGCGGCCTGCTGCAGGTCGGCAAATGCGGGTTGGGCTTTGCCCGCCTGCGGCGGCGGCAGCGTTTCGGATGGGCGATGGAGTTGTAGGCGGTCCTGCATGGCGGATGGCTGGCGGGGAAAGGATGATCTTATTGGTCGAACAGGAGCATACATTGCAACATGGCCTGCGCCATGTATTTTTTGACCATGCGCTCGGAAACGCCCAGCTCGGCGGCGATCTGCGCATAGGTGAGGCCGTCCAGCTGCGACAGCAGAAAGGCCTGGCGCACCCTGGGCGCCAATTTGTCCAGCATGGCGTCGATGCGGATCAGGGTTTCCAGCACCAGGGCGCGTTGCTCGGGCGAGGGTTCTTCCAGCTCCGGGCGCAGGGCCAGCGCGTCGAGGTAGGCGCGTTCCAGTTCCCGCCGGCGCCAGTGGTTGACCATCAGGCCGTGGGCGACGGTGCGCAAATACGCGCGGGGCTCTTGCAGGGGTTGCGCCGGTTTGCCGGAAAGCAGGCGCAGGAAGGTATCTTGCGCCAGTTCGGCGGCATCCTCGCGCGAGCCCAGCTTGCGCCATAGCCAGCCATACAGCCAACCGTGATGGCTGCTGTAGACCTGCTCAAGGGAGTCGCCCAGGGGCGGATTGCTGGAATATGCCACGATGCTGTCAGACTTGGAACTGGACGAGACGAACGACACTGGACAAATGCGCCGATGTGCATCGGCGAACGCGAACCGACCGGTAATCGTGGCAGAAGAAGCTGGATCCGGATGGCCAATCCGACGCGGGTTGGGCGGCGGATCGGCATCCGGCGATTATATTAGGAATAATTCTTATTTACAAACTTTAGCGTTCCGCCGTTGCAATTCGAGGTCATGGCCCCGTGGAATGCCTGGCCTGCTTGGCGGTTAGTGGGTGATTGACAGGAAATCTGGGCGGATTAAGCTGCCCCCATCCTCAAATCCGGACGATGACAAGAAGGAGTTCGCCATGCCCCAAGAATCTGCCGCCACGACAACTGCACCGGTGGCCGCCTCCATGCTGGCCGAAATCTGGGCCGCGCTGGATGGCCCGCAAGCCTTGCTGGCCAACGTGCGCCTGGTTGGCGACGGCGCCTTGCCCTCGGTGTTTGCCGCCAGCGACCTGGCGCAAGCCTCGGTGGCCGCGGCCGGACTGGCGGTCGCTGAACTGGCCGAGGCCGCAGGCGGCCCATTGCCCTTGGTGGAATGCGACCGGCGGCTGGCATCGATGTGGTTTTCCAGCTCGCTGCGGGCCCAGGGCTGGACGCCGCCGGCCTTGTGGGATTCGGTGGCGGGCGACTACCGCAGCGCCGACGGCTGGGTCCGGCTGCATACCAATGCGCCGCATCATCGGGCGGCGGCCTTGCAGGTCTTGGGGCTGGATGCGCAACAAGCACCGCGTGAACAGGTGGCCGCCGCCGTGGCGCGCTGGAAGGCGGGCGAACTGGAAGCCGCCATCGTGGGCAACAAGGGATGCGCGGCGGAGATGCGCAGCCAGTCGCAATGGGCCGTCCACCCGCAGGGGATGGCGCTTGCCGCCGAACCGCTGGTCGGGCGCCAGGCGTTCGACGCCGACTGGCAACGCCCGACGCCCGCCGATCCGGCGCGGCCGCTGGCGGGCGTGCGGGTGCTGGACCTGACCCGGGTGCTGGCCGGGCCGACTGCCACGCGCTTCCTGGCGGCTTTCGGCGCCCAGGTGCTGCGCATCGATCCATCTTCGTGGGACGAGCCGGGGGTGGTGCCGGAGATGACGCTGGGCAAGCGTTGCGCCCATCTCGACCTGGGCCGGCCGGATGGCCGGCGCGCGCTGGAACATCTGCTGTCCCAGGCCGATGTGCTGGTGCATGGCTACCGTCCGCAAGCGCTGGAGCAACTGGGGCTGGGCACGGCGCGGCGGCGCCAGTTGAATCCGGCGCTGGTGGATGTGGCGCTGGATGCCTATGGCTGGAGCGGCCCCTGGGCCGGCCGGCGCGGTTTCGACAGCCTGGTGCAGATGAGTTCGGGGATCGCCGATGCCGGCATGCGCCTGCTGGGCCGCGAGCAGCCGACTCCGTTGCCGGTGCAGGCGCTGGACCATGCCACCGGTTACCTGATGGCCGCCTCGGCGTTGCGCGGCCTGGTGCGCCGGCAGCAGACCGGACAGGGCGGCGAGTATCGCTTGTCGCTGGCGCGCACGGCGCAATTGCTGGCGGCGCACCGTCCGGCAGGCGCCGAAGCGGCGTTCGCGGCCGAGCAGCCCGGCGATCTGGGGACGGCCGGGGAAAATACCGTCTGGGGGCCGGTGCGCCGCTTGCGTACGCCGCTGTCGATCGCCGGCGTGCCCATGCGCTGGGACCTGCCGGCTTCGCCATTGCGCTCGGCGCCGGCAGAGTGGCGCTGAAAACGATAGGATAGCGGCTGCCATGCGGATGAGCCTGCGCTCACCAGCGCGCTCCGCCGCATGGTGATACCCCTGTCCAATCCATTGCCAATCGAGAAGGAAAATCCCATGAAACCGATCAAGAGCCTGCTGGGCGAGTACAAGGGCGTACTGGTGTTCATGGTACTGATGGTGGTGTTGCGCAGCGCCATCGCCGACTATAACGTGGTGCCCAGCGGCTCGATGCTGCCGACGGTGCTGGTCGGCGACCGCATCCTGGTCGACAAGATGGCTTACGATCTGCGCGTGCCGCTGACGCATCTGCGTATCGCCCGCCTGGGCGAACCCAAGCGCGGCGATATCGTGACCGTCGATTCGAAGGAGGCGGGCGAACTGCTGTTGAAGCGGGTAATCGGCCTGCCTGGCGACGTGGTGGAACTGCGCGACAACGTCCTCTATATCAATGGCCAGGCCGCCAGCTACAGCCATGCCGCAGTGAAGGCGCAAGCCGGTGACGGCATCGATGAGGCCGCCTACCGCGATGAGCGCCTGGGCGACATGTCCCATCTGGTGCGCCTGTCGCAATCGCATCCCAGCCTGCGCAGCAGCTATGGGCCGGTGGTGGTGCCGGCCGAGCATTACCTGATGCTGGGCGACAATCGGGACAACAGCGCCGACTCGCGCTATTACGGTTTCTTCGGCCGCGATGAGCTGATGGGGCGCACCCGTCGCATTGCGTTTTCACTGGATTCGGAGCGTGGCTATATGCCGCGCCTGAGCCGTACGGGGCGGTTGCTGGATGGCGTGACTGCCCAACATTGAGGCGGCAGGAGGCGTTCGGCTGTTGAAATGGTCGCGATCAGGATGGGACTAAATTTAATTAATTACTTTAATTATTGTTTTTAAGTATTTGATTTTATTTGATTAAATATTTCAAGATGTAAGGCGCTGTCTATTCCTGGGCAGCGCCAGGCAAACTTCCTCCGGGTTTGTTGTCGCAATTTCCGGTTTTTTGCCGGCAAAAGTGCTCAAAGTGCTCAAGTTGTCGCAAGGCATGCCGTTATACAACACGGATTACCTGCAATTGTCATTGGAGCACATCATTTCTCTCACCTTCATTTCCGATCCGGCTACCGGCCGCCGCAGAAACGCGGTCAGCCACGACGCCATCCTCGACGCCACCTATGTGATGCTGGAGGAGATCGGCTTTGACAAGTTGTCGCTGGAAGGTGTGGCCACGCGCGCAGGCGTGGGCAAGGCGACCATTTATCGCTGGTGGCCCAACAAGAGCGCGCTGGCGATGGAAGCGCTGTTGCGCGCGGTCGAGCCGATGCCGTCGATTGGCGACAGCGGCTCCGCGCGCCAGGATATCGAAGACCACATTGCCCGCCTGGCGCAGCTGTTTCGCGGCAAGAGCGGACGTGTGGTGCGGGAGATGATCGCGCTGGCGCAGTTCGACGACGACACCATGCGCATCTTCAATGACAACTATCTGGAACCGCGCCGTTCGGCGCTGGTGGAAGCACTGCGCCGCGGCGCCCAACGCGGCGAGTTCAGGGATGACCTCAACCTGGACCTGGTATTCGATCTGCTGTACGCCCCCTTGTTGCAGCGGCTTCTTACCGGCAGTGCCGACATCGATGAGCGCCAGGTCAATGCGCAATTGAAGCTGGTGCTTGGCAGTATCGCCCTTGAGCATCCCGTCACAGAGTCATCACAGGACTGAGTAAATATTCGAGCTAACAATCGTAAATTTTGTTGAGCGCAAGATAATTTGCACCTAGAATCCGAGACGAAACGTATCGTATTGGTTCTGGGAAAGTTCCCTATTGCGAGAGCAAATGATGGCTATTCATCGCGATGGCCTGATTTGACGCTCGAATAGACGTTTTCGGCGGGTCTGCATGGAATATCCATTCCATAGGCCGATTCCGCTGAAATGCGAGCCGGGGTTTTCTCCCCGGCTCAGCCCACCCGGACACGCTTGCGTGAGCAAGCGTCCTGCCTGTCCGATACGTTCATCCAGATGCAAAGAAAACACCGGCTTCCCGCCAGGGCGGCCGGCGGACGATTGCCATGCGGCGGAGGGCGTCTTGCAGGCGGCCGTACGGTGATCCAGGGGCGTAAAACACATGCACGTGCAAGGGGAAAAAATGCACAGCGATGCGATGAGCGGATGCGGGGACGCGCCAGGCATGCCTCCACGCGAACCGGAGGGGCAACACTCGCCGCGCGGCACGGACTGGTGCCGGCGGCAACGCAAAACCAGGCGATGGTGCGCCTTCGGCGTGGTCCTGATTCCGCTCATGCTGGCCTTCTTATGGGCGCAATACGCATCGGCGCGCGAATCGGGAGAGCTGCTGTATGCCGACCGCTATTGCGGCTGCCGCGAGACGGTATCGCGCTGGGTCAGCGACTACGTCTGGACCCAGATGATCTGGCTGCCATGCAATACCCTGTTCCTGCTGGTCTGGGTGGCGCTGGCGGTCAAGCTGTGGAACGGCAAGCGGCCATCGCGCTGAGGCCGCCTTTCTTTTTGCCCGTCGGCCGGCCGCCGGCCCGGATTTCCCGGCACTGAAAAAGAACAAATAAGCTGGGCGCCCGAAAATACGAGCCGTATTTCTCGGCGCGCTTTAGAAATTATATTGTCATTGAGCAGTAATACTTCGATGTAACAATCCGCCCCGCGTCCGCTACGGCCTGATTTTTTGTTCACTTTCCTGGGATGATCGTGAAACCGCGCCACGGATCGCCTTCACAAGGGGAACTCAATGACCATCCGTCTGCGCATCACGCTGCTCGTCATACTTACATTCATCGCCATCGCCGGCATTGGCGGTTACGCGATGATCCAGTCGCGCGACAGCGCGGCGGAGGTCAGGTCGGTCACGGAAGGGGTGATGCCGAGCGTGCTGGCCTCGTCCGACCTGATGGGGCAGTTGAAGGATGTGCAGCTGGCGGCCATGGTGATGGTCACCGAAGCCGACAACCAGCTGGTGACCCAGGAAAACGAAAAACTGGCCGAGAAAAAGGCGGCGCTGGAAAAAGCCCTGGAGATGCAGGCCCAGCATGCCGACGGCGTAGCCCAGCGCGGCTTGATCGAGCAGGCGCGCGAGAGCCTGGATAACTACTTCGGCGCCATCGACAACACCGCCAAGTTCAAGCTGGCGGGCAAGAACGAGATCGCCCAGGCGCAGTTCTTCGGCGGCGTGATGCAATACCAGGCCGAACTGGAAGGCATCGTCAACACCCTGCGCATCGAGAAGAACCGTTTCAAGGACACGGCCATCACGTCGCTCAACGGCAAGCTGGCCTCGACCACCGCCACGATTTCCATCGTCACCGCAGTGGCCGTGGCGCTGCTGGCCGGCATCGGTTTCCTGCTGTATCGCCAGATCACCGGCCCGATCAGCCGCATGTCGAGCATGATGGGCGAGATCGCCGCCAGCCAGGACTTCACCCGCCGCCTGCCGGTGCAGCGCATGGACGAGGTCGGCCACTCCATCGTCGCCTTCAACGGCATGGTGGAAAAGATCGAAGAGGCTTCCGCGCAAGTGCGCCAGAAGACCGCCGACATGCAGGCCATGCTGCAGAACATTCCGCAAGGCATCCTGACCATCGTCGACGGCAACAAGATCCACCCCGAATATTCGGCCTTCCTGGAAACCGTGTTCGAGACCACCGACATCGCCGGCCGCGACCTGATGGAGCTGGTGTTCTCCGGCACCAACCTGGGCGCCGATACGCTGTCGCAGATCGAAGCCATCGGCGGCGCCTGCATCGGCGAAGACGTGATGAACTTCGAATTCAACGAACACCTGATGGTGGGCGAAGTCGAGAAGACCATGGCCGACGGCGGCAAGAAGATCCTCGATTTGTCGTGGTCGCCGATTACCGACGGCAACGACACGGTGATCCGCCTGATGCTGTGCGTGCGCGACGTCACCGAGCTGCGCCAACTGGCCGCCGAAGCCAACGAGCAAAAGCGCGAACTGGAAATGATCGGCGAGATCCTGGCCGTGGCGCCGTCCAAGTTCGGCGAATTCATCGGCAGCGCGCGCAACTTCCTGGACGAGAACGAACAGATCGTCCACCAGAATCCGGAAGCCACCGCCTTTGCGATCGCCAAGCTGTTCCGCAACATGCACACCATCAAGGGCAATGGCCGCACTTACGGCCTCTTGCACCTGGCCAACGTGGTGCACGATGCCGAACAGCATTACGACGACCTGCGCCATCCGCAAACCGGCGCCGCCTGGAACCAGGAACACCTGCTGCTGCAACTGGCGCAAGTGCGCGAGATCATCGACCGTTATGCCCGCATCAACGACGTCACGCTGGGACGCGGCGCGGCCGTCGAGTCGGGCGAAGCGGGCGCCGGCTACCAGCGCCACATTATGACGATCGACCGCAAGTACATCCAGGAAAGCCTGCATCGCCTGGAAAACGTCAATACCGCCAACCTGCACGAGCTGGTGGCGGTGCGCAACGAAGTGCGCCGCACGCTGCGCCTGTTGGGCACCGAGAGCGTGCAGGACGTGCTGGCGCCGGTGACCGCTTCGCTGCCGGCGCTGGCGGCCGACCTGGGCAAGGCGGCGCCGCTGGTGGCGATCGAAGACAACGGTTATGTGGTCCACAGCTTCGCCTCGCCGCTGCTGCAGAACGTGTTCATGCACCTGATCCGCAATGCCATGGACCACGGCCTGGAGAGCGCCGCCGAACGCGCCGCCCGGGGCAAGCCGGAGGCCGGCACGATCAAGCTGGAAATGGGCGTGATGGACAACATGTTCCACATGGCGCTGTCCGATGACGGCCGCGGGCTGGCGCTGGAGCGGGTGCGCCAGATCGGCGTCGAGAAGAACCTGATCGGCATCGACCAGGCCATGACCGATGTCGAACTGGCTCACCTGATCATGCAGCCGGGCTTTTCGACCCGCAGCGAAGTGACCGAGGTTTCCGGCCGCGGCGTCGGCATGGATGCGGTGCTGGACTTCGTCACCCGCGAGCAGGGCAAGATCGAGATCCGTTTCACCGGCCAGGATGAGGGCGCCGCTTTTCGCGCGTTCCAGATCATCGTGATGCTGCCTGAGAGTGTGGCGGTGGAAGTGGACGGCATCGACGTGCCGTATCCCGTCGCCGGCCACGAACAGGCCGCGCCGGTGGTGAGTTTGCCGCAGGGCGGCGATCCCCAGGTGGCATGAGGGATGAGGGGCCGTATCCGGCCCGGTGTGGCAGGTTTGCGCAGATTGGCGCAGATGTGAAGCGATGGTGGTGAGAAATGAATGTCATGGTGTGGAATTCGATACTTTTCCTGGCGCTGGGCGCCTTGTTGGCCGGCGTTCCGATGGCGGTGCTGTGGCGCCGCCAGAAAGCCCGCGCGGCGCGCATGATCGACCTGGCGCAGGTGGAAGCCCTGAAACGCAGTGTGCAGGAAACGCTGGAAGAGCAGCAGCGCGAGATGGCGCAGCACCAGCAGCATATCGAACAGGAGCGCCTGGAAGGCGAGCGCCGCATGGCCGGGATGCGCGACGAAAGCGCGGCGCTGGTGGCGAGTTTGAGCGAGCAGAATTCGCAAAGCATGGCGCGCGTGATGGAAAACTGCGATGCCTCGCAGGATACGATTTCCAAGCTGCTGGGCCTGATGCGCACGTTCGAGCGCTGGCACGACGACATGAACGTGCTGATTTCCCATAACCGCGAGATGCACCGCAAGAACGACGAGTTCGCGCTGATCGTCAACCAGGTCATCATCGTCGCCCTCAATGCCTCCATCGAAGCGGCCCGGGCCGGCGCGCACGGCCGCGGTTTCGCGGTGGTGGCATCCGAAGTGCGCGACCTGGCGCAGCGCGCCGAGAAACTGTCCAAGAGTTATCGCGCCAACCTGTACCAGAACGACCTGATCACCACCACCACCTTCCAGGACTTGCAAGCCGGCGGCAAGATGATCATGGGCGCCGTGATCGGGCTGGACCTGATCAACAAGCGGACCAGGGAAACGCTGGCCGAGGCGGCCTGAAGATGGAGGGCGACATGATCAGCCAATCCGCCAAAGACGGTTTCGATACCTTGTTGCGGCAAGCGCTCAGGACGGGGCTGGTGCCGGTCGATAGCGAGGCCGAGATGTCGGCCATCGACGATATTGCCTCCATCAGCGAAAAGAAGATGGTGGTGCTGACGGTGTCGTCTTATCTGTTCCGCCTGATGGTGATGTTTTATTTCACGTCGGACGCCGCCACCAAGGCGCATTTCGCGCGCCTGAACCGGGTCGCCCCGGAAGAGATGTCGGAGCAGGCCTTCATGGATGCCATCGCCGAATGCGGCAACCTGTGCTGCGGCATCCTGAACCGCGACCTGGGACGTTTCTTCCCGCACCTGGGCATGTCGACGCCGAACGTGATCGACAAGAATTGCGCGGCTTACCTGCAGACGCTCAATGTCGGCCATCTGCGCCATCTGGCGGTGGACATGCCGCAGGCGCCGCGTTTTCATATCACGCTGTGCGTATCGGCCTATGCCGAGATGGATTTTGCCGTCTCGGAAGAAGAGGCCGATGTCGGCACCGGCGAACTGGAATTGTTCTGATCCTGCATCCGATCCACCCATTTCAATTTGATTATCGAGAGAAACAACATGGCACAAATTCTGGTAGTGGACGATTCAAGCACGGTGCGCGCCGAGGTCGGCGACTTCCTCAAGAAGAACGGACTGGACGTGGCGCTGGCGGTGGACGGCCGCGACGGCTTGAACAAGTTGAAGGGCGATCCGTCCATCAAGCTGGTGGTTTCCGACGTCAACATGCCCAACATGGATGGCCTGACCATGGCCGAGAAGATCCGCGGCGAACTGGGCAATGCCAGCGTCAACATCATCATGCTGACCACCGAGAACTCGCCGATCATGAAGGAGCGCGGCAAGGCGGCCGGCATCAAGGGCTGGATCGTCAAGCCGTTCAAGGGCGACGCGGTATTGCCGACGTTCAAGAAGCTGGTCGGCGCTTAACGCTCCCGGGCACAGACGGGGAGTAGTGGAAGGGGGCAGGCCGCAGCGGTTGCGGCTTGCGGAACGTCGCCCGTCATCATGACGGCGACGTTTTTTATTGTCATTGCTCTTCGATCACCAGTTCGAAACAGATCAGCACCGGATTGCGGCCGCGCGCCAGCACGCCTTCGCATACCTTGCCTTGCGGGTTGATCAGCGCGATGTCCAGTTGCGCGCGCAGGCCTTGCGGGCCGTTCCTGACTTCGCCCGAGCGCACCAGGATCTCGGTGGCGCGGTCTTCCAGCACGCGGCCATCCTCGAAATCGGCGCCGATGATGCTGCCGACGCTGCCGCGGATGATGGCATGCTCGATGCCGTGGGAACGGCAAACATCCTCGATGGCCATGCTCAGGTCTTCATCCGGGCGGATGCGGGCCAGGACGATGCGCTTGCCCTGGCCGGCGTGCATCCGTTGTTCCAGGCGGGTGGGGTGGAACAGCGTAAAGTTGGTTTCCGGGTCGTATTTGGTAGCCATGGTGGCGTCGTGCAGGCCCCAGGCTTGCGCCTGGCCGGCTTCGGCCACGATGGTCTGGTCCATCAGCATATGGCCGCCCTGGCGTTCGCCGTCGCTGCCGCGCCAGACGGCATGGCAATGCACGAAGGGGGCGCCGTCCTTGCGGCCGTAGGTGGCGCAGGCGAATTCGATGACCGTGCCTTCTTCGATGGCGTAGGGCGCGCTGTAGAAGGCGGCATGCTGGTCGTCCACCGCCAGGGCCGGCATCAGGAAATGGTGCGGCGTCACCTTCAGGTTTTCAAAGCGCACGGTGCCGCCGGCGATGCCGGCTTGGTCCAGCGGAATGCTCATGGCATCGCGCAGCGTGCGGCCCGGTTCCAGGGTGAAGGTCTTGTGCATGGCGCCGCCTTCCAGGCTGACGATGCGTACCGGGTCGGGCTTGCCGGGATGGCGGGCGGTGCGGGCGAATGGCTGGCGCGAGGGCATTGCGGGTCTCCTTGGGCGTCTTGTTCCGAGCACGGCTTGGGCAATGTGTGCCTGGCCGTTGTGTATTCAGTAGACGATGTCTGGCGCTTATTATCCCGTTTTCCCCCGCGGCCTGCAGTTGAATGTTTTTAACCGGCCGTGATGAAACGGCGCCGGCATTGCCGGCCTGCGCAAGACGTTCAGAGCGGGTTGGGCACCAGTTCGGGAATGCCGACCACCGTGGCCCAGGGCTTGACTTGCCAGCGCGTCACCAGTCCGTGCCGGACATAGGGATCGGCCGCCGCAAAGGCTTCGGCATGGGCGGCCGGAGCGTTGAACAGCAGTAGGCCGCTTTCGGGCGGATCGCCGACGGCGCCGCCGGCCGCCAGTTCGCCGCGCGCCACCGCTGCTTTACACAATGCGAGATGCTCGCTGCGATGGGCGGGGCGGCGCTCGAGATAGTCGGGGACGAAGTCGTACATGAGCAGATAGTGCATGGCGGGTCCGGAAAGGAGTGGCAGGGCTAGGGCCTGATAACAAATGTTAACAGGCCCTAATCAATATAGCACCGGCCATCCAGGCCGGCAGGGCGGGTTGCCTGTTTTTGCGCGCGCGCCCTTGCGTTTTGGCATCTGGCTCCCATGTGGGATGCCAGCTTGTTTTCTGCTTTCAGGAGAGCCGCTGCCAGTATGAAATTTTAATGACATGCTGGAACCATTTTCCCCGTGGGACGACTGATGCAGATCGCCCGCGAAGGGCATGCAAAAAACCGAGAGACAATCATGACGCCATCGCCAAACCGCCGCACCCTGATGATTGCGGGCGGCCTCTCCACATTGCTGGGCGGTTGCGCGCTGATCCGCGAGCGTCCCGATAACCGCGCCGTCATCGCACAGAAACTGGCCGAACTGGAAAAGCAATCCGGCGGACGCCTGGGCGTCATGGCCATCGATAACATCGGCGGCGCCTCGTCCGACCGTATCGGCTATCGCGAGACCGAGCGTTTTCCGTTTTGCAGCACCTTCAAGCTCATCCTGGTCAGCGCCATTCTCAACCGCAGCCTGGAAGACAGCACGTTGCTGCAGCGCCGCGTGCGCTATGACGCGGCCGACCTGGTGGCCTATTCGCCGGTGACGGAGAAGGCTGTCGGCGCCGGTTTGTCCGTCAGTGGCCTATGCGCCGCCGCATTGCAATATAGCGACAATACCGCCGGCAACCTGCTGATCCGCGAGCTGGGCGGCATCCGTGTGGTCAACCAGTACGCGCGCGACATCGGCGATGAAAGCTTCCGGCTGGACCGCATCGAAACCGAGCTCAACAGCGCCGTTCCCGGGGACGAGCGCGACACCACCACGCCGCTGGCTATGGCCCAGAGCTTGCAGCGCCTGGTGCTGGGGGAACTGTTGCCGCCGCTGCAGCGTCGCATGCTGGTCGACTGGATGCGCGGCAATACCACCGGCGGCGCCCGTATCCGTTCGGCCATGCCATCCGATTGGGTGATCGCCGACAAGACCGGCAGCGGCGATTACGGCACCACCAATGATGTCGCGGTCATCTGGCCGGGCAGCGAGTCGCCGGTCATATTGAGCATTTACTTTACCCAGGCCGTCCAGGATGCGCCGCCGCGCAATGATGTGGTGGCCGCCGCCGCGCGAATTATCGGCGAGCATTTCATCTGACTGCCTGGCATCCGCCGCTGCCGGCGATCGGCCGATTCCGTTGGCCGATTCCGTTCGACAAAACAAAACCCGGAAGCGAACTTCCGGGTTTTGTGTTTTTCGATGCCGAAACGGGCCGGCTTCGTGACAGTATCAGTACATCAGTCTTCCTTGGCTTCCAGCGCCCGGTTCAGGCTCAGGGCCGCCAGCGAGCCAACCGCGCCCGACAGCAGGTAGAAACTCACGTAAGCCAAACCGAAGTGCGCCGACAGGCCCAGCGCCACCAGCGGCGCGAAACCGGCGCCCACCAGCCAGGCCAGGTCTTGCGTCAGCGCGGCGCCGGTGTAGCGATACTTCTTCTGGAAGTTGGCGGTCACGGCGCCGGCAGCCTGGCCATAAGACAGGCCCAGCAATGCGAAGCCGACCAGGATGAAGATGTTCTGGCCGTATTCGCCGCCATTCATCAGGGTCGGCACGAAGGCGGAGAGGATGGCGATCAGCAGCGCCATCGAGCCCAGCACGGTGCGGCGGCCGAAGCGGTCGGCGATCAGGCCCGAGGCGACGATGCCCAAGGCCATGATGACGGCGCCGATGATCTGGGTGATCAGGAAATCGTCCATGGCCCGCAACGAGTACAGCCTGGCCCAGGACAGCGGGAACACCGTCACCAGATGGAACAGCGCGTAGCTGGCCAGCGCGGCGAGGGCGCCGATGATGATGTTGCGGCCCTGGGTGCGGGACAGTTCGACCACGCCGGCCGGTTCCAGCTCGCGCTCGTCGAGCAGCTTGGCGTATTCCGGCGTGGAAACCAGGCGCAGGCGCGCGAACAGCGCGACAACGTTAATCGCGAAAGCCACGTAAAAAGGATAACGCCAGCCCCAATCCAGGAAATCTTCCGTGGTAAGATCCGCCAGCATGTAGGCAAACAGGCTCGCCGCGATGATGAATCCAAGCGGCGCGCCAAGCTGGCCGAGGGCTGCATACCAGCCGCGCCTGTTCTGCGGGGCGTTCATCGCCAGCAAGGATGGCAACCCGTCCCAGGCGCCGCCCAGCGCGACGCCCTGTCCGACCCGCAACAGGGACAGCAGGATGATGGCCCATACGCCTATGTGTTCATAAGTTGGCAGCAAAGCAATACCCGCCGTTGAAAAACCAAGCAGGAACAGCGCCAGCGTCAGTTTCACTTCTCTTCCGTAAGCCCGCTGGATCGCCATGAATATCACTGTGCCGACAGGCCGGGCAAGGAACGCGAACGCGAAGATCACGAACGCGTAAAGCGTGCCTTCCAGCCTATTCTCGAAAGGAAAGAAAATGGCCGGAAACACCAGCACGGATGCCAGCGCATATACGAAAAAGTCGAAATATTCGGAGGCCCGTCCGATCACCACGCCGACGGCGATTTCACCTGGCTCGATGTGCCCATGATCATGGGTTGCGGGGGGGACGTTGGATTGCGGCCGGAACTCGCTGGAACCTTGACCGTTGTGGATGCTGCTTGCCATGGCTTTGTCTCCCACTGTTAGAGGTTTAGTCGCAGTACGAACTCCCATCCCGGCGGGTGCTGCATGACGGGGTGGGACAAAACGTCCAATCGCCAACACACTTTATTGCCGTTACATTAGCATGCTCTGCTACATACGACTGGACTTTTCCTCCATGGTTTCTCAAATACTCCGTCGCGGATTGCTCCTCCTGCCCGCTATTCTGTTGGCTGGATGCAACACCGTCGTGATGAATCCGTCCGGCGATATCGCCTCCCAACAGGGACGCCTGATCGTCATTTCCACCGTCCTGATGCTCCTGATCATCGTCCCGGTGATCGCGCTGACCGTGCTGTTCGCATGGCGTTATCGCAAGGGCAACACCTCCGCGCCGTACGAACCCGAGTGGGATCACTCGACCCGCCTGGAACTGGTCATCTGGGGCGCGCCGCTGCTGATCATCATCGCGCTGGGCCTGTTGACCTGGATCACCACGCACACGCTGGACCCGTACCGTCCGCTGTCGCGCCTGGACGCGGAGCGTCCGATCCCGCCGGAAACCAAGACCATGACGGTCGAAGTGGTGGCGCTGGACTGGAAGTGGCTGTTCATCTATCCGGAGCAGGGCATTGCCACCGTGAACGAACTGGCCGCGCCGATCGATACGCCGATCCAGTTCAAGATCACCGCGTCGAGCGTGATGAACTCCTTCTTCATTCCCGCCCTGGCCGGCCAGATCTACGCGATGCCGGGCATGGAAACCAAGCTGCACGCGGTCATCAACAAGACCGGCGAGTACGACGGCTTCTCGGCCAACTACAGCGGCGCGGGCTTCTCGCACATGCGCTTCAAGTTCCACGGCCTGGACCAGCAAGGCTTTGACGACTGGGTCAAGAAGGCCAAGGCCGAGTCCGGCGCCATGCAGCGCGCCGACTACCTGCAACTGGAAAAGCCCAGCGAGCGTGAGCCTGCCCGCCTGTTCGGCAAGGTCGACCCCAGCCTGTTCCATGCGATCGTCAACCGCTGCGTCGAGCCCAATACGGTCTGCATGGACAAGATGATGGCCGCCGACCTGAACGTGAAGCCCGGCCAGAAGCATGAGTGACCGTTCCGAGCGCAGTAGCTGTATTGGCGCGGCAGTTGCCGGCTGCACCGTATTTTCCTTTTTCCCCGGGAAGTAAAGATGTCTGACAATTTTGACCTGATAAAGCTGATCTTCGGTCGCCTCAGCCTGGAAGCGATTCCATACCATGAGCCGATCCTGATCGGAACCTTCGCCGCAGTCGCCCTGGGCGGCCTCGTGCTGCTGGCGCTGCTGACCAAGTATCGCCTGTGGGGCGTGCTGTGGCGCGACTGGTTCACCAGCATCGACCACAAGCGCATCGGCATCATGTACATCGTGCTGGCCATCGTCATGCTGCTGCGCGGTTTTTCCGACGCCATCATGATGCGCGCCCAGCAAGCCGTCGCCTTCGGCGACAATCCCGGCTTCCTGCCGCCGCACCACTACGACCAGATCTTCACCGCCCACGGCGTGATCATGATCTTCTTCGTGGCCATGCCGCTGGTGACCGGCCTGATGAACTACGTCGTGCCCCTGCAGATCGGCGCGCGCGACGTGGCGTTCCCGTTCCTCAACAACTTCAGCTTCTGGATGACCACCTTCGGCGCGCTGCTGGTGATGGCCTCCCTGTTCGTGGGCGAATTCGCGCGCACCGGCTGGCTGGCGTATCCGCCGCTGTCGGGCATCCTGTACAGCCCGGACGTCGGGGTCGACTACTACATATGGGCCTTGCAGGTGGCCGGGGTAGGGACGCTGCTGTCGGGCGTCAACCTGGTGGTCACCATCGTCAAGATGCGCGCCCCGGGCATGAACATGATGAAGATGCCCGTCTTCACCTGGACCTCGCTGTGCACCAACGTGCTGATCGTGGCCGCCTTCCCGGTCCTGACCGCCGTGCTGGCCATGCTCTCGCTGGACCGCATCTTCGGCACCAACTTCTTCACCAACGACATGGGCGGCAACGCCATGATGTACGTGAACCTGATCTGGATCTGGGGCCACCCCGAGGTCTACATCCTGGTGCTGCCGGCGTTCGGCATCTTCTCCGAAATCGTCTCGACCTTCAGCGGCAAGCGCCTGTTCGGCTACACCTCCATGGTGTACGCGACCGTCGTGATCACCATCCTGTCGTACCTGGTGTGGCTGCACCACTTCTTCACCATGGGGTCGGGCGCCAGCGTCAACTCGTTCTTCGGCATCACCACGATGATCATCTCGATCCCGACCGGCGCCAAGATCTTCAACTGGCTGTTCACCATGTACCGCGGTCGCATCCGCTTTGAAGTCCCCATGCTGTGGACCATCGGCTTCATGATCACCTTCGTGATCGGCGGCATGACCGGCGTGCTGTTGGCGGTTCCCCCGGCCGACTTCGTGCTGCACAACAGCCTGTTCCTGATCGCCCACTTCCACAACGTGATCATCGGCGGCGTGGTGTTCGGCATGTTCGCCGGCATCAACTTCTGGTTCCCGAAGGCCTTCGGCTTCAGGCTCAACGATTTCTGGGGCCGCTGCTCGTTCTGGTTCTGGCTGGTCGGCTTCTACCTGGCCTTCATGCCGCTGTACGTGCTGGGCCTGATGGGCGTGACCCGCCGCGTGAGCCACTTCGACGATCCGTCGCTGCAGATCTGGTTCGTGATCGCCGCGCTGGGCGCCGGCCTGATCGCCCTGGGCATCGCTTCGTTCATCATCCAGATCTACGTGTCCATCCGCGACCGCAAGAAGCTGGCCGACGTCACCGGCGACCCGTGGGGCGGCCGTACCCTGGAATGGTCGACCTCGTCGCCGCCGCCGGCCTACAACTTCGCGTTCACCCCGGTGGTGCATGACAACGACGCCTGGACCGACATGAAGAAGCACGACTACAAGCGTCCGCTGGGTGACTTCGTCGAGATCCACATGCCGAAGAACACCGGCGCCGGCTTCATCATCGCGGCCCTGTCGGCAGCGTTCGGTTTCGCCATGATCTGGCAAATGTGGTTGCCGGCAGCGGCTGCCCTGATCGCCGTGGTGGTAGCGACTATCGTCCACACCTTTAATTACAACCGCGACTACTACATCCCGGCCGACGAAGTCGTCCGGGTCGAAGCAGAGCGCACTCGCCTGTTGAATAGCCATGTCTGAAGCGATTAATCCCACGGCCGACGCGACGCCAAGCTCGCGTTTCTGGACCCGCCATCACCATCCGGAAAACGGTACCCTGCTGGGGTTCTGGATCTACCTGATGAGCGACTGCCTCATCTTCGCCTGCCTGTTTGCGTGCTACGCCGTGCTCGGCCGCAACTACGCAGGCGGCCCGACCGGCGCCGAACTGTTCGACCTGCCGCTGGTGGCGTTGAACACCGCGCTGCTGCTGCTGTCGTCGATCACCTATGGCTTCGCCATGCTGGCGATGCAAGCCAAGAAGCAGCAGAACACGCTGGTCTGGCTGGCCATCACCGGCCTGCTGGGCGCAGGCTTCATCTACTTCGAACTGTATGAGTTCCTGCACCTGATCCACGAAGGCGCCGGCCCGACCCGCAGCGGTTTCCTGACCTCGTTCTTCGCGCTGGTCGGCACCCACGGCCTGCACGTGTCCTTCGGCATCATCTGGCTGATCGTGCTGATGTTCCAGGTCAACAAGCATGGCCTGACCCCGGAAAACGGCCGCCGCCTGATGTGCCTGTCGATGTTCTGGCACTTCCTGGACGTGGTCTGGATCGGCGTCTTCACCTTTGTCTACCTGATGGGAGTCCTGCCATGAGCCGCGGCCACCAAGAACACCCGGCCCGCCCGATGGGCCAGCACGACGATCACCACGGTCATGACCACCATGGCCATGACGACCACGGCGCGCATGGTTCGATGAGGGACTACGTCACCGGCTTCGTGCTGGCCGTGATCCTGACCGCCATCCCGTTCTGGCTGGTGATGGGCAAGAAGATCGAAAGCCCGAGCAGCATGGCGATGGTCCTGCTGGCCTTCGCCGCCGTGCAGATCGTGGTGCACATCAAGTACTTCCTGCACATGAACGGCAAGTCCGAAGGCGGCTGGAACATGCTGGCGATGATCTTTACCGTCGTCATCGTGGGCATTACGCTGGCCGGCTCGCTGTGGGTCATGTACCACCTGAACCACAACATGATGCCGGGCATGTCGCCGCAGAACATGCCCAATGAAACCGTGCCGCAGTCGATGCAGCAAAGCATGTCCGGCATGCAGCACGAGATGCAGCAGGCGAAATGAGCCAAACGCCACGCAAACGCGTGACGCAAGGCATCGAAACGGGGCGCGCGCAAGCCGCCCCGACATCCCGCTCAAGAGCCAGCCTGATTTTCCTGGCGCTTTGTGCGGGATTTTTCTTTATGGCCTTCGTCGCGCTCGGAACCTGGCAGGTCTACCGCCTGCAATGGAAGCTGGCGCTGATCGCCAAGGTCGATGCGCGCGTGCACGCGGCGCCGGTGCCGGCGCCCGGGCATGCCTTGTGGCCGCAAGTCTCGTCGGAGACCGACGAATACCGCCGCGTCAGCCTGAGCGGCCGCTTCCTCTATAGCAAGACCACTGCCGTCCAGGCCAGCACCGACCTGGGCAGCGGCTCCTGGCTGCTGACCCCGCTGCAGACCGCCGACGGCGACCTGGTGCTGGTCAATCGCGGCTTTGTCGGCGCCGCGCCGATCAAGCTGATCGCCAGCACCGCGCAGGATGGCCCGGGCGAACCGCCGGTCGAGGTGGTGGGCCTGATGCGCATGAGCGAGCAGGGCGGCGGTTTCCTGCGCAGCAACGAGCCGCAGCAGAACCGCTGGTATTCGCGCGATGTGCAGGCAATCGCTGCCGCGCGCGGCCTGGCGCCGGAGCGCGTGGCGCCTTACTTCGTCGATGCCGACCGCGCGTCGTCGCAAGCCAATGCCGCCAGTGCCCCCGATGCCGAAAAACCGGTCGGCGGGCTGACCGTGATTGCCTTCCACAACAGCCACCTGGTCTATGCGCTGACCTGGTATGCGCTGGCGCTGATGATCGCAGGCGCCGGTTTCTGGGTAGTGCGCGACGAACGCCGCCGCGCCGGCCAGGAAAAGAAAGATGACGAACGGCACTGAGACTACCGGGGCCGCCGGGGCCGGCAAGCCCCGGACGCTCAAGGAGCGCTGGCAGCGCCTGAGGCAGGGCCAGGAAAACCCGGCCGGCCATCAGAACATGCTGCTGCTGATCCAGCTGCGCTGGCTGGCGGTGCTGGGGCAGATCTCCACCGTCGCCTTCGTGGCGCTGGTGTTCGACATCCACCTGCCGCTGCCGCACATGCTGGAGGTGCTGTCCTGCCTGATCGCCTTCAATATCGCCAGCCACCTGCGCTGGCATGAGCGCCGCACGGTCACCAACGCCGAACTGTTCCTGGCCTTGCTGGTGGATGTGGCGGCGCTGACTTTCCAGCTGTATCTCTCCGGCGGCATCACCAATCCGTTCGCCTTCCTCTACCTGATGCAGATCATCCTGTCGGCGGTGCTGCTGCGGCCGTGGTCGAGCTGGGCTATCGTCGGCATCACCATGGGTTGCCTGGCCGGCCTGGCGCTGTTTTCCGAACCGCTGGCGCTGCCGCCCGACCACAGCAACGGCTTGTTCAGCCTGTATGTGGAAGGCACGCTGATCTGCTTCCTGCTCAATGCCGGACTGATGGTGTTCTTCATCACCCGCATCAACAGCAACCTGCGCGCCGGCGATGCCATGCTGGCCGACCTGCGCCAGCGCGCCGCTGAAGAAGACCACATCGTGCGCATGGGCCTCCTGGCCTCCGGCGCGGCGCATGAACTGGGCACGCCGCTGTCGACCGTGTCGGTGATCCTGGGCGACTGGCGCCGCATGCCGGAAATCAGCCAGCGCCAGGAACTGCTGGACGACATCAGCGAGATGGAAGCGCAACTGCAGCGCTGCAAGGCCATCGTCAGCGGCGTGCTGCTGTCGGCCGGCGAAGCGCGCGGCGAATCCTCGGTCAAGACCACCCTCAATACCTTCCTCGACAGCGTCGCCGAAGACTGGCGCAAATCGCGGCCGGTCACCGAGTTCGAGTACCGCAACCTGATCGAGCAGGACGTGCCCGTGGTGTTCGACTCGGCCATCAAGCAGATGCTGGGCAATGTGCTGGACAACGCCTTCGAGGTATCGCCCGACTGGATCTCGCTGCTGGTGAAGCGGGAAGGGGATCTGCTGCAGATGGAAGTGAGCGACCGCGGGGACGGCTTTCCGGAATGGATGCTCAGCCAGCTCGGCAAGCCTTACCAGTCGACCAAAGGCAAGCCGGGCCGGGGGCTGGGATTGTTTTTCGTGGTCAACGTCGCCCGCAAGCTGGGCGGGCGGATTGCCGCCAGCAACCGCCCAACCGGCGGCGCCACGGTGACGCTCACGCTGCCGCTGTCGGCGATCAGCCTGGAAGACGCGCCGGATTCGCCGGCTCCACCCGGCTGATTTTCGACTGATCCTCGGCGGATCAATGTCGATCAATCCCTATTCAATCCCTATTTCATGCCTCGGTATAGGTGCCGAAACCCGATCTCGCCATACAATAGCGGGTTAGGAAAGTAGAAAGAAATATGGGAATTGCAACATGACGGCTGATCGCCTGCTCCTGATCATCGAGGATGACGCCGCCTTCGCCCGCACCTTGAGCCGCTCGTTCGAGCGTCGCGGCTACACGGTGCTGCAAGCCTCCAACCAGGAGGAGGCGGCGCTCCATCTGCAGAGCCACAATCCAGGCTATGCCGTGGTCGACCTCAAACTCTCCGGCAACGCCTCGGGCCTGGCCTGCGTGCAGATGCTGCACGCCCACGATCCCACCATGCTGATCGTGGTGCTGACCGGCTTCGCCAGCATCACCACCGCGGTCGAGGCGATCAAGCTGGGCGCTTGCCAGTACCTGGCCAAACCTTCCAATACCGACGACATCGAAGCCGCCTTCGGCCATGTGGCCGGCATGGCCGAACTGGAATTGCCGGCGCGCGCGACCTCGATCAAGACCCTGGAATGGGAGCGCATCCACGAAGTGCTGGTGGAAACCGATTTCAACATCTCCGAAACCGCCCGCCGGCTTGGCATGCACCGCCGCACCCTGGCGCGCAAGCTGGAAAAGCAGCGCATCAAATAAGCCGTGGGGCCGCGCCAAGCCCGGCCCTGCGACAACGGTTATGATTACGCCTGCGCGCCGCGCCAAGACGGCAATGACCTCTGAAGGGAACAACGTGACACATCGCATCGGCTTTCTCGCACCTCTCAAACGCAGCATCCTGCTGGCCGCCGGCGCCGCCGGCCTGGCCCTGTCCGCAGGCATGCCAGCGCAGGCGCAAAGCACCATCAAGATCGGCGAGATCAACAGCTACAAGGCGCAGCCGGCTTTCCTCGAGCCCTACCGTCGCGGCTGGGAGATGGCGGTCGATGAGGTTAACGCCGCCGGCGGCGTGCTGGGCAAGAAACTGGAAGTGATTGCGCGCGACGACAACGGCAACCCCGGCGACTCGGTGCGCATTGCCGAGGAACTGATGACGCGCGAACGGGTGGCGCTGCTGTTCGGCGGCTTCCTCTCCAATACCGGCCTGGCGCTGACCGACTATGCGAAACAACGCAAGGTGTTCTTCCTCGCCGCCGAGCCGCTGACCGACAAGATCGTCTGGCACAACGGCAACAAGTACACCTATCGCCTGCGTCCCTCGACCTACATGCTGGTGGCTTCCGTTGTGAAAGAGGCGGTCAAGCTGAAGAAAAAGCGCTGGGCCATCGTCTACCCCAACTACGAATACGGCCAGTCGGCCGCGGCCAGTTTCAAGGCGCTGATGAAACAGGCGCAGCCGGATGTGGAGTTTGTCGCCGAACAGGCGCCGCCGCTGGGCAAGATCGATGCCGGCGCGGTCGCCCAGGCGCTGGCCGATGCCAAGCCTGACGCCATCTTCAACGCGCTGTTCGCCGCCGACCTCGGCAAGTTCGTGCGCGAAGGCAATACCCGCGGCCTGTTCGACGGCGTGGAAGTGGTCTCGCTGTTGACCGGCGAGCCGGAATACCTCGACCCGCTCAAGGGCGAAGCGCCGATCAACTGGATCGTCACCGGTTACCCCTGGTATGCGATCAACACGCCCGAGCACAAGAAGTTCGTCGACGCCTACCGCAAGAAATTCAACGACTACCCGCGCAACGGCTCGCTGGTCGGCTATGC
Source organism: Herbaspirillum sp. GW821-FHT09A12 (assembly GCF_059418325.1). Lineage (NCBI taxonomy): Bacteria > Pseudomonadati > Pseudomonadota > Betaproteobacteria > Burkholderiales > Oxalobacteraceae > Herbaspirillum > Herbaspirillum sp. GW821-FHT09A12. The sequence goes on from NZ_JBWKPR010000002.1 coordinate 408,737, forward strand.
CGCGCTGATGTCGATCGCCGCCGGCATCAGGAAGGCCGGCAGCACGGATGCCGACAAGCTGGCCGCGGCTTTCTCCGGCCTGCAGGTCGATACCCCGGTGGCGCCCATCGTCTACCGCGCGCAGGACCACCAGTCTACGCTGGGGGCTTTCGTCGGCCGTACCGGCGTCAAGGATGGCAAGGGAATCATGACCAGCTTCACCTACATCGACGGCGCCGCGCTGCAATTGCCGGATGCCGAAGTGAAGAAGCTGCGCCCGGCCGATTGATTGCGCTTGCCATGAGCGTTCCTCCTCGGCGGGCGCGGCTCCCATGACGCTGGCCAGCCTCACCGTCCAGCTGATCAACGGCCTGGCCGACGCCTCCGCCATGTTCCTGGTGGCGGCCGGCCTGTCGCTGATCTTCGGCGTCACGCGCATCGTCAACTTCGCGCACGGCTCCTTCTACATGCTGGGCCTGTACATCGCCTACACCCTGGTCGACGCCATCGGCGCCAGCGCCGGCGGTTTCTGGAGCGCCGTGCTGCTGTCGGCGTTCGCCGTGGCCATCATCGGCGCGGCGGTGGAGATCCTCATCCTGCGCCGCATCTACCGCGCCCCCGAACTGTTCCAGTTGCTGGCCACCTTCGCCCTGATGCTGGTGATCAAGGATGCCGCGCTCTGGGCCTGGGGCCCGGAAGACCTGTTCGCGCCGCGCGCGCCGGGCCTGGAAGGCGCGGTGCAACTGCTGGGGCGCCGCCTGCCGCAATACGACTTGCTGTTGATCTGCATCGGGCCGCTGGTGTTCGGCCTGTTGTGGCTGCTGTTGAACCGCACCCGTTGGGGCACGCTGATCCGCGCCGCCACCCAGGACCGCGACATGCTGGGCGCGCTGGGCGTGAACCAGGCCTGGCTATTTACAGGCGTGTTCACGCTGGGCTGTTTCCTGGCCGGCCTGGGCGGCGCCTTGCAGGGGCCGCGCATCCCCGCCAACCTGGCGTTGGACCTGGATACCATCGGCAGCACCTTCGTGGTGGTGGTGGTCGGCGGCATGGGATCGATCGGCGGCGCTTTCGCGGCGGCCTTGCTGATCGCCGAGGTCAAGGCGCTGTGCATCGCGCTGGGCAACGTCTCGCTGCTGGGCATCGAGTTTTCCCTGTCGCGCCTGACGCTGGTGGTGGAATTCCTGGTGATGGCGCTGATACTGGTGGTGCGGCCGTGGGGCCTGTTCGGCAAGCCGCTGGCGGCGGCGCGTGGCGGCGCCGGGCATGAATTGCCGCTGCGTCCGGCCAGCCGTGCCGCCCGCCTGGCGGGCATGGCATTGTTCGCGCTGTTGCTGGCCTTGCCGCTGCTGGCCGATAGCTTTCCCTATCTGCCGGTGCTGATGGTGGAAATCCTGGTGGCCGTGCTGTTCGCCGCCAGCCTGCACTTCATCATGGGGCCGGGCGGCATGGCCTCGTTCGGGCATGCGGCATATTTCGGCCTGGGCGCTTACGGCGCCGCGCTGCTGGCGCTGAAACTGCAATGGCCGATGGCCGCCGCCTTCGTCGCCGGGCCGGTGGTGGCGTTGCTGGGCGCGCTGCTGTTCGGCTGGTTCTGCGTGCGCCTGTCGGGCGTCTACCTGGCCATGCTGACGCTGGCTTTTGCCCAGATCGTCTGGGCCGTGATCTTCCAGTGGGACGATGTCACCGGCGGCAGCAACGGCCTGGTCGGCATCCGGCCGCTGGAGGCATTGGCTTCTCCCGTCGCTTACTACTATCTGGCGCTGGCATGCGCCGCGGCCGGTGTCTGGCTATTGCGCCGGGTGGTGTATGCGCCGTTCGGGCTGGCGCTGCGCGCCGCGCGCGACTCCGCCGTGCGCGCCGAAGCGCTGGGGATCAACGTCAAGCGCGTGCAGTGGCTGGGCTTCGCCGTGGCCGGCTTGTTCTGCGGGCTGGCCGGCGTGCTGTTCGCCTTTTCCAAAGGCAGCATTTCCCCCGAAGTGGCCGGCATCAACCGCTCGGTCGATGGCCTGGTGATGGTGATGCTGGGCGGCCTGCAAAGCCTGCTCGGCCCGCTGCTCGGGGCGTCGCTGTTCACCTGGCTGCAAGACGTGGTGGCGCGTGAGACCGATTACTGGCGCGCCTTGCTGGGCCTGATCATCCTGGCGCTGGTGTTGCTCTTGCCCGGCGGCGTGGCCGGCCTGCTGCGCCGCTTCGAACGCCGTTCGGAGGAGGCCGCATCATGAGCCTGCTGCAGGTCAGCCATCTCTCCAAGGCCTTCGGCGGCGTGCAGGCGCTCGACGATGTGTCGTTCCAATTGCCGGCCGGGCAGTTGCTGGCGCTGATCGGCCCCAATGGCGCCGGCAAGTCGACCTGCTTCAACATTATCAACGGCCAGCACCAGCCCGATGGCGGCGCCGTGCTGCTGGACGGAAAGAACATCGCCGGCCTCGGCCCGCGCCGCATCTGGCGCCGCGGCGTGGGGCGCAGCTTCCAGGTCTCGGCCGCCTTCCATTCGATGACGGTGCTGGAAAACGTCCAGGCCGCCTTGCTGTCGCACCACCGCAAGCTCGGCCAGCTGTGGCGCCCGGCCGCGCGCTACTACCGCGACGAGGCGATGCAATTGCTGCAGCAGGTCGGCATGGCGCCGCAAGCGCAGCGTGCCTGCGGCATCCTGGCCTATGGCGATATCAAGCGCGTCGAGCTGGCCATGGCATTGTCCAACCAGCCGCGCCTGCTGCTGATGGACGAGCCGACCGCCGGCATGGCTGCGCATGAACGCCGCGAACTGATGGCGCTGACGCGGCGGCTGGTCAGCGAACGCGGCATCTCGGTGCTGTTTACCGAACACAGCATGGACGTGGTGTTCGCCTTCGCCGACCGCATCATCGTGCTGGCGCGCGGCCGGCTCATCGCCGACGGCGCCGCCGCCGACATCCGCCGCGACGCGCAGGTGCGCGAAGTCTATTTCGGCTCCGGCAGCACCTTTGAAGAGCAGCCGGGCGAGGGCACGACATGAGCGCGCGGCTGTTGAAAGTGGAAGGGCTCAACGCCTTCTATGGCCAGGCCCATATCCTGTTCGACCTGCAGCTGGAAGTCGCGCGCGGCGAGGTGGTGGCGCTGACGGGCGGCAACGGCGCCGGCAAGTCGACCACCCTGAAGGCGTTGATGGGGCTGCTGGACGGCACGCAAGGCAGGGTGGCTTTCGACGGCCGCGACATCGCGCGCCTGCCGCCTTACAAGCGGGCGCGCCTGGGCCTGGGTTTCGTGCCGGAAGACCGCCGCGTGTTCACCGAATTGAGCGTCATGCAAAACCTGGAAACCGGGCGCCAGCCGCCGCGCCCCGGCGCTCCGGCATGGACGCCGGATGCGCTGTTTGCACTGTTCCCCAACCTGGGCGCCATGCCGCAGCGAGCCGGCGGCCAGATGAGCGGCGGCGAACAGCAGATGCTGACCATCGCCCGCACGCTGATGGGCAATCCGCACCTGCTGTTGCTGGACGAACCGTCGGAAGGCGTGGCGCCGGTGATCGTGGAGCAGATGGCGGCCATGATCGTCAAGCTCAAGCAGGCCGGCATGGCGGTCTTGCTGTGCGAACAGAACCTCCACTTCGCCCGCCTGGTGAGCGACCGCGCCTATCAGTTAGATCACGGCCGCATCGTCCGCGAGGGCGGCCTGGGCTAAGATCGCCGGATCGAGCAGGCTCGCCGCCATGGCCGCATCCATGCCGTCGCGCCACGGCAGGTGGCCCAGCAGCGGGGCGTCGATGCGCTGCCGCAGGCTGGCCACCATCGCCTCGGACTGAAGCTCTTGCGGATCGATGACATTGGCCACCCAGCCGGCCAAACGCAGGCCCCGGCCGGCGATGGCCTGGCGCGTCAGCAGGGCATGGTTGATGCACCCCAGCCGTATTCCCACCACCAACATCACCGGCAAGCCCAGCCGGGCGGCAAGATCGTCGCTATTGGCGCTGGCATTGAGCGGCACCATGAAGCCGCCGGCGCCTTCGACCACGACCATATCCGCCGCGCGCCGGATTTTCCGGTAGCAGCGTTCGATATGCGCCAGCTCGATGGGTATCCCTTCGGCCTGCGCCGCGATATGCGGGGCGGTGGCCTCTTTCAGCAGGTAAGGATTGATGGTGGCCACGGGCAGGTCGACGTTGGCCTGGGCGCGCAGCATCTCGACGTCTTCATTGCGCCAAGCGTCGCCATCGCGGTATGCGCCTGACGCCACCGGTTTCATGCCGGCCACCCTGATTCCGCGCTGTGCGAACAGGCGGATCAGCGCTGCCGATACCAAAGTCTTTCCCACGCCGGTGTCGGTGCCGGTGATGAAAAATCCCGCCGTATTTGTATTATGCGTATTCATGCGGCCTCCATCACCGCATCGAAGGTGCGCCGTGTCCGTTCGGCCAGCCAGGCAGCGTCTTCCAGCGCCAGGAGATAAGGCGGCATCAGGTAGATGGTGTTGCCGATCGGCCGCAGCAGCAATTCGTTGCGGGCGGCTGCGGCGGCAAAGCGGCGCGAGAAGCCGGGTTGCCCGTCAATGGCGACATCGCAGGCCCAGATCATGCCGGCCTGGCGGAAGTGGGCGATGCGCGAGTCATGCGCCAGCGGCTGCAGCGCCTCGGTCATCGCGGCGGCGAACACGCGGTTGCGCGCCAGCACATCATCGTCCTCGAAGATGGCGAGCACCTCCAGCGCGGCCCGGCATGCCAGCGGATTGCCGGTATAGGAATGGGAATGCAGGAAGCCTTTGCGCACATCGTCGTCGTAGAACGCTGCATAGATGGCGTCGCGCGTCATCACCAGCGAGAGCGGCAGGTAGCCGCCGCTGATGCCCTTGGACAGGCACAGGAAATCGGGCCAGATGCCGGCCTGCTCGCAGGCGAAGAAGCTGCCGGTGCGGCCGCAGCCGACCGCGATCTCATCGGCGATCATATGCACCCGGTAGGCATCGCACAGCCGGCGCACGCCGGCCAGGTAGCCGGCGTCATGCATGGCCATGCCGCCGGCGCATTGCACCAGCGGTTCGACGATGACCGCGGCGATATGGCCCCGGCGTTGCTGCAGCAGCCGTTCCAGGTCCGCCAGCGCGCGCAGCGCGACATCCGTAGCGCTTTCTCCGGGCCGCGCCAGGCGCGCATCGGGCGAGGCGGCGACATGCGATGCCCGCAGCAGGCTTTCATAAGGTTCACGGAACAGGGCGGTGTCGGTGACGCCGAGCGCGCCCAGGGTTTCGCCGTGATAGCCCCCTTGCAGGCAGATGAATTCGCGCTTGTTGCTTTCTCCCGCGTTGCGCCAGGCATGCGCGCTCATCTTCAGGGCGATTTCGACGGCCGATGCGCCGTCCGAAGCGAAAAAGCAATGGCCGAGCGCGTGGCCGGTCAGGGCGGACAGCTTTTCCGACAGGGCGACCACCGGCTCATGGGTGAAACCGGCCAGCATCGCATGTTCAAGCCGGTCGAGCTGGTCCTTCAAGGCGCTGTTGATGCGCGCATTGGTGTGGCCGAACAGGTTGACCCACCATGAACTGATCGCATCGAAATAGCGGCGCCCGTCCGCATCGTGCAGCCAGGCGCCGTGGGCATGCGCGATGGCGATCGGCGGGCTGCTTTCATGGTGCCGCATCTGGGTGCAGGGATGCCAGACGCTGCGCAGGCTGCGCGCGACCAGGTCGCCGGAGCGTGAATTATTCATGCAGCTTCCCCCGCAAGCGCCGAGGCGGCGTGCAGCAATGCCTCGGCCAGTTGTTCCAGGTGTTGTTCGGTGTGCACGGCGGACAGGCTGATCCGCAGGCGCGCCGTTCCCTTCGGCACGGTCGGCGGACAGATCGCCGGCACCCAGATGCATCGGCCGCGCAGATGGTCCATCAGGCCGCGGGCTTTCCGGTTGTCGCCGACGATCAGCGGCTGGATCGCCGTCGATGACGGCAGCAGTTTCCAGGGCAATGGCGCCAGCCGCTGCCTGAGATAGGCGGCGCCTTCCCGCAGGCGTTCGCGCCGCCATTCGTCGCGGCCGATGATGGCCAGGCTGGCGCTGACCGCCGACGCCATCATGGCCGGATTGGCGGTGGTGAACATATAGGTCCGGGCGCGTTGCATGAGCCACTCGACCAGCTCGGCCGGCCCGGCCACGAAGGCGCCGGCGACACCGGCAGCCTTGCCCAGCGTGCCCATGTAGACCAGGCAATCAGACTGCAGGCCGAGGTGTTGCAGGCTGCCGCGCCCTTGCGGCCCCAGCACGCCGAAACCGTGGGCATCGTCCACCAGCAGCCAGGCGCCGTGGCGCTCGCATACCGCCGTCAGTTCCGCCAGCGGCGCGATGTCGCCATCCATGCTGAAGACGGCATCGGTGACGACTAGCTTGCGCGGGCTCCGGCATTTGGCCAGCAGATGTTCCAGCCGCGCGACATCGTTGTGCGGATAGACGCTGAAGTCGGCGCGCGACAGCCGGGCGCCGTCGATCAGCGAGGCATGGCTGAGCCGGTCAAGGAAGACCGCGTCGCCGGCGCCCACCAGCGCGGTGATGGCGCCGATGTTGGCCATGTAGCCGTTGGAAAAATACAAGGCGCGCGGCATGCCGACGAAATCGGCCAATTCCCGCTCCAGCGTTTCATGCGCCAGGGCATGGCCGGAAATGAGCGCCGACGCGGCCGCGCCGACGCCATAGCGCCGCGCCGCAGAGATCGTGGCATCGACGATGCCGGGATGGCTGGCCAGGCCGAGATAGTCATTGCTGCAAAACGACAGGTACGGCACGCCGTCGGCTTCCAGGATCGGCCCCTGCGGGCCGTCGACCACGCGCCGGGTGCGGCGCAGGCCCTGGGCGGCCAGTTCGGACAGGGATTGGTGAAAATGATTCGAGGTCAATGGAGGCTCCCGTATGCGGCTTGTCGCGCCTGATGCAGGGGCAGCATGGGCGGCAGATGGCAAGTCAGGGACAGCCGTTCCAGCGCGCGGTAGGCGGAAGAAGCGGAATTGTCTTGCCAGGCCAGGCCGGCGGGGCCCAGCGCCATGTCGGGCATGGCCCGCAGCAGTGCGCCAAAGGCGATCTCCGCCTCCATGCAACTGAGCGCGGCGCCGATGCAGACGTGCGGGCCGTGGCCGAACGCGAGGTGGTTGCCTTCATCGCGGGCGATGTCGAAGCGGTGCGGGTCGGTGAAGCGTTCCGGATCGCGGTTGGCGGCGCCGATATGCAAGATCGCCAGTTGGCCTTTGCGCAGCGTCTTGCCGCGCAGCTCGATGTCGGCCAGCAGCCGGCGGCCGGTGTATTGCACCGGGCTGTCATGGCGCAGCATTTCCCGGATGGCATTGCGCAGCAGTGGCGGCGACGCTTTCAGCCTGCTCCATTGCTCCGGATGCCGCAGCAGCGCCAGCAAGCCGTTGCCGAGCAGGTTACGGGTGGTTTCGTAGCCGGCGAAGAGCAGGGTGCAGCATTGCGCCAGGGCTTCGATGCGGGACAGGCGATGTTGCCGGTGCGCCAGCATGATGCGTCCCAGCAGGTCGTCGCCTGGGGCGTCACTCGGTGTGTCAGCGCGCGCCGACATTTCATCCTGGAAGAACCCGGTCATGCAGGCCAGCGCCTGCTGCGCGCGCCAGGCTTGCTCGGCGGTGGGCGTCGGGCTGCCGATGAACGCGGCCAGGTCGGCCGCCCAGGCGACGAAGCCGGCCGGCTGCCCGGAGGTGATGCCCAGCATGCGGGCGATCACCAGCGCCGGCAGCGGGCGGGCGAAACTTTCGATGAAATCGAAGGCGACCTGACGCCGTCCGTCGCCGCTTTCCCTGGCTGTCGCCTTGGCGCAGAGCGCGGTGATCAGTTGCTCGGCAATGCCGGCAATGGCCGGCGCCAGCGACTGCAAATCGTTCGGTTTGAAGCCGATGTTGACGATGCCGCGCAGCCGGCGATGGGCACGGCCATCGACAAACAGCAAGGAACGCGAGAACACGCGCTTGAACTGGTTCAGCCCCAGTTTCGGTAGCGTATGCGGCAGCGCATGCGGCAGGCTGGCCCCGGGCGAGGCGAGCGTACTGTTGATCCAGCGTGCCGCGCGCCGTACCGAGAACCGCGGGTCGCGCAAGGCGGCGGCGACGTCGGCATAACTCCTGATGATCCAGGCGCCGCCGCAAAACGCATCGCTCCATTCCACGGGCGCCTCATGTACGTGATGCGCGCCATCCTGCCGCATCACGATGCGCAAGCCGTGGGCATGGGCTTGATGCCAAGCCGCGCCAGCAAGTCCTGGTCGGAAGAGATGGCGGCATTGGGCGTGGTCAGCAGTTTGGCCCCGAGGAAGATCGAGTTGGCGCCGGCGGCGAAGCACAGCGCCTGGGTGGCTTCGCCCATGCTTTCGCGGCCGGCCGAGAGCCGGATCATCGACTTCGGCAAGCTGATGCGCGCCACCGCCACGGTACGGATGAATTCGAACTCTTCCAGCGGCGGCGCATCTTCCAGCGGCGTGCCCTTGATCGGCACCAGATGGTTGATCGGCACCGATTCAGGTTGCGGCGAAAGGGCCGCCAGTTGCGCGATCAGCATGGCGCGCTGGCGGCGCGTCTCGCCCATGCCGACAATGCCGCCGCAGCAGACGCGCAAGCCGGCATCCTGCACCTTGCGGATGGTGTCGAGCCGGTCCTGGTAGCGGCGGGTGGAAACGACGCTGCCGTAGAAATCCGGCGCGGTGTCGAGGTTGTGGTTGTAGTAATCCAGCCCGGCCTGCTTGAGCGCGTGCGCCTGGGTTTCTTCCAGCATGCCCAGCGTCATGCAGGTTTCCAGCCCCAGTGCGCGCACCTCGCGCACCATGGTCGTGAGCGTGTCCATGTCGCGCTGCTTGGGATTGCGCCAGGCCGCGCCCATGCAGAAACGGCTGGCGCCTTGTTGCTTGGCGTCGCGCGCGGCGGCCAGCACATCCTGCGCCGACATCAGCTTGGTCGCGGTGATATCGGCCGACTGGTGCCGGGACGATTGCGAACAATAGCCGCAGTCCTCGGGGCAGCCGCCGGTCTTGATCGACAGCAGGCTGGACAGCTGCACCTCATTGGCCGGGAAGTTGTCGCGATGGACGGTTTGCGCCCGATACAGCAAGTCGAGGAAGGGCAGGTCGAACAGCGCTTGCACTGCATCCGCACTCCAGGGGGAGGAGGCGAGGGCGGAATCGTCGGTTGAAGAACCGCGCCGGGACGGCGCCCACTGGATCGTGCATTCTGATTGCGTCATATCGTCCAAAAAGTATAGATAAAATGAAGTCGACGGCATCATCACGTAAAATGACGCGTTTGGCGGATTCTATCTGCCGTCATTTTCATTTAACAATTTCTTTTTTTATAGATTATCTATAAATGAACGAGCATCAGAAAGACACTGGCACGACTGTCGAACGCATCGCGCAGGCGCTGCGCATGCGCATCGTGCGCGGCGACATAGCGGGCGGCGCGGCGCTCCGGCAAGACCATGTGGCGCAGGAATTCCAGTCCAGCCATGTCCCCGTGCGCGAAGCGTTCCAGCGCCTGGAGGCGCAGGGCCTGGTGGTGACCTTGCCGCGCCGCGGCGTGCGCGTGACCTCGCTGAACCCGGCCGTCATCAAGGAAAACGTAGAGATGCGCGCCGCGCTGGAGATCCTGGCGCTCAAGCACAGCGCGCCGAAATTCACGCCGGAACATATCGAGCGCCTGGAGCAGGCGCATGCCGCATGCTCGCAGGCCGCTTCGCTGGCGCAGTGGGACGAGGCCAATAGCCTGTTCCACGAAATCCTCAGCAGCGAATGCGGCATGCCCAGGCTGCTGGCGGTGCTGCGGCAACTGCAGCTGACCAATTCGCGCTACCTGTTTTCAACCGGCTTCAAGCGCGGCTGGCAGCCGCGCTCGGACCATGACCACTTGCTGATCATCGATGCGCTCAAGGACAAGAAGGTCGACCGCGCGCTGCAATTGCTGAGCATGCATATCGGCACCATGGAAAGAGTGGGTTTTTCCGCCGCGTGAAGGTGGGAGAACGTCGGCCGTGCGGCGGTCGCAAGATCGCCGGCGTGGCTCAGGGTTCGGTCGCGCGCAGGTTTGCCTCGCTGCGGCCGCCGGTGGCGGCAAAGGCCCGGCCCAGGTCGTGCATGACGTCGCGCAGCTCGGCCATGCCCAGTTCGGCGCCGGAAGCGCCGGCCATGAGCTCGCGGATCAGGCGGCGCAGGATCTTGCCTGAACGCGTGCGCGGCAGGGCCGACACAAGCACGACCTTGCGCGGCCGCGCCAATGGGCCCATGGTGGCGGCGACGGCCTCGGCCAGGTGCAGTTCGAGCGCGCGCCGGCCGGCGCCGTCGGCCGGCTCCAGAGCCGGCCGCACCACCACGAAAGCCACCGGCACCTGGCCGCGCAGCGGATGTGCCATGCCGACCACGGCAACTTCGGCCACGGCATCGTCAGCCAGCAGAACTTCCTCGATTTCTCGTGTGCCGATGCGTTTGCCGGCGACGTTGACCACGTCGTCGGCGCGGCCCAGCACGCGAATGTGGCCGTCGCTGTCTACCGTGGCCCAATCGAAGGTGGCATAGCGCCAGCATCCCTCGAAACGGCGCCAGTAGATGCGCTTGAATTCCCCGTCACGTCCCCACAGCGTGGAAAGGCAGCCGGGCGGCAGCACGCCCTCCGCCACCAGCACGCCCTTGCTTCCCGGCGCGCAAGGCAGGCCGCTTTCTTCATCCACCACCTTGAGCCGGTAGCCGGCGGCGGCCATCCCCGGCGAGCCGCGCTGGCGGCGCAGCGGCGTCTTGCCGTCGAGGTCGGTGAGCGGCCATCCGATCACCGGCGAGCCGGTCTCGGTTTGCCAGTAATGGTCGATTACCGGCTTGCCCAGCGCCTCTTCCAGCCAGGCCGCGGTCGGTTCGTCCAGCGGTTCGCCGGCCAGGAACAGGCAGCGCAATGCGGACAAGTCGACGTCGCGGAAGGCTCGCCGGCCGCCGCGCTTGAACATCCGCATGGCGGTGGCGGAGGACAGCATCAGGTTCACCCCGTATTTCTGCGCCAGCCGCCACCAGGCGCCAGCGTCGGGCCGCATCGGCGATCCCTCGTACAGCACGCTGGTCATGCCCGCCAGCAGCGGTGCGTAGACGCCGTAGCTATGCCCCACCACCCAGCCGAGGTCGGAGGTGGTGAAAATGGTGTCGCCGGCCTTGGCCTGGAACAGCAGCGCCATCGAGGTCGCCAGCGCCACCGCGTGGCCGCCGGTGTCGCGCTGCACGCCCTTGGGCGCGCCGGTGGTGCCTGAGGTGTAGAGGAGGTAGCTGGGTTCGTTCGACTCCAGCCAGACGCAGGGCGCCTCTGCGTCCAGATGGCGGGCGCGCAATGCGCCGTAGTCGTGGTCGCGGCCGGGTGTGGCGGTCCACGCCAGCACGCCGCGATCCATCACCAGCACCGGGCAATCTGCGCCGGCGATGGCCAGCGCCTCATCCGTCCAGGTCTTGTAGCTCACCGCCTGGCCGTTCTGGAAGCCGGCATCGGCACAGATCGCCAGCGCCGGCCGCGCATCGGCGATGCGCGTGGCGAGGCCGGACGGCGCGAAGCCGCCGAACACCACCGAATGCACCGCGCCGATGCGCGCGCAGGCCAGCATGGCGATGGCGGCCTCGGCCATCATGGGCAGGTAGACCAGCACCCGGTCGCCGCGCCGCACGCCCAGCTCCTGCATCGTCGCCGCCATGGCGTTGACCTCGCGATGCAGCTGGCGATAGCTGAGGATGCGTTCCACGCCGGTTTCTCCCGAGACGCAGACCAGCGCCGCCTGGTCCGCGCGCGCCGCCAGGTGGCGATCCACCGCGTTATGGCACAGGTTGGTGCGGCCGCCGGCGAACCAGCGCGCGAAAGGCGCGCGGCTGTCGTCCAGCACCTGGTCGAAATCCCGTTGCCAGTCGATGCGGCGCGCCTGTTCGCGCCAGAAGGCGCGCGGGTCATCAATCGATGCCGCCATCAGCCTGGCGTAGGCGGATGACGTTGCTTCTATGCCGGCAACCGGCGCTGCGGTGGTGTGCATGGCGTCCTCGCAATCGATGGTTCAGGCCGCGCGCGACAAATCGGCCTGGCCGGCGCGCTGGCGCAATGCCGTGATATGCTCGAACAGGTATTGCGCATCGCGCGCGATGCCCGAGAAGCGCCCGGAACCCCAGGTGTATTGCCACGGCAGCCCGAGGAAGCAGAGCCCAGGCGCGGCCGTGACGCCGCGCGCATGGCCGGGATAGCCGCGGCCGTCGAAGATGGGTTCCGCAATCCAGCTGAAGTCGGTGCGAAAACCGATGCACCACACCACCGCCGATATCTTCGATGCGCGCAGGTCGAGGCTGGCGCCGGCATCGGCGTCGGAGGACGGCTGCCATACCGGCACATAGCGTGCCTCGGTGGGCGCCTCGATGCCGTTGGCGGCGATGAACTTGTCGATGCTGTCCTTGATGCTTTCCGATACCGCGTCGGCATCGTCCAGGTAACGCCGCAGGCCGGGGCCGAACTGCGCCACGTCGCCGTCCAGGCTGTGGAAGCGGCCATAGAGCCGCATGCCTTCCAGGGCGAACTTGCGCAGGTCGATGTCGCGCCCGCCGTCGCGGCCGGTGACGTAATGGTTGGTCTTCTCGCGCACGCCGGTGCCCAGCGGATGGCGTTCCACCGGCAGGTCGTAGTAATTCATCTTGTCCAGCCACTCGACAACGTCGCGGCCGCGATAGGCGCGCGCCACGCGCGGCGCGTCGCCCACGCCCAGGTGCACGCGGCGGCCCGCCAGGTGCAGGTCTTCGGCGATCTGGCAGCCGGACTGGCCGGTGCCGACCACCAGCACCTCGCCTTCCGGCAGCGACGCCGGATTCAGGTATTGGCTGGAATGGATCTGCACGATGTCGGCCGGCAGCTTTTCAGCGGCGCGCGGCACCACCGGGGTGTGGTAGCCGCCCACCGCCACCACCACCTGGTCGGCCGAGTACTCGCCGTCGCTGGCGCTGATGCGCCACAGCCCGCCCTCGCGCCATAGCCTGGCGACGGCCACGCCTTCGCGCACCGGCGGGTCGAAACTGGCGATGAAACCATCGATGTATTCGACGATCTGCTCCTTCTTCATGAAGCCGTCAGGATCGTCGCCGCGGTAGGGGTAGCCGGGCAGGGTGCATTGCCAGTTGGGCGTCACCAGGCAGAAGGTATCCCAGCGCTCGTTGCGCCAGGCGTGGCCGCAGCGGTGCTTTTCCAGCACCAGGTGATCGATCCCGGCCTGCTTCAGGTACCAGCTCATCGACAGGCCGGCCTGGCCGCCGCCGATGACGATCACGCAATGGTGGCGCACCGCGCCCTGGTCTTGTGGGTTCATGTTCTTCCTCTTTGTGGGTGGGGGATGGTCTGGTCGGGGCGCGCCGCTTACGGCGTGAAGGATTCCACCAGCACCTGCGGGTCGTCGTCGGCGCTGAAGCGCGCGGCGTTCTCTTCGATGCGGCGCAACTGGTCCATGGCGGAGGAACAGGCGAAGCCGTATTTTTGGCGTACCCGTTCGCTGCCGATGTTGAGCGCCGTGGCGCTGCGTTCGACGAACTCGGCCAGCCGGTAGCGGCGGCCGGCTTCGAGGTGTTCCTTCACCACCAGCGAGGGCGAGTAGCAGTCGGTGACCGTGTCGTCCGGCCAGCGGACGCGAAAGTGCATTTCAGGCATGGTTTTCCTCTTTCATGCGCGCCGCGCTGCCACGGCGCAAGTCGTGATAAATGTCGAGATGGCGCAGGGCCGAGCGGGCCCAGCTGAAGCGCGCGCAGACTTCGGCGCCGGCCGCCGCCAGGTCGGCGCGCACGGCCGGATCGCAGGCGTGGGCCATGCCGGCGGCGATCGAGGCCGGATCCTCGGGATCGACCCAGGCGCAGCAGCCGCCATCGAGATATTCGGTGAAGGGCGCGATGCGCGAGACCACCGTCGGGATGCCGCTGGCCATGGCCTCCAGCACCACCAGGCCGAAGCCTTCCTTGAGCGAGGGGAAGACCAGCGCATCGGCGCAGCGAAACAGCGCGGGCATGTCGGCATCGGCGACCTGGCCGAGAATGCGCACCGCGCCAGGCTCCAGCCCCGTCGCGGCCAGTTCGGCCCGGAAGTCTTCCCGGTAGCGCGCGTGATCCAGCACGCTGGCGCCGCCGGCGATCGCCAGTTGCGCCTGCGGGCGCACCCGGCGCAACCGCACGAAGGCGCGCAGGATGCCGAGGGTGTTCTTGCGCGGTTCGATGCCGCCCACCGAGAGCAGCAGCGGCGCGCCGGTCAATCCCAGCGCGCGGCGCAACTCGCGGTCGCGCGGCGCGGGATGGGGCGTGTAGCGCACGGTATCGACGCCGTTGGCGACCAGCGCCGCCTGCAGGCCGTGCTCGCGCCACAGGATTTCCTGCCACAGGCGGCTCACGCACAGCAGCCGGCTTGCCTGGCGATATCCGCGTTCCTGCCAGGCATGCAGGCGCGCATCGTCGAACTGGTCGAGGTGGTGCAGCGTGCGCACGTAGCCGGGAATCGCGCCGCGTTCGGCCAGCGTGGCCATGGCGTTGGCGCTGATGGAGTCCTGCGCGTGGTAGATGTCGAAACCATCCATGCCCGGCGCCTCGAAGCAGCGCAGGTAGTCGGCGATGCGCAGGCGCACCATGTCGGCCACGTCGGCGGTTTGCGCCGCGCCGGGGATCGGCCGGAAGGCGCAGGACGCTTGGCGGAACAGTCCCGTGCCGCGCGCGTCGGGCGCGAACAGCGTGACGTCGTGGCCCAGCGCCTGCAGGCTTTCGGCAAGCTGCAGCGCGTGCACCACGCCGCCGCGCGGATTGACCGAGTGGGTCAGCATGGCGATCTTCAGCGGGCGGGCCGGGGAGGGCGGGCGCGTGTCCATCTCAGCCTCCTTTTCCGGGGCCGCAGCCGATCAGCGCTTCTTCGGCGAAATCCCAGAAGGGCAAGCGTTTGCCCCGCAGGGACAGGCTTACTTGCCGGCTGTCATCGATGCGCCCGATGGCAGCGCAGGCGATGCCGCGTGCCGAGAAGCGCGCCAGCACTTGCGGCAGGGCCTCGTCGCCCACGCTGAGCAGGAAGCCGTAGCTGGGAAACGCCGTCAGCCAGCGCAGGAAGTCCACGCCGTCGGGGCGCGGGATGGCATCGAGGTCGATGGCGGCCCCCTTGCCGGAGCATTCCAGCAGCATCAGCGCGGTGCCGACCGCGCCGGCCATGCTGATGTCCTTGGCCGCCGGCGCCAGGCCTTCCTCGGCAATCGCCGGCAACAGCTCGAGGTCGGCGCGCAGGCGTTCGGCGGACGCGTCGGAGCTGGCGTTCCAGTAGGCGTAGGGTTCCTGGAAGCGGCCGCGCAGGTCGATCGCCGCCACCAGATGGTGGCCGGCCTGCGCGTCGAAACTGGTCAAGAGGCGCTTGGCGCGGCCGAGGATGGCCACCGATAATTGCTCGCGGTCGTTGCGGCGGTTGCTGTGGCCGCCCACCAGCGGCACGCCATAGACACGCGCCGCTTCGGCCAAGCCATCCAGCACCGGCCGCGCGGCGTCGCCGCCGCGGCTCCACAGCGCGTCCACCACCGCCAGCGGGCGTCCGCCCATGGCGTAGATATCGCTGACGTTGACCATCACGCCGCAATAGCCGGCGAACCACGGCTGTTGCTCGACGAACTCGTTGATGAAGCCTTCGATGGCGAACAGCAGGTAGCCGTCGCCGTCGGGAATGGCGGCGCAGTCGTCGCCCACGGCGATGGTCTGGCCGCGGTGGCTGGCCGGCGCGCCCAGGTGCAGCGCCTGCATCACTTCGCCAATGTCGCGCTTGTGGGCGATGCCGCGCGAGGCGCGCAGGCTTTCGATGATCTGCGCCAGGTCCAGCGGCGCATCCTTGAGGTTCATGGCCGCGCTCCGCGCCCACCGACCAGGAAACCGGCGTCGCCGTCGCTGATGGGCGGGTAAAAGTCCAGTTCGGCCTGCATCAGGTGGTGCGGGCGGCCATGAATACCGATCTCCGACAGCGTGTTCCAGTGCAGCCGGCGAAACAGCGGCACGTTCTGGCTCTGTACCTGCGCCAGGAAGGTATGGCAGCCGTGGGCATGCGCAGTCGACACCGCCAGCCGGATCAGGCCGCTGCCGATGGAGCCGATGCGGCGCGCGTGCTGCGCCACCGCCAGGCGCGAACCGTGCCACACGCCCGGTTGCGACTCGTGGATGCGCACCGTGCCGACTACCTCGCGGCTGCCGTCGGCGGCTTCCAGCACGGCCACGATGGGCATGGCGGCGGCGTCGATGGCGTCCGTGTCGTCGTCGCGGAAAATGCCCTGTTCAGCGCAAAACACATCGCGCCGCAGCCGGCGCGCCTGCGCACGCTCCCATTTGCTCAGCGCCAGCTTGATGCGCACTTCCTGCGCCGCCAGGGGTACCTTGTCGGCAAGTTGATCCATGATCATTTCCTTTCGAAGGAAGACAGCGAGGAGCAGGCGCCGCATTTTCCGCAGCCGGCCTTGGCGTCGCCCGAGCGCATGCCGGCCGCTTCCAGCATGGCCGCCAGCGGCGCCAGCAACTGGCGCATGGCGGCGGCGTCCGGCGCGGGATGGTCTTCCAGCGGGGTGCCGGAGATCGGCACGAAGGGCACCACGAACGGGTAGACGCCAAGCGCGATCAGCTTTTCGCAGGTCTTGAGGATGGCGTCGTGGCTGTCGCCCAGGCCGGCCAGGATATAGGTGCTGACCTGGCCGCGGCCGAACACCTCGACCGCGGCCCCGAAGGCGTCGAAGTAGCGCTCGACCGGGACCGAAGCCTTGCCCGGCATGATGCGCTTGCGCACCTCGGGCGTGACGGCTTCCAGGTGCATGCCCAAGGTGTCGATGCCGGCCTCGCGCATGCGCCGGAACCAGGCATCGTCGTCCGGCGGTTCGCACTGGCCCTGGATCGGCAGGTCGACCGCCGACTTCACGCCGAACGCGCTCTCGCACAGGATCTGCGCGCCGCGGTCGGTGGCGTTGGGGGTGCCGGTCGTCATCACCATGTGCTTGACGCCATCCAGCAGCACCGCCGCGCGCGCCACTTCGCCCAGCTGTTCGGGCGTCTTGCGCAGGATGGTGCGGCCGGCCGCCAGCGACTGTCCGATGGCGCAGAACTGGCACGACTTGCGGCGGCTCTCGTAACGGATGCAGCTTTGCAGCACGGTGGTGGCCAGCACGTCGGCGCCGTGCAGCGTGGCGATCTTGCCGTAGGGGATGCCGTCGAAGGTCTGCATGCGGTAGAAGCGCGGCTGGCGCGGGAAAGACACCATGCCGACCTCGATGCCGTCGCGCAGGATGCGCGAAGCGCCGTCGGCGCCCGGCGGCGTCGCCACATAGGGCGAGGACCAGGAGCCGGCGGTATGCACGGGGATCATCACCGTGCGGCCATCGACCGTCACCGCCTTGTGGTCGGACGGACCGGCGCCGCCACGCCGGCTTTGCGCGCCGGCGCCCGGGTCGTCAAGGCGCAGCCCCAGGGATTGCAGCTCCGTGATCAGTTCCGTGGGCGCCTGACGGCTCGGACGCTGGAGATTCAATTGGATGACGGCGGTCTGCATGATGTGGCCTCGCTTGGTTGGGGATGGCTTGGGAAGATTGCCCGGCTGGGAACAGGGAAGACATGGGGGCGGCATGGCGCTCGTCGAGCACCAGGTGCAGCAGTTCGGGGCGGGCGTAATGGCCGACCGAATCCATCATGCGCTTGCGCTTGGTGATGAGTTCCATGTCGAGATCGGCCACCAGGATGCCTTCGCCGCTGCGCAGCGGTTCGGCCAGCAGCTTGCCCTCGGGCGAGACGATGGCGGTACAGCAGCCGCCGCGCAAGGCCTTTTGCGCGGCCGGATCGGGCTCGATGGCGGCGATCTGGGCATCGGTGAGCCAGCCGGTGGCATTGACCACGAAGCAGCCGGACTCCAGCGCATGGTGGCGGATGGCGACTTCCATCTGGTCGGCGAAGATCTGGCCCACCATGGAGCCGGGAAACTGCGCGCAGTGGATCTCTTCGTGCTGCGCCATCAGGCTGTAGCGCGCCAGCGGGTTGTAGTGCTCCCAGCAGGCCAGCGCGCCCAGGCGGCCGACGGCGGTGTCGACCACCTTCAGGCCGCTGCCGTCGCCTTGTCCCCAGATCATGCGCTCGTGGTAGGTCGGCGTGATCTTGCGGCGCTTGAGGACCAGCTCGCCGTCGGCGTCGAATACCAGTTGGGTGTTGTACAGCGTGCCGTGGTCGCGCTCGTTTACGCCCAGCACCACCACCGTCCCGTGCTGGCGCGCCGCGGCCGCGACGGCCTGCGTCACCGGCCCCGGCACCGTGACCGCGCGCTCGTACAGCAGCAGGTGCTCGGGGCCGGAAGCGAAGGGGGGCCTGACGAAGGAGAAGTACGGGTAGTAGGGCACGCATGTTTCCGGGAATACCACCAGCGCCGCGCCTTGCGCCGCGGCGTCGGCGATGGCCTGGCACACCTTGGCCACGGTGCCGTCCGCGCTGTCGAGGTCGGGCGCGATCTGCACCGCCGCCGCCCGTACCGTTCTCTGTTTGATGGTCATGAGCCGCCCCTTCCGCTTACAGGGTCCAGGTGTCGAGGATGAAGGCGTTGTCGCGGCGATGCAGCAGCACCAGATCCAGCACGTCCAGGGGATTGATCGGGCGGATGCCCGGGATCAGCGACGGCTCGCCGTGGCCGTACAAGGCTTGCAGCGCGAAGCGGCAGGCATAGACCTTGCCGCCTTCTTCCATGAACTTGACGATCTGCTTGTTGAAATTCTGGTGGCCGGGGAAGGCTTCGTCGCCCAGCGTCGGGAAGCCGCGCTGCACGCCCAGCGTCACGCCCGGGCCATACAGCAGGATCGAGGTCTCGAAACCCTTGCGCTTGAGGCGCGTGGCCTGGAGGAGGTTGACGAAACCGATCGAGCCTTCGAAGGCGACGGTGTGGAACGTCACCAGCGCCTTCTCGCCCGGCTGGGCCTTCACGTCTTCAAACACCTTCTCTTCGTAATCCACCAGGAAGTCGCCGGGGGCGTGGGCTGCTTTGGTCACTGCGGGCATGGTGATGCTCCTCTCGATTGCGGTTGGTCTGCACTTCTTCAAGTGGTCCGGCGAGGTCGCCGCGACGCTGGCATTGAATGCATCGGGCGTGCCATGCAATGGGGTTGAGAGGGCAAATTGACTGCAAAAAAATCCGGTCAATTTTGACTGGCGAGGTGATGAGGCCGATGTGTTGCGGCTTTACGCAAGGCCTTGCCGGACAAGCTTTTCCGCGGTGCGCCGGCGCTCCATTCAATCGCTCCATACAATTGCCCAAAGCCGCCCGCACTGCGATGTGGCGGCGTGTTTTTCATTGGTGCGGGCAAGTTGCCGGCAATGGCGCAAACCGGTGCGGAAAATGCCTTGCAAGGCGGTGATTGCATGGAATGTAATTTGCATTCAATCGAGTCATTCAATGCAGTCAATGCCGACCAATTGGAAGGAGCCGCCATGCCGAAGAACGCCAACATGTGGATACCGAAACTGAAGAAGGGAAGCGGCCCGGTCTATCTGGCCATCGCCAACGCCATCGCCGAAGACGTGGCGACCGGCCACCTGCAGCCGGAGCAGCGCCTGCCGCCTCAGCGCAAGCTGGCCGAGGCGATGGAGCTGGATTTCACGACCGTGGCGCGCGCGTATACGGAAGCGCACCGGCGCGGCCTGGTGGATTCGGTGGTGGGGCGCGGCACTTTCGTATGCGGCAAGCGGCGTCCGCGCATTCCGCGCGTGATGGAGGGCCGGCCCAATGTCGACATGTCGATGAACATGCCGCCCGAGCCGGAATCGCCCGAGCTGGTCGAGCTGATGCAGGCGGGGTGGGCCCACGTCAACGGCAAATTGCGCGACCTGATGCGCTATCAGGATTTCGGCGGTTCGCTGGAAGACCGCGAGGCCGGAGCATTATGGCTGCGCCGGCGCGGCATGGCGGTCGAGCCTGAACGGGTGCTGGTGGTGCCCGGCGCGCAATGCGCCTTGCTGGCGATTCTGACGATGATGGTCGGCCCCGGGGGCGTGCTGTGCTGCGAGGACATCACTTATCCCGGCCTGCGGGCGCTGGCCGGGCAGCTCGGCATCAAGCTGGTGGGTTTGCCGATGGACAACGAAGGCATAGACGCCGTGGCCTTCGCCGGCGCCTGCGCGCAATACGCCCCCAAGGCGCTGTATTGCAATCCGACGCTGCTCAATCCGACCACCTGCACCACGTCGTTGTCGCGCCGGCAGGCCCTGGTGGAGATCGCGCGCCACTATGAAGTGGCGATCATCGAGGATGACGCATACGGATTCCTGCCGCGCTCGGCGCCGCCGGCCATCGCCAGCATCGGGCCCGAGCTGACCTTCTATGTCACCGGGCTGGCCAAGAGCGTGGGCGCGGGCTTGCGCATCGCCTACATGGTGGCGCCGGACAGCCAGCACGCGGCGCGCCTGGCGGCCTCCCTGCGCGCCACCACGGTGATGGCCTCGCCGATCACTTCGGCCCTGGCCACACGCTGGATCCGCGATGGGGTGGCGGACCTGGCGCTGGCCAATATCCGCAAGGAATCGATGGCGCGCCAGAAGATCGCCGCGCGCATCCTGCCGGCACACAGCTATGCCTCGGAACCGGAAGCCTTCCATTTGTGGATCAGGCTGCAGGGCGCATGGCAGGCCAAGGCCTTCGCCGCGCAGATGCACTCGTCGGGCATCGGCGTGGTAGCCAGCGACGCCTTCGCCGTCTCGAACCAGCCGCCTGAGGCGGTGCGGGTGTGCATCGGCGGTATCGCCAATCGCGACGATATCCGGCATGCGCTGGAGATGATCAGGGATACGCTGAAGGAGGCGCCGCCGGTCAGGCCGGCGGTGGTGTGATCAGCGCATCAGACTTCGCTCACCAACCGATGCAACATCTCGGCGGTTTCGGCCGGGCGCGAGAGGAACGGGGAGTGGCTGCTCTCGAGCTCCTTGATCCTGTCGCAGCCCGAGCGCGCCGCCATCACCCGTTGCAGCACCGGGTCGATGGCGCGGTCGCGGGTGCAGACGATGTAGCTCCTGGGCACCTTGCCGTAGCGCTCCTGCGTCAGCGCCACCGGCGTGACGAGAGGGGCGACGGCTTGCGCCTGGAACTGCGGCGCGGCCCATGCGGCCACCGAGTGCGGCGCGTCGTGCATGAAGGTCTGCACGCGTGAAGCCGCGCGCGTGCTGGTGGAGACGTTGTCGCCTTCCATCTCCACCTGCGACGTCTGGCTCGGCGGCACCAAGTCCGACAGCGAGGCCAGCGAGTCGCCGTTGCACGGCACGAAGGCGCACATGTAGATGATGCGCGCCAGCTTGTCGGCCGCCAGCTCGGCCGCGGCGGTGACGGCGATGCCGCCCATGCTGTGGCCCACCAGGGTGACGCGCTTGCCGATGGCTTGCACGGCGCGGTGGATGGCATCGGCGTACATCGGCAGGGTGACGTCGGACAGCGGGGTCTTGTCGGCGCCGCTGCCGGGCAAATCCATCGTATGGACTTCATGCCCGCGCATGGTCAGCTCGGCGCTGACCGCGGGCCAGATCCATTGGCCTTGCCAGGCGCCGTGAATCAGTAGGAAATTGGCCATGTTCTTCTCCTTGTTTGCTATTCGTGCGATTTGGCGTGCTCGATCGCATGCGATGCTGCGGGTATGTATGGATTTGCGTTTAAAGTAAATCCATACTAGCATCCGATGTGCATCGCAACAATCCAGACAACATCCCTACATGGCGCGCCCTGTGGCGTCCAGCACGCCTGCAAGGGCCGGATTCAAGGAACAAGACATGAGCCGCAACGACAGCCTCCTGGCATGGACGCGCCGCTTCGCCGACAACGGCGGACCGCGCTACCTGCAGATCGTGGATTTCATCGAACAGGCGATTTCGGACGAGCGCCTCAAGGCCGGCGACCGCTTGCCGCCGCAACGCCTGCTGGCCGAACATCTGGGGGTGGACCTGACCACGGTGACGCGCTCATACACCGAAGCGCGCCGGCGCAACCTGCTGGAAGCGCGCGGCCCGGCCGGCACCTTCATTGCGCCGCCAAGGGTGGACCTGACGCAACTGGTCGACCTCAGCATGAACATCCCGCCGCCGCCGGCCGGCGTCGATCTGGACGACCTGCTGCGCCAGGGCGTGTCCCAGGTGCTGATCCATAGCGATGTCGACCTGTTGATGACTTACCACCTGGGCGGCGGCAGCAGCACCGACCGCGCGGCCGGCGCAACGTGGCTGGCGCCGATGCTGGGCACGGTGGATGAGGAGCGCGTGCTGGTTTGCCCCGGCGCGCAGTCGGCGCTGGCGGCGCTGCTGCTGTCGCAGACTCGCCCCGGGGAGACGGTGCTGGCCGAACCGTTGAGCTATCCCGGCTTGCTGTCGGCCGCAGCGCGGTTGGGGCGGCAGGTGGCGGCGGTGGAGAGCGATGCCGACGGCATGCGGCCGGACGCGCTGGAAATGATGGTCAAGAAGCACCAGGCCCGGCTGGTCTATCTCAACCCCACATTGCAAAACCCGAGCACGCATACCATGCCGCCGCTCAGGCGCGCCGAGATCGCGGCGCTGGCCCAACGTCTGGAGCTGCGCATCATCGAGGACGATCCCTATTGGCGCTTCAGCGCCGCCGCGCCGAAACCGCTGGCGTACTACGCGCCGCGCCAGGTGTTCTACGTGTCGACGCTGTCCAAATGCCTGCTGCCCGGCCTGCGCACCGCCTATGTGGCGCTGCCTGAGGGCATGCCGCAGGAAGACGTGCTGGGCGCGTTGCGCTCCTTCGTGCTGATGTCGACGCCGCTGATGACGGCCCTGACCACGCAGTGGATACACGACGGCACTGCGGCCGCGTTGCAGGAGGGCATCCGCACCGAAGCCTGGGCGCGCCAGGAGCTGGCGCACCGCACGCTGGGCGACAGCGCACTGGCCAATGCCGGCGGCATCCATATCTGGAAGGCGCTGCCGGCGCATTGGCGTGCGGCCGATTTCGTGCAGAAGGCGCGCATGGAAGGGCTGGACGTGGTGGCCGAGGATGCCTTCCGCACGGCCGGGGGCGACGGCCTGGCTTCCCGCCAGGCGCATATCCGCATCTCGCTGGGCCGCGCGCGCAGCCGTTTCGAGCTGGTCAACGCCTTGCGCCGGTTGAGCGATCTGGCGCATCGGCGCAACGCGCGCCAGGTGGTGGTGTAAGCGTCAGTGCGCCGTGGATGGAACCAGCAGGCCGTTGAGCGCATCGTTGACGATCAGGGCGGGCAGCGAATTGCGGTCGTTCCTGACGATCACCATATCCTTCTCGATATCGCCCGGCAGCGTCAGCTGGCCGATGTAGGCGCAGTCCGCGCTACAGGTGTAGCGCAGCACGGCGCTGCCGCGGCTGGCTTCAATGATGTACTGGCCGTTCTCGACTCCGTAGTAACGCACGCCGATGAGCGCCGCCGCGCCGCCGGCCTGCGGGTCTTCATAAAAATATTGTCCCCTGTCCACACGCACATAGTGCGGCCAGGGCATGGCGCCGGCCGGCGCGATGCCGGCAATCTGGGCATTGTTCAACTTCAGGCGCAGCGGTTCTGCCGACGCCGGCGGCAGGGGTTGCAGCGCTGCCAGGGCCGGCGCCGGCAGCGTGGCGGACTGGCCGGCCTTGGCCGGCAGGCGTGCGGCGACGGTGATGGGCGTGTCGGCCTGCGCCTGCAACTCGGCCTGGCGGCGCTGGTACCAGTCGATCAGGCAGGCGCGGTCGCGGCAATTCTGTTCGCGCCAGCGCCATTGCTTGTCCGAATCGACGCTGAAGGCGCGCTTGTCGGGAGCGCGCATGCGCGCCTGGCGGAAGGCCTTGCCCAACTGGTCGTCCAGCGCGGAGAGTTGGGGATCGCCGCAAATGGTTTTTTCGTTGGCGGAACCCGCTCTGCTGCAATCGAAGCTGGCGGCAAAGGCTGGGGCGCAGGCGAAGGCGCAATGCGCAGAGAAGACTGCTGCGTAAAGAGTGGTTTTCTTCATGGCGTTGGCGAAATGACGTTGCGGATGGTCGGCATCGGGAAGTGGACGGCGGAAAGCGGAAAGCACCGAGGGATAAGCGTGAGCGGCGTTTTCATGGCGTTCCTCCAATGTTGCTGCGATGCGATATGCGCAAGCATCGCATCGCCATTGCAGGCGCAAAACGACAAGAAGAGAGGTCTTTTTTTAAAAATCTTTGCAGGTGAAAAAGCGTGTTCGGAGTTCTTTACATTCGATTTCCGGAAACGGCTTCAATGACGTGTCGATACATTGCGCACGGTGCGCGCACGGTGCGTTTT
Organism: Herbaspirillum sp. GW821-FHT09A12; assembly: GCF_059418325.1. Classification (NCBI taxonomy): domain Bacteria; kingdom Pseudomonadati; phylum Pseudomonadota; class Betaproteobacteria; order Burkholderiales; family Oxalobacteraceae; genus Herbaspirillum; species Herbaspirillum sp. GW821-FHT09A12. The sequence continues at coordinate 432,970 of NZ_JBWKPR010000002.1, forward strand.
CTATCCAAGTAAAATCGCGTTTTCGCTTTGGCGAAGCGAACTCGGGCAGGGCCAAAGGGAGATTGACAGGATATGCAGGACAAGGACGGCCAGGTGCAGGAAGGCGAGCGCAGGGGATTCATCCTCAGCCGCCATTGGCGCGATACGCCTGCCGGTATCGAGGTCGAACTGTGGCTGGCCACCGATGACGGCCCGCAATGCCTGCGCTTGCCGCCGCAGCAGGCGGTGGCCTTCATTCCCCAATCCGAGCGCGAGCGGGTGGCGCCTTTGCTGGCCGGCGACGGCAGTTTCGAGCTGCGTACGCTCGACAACCTGAAGGACTTCAGCCAGCGGCCGGTGATGGGCCTGTATGCGCGCCATTACCGCAAGCTGCTGAAGAAGGAAAAGCAACTGATCGAAAACGGCATTCCGGTCTATGAGGCCGACGTGCGCCCGCCGGAGCGCTACCTGATGGAACGCTTCATCAATGCGCCGCTGGCTTTTTCGGGAACGCCGGCGGCCGACGGGGTGCTCACTGATGTACGCATTCGCGCGCTGGAGGGTTACCGGCCGCAACTCAGGCTGGCCTCGCTGGACATTGAAACCAGCTGGCACGGCGACCTGTATTCGATCGCCCTGGAAGGCTGCGGGCAGCGTACCGTCTACACCTTGGGGCCGGCCAGCGGCGCGGTGGACACGGTGGATTTCGCGCTGCATTTTTGCGCGACCCGCAAGGAGCTGATCGAACGCCTGAACGAGTGGATGGCGCGCCACGATCCGGACGCCATCATCGGCTGGAACCTGATCCAGTTCGACCTCAACGTCTTGCAAAAGCAGGCGGACAAGTTCAAGACGCCGTTGCGCCTGGGGCGCCGCGGCGCGCCGCTGGAATGGCGCGAGCACGGCTTTCGCGCCAACCATCTGCTGGTGACGGCGCCGGGCCGGCTGGTCATCGACGGCATCGAAAGCCTGCGCTCGGCGTTCTGGAATTTCCCCTCGTTCAGCCTGGAAAACGTGGCGCAAACGCTGCTGGGGGAGGGCAAGGCGATCGCCACGCCCTACCAGCGCATGGATGAGATCGACCGCATGTTCGCCGAGGACAAGGCAGCCCTGGCCAGCTACAACCTGAAAGATTGCGAGCTCGTCACCCGTATCTTCGCCAAGACCGAGATCCTTGAGTTCCTGCTGGAGCGCGCCAGCGTCACCGGCTTGCCGGCCGACCGCAGCGGCGGCTCGGTGGCGGCGTTCACCCACCTTTACATGCCGCTTATGCACCGCAAGGGCTATGTGGCGCCCAACCTGGGCGACGCCGAAGCCATCGCCAGCCCGGGCGGCTTCGTGATGGACTCGCGCTCGGGGCTGTACGACTCGGTGATCGTGCTGGATTACAAGAGCCTGTACCCGAGCATCATCCGCAGCTTCCTGATCGATCCGGTCGGACTGGTGGACGGCATGCACAACGAGCCCGAAGCTGATACCGTGCCGGGTTTCAACGATGCCCGCTTTTCCCGCCGCAGCCACAGCTTGCCGGCCATCATCGAGCAGATCTGGCAAGCGCGCGAGGCCGCCAAGCGCCACGGCAACCAGCCGCTGTCGCAGGCGCTGAAGATCATCATGAACTCCTTCTACGGCGTGCTGGGTTCGACCGTGTGCCGTTTCTTCGATTCGCGCCTGGCCTCGTCGATTACCCGGCGCGGACACGAGATCATGCACCGCACGCGCGAACTGATCGAAGAGCAGGGCTATGAAGTGATCTATGGCGATACCGACTCCACCTTCGTCTGGTTGAAACGCGCACACAGCGATGAACAGGCGCGCGCCATCGGGCTGGAGCTGGTGCAAAAGATCAACGACTGGTGGCGCCGCCGCCTGCGCGAGCAATACCAGCTGGATAGCGCGCTGGAACTGCAATTCGAAGTGCATTACCAGCGCTTCCTGATGCCCAGCGTGCGCGGCTCCGACGTCGGCAGCAAGAAGCGCTACGCCGGCTACGTGCGCACCGCGCAGGGCGAAGACAAGCTGACCTTCAAGGGACTGGAAACCGTGCGCACCGACTGGACGCCGCTGGCGCAGCAGTTCCAGCAGGAGCTTTACCTGCGCATTTTCAGGAAGGAGCCTTACCGCGAATACATCGCCGCGTATGTGGCCGACCTGCTGGCGGGCAAGCTGGATGGGCAACTGGTCTATCGCAAGCGCCTGCGCCGGCAACTCGACCATTATGAAAAGAATGTGCCGCCGCATGTGCGCGCCGCGCGCATGGCAGACGAGGTGAACAAGGGGGACGGGCGTCCGCTGCAGTACCAGCAGGGCGGCTGGATCAACTACGTGATGACCACGGCAGGGCCGGAACCGCTGGAAAAGCGCAGCGCCGCCATCGACTACGGGCACTACCTGGAGCGCCAGCTGGCGCCGGTGGCCGATGCCATCCTGGCTTTCGTCGGCGACAGCTTTGCCAGCGTCACCTCACCGCAACAGGAGCTGTTCTGACGGGACGGCGAGCGCGCCGTTCACCGGGGCCGGCGCGAATCGGAGTCGCCCAGGCGGCGCGCAACGGCCCGCGGCCTGGCGCCGGCAGCCTGGCGGTAGACCTTGTGCCAGACGAAGTAACCGAAGGCCAGCGTGCCGGCCGCTACGTACAGGACATAGAAGAGCAAGACGTAGGACGCGTGATGCATCAAGGTATGGAAGACGTTCATTTTTCCCTCAGGCAGAATGAGGATGCGTTTCGATGACGCCATCCTATTTCCTGCAAAGTCAGCCGTATATCGGGAGTTTTCCGATACGGCCATGCCGTGGCGGAAATAAATATTTCCCTGTTGAATTAATTTCGATTCCCATCGAAATTTCCGATAGGTAATTCTGCCAACCAATTCGATATTGCTCCATAGGACAAATCTCAAAAAATCGTAAAACTGGGCAATTAATCACGATGATTGATCTTCGATCCGGTGACGAAATGCTGGCGAGATGGGGGGAAATGAGGGAAAAACGGGGGGCGATCTGCGGGATATTGACGATGCAAAGGATCGATGCCCGCCATACAGCGACGCATCCGAGGCCCGGCCGGGTTAGTGCACGCTGGCTTTGCCTAAAGCTGGAATGTCACGGTCACGCTCAGGCCGGCATGTTCCCCGCTGCCGGATTTCCGGTTGACGAAGGCGAGGCTGGCGTTATTGCGCTCGGCGAGCGTCTTGACGATTGCCAGGCCGAGCCCCGATCCCGATTCGCCGTTGCCGAGGATGCGGTAAAACGGATCGAAGATGCGCTCCATTTCATGCTCCGGGATGCCCGGCCCCGAATCTTCGACCTGGACCACCAGAGCCCGGCCCTCCTGGCGCGCCCGCAGGAACAGCCGGCCGCCCGCCGGGGTATAGCGAATCGCATTGTCGGCCAGGTTCTTGATCAGCATCAGGGCATCGAAAAGCTGGCCGGTGAAAATGGCCGATCGCTCGCAGTCGACTTCAACATCGATGTTCTTGGCCTCGGCCGATGGCATCAGGTCTTCCAGCACCTGCTTGAACACATCGTCCATCGCGATGGTCGATACCGGATGGGCCACGGTTTCTTGCGAGCGCGCCATGACCAGCAATTGTTCCAGCAGGGCGCGCATGCGCTGCAAGCCGTGCCGCAGGTCGAGCACTCGCTCTTGCGCCGCGGCCGGCAATGCGATCTTGCGAATATTGTCGGCCTGCAGGGTGAGCGCGGTCAGCGGCGAGCGCAGCTCGTGGGCCGCATCGGCGACAAACCTTTTTTGCATGTCCATCGAACGCTGCACGCGCAACAGCAGGGCGTTGATGGACGCGGTGAAGGGGCGGATTTCGACCGGAACATTGCGGTCGTCCAGCGCGCTCAGGTCGATGTCGCGCCGCTTGTCCAGCTCATTGGAGAGCTGCTTGACCGGCTTGAGCATGGTGCGCACCACCACATTGATCAGCAACAGCAGAACCGGCATCAGCACGGCGAAGGGGAATACCGTGCGCCACGCGCTGCTATGAGCCAGTTCATCGCGCACATCGGTGCGCTGGCTGACGACCAGCCTGGCGTTGTCCGGCAGATGGCGGATGAAGATGCGCCAGGCGTAGCGCTGGCCGGCCAAGGCTTGCACCCCATCGGGAAGCCCCGGCGACAGCGATACGTCTTCGTCGAGCAGGCGCAGGCGGTTCTCGCCGGGGGCCAGCACCTGCACGATCACCTGCGACTCGGGATCGTCGCTTTGTTCGGTGACCTGGGTAACGAGCAGGCCGGTATGCGGCGCTTGCTGCTGCATCAGGCCGGCGATCTGGCGCAACTGGTCATCCTGGAATTCGTTGGCTTCGTGGAGCGCTCCGCGAAACGAAAAGAAACCGCCGCCCACCGCCATCGCCAGGATCACGGCCGACAGCCAGAACGAAAGCTGGGCTTGCAGGGAACCGCTTATTTTTCTTTTGAAACCATCCATCCCAGGCCCCTGACATTCTTGATGATGTGGTTGCCGAACTTCTTGCGGATGGAGTGGATCAGGTATTCCACCGCATTGCTTTCGACTTCCTCGTTCCAGCCATAGATGCGGTCTTCCAGGTCCTGGCGCGATAGGATGGCGCCGGGGCGCAGCATCAATGACTGCATCAGGCTGAATTCGCGCGCCGACAGGCGCTGCGCGACTCCTTCGAAGTTCATTTCCCGGCTGGCCGGATCGAGCCCGATCTCGCCATTGCTCAGCACCGGGCTGCCGCTGCCGCCGTGGCGGCGAAGCACGGCACGCATGCGCGCCAGCAGCTCGTCCATTTCAAACGGTTTGATGATGTAGTCGTCGGCGCCCGCATCCAGGCCGCGGATACGGTCTTCCAGGGCGTCGCGCGCCGTGACGATCAGGACCGGCGTGTCGATCTTGTTGTCGCGCAGATGGCGCAGCACGTGGAAGCCATCCAGCCGCGGCAGGCCGAGGTCGAGCAGGACCAGATCGTATTGCTGGGTGTTGACCGCAAGCTGGGCCGAACCGCCATCGCCGACGCAATCCACTGCGTAAGCCGCATCCCGCAAGGCTTGTTCGGTCGCCGCTGCGATCATGCGGTCGTCTTCCACCAGAAGTACTCTCACCTTGCCAGTTCCCTAAGATTGTTGGAATTGTTGGATTACGCGCCAATAGTAGACCAGTCCCGCCCCGAAGCGGGAAAACGCCGGCCTCATCTCCAGAACCGACAGCATAGCGCGCCAGACTTAGGGCCGGCTGAGGTTCGCCCCGGCCCGGTTGATCACCGGCCGGTTCCTAATTGTTCGCTAATTATCGGTCGTTATGCTTCGTGAAAATTCCCTTGGCCTCGCCACCGTTGCCATATTTCGTCCGATTGGATGCCGATGAAAAAACTGCCGCTGACACTTGCGTTGCCCCTTACGCTCGCCCTGGTCCTTGCCGGGTGCGCCAGCTATCGACCTTTACCGTTACAAGACCAGCCGACCTGGCTGACGGAAATTCCACACCTGGCCGTTGCAACCGACCGCCTGGATTTCCCTGTCTTGCCGCCGCACCCGTTTGCTCCCGGCGCCGAAGGCCTGGACATGACCGATGTGGCCATCCTCGCGGTACTCAACAACCCGGATTTGCGGCTGGCCCGCGACGACGCCGGTATCGCGCATGCGCAGGCCTTCTCGGCATCGCTGCTGCCGGACCCGCAACTGTCGATGAGCGCCGATTTCAAGCGTCATCCCGATCCCGGTTCCAGCCGCGGCTACACGATTGGCCCCAGCTACGATATCGGCAGCCTGCTGACGCATTCCGCCCTGGCTTCCGCCGGCCGGCACGATGCCGACAAGGCCGACCTCAACCTGCTGTGGCAGGAGTGGCAAGTCATCGCACAGGCGCGCTTGCTGTATATCCGGATCGTCGAAGGCCAGCGCCTGCTCGATACCCTGGCGCAGCAGCGGGACTTTCTCGCGCAGCGCGTGGACCAGGTGCAGCAAGCGCTGGCGAAGCAGCTGATCACGCTGGACGTTTCCAATGCGGCATTGACGGCGCTGCTGGATGTGAACAGGCAGCGCGCCGATGCCGAGAAGTCGCAGAACCAGTTGCGGCATGACCTCAACACCTTGCTGGGGCTGGCGCCGTCGGTAACGGTGCCGCTCAAGAGAGAAGTCGGCCTGCCTGAGATCGATGGCGCGGCAATGCAGGCCATCATGCAGCGGCTCCCGGCCCGGCGGCCGGATCTGCTGGCGCTCAAAAGCGGCTACCAGGCCCAGGACAGCCGCTACCGGGCGGCGATCATCGCGCAGTTCCCGGCGCTGAGCATCGGCCTGACCAGGGCGCGCGATACCAGCAACGTGGCGTCGCAAGGCTTCAATATCTCGTTGTCCCTGCCCATCTTCAACCGCAACCGGGGCAACATCGCCATCGAACAGGCGACGCGCCAGCGCTTGCACGACGAATACCAGCAGCGTGTGAATGCGGCTTACACCGACGTTGACCGGCTACTCAAGGAGCAGGACATCAATGCCGGCCAGTTGCGCCGTGCGCAGGACGGCTTGCGCCAGATGGAGCGCCAGCGCGCAGCCGCGATGCAGGCTTTCGGCGCCGGCAATCTCGACACCCTGGTGCTGATCAATACCGAAGCTTCCTTGCTGGCCAGGCAAGTCGAAGCCATCACCCTCGAACAATCCATGCTGGAGCAACGGGTGGCGCTGCTGAGCGTCATCGGCGGCGAGCTTCCGCTCCAACTCAAAGAAAGCGAACACCATGAATAAGAGAAACGCCTGTCTGGCCGCATCGCTGGCCACTGTGGTCGCCGGCGCGGCGGCGTTGGGCGCCGTGGCCAGCCGTGTGCATGCCCAGCCGGCGCAGGATGCCGTCCAGCCATCGGCGCAGGTAGTGCTGGCGCCGGTGCAAATGAAGCAGATGCACGCGACCCTGGCCGCCTACGGCGATGTCTTGCCGGGCTCGCTGCAATCGGTCAGCAGCCCATCGTCTGCGCGCATCGCGCGGCTCAATGTGATGCAAGGGCAGTCGGTCAGGCGCGGCGAGGTATTGGCCCTGCTGGAGGGCGATCCTGTGGTGCAGCTGGCTTATGCGCAGGCCAGCACGGCGCTGCGTCAGGCCAATGCCGACATGGAGCGGATCGTGGCAATGCAAAAACTGCAGTTGGCGACGCAATCGCAGGTCGATGCCGCCGCCAAGGCCAAGGCTGACGCCGAGGCCGGGATGGCGGCGCAGCGGGAACTGGGCGGCGCGAAGGGCGGGCTGGTGATCAGGGCCGCCGACGATGGCGTGGTGATGGCCTTGACCGCGTTCCAGGGCGACCGCGTCCAGCCCGGCGCGCCGTTCATGCAGATCGGCAGCACCGGGAACCTGAAGGTGGTGCTGGGCATCGACCCCGCAGACCTGCCCAAGGTACGCAAGGGGATGGCGGTCGGGCTGGCCACGCTGGCGGCGCCGGATCGCAGCGTCGCCGGCAAGGTAGCGGAGGTGCAAAACATCGTGGATCCGAAAACGCAGTTGGCCAACGTCCTGGTCAGGGTGCCGGCCTCCGGCCAGTTGGCGCCCGGCGCGCGGGTGCGCGCCGGGATCGAGCTGGACGGCAAGTCCGCCTTTGAAGTCCCGCGGCAGGCCGTGCTGACGGACGCCAACGGCAGTTATGTATTCCAGGTCGGCGGCCGTGCGGCGCATCGCATCGCGGTCCGCCAGGTGGTCGACAACGGCCGTACGCTGGGCGTGTCAGGCAGCATCGATCCGGCATTGCCGGTGGTGGTCCAGGGTAATTATGAGCTGGCCGAGGGCATGCAGGTCAGGGAGGTCCGATGATGCATATCGGTTCCTGGATGCACGCGCACCGGCGCTCGATCCTGTTCCTGATCGCCGTGCTGGCCATCGGCGGCCTGATCGCCTCGTTCAATATGCCGACCTCGCTGTTTCCCAGCGTCGATTTCCCGCGGGTCGTGGTGTCGCTGGATGCGGGGGACCAGCCGCCCCAGCAGATGGAATTGCTGGTGACGCGGCCGGTGGAGGAGGCGGTGCGGCGCGTTCTCGGCGTGACGTCGGTGCGCTCGACCACCACGCGCGGCTCGGCGGAGATATCGGTCAACTTCGACTGGGGATTGGATATGGCCTCGGCCACGCTGCAGATCAATGCGGCGATGTCGCAGATCGCCTCCCAGCTGCCGGCGGGGACGGTGATCCAGACGCGCCGCATGGACCCGACCGTCTTCCCCATCATTGCCTATAGCCTGACCTCCAGTTCGGTCTCGCCGACGCAATTGCGCGATATCGCCGAATACCAGCTGCGCCCCTTGCTCTCCGGCATCAATGGCGTATCGCGCGTGCAGGCCATCGGCGGCGCGCTGGAGGAATACCAGGTGGCGGTCGATCCGCAGAAGCTGGCCGCGCGCGGCTTGTCGTCGGATGACGTGGCCCGCGTGCTGGCCGCCAGCAATGTGATCAACGTGGTCGGCCGCCTGGAAGACCACTACAAGCTGTTCCTGGTCATGGCCGATGCGCGCCTGCAGAACCTGCAGCAGATCGGCGACACCGTGCTGGCCAATGGCGCCAACGGCATCGTGCGCGTGCGCGACGTCGCCGCCGTCAGCCGCTCGACCGTGCCGCAATGGATACGCGTGACCGCCGATGGCCGCGATGCGGTGCTGCTGTCGATCTACCAGCAGCCGGGCAGCAACAGCATCCAGATCGCCAAGGACGTCAAGGCTGCCATCCAGACGCTGCAAGGGCAATTGCCCAAGGGCGTGACGATTGCCAACTGGTACGACCAAAGCCAGCTGGTGACGGCATCGGCATCGAGCGTGCGCGACGCCATCCTGATCGGCATCGGCCTGGCCGCCATCGTGCTGCTGGTGTTCTTGCGCAACCTCAAGATCACCCTGATCGCCATCGTGGTGGTGCCGGCCGTGCTGGCGACCACGGTGGTGCTGCTGGCCTTGCTGAACATGAACTTCAACATCATGACGCTGGGCGGCATGGCCGCCGCCGTGGGGCTGATCATCGACGATGCCATCGTGATGATCGAACACATCGTGCGGCGCTTGCATCAGGGCCAGGGTGATATCCGCGCAGGCGTGATCAAGGCCGCGCATGAATTCTTCCGGCCGCTGGTCGGCTCCAGCGCCTCGACGCTGGTGATCTTTGCGCCGCTGGCTTTCTTGACCGGCGTGACCGGCGCCTTTTTCAAGGCCTTGTCGATCACTATGGCGTCGGGACTGTTCATCTCGTTCCTGTTCACCTGGCTGGCCGTGCCCATTCTGGCTACCGGGCTGTTGACCCAAAAAGACGCGCACTATAAGGACCATGGCCGCCTGACCGCCTGGTTCCATGCGCGCTATGCCGCCTTGATGCAGCGCCTGCTCAGGCGCCCTGCGCTGGTGCTGCTGGCCATCCTGCCGCTGGCGCTGGCCGGCTTCATCGGGTACCAGAAGGTCGGGTCGGGCTTCATGCCGTCGATGGACGAGGGCGGTTTTGTGCTCGATTACTACAGCGAGCCGGGTACGGCGGTGACTGAAACCGATCGCCTGGTGCGGCAGGTGGAAGCCATCGTCCGTGCCAACCCCAATGTCCAGACATATTCGCGGCGCACCGGGACGGGCCTGGGCGGCGGCATCAGCGAACCCAACCACGGCGACTTCTTCATCCGCCTGAAACCGGGCAAACGCCAGCCGGTCGACACCGTGATGGAGGATATCCGCCACCGCATCGAAAACCAGGTGCCGGGCATCCACGTCGAAATGGCCCAGTTGATGGAAGACCTGATCGGCGACCTGACCGCCGTGCCGCAGCCGATCGAGGTCAAGATCTTCTCTGCCGATCCTGGACTGTTGCCTGAACTGGCCCGCAAGATCGCCGCGCGTATCGGCAAGGTGCCGGGGGTGGTCGATGTCAAGGATGGCATCAACCCGGCCGGCGATGCGCTGCAGCTGCGCATCGACCCAATCAAGGCGGCGCAGGAGGGGCTGGATCCGGCGGCTGTCGCCAAGAGCCTTTCCGACAGCCTGGGCGGCAATGTCGCCACCCAGATCATCGAAGGCGTCAAGCCGGTCGGGGTGCGGGTGTGGCTGCCGCCGGCCCTGCGCCAGACCGACACCGACCTCGGGCTGGTGACGGTGCGGGCGCCGGACGGGCACATGGTGCCGCTCAAACGCATCGCCGCCATGGAGACGCTCACCGGCCAGGCCGAGATCGCGCGTGAGAATCTCAAGCAGATGGTGGCCGTCACCGGGCGCATCAGCGGGCGCGACCTGGGCTCGGCGGTGGCCGACGTGAAGGCCGAACTGGACCGGGCCGGCACCTTCCCGCAAGGCAGCTATTACCAGCTGGGCGGCCTGTACGAGCAGCAGCGCATCGCGTTCAAAGGACTGATGACGGTGTTCGCGGCCGCTGCCGTGCTGGTGTTCTTGTTGCTGCTGTTCATGTACGAGAGCTTCCTCATGGCCGGCGTGATCCTGTTCACTTCGCTGATCTCGGTCTCGGCCGTGTTCGTGGGCCTGTCGCTGACCGGCATCGACCTGAACATCTCGGCCATGATGGGCATGACCATGATCATCGGCATCGTGACCGAGGTGGCTATCTTCTATTTCTCGGAGCAGCAGGAAGTCGGCCGCGAGCATGGGCGCGTCGAGGCCCTGATCGAAGCCGGCAAGAACCGCATGCGTCCCATCGCCATGACGACGCTGGCGGCCATCCTGACCCTGCTGCCGCTGGCATTTGCCATCGGCGAGGGATCCGAAATGCAGCAGCCGCTGGCCATCGCCATCATCTCGGGCCTGCTGGTACAGTTGCCGCTGGTACTGGTGGTGATGCCGGTTCTGTATCACTGGTTGCGGCGAGGGGATGAAAAAGAGACGAAGGAACGGCCTGAGTCTGTCCTAAGCCAACCCTAAGTAAGACCGGGCAAGCTGGGGCGCAAGCCACGTTTATTGGTGAAATAAGCTTGAGGGCCTGTTAAATTGAACGTTGGCAGGCCCTGGAGTGCCGGCGCCATCTGCCGGGTTCGCGCTCCCCTGGATAAAAAGAGCATGAAACGCCATGAGTCATGAGTATCGAAACTAACCTGAATACGCTGCCCGCAAGACTGGAAGCCATCGTCCTGTGCTCCGCCGTGGTCGCGCCGATTTCCTTCAGCATCGCCGCCGGCGAATGCCTGGCCGTGTCCGGCCGCTCGGGCGCGGGAAAGACGCGGCTGCTGCGGCTGATCGCCGATCTCGACGAAGGCGGCGGCGATGTCATGCTGGATGGGGTGTCCCGCAGCAATTTCCCGGCGCCGGCATGGCGCCAGCAAGTGGTCTATCAAAGCGCGGAACCGGCCTGGTGGCGACCGAGCGTTGCCGAGCACTTCAAGCCGGAGGATCGGGAGCGGATGGTGCAACTGGCCGGCAGGCTGGCGTTGCCGGCCGAGCGCCTCGGGGCGGATATCGCCCAGCTTTCCACCGGCGAGCGCCAGCGCGCCGCCTTGGTCCGTTCGCTGGCCCGGCAACCCAAGGTCCTGCTGCTCGATGAGCCGACCAGCGCACTGGATGCCGACAATGTCAGGCGGGTCGAGGCCTTGCTCCAGTCATGCATGGACGACGGCCTGGCCCTGATGCTGGTGACGCATTCGCCAGAGCAGGCGGCGCGGCTGGCGCGCAGGACGATCCAGCTCGAACGGAGGCAGTGACGATGGAACCCTTGATGCTTTCGCCGACCGACCTGGCCCTGGCCGCCATCCTGGTGCTGTGCAACGGCGCCTTGTCGCTCGCGCTTGGTTTGCAGGTACACCGGCCGTTGGCGATTGCCGCCATCCGGATGGTGGTGCAACTGCTGCTGGTCGGGCTGGCCTTGCGCTGGATACTGGAACTCCGCTCGCCGCTGGCGACCGGCCTGGCGGTGGCGCTGATGGTGGCGGCCGCGGCCCGCGAAGTCGCCGCCAGGCCGCGCCGGCGCCTGCGCGGCTGGAGCGGCATGCGCATCAGCGCAACCGTGGTCGGCGCCGCCTCATTGCTGACGGTGGCGCTGGCGCTGACCACCGCGATCCGGCCCGATCCCTGGTACGATCCGAGATATGCCATACCGCTCATGGGGATTGTGCTGGGCAGCGTCCTCAACTCGGCGAGCATTTCACTGGATGCCTTCCTGTCGGGCATACACGCCTCCGCAGCTTCGATCGAGGGGCGGCTGGCGCTTGGCGAGCCGAGGCGCGAGGCGCTCAAGCCGCATGTCATCGCCGCCATCCGCAGCGGCATGCTGCCGGTGATCAACCAGATGTCCGCCGCCGGCATCATCACGCTGCCCGGCATCATGACCGGCCAGGTGCTGGCGGGAATGGACGCGCTGGAAGCGGCCAAATACCAGATCCTGCTGATGTTCATCCTGGCCGGCGCCAGCGGCATCGCCAGCTTCGGCTGCACTATGCTGGCCGCATTGCGGGTCACCGATGGGCGCCACCGGCTACGGCTCGACCGGCTCGAATCCTGAGGGAAGCCCCCCGGGGCCTGCCGGCTCAGCTTCCCCCTTGCGGATAGGCGTCTTCAAAGAAGTAATCCTTCCATGAAGCCGGGCGGTGCTTGATCGCGCCCACATCGGCCAGGAACGACGCCAATTTATAGGTGTTCTGGGGCTGCAAGGTGTACTGGACATCCGGCAATGAAATGATCTCCTGGATGAAGCTCACCGGCAGTTTGGAGTTCTCCAGGCGGACATAGGTAGCGGCCGCTTCGGCCTTGTTGTTGCGGACGAATACCAGGGCCTCGGCCAGGGCTTTTCTGAGGGCGATGAACGTCTTGGGGTTCTCTCGCTGGAAGCGCTCCGGGGCCCACAGGATATTGAGGGTGGCAGGTCCACCAAGAATGTCATAGGACGAAGCGATTTTGCGGATGGCCGGATCCTTCAGTTCCTGGAACTGGAATGGCGGGCTGGCAAAGTGCGCATTGACTTCGGTCTTCCCCGACAGCAGCGCCGCCGCGGCTTCGCTATGCGGCAGGCTGACGGTCAGCTCGTCGAAATGATTGAAATGTTCCTTCCCATATTGCGCGCTGGCGGCGATCTGCAGTAGCCGCGCATGCAGGGAAATGGTGGTGGCGGGGAGGGCGATGCGGTCTTTCGGCCCGAAATCGCCCAGCGTCTTGACCGCCGGATTGCGCGTCAGCAGATAGGTCGGCAACGAACCCAGCGCGGCGATCGCCTTGATGTTCTGCTTGCCGTAGGTGCGGTCCCATACCGTCAGCAAGGGCGGCAATCCGGTGGACGCCACGTCCAGCGTATTGGACAGGATCGCATCGTTGATCGCCGCGCCGCCGGAGAGCTGCTTCCATTCGACGTTGGCCTGGATGCCTTCCTGGCTGGCATATTTCTCGATCAGCTTCTGGTCGCGCACCACATGCAGCAGGATATCGCCGACATCGAACTGGTAGGCGATGCGGATCTGTCCTTCCGCATGGGCCTGGCCGGCCAGCAAGAACATGGCGGGCGCCAGCAGCTTGGCAATGCGGGCAAGCCACGGCGTTGGCTTCTTGTTTTTAGTTTGATTCGACGTCGGCATCAAGGGCTCCTCTGCGTCTGCTGCCGAACTCAGAATAAGTTGCCGTCGCAGCAGGGAAAGCCTGACATCCTATTTGTCATGGAGCGGGCACTCAAAGAATTTTTGCGAAGATCCATAGCCGCTTTTTGCGCTTGGCGTGCCGGCTTCGCATCCCGACTTCGCATCCCGACGCTAGCCGAGCCCAAACAGGAACGGCCAGGGATAGATGCCGCGGTCATGGCCATCGCTGAATACCAATTGGATGCCGTACTGGCCGACCGGCGCGATGGTGTCCAGCCGGATATCGGCCGCCGGCGCCGGGCCTTGCCCGGTCCGTTGCGCCAGCGTGAGGCAGTCGGCGCAGCGGCAGGCCTGTCGCAAAGCCAGGTGCGATAACTGCTGCCGCCGGCCGTCATCCCAGTCGATGACCAGTGAGGCGGTGGCGGTGTGGTTGGTGATGCGCAGTGGATGCGGCATGGCGCAGGCGCTCAGGTGGCGGCGCGGATCTGTTCCAGCGCCAGCCGCACCGATTTGCGTACTTCGGGGTCGGCATCCTGTTCGGCCAGCAGCAATCCGGGCAAGGCCGCGGCGTCGCCGATCTCGCCCAGCGCCAGCGCAGATTCCTTGCGCAGGTTGCTGATCTCGTGCCGCAAGCTCACCAACAGCGGCGCCACGGCCTGGCTGTCGCGCAGGCGGCCCAGGCTGCGGGCGGCGCGCAGGCGCACTTGCCAGTAAGGGTCGTCGAGTGCCGCGATCAGTTGCGCCAAGGCGCTGGGCAGGCGCAACTTGCCCAGCGTGGTCGCCGCTTCTTCCCTGACTTGCCAGGTGGCGTCGCCCAGCGCCGACAACAGTGCCGGCAACACTTCCTCTTCCTGGGCGAAACCCAGCGCCCCGGTCGCGGCGCGCCTGACTTCCGGTTCCGGATCCTGTGCGGCCAGCTCCATCAGCGCCTTCAATGCGCGACTGTCCTTGAGGTAGCCCAGCACGGCCACCGCTTCGCGCCGCACCAGGGCATCGCCGTGCGCCAGCGCTTGCAGCGCCGGGTCGAAGCTTTGCGCAACGCGCAGCTCGCGCAGGCCGCGCAGGATGGCCACCAGCACGAAAGGCCGTTGGTCACGGGCATGCGCCAGCAGCAGCGCCGCCGATTCGGCATGCTTGAGTTCGCTCAAGGCATGCGCCGCGGCTTCGCGTACTTCAATGTCCTCGTCGCTCAGCAATGGCACGATGCCGGCCACGCTGGCTTCGCTCTCGAAGGCTTCCAGCGCGCGCACGGCTTCCAGGCGCACTTCGGCCGAACTGTCGCCCAGTGCCTCGATCAGCAGCGGGGCGTGTTCGTCGCCGGCGACGTCGATCAGGTCCAGGACCGCGATGCGGCGCACCGCGGCATCGGCATGACGCAGGCGGGTACGGAATTCTTCGGTCTCATCGTCATGCGTGGCAAAGGCTGCTGCGTTCACTGCGGTTCCTCAAATGGCAAATTGGACTTCGGACGGATTGGCGCCGAGCGGGCTCAGCCTTTCCAGCGGGACGACCTTGGCTTGCGGATGCAGCAGGGCCAGGCAATGACGCTTGAGTTCGGTAAAGCGCGACGAGGTCACCAGTTCCGGGCCGCGCGGGCGGGGGAAGTCGATCCGGATCTCGTCGATGATGCGCCCGGGGCGGGGGCTCATCACCAGGATGCGGTCGGCCAGGAACAAAGCCTCGTCGATGTCGTGCGTAATGAACAGGATGGTGGTGTCGATGCGTGCCCACACCTCCAGCAGCAGTTCCTGCATCTTCAGGCGCGTTTGCGCATCGAGCGCGCCGAAGGGTTCGTCCATCAACATCACGCGCGGATGGTTGATCAGCACGCGGGCGATCTCCACCCGCTGCTGCATGCCGCCGGAAAGCTGCGCCGGATAGCTCTGCTCGAACCCCTCCAGCCCGACCAGCGCCAGCAGGTCGCGGGCGCGGGCATGGCGTTCTCGGCGCGAGAAGCCCTTCATCTTCAGGCCGAAGGAGACGTTGTCGATCACCCGCTGCCAGGGGAACAGCGTATGGTGCTGGAACACCAGCCCGCGCTCCGGATGCGGCCCGGCGACGGGCACGCCGTCTACACTCACACGCCCGGCGCTGGGGGCGAGGTGGCCCGCCAGCGCGCCCAGCAGGGTCGACTTGCCGCAGCCGGAAGGGCCCAGCACGCAGACGAATTCGCCCGCTGCGATGGTGGTGGAGATGTCCTGCAGCGCCTCGAAACGGCGCGTGCCGGCGCCGAGCTGGATATGCAGGTGATCGATGACGATTTCGCCGCTCTGTTTGTTGCTCACGATATTGCTCATGATATTGGCCATGCTTTACCTTTGCAGCCGGTACCAGGGCATCAGCAAGTGGCCGATTTGCCTGATCGCGGCGCTGCTGCCCATGCCGAGGATGCCGATGAACATCATGCCGACCACGATGTCGGCATAGTTCTGGATGGTGTAGGCGGCCCAGGTGTAATAGCCGATGCCGAACTGGCCGGCGATCATCTCGGCGGTCACCAGGCAGAACCAGGCGGTGCCCATGCCGATCGACAGCCCGGTGACGATGCTGGGAGCCGCCGCCGGCAGGATCACCTGGGTGAACACCGCGCCGCGGCCGCTGCCCAGGCTGCGGGCCGAGGCGATCAGGCGCGGGTCGACGCCTTCCACGCCGTGGATGGTGTTGAGCAGGATGGGGAACAGGGCGCCGATGAAGGTGATGTAGATCATCGAGATTTCCGACGACGGGAACATCAGGATCGCCAACGGAATCCAGGCCACTGCCGGGATCGGCCGCAGCAATTCCAGCGGCGGCAGCAGCACGTCCGACAGCCAGCGCAACCGGCCGATCAGCATGCCCAGCAGGATGCCGGTCGCGGCGGCCACCGCGAAACCGATGAAGACCCGCGCCAGGCTGGCCGACAGGTGCGACAGCAGCCTGGGCGACTGCGCCAGCGCCCAGGCGGCCGCCAGCACCTCGCGCGGCGCCGGGACGTTCTGGAAAGTGATCAGGCCCAGGTTCACCCGGTGTTGCGATGCCCATTGCCATAGCAACAGGCAAACGGCCACCGACGCGATACGCAGGGCAAGGCGGGGCCATTGCCCGGGCCGGGCCGCGGGGCCGGCCGCTGCCGGGGCGGACGCTTGCGCGCCGTCCTGCGCCGGCAATGATGAACTCAGGGTCATGAACAGCTTCCTTGTCGTGGTGAAGCAAAGAAGGCGCGGCCTCAGACGGCGCCGGCCTTGGCGGCGTTGAAGTCCAGCACCTTGCCGCTGTTCTTCTTCGCCCATGCCTCGGCCGAACTCTTCAACAGGAAGGCGCTGGTTTCGCCCTTGCCCTGCACGTACCAAGCGTCGGCGGCCAGCAACTTCAGGCCGGTGTCGCGGTCATGCGCATAGACGGTGCGGATCTTCTTGCCGGACTGCTCCAGCTTGCGCGTTTCGGCCAGCGCCGATTCCAGCGTCGCGTAGTGGCGCACCAGCGGTTCGCTCTGCACCCAGATCTGGCCGACGCGCTTGGGATCGGCGATGGCCTTGCCGGTCAGCGCATCCCTGGCGTTCAAGGGCGACTTGGCGTAATTCTTCAGCTGCGCCTCGTAGTCCAGCCCGGATTGCCTGAAGGCGGCCTTGATGTATTCGTCGTCGACGAAAGTATTCGGATCGAGCTCGGTATCGGTGCGCTTCATGGCCTTGAGCGTATCGATCGAGGTCTTGACCGCCTGGCGGTATTCCGGCTTCCAGGTGAAGTCGCGCGTCTGCAGGCCGAGCGGGCCGTGGAACAGGTAGTTGACTTCGGCCTCGATGCCGGTGACCTTTTCGATCAGTTCACTGTACTTTTCAGGCTCGGCGGCGATGAGGCGGTTGGCCTCGATGGCCGCGCGCAGGTAGGCCACGACGATCTCGGGATACTTCTTCGCGTAGTCGGCGTCGACCAGGCTGCCGTGGAAGGTCGGGGTGTTGGCTTGCGAGCCGTCGAAGATCTTGCGTGCGAAACCGCGATGCGGGAACAGTTCAGCGAACGGCACGAAGTCCGCATGCGCCTCGATCTTGTTGCTCTGCAGGGCGGAACCGGCCACTTCAGGCGCCTGGGTGATGATGTTGACGTCCTTCTCGGGATCCCAGCCCTGGTCCTTGACCGCACGCAGCAGCATGCCGTGGGCGGTGGAGGCGAACGGCACCGAGATGGTCTTGCCCTTCAGTTCGGTCAGCGACTGCACGGCCGAGCCCTTGGGCACCACGATGCCGTTGCCGCTGCCGGTAGTGCTGCCCGACAGCACGGTAATGAACAGGCTCTTCTTGCCGGCCTTCTGGAAGGCGGCGCCGTTGAACGAGCCGGGGAAGTCGGCCATCGCGCCGATGTCGAGCTTGCCGGCGACCATCTCGTTGGTCAGCGGCGCGCCCGAGGTAAAGTTCTTCCACTGGATGTCGTACTGCGCATCCTTGTACTTGCCGTCATGCGGCAGGTATTTCTCCAGCAGTTTCAATTCCCGAATCAGCAGGCCGCCGGTGGCGCAGTTGATCGTGGTGTCCTGCGTGCCGATGGCGATGCGGATGGTCTCGGCGCCGGCCGAGGCGGCGGCCAGCAACGTCAGGCCGAACAGCGTGGTCGTGATGGTGTTGCGCAATTGCATGGTTTTCCCCAAAGTGATGTCCCGCAGGCTATGTGGTCAGCGCAGCAGGTACGGTATGTCGACATGGACTGCCCCGGTGGGACAGTCCTTCTCACAGGGCATGCAATACCAGCACTCGTCGAACTTCATGTAGGCACGACCTTTGTCGAAGTCGATGGCGAGCACGTCGAGCGGGCAGACATCGACGCAGACCGTGCATCCCTTGTCGGCGATGCACTTGTCTTGGTCGATCGTGACGGGGACGTTGGTGATGGAAAAGGCGGTTGGCATTGGGTTGTCCTCACATGGATCAGGCGGCGGCCGGTTCTGGTTCTTTCTTCACGCGCAGGTGCCGGTAGGCCGATTTTTCCGCATCGTCCAGCGGCACGATGTAGGGATCGATGGCGCGCTTGAAGCTGACCATGCGGCCGTCCTGCTTCTGCAGTTGCGTATGTACCATCCATTCGGCGTCGTTGCGCTCCGGATAGTCGACCCGGTTGTGGTACAGGCCCCAGCGGCTTTCGGTGCGGTACAGCGAGGCGCGCGCGGCCATCTCGGCGCAGTCGCGGATGGCGTGGACTTCCATGGCGCGCATCAGCTCGTGCGGGTTGCGCGCCTGCAGGCGATGCAGGTCTTCATGGATGGCGTCGAAGCGCTGCAGGCCGATCTCCATCTTGCGCGTGACCTTGGGCGGCTGCAGGTAGTCGTTGACCATGCGGCGCAGCTTGTACTCGACCTGGTTGGGCGGCAGGCCATCCTGGCGCGCCAGCGGCGCCCAGACGCGTTCGCGCTCGGCAGCGACCTGCTGCTGGTCGACCTCGGCCAATGGTTTTTCCTCGCAATAACGGGCCGCGCTTTCGCCGGCCAGGCGGCCGTAGACGAAGGCGCCCAGCATGTAGTTATGCGGCACGCAGGCCAGGTCGCCGGCTGCATACAGGCCGGGCACGGTGGTCTCGGCATGCTCGTTGACCCACACGCCCGAGGCTGAGTGGCCGCTGCACAGGCCGATCTCGGAGATGTGCATCTCCACCATCTGCGCGCGGTAGTCGGTGCCGCGCCCGGCATGGAAACGGCCGCGGCTGGGCCGCTCGTTGGTGTGCAGGATGGTCTCGATGATGCTGATGGTTTCCTCGGCCAGGTGGTTCAGCTTGAGGAACACCGGGCCGCTGCCGCCCTGCAGTTCGTTGTAGAACTCCTGCATCATCTGGCCGCTCCAGTAATCGCATTCGATGAAGCGCTCGCCGTGGCTGTTGGTGGTGAAACCGCCGAAGGGCCCGGTGACGTAGGCGCAGGCCGGGCCGTTGTAGTCCTTGATCAGGGGATTGATCTGGAAGCATTCGATGCCCGACAGCTCGGCGCCGGCATGGTAGGCCATGCTGTAGCCGTCGCCGGCGTTGGTCGGGTTCTCGTAGGTGCCGAACAGGTAGCCGGAAGCCGGCAGGCCCAGGCGTCCGGCCGCGCCGGTGGACAGCACCACGGTCTTGGCGCGCACCACATGGAAGTCGCCGGTGCGGCAGTCGAAGGCCATGGCGCCGGCGATGCTGCCGTCGCCGGCCGTGAGCAGGCGCGTGGCTACCAGCCGGTTGGTGATCTCCACCCGGGCGCGTTTCAAGCGCCGGTACAGCACCTTCTTGATGTCATGGCCCTCGGGCATCGGCAGCACATAGGTGCCCATGTGGTGCACCTTGCGCATGGCATAGTCGCCGGTTTCGTCCTTCTCGAACTTCACGCCCCAGCGATCCAGCTCCTCGATCATCGAGAAGCTGTTCTGCGCATAGGCCATCACCGCCTTCTGGTTGACGATGCCGTCATTGGCGATGGTGATTTCCTTCACATACTGCTCGGGCGTGGCGAAGCCGGGGACGATGGCGTTGTTGAGGCCATCCATGCCCATCGAGATGGCGCCGCTGCGCTTGACGTTGGCCTTCTCGAGCAACAGTACGCGCAATTGCGGGTTGGCCTCCTTGGCCTTGGCCGCGGCCATTGGTCCGGCGGTGCCGCCGCCGATCACCAGGACGTCGACTGTCTGGACATGCGTTTGCATGGCGTTTCCTTTCTGTCAGGTCAGACGGCGCTTTCCGGCCGGCGCGATATGCGCAGGTGGTACTGGAAGGTTTCGCCGCGGAAGTAGAGGTATTCGAAGTCGAACGGCTTGCCGTCGGCTGTATGGGTCAGGCGCTCGATGCGCAGCAGGGCAGTGCCTTCGCTCACTTGCAGTGCTTCGGCCAGCTTGCCGTCGGCCACCACCGCGCCGATCTGCAGGTCGGCATGGCCCAGCGGGATGCCGAAGTCGTTCTCGAAGATCAGGAAGATGTCGCGGTTGCCCAGGTCTTCGTTGCGCAGGTGCTCGCCCAGCTCCTCCGGCAGGTAGGTGATCTCCAGCGACACCGGTTCGCGGTTGAGATGGCGGATGCGGCGGATCTCGGCTACCGCGGTTCCAGGCTCCACGCCCAGGCGTTGGGCCACTTCCGGCGTGGCCGGCAGGGGGCGGTGGCCGATCACGCGGTTGTAGATCTCGTAGCCCTTGCGGGTCATCGCCTCGGCGAAGCCTTCCAGGCGCGTCAGTTCCTGCGCCGCCTTTTTCTTGGCCACGAAGGTGCCCTTGCCGGCGATCTTGAAGATCACCCCTTCGCGCTGCAGGTCCGACAAGGCCTGGCGCACGGTGATGCGGCTCACGCCAAAGACGGCGCCCAGTTCGCTCTCCGACGGCAATTGCGCGTGGGCGGCATAGGTGCCGTCGAGGATGCGTTCGCGCAGCCTGTCCTTGACCTGAACATACAGCGGCACCGGCGAGGGCGCGATGATTTCGAAGACGGACATGATGTTTCCTGATGGCTGGTTCGGCTTGATATCAACCTGTCATGACAGGTATTGACCGATTGGATGCGCCGATATTACGGCGCATCATTCCAGCCTGGAACGAAGCATTTCGCAGTTGTATATGAGGAAAATCTTTGCCGGCGATGTGGATATGTTTTTGCGCGCTATCGACATCGAACAATGGTTCGACCGGCTGAGCCGGGAGATGGCATCGATTGCCCCACTGTTCGGATCGAAGGTAAGCTCCAGTATGGCGGCCCGGCCGGGCTTAAAAAAATACTGGGAGATCATGAGACTCAATGTGGAAGAAGCGAAGGGACTCGCCCGTAAGGCGGCCATGTCTGCCGGCGCGAATGAAAAGATAGCCGCATCATTGGCCAATGCGACTGTCGCGGCCGAGGTTGCCGGCCGCCCGGCAGTCGGTTTTGCTCACTTGCCGGATTACCTTGAAGGTTTTGCCAGCGGCCGTATTTCCTGCGATACCCAGCCGGATATCGACTTTCCAACGGCCGCCACGATCCGCGCCGACGCAAAAAATGGCATTGCCCAATTGGGTTTCGATTTGTGTTTTGACCAGCTGCTTGATCGTGCCAGACAATATGGCGTGGCGTTGTTCTCGCAATCCAATAGCTATACGGCCGGCGAGCTTGGCTACTACACCCGGCGGCTTGCCGGGGCGGATCTGGTCAGCATCGCGGTATCGAATGGGCCTGCGCTGGTGACGACGATGGCATCCCGCCAGCCGGTTTTCGGCACCAATCCGTTCTCCTTCGGCGCACCGGTTGCCAACGGATCACCCCTGGTTATCGACCAGGCGTCCAGTGCGACGGCCTTCGTGAACGTTCGGGACGCTGCATCCCGTGGGGAGCCCATTCCCGATGGCTGGGCCGTGGATCAACGGGGTATTGCCACGACAAACGCCCAGGATGCCTTGACGGGGATGCTGTTGACGTTCGGCGGCGCCCGGGGCGCCAATATCGCGCTGCTGGTGGAAGTCCTCGCCGCCGGCGTGACGGGCGCAAATTGGTCCATCGATGCGCCATCCTTTGAACAAGGAGCGGCATCCCCGGGTGTCGGGCTATTTGTCGTCGCCATCGATCCGAAAGTGTTCGCGCCGGATTTTCCTGCGCGGCTGGCCAGCCAAATCGACCGGTTCACTGCCAAAGGGCTTTATGTGCCCGGTCGTGGACGGAAAGCGGATGACATCGTTCTCAAGCTTTCCGTGCTGGACGCTATCCGCCGGTATTTCCCCTCCGGTGATGGCGCCGTGTAACCGGAGAAGCCGCGCTTGATGGAGGACCGGCCGGTCCAGCGGAATGTCAGGAATGCCGGTCTTCGAGGATCGCCCGTGCGAATTCCACGAATCAGGCTCCGCCTGGATTTCTCATCGGCTCATCCCGCTGCCGCCGGATGGGCAGGGCGCCGCAGCCCCAGATGCTCGCGCAACGTTCGTCCTGCGTATTCGGTACGGAACAGGCCGCGCCGGCGCAACTCCGGCAGCACCAGCGCGATGAAGTCGGTCAGCCCGGCAGGATGCGCCCACGACATGATGTTGAAGCCGTCGGCGCCGCCATGCCTGAACCAGGATTCCATCAGGTCGGCGATATCGGCGGGCGTGCCGACCACCTGCAAGTGGCCGCGCGCGCCGGCGATGCGCAAGTAGGTCTGGCGGATGCTCAAGCCCTCGCGCCGCGCCAGGTCGACCATCAATTGCTGGCGGCTGCGGGCGCCGTTGGTCGGCGGCAGCTCCGGCAGCGGGCCGTCGACCGGATAGGGCGACAGGTCGAAGCTGACCATCTGCGACAGCAGCGCCACGCCGACCACGGTGGGGATCAGTTCCTGCAGGTACTGGAATTTCTCTTCGGCCTCGGTGCGCGTGGGCGCCACGACCGGGAAGATGCCCGGCATGATCCTGATGGCCTCCGGCGCGCGCCCGTAGGCCGCGGCGCGCTCCTTGATGTCGGCATAGAAGCCCTGCGCCTCGTCGAAGGTCTGGTGCGCCACGAACACCACCTCGGCGGTGCGCGCCGCCAGGTCGCGGCCGGCCTCAGAGGCGCCGGCCTGGACGATCACCGGCTGTCCCTGCGGCGAACGCGAGACGTTGAGCGGGCCGCGTACCGAGAAATGCTTGCCCTTGTGGTTCAGCACGTGCAGCTTTTCCGGATGGAAGTACAGGCCGCTGTCCTTGTCCCGCACGAAGGCGTCATCTTCCCAGCTGTCCCACAGGCCGGTCACCACCTGGTGGAATTCCGCCGCGCGCTCGTAGCGCTGCGCGTGGTCGATGTGTTGCTCGAGGTTGAAGTTCTCGGCCTCGCCATCGCCGCTCGAGGTCACCAGGTTCCAGCCGGCGCGCCCACCGCTGATCTGCTCCAGCGAGGCGAACTTGCGGGCCACGTTATAGGGTTCGTTGAACGAGGTGGAGGCCGTGGCGATCAGGCCGATGCGTTCGGTCACCGCCGCCAGCGCCGAGAGCAGCGTCAGCGGTTCGAACTGGTCGGCGCGCGCGGTGCGCGACAGCGAGGGCAGGTTGCGGTTGCGCACGCCCACCGAATCGGAGATGAAGATGGCGTCGAATTTTGCGTCTTCGGCCAGCCTGGCCAGGCTGGCGTAGTGGGCGAAATTACTGCCGGCATCAGCCTGTGCATCGGGGTGGCGCCAGCCGGCGATGTGGTGGCCGGTCTGCATCAGGAAGGCGCCGAGCGCGAGTTGGGAATGGGGTACGGTCATGGGGCAATGGATGATGTTCTTGGACTGCCGCTATCTCTCAATCGCGCAAAAGCGGGGAGATGGACTGGCATGCGCGCCGGCCGGGGAGATGATGGTAAGGCAGATATCACTATGCCTTTGCGCTGTTTTCGCCTGAGCTTATGCGCTTTCCGAATGAGCGGGCAACCATGGAATAAATAAAGGCATCAGGAAACCGGCCTTGCACGGCGAGCGGCCAGAATGCTCTATCATGAGCCTTCACTCATAAACGGCATTTTTTACAATGCTCACCGAGAGACCCCGCCATGAGAGATTTGCCTCCTACCGCCACATTGCGCGCCTTTGAGGTTGCGACACGGCACGCGACTTTCACTTCCGCTTCGGAAGAATTACATGTCACCCAAAGCGCTGTCAGCCATCAACTGAAGAATCTCGAGGAAATCTGGGGATTGCAGTTGTTCCAGCGGGGAAAGTCATTGAGCCTGACGCCCGCCGGGGCGGCGCTGGCGCCGATCGTGCGCGAGTTCTTCATGAACCTGGAGGGCGCGCTGGCCGACCTGCGGGAGCAACAGGGCAGGGTCCGGCTTAAAGTCAGCACGACCTATTCCTTCGCGCTGAAATGGCTGCTGCCGAGGTTGCCGGACCTGTCCCGGCAGCATCCGGAAATCCTGGTCACGCTGGAAACCACCGACAAGGCCATCAATTTTTCCAGCGCGGATTCGGACGTTGCGATCCGCCTGGGCAATGGACATTATCCCAGCCTGTACTCGGAATTCATGTTCCGGGAACAGGTGTTCCCGGTTGCCAGCCCCGATCTCCTGAACCGCCTTGGCGCGCCGCGCGAACCGGCCGAATTGTTGCGCTATCCGCTGCTTACGCGTGGCGGCGCCGATCTGGTGCCGAAATGGGCGCTCTGGTTCCAGCAAGTGGGCATCGGCATTTCCGCGCTCAAGGAGAGCGTCAGGTTCGCCGACACCAACATGACGATCGAGGCGGCACTGCTGGGCCAGGGCATCGCATTGGCCCGCAGCGGGCATGTCGAAACCGAGATCGGCAACGGCAGCCTGGTCAGGTTGTTCGAGGTGCCGTTCGCCTCTCCCGTGGCCTACTATTTCGTCTGCCCGAAAGGGATCGAATCGCAGCCCCACATCGCCAGCTTTCGCAACTGGCTGCTGGCGGAGTCCGGCAAGGCCCAGCAAAGCTATCGATGATGCATGAGGATTTATTCATTCTTCAATGAGGAGACTTCGCTTTAACCAAGGCGCCGGTTTGCTTAGGATGGCGCATGCCTTTTCACATCGTCTTACTGGTGCTTTTTGCGGCGCTGCTGCATGCAAGCTGGAATGCGCTCCTGCGCGGCGGGGCCGACAGGCTGTGGTCGATGACGGTCATGTGCCTGGCGGTAGCGCTTGCCAGCGTCGCCATCGCCTTGTTCTTGCCGCCTCCGGCCAAAGCCAGCTGGATATATGCCGTGCTGTCGGCGGCGCTGCATGTCGGCTATAACCTGTTCCTCGTCAGGAGCTACCAGGTTGGAGAGCTCGGTCAAACCTATCCGATTTCGCGCGGTTCATCTCCCATCCTGATCACTGTCGCCGCATCGGTTTTCGCCGGGGAGCGGGTAGGGATAGCGGCGCTGCTGGGCATTGTCCTGGTGTCGGGCGGCATTGTTTCCCTGGCCTTCAAGGGGCGCAGGCTTGCGGTCCCGAGCCTGCCATATGCGCTGGGAACCGGATGCTTCATTGCCGCCTACAGCGTGATAGACGGCATCGGCGCGCGCCTGTCCGGCGCCCCGATGGCCTACACGGTATGGATGTGCGCGCTGTGGGGCATCATGATGCCGCCGGTCTACATCGCCCTGCGCGGCGCGGACAGTTTGTTGACCATCCGGCCCGGATTCGGCATGGCCTTCATCGGTGGCCTGGTCTCCCTCCTGGCCTATGGAATCGTCATCTACGCCATGTCCGGCGCGCCCATGGGCGCGGTATCGGCATTGCGCGAAACCAGCGTGCTGTTTGCGGCGCTGATCGGTTATTTTTTCCTGGGCGAGGCGCTGACTGTGCGCAAGATGCTGGCATGCACGGTGATTGCCATCGGCACGCTCGTCATCGGTTGATATCGGTTGATGGTCGCCGCGATCGCCCGGCCGCTGGTCTATTAATTTTTTTATTTCATCATCACATGGAGATTCGCCAATGGATACCGTCTCGCAAGCGCCGCTGATCCTGATCACGGGGGGAGGCCGCGGCATAGGCGCGGCCACTGCGCGGCTTGCCGCCGCACAAGGTTACGATGTGGCGATCAGCTTCGTCGCCAACGAAGCGGCCGCGCTCGCGGTGGCTGCCGATGTCGAGGCCGCCGGGCGCCGGGCCTTGGCCATGCGCGCCGACAGCGCCGATCCGGAGCAGGTCGCCCGGCTATTCGCCGCCATCGACAGCAAGTTCGGCCGGATCGATGTGCTGGTCAACAATGCCTCGATACTGGCGCGGCAGTCCCGCCTGGAGGATCTCGGGTTCGAGCGGATGCAGCGCATCTTCGCGGTCAACGCGCTCGGCCCCATCCTCTGCGCACAGCAGGCGGCCAAGCGCATGTCCCATCGTCACAACGGGCGGGGCGGTGTGGTGATCAACATCTCGTCGGCATCGGCCCGGCTCGGCAGCCCCAACGAATATGTCGACTACGCCGCCTCCAAGGGCGCCGTTGAGACATTCACGACCGGTTTCGCCAAGGAAGTCGCGCGGGAGGGGATACGCGTGAACTGCATCCGCCCCGGGCATATCTACACCGAGATGCACGCCAGCGGCGGCGAGCCGGGACGGGTGGATCGCGTCAAGGACTCGATCCCGATGGGACGGGGCGGCCAGCCGGAAGAGGTCGCGCGGGCGATCCTGTGGCTGGCAAGCGCCGAGGCTTCCTTCATCACCGGCACATTCCTCGATGTCACCGGCGGCAAGTGAATAAGTGAATAACAGGGGGGGCGCCAACGATGCCTTTGCGCTGTTTTCGCCTGAGCATATGCGCCCGCCTCCTTAGGCAAGATGGTAAAAAAGTTATCCGGAAATATTCGGATACATCCCCAGTCCCTTCGCGGTACATTGCCTGATCTCATCACTTGCAATCTACCAAGACAGGCCGCGCCCACGGCGGCGCATGCGATTGTGCGCCTGTCGCCATTCTTATGACTCAGTTATCCGGACGGTTTAACGCCTTGGCGCCGGCAGGCACGGTCGCCTTCCTGAATGCGGCCGATGCGTGTCGCGGCAGAGGCGAGGAAATCATTTCGCTGGCTGCGGCCGAACCCTACACACGCACGGCCGACGCCGTCAACCAGGCGGCAATCGACGTCATCACGCGCCGCGCCACCCGTTATGCGGGCGCAGAAGGTACGCGGGCATTGAAGCAGGCGCTGCGCGACAAATTCTTGCGCGAGAACGGGCTCGATTTCAGCGAAGAGCAGATCATCGTCGCCAACGGCAGCAAGCCGCTGATGACCGCGGCCTTCTTGGCGCTGATTGAGCCGGGCGACGAAGTGGTGGTGCCGGCCCCGTATTACAACGCCCACATCGAACTGGCCAAGTTGGCCGGTGCGGTGGCAGTGACGCCGCAGGCCCGCGCCGAGGAGGGCTTCGTGCTGCAGGCCGAGGCCTTGCGCCAGGCCATCACGCCGAACACGCGTGCGGTGTTCTTCAGCAATCCGAACAACCCGGCCGGAACCGTGTACGGCGAAGCCGAATGGCAGGCGCTGGGATCGGTATTGGAAGCGCATCCCGATATCTGGATCATCATCGACGAGATCTTCGAGAACCTGGCCTACGCGCCGTCGCGCAAGGTTTCGCTGCAACTGGCGGTGCCGTCGCTGGCGCCGCGCACGATCATCGTCAACGGTTTTTCCAAGGGCTATTCGATGAACGGCTGGCGGCTTGGTTTCGCGGCCGGGCCGAGCCTGGCGATCCGCGCCATGTCCGCCGTGAGCACGCACATCAGCGGCCCGCCCAGCCCCATTGCGCAAGCCGGCGCAGTCGCCGCGCTGATCGGTGGCGGGCGCGCCAGCGCCGGGGAAATCGCCGAACTGCGTGTCCTGCGCGACGAATCGGTCGCCGCCATCAACGCCATTCCCGATTTGCATGCGCATACCCCCGAAGCCACCTTCCTGCTGTTTCCGTCCTGTGCCGCGGCGCTGGGCAAGACCAGCGCCGGCGGCGCGCACCTGCACGATGACAACGCTTACGCCTCGGCCCTGCTGGCGGAGGCAGGCGTGGCGGTGGTGCCGGGCAGCGACTTCGGCTATCCCGGACACTTCCGGCTTTCCTTTGCGCCGGGGGCCGAACTCGTCAGGCAAGCCATTGCCAGGATCGCTGCATTCCATGCCACGCTGGCCACGCCGGCGTGATGTCGTGATGGCGCAAGCCGGCTCTCTTCTCCATCTGCACAGGAACCTCGCCACATGATTGACCGTATCTCCCTGCGCATCCCCATGCGCGCCGCACTGTTACTGGCCTTCGCGGCTCTGGTCTGTTCCGCGCCGGCCCGCGCCGACCAGCTTGACAAGATCAAGGCGGCCGGCCGCATCACCTGCGGCACCATCGGCGTGGTGCCCGCATTCAGCTTCCAGGATCCCAAGACCCGGCAAACCGTGGGCTACGATATCGACGTCTGCCGCGCCGTGGCCGAGCAGCTCGGCGTGACGGCCGACTTCAAGCTGGTCTCGGGGCCGGCGCGCATCCCGGAGCTGAACCAGGGCAGTTTCGACATCATCGTTTCCACGCTGGGCTGGTCGGAAGACCGTGCCCGCCAGGTCGACTACAGCTACGCCTACGTCGTCAACAAGATGGTGGTCGGCGTGCGCAAGGACAAGGGCATCGACAAGCTGGCCGAGCTGAAGGGCAAGCGTATCGCCACGCAGTCCGGATCAACCTCGGGCCAGGCCTTGCAGAAGGTGGTACCGGAGGTCGAGCTGCTCAATTTCGAGGACGTGCCGCAATCCTTCCTGGCGGTCAACCAGAACAAGGCCGTGGGCATCGCCATCACCGAATCGATGCTGCGCAAGCTGAGCGCGGCGACGGTCGGCAAGCCGGGCGAGATCAAGATCCTGTCGGACGAGCCGGTGCTGATCGAGTACAACGGCATCGGCGTGCGCAAGGGCGAGACGCGACTGCTCAACGCCGTCAATCAGGCCTTGCTGCAGATCGAGAAGAGCGGCCGGCTGCAGCAAATCTTCGACCGCTGGCTGGGCAAGGACAGCGAGTTCCATCTGCAGCGCAGCTTCAAGGTGGAGCCGATTCCGGTCGAGAAGGCCGGGCGTCCACCGCAGTTGGGTTGACACGGCCGGAGCGATTAGCCTGATGCAAGACCTGCTTGAACTGCTGGCCCCTTATGGGCGCATGATTCTCGGCGGCGCCGGCGTTACGCTGGCGCTGACGGCGAGCTTCATCGTGGCCGGCAGTCTATTGGCGTTGTTGCTGACGGGGCTGCGCCTGCTGCCGTCGGCGCCGTGCCGGCTGGCGGTAGACCTGTTCGTGATGGTTCACCGCAACGTGCCGATGGTGGTGCAACTGCTGTTCTGGTATTTCGGCGCGCCCGAGCTGCTGCCGGCGGCCGTGGCCGACTGGATCAACGGCCGTTCCAGCGAGTTCTTCTTCGCCGCCGCCGCGCTGAGTGCGTGCTTCGGCGCCTATCTCAGCGAAGACTTGCGCGCCGGCGTGCGTTCGGTAGCGCGCGGCCAGCTGGAGGCGGCGCAGGCGCTGGGCCTCGGTTCGCTGGACCGTTTCCGTTTCGTGATCGCCCCGCAGGCGCTGCGCGCCGCCTGGCCGGCGATCTCCAGCCAGGCGGTGCTGTTCTTCAAGGCCACCAGCCTGGCGGCCGCCATTGGCGTCTCGGACCTGGCCAAGGTCGGCCAATACATCAATAACAACAGCTTCCGCACTTTCGAAGTGTTCGGCGCCATCAGCGTCATCTACATCGTGCTGTCGTGGCTGCTGATCCGTTTGTTCGCTTGGCTGGGCGCGCATCTGAACCGGGTGGCGCCGGCATGATCGAGATCGTGCGCGAGCATTGGTTGCTGCTGCTGGTCGGCCAGTATCCGCAAGGGCCGCTGGGCGGGCTGGCGATGACTTTCCTGATGGCGGCGCTGGCCATCGCGCTGACCGTCCCGGCGTCGCTGCTGTTCGCGCTGGCGCTGGTCAGCCGGCGCGCCTGGCTACGCGCTTGGGCGGGCAGGGCCAGCGACCTGATCCGGGGCATTCCGCTGTTGATGTTCGTTTTCTGGATCTACTTCGGGCTGCCGCTGCTGATCAAGCGCCCGGTCAACGGTTTCGCCGTCATGACCGCGGCCCTGGTGATCTACCAGGGCGCCTACGTGGCAGAGATCCTGCGCGGCGGCATCGAGGCCATCCCGCGCGGCCAGCGCGAAGCCGCCCATACCCTGGGGCTGGGCTACTGGACGCTGATGTTCAGCGTGATCTTGCCGCAGGCGGTGTCCATGATGGCGCCCAGCCTGATCCTGAAGGTCAGCTCGATCGTCAAGGACACCTCGGTGGCCTACATCATCAGTACGCCGGAACTGACGTTCGCCGCCGGCCAGCTCAACAGTTTGCTGATCGTCCAGCCGCTGCAGGTGTTCGCCATCCTGGCGCTGGCGTATTTCCTCCTGTGCGCGGCGCTCAATGCGCTGGCCGGCCTGGCCGAGCGCCAGGTGGCGGCATCGGGTATTCGCCAGGCGCAGTCCGCACTTCATTTTTGACTTGATACTTTATTTCACCATGATCAAACCCGCCTTCGCCAACGCCCATATCGTCCGCTCCGACCAGGAGGCTGTCGCGGTTGCCATCGAATTTGCGCGGCAAGCCGACATCGCCGCATCGGAGCGCGATGCCAACCGCCTGTTGCCATGGGATCTGCTGGGCGACTTCTCGGCGCGGGGCCTGGCCAGCCTTACCGTGCCGCGCGACCATGGCGGGCCGGATATCGCGGTGCCGACACTGCTGCAGGTCTTCATCGAACTGGCCGACGCCGATCCGGCGCTGGCGCAGATTCCGCAGAACCATTTCGCGATCCTGGAACGGCTGCGCATCCACGGCACGCCGGCGCAGAAGGATTTCTTCTATCCGTATTTCCTGGCGGGCGACCGCCTGGGCAATGCCACCGCCGAGCCCGGCGACAAGCGTCCCAATGAATACGCGACCTCGATCCGGGCCGAAGACGGCGGCTATCGCATCCATGGCCGCAAGGTGTATTCCACCGGCGCGCTGTTTTCGCAATGGATTCCGGTCTCGGCGGTGGACCAGGACGGGCGCGGCTGGGTCGCCTATGCGCCGCGCCATAGCCAGGGCATCTCGGTCATCGACGACTGGGATGGCTTTGGCCAGCGCACCACGGCCAGCGGCACGGTGGTGTTCGACAACGTGCGGGTGGACGCCATCACGGCCTTTCCCAGTGCGGCGCAGGTGGCCGGGTTGGATACCACCAGTTCGGTTTCCCAGTTGATCCATGTGGCGATCGACCTGGGCATCGCCCGGCGCGCCATCCGCGACACCATCGGCCACCTGAAGACTGGCGCCAACCCGGCACGCGGCAGCGGCGTCAAGAATGCGGTGGAAGACACGCTGACGCTGCGCGAGGTCGGCCTGTTGAACTTGCGTTACAACGCCGCGCTGGCGATCGCCGAGAAGGCCGCCGGCTTGGTCGACATCGCCCGTGCCGAGCAGGACCAGCCGGCCATCGAACGTGGACTGATCGCGGTGATCGACGCCAAGATCCTGTCTACCGAGATCGCGTTATACGCCAGCAACAAGCTGTTCGAACTGGTCGGCACGCACTCCACGCTGGGCAGCCTGAATCTGGATCGCCACTGGCGCAATGCGCGCACCCACACGCTGCATGACGGCGTGCGCTGGAAGTACGTCACGCTGGGCCAGTATTACCTGAACGACCGGATTCCGGATCCCTGGGCGCTGGGCCATCCCTTCCGCCCCAGGGCCGGCGCCGCCGGCCAATGACAGGCGCCGGCATGGTACAGGCTATAACGCAGGCCACAACGCCCGCGGCCGTCGAGATCACGGGGTTGCGCAAGTGGTATGGCGAATTTCTGGCGCTCGACGATATCCATTTCAGCGTCGCCCCGGGTGAGCACGTAACGATCTGCGGCCCCTCGGGTTCGGGGAAGTCCACGCTGATCCGTTGCATCAACCAATTGGAACGCCATCAGCAGGGCGAGATCCGCGTCCATGGCGAAGCGGTAGTCGCGGGGAGTGCCGCACGCGCCGATATCGGCATGGTGTTCCAGAACTTCAACCTGTTTCCGCATCTGACGGTGCTGCGCAATTGCACCCTGGCGCTGCAGCGCACGCGTGGCATGCAGCGCGCCGCTGCGGAAGAGGTGGCTGACCACTTCCTGGCCCAGGTGCGGGTGCTGGAGCAGCGCGGCAAGTATCCGTCCCAGTTGTCGGGCGGACAGCAGCAGCGGGTGGCGATCGCGCGTTCGCTGTGCCTGAATCCGCGCGTGATGCTGTTCGATGAACCGACCTCCGCGCTCGACCCCGAAATGGTCAAGGAAGTACTGGACGCGATGGCCAGGCTGGCCGCCGACGGCATGACCATGCTGTGCGTGACGCACGAGATGGGCTTTGCGCGGGCGGTGGCGGACCGGGTGATATTCATGGATGCCGGCCGCATCGTGGAGCAGGGCACGGCCGAAGCCTTCTTCAGTACGCCGCGCCATGAGCGCAGCAGGCAGTTCCTGCAATTGGTGGCCTGACGGGGACGGCCCCGGGCTTGAGATGAGAGCCATATGGCCTGGGGAATGGCCGGGCTAATGCGGCTTCGTCGCAGATCTTCTGGAAATTATCTTGGCTGGTTCGATGAAATCGTCGGATAGTTTCAGCAAACCAATCCCATCTTTAATAAGCAGCGTGACGATGATTGCAACTTTCGGCTGATGGTCGATGTCCATGCGTACTATTCCCCTCGACATAAAAATCCTTCCATCGAGCCGGCGGCAATGATGCCGCCATGCGCTTGCGGAGGCATTCCCATCACGAAACGCTATGGATCTCGAAAACTACTTCCCCGTATTGATGTTCATTATTGTCGGCCTTCTGGTCGGTGTCGCGCCTCAAGTACTGGGGAAGATGTTGGGGCCGAACAAGCCTGATCCTCAGAAGACCTCTCCTTACGAATGCGGATTCGAGGCGTTTGAAGACGCCCGCATCAAATTCGATGTCCGTTTTTACCTGGTCGCGATTCTTTTCATTCTTTTCGACATCGAGGTTGCGTTCCTTGTGCCCTGGGCCTTGGCGCTGGATGAAATTGGAACCGTTGGTTTTGTCGCGGCAATGATCTTCCTGGGCATCCTGACCATCGGGCTTGCCTTCGAATGGAAAAAGGGCGCATTGGATTGGGAATGATGGGGAATGCTTGCATGGATTGCCATCCAACCGGGATGGCAATCCATGGATGCTGATCATCGAAGCTGATCATCGATGCTGATTCAGGAGTCTGCGCCAGGCGCAAGCTCTGGCCGCCA
The DNA here is from genome assembly GCF_059418325.1 of Herbaspirillum sp. GW821-FHT09A12. Taxonomy (NCBI): domain Bacteria; kingdom Pseudomonadati; phylum Pseudomonadota; class Betaproteobacteria; order Burkholderiales; family Oxalobacteraceae; genus Herbaspirillum; species Herbaspirillum sp. GW821-FHT09A12. The sequence continues at coordinate 466,061 of NZ_JBWKPR010000002.1, forward strand.
GCCGCCGCCCAGTGCGCGCACCAATTGCACCGATGCGCGCAACTGGCGTGTTTCCATCTGCAGTTCGCTGCGTCGAGACTGCAGGTGGGCGGTCTGGGCGGTCACCACTTCCAGATAGCTTGCCGCGCCTTGCCGGTAGCGGGTATCGGCATGGCGCAGCGCGTCGCCGGAAGCGGCGGCGGCCAATTTCTCTGCATGCGCAGCTTCGCCATAGCGGGTCAGCAGTGCCAACTGGTCTTCGACCTGCGCGAATGCGCCAAGCACCACCGTACGATATTGCTGGCCCGCTTCATCCAGCGCGCCTTCGGCTTGCGCCACTTGGGCACGGCGCCGTCCGCCATCGAACAGGCTCATGGCCAGGCTGGGACCTATGGCCCAATACAGGTTAGGCATTTGGGCAAAGCGCGCCAGGTCGCTGCTTTGCCAGCCGGCTTGCGCCCCCAGCGCGAGCGAGGGGAAGAATGCCGACTTGGCGGCCCCCACGGTGGCGCCTGCCGCGACGACGCGCATTTGCGCAGCGACGATATCCGGACGGCGCTGCAACAGGGTAGAGGGCACCGAGGCAGGGATGTCGGGCACCGTCACAGGCGAGATCCGCGTTCGCGGAGCGAGCGAAAATGACGAGGCGCTTTCGCCGATCAGCGCCGCCAGGGCGTGTTCCAGCAGGGCGCGTTGCGCCTGGCTCTGCCGCAACTGGGAACGGGTGGATTCCAGCTGCGCCCGGGCGCGCGCCAGGTCCAGGCCGGATGCGATGCCTTCGCCGTGACGGCGCATGATCAGCGCCCAGGCGTCGCGGTAGGCAGATTCGGTCTCGCTAATGAGCTGGAGCTCGTTATCCAGTCCGCGCAAGGCGAATAGGGTGTCGGCAAGCTGGACCTGCAGCGACAACCTGGCCCAGGCCAGGTCTGCCTGCGCGGCCTGTTCGCGCGCAACGCCTGCATCTACCTGGCGGGCGATTCGCCCCCAAAGGTCGACTTCATAGGAAAAATCGACACCCAAAGTGGCGCTGTTGTACTCGTCAGGCGAGCTGGCGCCCCGCAAGGGACGCAGGGCCGATTGTCGGTTGCGCTGGACATTGGCGCCGGCATTGAGTGTCGGGGATTGCGCCGAACGCACGAGGTCAGTGGCTGCCCTGGCCTGGCGATAACGCGCCAGGGCGCTGGCCAGGTCGGGGCTGTTGGCCAGCAATCCGGCTTCAAGCCGGTCGAGTTCGGCGTCGCCGTAGATGGTCCACCAATTCGACATGGACAAGGAAACCGGCATGCTCCCGCCGGCAGCGGTAGGCGTTTCCTTGAATGCCGCCGCGGTCGGTATCTCGGGCAAGCTGGTTGTCGGCACTTGCGCGCAACCGGCCAGGATGAGGCTTGCCAGCAGCGCTGCGCGCGGGGTTGGCGGCCTCATTGGGGAGCCTTTGCCGGACTGTCTTGCGCGGCGATGCGCACGCGGTCGCCATTGGCCAAGCCATCCGGCGGGCTGTTGATGATGCGTTCGTCGCGACCGATGCCGGCCAGCTCGATGGCATTGCCCATGTCGCGCACGATGTTGACCTTCTTGAGCACGACCGTGTCCTGGGGCCCCAGGATGGCGACTTGCGGTCCGCTGCGCCCCAGGATCACGGCCGCCGGCGGCACGCTGAGGGTAGCGCTGTCGCCGGCGGCAGGCAGGCGCAGCGTGGCATAGCCGCCCGGCAGCAACTGGCCATCCGGGTTGTCCACGCTCAGTTGCACCAGCATGGTCCCCGATGCGCTGGCGATGGCCCCGGCGCTTGAGCGCACCACCGCCTCGAACGCTTTGCCCGGCTGCTCAGGCAGCGTCAGCTGCGCCTGCACGCCCGGCTTGAATTGCGCCACCTGCCGTTGCGGCACATTGACATAAACGCGCAGGCGGCGGATGTCCGAAACCACGAACAATTCCGACCCCGGCGCGCCGCCGACATTGATCAGGGCGCCTACATCCGTGTTGCGCGCCGTGACAATGCCATCGAATGGCGCAGTCAGGCGCGTATAGCGCTTGAGGGCCGTGATCCGCTCGACATTGGCTTGCATGGCGTTGACGGCGGATTGCTTGGCGGCGAGGTCGCCGCTCTTTTCGTCAGCCTCCTGGCGCGAAACCGAATCCGACTTGAGCAGCGCTTGCCAGCGCTGCGCCGTACTGGCGGCCAGTTCGACATTGCTGCGCGCGGTCGCCAGCTCGGCTTTGGCTTGCAGCAGTTGCTGGTCGAGGTCCGGCGTTTCGATGTCGGCCAGTAGCTGTCCGGACTTGACCGGGGCGCCGATATCGGCCTTCCAATCCTTCAAATAGCCGGGAACCCGCGCATAGATCGGCGCACGCGCCCATGCTTCGATGCGCGCCGGCAATTCGATGGAGGAACCGGAAATATCGGCCGGAGAGATCAGGGCTACCGTCGGCATGGCCTGTACCGCGGCATTTTCGTTCAACTGCTCCGCCTGCAGGTGACGGCTTACCAGGCCGGCGGCGACTACCATGGCCGCCGCGCACAGCAGCCCGATGCCCAGGATTCGGTTGCCGCGCTTGGATGGGGATTTAACTTGCATGTTGAGGAACTCCGGAAATGGGTTGCAACGGGGTAGGAGAGGTACGGCGGCCATGGTGGCGATGCGCGAGGCTGAACAGCACCGGGACGAAGACCAGCGTGGCAATGGTGGCGAAGATCAAGCCGCCGATCACGGCGCGCCCCAGCGGCGCGTTCTGCTCGCCGCCTTCACCCAGGCCCAGCGCCATGGGCAGCATGCCGATGATCATCGCCAGCGCCGTCATGAGGACCGGGCGGAAGCGCACGAAACCGGCTTCCAGCGCCGCCGCGGTGGCGTCGCCAAGTTCGTCGAGCCGCTCCCGGGCAAAGCTGATCACCAGTACGCTGTTGGCCGTGGCCACGCCCATGCACATGATCGCGCCTGTCAACGCCGGCACCGACAGGGTGGTATTGGTGGCAAACAGCATCCACACGATGCCCGCCAGCGCTGCCGGCAGCGCCGAGACGATGACTGCGGGATCGAGCCACGACTGGAAATTGATCACAATCAGCATGTAGATCAATGCCACCGCGCCCAACAGGCCGAACATGAGCCCCGAGAAGGCGCGCTCCATGGTGCGCACTTGTCCCAGCATCTGCACCGACGATCCCTTGGGCACGTCGGCGCGCGTCTCGTCGATGATCTTGCGGATATCCACCGCCACGGCGCCCAGGTCGCGTCCTTGCGTCGTGGCATGGATTTGCACCATGGGCTGCACGTCGTACTGGCTGATCAGTGCGCTGCCGTTAGTGCGCTCCAGGCTGGCAATGCCCCCTACGGTCGTCAGGCCGGGGGTGCCAGGAGCGCCGATGGGCAGGTTGGACAGCGCGGCCAGCGAATCGAGCTGGTGCTGTGGCGTTTGCATCACAATGGGGTAACTCACGCCATTGGCCGGATTGAGCCAGAAGGTTGGCGCCACCTGGCTGCTGCCCGCGAGGTTGACCACCATGTTGCTGGTGACGTCGCGCGTGGTCATGCCCAGCAGTTGGGCCTGGGTACGATCGAGGTTGACGTTGATCACCGGCGCCTTGTTGGATTGCTGGATACGCGCATCGGCCACACCCGGCACGGCGCGGATGCGCTTAAGGAGTTGCTGGGCGTAGGCGTAGTTGGCTTCGATGGCATTGCCGCGCACCTGCACGTCGATGGGGGCCGGCGCTCCAAAGTTCAGGATCTGGCTGACGATGTCCGCCGGCGGGAACGAGAAGGTGGTGTCGGGGAATTCGCGCGGCAACACCTCGCGCAGCCGGCGTACGTACTCCGCCGTTGGGCGATGCCCTTCGCGCAGGGCAATCTGGAAATCGCCATCCTGTGAACCCATGACGCCGGTGTTGTTGTAGGTCAGATTGATGCTGCTGCCGGGCAGGCCGATGTTGTCGACCATGGTGGTGATTTCTTCGGCCGGGATGACGCGCCGCACGACTTGCTCGATGCGGCTGAAGCGTACCGCAGTCTCTTCCACCCGAGTACCGACGGGGACGCGGGCATGCATCAGGATCTGGCCCGAATCGACCGACGGGAAGAAATTGCTGCCGATGAACGGCACCAGCAAAAACGACGCCGCCACTACCGCCGCGAAGCCGGCGATAAAACGCGGCCGGTTGGACAGGGCGCGCAGCAGCACTCCCCGATAGCCGCTGCGCAGCTGTTCAAAGCGCGCCTCGAAACCGCGCTGGAAGCGCACCAGCGGGTTGCGCGACGGCGCCTGGTGATGGCCATGCCCGGCATGCGCGCGCAACAGATAGTTGGCCATGGTCGGCACCAGCGTGCGCGACAGGATGAAGGAGCAGATCATGGCAAAGATCACCGCTTCGGCCATCGGCACGAACAGGAAGCGCGACACGCCCTCCAGGAAAAACATCGGGATGAAGACGATGCAGATGCACAGCAGCGAGACGAACGCCGGGGTGACGATCTGGCGGGCGCCGTCCATGATCGCAGTCTCGACTTGCTTGCCTTGCTCCAGGTGCCAGTTGATGTTTTCGATGGTCACCGTCGCGTCGTCGACCAGGATGCCCACCGCCAGCGCCAGTCCGCCGAGGGTCATCAGGTTGAGGGTTTCGCCGGTGGCGGCCAGAGCAATGATGGCGCCGAGAATCGACAGCGGAATGGACACCGCGATGATGACGGTCGAGCGCCAGCTGCCAAGGAACAGCAGGATCATGACGCTGGTAAGGGCGGCCGCAATCGCGCCTTCAAAGGCTACGCCCTTGATGGCTGCCCGCACGAACACCGACTGGTCGTTGATCGGAAGCACGTTGAGCGTATCCGGCAAGGCCGATTTCAGTTCCGCCAGCTTGGCGCGCACGCCATCGACGATGGCCACCGTCGATGCGGATCCATTCTTGAGCACCGTCATCAGCACCGAGCGGCCGCCGTCGACGTGCACGATATTGGTCTGCGGGGCATTGCCGTCGTGGACATCGGCGACGTCGCGCAGGTAGATCGTGGTGCCGTTGACCACCCGGATGGGCAGCTTGCCAAGATCGTCGATGGCCGATGGGGCGCTGTTGACCTGGATGGTGTATTCCAGGTTGTCGATCTTTTGGGTGCCCACAGGAATGAGCACGTTTTGCGCCGCCAGCGCATTGGCCACGTCTTGCGAAGACAAGCCGCGCGCCTGCAGGGCCGCCGGATTGACATCCACCTGGACCTGGCGCTGCTTGCCGCCGTAGGGCAGGGGGATGGCGGCGCCGGCCACCGTGGTCAGGGGCGTGCGCACCGTGTTCATGCCCAGGTCGAACAACTGTTGCTCGGAGAGTCCTTTGCCTGACAGCGCCAGTTGCAGGATCGGCACGGTAGCCGCGTTGTAGTTCAGGATCAGCGGCGGCGTGATGCCCGCCGGCATCTGGCGCAACAAGGTCTGCGACACGGCGGTCACCTGGGCATTGGCCACGGCGATATTGACGCCCGGCTGGAAGAAGATCTTGACCACGCTGATGCCGGGATAGGTATTGGCCTCGATATGCTCGATGTCATTGACGGCGGTGGTCAGCACGCGCTGGAACAGGGTCGAGATGCGGCCCGACATCTGGTCTGCCGGCAGTCCCGTGTATTGCCATGCCACCGCGATGACCGGCATGCGTATTTCGGGAAAGATGTCGGTTGGGGTACGCATGGCCACAATCGGGCCGACGATGAGCAACATCAACGCCATGACAACAAAGGTATAGGGGCGACGCAAGGCCACCCGTACAGCACCGATGAGCAAGGTAATCTCCAGTGAGGGTAAATAAGACAGCCTCCGGATACGACCCGGATGACCGTGGTTGCTGATTTTTTTTGGCGATGATGGGAGCGCTGTCCCGCTTATTGGAGTGGCTTGTCAGAAAAGGGCGCCAGGAACCGCATGGATGGACGTTTTTCTTCTGCACTGCACCATGCGCATGGTAATCAGTGTTGTCCACTTTGATTAGCCATTACAATGCGCATGATCTTATGAAGGGAGCTCATGAATGGCGCGGGAGAATTACAATGACTTGCTGGCCTTCGTCGCCGTCGCGAGGGAAGGAAGTTTCACGCGTGCGGCGGCCCAGCTGGGCGTCTCGCAATCGGCGTTGAGCCATACCATTCGCGCGCTCGAGGCCCGCTTGGGCGTACGCCTGCTGACCCGCACCACGCGTAGCGTCTCGGCCACCGAGGCCGGCGAACGCCTGATGGCGACCATCAGTCCCCGCTTCGATGAGATCGAGGCGGAACTGGCCGCCTTGAGCCTGCTCAAGGACAAGCCGGCCGGCACCATCCGCCTGACTGCGGCGGAACATGCGACCAATACGGTACTGTGGCCGGCACTGGCCAGGCTGGCCGTGGAATATCCGGAGATCAACGTGGAAATCACGGTGGACTATGGGCTGGCCGACATTGTCGCCGGCCGCTATGACGCCGGCGTGCGCCTGGGCGACCAGGTGGAAAAGGACATGATCGCGGTACGCATCAGCCCGGACCTGCGCATGGCGGTGGTGGGGAGCCCCGGCTATCTCGACGGCAAGCCGCGCCCGCAGAAGCCGGCCGACCTGGCGCAGCACAATTGCATCAATCTCCGGCTGCCGACGCATGGTGGCCTGATGGCTTGGGAGTTCGAGCGCGACGGGCACATGGTCAAGGCGCGCGTCGAAGGGCAGTGGACCTTCAACAGCAGCACGCCGATTCTGCGGGCGGCATTGGCCGGCTTTGGCCTGGCCTATTTGCCCGAGGACATGGTCGATCCGCACGTGGAGTCCGGCGCACTGAAACGCGTCATGAAAAACTGGACCCCGACCTTCCCCGGCTACCACCTTTACTATGCGAGCCGCCGCCAATCCTCTCCCGCTTTCAACCTGCTGGTGGAAGCGCTGCGGCACAAAGGCGCGGGGCCGCGCTGATGGCGCCGCCGGCCGCAAATTGATGAGTGGCGCTCATAAGTTCATGCGGGTTTAAGTACTTAATCGCGACAAAAAGCTGCTTTAGCATACCCACCGGCAATCGGTCCATTGCCGGCCGGTTCCTGTCCATGCATGGCGCCGGCCAGCGCCGATGGCATTCTCATTTCGGGGCTTGCGGATGGCGCGTGAAAATTTCAATGATCTGCTGATCTTCCTGACCGTCGCCCGCGAGCGCAGCTTCACCCGTGCCGCCGGGCAACTGGGCATTTCGCAGTCGGCGCTCAGCCATACCGTGCGTGCGCTGGAAGAGCGGCTGGGCGTGCGCCTGCTGGCGCGCACCACCCGCAGCGTGGCGCCCACCGAAATCGGCGAACGCCTGTTGAAGACCATCGGCCCGCAGTTCGACCAGATCGACGGCGAGGTGAGCGCCCTGGCCGAATACCGCGACAGGACGGCCGGCAAGTTGCGCATCACTTCCAGCGATCACGCCGCCAGCAGCATCCTGCGGCCCTGCCTGCAGCGCCTTTTGCCGGCCTATCCGGACATCAAGATCGAAATCGTGGTGGACTATGGCCTGGTCGATATCGTCGCCGAGCGCTACGATGCGGGCATCCGGCTGGGCGACCAGGTTGCCAAGGACATGATCGCCGCGCGCATCGGGCCTGACATCCGGATGGCGGTGGTCGGTTCGCCCGCTTATCTGGCCGGCGCCGGCGTTCCAGTGGAACCGCAGGACCTGCTGCGGCACAACTGCATCAACCTGCGGCTGCCCACCTTGGGCGGCTTCTATGCCTGGGAACTCAAGAAGGGCGAGCGCGCCTTGCAAGTGAGAGTGGACGGGCAACTGGCATTCAATAATATCTACCAGGTACAAGAGGCGGCACTGGCCGGGCTTGGCCTGGCCTGCCTGCCGGACGATCTGGCGCTGCCGCACGTCAAGTCGGGCCATCTCCGGTTTGTCCTCGAAGACTGGTTCCAGACCTTCTCCGGGTTTCATCTCTATTACCCCAACCGGCGCCAATCCGGAGCGCTGCGGGTGCTGATCGATGCCTTGCGCTACGAGCAGGAACATACGCCGGTCACGCTGCGCTGAGGCGCGGCGATTGATGATTGCTTCTCATAAAGGCATCCGGTTTTTAGTACTTAATCAACTCGCCGCACCTCGATAGCATGGAGATCCGTTGTCCCTGTGCTTCATTCCGGCGGGCCAATGGGCCTGTCATCTTGCCGGCCGCCTCGGCTAAATTGATCGATCGGCGATTGACACCTGGCATTGGCACAGCCGGACACGGGACATTCATCATCGAAAGGAAAGCATGAAAACTACCGGTTATGCAGCGCAAAGCGCCGACAGCGCGATGGCGCCATTCAGTTTCGAGCGACGTGAGCTGCGCGCCAACGACGTCGCCATGGAAATTTTATATTGCGGTGTATGCCACTCCGACCTGCATACCGCCCGCAACGACTGGGGATGGACAGTTTATCCGGCGGTTCCCGGCCACGAGATCGTCGGCCGGGTGACGGCTGTTGGCAACGACGTGACCAAATATCGGGTGGGCGACGCAGTAGCCGTGGGCTGCCTGGTGGATAGCTGCCAGGAATGCGGGCACTGTCATCATGGCGAAGAGCAGTTCTGCAGCAATGGCCGCACAGACACTTACAACGCTCCTGATCGGGTGACGGGAGAAATGACGATGGGCGGCTATTCAAAGCACCTGGTGGTGCGCGAAGAGTTCGTGTTGCGTATGCCTGACGGCTTGGATCTGTCGCGTGCCGCGCCGTTGCTATGCGCCGGCATCACCACGTACTCGCCGCTGCGCAAATGGAACGTCGGCCCCGGCAGCCGGGTCGGGGTGGTGGGCCTTGGCGGGCTGGGTCATATGGCGGTGAAACTGGCCGTAGGATTGGGCGCCGAGGTGACCGTGATCAGCCGCACGGCAGGCAAGGAAAACGATGCGCTGCAGCTGGGCGCGGACGGCTTGCTGATATCGGGCGACGCCGATGCGATGGCGGCCGCGCAATCGTCATTCGATCTGATCATCGATACGGTGCCGGTCAAGCACGACCTCAATCCCTACCTGCCGCTGCTGGACATCGATGGCACGCTGGTGCTGGTTGGCCAAGTCGGCCCTGTCGCCGAAACCAATACCGTGCCGCTGATCCTGGGGCGTCGCCGTATTGCCGGCTCCTTGATTGGCGGCATCCGCGAAACCCAGGAGATGCTGGACTTCTGTGCCCGCAAGAACATCCTTCCGGAATGCGAGATGATCAAGATGGATGAGATCAACCACGCATTCGAACGTATGGAACGGTCCGACGTTCGCTATCGGTTCGTGATCGACATGGCTACGCTGCAGGCAGTCGGGTAATCGCCTCACGGCCGGCGCCTTGCCGCAGGCAAGACGCCGGCATGCCGGTAATGCCGTTCAGTTAAGCACTGAACGGCATTTTTTTTCGGAACCTGGAAACCCGTTCGGACTGAGCAGCTGCGCCAGCAGCGCATCGAAGACGCGCGCCAGCGATCTTGCCCGGGACGCCGCATGAAAAAATCAGGCGTCAATCAATCAAGCGTCAATCGACCAGGACGGCATCAAGCGCTTTTTTCATTCTGCCGGCAGCGTCGATGCCATTGCTTTGCTCAAGCAGCGACGGCAATTGCCGGAGTTGCGCGGGGCTCAGGCCCACATTGAGGCTGATTTTCAAATGGGACTGCAACTGGGCTTCGGTTCCCGTCAGGGAGGCCAGCGCCCCTACCGTGGCCAGCTCGCGGCTTTGCCAGTCGAGGTTGTCCCTGGCAAAGATATCCCCGAACAGATGCGCCTTCAGGTATTGGTCGATGGCGGGAGCGAAATCGAACAAGGGCCCCTTGACCGGGGCGCCGATCAATTGCGTTTGATTCCTGGCGCCGACCTCCAGCATGTCGGCGGGGGGCGGCAGGGGGCTCGGGTCTTTTCCGGCGATGTCGCGAATGCCGCGCTGGCTGCGCTGGTCGACCACCGTCATCAGCAGGCCGAGCGCATTGAGGCTGCGCGGGAAGCCGGCATACGCATACATTTGCACCAGGATTTCCTTGCATTCGGCGATGCTCAGGCCGGCATCGAGCGCCTTATTCAAGGCCAGGTTCAAATTCTCCATGTCGCCGGTCGCCGCAAACGCGCCGATCGGGGCAACCACTTGCTGAGTGGCGGTGAGCTTGGTGGGTTTTTCCATATTCATTGTTGAATCACTTTCCTTTATTTCCTTGATTTCATTGGCGACACCCGAACACGGGGCCAGCAGGGCAGACATGGCGAGCAGGGCCAGCAGGGATCTCATCATCGCTGCCCCACGGTCTGGACTGCCTGATAGTGCGCGTCGCTGACTTTTTCCAGCCACTGAACGCTCTTGCCATCCCTGGCGCCGGTGACGGCAATGTGCGTCATGGCCGTATTAGGGGCCGCACCGTGCCAATGCTTGACGCCGGGCGGGCACCAGACCACATCCCCGGGCCGGATTTCACGGGCCTCCCGGCCCCATTCCTGGGTAACGCCGACGCCGGCCACGACCACCAGATATTGGCCGGCAGGGTGGGTATGCCAGGCCGAGCGCGCACCCGGCTCGAAGGTGACGTAGGCGCCCGAGGCATTGATCTGGTCATTGGCCTGATACAGCGGATCCACGCGGACTCTGCCGCTGAAGAAATCGGCCGGGCCGGTCATGGAACGCTGGCTGCCGGCCGGATCGATCTTTTGCTCCGACACGCTGCTGGCCAGGGAACATGCCGACCAGGCGGCGAGCAAGACAGCCAGGGGAAACATCACGCACAGCTTGGGTTGCGACATTCATCGTCCTCCTTGAGTTTGAAAAGCGGGATGGCGCACTTCAGTCGGTGACGACCGGGCCTGCCAGATATTGCTCGTCGGTGACGTGTTCCATCCATTCGACATTCTTGCCATCCAGCATCTCGGTGATGGCCACGTGCGACATGGCCGTCTTGTCCGTCGCGCCATGCCAGTGGCGGCGCTGGCACGGGCACCATACGACGTCGCCGGCGCGGATCTCGGTGCGAGGGCCGCCTTCGCACTGGGTCCAGCCGACGCCGTTGGTGACGATGAGCGTTTGTCCCAGCGGATGGGTATGCCAGGCGGTACGGGCTCCGGGTTCGAAGGTCACGATCGCGCCTCCACTGCGGGCCGGCGCTTCGGCGTTGAAGAAGCTGTCGATGCGCACGGCACCGGTAAAGTATTCTGCGGGGCCTTTGGCCGAGGGTTGGGAGCCATTGCGGCTGATTTTCATGACAAACTTTCCTTGGTTGCGGGTAATTCAATTCATCGATAAAGGGTGACGGCGACAGGCGCCTGCCACCGTCTCAGGCCATGTTCAAGGCGCTCTTGGCCACGCCGACTTGCATCCCCGGCGACAGCGCAACGCCATTCTTCGCGGCCAGGATCTCTGCCATCGTGCTGATCGCGATCTCGGGAGGCGTCTTGCTGCCGATGAAGATGCCCACCGGACTGTGCAGCCGATCCAGCACCTCCTGGCTGGCGCCAAAGTGCGTGGCCAGCCGGTCGCGTCGATTGGCGCTGTTGCGCCGGGAGCCGATGGCGCCGATATAGAACGCCGGACTATGAATGGCTTCCAGCAAGGCCAAATCGTCCAGCTTGGGGTCGTGCGACAAGGCGACGATGCAGCTGCGCCGGTCTGGCTGAAAGGCCAGGACCGCATCGTCTGGCATGTCGGTGCTTATCTTCACGCCGGCGACCTCCCAGGCGGCGAGATATTCGCGCCGTGGATCGCACAGGGTGACCTCGAATCCGCTGAATAAGGCCATCGTCGCCAGGTATTGCGAGAGGGCGCCGGCCCCGATCAGCAGCATGCGATAGGCCGGCCCCAGCGTGACGGCCAGCTGCGCGCCGTCGAATCCCAGCGCCGCCGGCGCTGCGGCCGGTTCGATGCGCGCCCGGCCATCCCGCAGATCCACGCTGCGGCGTATCAAGCGGCCATCGTCGAGTTGGCGCACCAGTTGCCGGAGCTGATCGGGATCCGGATTGAATTCGAGGAGCAATTCCAGCGTGCCGCCACAGGGCAGCCCGAAGCGATGGGCTTCATCGGCCGATACGCCGTAGCGCAGGAGTTCCGGTCTGGCATCGGGCAGCGCCATCTCCCCGTCGTCACGGCGATAGCGCTGGATCAAGTCATCTTCGATGCAACCGCCGGACACCGAGCCGACGATCCAGCCATTGTCGCGCAGCGCCATCATCGATCCCGGCGGACGAGGCGATGAGCCCCAGGTGCGCACCACCGTGGCCAGCAAGGCGCCATGCCCGCCTTGGCGCCACGCATGCAATTGCCTGAGTACGCTGATGTCAGTGTTTTCCATGGCTGGCTCCCTGGCTGGCGGCAAGCATTGCCGCCTCGATTCTGGCGAGGTCTTCGATGGTGTCGACATCCATCACGATACCGGCATCGTCGAGCACGACATCGTGTACCGCGCCGAGCAGGCGTTGCCGCCGCACGATCGATCTGGCGCCGTCTTCCCCCTGCAGTTTCAATAAATCGTCCAGGTGTTCGCGGCCAAATCCGACCGGATGGCCTGGCGTGTTGTCGTGATGGGGGACGACCACGGCATGCGCCTGCAACAATGCGGCGACCCGGGACAGGCTTTGCGGCTTGATCAACGGCAGGTCGGCCGGCAGTATCAGCCAGCCGGCGGCGCTTGCGGTGGCCGCGATGCCGGCGGCAATGGACGATCCCATGCCGCCTTCGATGCCGCGCACCACATGCCAGTCCAGGCCGCTGGCGGCGGCCGCGGCAACGACGTGATCCAGGAGCGGCCGCCCCGCCAGCGGCGTGGCCAGCTTGTCGTGCCGCCCGCCCGAGGCCAGGAAGCGCCTGCCGGCGCCGCTGGCGAGGATCAAGACCGTGGGCCGCCGCCCGGACATATCAGGCAACATGGGGCAGATGTTCCAGCAGTTTGTCCAGGGTCAGCGGGTATTGGCGCAGGCGCACCCCGGTGGCGTGATAAACGGCATTGGCGATGGCGGCGCCGACGCCGCACAAACCCAGCTCGCCGACGCCCTTGGCTTTCATCGGCGAGGACATGGGATCGGTTTCCTCGATAAAGATCACATCCTGATGCGGAATGTCGGCATGCACCGGCACCTCATAGCCGGCAAGATCGTGGTTGACGAAGAAGCCCCGGCGTTTGTCCACCACCAGGTCTTCCATCAGCGCGGAGCCGACGCCCATCGTCATGGCGCCAATGACCTGGCTGCGTGCCGATTTCGGGTTGAGGATGCGGCCCGCGGCGCATACCGCCAGCATGCGGCGAATACGTATTTCGCCGGTATGGATGTCGACCCCGACTTCGACGAAATGGGCGCCAAAGGTGGATTGCTGGTAGCGCTTGGTCAGGTCGCCGTATTCCATCGCGTCTTCGACGACCAGTTCGCCCTCCATGGCGGCCTGGCCAAGGGGCACGGCCTTGGCCCCGGCGCGCACCATGCCGTCGCTGAATTCGGCGTTGGCCGCATCCATCCCCAGGCGCTGCGCCACGGCTTCGCGCAGCTTGACGGCGGCCGCGTACACGCCGGCGGTTGAACTGTTGGCGCCCCATTGGCCGCCGGAACCGGCGGAGACGGGAAAGTCGGAGTCGCCCAGTTTGACGACGACCTTGTCCAGCGGCAGCCCCATCATCTCGGCGGCGGTCTGGGCGATGATGGTATAGCTGCCGGTGCCGATATCGGTCATGTCGGTTTCTACCGTGACCACGCCGGCCGGCGAGAGGCGCAAGCGGGCGCCTGAACGCATGACCAGGTTGTTGCGGAAGGCCACGCCCACGCCCATGCCGACCCACCAGCGGCCGTCCCGGGTCGAGGCCGTCTTGGGGTTGCGCTTGTTCCAGCCAAAGCGCTCGGCGCCGGTGCGCAGGCATTCGATGAGCCGGCGCTGCGAGTATGGCCGGTCGGGGTTCTCCGGATCGACCTTGGTTTCGTTTTTGATGCGAAACATGACCGGATCCATTTTCAGCTTTTCGGCCATCTCATCCATGGCGATTTCCAGGGCCATCAGGCCGGGCGCTTCACCCGGCGCGCGCATGGCGTTGCCCTCGGGCAGGTCCAGCACCGCCAGGCGGGTGCCGGTGAGGCGGTTGGGGCCGGCGTAGAGCAGACGGGTCTGTTGGACGGCATTTTCGGGCTTGCCGCCCGCCAGGTCGCCGGACCAGCTCTCATGCGCGATGGCGGTGATTTTGCCGTCGCGGGTGGCGCCCAGGCGGATGCGCTGGATGGTGGCCGGGCGGTGTGTGGTGTTGTTGAAGATGAAGGGACGGGGCAGGCTCACCTTCACCGGGCGCTTGACCAGCCTGGCGCCCAGCGCGGCCAGTATGGCGTCGCTGCGCAAGAACAGCTTGCCGCCGAAACCGCCGCCGATATACGGCGACACCAGCCGCACATTCCGTTTCGGAATGCCCAGGGTCTTGGCCAGGTCGCCGCGTCCCCAGTCCACCATCTGGTTGGAAGTCCATAGCGTGAGCTGGTCACCGCTCCAGGAGGCGATGGAGGCATGCGGCTCCATCATTGCATGCGAGTGGTCGGGCGTCTTGTAGGTCGCATCCAGTTTCACGGGCGCGGCCGAATAGGCGCCGTCAAAGTCGCCCACGCGCCTGTCGCCGGGCTGGGGACCGGACAGTGCGCCGGAGGCCTTGACGGCATCGAGGTCGTAGGCGCCTTTTGCCGTCACGTAATCGACCTCGATCAATTGCGCGGCGGCCCGGGCTTGCTCGAATGTCTCGGCGATCACCAAGGCAATCGCCTGGTGGTAATGCTGGATTTCCGGGCCGCCCAGCAGGCGGGCCGTGTTCCAGGTGCCTTTTCCCAGGGCGCCGGCATTCTCGGCGGTGACGATGTCCAGCACGCCGGGCGCGCGGCGCGCCGGCATGGTGTTCATCGACCGGATGCTGCCTTTGGGGATGGCGGCGCCGACGACGTAGCCATAGACCGCATTGGGCGCCGCCTGATGCTGTTCATACGCATACGGGGCGGCGCCGGTGGTCTTGAGGCGGCCATCGACGCGGTCGACGGCGTGGCCGATGACTTTCTGCTGGTCGATGGGATTGCTGGTGGCGGGCGTATCGAATCGCATGGCATCAACCTTTCTTCACTTCAGACAGCACTGCGGCAAGCGTGCGTTTGGCAAGCGTGATCTTGAACGCGTTTTCCGCGGTAGGCGTGGCGCCGGCCAGCAAGCGCTCCGATACCGCGGCGGCTCCCTGCGGCATGGCGGCTTCAGCCGCCTCTATCCGCCACGGTTTGTGCGCGACGCCGCCCAGGGCGACGCGCCCGCGGCCGTCAGGCTGGATCACCGCGGCCACCGATACCAGCGCAAATGCATAGGAGCTGCGGTCGCGCACTTTGCGGTAGACGTGTGTGCCGCCTATCGGCTGGGGCAGCGTGACGCCGGTGATCAGCTCGCCAGGGACGAGGGCGTTTTCGATATGCGGCGTGTTTCCTGGAAGGGAATGAAAGTCGGCAATGGGAATCGTGCGCGTCTGCCCATCCGGGCGGACGGTTTCGATGCTGGCGTCCAGCAGGCGCATGGCCACGGCCATGTCGCTGGGGAAGGTGGCGATGCACGAGGCGCTGGCGCCGATGACTGCATGCTGGCGCGAGAAACCGCCGGCCGCCGAACATCCGCTGCCGGGCTGGCGCTTGTTGCAGGCCTGGTTGGTGTCATAGAAATAGGGGCAGCGGGTGCGCTGCAGCAGGTTGCCGGCAGTCGTGGCCTTGTTGCGCAATTGGGTCGAGGCGCCGGCCAGCAAGGCCCGCGAGAGAACCGCATAGTCGCGCCGCACGCGCATGTCGGCAGCCAGGTCGGTATTGCGGACCAGGGCGCCGATGCGCAGCCCGCCTTCGGGCGTCGCCTCGATCTGCTCCAGCCCCAGGCCATTGACATCGATCAGGTGCGTCGGCGTTTCGATCTCCAGCTTCATGAGGTCGAGCAGGTTGGTGCCGCCGGCAATGAACTTGGCGCCGGGTATGCGCGCCGCCGCGGCAGCCGCTTCGGCCGGCGAAGCGGCGCGCTGGTAGGTGAAGGCTCTCATGCTGTCCTCCCGGCGACTTCGTTGATCGCATCCACGATGTTGGAATAGGCGCCGCAGCGGCAGATGTTGCCGCTCATGCGTTCGCGAATCTCGGCATCCGTCAGTTGGGGCGCCGCGGCCAGGTCGGGGCTGACCAGGCTGGGAATGCCGGCTTTGATCTCGCGCAAGACGGAGACCGCCGAGCAGATCTGGCCCGGCGTGCAATAGCCGCACTGGTAGCCGTCATGCTTGATGAAGGCGGCTTGCATCGGATGGAGATTGTCCGGGTTCCCCAGGCCTTCGATGGTGGTGATCTCGGCGCCATCGTGCATCACCGTCAAGGTCAGGCATGAATTGATGCGGCGGCCATCGACGATCACCGTGCATGCGCCGCACTGCCCATGGTCGCACCCCTTCTTGGTGCCGCTGAGCTGCAAGTTCTCGCGCAGGGCATCGAGCAGCGTGGTGCGGGTGTCCACATTGAGCTTGTGCGTCGTGCCGTTGATATTGAGCGACACTGCGGCGCTGGAGGGCGGCGGCGTAGAGGATTGCGAGGAGGACGGGGAAGCCGGCTGTGCGCCGGCCGCGGCCGGCAGGCTTGCCGCCGTTGCCGACAAGGCGCCTGCGATGAGCAGGTTGCGCCGGGAAATTGTCACGTCACTGAAATCGTCCATAAGACATCCTGGTGGCTGATTGGCTGGAGAACGGCTCGTTCCTTCTTGGGCTGGGAAACTGGACCGGATTGGCGGCGCGGTGCGTCTGGCTATAGTAGGAGAGCTTGGGACTCCGATTAAGTACCTGAAAGCGCATGGACTTATCGCGCCTGCTCATGAATGAAGGGCGGCCATGTCGCGGGGTGGCCGGCTTTGTCTTGCTTCCGGCTTCAGTTCGCCATCTTCGGCATGATGGCATCCAGATCGTCGAGAACATGCCGGGGTTCCGCCTGGAGCTGCATGTTCCTGCTGTCCAGCACGGCGTCCAGGTGATGCGGCACATCGGGGCTGAGTGCGGCGAACAGGGGAGCCAGGTCTTTTTGCGCCGGACCCTTTTCCGCCACCAGCTCGAACGTCTTGCCAATGGCCGAATCCAGCGCCAGCGATGCGACCAGCAGCTCGGCAATTTGCTGGCGTGAAATGACGCCATCGCTGGGATCGCCCGCATGTCGTTTGTCGCCCTGGAGCAGCTTCAATTTGCGCTGGTCGTCGTCGTTGTAATCGAACCAGCCGGGGCGCACGATCGTGTAGGGCAGGCCGCTGGCCCGCACCAGGCGTTCGCCGCGCCGTTTCCAGTCATGCGCTTCGGTGGCGCGGTTGTATTGGCCGTTGCGGTTGGTGACCCCGATCGCAGTCATCAATGCGATGCGCACCGGCCGCCCGGCAAGAGCCAGCAGGGCATTGCGTACGGCGCCATAGTCCACGCTTCTCGAACCGACTTTCCCGGAACCGTCCGATCCATGGGTGAAGATGATCGCATCGGCATCGGCCACGGCCTCGCGCATTGCCTCGTGGCTGGCGACGTCGCCCTGGACGATCCTGGTTTGCGGCGGCAGTACGCGGCGCGCCTGGGCGGCGCTGCGGGTGAACGCCTTCACGGCGTAGCCCGCATGCAGCGCCTGCGCAACCGCCAGGCGGCCAATGCTCCCGGTGGCGCCGACCACCAGGATGGTCTTGATGGATGTTGTGCGCCACACCATGTCATTGCTCCGGCGCCAGGTCGCCAAACCAGTAGGAGGCGGTGACGCCACCGTCCATCAGGAAATCGCTGCCCGTGATGAATGTCCCATCCGTCCCCATCAGCAGGGCGGCGAGCGATCCCACCTCATCGGGCGTGCCGGCGCGGCCTGCCGGGCTCAACTCGAGCATGCGACGATAGCCTTCGCCGCGCGGGCCGCGCAGCTCATCGTTGGCCAGCGGCGTGATGATTATCCCGGGGCTGATGGTATTGACGCGCGCGCCGCGCTTGCCCCAGCGGACCGCTTCGGCCATCACGCGCAGCGCATTGCCGCGCTTGGATAACTGGTAGGCATGCAGGGAATCCTTGACCGCGGCGGGGGCCAGGAAGGGAAGGGCAAGGAGATCGTCGGTCGGCGTCAGGGCCAGCGCCTTGCTTTGTTCGATGGGCAAGGGCCCCAGCCGGTGGCCGGATTGCGATGCGATCACGACGCCGGAACCGCCCTTGGCGATGACATTGCCGAAGGCCTCGAGAACCAGCGCCGTGCCATACAGGTCGACCGTCAGAATCGTTTGCGCGGCGGCTTGCGATGGGGAAACGCCAGCGGCGTGCACAAGCCCGAAGACTTGGCCCAGGGAGGTCGCTTTTTGCACCAGGGACTGGACCGATTCCCGCGAGGAAATGTCAACCGCGGCCACATCCACGTCGAAACCGGCGTTGGACAGCGTGTCGGCCGCGGCCTGCGCATTGTCAATCCGGATGTCGGCCAGCAGCACTTTCTTTCCGGCGCTTACCCGGCGGGCGATGGCTTGGCCGATGGATCCCGGCCCGATGACTACGATAACGTCTTGCATGTCGATCTCCTGGTTGCATATGGTATGGAGGAGATGCTACGCCCAAGTGATTGCCTTGATTAGTCATATAAAACGGCATGGACTTATGAGGTTGGATCATCAATTGGGTAAGGCGAAACTGGCTGCGGGCGGGATGGAGAGACCGTCTGTCCGGTTCCTTTTGCTACAATCAGCCGGGCTGCCGCATCAGCATGAATACCATTTCCGTCCGGCGGCTGCGCTATGCGGATCAATACACATACAGAATATCAATGGACAATCCAACACGTTCGGAAATAACCCGGAAAAAAGCAATCAAGGCCGCTTTCGCCATTCTCAGCAAGGAAGGCGTCAAAGGTCTCACGTTCGATGCCCTGGCCCTGGAAAGCGGCATCAGCAAGGGCGGGCTCCTGCATCAGTTCAGGACCAAGAACGGCGTCCTGAAGGCCTTGCTCGACTACCAAAGCCAGGAGTTCGATCGTGTCGCGCAAGCTTATTTGGCGGGAGAGGGGGCGCTGAAATCGGAGAAGACGCTGGCAAAACAGATCGCCACTTACAAAGCCGCAACGAACCAGTCGCATTCCGCCGCACGCGCGCTCTTTGCCGTGATTGTCGAAAATCCGGATCTGCTGCATGAGACCAGGGAAGCGTATGGGGTCAATTTAAAGAAGATGCAGGACGAAGCGCAGGATCCTGATTTGGCATTGTTGCGCTATTTCGCCGCCAGCGGCCTGGTGTTCAATATCTTGCTGGGCCTGTCGCCGCTGTCCAAGCCGGCCAGAGAGCGCTTGTTCAACCGGCTGATGGATGACGGGAGCTGGCAGGCGGTAGCGCAGGCGCCGAAACCGAAAAAGCGATTGTCCCGATAAGGCGGGAGGAGTGGCGCGGATGGATAGCCGGCGCCCGGCAACAGACTTAGGGGCGTCCCGGAAAAGTGCCGCGCGTAGCGTGCGAAGCGTTTGCTTTTTTTACTTATACAGGGCTGATGTCGAAGCCTCTTCAGGCGCGGATGGCGCAGCCGCCTTCGGGGCGGCGCCGAACCGGCGGGAGACTTGATTCGCGGCCCAAACAACGGCCGCAAAATACAGGGCGCCACATGCCAGGGCGACGACCAGTTTCGGATATTGGCTGGTGGCGATGACCGATGGAATGGTGGCGACCAGCATGAAGAGCATCGTGGTCATATTGATGGCCATGCTCAGCCATCCCATGATCTGCAGGTAAACCATCGCGATCACGACAGCGATGCAAATTGCGATTGCCGCATTTCCCATGAGCGCCGGAAGTTCGCGCAGCAGGTAGGCATAGGAAAGCCCTACCAACGCGCCCAGGAAGGCGCCGGGCAGTTGCTTGAAATCCCCGCGCAACAAGCCTGCCCAATAGAGCGCGAACAGGAACCCGACCCACATATCCGTAATCCCCAAGGCGCCGCTGAAGGCGACAAACGCCCCGACCACGATCACCGCCGCGACCAGGGTGCCGAGTCCCTTGATGGGGGAGGGTTGTTGCCGGCGCCCGCCAGGAGGCGCCTGGTGTGCCGCATCATGCTGTTGTGTCATTTTCTGTCTCCATTTTTTCCATGCGTTAAGAATGCAAGAATGCCGTCGGTTCGCCGCTACGCCTGAACCAGCCTAGCATCCCGAACCTCAAAGGTAAACCGTCTACCCGGTTTGAAATATTTTATAAAAACAGTCCACATAGACTGTAAACGTGATAGCGTTACACCCATCGCAGCACACTACGAACAATTTGATCCGGGCTTCCAAGAGGGGCTGGTTCAGATGCAGGCGTAATCAGCGCCGGTTTTCGTTTTAAATATGAACAATGAGTCATTATTCATATTTGTGGTGGGCCGTAGTGGACCGATATGCAGCCGTTTGCTTCCCAGAGAAAAAGAAAGCGCCCGTTTCGATGGCGCACGAAATGGAGACACCCGATGGTTCAATTCCTCGAAGCTGTTTTCGCTCGCTCATTGTTGGAGCGATTGCGTCATTTCGCCAGCGCGGAAGAGCTGGTGGACACCCTGATCGGCATCAGTTCCGCGTTTGTCGATCCGGGCATCGACGAGGAGGCGGAGACTCCTCACAGGCCTGACCAGGCTCTGCGGTGAATGGCGTTTCGCGGCGCGGCGGCGTGCGGCCATCCCGGCCCCATGCTCCCGCCCGCGGCGCCCATCCACCGTTGCCGGACATCGCGTTCTTTGTGCCCGTCGAAGCCAAAGGCAGATCGCGATTGCGGGATCCAGATCCGCTCGAGCCCGCATGCACCTCAAGAATCGACACATAAAAATCGATCTAATACAGGAGACAGAGGAAATGAAACATAGCATCCCAAGCGTTGGGCGCGCCCGGCCTTTTTACGCAGGCGCAGGCAAGGCGGCAAGACGGAAAATAACCAGGCACGCGCGCTATCGCGTGTTCGTGCGGGTCGTGATGGCAATGGGCGCCTTGTCATGCGCGATGCAGGCATCGATCGCGGCCGAACAGGCGCCGCCATCCGATCCCCAGGGCATCGCCACGACCGTTGCCGCCGCCGCGGAGGCGCCGCCAGCGGCTGCTGCCGGCGACGCGCCCGAGATGAGCTCTTCCGAGCGCGGCCGTGCCCTCGACGCGAAGTACGGCTACAAGGGCTGGAACATCATGTTCCCGTCGTATGGCGACAGCCTGGTCAATGACGATGGCGGCTGGCGCACCGAGCTGGCCAGTCATGGGTTCGGCTTTTCGATCCAGGGCTCCCTGATCTTCCAGAACAACCTGCTCAATACGCCCACGCAGATTCCCGCCGGCTATGGCGCCTGCACCAAGAACAGCCTCGGCTACGGCTGCTCGGGCGGGCGCTCCTATTTCGGCCAGCGCCCCGGCGCCATGATGGGGAACTCCGCCTATCTGACCTACGACATGAGCCAGCATGGCGTGCCGGATGGCCAGATCGCCATGGGCGCCAACATCACCAACAGCAACGACCAGCAATACAGCGCCTCGACTATCCGCTTCAACAGCCTGTCCTGGTACCAGACCCTGTTCGACAAGAAAGTGGAAGTCAAGGCCGGTTATTTCGCCAATCTGCCGGAATTCGCCGGCACCTTCATCGGCGGCATGGTGGTCAACCCGTTCGGGCCGGCAGCCTCGGTGCCGATCGTGCTGGGGATGTCGCCCAACAGCATCAGCACTCCCAACATCCGCATCAAGTGGAATGCCACCGACACGCTGTATGCGCAGACTTCGGTGCAGCGCAGCCTGCCGGTGCACGGCCCCAGCGGCAATCCGATCTACGACGAAGTGCAATCCAATCCCTCCGGCATGGCCTTCGGTTCCAGCGTCGCCGGGACGCGCCAGCTCTATACCACCGAAGTCGGGTATCGCCGCGCGTCCGCCCCGGACAAGCCATTCGCATGGCTGCGCGCCGGCTACATGTACAACAACTCGACGTTTGCCGACTACAGCCGGCTAGGGGTAAATCCCGGCGCGACCAAGCGCGGCGCCGATGGCGTGTATCTCCTGGCGGACTACCAGTTCAGGCAGTTCGCGCCGGCTTCGCCGCACACCGCCTACCAAGGCATGTATGTCGGCGGCACCTTCATGTATGGCGATCCCAAGTCGGCGGCCTTCACGCAGTACTACGAGGCGCGCGCCTATTTCATCGCGCCCTTTCGCAATCGCCCGAAAGACATGCTGTCCTTCGTCTATAGCCATAACAAGACCAGCAAATACCTGTTCGATGTGCTCCAGCATGCTTCGGCGTTCACCAACTTCTACCCGGCGTCCGAAACCAACAGCCTGACCGCGGCCTACACCTATAACGTCCGCCCGGGACTCTATGCCACCGGCGGGATGGGCTACACCGACCACCCGAGCATGACGTCGTTCAACGGCGAAGGCAGCTCGCTGAACCTGCTCCTGAGCCTGTACTGGATCTTCTGATCCGGGCATCGGAGCGGCCGTCTCCGCTGGCGGGGACGGCCATCGTGGAGGCGGCATGGAGCAGCTTCATCCGTCTCGAGTTTGAATCAAGAGGATTGAACCAAGAGGAGCCTTATGGGCAAGACCATCGAAAACATCTTTAGCCTCGAAGGGAAGACGGCGTTGATCACCGGCGGCGCTTCCGGCATGGGCCGCGCATCGGCGCTGCTGTTCGGGGAGCAGGGCGCCCGCGTGGTGATCGCCGACCGCAACGGCGCGGCCGCCAGGGAAACCGCCGAGGAAATCATCCGCGCCGGCGGCGCGGCCGAATGGCATGCGGTCGACCTGCTCGACCAGGACGCCCTCGAAGCCTTCGTGGCCGGCTTCCTGCAGCACCACGGCGTGCTGGACATCTTGTTCAACCACGCCGGCCTGCCGGCGCCGTCCGGGTTCGATTACGAACTGGACAGTTTCAATGCCTGCATGCGCATCAACGTCTGGGCGCCGATGATCCTCACCAAGCGCCTGCTGCCTTTGCTGCGCAAGTCGAAATCGGCCTCCGTGATTTGCACATCGTCGATAGCGGGACTCAAGGCGGTGTCGATTTTCCCCACCTATTCAGCCAGCAAGGCGGCGCTGATCCAATACGTCCGCTCGGCATCGCATCTGCTGGCGGCGGAAGGCATCCGCATCAATGCGATCTGCCCCGGCGCCACCGATACGCCGGCGCTGCGGCGGGACATGGCGGAGGGGATCGTCATGGCCACGCTCGACCAGATCATCGCCACCGTGCCGCTCAAGCGCATGGGCACGCCCGGCGACATGGCGCACGCGGCGCTGTTCCTGGCCTCCGAGGCTTCCGGCTTCATGACCGGCGTGGCGCTGCCGGTGGATGGCGGCGCCATCGCCTGACGCCAGCGTCGCGGGAATGATTTGGCCCGCATCAAGCAACAGACAAAACCAATGAACCGATAAAGGAGAACATGGTGTCACAGACCCAATTACGCCGTCCAGGCAAGCTGGACAACCCGCAACTCGTGATCCGCGACGATCCGCGCATCGACCGCCGCCTGGCGGCCACGCTGGATGCGTTCCAGATGGGAGGGGAGCCGCAGGTGCATGTCACCGGCGATACGCCATTGGCGGGCATCCTGCAATATCTCCAGGGCGCCGAAGCCGGCTCGGTCGAGTTTCTCGCCTTGTCGGTGGCCGGCATGCCGGAGGTCAGGGATGTCGCCACCACCAGGCTGACGATCGCCGGCGTCGATGGCAATGAAATCGCCTTGTTCATCCATCGTCCGGCGCATGCCCAGGGGCCCTTGCCCGGGGTGCTGCACCTGCATGGCGGCGGCATGTGCATCCTGGATGCGGAAGGGCCG
This sequence comes from Herbaspirillum sp. GW821-FHT09A12, assembly GCF_059418325.1. NCBI lineage: Bacteria > Pseudomonadati > Pseudomonadota > Betaproteobacteria > Burkholderiales > Oxalobacteraceae > Herbaspirillum > Herbaspirillum sp. GW821-FHT09A12. The sequence continues at coordinate 489,796 of NZ_JBWKPR010000002.1, forward strand.
CTGTATAGCCGCTGGCGCGACGACCTCGCGGCCAAGCAACTGGTGGTCATCGGGGTCGAGTTTCGCAACGCCGCCGGCCGCCTGGGGCCGCATCCTTTCCCGGCCGGCCTCAACGATGTGTCCTCCGCGCTCCAGTGGGTCAGCCAGAACAAGGCGGACCTGGGCATCGGCAAATTGATCATTTCCGGCGACTCGGGCGGCGCCAACCTGTCGCTGGCGGCCACCCTCAAGGCCAAGCGCGAAGACCGGCTGCATCAGGTCGATGGCGTCTACGCCTTGTGCCCGTACATCTCCAATGCCTACGTCGACAAAGGCACGGAACTGCAGTCCCTGCATGAGAACGATGGCCTGTACACGCCGGTAGCCGTGTGTGCCGCGACGGCACTGGCGTACGACCCGGACAAGGCGAACGCCGGCAACCCCCTGGCGTGGCCCTATCACGCCAGCCAGCCCGACTTGCAAGGCTTGCCGCCGCATGTGCTCTCGGTCAATGAGCTCGACCCGTTCCGCGACGAGGGGCTGGCCTACTACCGCAAGCTCCAGGCCGCCGGCGTGCAGGCCCGGGCGCGCACGGTGAACGGAACCTGCCATGCGGCGGAAATCAACTTCATGAAGGCGATTCCCGACATCTACGACGCGACGCTGAGCGACATCGCCGTCTTTGCGCATTCACTTTGAATTTGATTTGAAAGGACATCCCATGGTCTCCAAGACTTCCTCCCATCCGGCCGGATCGCCCGAGGTGGACATGCTCATCGTCGGCGCCGGCATCACCGGCCTGTACCAGCTCTATGTCGCCTTGCAGGCCGGCATGAAAGCCATTTTGCTGGAGGCCGGCGACGGCATCGGCGGCACCTGGTACTGGAACCGCTATCCGGAAGCGCGTTTCGACTCGGAGAGCTATACCTACGCCTACCTGTTTTCCAAGGAACTGTTCGATGAATGGCGCTGGTCGGAGCATTTCGCCGCCCAGCCGGAGATCGAGCGCTATCTCAACCATGTGGCCGACCGCTTCGACCTGCGGCGCCATATCCGCCTGGGCCAGCGGGTCATCGCCGCCGAGTTCGACGAGGGCAGCGGCGCCTATGGCGTGCGCACCGAGTCAGGCGCGCAATACCGGGCGCGCTATATGGTCGCGGCGACCGGGGTGCTGTCCGTTCCCTACTACGCGCCGATCCCGGGACGGGAGGATTTCAAGGGCGAGTCTTACCACACCGGCCTGTGGCCGTCCCAGCCGGTCGACTTCAAGGGCAAGCGGGTGGCCGTGATCGGCACCGGTTCAAGCGGCGCGCAGATCGTGCCCGCGATTGCCGATGAAGTGGCGTCGGTGACCGTCTATCAACGCGATCCCAACTGGATCACGCCGGTCAACAACCGTCCGATCACGGAGGAAGAGCAGCGCGAGCTGCGCGCCAACTTCGCCTCGATCAAGAAGACCCTCGACACCAGCCTGAGTGGTTTCCTGCACCAGCCCTATGAACGGGCATCGACCGAGGATTCCGCGCAAGAGCGCCGTCGCTTCTTTGAAAAGCTGTGGGACAGCCCCGGCTTTTCGAAGATGACCGCCAACTACAGCGATTTCTTCATGAATGCCGAACTGCGCAAGGAGTTTTCGGCGTTCATCGCCGACAAGATCCGCGAGATCGTCAAGGACCCGTCCACCGCCGACAAGCTGATCCCCAAGGACCACTACTACGCGCAAAAACGTCCCCCTTACGCGACCGGCTTTTACGAGGCATTCAACAAGCCCGGCGTCAAGCTGGTGTCGTTGCGGGAAGTCTCGATTGAACGGGTGACCGGGACCGGGCTCCAGACCAGCCAGGGGTTCGAGGAATTCGACATCATCGTCTGGGCCACCGGATTCGATTTCGCCCGCGCCTTGCAACGCATGGGCATCAAGGGCCGCAATGGCGTGGCGCTGGAAGACGCCTGGAAAGACGGGCCGAATACCTTCCTGGGATTGCAGGCGGCGGGCTTCCCGAACCTGTTCTTCCCCGGTGGCCCGCATGGTGCGGCGGCCAACAATCCCCGCTACAACGGCGACCAGATCGATTTCACCATGGAGCTGCTGGCCTACGCGCAAGGGCATGGCTTCAATGTCATCGAGGCCAGCCAGGCGGCCGAGGAAGAATGGAGCGCCATGGTCAACACCATGGCCGCCTATTCGCCGTTCAGCCCCGAGCACAGCTATTACTTTGGCGCCAACATCCCCGGCAAGCCCAGGAAGTTCCTGATCAATCCGGCCGGGCGCGGCGTGCTTTTCGATGTCATGGGAAAAAGCCGGGAACGCCAGTTCGGCGATTTCGCCATGTCGCGCGCCGGGGAGGGCGCCGACGGCGCCGAAGTCGCCCGGCGTGACGGGGAGTACTCCGTATGAGCGCGCCGGATGACAAGGCGGCGCCGGGCTATCGCGCCGTCAGGGTCTTCCATCCGACGATCCAGGTGCCCGACCTGGCGGCCGCCGTGCAATGGTTCGAGCAGGTGTTCGGGCGGCCCAGCACGCCCTTGAGCGCAATGGTGCCAAGCCGGCCGGAGTACCCGACCGAATACTCGACCTTCACGACGATCCGCGACGTGTTCATCGACAGCATCGATCCGAAGCTGCACTTCGTCAATGGCTACCAGCGCTATCCGGCGGTGCAGGAACCCGTGCTCAAGAGCATCGGCTGGTATGTGCAGGACATGGAAGGCCTTTACCACGGCTTGCGCCAGCATGGCATCCGCAGCATCGACCTGTCCGACCGGATCGCCGACGGGGACTTGCCGCCGCAGTCGCCGGGCGGCGGCGTCATCACCTATTTCACGGTTCCCGCGGACACCGGATTGCAATATCAATTCATGCGCGAAGGGCCGTTCCCGCTGGACCCGCGCACCAGCCCGGGATGGGCGCTGGGCCCGGTAGCGGCGGCCGACCCGCTGGGCATCGACTGCTGCTCCCACCACACCATCCTGACCAGCCAGACGCCGCGCGCGCTCAGGTTTGCCGTCGATGCGCTCGGGGGCGTGGTGGTCGGCGAGGGCCGCAATGACTTGCTGCAGGCGGCGAGCACCTTCGTCTTCGTCGGCGATGCCCTGCTGGAATACGCGCAGCCGGACGCCGGCACGGCAGCCCATGCGAGCCTGCAGGAAGCGCTGCCCAACGACAGGTATTACGGCATGACCTGGAAAGTGGCGGATCTCAGCCGGGCCGAGCGCCACCTGGACAGCCTTGGCCTCAGGATCGGGGCGCGCGGCGCGGCGGGTTTCGTCACTGAGCCGGGCAGCGGGCTTGGCGTCGCCTGGGGATTCGCCACGCGGTTTCAGCCCGGCGACCCGCGCGCCGCGGCAGCCAGGGAGGCGGCATGAGCCAGCCCAAGAGCGTCCTGATCGTCGGCGCCTCCGCCGCCGGGCTCTCCACGGCCGAGGCGCTGCGGCGCAAAGGCTACCAGGGCCGGATCACCCTGATCGGTGACGAAACCCATCTGCCCTACGACCGGCCGCCGCTGTCCAAGCAGGTCTTGCAAGGCGCCTGGGACGGCGAGCGCACCGCGCTGCGTCCGGCCGAGATGCTGGCCGCCTTGCAGGCGGAGTTCATCCTGGGCGAGACGGCGACAGGGCTGGATGCGGCCAATCGCACGGTGCGCACCGCGTCCGGCCGCCAGCTCGAAGCCGATGCCATCGTCATCGCCACCGGCGCGCGCGCGCGTCAGCTTCCCGGCCAGGAAGGCCTGGCCGGCGTCCATGTATTGCGTTCCCTGGAGCACACCCTGGCGCTACGCCGCGACTTGCTGTCGGCGCTGCGGGTGGTGGTCGTGGGGGAGGGGGTGCTCGGCTCCGAAATCGCCGCCACGTCCCGCCTGATGGGGCTGGATGTGACGCTGGTCGGCCCGCTCGCCGCACCGATGGCGGTCCAGCTCGGCCCGCTGGCGGCGGGCCTGCTGGCCGAGCTGCACCAGGCCAACGGCGTGCGCCTGCGGCTGGGATCGGGCATCACCGGCCTGCTCTCCCAGGGCGCGCGCGCGACGGGCGTGCGCCTGGCCGGCGGCGAGGAATTGCCGGCCGACGTGGTGGTGGTGGCGATCGGCGCGCAGCCGGCCACCGCCTGGCTGGAAGGCAGCGGCCTGCGGCTGGATAACGGCGTGGTGTGCGACGCCAGGTGCCGGGCCGCCGAGGGCATTTATGCCGTGGGCGATGTGGCGCGCTGGCATCACGAACAGCTGGGGCGCCTGGTGCGCCTGGAAAACCGCACCAATGCCACCGAGCAGGCCGACGCCGTCGCGGCCGGGATCCTCGGCCAGGACGCCGCCTATGCGCCTGTGCCGTATTTCTGGACCGACCAGTTCGACGTGAAGATCCAGGTGTTCGGCGCGATTGCCGCCGAGGCTGAAGTCGAGATCGTCGAAGGCGCGCTGCCGGAGCGCAGGTTTGTCGCCAGGTATCGCCTGGGCGGCGCCGTGACGGGAGTGCTGGGATGGAACATGCCCAAGCAGGTGCGGCAGCATCGGCAGGATGTGGTCGCAGGGATGGGAACCCGGCTGGAAACGCATTGACGGGATGCACTGCCAATTCAATACAACGCCACTTCAATACAACGCAAGGAGATGTGAAATGAAAATCTATATCGACCAGGAAAAATGTGTCGCCGCCGGACAGTGCGTCCTGTATGCGCCCAACGTATTCGACCAGCGCGAGGAGGACGGGATCGTCTTCTTCGTCAATGAGAACCCCGGGCCTGAAGAGGCAGCAAACGTGCGGCAAGCCGCAGCCGTATGCCCGGCGCTGGCCATCCGTATCGAAGAGTGATGCGAACAGTGATAAGCGGGACAACCGTCCTGCACAGAAAAGACAGGAGAACAACATGAATGCCGTCGTAGTGGGAAACTTGAACCAAATCGAGGACTATCCGACGCCAAGGGCCGCGGATGCCCCGTTTTTGCCGTCGCCCGAACTCAGGGCCTTGCAGGATCAAGGCGTGGACATCACGCGCGTACGCATCTGGGACGGCAGCACGCCCTGGATCATCCTGTCGCATGCGCTGCAGCGCAAGCTCATGTCCGATCCGCGCTTGAGCGCCAACGACCACCTGCCCAACTTCCCTTTCATGAACCGCTCGATCGCGGAGACCATCCACGACCGTCCCCGGACCATCTTCGATACCGACGGCGAAGAGCATTCGCGCCTGCGCCGGCTGTTGACCAATTCCTTCACGCGGCACCGCATGGAAAAGATCCGTCCGCAAATCCAGCAGGCCACCGACGAACTGATCGACAAGATGCTGGCGGGCCCCAATCCGGTGGACCTGGTGCAGGCGTTCTCGCTGCCGCTGCCGTCGCTGATGATCTGCGATCTGCTGGGCGTTCCCTATGAAGACCATGACTTCTTCGAAGAACACTCCAAGGTGGCCAACGCCCGCGACAAATCGCCGGAAGAAAACCGCGCGTCGGTCGGCGCATTGAGCCAGTACATCGGCGAGCTGACCGAAAAGAAAATGCGGGAGCCTGGCGAGGATGTGCTCTCCGACCTCGGCCAGCGCATCAAGGAAGGCGAGATCGACATGGCCGGCGCGATCCAGCTCGGCGTCATACTGCTCATCGCGGGGCACGAGACCAGCGCCAACATGATCACCTTGGGGACGGCGCTGCTGCTGCAGAATCCGGGCCAGATGCAAATGCTGCGCGAAACCACGGATCCGAAACTGGTGGCCGGCGCGGTCGAGGAACTGCTGCGCTACCTGACGATTCCGCACCTGCTGCAGCGTCGCATCGTGCTCGAAGATGTCGACCTGGGCGACGGCACCATCATCCGGGCCGGCGATGGCGTGGTCTCGTCGCTGCCGGCCGCCAACTTCGATCCGGTCGCCTTCCCCGATCCGGCGAAGGTCGACATCACGCGCGATGCGCGCCATCACCATGCCTTTGGCTGGGGCCCGCACCAATGCATTGGCCAGCAACTGGCGCGCATCGAACTGCAAGTGGCCTATCCCACCCTGTTGCGCCGTATCCCAACGCTCAGGATGGCGGTTCCGTTCTCCGAACTGCGTTTCAAGCACGACTCCCTGGCCTACGGCATCGAAGAGCTGCCGGTGGCCTGGTAATGCCAGCACATGAGGCCAAGCAGATGAGCATCGACAATCAACAAGCACCCGATTCCGGCGCCGGCCAGGATCTGCGCAGTGCCGGGATGGCCGCCTTGCGCGCGGCCTTGCCCGGCGTTTTTCCGGAAGGCGAGGTCAACCTGCGCGATGGGGGATTCGCCGACGAACTCGTGGACATCGGCCTGCTGAGCGTATGGGGCGCGTTGTGGGCACGGCCGGGACTGAGCCCGCGCGACCGCAGCCTGGTAACCCTGGCGTTGCTGATCGCCACGCATGCCGATGCGGAGCTGAAAACGCATGTCAGGGTCGGCATCACCAATGGCCTCAGCAAGGAAGAGATCGCCGAGCTGATCTATCACGCCGCCGGCTACGTCGGCTTTCCTGCGGCGGTGGCGGCGCGTGCGGCCGCGCGCGAAGCCTTCGGCGCATGACGGCCGCGCCAGGCGCGGCCAACTCAAGACAAGGAAAATGAAAATGTCATTGCAAGGAAAAAATGCCGTCGTGACCGGCGGCGGCCGAGGCATCGGCCAGGCGATCGCCATTGTGCTGGCGCAGCAGGGCGCGGCCGTTGCGGTCTGGGATTTGAACCGGGAAGGCGCGCAACATACCGCCGAGACGATCCGCCAGGCCGGAGGGCGGGCGATTGCCGTAGTCGGCGACGCGGCGACCGCCGATGGCGTCGCCGCCGGCGCGGCGGCCGCGCGCGATGCGCTCGGGCCGATCTCGATCCTGGTCAACAATGCCGGCATCAGCGGCTACGTTCCCTTTACCAGCATGACCGAGGAAGTGTGGGACCGCATCATCGGCGTCAACCTGAAAGGGCCGTTCCTGGTGACCAGGGAATTGGTCCCCGACATGCTGGCGGCGGGGTGGGGGCGCATCATCAATATCTCGTCGTCGTCGGCCCAGACCGGGGCGCCGGCGATGTCGCACTATGCCGCCTCCAAGGGCGGCGTGATCGGGCTGACCAAGGCGCTGGCGGTGGAGTTCGCCGACAAGGGAATCACGGTGAACCACGTTCCGCCCGGATTTGTCGATACCCCGCTGGTGCGCGAAGGCCCGATCGATGTCGACGCCGTCGCCAGGATGATGCCGATGAAGCGCGCCGGCCATCCGAACGACATCGCCTACGCGGTGGCATACCTGGCCTCGGAAGAGGCTGGCTATGTCACCGGGCAGACCTTGAGCGTGAACGGCGGGCGTTACCTGTTTTGAATGAAAACGGCGCCGGGCGGACGTTTCCGGCCTGCCTGGCAGCCTGGCCGAATGGATTTTGCTGGTTGTCCCGGCCTTTGCGAGAAAGGGATTGGCGTAGCGATTGACAGCCCTGAAAAACGAAAATATACTGAATTATGACTCATGAGTCATAATTCATAAAAACAAGGTCATCGGGGCGCCACGGCATCCCGGTGCGACGAAAGGAGACAGGGTGCGCCGGCGGTTCGGCGGCCCAAGGGGCGCGTTGCGCCCGCGCGCGGCGAATCCTCGCCGTGCCATTCCTTTCTTTTCTGTGACATTGGAGCGGTCGCGATTGCGCCGCCGTTTCAACGCGCAGCAAGCCTTGCGTATTTGCGTATTTGCAGATAGCCGATGAAAAAGCGGCGCATCAGGGGTGTTATCTGGCAACGCATGACCGGCGGGCCGCCAGCAACGGGGCCGTAGAGGATGGGTTGCGCCTCGCGAAGTGAAGACACAGTCCAATCCAAGGAGACAGGGATATGAAAAAAGAAATGCAGCAATCCGGTATCGAGAGCGCCGCGCGGCGCACCCTCATCAAGGCCGGCGCCGTCGGCGCGGCCTCCGCCATCGCCGGTTTCCCGGCGCTGGTGCGCGCCCAAAGCAAGCAAGCCATCAAGATCGGCGTGCCGACCATCCTGTCGGGCCGGGTCGCCCAGCTGGGCGTGACCTCGCGCAATGCGGCGATGATGGAGTTCGACGCCTTCAACGCCGCCGGCGGTTTCGATGGCCGCAAGGTCGAACTGGTGGTGCGCGACACCAAGGGCAAGCCGGAAGAGGCGGCGCGCCTGGTGCGCGACATGATCAACAGCGACAAGTGCGATTTCATTCTCGACTGCGAAGCCTCCACGGGCGCCTTCGCGGTGCACGAGGTGGTGCGCGACCTCGGCGCCTTCTGCATCCACGCCATCAGCGAGACCTCTTCGCTCACGGCCGATCCCAAGCTGAAGATTCCCAACGCCTTCCGCACCAACCGGCAGGGCGCCCACGATGCGGTCGCCGGCGGCTACTACGCGGCCCAGGTGGCCAGGCAGAAGGGCTTGAAGAAATGGATGACGGTGTCGCCGGACTACTCCTACGGCCATGACACGGCAGACCAGTTCCTCAAGTACCTGAAGCATTTCGACAGCTCGGCCGAGGTCATCGGCGCGGCCTGGCCGAAGATCTTCCAGCCGGACTATACCGAAGTCATCACCAAGATCCTGCAGCAAAAGCCGCAAGCGCTGTTCGTCGGCATGTGGGGCGGCGACCTGGTGTCGTTCATCGACCAGGGCAACTTGTATGGCCTGTTCAACAGCATCGAAGTGTTCGCCATCAACCTGGGCGACTACACCACGCTGAGCGCGATCAAGACCCTGCCCAAGGGGATCCACTCGGGCAACCGCTACCTGAAGAACTTCCCCAATTCGCCCGAGAACGCCGCCTGGTGCGACGCCTACCAGAAGCGCTTTAACGACCTGCCGACCAACTGGTCCTGGGGCGCCGCCACCGGCGCGGCCTTCATGATCGAGGCGATCCGCAAGACCAAGTCGCTGGACGGCAAGAAGATGGCCGAGGCCATGCGCGGCCTGACCATCAATTCGCCCTTTGGCGTGGGCGGCAAGGTCACCATGCGCGCCGACGACAGCACCCTCGTCAACTATGCCATCGGCTGGGGCCCGATCGTGCCCAAGGCGCCCTACATCGAAAAGATGTCGGCCATCGACTGGAGCACCATCGTCGAGCTCGAAGGCAAGTGGAAGAAAGAAGCGGGCTACGCCTGATGGCTTGACCGTGGCATCCGCCGGGCCTTGCGGCGGGCGGATGCGCAACTCTACCGATTTGGGGGTGTTTGTGGATTTTTCGGCACTGTTTTCCTGCCTGGCCTCGTCCACCTGTGCGGTGGCACAGGGGACCAATGGATTGATCATCGGGATGTTGCTGTTCCTGGTGGCGTCCGGGCTTTCTCTGATTTTCGGCGTGCTCAAGGTGGTCAATTTCACCCATGGCTCGCTGTACATGCTGGGCGCGTATGTGGCCCTGTTCGCCTATCGTCTCTCGGACAACTACCTGGTGGCCATCGTCGCCGCCGCCGTGGGCGTGGCCATCTTCGGCGCGCTGTTCGAGCGGCTGTTCGTGGCGCGCATCCAGAAAGGGGATTTCCTGCTGCAGCTGCTGGTCTGCTACGGCTGGATACTGATCCTGGACGACTTGATCGGCATCGCCTTCGGCACCGAGTTCCAGTCGCTGCCGATGCCCGACAGCTTCGCCGTGGCGCCCTTCATGCTGGCCGGCACGCCGGTGCCGCCGTTCTACCTGTTCCTGATTGCGGTGAGCTGCGTGATCGCCTTCGCCACCTGGTGGCTGATCGACAAGACCGCCTTCGGCAAGAAAATCCGCGCCGCCGCCGCCAATGCCGGCATGACCGCGGCGCTGGGCATCAACACCAGCCTGATGTATGCCGCCGTGTTCGCCATCGGCGCCGGGCTGGCCGGCTTTGCCGGGGCGCTGGCCGCGCCGGTGCGCTCGCTGACGCCGGGCATGGGGTTTTCGGTCTTGATCGAATCCTTCATCGTCACCGTCATCGGCGGCATGGGCTCGATCGCCGGCGCCCTGGTGGCGGCGATCCTGATCGGCCTTTGCCGCGCCTTCGGCAGCGTGGGCTTCCCGGTCTTCGTGGATGGCCTGGTGTTCCTGCTGATGGCGGTGGTGCTGGTGGTCCGGCCCAACGGCCTGATGGGGAAGGGAGCATGAACATGCGCAACCGACATCCCGCCATCGCCTCCCTGCTGTGGGTGGTGATCAGTTTTATCGTGGTAACGGCCGTGGTGATGCTGACCGGCTCGCGCATGATCGCCGACATGGTCATCCATATCGGCATCCTGGGCCTGTTTGCGGTGTCGCTGAACCTGCTCATCGGCTACGCCGGGCTGATCGCCTTCGGCCACGCCATGTTCTATGCCAGCGGCGCCTACGGCTTCGGCCTGCTGATGCAGACCGGGCAATTCAGCATCCCGGCCGCCATGCTGCTCTCGGTGCTGGCCTCGACCGCCATCGCGGCCGTGGTCGGGCTGGTGTGCATGAAGACCCGCGAGATCTATTTCGCGTTCCTCACGCTGGCCATCCAGATGATGTTCTACAGCACCATCCTGAGCTGGGCTTCGCTGACCGGCGGCGACCAGGGCCTGACCGGCGGTTTCGCCAAGCCGCCGGTGCTGGGGCTGCAGATGAACAATCCCGACCACCTGTTCATGTTCATCACGGCGGTGGTGCTGGTGACCCTGGGCATTCTCTGGCACATCACCCGCACCCCCTTCGGCTATGCCCTGCGGATGATCCGCGACAACGCCGCGCGGGTGGAATTCCTCGGCATGAACCTGCTGGCCTACCGGCTGTCGGCCTTCGTCATCGCGGCGGCCGCCGCCAGCGTGGCCGGCGCCTTGATGAGCCTGTATGTGTCGGCGGCCTATCCCAACTTCGGCTACTGGACCATGTCGGGCGAGGCCATCTTCATGATCATGCTCGGCGGCCTGGGCACCTTCCTCGGGCCGTTGGCGGGCGCGGCCATCCTGACCGTGCTCAACCATGCCGTGACGGCCTATACCGAGCACTACGGCCTGGTGCTGGGCAGCATCATCCTGCTCTACGCGATGGGCCTGCGGCGCGGCCTGCTCGACCTGGCGGTGGAGCGCTGGACGCAATGGCGTGGCCGCGACCGTCAATCAACAACCCGTGAGGACAGGTAAGGCGATCATGGCAAACCGAGACAAGACAATCGTGGTAACCGGCGCGGCCAGCGGCATCGGCCAGGCCTGCGCGCGTGAACTGCGCGCGCAGGGATTCAATGTGGTGCTGGCCGACATCCAACTGGCGGCGGCCCAGGCCGCGGCGGCCGAACTGGGGGCCCACGCCATCGCCCTGGACGTGACCGACGACGCCCAGGTGCAGCAGGCGGCCGACCAGGTCGAGCGCCAGTTCGGGCCGGTGGCCGGGCTGGTCAACTCGGCCGGCATCATCCAGAAACCGGTGTCGCCCTATGCGCTGGACATGGCCACCTGGGACCGCATCCAGCGCGTCAATTTCCGCGGCAGCTACATCGCCAGCCTGGCCTTTGCCCGGCCGATGCTGGCGCGCCGCGCGGGCGCCATCGTCAACATTTCTTCCATTACCGGCACCCGTTCCACGCCACTGCACGCCTACGGCCCGTCCAAGGCCGCCATCATCAGCATGACCGAGTCGCTGGCGGCCGAATGGGGGCCGTACCAGGTGCGGGTCAACGCGGTGGCGCCGGGCTACACGCTCACGCCGGCCCTGCAAGGCGCCATTGATCGCGGCGAGCGCGATATCGCCGCGCTGCAGGCCAACGCCGCCTTGCAGCGCCCGGTATTGCCGTCGCAAGTGGCCGATGCGGTGGCCTTCCTGATCTCGGACAAGGCCGCCGCCATTACCGGCGTGAACCTGCCGGTGGACTGCGGCTGGCTGGCGGCCAACGGCTGGGCGACATACGGCGGACTGCGCGAAGGAGCCATCTGATGCTGACACTCAAGAACCTCAAGAAGTCCTTCGGCGGGGTGCTGGCCACCAATGACCTGTCGATCGATTTCAGCGCCGGCAGCCTGTCGGCCATCATCGGCCCCAATGGCGCCGGCAAGACTACCTTGTTCAACCTGATCACCGGCAAGTTCCGCCCCGACAGCGGCAGCATCGTCTTCGACGGCGAGGAAATCGCCGGCAAGTCGCCCACCGAGATCGTGCGCCGCGGCATGGGGCGCGCCTTCCAGGTGTCGAGCATCTTCCCCAGCCTGACCGTGCTGCAATCGATGGAAGCGGCGGTGCTGTCGCACCGGCGCCGGATGAGCAGCCTCTGGCAGGGTTTCTCGCAAGCGGCTTCGCGCGCCCGTGCCGAAGAATTGGTGGCGGCCATCGGCCTGGAGCGGCGCGCCGGCGTATTGGCGCGCCATCTTTCGCACGGCGAACAGAAACTGCTCGACATCGGCCTGGCCTTGGCGCTGGAGCCGCGCATGCTGCTGCTGGACGAGCCCACCGCCGGCATGGGGCCGGAAGAACGGATCCAGATGATCGAGCGGGTGCATGAATTATGGGCGCGCGAAGGCATCACCATCGCCTTCATCGAACACGACATGGACATCGTCTTCGAGCATGCCCAGGTCATCCGGGTGCTGTATTACGGCACCTTGCTGGCCGAAGGCACGCCGGCGCAGATCCGCAGCAACCAGCAAGTCATCGACGCCTATCTCGGCGCCGGTTTCGAGGAGCAAGCCGCATGAGCGCCGTCGCCCACATGGAAGAAGCTGCCAACGTCACGCAGCAATCGATGCTGGCCGTGACGGGCTTGCAGGTGCGCTACGGCGCCAGCCAGGTGCTGTTCGGCGTCGACCTCGATGTACGCGCCGGCCAGTGCGTGGCCTTGCTGGGGCGCAATGGCGCCGGCAAGTCGACCACCATGAAGGCCATCGCCGGCGTCCATCCCGCCGCCGGCGGCAAGGTCGTGTTCGACGGCGTCGATGTCAGCGGCGAGAAAGCCTACCGTATCGCCCGCCAGGGGCTGGCCTTCGTGCCGGAAGACCGCCAGGCGTTTCCGGAACACAGCGTCGAGGACAACCTGCTGGTGGCCGCCAAGCCCGGGCCGGCCGGCAATGTCGACTGGACGCTGGAGCGGGTCTATTCGACCTTCCCCATGCTGGAGCCACTGAAGCATCGCCAGGGCGGCCAGTTGTCGGGCGGCGAACAACAAATGATGGTGATCGCACGGGCACTCATGGGCAACCCCCGGGTGCTGCTGCTGGACGAACCCAGCGAAGGGCTGGCGCCGGTGATCGTGCAACAGATCGCGCGTTGCATCCACGCGTTGAGAAAGGCCGGCACCACCATCCTGCTGGCCGAACAGAACATGCATTTCTGCCTGAACATCGCCACCCACGTGGCGGTGATCGACCGCGGCCGCATCGTGTATGCGGATACCACGGAAGGACTGAGGCGCAACGAAGACATCAAAACGCGCTACCTCTCGGTCTGATTTCCCATTCATCTCACATGGACCACGCATGAAAAAGAATATCGATACGGAGGGCATGATCAGGCGCTACCAGAGCATGCGCCTGATCCGCACCGTCGAGCAGCAGCTTTCGCGCCTGTTCGCCGACAGCGAAGTGCCCGGCTTCATCCACCTGAGCATCGGCCAGGAAGCCATCGCCGCCGGCGTGATGTCGGCCCTCGACGAGCGCGACTCGATGGCCACCAACCACCGCGGCCACGGCCATGTGCTGGCGCGCGGCCTGGACCTGGACATGTTCTTCATGGAAATCATGGGCAAGGCCGGCGGCATCTGCGGCGGGCGCAGCGGTTCCATGCACGTGGCCGACATGTCGCTGGGCATCATCGGCGCCAACGGCATCGTCGGCGCCGGCATCCCGATTGCGCTGGGCAGCGCGCTGGCGCATTCGGTGCGCAAGACCGGCGGCGTGGCCGTGGCCTTCTTCGGCGACGGCGCGATGGCCGAAGGCGTGCTGCATGAAAGCCTGAACATGGCTTCGCTGTGGCGCTTGCCGATGGTGTTTGTCTGCGAGAACAACGGCTGGTCGGAATTTTCCCCGACCAAGGACCAGTTCGCGGCGCCGCTGGCCAAGCTGGCCGACGCTTTCTCGCTGCATCACACCCTGGTCGACGGCAACGACATCGAGGCCGTGGCCGATGCCGCCCAGCGCGCGGTGTCAGCGGCCCGCCAGGGCAAGCCCCAGGTGCTCGAATGCAAGACCCACCGGGTGCGCGGCCATTACGAGGGCGACCCGCAAAAGTATCGGGAAAAAGAGGAGATGGCGTCCGGGGGCGGCATGGACCCGATCGAGCGCGCCGAGAACCTGTTGAAAAAATGCGGCGTGTCCGAGGCGCGCCTGAAGGAGGTGGCCGAGCAGGCGGAGCAGCGCGTGGCGGCGGCAGTGGAAACAGCCCGCGCCAGCGCGGAACCGGAATTCGAGGCGGCTTTCGATGACGTCTACACCAGGCGCGTTGCCGGGGAGGCCAGCCATGTCTGAATTGCGTTATGCACAGGCGATCAACCTGGCGCTGGTCAAGGCCATGGGCGACGACGCCAGCGTGGTGGTGTTCGGTGAAGACGTGGCCGCCGCCGGCGGCTCGTTCAAGGCCACCAAGGGCTTGCTGGAACAATACGGCCGCGAGCGCGTGCGCGACACGCCCATTTCCGAATCCAGCATCGTCTCGGCGGCGGTGGGCGCGGCCATGGGCGGCTTGCGTCCGGTGGTGGAAATCATGTTCATGGATTTCATCACCCTGTCGATGGATGCGCTGGTGAACCAGGCCGCCAAGGCGCGCTTCATGTTCGGCGGGCGCAGCCATGTGCCGATGGTCTTGCGTACGCCGCACGGCGGCGGCCTCAATGCCGGGCCGCAGCACTCGCAATGCCTGGAGGCATGGCTGGCCCATGTGCCGGGCCTGAAGGTGGTGTGCCCGTCGACGCCGCAAGATGCCTACTCGCTGCTGCGCGCCTCGATCGAGGATCCCGATCCGGTCATCTTCGTCGAGCACAAGGGCATGTACGGCAAGAAGGGCGAAGTGGACGAGACCCTGGCGCTGCCGCTGGGACGCGCCCGCCTGGCGCGCGAAGGTACTGACGCCACCATCGTCACCTATGGCGCGACGGTCGACCACGCGCTGGCCGCGGCGCAGTCGCTGGAGAAGGAAGGCATCAGCGCCGAGGTCGTCGACCTGCGCTCCATCCAGCCCTGGGACCGCGATGCGGTGCTGGCCTCGGTGGCCAAGACCCATCGGGTGGTGATCGCCCACGAGGCGGTGCAAGCCTTTGGCGTGGGCGCCGAGATCGCCGCCACCATCGCCGACGAAGCCTTCGACGAACTCGACGCGCCGGTATTGCGGGTGGGGGCGCCGTTCATGCCGATCCCGTTCGCCCGCAGCCTGGAAAAACATTACATGGTCAATGCCGAGCGCATTGCCGGGGCGGTCAGGAAGACGCTTGCCTGAACTTGCCATCGCCAATCTATAAGGGAATCCCATGAGCAACGAAAACATCCTCACGCAATTGCAGGGGCCGGTGGGCATCATCACCATCAACCGGCCCAAGCAGTTGAACGCGCTCGACATCGACACCCTGCTGGCCATGGAGGCGGCATTGGGCGCGCTGGAGCAGGATCCCGCGGTGCGCGTGATCGTGGTCACCGGGGCCGGCGAAAAGGCCTTCGTGGCGGGCGGCGACATCGCCGACCTCAACAGCCGCCAGGGGCTGGCGCACTACAACGAATTCGCCGAAGTCATCCATCGCGTGTTCCGCCGCTTCGAGGACAGCGACAAGCCCACCATCGGCGCCATCAACGGCTGGGCGCTGGGCGGCGGCACCGAATTGCTGCTGACCCTGGACATCCGCCTGGTGGCAGAAGAAGCCAGGCTGGGCCTGCCCGAGATTGCGCTGGGCCTGTTTCCCGGCGCCGGCGGTTCGCAGCGCATCATCCGCCAGATTCCGCTGTGCCGCGCCAAGGAACTGATGTTTACCGGCGACCAGATCAGCGCCCAACAGGCCGTGGACTACGGCCTGTGCAACCGCGCCGTGCCGCGCGCAGAGTTGATGCCGCAGGCGCTGGCGCTGGCCGGGCGCATCGCCGAGAAGTCGCCGCTGGTGCTCAAGCTGCTCAAGCGCAACCTGCGCCACGGCAGCGAGATGCCGCTGGGCGCCGCGCTGGCGCATGAGCAGGCCATCATCGGCCTGGTGCTCGACACCCGGGATGCGCATGAAGGGTGCTCGGCTTTCCTCGAGAAGAGGAAGGCTGACTTCCAAGGGGCATAAGCGATGAAACAAGCATTGCTGATGCCCAAGCTGGGGCTGACGATGGTGGAAGGCTTTGTAGCCGAATGGTCGGTCAAGCCCGGCCAGGCGTTCAAGGCCGGCGACTGCCTGTTCGTGGTCGAGACCGACAAGGTGGCCACCGAGATCCCCGCCGACGCCGACGGCGTCTTGCTGGAGATTCTGGTCGAAGCGGGCAATACCGTGGCGGTGGGGGAGTTGCTGGGGCATTGGGAAGGTGAAGGCGCGGCCAATGCAGCGCCAGTGCCGCCGGCAGCGGCAGAAACGCCGCTGCCGGTGCCTGTTGCCATTCCGGCGCCGCCAATACCTCCAACACCGCCAGCACCTCCAGCAGTGGCCGGCGCGGGTACGCCAGCCAAGGGCCGTGTCTATGCCACACCGCTGGCGCGGCGCCTGGCCGCGCAGCTGCAGGTCGATCTGGCCCGGTTGAGCGGTTCCGGGCCGCGCGGGCGCATCAAGGCCGGCGACGTGCAGCAGGCCGCTGCCAAGCCTGGGCTTGGGGCTGCACCTACGCCGCTGCCGTCGTTAGCCACTACAGTCATTGCCGCCACATCGGCGCCGGCGCGCAGCAAGCCCGGTTCGGTCCAGGCCGCCATGGCCCGGCGCCTGACCGAGGCCAAGCAACAGGTGCCGCATTTCTACCTGGCGCTGGATGTGCGGGCCGATGCCTTGCTCGACTTGCGCAGCCAGCTCAATGCCTTGGCGCAGGAGCGCGGCGGCGTGCGCTTCACGCTCAATCATTTTGTGCTGGCGGCGGTGGGACGCGCGCTGGTCGACTTGCCCGCCTTCAACCGGGTCTGGTCCGACGGCGAGATCGTCAGCTTCGATCGCGCCGACGTGGGCGTGGCGGTCAATACCGACAAGGGCTTGTTCGTTCCCGTCGTGCGCGGCGCCGGCAATGTGCCGCTGGAGAGCCTGGCGCGGGATGCCTCGCGCCTGGTCGAGGCCGCGCGCGGCGGCAGCCTGACAGTGCCCGACATGCAGGGCGGCGCCGTCACGGTGTCCAATGCCGGCATGTTCCAGGTGCGCTACATGACGCCGATCATCAACCCCGGCCAGGCCATGATCCTGGGCGTGGGCGCCATCAACGAGACCTTCCGCCCCGGCGCCGACGGCGCGCCGCAACTGGTGCGCGAGATGGGGCTGGTGCTGGCGGCGGACCACCGCATCCTGGACGGGGTATCGGGACTGACTTTCCTCAACCAGGTGGCCGGCTATCTCAGCCAACCGCTCAAGCTGCTGGTCGGCGCTCAATAAAATCAACGGAGGATCAAATGGAATTCGCATTGTCGGAAGAGCAGGAAATGATGGTCGAGACCGCGCGTCGCATCGGCCGCGAATACGGCGTGGAATACTGGCGCGAACTGGACGCCCACAAGAAATTCCCGCATGAGATCTGGCAAGCCATCTGCGACGCCGGCCTGGTCGGCGTGGCCTTGCCGGAAGAGCACGGCGGCAGCGGCCTGGGCATGTTCGAGATGGCGCTCATCGTCGAG
The DNA here is from genome assembly GCF_059418325.1 of Herbaspirillum sp. GW821-FHT09A12. Lineage (NCBI taxonomy): Bacteria > Pseudomonadati > Pseudomonadota > Betaproteobacteria > Burkholderiales > Oxalobacteraceae > Herbaspirillum > Herbaspirillum sp. GW821-FHT09A12. Next base: position 507,431 of record NZ_JBWKPR010000002.1, read on the forward strand.
GCGCTGGCCGAGCAGGGCGGCGGCTCCACCCTGGGCCAGCTGTTCATGATCAACCCCATTTTCGGCGGCGTCTCGGTCTCGAAGTTCGGCACCGACAAGCAGCGCCGCGAATGGCTGCCGCAGCTGATCACCGGCAAGATGCATTTCTGCATGGCCCTGACCGAGCCCGACGCCGGCAGCAACACCCTGGAGATCCGCAGCTTCGCCGCCGCCGATGGCGACGGCTGGCGCCTCAACGGCCAGAAGATCTGGATCACCGCCGTGCCCACCTCGCACAAGATGCTGGTGGTGGCGCGCACGCAAAAGCCGGAAGAGATCAAGCGCCGCACCGATGGCATCAGCCTGTTCATGATCGATACCGACAGGCTGGGCATCTCCCATACCGCCATCGACAAGCTCGGCACCCACACGCTGCCGTCCAGCTCGGTGTTCTTTGACAATGTGCGCATCGAGCCCGATGAATTGCTGGGCACGCTGCATCATGGCTTCAACGAGTTGCTCGATGTGCTCAACACCGAGCGCATCGTCACCACCGCAGGGCTGGTGGGCGCCGGACGCCTGGCGATCAACCTGGCGGTGGAATACGCCAACCAGCGCAAGGTGTTCGGCGGCAAGAGCATCAGCAGCTACCAGGGCATTCAGTTCCCGCTGGCCCAGGCCTATGCCGAACTCGAGTCCGCGCGCCTGATGAACCGCCGCGCCGCCACCTTCTGCGACCAGGGCAAGCCCTATGGCAGCGACGCCAATATTGCCAAGCTGCTATCGGCCCAGGCTGCGTCCGACGCCACCGAGCGCTCGATGCAGACCATGGGCGGGATGGGGTATTCGAAGGAATTCCACGTCGAGCGGCTGTGGCGCGACGCGCGGCTGTTCCGTTTTGCGCCGGTGGCCGAGGAAATGGTGCTCAATTTCATCGCCATTCACGACCTGGGTATGCCAAAGTCCTACTAATTAAAAAAAACGGCGGCAAGTCCGTAATGCCGTTCAGTTAAGCCGAAATATCTCCGTCGCCCTGACGAAGGTCAGGGTCCAGCGTCGTTCAACGGCCATTGAGGCACAACGAAAGACACTGGATCCCGGCCTTCGCCGGGATGACGAGTTGCAGATGGAAGGCTTAACTGAACAGCATTAGCGGCAAGTCCGCCCAATAACAATCTACGGAGACGAGATTCGCATCATGGTCAATCTCAGTGCACAAGTCATCTACCATGCCCGCCGCACGCCGGCGCAACTGGCGATCGTCTATGAGCGCCAGCGCATCGGCTATGCCGAGCTGGCCGAACGCAGCGCCAGTCTGGCCGGTTACCTGCAGGCGCGCGGCGTGGTGCCGGGCCAGGTGGTGGCGGTGGTGATGAAGAACAGCGCGGCCTTTGTCGAGATCGCGCTGGCGGTCAGCCACATCGGCGCCGTCTTCCTGCCGGTCAACTTCCGGCTTTCGCGCGACGAGGTGGCCTACATCGCCGGCAATGCCCAGGCCACCCTGGTGTTTGCCGACCAGGAACTGGCCGAGCTGGTGCAGGGCCTGCCGGCCACGGTGCTGCTGGATGAAGCGATGCAGGGCGACACCCGCATCCTGTCGCGCCATGCGGCGCCGGCGGCGTTGGTGTCGCGCCGGCCGGACGACCTGTTCCGGCTGATGTACACCTCCGGCACCACCGACCGGCCCAAGGGGGTGATGCACACCTATGACAATTTCTACTGGAAATGCCTGGACCATATCGCCGCGCTGTCGCTGAGCGCGGCCGACCGCCTGCTGGTGGTGGGGCCGCTGTATCACGTAGGGGCCTTCGACTTGCCCGGCATGGCGCTGTTGCAGCAGGGCGGCGCGCTGGTGATCCAGCGCAATTTCGATGAAGCCGCCGTGTTCGCCGCCATCGCGCAGGAAAAGATCACCGGGGCCTGGCTGGCGCCGGTGATGGTGGGGCGCCTGTTGTCGAGCGAACACCACCGCCAGCATGACCTGGGCAGCTTCCGCTGGGTCGTCGGCGGCGGCGAGAAGACCCCCGAGAAGCGCATCCGCGCCTTCACCGAAATCTTCCCCCAGGCGCGCTACATCGACGCCTATGGGCTCACCGAGACCTGCAGTGGCGACACCATGATGGAAGCCGGGCGCGAGATCGAGAAGATCGGTTCCACCGGGCGCGCCATGGCGCATGTGGAAATTTGCATCTGCGACGATGAAGGCCGGCAGCTCGGCGCCGGCGTGGATGGCGAGATCTGCCTGCGCGGCCCCAAGGTCAGCCCGGGCTATTGGCAAGAGCCGGAAAAGACCGCCAGGAGCTTCTTCGGCAACTGGTTTCGCACCGGCGACGTCGGCTATCTCGATGCCGAGGGTTTCCTCTACCTGACCGACCGCAAGAAAGACATGATCATCAGCGGCGGCGAAAACGTCGCCTCCTCCGAGGTCGAGCGGGTGCTGTTCATGATGCCGGCGGTGGCCGATGTGGCCGTCATCGGCCTGCCCGACGCCAAGTGGGGCGAGAGCGTCGCCGCGGTCGTGGTGCTGCAGCCCGGCCATGCCCTGGATCTGGCCGCGGTGGCCGGCTTCTGCCGCCAGCACATGGCCGGCTTCAAGGTGCCCAAGGCACTGGTGATTCGCGACGCGCTGCCGCGCAACCCCAGCGGCAAGGTGCTCAAACGGGTCTTGCGCGACCAGTTGAGCGGCCAGTTGAACGAGCAGTCCAGCAATGTCGCCTGAGGAGAGCGCATGAGCCTGTCAGCCGCCCTGGCCGCGTTCGTCACCGAACTTCGGCAAGACGCCATTCCCGCCCACATCCTGGAGAAGGCGCGCACTTGCCTGCTCAACAGCTACGGCATTGCGCTGGGCAGCCTGGCCACGCCCTATGCACCGGTGGCGCGGCAAACGGCATTGGCCATCTATGGCAGCGATCCCGGCGGCGCCACCTTGCTGGGCGACGGCCGCAAGACCCGCGCAGCGGGGGCGGCGCTGGCCAATGCCGCGCTGTTCCACGGGCGCGCCCAGGAAGACACCTGCGGCGCCGCCCATTTCGGCACCATCCTGGTGCCCTTGCTCAGCGCCATGATCGAGGCCGACGGCTATCCCGAATCCGGCCTGTTGACGGCGCTGGTGGCCGGTTATGAAATCGGCGGCGTGCTGGAACAAGCCTTCGCCGGCAGCACCACGCCTGCCGGTTTTCGCTCCTCGCCACTGTATGGCGGCATTGCCGCCGCCGCAGCGGCGGCCAGCCTGATGCAGCTGTCGCGCCGGCAGGCCGCGGCGGCGCTGGCCAATGCTGCGTCCCTGTCGGGCGGCATCCTGCAGTCGTTTTCAGACGGCACCGACGAATGGCGCTACCAGGTTGGCGTGGCCGCGCAAAACGGGCTGGTGGCCGCGCAACTGGCCAAGGCCGGCTCGGTGTCGGCCGCGCATGCCTTCGAGGGGCGCGCCGGTTTCATCCGCAGCTTCGCGCGCCAGAACTGCGACGCCGGCAAGCTGGCGCAACTGGCCGGCAAGCTGGGACGCGAATGGTCGGTGAGCCGCGTCACCTTCAAGCCGTATCCGGTGTGCGCCTTCAACCAGACGCCGGTGACCGCCGCGCTGCAAGTACGCGCGCGCCTGGGCGCGGCCGGCACGCGCGGCATCCGGCAAGTGCGGGTGCGCATGAACCCCTATGAAACCGGTTATGCGGGCATGGATGCGACTGGTCCCTTCCACAGCATTTCGGGCACCTTGATGAGCATCCCGTTCTGCATCGCAACGACCCTGATCCACGGTCAGCCCGGCATGGCCGCCATGACCGATTTCGATGATGCCGCCGTGCGTGAACTGATTCCGCGCATCGCGCTGGTGCCGGATGAGGCGGTGGCGCGGTTGTGCTGCACCATCGAGCTGGCCTGCGAGGATGGCCGCGAGTGGCGCCATGAACAGCTGATGACGACCGACGACTTTGCCTACGACCGCGACACCGCGCGCGCCCTGGTGCTGCGGGTGGGGGCCGAGTCGGCGATCCCGAGCGGCATCTATACCCGCCTGGAACGCTTCATCGACAATCCGGCCGGCTGCGGCATCGCCAGCGTGACGGCCTGCTTCGCCGATGCGGCGCGCCACCTGCAACATACACAAGAGGATTTCGCACAATGAATGCACAGCAATTCGACCTGGTCGTCATCGGCGGCGGTCCCGCCGGTTACGTGGGGGCCATCCGCGCCGCACAGCTGGGCCTGAAGACCGCCGTGGTCGAGCGCGAGCACCTGGGCGGCATTTGCCTGAACTGGGGCTGCATCCCCACCAAGGCGCTGTTGCATACGGCCAATGTCTATCGCCAGATGCAGCATTTGCCGCAACTGGGCTTGTCGGCGCAGTCGGTGGGCATCGATTTTGACCGGGTGATCCAGCGTTCACGCGAGGTCGCCGGGCAGTTGAGCAATGGGGTGGCGCATTTGCTGCGCAAAAACAAGGTCACGGTCTTCACCGGCAGCGCCCGTTTCGGCGCCGCCGATACCGTGGACGTGGAGCGTGAGGGCAAGTTGTCGGCCAGGCTCACGGCCAGGCATGTCATGATCGCTACCGGCGCGCGGGCCCGCAACTTGCCGGGCGTCAGCGCCGACGGCGAACATGTCTGGAACTATAAGCATGCCTTGGCCGCCAAGGCCTTGCCGTCCTCGCTGCTGGTGATCGGCGGCGGCGCCATTGGCATGGAGTTCGCCAGTTTCTTTGGCGCGCTGGGCGCCAAGGTCACGCTGGTCGAGGCGCTGGAGCGCGTGCTGCCGGCCGAGGATGATGAGGTCTCGGCGTTTGTGGCCAAGGAATTCGGGCGCCAGGGCATTGCCATCAAGACGTCGACCAGCGTGAAGTCGTTGACGCTGGCGGGCGGGGCGGTGGATGCGGTACTGGCCAGGGGCGGCGAGCAAACGCGCCAGTCCTTCGAGCGCGTGCTGGTGTCCATCGGCGTGGTGGGCAATACCGAGGGCCTGGGCCTGGACAGCATCGGGGTCGAGGTCAAGGGCGGCCACATCGTCACCGATGAATGGGGGCAGACCCGCGTGGCGGGCGTATATGCCGTGGGCGACGTGGCCGGCGGGCCGTGCCTGGCGCACAAGGCCAGCCATGAAGCCGTGCTGTGCGTGGAAAAGATCGCCGGCGCCGGCAACCCCCATCCGCTGCGGCGCGACCAGATCCCGGCTTGCACTTATGCGCACCCGCAAGTGGCCAGCATCGGCCTGACCGAAAAACAGGCCCTGGCCACCGGCAAGAAGGTCAAAGTGGGGCGCTTTCCCTTTATCGCCAATGGCAAGGCGCTGGCCATCGGCGAGGCGGCCGGATTTGTCAAAACCCTGTTCGATGGCGATACTGGCGAACTTCTCGGGGCGCACCTGTGCGGGCCGGAGGTGACCGAGCTGATCCAGGGCTTCGGCATCGCCCGCGCGCTGGAAGCGACCGAGGCCGAGTTGACCGAGGTCATCTTCGCCCATCCGACCCTGTCGGAGGCGATGCATGAAGCGGTGCTTTCGGCTTATGCTAGACCTTTGCATTTTTGACCTGAAATTTCTATGCCAGCACCTAAAAAAGATAACGCCAACATGAGCAATGAAACAGAGCTGCAGGCGCCGGGCGACTGGCGTAACGGCCGCAACCGCAGCGAGAAATCCGAGCTCATCCGCAACGCCCTGCTCAAGGCGGCGGCCGAGGTGGTCGGGGAGGTGGGTTATGCCGAAGCCTCCGTGGCGCGCATTACGCAGAAGGCCGGCGTGGCGCAGGGGACTTTCTATAACTACTTCGAGACGCGCCAGGACATCCTGGACGCCTTGCTGCCGGCGCTGGGCGCCAACATGCAGCGCCATATCAAGAGTGCGGCGGTGGGCGGCCACAGCTTTGCCGAGCTGGAAAAGATGGGCTTCCTGGGCTTCTTTTCCTTTCTTGAGCAGGAGCCGCATTTTTTTCGCATCCTCAACGAGGCGGAAAGTTTCGCCCCCAAGGGGCACAAGGCCCACTTCGATGCCGTCGTCAAACAGTACATGCACTTCCTGGAGCATTCGCACCGCCAGGGAGAGTTTCCCAATTTCACCCTGGGCGAGCTGGAACCCATCGTGCTGATCCTGATGGCCGCGCGCAGCTACCTGGCCATGCGCTACGCCTATAGCGACGACCAGCAAAAGGAGTTGCCGCCAAAGATCGCCGAGAGCTACATGAAGTTCGTGCGCTACGGCCTGGAAGGCGTGCCTCCGGGTTCGGAAAAAGCCAGGAAAAAATAATCCCTCGATTACATCTAAGGAAATCCCATGAAGGTATTGGTAGCAGTCAAGCGCGTAGTGGATTACAACGTGAAAGTGCGCGTCAAGAGCGACGGCACGGGCGTGGATATTGCGAACGTCAAGATGTCGATGAACCCGTTTGACGAAATCGCGGTGGAAGAAGCGGTGCGCCTCAAGGAAGGCGGCAAGATCACCGAGGTGATCGCGGTGTCGGCCGGTGTCACGCAATGCCAGGAAACCCTGCGCACCGCGATGGCCATCGGCGCCGACCGCGGCATCCTGGCCGAAGTCGGCGCCGAGGTGGAACTGCAGCCGTTGGCCGTGGCCAAGATCCTCAAGGCGCTGGCCGAGAAGGAGCAGCCGCAACTGATCATCCTGGGCAAGCAGGCCATCGACGACGACTGCAACCAGACCGGCCAGATGCTGGCCGCCTTGCTGGGCTGGCCGCAAGCCACCTTCGCTTCCAAGGTGGTGCTGGAAGAGGGCAAGGTGACGGTTACCCGCGAAGTGGACGGCGGCCTGGAAACCCTGTCCCTGGCCTTGCCGGCCATCATCACCACCGACTTGCGCCTGAACGAGCCGCGTTACGTGACGCTGCCCAATATCATGAAGGCCAAGAAGAAACAGCTGGATATCGTCAAGCCCGATGAACTGGGCGTGGATGTGGCGCCGCGCGTGAAGACGCTGAAGGTCGCCGAGCCGCCCAAGCGCAGCGCCGGCGTGAAGGTGCCGGACGTGGCCACGCTGGTATCGAAACTGAAAAATGAAGCAAAGGTGATCTGATCATGACCGCACTCGTTATTGCCGAACACGACAACGCCAGCCTGAAAGGCAGCACCCTCAACACCATCACCGCCGCCGTGCAGGCCGGCGGCGATGTCCACGTCCTGGTCGCAGGATCGAATGCCAAGGCAGTGGCCGATGCCGCCGCGCAAGTGGCGGGCGTAGCCAAGGTGCTGCTGGCCGATGCCGCGCAATTCGCCGACGGCCTGGCCGAGAACGTGGCGGAACAAGTCCTGGCGATCGCAAAGGACTACAGCCACATCCTGGCGCCGGCCACCGCCTACGGCAAGAACATCCTGCCGCGCGTGGCCGCCAGGCTGGATGTGGGCCAGGTCTCCGACATCACCAAGGTCGATTCGCCCGACACCTTCGAGCGTCCGATCTATGCCGGCAATGCGATTGCCACCGTGCAGTCGCTTGACCCGATCAAGGTGATCACCGTGCGCACCACCGGTTTCGACCAGGCTGCGCAAGGCGGTTCGGCGGTGGTGGAAAGCATTCCGGCGGTGGCCGATTCGGGCAAGTCCAGCTTCGTCGGCCGCGAGGTGGCCAAGTCGGATCGTCCGGAACTGACCGCGGCCAAGATCATCGTCTCGGGCGGGCGCGGCATGGGCTCGTCGGAAAGCTTCAAGATCCTGGAGCCGCTGGCCGACAAGTTGAACGCGGCCATGGGGGCTTCGCGCGCGGCAGTGGACGCGGGCTACGTGCCCAACGACTGGCAGGTTGGCCAGACCGGCAAGATCGTGGCGCCCAACCTGTACATCGCGGTCGGCATCTCGGGCGCGATCCAGCATTTGGCGGGCATGAAGGATTCGAAGGTGATCGTGGCGATCAACAAGGATGAAGAGGCGCCGATCTTCTCGGTGGCCGACTACGGCATCGTGGGCGACCTGTTCGAGATCGTGCCGGAGCTGGTAACGGCCCTGGAATGAACGCAGTGACCGCTTGCGTTTGAGCGTCATGGCAAGGCGGCGGGGGAGTGCGCAAGGGCGACTTGCGCTATGTCCCCGCCCGAGTTGCGAATCCGCGAATCCCCATACAAGGCCTCGGTGCGTTCGAGAATGAACCCCTTGTTCTGCGCCAGAAGACCGGCCGCCCCCGTCTGCTCCTCATCCAGCAAGACTCCATCCAGTAAAAATCCACTGAAATAAAACTTTGCCACGTCATGGCGATGCACCATTAACTGGCGGCATGCGTTCCATATTGGAGAATTTTTTCTTGCGCCGCACAAATTCGGCGCAGGGATCATCGCTCGCAATCGCTTGTCTGGAGTGGATTTGCGGGGAGTTGGCGCCTTTCTGAAAATTATTTTCGTCGACAATCCATGACTGGCTTGCGCTTGTCGCACGCCCCGATTTAAATAATCGACATGCAATTACTAATATTTACATGCGATTTTTGATCTTCTATTCTAGATTCAAGAATCTGCAGTAGCGGCACACGTATGGGTACATGCATGAGGGAGAAGGTGTATGGTCGCAGGTCAGGATTTGGTGGCGAAGTTGCAGTCGGCATTAGGCGCTAATGCCGTGCTGGCGTCGGACGCCGATACGGAAAGTTATATCGAGGATTGGCGTGCGCGCTTCAAGGCGCCGGCGTTGTGCGTGGTGTTGCCGTCGACCGCCGAGCAGGTGGCGCAGGTGGTCAAGATCTGTGCGGCGGCCGCCGTGCCGCTGCTGCCGCAGGGCGGCAATACGAGCCTGTGCGGCGGCGCCGTGCCGCAGAAGAACGGCGTGCGTCCGGTGCTCATCAATCTGGCGCGCATGCGCAAGATCCGCGAGATCAATCCTTCCAACAATTCCATGGTGGTGGAGGCCGGCTGTATCCTGAAAGCGGTGCAGGACGCGGCGGCCGAAGCCAACCGCCTGTACCCGATCAGCCTGGGCGCCGAGGGGTCTTGCCAGATCGGCGGAACCTTGAGCACCAATGCCGGCGGCACCAGCGTGCTGCGCTATGGGAATACCCGTGACAACGTGCTGGGCCTGGAAGTGGTGCTGCCCGATGGCACGATCTGGAATGGCCTGCGCGCGCTGCGCAAGGACAACACCGGCCTGGACCTGAAACACCTGTTCATCGGCGCCGAAGGCGCGCTGGGCATCATTACCGCCGCCACCCTCAAGTTGCATCCGCTGCCGGCTCACCAGGCCATGGCGTGGTTCGCGCCGGCCAGCACGCAAGCCGCGCTGGAAGTGCTGGGCCTGTTCCAGCAGGCTTGCGACTCCCGTCTCTCGGCCTTTGAAATGATGAACGATCGCCAGTTGGAACTGGTGATCAAGAATGTGCCGGATCGCCGCAATCCGCTGGAGCAGATGCACCCCTGGCATGTACTGGTCGAACTGGCCGACACCCAGGGCGAGGAAGAAATGCACCAGACCCTGTTGCGCGTGCTGGAACAAGGCATGGAGCAAGGCTTGGTGAACGATGCCGTGATCGCTTCCAGCCATGCGCAACGCGCGGCCTTGTGGGAGCTGCGCCATAGCGTCAGCGAAGCCAACAAGAAAGAAGGCATGGGGCTGACCACCGACTGCGCGGTGCCGGTGTCGGCGGTGCCGGCCTTTATCAATGCCGCGACGGCGGCGGTGCACGCCGAAGTGCCCGGCCTGGACATCATCATCGTCGGCCATGTGGGCGATGGCAACATCCACTTCATCCCGATGTTCGATTTCGCCGCCTGGCGCGCGCTGCCGGACCCGGATGCCATGGCCAAACGCATGCGCCATTGCGTCAATGACGCTGCCCATGCGCTGGGCGGCACCTTCAGCGCGGAACATGGCGTCGGCGAAACCGGGTTGCCGGAAATGGCGCACTACAAGTCGCCGGTGGAATTGGCGCTGATGCGCACCGTGAAAGCGGCGCTGGATCCCGCCAACCTGATGAACCCCGGGCGTCTGTTGCCCTAAGCATTCCCGCTTTATCGCCTCACCTGTCCGTACCGCGCCTTCGTGTTACCCGGCCCGCGCCGCGCGTGCGGCTGCCGGCTCCCTCATTGTGTCCGTTCCTTTTTGGAGAAGCAGATGAAAAAGAAGCAAACCGCAAGTGAAATCGTAGAAAACCCGAGCCGCCGCAGCGCCATCAAGACGGCGGCGGCAGGCGCTGTCGCCGCCTCGTTCCCGTTCATCTGGACGCCTTCGCGCGCGGCCACCAAGCGCATCGTGGTGCGCGATGACGGCGGCATCTACACCAAGGCCTATACCGAAGTCTTCTTCAAGCCGTTCCGCGAAAAGACCGGTATCGAAGTGGTTGCCGCGCAAGCCACCGCGGAACCGACCGCGCAGATCAAGAGCATGGTCGATGCCGGCACCTATACCTGGGACATGGCCAAGGTCAGCCAGCCGGCGGTGCTGACCCTGACTTCCGGCGGCAAGGAATACCTGGAACGCCACGGCCTGGAAAACGACCCGGTGATCGCCAAGATCCCCAAGCAATACATGACCCCGTTCGGCGTTGGCCACAACGTCTATACCACGGTGCTGGCTTACCGCAAGGATGCCTTCAAGGGCCGCAAGGAGCCGAAATCCTGGGCCGACTTCTGGAACGTCAAGGACTTCCCCGGCCGCCGCGCCATGCGCAAACACCCCTTCGACACCATCGAGCAAGCGCTGATGGCCGATGGCGTGCCGACCAACCAGGTCTATCCCTGCAATCTCGACCGCGCCTTCAACAGCCTGAGCAAGATCGCCAAGAATGTCGACGTCTGGTGGACCACCGGCGCCCAGGTCGAGCAGATGCTGACCTCGGGGGAAGTGGATATGGTGTGCACCTGGGTGTCGCGCGCGCAGGGCGCCATCGCCAACGGGGCGCCGGTGGGCATCGTCTGGAACCAGAATATCTGGGGTTGCGACAGCTGGGCGATTCTCAAGGGCGGTCCGAATGTCCAGGCTTGCCGCGAATTCATCCGGTTCGCCAGCGATCCCAAGCGCATGGCCGGCCTGGTCGACTTCTTCCCGGCCGGGATCCCGCAACCGGAAGCGTTCAACTACATCAAGCCGGAAGTGGCCAACAATTCGCCAACCTTCCCGGTCTACATCAACGCCGGCGTGCAGATCGACGCCAAGTACTGGCAGCAGCACCAGGGCGAGGCGCTGGAGCGTTTCAATCGCTGGATCCTGGGGTAAGCCCCAAGTCCTCGTCATCAATCCTTGGCAAGATCATTACATCATGGCAGCTTCCAACCTCTGCATCTCGGGCCTGAGCAAGCGTTATGGGGATTTCGTGGCGCTCGCGCCGACCCATCTCGATGTCGCCCAGGGTGAATTCCTGACCCTCCTGGGCCCCAGCGGCTCGGGCAAGACCACGCTGCTCAGCCTGATTGCAGGGTTGGCCCAGCCGGATGAAGGCAGCATGACCATCAATGGCGCCGACGTCACTTACGGCGCGCCCCATGAGCGCGATATCGGCATGGTGTTCCAGAACTATGCCCTGTTCCCGCACATGACGGTGGCTGAAAACATCGCCTTCCCGCTGCAGATGCGCAAGGTCGATGCCGCCACGGCGCGCAAGAAGGTCATGGAGGCGCTGGAGATGGTGCACCTGCCGCACGTGGCCGGGCGCTATCCGCGCGAGCTCTCCGGCGGCCAGCAGCAGCGCATCGCGCTGGCGCGCTGCATGGTGTACCGGCCCTCCATCATTCTGATGGATGAACCGCTGGGGGCGCTGGACAAGAAGCTGCGCGACCACATGCAGCTGGAAATCAAGCGCATCCACCGCGAACTGGGCACCACCATCGTCTACGTCACGCACGATCAGGAAGAGGCGATGACGATGTCGGACCGCATCTGCCTGATGAATGCCGGCGAGATTGCCCAGCTGGGCACGCCCGACGATCTGTATTTTCGTCCCGGCAGCGTCTTCGTGGCCGATTTCCTGGGAGAGTCCAATCTGCTCGAGGCCAGCGTCATCGCCCGCGACGGCGAGCGCGTGCAGGTTGCCATCGCCGGCCAGGACAAGGGCTGGGCCATGGCGTATGACAGCCGGATCAAGGCGGGCGACCAGGTCAAGGTGATGATCCGTCCGCAGAACATGATCGTGCATGAGGTGCATGAAGTGCATGAAGCCGTCGACCCCGCCCTGCTGCAGGGCAAGCTGATGGACGTCATGGTGACCGGCGGCATGACCAAGCTCTATCTGCAGGACAGCGGCGCCGATACGGCTGTGGTGGTGGCGTCCTATCCCACTCGCCGCATGGGCGGCCGCTACCAGATGGGCCAGCCGCTGGGCCTGTCGTGGAAGGCCGAAGACGCCGTCGCCATTCCGGGATAAGCCATGAAGCCAACCGCACTCTCGTCCCATTCCACGGCGCGCCCCGCGCCCTGGCGCCGTTGCTTGCGTCCGGTGCTGATGTCGGCGCCGTTGCTGATTCTGTTGCTGGTGCTGCTGGTCTACCCGGTGGGCCAGCTGCTGATGCTCAGCATCAAGAATGACGCCGGTTTCACCCTCAACGAATACCGCAAGCTGTTTGCTTCATCGGTCTATCTCGAGGTGCTCGGGATCACCCTGAAGGTGTCGCTGCTGACCACCTTGTTTTCGGTGCTGTTCGGCTATCCGGTCGCCTATCTGATTTCCAGCGCCACCGGCAAGAGCAAGAACCGCCTGCTGTACTGGGTCCTGCTGTCTTTCTGGACCAGCTTCCTGGTGCGCACTTTCGGCTGGGTGGTCTTGCTGGGGCGCAATGGCGTGATCAACTGGATCCTGAAGTCCCTGGGCATCATCGACACGCCGCTCAATCTGCTCTACAACCTGCCGGCGGTGGTAGTGGGCATGGTGCATGCGTTGATGCCGCTGGCCATTCTGACCATGTTGTCGGTGATGGAAAACATCGACCGCCGCCTGCCCAGCGCCGCATCCACCCTGGGCGCGCCTCCGGGCACGGCGTTCTGGCGCATCTATTTCCCGCTGTCGCTGCCGGGCGTGGCGTCGGGCGCACTGATGGTGTTCGTCACCGCCATCGGCTTCTTCATTACCCCGGCGCTGTTGGGCGGGCGCCATGAAACCATGATCACCCAACTCATCATCGACCAGGTAATGCAGGCGCTGAACTGGGGCTTTGCCGGGGCGATTTCGGTGTTGCTGCTGGTGGTGGTGCTGATCGTCTTCGTGATCTACGACCGCCTGGTGGGCTTGTCGACCATGGCCGGCAGCAATGCCGCCGCCGCGCGCCAATCGGGCGGCAACGGCGTGCTGCGCCGGATCGGCAATGCCATCCTCGGCGGCCTGGGCCATGCCACCGATGCCTTGCTGTCGCCATTCTCGGGCCGGGCGCAACGCCAGGCGCCCAAACGCCGCTGGCTGAACTGGTCAGCGCTGATCCTGCTGGCCTTTTTGAGCGCGCCCGCGTTCATGATGATTCCGCTCTCGGTCGATTCGGCCTCGGGCCTGGCGTGGCCGCCGCGTGGCTTCTCGCTGCAGTGGTATCGGCAGGTTTTCGATTCGTCGGTGTGGATGGATGCGATTGGCCGTTCCATGTTGGTCGGCCTGGGCACGGGCCTGCTGTCGATGCTCATCGGCACCCCGATGGCCTTCCTGCTGGTGCGCGGCAACGGCCGTGGCAATGCCGGGCTGCTGGCGCTGGTGCTGGCGCCGATGATCGTGCCGCGCATGATCCTGGCCGTGGGCGTGTTCTATTTCTTCGCCAAGGTCGGCCTGGTGGGTTCGGCGTTCGGCCTGATGCTGGCGCACACCGTGGTGGCGGTGCCGTATGTGGTCATCACCATGATGGCGGTGCTGCGCAACTACGACACCCGCCTGGACCACGCCGCCCATAGCCTGGGCGCCGGGCCGCTGGCCACCTTGCGCCGGGTGACCTTGCCGATCCTGAGCGCGGGCATGCTGTCCTCGTTCCTGTTCGCCTTCGCTACCTCGTTCGACGAGCTGACCATCGCGCTCTTTACCACGGGTGGCCTCAGCACCACCTTGCCCAAGCAGTTCTGGGATGAAACCACGATGCAGGTTTCGCCGGTCATCGCGGCCGTGTCAACCTGCCTGTTCGCCTTCATCACCGTTCTCATTTCCGTGGCCGACCGCCTGCGTCGCCGCAATCTGGCTTCCTGAGTTTTTACAGAAAGGTAACACTATGCTTTCCGCCGCATCCCTGAAGGGCGTCATGCCCGCCATCCCGACGCCGGTCAATGCCGACGACACCATCAATGTCGCGGCCACCCAGGCGCTGGTGCGCTTCCTGCTCAAGCAGGGCATCGACGGTATCCTGCCGCTGGGCGGCACCGGTGAATATGGCGCCCTGGCGCGCGCCGAGCGCGTGCGCATGACGGAAGTCGTGAGCGCGGAGGTCAAGGGCGGCATTCCGGTGATCGCCGGCGTGCTGGACCCGGGATATCACGACGCCATGGCCGCCGCGCGCGACCTGTCCGCGGCAGGTGCCGACGCTTTGCTGGTGCTTACGCCGTACTACACCAATCCGACGCAGGCCGGCATCCGCGACTATTTCATGCGCTATGCCGACGAATCGCCGGTGCCCATCCTGCTCTATGAGATTCCCTACCGTACCCGTATCGCCATCGCGCCGGAAGTGATCCATGAGCTGTCCCGCCACGAGCGCATCATCGGCATGAAGGCGTGCAATACCGACATGTGGCATTTCCTGCGCACGGTCGCCGGCGTGGATGACTCATTTGCGGTGCTCAGCGGCGAAGACCATCTTTTCCCGATGCACCTGGCTGCCGGCGCGCGCGGCGGCATCATTGTGACGGCATCGCTGTTGCCCACCGCATGGCAGAAGATCTATCAGTTGGGGCGTGCCGACAAGATCCGCGAGGCGGTCGAGCTGCACCGCAGCCTGATTCCGCTGCTCAATCTGGCATTCGCCGAAACCAATCCGGGGCCGATGAAGGCGGTCATGGATCTCATCGGCGTGCATGCCTCCGAGATGCTGGCGCCGCTGGTGCCGCCGGCGACCGATCTGGTGGCGCGCATGCGCGAAGAGCTCAAGAAGCAACTGGCGATCTTCGAGTCGTTGCCGGCAGCTTGAATGGACGATGGCGCAGGCGGCATTGGCCTGCGCCATCGGTATCGGCGGCATTAGCGGTAGCAGCGGTATCAGCGGCGAAAGCCTTGCAGACGCGATTTGGACACTGACGTGGCGGCGACCTGGACATGCTGCGCCAGTTCGTTCTCGACCCGTTCGCGCGTCCAGCGCGAGGTCGGCACGGCAATGCTGATCGCCGCCACCGGGATACCGCCGTGGTCGGTGATTGGCGCGGCCACCGAGATGTCGCCCAGCACGGTCTCGTTTTCGATGACGGCATATCCCCGGCGCGCGACTTGGCGAATGCGCTCCATCAGCTTGGCCGGGTTGGTCTGCGTAAATGGGGTCATGGCTTCCAGCTTGGTCTGCGCCAGGATTTCCTTGACCCGGCTTTCCGGCAGGCGCGACATGATGGCGGTGCCGGCGGCGGTGAAAGCCGCGGGCAGGCGGGCGCCGACCACGATGTCTATGTTGACCAGGTGTTTCCCGGGAAAGCGCGCGGCGAACACGATTTCATGGCCATCGAGCTCCAGCAGGTTGGCGGTTTCGCCGATATGGCGGCTGATATCCAGCAGGTACGGCGACGCCTTGTCGACCAGTTCGTTGGCGCTGATGTAGTTGTAGGCGAATTGCAGCACCTTGCTGGTCAGGCCGTAATTGCGCGTGTCCGGCACGCGATACAGATAGCCCAGTTCTTCCAGCGTATGCACGACACGTTGCGTGGCGCTGCGGTCCAGCCCGGAGGCGCGCGCGATATCGCCAAGCGTCATATGGCGGTTGGGGCCGGCGAAGGTATGCAATACCTGAAAGGTCTTCTCGGTGGAGCCGATGAAGAGGGAGGATCGTCCCGCCTTCCGGTCTGGCTTCGGCTTGGTGGCGGTGGACGCAGTGGAACGTGTAGGCATGGCAAATTGCTATTGTTATGCGACGGTTTTGATCGAAGTGCAATTGTAGCGTGTTTCACTTTCGAACCGTTTGCTTCGCTACGCATTCCGTGCGACATCAAGGATCCGTCCCGCAACATCGTGTGGGCGACGCCGGAGAGTGGCGGCGGGCCGCATGATTCGGGGATGCGATCGAGGAGGGCGTTGGCGACGCCCGAGGCCTGAGCCCTGAGGCCGGCTACGATTTCGAGATCTGCTGCAATGACCGGATGGCCAGCGTGATGTCGCCGGCGGCGCTTTGCAGCAGCCGGCGATAGGCGGCGATTTGGCTATCGAGCCCGCTGGCAATCGGCAGGTCGAGGACGGTCTTGCCCATGAGGGCCTTGCCGTCAGGCAGGCTGCGCACGTTCCATTGGATGACGCCATAGAACCGCCGCGCATTGCCAATATCGACCTGTACGAGTGCCGCGCTGACGAGAAACCTGGGGGCATCCGCGGGCAGTGAAAGCTTATATGCGTCCCGGGCCGCGAGCCGATCCTGCAAGTTGACGGAGAGGGCCGACCTCAGCTCGTCGGAGAAGGAGGAGGCCCACCTGTCATGTTCCAGGACGCGCAGAGTGCCGTCGGCATTGGCATACATCAGCTGTGGCGTATCCAGGCCTGCGGGGACGCCGATTTTCTCGACTTCGATGAGCATCGCCGCGCTTGATGTGCTTGATGTGCCCGACGTGTTTGAGGCGGCAGCCGAGGCGCGCCCGGTTGCCGAATCCTGAACGATGGGCGTGAGCAGGCTGTGATAACGCATCGGCGGCGAGCCGCACCCGGCGGATAAAAGCAGGCCGGCCAAGAGGATGGCGCACAGAGAAGTGTGGCGGATGCGGCGCATGGATTTATCTTCATCGGCGCTCATCATGGGGCGGGCCGTGCCGGTTCTATTCATAGGCATCCACTGCATCCCAAATCAGCCTTGGGTCGAAGTTCGATGACGCCAGCATCGTGAAAATGACCATCGCCCCAAAGGCTAAAATCCCCGGGCCGGCGGTCATGCTCAGCAGGGCGCCGGCGCGCACCAGGGATGCCAGGAGGACGACGACGAATACGGCGAGCATGGGCCATCGGCCAATCAGTTCGAGCAGTTGGAAGAACCGCGTTTTCTGCCGGAGCCGGTCAATGGATTTGCGCTGCGTCGAGAGCAGCAAGGCCGCCAGTCCAAGGATCTTGGCCAACGGGATGACGACGCTGATCAACAAGATGAGAATGGCCAGCCCATGCGCGCCCGAGAACCAGAAAAACGCCGCTGCGGACAACATGGTGTGGCTCGAGGAGCCCAGCATCGAATGCGTATAGGTAATCGGGAGCAAGTTGGCCGGCACATAGGCCACCAGGGCCAGAAACAACAGTATCCAGCTGCGGGTGAGGCTGTTATGGATGCGGTCGCGCAGAACGGTTCCGCAACGGGTGCAGCGGCGTTCGATCATGAACCGGTTGTGCAGCCGCTGGCAGGTGGGGCAGGACACCAGCCCCATGGATCTGGCCGATTGCACATTCGGATAAAGATCGTTTTGGGCGCGTTCTACTGCCACTTTTCTCTCGAATCGAAAGTCAGGATCGCGGCCAGGATAACCACCAGCAGTCCCGTCGATATCAGGGATATCCCGGGGATGACCGTTGCCATGGTGGTCAGCTGGCAAATGGTGACCAGCATCCCCAGCATGTAGACCTCGATCATGCTCCATGGCCGCACATGCTTTAACAGGCGGAAGATTTTGCTGTTGAGCCGCGGCCGGGCCTGGGCCGGTCGCGCATGCAGGAAAATCATGAGAACCAGTTCAAGCGCCGGGAACAGGATGGTCGTCACGACCATGAATATCGACAACGGCGTCATGCGATCCGCATTCATGCGCAATATGCATTCCCACAGCGTGGCCTGGACGGCGATGCCCTGGATATTGATCCTGGCGATTGGGTAGACATTGCCGATGATGAAAAAAAACAGCGCGGCAATCGCCAGCGGCAGCATCCAATGGCTCTGGACCGGCCCGCGGGCATAAAGCGAACTGCCGCATCGCTGGCAATGCGCGGACTGGACGGCGCCTGGCGCCGTGAATGCGTGGATCGCATCGCAATATTTGCATGCGACCAGGTCATTGCGCCGCGCTTCCGCAATCCAGTCGCGCGGTTCAGGATCATTTCGGCCGAGCTTGTCCATGGCGCCGCACTTGTCGCCGTTAGCGCAGTCGGGCCATCAAGGCATCCGCGCCTTTTTCGATGCCGGCCGTGGCGGCGCTGAGCGCGCCCTCGCGGTCCGGGGGATAAGTGGTACGCATTTTATGTTCCTCAACAATCAGTTTTTCGGCGCAGGCCGGGTTGGCCTGGCGGGCCGCTATCGCGGATGGTGGGCGCGATAGCGGAACAACAACTACGCGGCTGACGCCGGTCCCGACAAGCCGCTGTGCACTGCAGCAAATTGCACGGAACTATAGCAGTTCCGGCGTACTTACAAAACCATCTGGACGGTTTGTTTATGGATTCAGACCAGCGCCGATTCCTGGAATGCAGCCTGCGCAGCCTTGATCATTGGCTATTCACCGGTTATTTCATTTGCGCCAGCAAATTCTCGGCGCCCTTGTCGATCCCGGTCTTGGCGGCACTCAGCGAACCGAAGGTGGCGGCAATATTCATCGCGTTGGGATATTGCTTTGTCACGAATGCTTTCAGAAGGCGATTGCTGGAGGCGTCGTAGATTTCGACCGCATAGCTGACCGATCCCATCAGAATGCCTTCTTTTCCGCGGATCGATTGCACAACGTTGTAAGGCATGCCGGCCAGGTCGAAACGGGTAACGGTGGACGCTACGGCCGTGTTGGTGCCGGCGCCTGTCAACGTCAGCTTGAGCCTGAGCGTCTCGGGGCCGGTCTTGTTATCGATCCGGAAGCGTTGGCTCAGCACTTTTCTGAATTCCGCATCCATGTATGTTGAAAGTTCTTGCTTGTCGCCCTCGGCCAAATCGCCAAACTGATTGTCTGTCCCGGTGTAAATGGCGACAGGCTCAATCACCAGGGCGGAATAGTTATTCCAGTTCACATTGGAAGAGTAGAGGTAAGGGATCTTGTCGGCGTCCTGTTGCGCGTTTTTCTGCAGCTGAACCGAGGAGCTGAGGCCGGTGTAAGGCACAGGCTTGGTGCTGCTGCAGCCGGCGAGCGACACCAACGAGATGCAAATCAGGGCAAAGATTGTTTTCGAAAGTTTGGGCATGGGGTTTCCTTGGCAAGTCAATGTGTGGCTGGGCAAATTTCAAGATATGGAAATGAGGATCGGCAATACGGAACTTATAATGACCGATCGATCACTAATCAGTGTATCATTGCTAATGACCGATCGATCATTAATGTTTGAAAATATTTTTAGCCCCAAGGAGCCCCTGTGAATTTGATGAGAAACCTTCGCCTCGCCTGTTTCATTGCCATGGCAGGCGCCGCCTTTCATGCCGATGCGGAGAGTTTTGCGTCGTCCGCCTCCAGCGCCGGCTCCGCTTCCAGCGGCAGCATCTCGGATTCGCTGAGCGATTCGAGCAATAGTTCCACGGATGGAGACAAGGTCGCCAACGGCGATTACCGCATTATCGATATTGCGCAAACGCCGGATCGGGCGGCGTTCATGCGGGTAACCATGCAGACCGAGGATTTGAAGCAGCGCGTGGTATTGGACTTGCCGGCGCAAGTCCTGGACAAGCAGGCCATGAAAGAAGGAGATTTCATCCATGCCCAGCGTCGCGCATATGGCTTTGAGTTTTCCAGGGGCGATACCAAAGACCCGTTCTACCTGGTGCTTGCCGATAACTGGCACGATGAACTTGCGGCACGACGCGTGGTAGGCATGTGATTAAACGCTATCTGCTCAAATCCGCGGCAATCTTCATCTTCATTTGCATTGCGTTCACAGGAACGGCACAGGCCGGATCCGGCGCTTCGGCCGCATCCGACTTTTGCGACAGAACGAAACCACTGAGCGCGCGCCAGCAAGATCGCGTGCTGCAGTTTGCGGCGGTGGTGCGCAGCGAGCTGGCCGCCATGAATAGCAATGCCATATTGATCAGCCGCTCCGGCCTGGACCTGTCACGCTTTCATATCCGCTACTCTCATGCCGCCATCGCCCGGCGTTCGGAAAACGAAACATGGACCGCCCGGCAGCTTTACTATGCCTGCGATGAATCGCGCCCACGCATCTACGACCAGGGGCTGGCCGGATTTGCGATGGGAATCGATAACGCCGCGCTTGGATATATCTCCGCCGTGAAGCTGCCGGCCGATTCGGAGTGGATCCTGCAACAGGCGGCGAACGATACAGGGGCGGCGCTGCGCCTGCTCGCGCCCAACTACAGCGCCAACGCCTATGCGTACGGACTGCAGTACCAGAATTGCAATCAGTGGCTGATGGAGTTGCTTGCCGCCGCCTGGGGCGGGCTCCCGGATGGGGATGACCTGCGCCAGCGCGCCCAGAATTGGCTGCGCGAGGAGGGCTATATGCCGCAACCGGTGGCGGTCGATTCGCGCTGGTTGATGTTCGCCGCGGGATTCGTTCCGCTCATCCATCTTGACGATCATCCCGAAGAAGATCTCTTTGCCATGAAATTGAAGATCAGCCTGCCGGCGTCCATCGAAGAGTTTGTCCGAGCGCACGTTGCCGGCAGCGAGCGTGTCGAGATATGCCATGACAGCAAGCGCGTGATCGTGCATCGCGGCTGGTCTTCCATCGCTGACGGATGCATTCCCGGCGAAGGCGATCGCATCGTGTATCTCGACGACTGATGCCGATCGGCGCCCAAGCCGGCGCCGGCCAGGCCGGGGGCGGGGAGGGCGACCGCTGGCGGCGGGATGGGCGCCGCCGCAAGGATCATCTGATGAAAGAAAGAAAGGGCTCAGGCCCCTTCAAGATGCGGCTTGAGCAGCATGTGCAGCACCTTGCGGTGCGTTTCCTTGATTTTGTTACTTTCACTGTCCCCCATCTCTTCGCCAAAAACCATTTTAACGACGGCGGCGTATAGCACCGGCACCATGACAAAGCTGAAGTGCTCGGTGAGCGGGCTGGGCAGTATCTGCCCCTTGGCCACATATTGGTCGATCTGCCGTTGCTGCCTGGCCCGCGCCGGGATGACATTGTTTTCGTACCAGCGCCGAATGATGGCCGGGACACGATGACCCTCTGAAATGACGAGCCGTATGATCGCGATAGCCTGCGGCGTGAGGCCGCCGTAGGTTTTTTCGATGAAGCTGTCGATCAGATCGTCCAGGTCCGGCTCCGATTGGGCTTGCTGCCGGAGCTCAATGGGCGGCGCCAGCAGATCCGTCAGCAAGGTCTCGAAAATTTCATCCTTGTTGGCGAAGTGCACATAGAGATTGGCTTTGGAGGTGCCGGCGCGCTGGGCGATCTTGGAGATGCTGGCGGCGGTAAACCCCAGGGCGCTGAATTCAACCAGTGCGGCATCGAGGATTTGCCGGCGCCGCACTTCCGGCGAAAGCCGCACGCGTGTTTTTGTTTCCTTGAGTGTTGCGGTTCCGGGCTTTTTCTGTGGCGTCGCCACTGGCGCTTCCTTGGCGCCGGCAACGGCCTTGTTCTTGATCTTCATGTGGTAGCGAGGGGGATGCTGGCGAATAGATTCAAATGTATCGTTGATACGATACGTAGTCTAACTTACCACAGGATAAACCGGTTTTCCCCGTCACTTGGCCATGGATGAAGAGGGCATTAGCCGGGTCATCCCTGAACCCGGTTTCAGTCGCATGGAGCAGGGCATCCATGTCGTGCGGCGAATAAGCCGCTTATTCACCGCATTTTATGCAAAGAATAATTTGCCCATGCGGAGAATCCGGCCCATAATGACCGCATGAAAAGCGGAGATTACACCTATATCTGGCAATCCGGCGACTGGCCGCGCTGGCAATTCGACCTCGCGGCGCTCGCCGGGCCGATGGCCGAGGTCAGCCGCGCGCAGGGCATCCTGCTGGGACGCCTGGCTGATGTGGGCCTGGCCTTGCGCGACCAGGCCAGCCTGGCCGCGTTGACCGAGGATGTCATCAAGACCAGCGAAATCGAAGGCGAAACCCTCAACGTCGAATCCGTGCGCTCCAGCATCGCCCGCCGTATGGGCGTGGAGATCGGCGCATTGGCGCCGGTCGATCGGCACGTCGAAGGCGTGGTCGAAATGATCCTCGACGCCACCGGCAATGCCGCCGCAGCGGTTGACCGGGAGCGCCTGTTCGGCTGGCATGCGGCGTTGTTCCCGAGCGCCTATTCAGGCCTGTCCAGGATCAATGTCGGCGCATGGCGAGACGACGCCGGCGGCCCCATGCAAGTGGTATCCGGCCCGATCGGCCGCCAGCGCGTGCATTACGAAGCGCCGCCGGCACACAGCCTGGAGCGGGAAACCGGCCGCTTCCTGGATTGGCTCAACGGCCCGGTGAACGAACCGCCCTTGATCAAGGCCGGCCTGGGCCACCTGTGGTTCGTGACGCTGCACCCATTCGACGACGGCAACGGCCGCATCGCGCGCGCCATCGGCGATCTGCTCCTGGCACGGGCCGACGGCAGCCCGCAGCGCTTCTACAGTCTTTCCGCCCAGATCCAGCGGGACCGGAAAACCTATTACGAGATGCTGGAGCGCACGCAAAAGCGATCGATGGACGTCACCGAGTGGCTGCTATGGTTCCTGGACAGCCTGCACCGCGCCGTCGACCAGGCGCAGCTCACGCTCGACGCCGTCCTGGCCAAGGCGCGTTTCTGGCAGCGCTGGGGGCCGCTGTCGCTGAACCAGCGGCAAGCGAAGTTGCTGAACAAACTGCTGGATGACTTTGAGGGCAAGCTCACCACCAGCAAATGGGCGGCCATCGCCAAATGTTCACCGGATACAGCACTACGCGACATCACTGACCTGCTGGAAAAAGGCGTGCTGAAAAAGACCGTCGCTGGTGGGCGCAGTACCAGCTATGAATTAGCAGACGGCAATTTCGCCGACTGACCATGATGGATAGGGCTGATATAGCGATGCGGCCCCGCCAATGGTCGCTGCAAAAAAGAAGAGAATGCAGGCAGAGCAGGGGAACGCGGTTGATGATTTCGCATGCGAAATTCGGCACGATAATGCAGCTCCAGCCATCTAATTTTTATTTAAAGCCATCCGTGATACGCCCACTCATCACCCATCTGCACGCAACGGCAAAAAAACTCAAACGAGATGTCGTGACGCTGATGTTCATCGCCAAAGACTCTTCGGCGCCGTTGCTGCCCAAAATCCTGGCAATGGCCGTTGCGGCCTATGCGCTGAGTCCAATAGATTTGATTCCAGACTTCATTCCCATCATTGGCTATCTCGATGATTTGATTATTGTTCCGCTGGGAATCTGGCTCTGCTTACGATTGACGCCAGCAGACGCCATCGAACGCAACAGGATTCGGGCTGAAGCGTGGCTGACGGAGAAGAACCAGAAACCCCGGAGCTATGTCGGCCTTGGGATCGTCATCCTGATCTGGAGCGCCATGCTGTGGTGGCTGTATCCAGTCATGGCGGCCTGGTTAAAAAGCATTAACGGATCATAGGCAGACGTTGGCGCGGCGGGTTAAATCCCATCTCGACAGGCGTGAAGGTCGTGGTTCGCTACCGATGCTCTTATTCAGTTGGGAAACGGTCAAGACGCGGTAACGGTGCCTGACGGTATATCCCAATTCGGAGAAACAGACATAGTGAACCATGGTGTCAAAAACTGACACCATGCTGATCTAGACTGCATTCTCCGACACTACAAAAGACAAGCATATGATGACTACGCGTGTTACAGATTCTGCCAAGCGAACCACCCGGCTATGCTGCTCTGAAGTGGGAAGAGAGAGGCTGCCATGAAACGCATCCAATATCACAAGTACGGCGGTCCCGAGCTTATGCAACTCGACGACTTCGAGCTGGCCGCGCCCGGCAAAGGCGAGGTGGCAGTGCAGGTCAAATTCGCAGCCATAAACCCCATCGATTGGAAGCTGCGCAACGGCCTGATGAAAATCGTGACCGGAAATGCCTTCCCTCGTGCGATGGGCATGGATTTTTCGGGGGTCGTGACTGCGATCGGTCCAGGCGTAACGCGCTTTCGTCCGGGGGAGGCTGTCTTCGGTCTGGCCCGTTTCAAGGAGAGTGGAGCTTTAGGCCAGGCGGTTGTGACCAAAGAAACCTTCTTGGCAAAGAAACCCGACGAAGTGTCTTTCAAGGATGCTGCTTGCATTGGAACGCCGGGAATCACCGCCTGGAACGGTTTGGTAGACAAGGCGAAACTGAAGGCCGGCCAGCGCGTCTTCGTCAACGGCTGCGCCGGTGCAGTGGGCGAAGCGGCTGTGCAGATAGCGCTCATGCTCGGCGCTTCGGTTACGGGTAGTTGCAGCTCCGGTTCGAGGGAGCGAGCCGCCTCTCTCGGCGTTCAAACCGTCTTTGACTATCGGACTACTGATTTGGGGACGCTCGCGGAGCGTTTCGATGTGGTCTACGACACGGCCGCCACGATGACCACTGCGATGGGGCTCAGTCTACTGCAAAAGGACGGTGTGTTTCTTGACCTCAACCCAACCCCTGGCAAGCTCATCCGCGCTATCTTCAACCGCAAATTGAAGCCGATTGTCGGTGCACCGAGGCCAGACATTCTCGACAATCTTGCCAGTGCTGCCAGAAATGGAAAATTTCGACTGCCGATCGGAAAAATCGTACCGCTAAATGACGCAATCCAACTTATCACTGAGCTTGAAGCTGGTCTTAAACTCGGTGGAAAGTGCCTCGTCACAATGGACTAAGCATGTCGAGAAGCCATCGTTTATTTGATCTCATGCAAGTCCTTCGCCGGCACCGTGGAACGGTGTCCGGCGAGACGCTTGCACGCGAGGTTGGCGTATCGCTACGCACTATCCGTCGCGACATTGCGACACTGCAAACATTAGGTGCTGATATCAATGGAGAGCCAGGTATCGGCTACATACTCCGACCAGGTTTTCTTCTACCGCCGCTGTCTTTTACGGCAGAAGAAATTCATGCACTTGCGGCTGGCGCCCAATGGGTCAGCCGCCAAACGGACGATGGCCTAGCTCATGCGATGCAGAACGCGATTGCAAAAATCGATGCAGTGCTTCCGTTAGAGATGCGGCGAGCGTTGGATGACAATGCGCTGTATATCAGCCCGCAAAGCGAAGATACAGGCCTCGATTTGGGACGAGTTCGACAGGCGCTGCGCGAACAGCGCAAAATGCACATTGTGTATAGGGAAGAGAACGGAACCGTGTTGGAACAAACGATCTGGCCGATCATGCTCGGTTTCGTTGAGTCGCGTTGGTTCGTTGCGGCTTGGTGTGAGTCGTTTGGCGATTTTCACCGTTTTCGTGCCGACTGGGTTGTGAAGGCTGATTTCTTGGACGAGTACTACCTCGGTAACCGACGGCAGCTTGTCAAGGAATGGCACACACGGGAAACGCATCCATGTAACAGACGAAACCAGAGCTAGAACGCATCGTGCCGACAAGGAGCCGTTTGGTCACTGAGGAAACCGCCAAAATGTTTCCTTTTGGAAAAAATATCTGTTGTGCTGATTTGCCGTCGATTTCGCATAATTTGTAGAAGCTTTGATGGGCAAATTAGTTACTGCGCCACCCGCTGAATTTGCATCCAGCAAGCGTTTGCCATACGCAGTAACGCATCAAAAGATGGTGAGAGCTTGTCGGCAATTACCGTCATATCTCTTTTGGTGAGCTTTCTGCTCGCCTCATGGTCAGCCAGTACTTTCAGCACTCGCTCTGCGCTATATCCGGATTCTTTTATCAAAATGATGGTGGTGTGAAAGTCCGGTGTTCTCGTTCCCTTCGCGTAGTTGTCTAGCGTCTTCTGTGGAATTCCCCATTCCTTCGCCAAGCTATTGACACTTCTGCCTTTGAGCGCCTTCGCTATTAATTCTTCGTAAGTCATTTGAAACTCCAATCACCAAGTTTGTACGTTTGGGCTAACATGCATCTCGAATTAGCTCATTTGTACTTAGTTCATTTGAGCTATTTTCATAAGATATCACAAGCGCGAAAAAGTGCCGTTTTTGGGCGTTCGACTCCCTTAGCGGCATCCCTTCAAATTCAGTCTAGAGGCTCGAAAAATGGCTAAATCGATTATCGAAATCCTGCACGTTGTCCCCCTGTCCGGTATCGCAAAGAAGTCGGGCAATGCATATGACATGCGCTTTGCTCAGTGCATCGTCCATAACATCAACAAGCAGTCCGGCGAAGTAGAGCCGCTGGTCGGTGAGCTGCTTCTGCCCAAGGAATACAACAATATTCCGCGCGGCATGTATGAGGTGGATTTCCGCATCTCCGTCGCATCTGACAAGCGCATTCAATCTGTGGTGGACAGCATCACGCCCTACACCGCACCGAAAGCGACTCCCAAGGAACCTGCCAAGGTAGCGGCCTGATGAAGCAATCGGCGGACAAATACACGGTAGACCTGTTCGGTGAATCGCGCCGTGGTCGTCCGCCGAAACTGGCTCCAAAAACCAATGCGCAGCGGCAGCGTGAGTTTCGTCAGCGCCGCCAATTCAATTTCCTGACCTCCGTTCCGCGTAACGAAAAATCCGATGCCTAAGTACGTTCTTTACTGCTCGCAAGAGGCTGCGCCCACTGTGTCTGTGGACGGCCAGTTGGCATGCGACGGTGGTACAGCAACCTTACAAGTCGGGTTGCTCGAAACGACATTGGACGCGCCTGAGGCATCGAGTGTAGCGACAGTGTGGACGGCAGGCTTTTCACTGGTGTTGGTGTGTTATTTCGTCGGCAAAGGCGTTGGTGCCTTGCTCGACATGATCAGGGAGGGATGAGAGATGGGATTGCATCGTTTGACTGGATTGCTGGCCGCTGGTGTGGCTGCATTGTGGGTCATGGCGTTCGTGATGCTGTATCACGCCATCGCCTAAAAGAATTGCTCATATCGGGCAAACGTTGCCGGACGATTTCCGGCGTTACAAGGGGTAGAACCATGAAAGTCTGGAACAAGGCAAAGAAAGTGGTCGGCGCTGGCGCAACTGGCGTTGCATTGGCAGTGGGTGCACCGGCTGCACATGCGGCCGTCGACCTGACGGGTATCACGGGTGCGGTGTCCGCGACCGACATCGTTACCGGTGTGTTGGCGATCGGCGCGGTCATTGCGGTTGTGCACGTCACCGTCAAGGCCGCAAAGATGGTGATGGCGTTCCTCAAGACGGCCTAAGCATCGCCAGTCGCAAGTAGGGACGATGTAGCGCTGCATCGTCCTTTTTTTTCGTCTGCGCATAGGGGGTGTGCGATGGTCTATTCGAACCTTTGGTACTTGTTTGTCTTTGCCTGGGGCATCGTGTGTGCCTGGGCTACTGTGGCCGGCCTGGAGGGCGCATGATGCGGCGAATGATCCTCACGTTGCTGTGTCTCCTGGTGTTGACCATCAATGCCTATAGCGCCGATTTGCCGGTGTCGAAGATGCAAAACGCAATCTCCGGCGTTGCGCAGAGCAAAATGTTGAGTAATGGATTTTTGGCGGCTGATCCCCGTTATAGCTCTACGATTAGGGCTATTGGCGGGGCTGCTATTGGTTATACAGCAGAGGCTGTTGCCGTTACTGCGCTGGGCATTACCGCGCCTGCATGGGTGAGTGTTGCAGCCATTGTTTTGGTTGGATCTGCGGGGATACTTGCTCTCGACGCCGGTGTTAAATGGCTGTTCAAAGACCGGAATAGCGTGCAGGTTGGCGACAATCCTCAATCAGTGAATACACCTGCCGGGATGCCGATCCCGTCGGCAATCTGGTGCTGGCAAAGCTACGTTTGCTCGGCGTCAAAAGCGGGGGCGTGTACTGGCATACCGGGTAGCACTGGGGAATCTCAAGGCCGTATTTTTCAGCGGGCGTACGATATGGTTGGCGACGAATGCCATTCATTTTGGACGTTTTCCGACACTGGCCAGGTGTATGATGTTGGAGTGGCAGGCGCGATCATCCAGTACACGAGTAACAGAACAGCTTGTCCAGGTATAAGCTTGTCGGGCACTAATGGCATATGCCCGGCATCAAACTTCCCTGAACCTGCTGGCGCTCCTGTAAAGACAATTTCAGACGCGGCAGCAGCACTTACTGACGCTCAAAAAGCTGCTGCACTCAATCCTCAGATCGTCGCAGATCTTGCCAATGATTTTTGGCGTGAGGCTGCGGCAGCGCCGGGCTACGATGGTCTGCCATACGATGCCACGCAACCCATTACTGCCGTCCAGGCACAAGCATGGCAGCAGGCGCATACAGATTATTGGCCGTCTGTAGGTGATTTTGTCGCGCCACAAGCTGCGCCCTCTGGTGGCACCGCGTCGTCGCCATTCACTATGCCGACCGCGACCACTCCTGCATCGTCAGTAGACCCAGCCACGCAACCCAGCACCGGCACCAATCCCTCGACCGAACCGCTCTCAAACCTTGGCACTGATCCTGGTATCGGCGCGCCTGGCCTGGAGCCGATTCCGACCGCCCAGCAAATCATCGCGCCGCTGACCAATGCCTTCCCCTCGGTGAAGTCGTTTGTCGTTCCCGGCGTCGACGCGCAATGCCCGACCTGGCAAGTGCCGGTCTTTGGCAAGGACATCGGCTTTACGAATCACTGCGCGCTCCTGGAGCAAGCAAGGCCGACTTTGTTTGCGGTCATGGCGGTGGTCTACGCGCTCATGGCGCTGTTTATTGTGCTTCGGGCATAGGAGGGGCTAGCTCATGTTCGGAATCGTCCTATCGGCCCTGAATGTCGTCTTGGCATTCGTGGTGCGTTCCATCATTGTGAAGTTCGTTGTCTTCTTCGGGCTCTTTTTCGTTACCACCGAATTCATGGCCGTGATTACGTCCATGCTGCCAAACGCGGATCAGCTGGGCGCTGCCTTCGGTGGATTGCCAGCTGGTGTTTGGTATCTCCTGAACCTGTTCAACATCAAAGCAGGTGTGCCGCTGCTGCTATCGGCCTATGTGACGCGCTTCACCATTCGGCGGCTGCCGGTGATCGGCTGACATGGGGATCAACGTCTATACCGGCCTGATGGGTTCCGGTAAGAGCTATGAGGTCGTGTCAGAGGTCATTGTGCCGGCGATCGCGCAAGGTCGGCGGGTGGTGACGAACGTCGATGGGATCGATGGCGACAAAATCCGTGAATTCATCGAGAAGACTCACAAGGTTGTTCCTGGTACGTTGGGCGAGGTAGTCCATGTCAGTAACGGCGACGTGGCGCTGCCCAAGTTCTTCCCGTATTACGACGCGCAAAAGGGCGCTCACACTGATACGACCGTGCAACCGGGTGACCTGGTGTGTATCGATGAGGCCTGGCGCTTCTGGCCGGCGACCGGGGCCACGCTCCTGGAGGAACATAAAAGCTTCTTCCTGGAACACCGCCACTTCACCAATGCCGATACCGGTATTGCGTGTGACCTGGTGCTGATGATTCAGGACATGTCGACACTGCACCGCTTCGTCAAAAACGTGGTGGCCTTCCACATTCGCACGCATAAAAAAATCTCCCTTGGTCTTTCCAACACCTACAGCGTGTCGATTTTCGAAGGAAACAAGCAGACTAAAGCGGTGCGGATCAGCGTCACGTTGCGCAAGTATCGCAAGGACATATTTCCGCTCTATTCCTCGTTCAAGGGTGGTGCCGCAGGGAAGATTGTCAACGTCGACAAGCGGCAAAACATGCTGGCCCGTCGCAAGGTATGGGTGATGGCTGCGGTGATGCTGGTGGCGCTGGCCATCGGCGGATACAGCATTAAGCGCTTCTTCACGCCCAAGAAAACTGAGCCCGTGGCACAGGATGCCAAGCAGGGTGGGGCGGTTGCTCCTGGTGCGAACGGGAAGGGTGCCGCGCCCTCGCCCAAGCCTGGGTTTTCAGACACCTGGCGTATCGCTGGAACAGCCAAGATAGGGAATGCCAGCTATATCGTGATCGCTGATCCGAGCGGCCGTTTGCGTTACGAATCGCCCTCGATGTTCGTCCAGATGGGGCCGCAGACCATTGGCGATATCGACGGTGCCAAGGTCACCCGGTACTCGGGCGCTGTCGTCCAGGCCGGACATGTAGAGGGGAAGAAATGAAACGCCTAATCACGTTGCTCCTGGTAGTCGTTACCTCAGTCAGTAACGCCGCGCCGATCCTGCCGTTGCCTTTATCGTTACCTCCTGGTGCGCCCGGTATTCCAGATAGCGCATTCGAGCTGTCGCGGGTGCGAATCGCTGATGCGGTCGAGGTGATGTACACCCAGGTCCTTAAGACGCCCTACCTGATCCAGCCGGACGTTGTGGCCGATGAACGCCTGGTGTCGTTCCGGTTCGCTACAGGAGCGTCGCCGCGATCGGAAGTGTCGCGCTTTATGTCGCTGCTCGGCCTGGCCGTCCGTTCCGTGAACGGGGTCGACCTGGTCAGCACCGCAAAGGAGCCGGAACCCGATAAAGAGGCGTTCATCTATCGGCCAAAATTCAGAGATGTGACTTACCTGGTCGAACTGCTGCGCGCTCTTTTTCCAAAGGGTGAGTTCACCTCGACGCGCACTATTCATGGCGCACCGCAAGTTGTTTCCGGGGACGCTCCTGGAGGCCAGGCTAAAGCGCCTGCGCCCTCTGGCTCTGCGGCATCGCTGGTCGATACCGTGACGGATGCCCTGGTGTTCAACGGCACCGCGGCTGATATCAAAAAGCTGTCCGGCCTGTTGGCGCAGCTGGATACACGGCTGGGTGAGGTCATGGTGCGCGGCCAGGTGTTTGAGGTGGCGTCCAACGGTGCGGAAGGCTCGGCGTTCTCGCTAGCCTTGAGTCTGCTGGGTGGCACGGTGACAGCTGGATTATCGACGCCGTCAACCCTGGACGGCTTCGTGCGGATCAAGAACACCTCCATCGATGCGGTGTTTTCGGCGCTATCGAGTGACAGCCGCTTTAAGACGATATCCGCGCCGTCTCTGCGTGTCCGGTCGGGGGCTTCCGGTCGTTTTTCAGTCGGTCAGGATGTGCCGGTTCTTGGTGCGGTTAGTTATCCCGGTAACGGAAATGCGCCGGTTCAATCGGTCGAGTATCGCAGTTCCGGTGTCATCTTTGACCTGGCGCCAGTCGTCCGCGATTCGGTGGTCGACCTGACCGTGGGCCAGCAGCTATCCAACTTCGTCACGACGCAAACCGGCGTCAACAATTCGCCCACGCTGACTAAGCGCGAAGTGCGCACGTCGCTATCGGTCGCTGACGGCGATATCGTCATCATCGGCGGCCTGGCCGAGAACCGTGAAAGCTCGGGCCGCGTTGGCTTCTCGTTCCTGCCTGACTGGATGCGCTCGGACACCGGCCAGACCAGCAAAAGCGAGATTCTTCTTGTACTCCAGGTGACGCGACTCTAGTTCATAGCAATGAGCCTGCCCTTACCTTTGAAAATGCTATGCAGGATATAGCCGTCGTAGTCCATGATGCGCGCCACCAGTTGACGCATGGTCTTGCAAAAGAATTGGCGGCCATCGGGGCGAGTCCAGATGAATGCAGCGCCCTTGCGAATGAGGTTACGAACGAACAGCTTCAAGCGGAGTTGCTTCCAGGGCGCGACAAAGTTTGCAGGGGCCAGCGGCTTACGCGTGCGCTTGAAATGGGCGAAGTAAGGTTGATAGGGAAAGTGCAGCAGTGGCAGTTCTGGTTGTTCCATGATGTTCGCCTTTACGCTGATCGGGTTCCTAGATTCCGAGCCCCTCGTTGGGGTGGTTAGAGCGGCCATGTTTGAGCTATGCCGCCGTCGTTTTCCTGAGTTCTTCGCCCGGTCATCGAATAGGTGGCGCAATAGGCTTTTGCCGCAAGGGGGAAGGTTTGTAAAAGCGCGGTGGTATGCGCTTTTATGAATACCCCCTTGCGGCAAAAGACGCGCCGCCTATCGTTGACCGATAAGGCGAGGAACTCTGGAAAACGACGGTGTTTGTTCGGAGAAAGGGCCGGGCTAACCGGATCGGCACTTGTGCCGACTAATTAGGGTGTGCGGGGTTGTTGGTGATGTTGCTGTTAGTCGGTGCAGGCGCTCGATTGATCGCGCCGCCCGCAGCTTGCGAGGACGGCGCGAGCGAAGCGAGCGCTAGACTTGTATTAAGCATACTTAACGAACAGCACCAGAAACCGCAGGGCTAAAGCAGAGATAAAGGAAGTAGGGAAGGGAAGTCCAGAAAAGAAAATGCCCCAACAGGAGTCGCAATCCGGTTGGGGCGTTCATCCAACTAGCTGAAATAGGTGAATGAATGACTGCAAGTTATATCGTTGCTGACGATATGTCAAACCTCGTATTTGAGTCTGTGGCACCGGAGCAAAACAATCCTGACTGGTGGAACGATGATGGAGTCAAAAACACTTGGAATGACCGCTATATGGCCCGCAAGGTCATTTTCCCTGATGGGCAGCAGGAAATAACGGTAGCTCGAGAAAAACACTTTGTAGGCCCGGCTAGAACCCCCACGGTACGGAAAAAGCGTGGCGAGTCAGAGAACCGAGAGCGCAATGAAGAAACGGCAGGGCGCGAGGCAAAGAAGCGCGTTCGCAAGGCTTGCAAAGCGATTAGTGCTGATCGCTTGATCACGCTGACCTATCGAGACAATATGACCGACCGCGAATTAGCGTTGAAACATTGGGACAGGTTTCGCCGCCGCATGAGCAAGCATAAGCAATTCTTGTATGTGGCGGTGATCGAGGAGCAGGAGAGGGGCGCGATTCATTTCCATGTTGCTGTGCATGGTCGCCAGTGCTATCAACTGCTCCGGGCCATTTGGGCGCAGATTGTGGGGACGGATGACGCCGGCCGGGCAATGTCAAACATCGATGTTCGTAATCCGCACAAATTTGGCTTTGGTAAAGATGGTGTGCATAAGCTGGCCGCGTATCTCGCCAAATACTGCGCAAAAGATATGTCGTGCCGCACGCTCGACCAAAAGCGCTATTTTTGTTCTCGCGGCATTCCCAAGCCGGAAGTCACTTCTTGGCCGCTGGCATGTACTCAGGCTGTCGATGCTGTGCGTACTGCATTTTTGATTGCCGAATCTGGGCGCCTGGATGGTGCTCAGTACTGGTACAACAAAGGACTGGATATCATGTGGATTGCCACCGCTCCGAGTGCGTTGGATTCGTCTGTATGTCCGTTTTAGGCAAAAAGAAAGGCCCTGAACATGCAGGGCCTTAGGTTTGACGGGGCGGCTAAGTTAGTGGAATATTTTGAATAGAATTCCGACCGTACCAGCCAGCACAAAACCTAGCATCCATTTCAATAGCTCAAACTGGCCCTTAACCTCGGCCCGGAATTCATTCAAGTCTGTTTTTCTGACTAGTTCGTTATTCATAGCTTCTGAAAGTGCCTTGGCGTGAGCTTCGGCTTGATCCGTTGGGATTCCAGCGGCTTCAAGTCTTTTGACGTATTCGTGAGTATCAAACAATGTGGTTGCCATTGGGCGTCCTTGTAGAAAGTATAGCACCGCCTTAACGGGCGCTGGTTCGGATAGATTGAATGTGGAAATTGATCGGTGCGTCGGATTCAGGGGGCATGACGGCGGCGGGCTGGGGGAATGCCAGCACATCGGCGGTAGCAACGGCCAGTCGGCGGCGCGGCGGGCTAAATCCCATCTGGCGCAGTCGGTCGTAGTATTCGTAGTGCTGGAGCCGCAAGATTTCCGGCACCCACCATGGAATCTTGCGGTTGCCGTGCAGCCAGTCGTACACGGATCGTTCGGAACGCTTGAGGCGTTTGGCAATCTCCTTGATCGAGTGGCCTTGCATCCAGAACTCAAATTCGCCTTGGTGGCCGTAACGGGTAGTCGGGTATCTCATTTTGCGCATCGGGATTTTCTCGTTGTTGTTCGTAGGAAAGATGAGTGTCTGGAAGGTGATTCCAGTTCATTTCAGTCACCAACACTCGCTTTTCTCTGCCCATCAAACTTCGCATAATTTGTATTATGTAAAATTATGAATCGCAGCAATGACAGAGATTCCATCATTACTCACGTTCGGCGAAGTAACAGTCTGCTGCGCTCCGGCAGCACACCGGCGGCTAGCGCCACAAACACGAAACGATGATCACCCTGTCCCTACGGGGCAAGATCACAGCCGCGATATCGCACCTTGGATGCCACCGTGCGCGGCGATGAACATGGCGACGGCCGACTGGCAATAGGATTCGATTTCCTTATCGTCCTCTGCCCTCGCCTCATCGAAGCGAGCGATCATTAGAAGATCGGAGCCTTTGAAAAGCGCTGCAAACAAGCGGGCGGATCGCAGAGGATCGGGCACATTTAGAAGTGCCTTCGCGTGCAGCTGACGCAACAGGGCCTCGATTTGGGCGATGACATGGGCGGGGCCTGCTTCGTAATGGAGCTTGCTTAACGACTTTTGATTCGTCTTGTCGGCCATTACCATGGCTTCAACACTGCGGACGTCTGATCTCAACAGCGTGCGAAGCAGTAATGATCCCACCGCCATCAGTTGATCTTCGGCAGAACCGTTGGCGCCTTCAAGAAGGGCCTGTGGTGCAAACAACTGCTGGCAGCCGGCCACCATGGCTGCGCTGAACAGTGCCTCCTTGTTCTCGAAGTGCCGATAAATGCTGAGTTTGGATATCTTCGCTCGCTGGGCGACCTTGTCCAATGTCGTGGCTTGAAATCCCAATTCCACAAAGAGTTCGGACGCAGCGTCGACGATTGTTTGACCAAGCGCCTCGTTGGCGGGACGGCCCCGCCGGGTCTGGCTGTTGTTTTGGGTCACGAAATATAGTCCTTGACAGTATCTTAAATGCATAATTAAGATACCAAATAGTTTCATAAATGTGCAAGGTGCGCCAGGCCAAGCCGAGCTCATCTCCCTCTATCCGCAACACGGAGCCCATCACAATGAATCACGTCATCATCATCGGCGGCAGCTTTGCTGGCCTCGCCGCCGCTCTGCAGCTTGGTCGTGCCCGCCGCAACGTCATCGTTCTCGATACCGGCCTTCAGCGCAACCGCTTCGCTGGCCGCTCGCACGGTGTGCTCGGCCACGATGACAAGCCACCGTCCGAGATCCTGGCCGCTGCGCGGCAGCAACTCGCGCGCTACCCTGCCATCAGGATGGTCAATGCCCGCGCCGACAGCATCTCCGGCACTATCGACAATTTCTCCGTCCTCACTGGCGATGGCGAAACCCTGAGCGCGCGCCGCCTGATCCTGAGCTATGGCGTTGTTGACCAAATGCCTGATGTTCCGGGCTTTGTCGAGAACTGGGGCACATCCGTCATCCCATGCCCCTATTGCGACGGCTTCGAAGTTGCTGACCAGCATTGGGGCCTCGTCTGGTCTGGCCCGCAGTCGATGAATCAGGTCAGGTTGTTTCACGATTGGACCGACAGGTTGACTGTCTTCGGCAATGGTCACGACATCACTCACGACATACGAGCCGACCTGGCGGGCCGCCAGGTAGCTCTCGTTGATGGCCGGATCACTGAAATCGCACGTCACGGGAATCATGGTGCCACCATCAAGCTCGATAACGGCCCCGATGTCACAATCGACATCCTGTTCGCGCATCCGCGCAATAAGCCGTCCGCAAGCCTTCATGACGCACTGGGTCTCACCACGGTCAATACGCCAACCGGCGTCGCCCTCAAGACCGACGAGCGCCGTGAAACCAGCATGCCCGGCATCTACGCCGCCGGTGACCTTGCCAACCCAGGCATCCCCTCGGTCACCACGGCAACATGGCAAGGCGCGATGGCGGGTATCTTCGCTCAGCAGTCGATGCTGGTTTGAGAGTACAGATTGGAGATGCGCATGGCCGTCGAACCCGACCGCAACAGTTCATTGATTCGATCTGCAACGAGTCGACGTTTACACCATTCAGGCCCCCTGCCATCCAGGATGTCATAAAACAAATCCCAGTCGGTCTGATAGTCGTAGCAGATGCCTTGGACTCATCACACAATATCAAGACAACGAAATGGCAGCCATCTTGGTCGCAATCAAGTCGACAAATCGCCGAACATTAATTGGCAGGGTTCGTCCTGCCATGGTTAACACCTGCACATTCCGTTGATGTAATTCCGTATTCATAAGAGGAATGCTAATTAAGCCTCCTTTTTGCAATTCATGTTGTTCCGATACTTTGCTTGTCAGCGCGATGGCGCCTGAATGAAAGGCAAATTGCAGCAATGATGCCGAGTCGTTGCTTGTCAATACAAGATTCAACGCCAATCCTTCCAATTGGCAACAAAGGTCCACCAACTGCCTTTGTGTACTCCCCTCTTCTTTGAGCGCCATGGGATACCCCTGCAAATCCGCCAGCATCAAAGATTTGTGCTTGCTGAGAGGATGTCGGCGATGCATAAGTGCATGAATTTTCGACCTCGCAGAGTATTCAACATGCACGCCCTCGCTCGGCTTCGTGCTGAACGTAATCCCCAGATCCACGTCTCCATCCTTGATCATGCCAATCACAATCTTGGGGATGGCGACATTCAATGCGAAGCGTGTCTTGGGATAAACCTCTCTGAACGTGCTCATTACATGCGGCAGAAAATTACGCGCCACTCCTTCCGTTGACGCGACGGAAATCAAGCTACCGCCATCGGATGCCAATTCCTGGATTTCAGCCAGTATCCGCTCCTCCTCGAGGTGGGCGCGCCTTGCATGGGTGGCGAACACCTCTCCTGCCGCGCTTAATACCATGCCGGTAGGCAGGCGTTCAAATAATTGCGCGCCCACGTCTTCTTCCAAATTCGCGATTTGCCTGCTGATGGCAGACGGTGCGATGTGCAGCTTCTCGGAGGCTCGGCTCAAAGAGCCTGAGCGGGCGACTTCCAGAAAATAACGTACGGCAGTGTTGGACATGGACGACTCCGATGGTCTTCTAATATTTAGAAGGGGTATCTCTCAATATAGCAATTTTAAAGAATGCCCACCAGCACTAGACTTGCTGCCATAAACATCAATCCGACGATCAAGGGCTTATGAATAAAGCATCAGCGATGAAAAGCGCCAAAACCCACTACGCCGAGGGGCATCTGCAAGCTGCTATCGAGAAACGGGTTTCATTTAAAACAGAAAGTCAGGCTCCAGAACAGGCCGCGGTTTTACGCGCCTATCTGAAAGACGAACTGGAGGCGGTGCTCACTCGCCTGGGATTTACCTGTCACATCGTCGAGAACCCGATTCAAGGAAAACCGCCTCTCCTCTTCGCAGAACGCCACGAGGGGGACGAGCTGCTCACCGTCCTGACATACGGACACGGCGATGTCGTACGCGGTTACGACGATCAATGGAGCGATAACGTCGATCCATGGAAACTCACTGTCAAAGGCGACAAATGGTATGGACGAGGCACGGCCGACAACAAGGGGCAGCACTCAATCAATCTCGCTGCGCTGGAGATGGTCATCAACGCGCGCAACGGACGCCTTGGTTATAACGTCAAATGCCTGTTCGAAACCGGGGAAGAAATCGGTTCGCCGGGATTGAGGAAATACTGCGAGTTGAATGCGTATCAACTCAACTCCGACGTCTTCATTGCGTCGGACGGACCGCGACTGAGCGCCGGTCAGCCAACAATTTTCCTGGGCTCGCGCGGCTCAGTCTTGTTCGAACTCTCAGTCAATCTCAGAAGTGGCGGTCTGCATTCGGGAAACTGGGGCGGACTGATGCGCAATCCCGCAACGATACTGGCAAATGCGTTGGCAAGCATGGTCGACAAAAACGGACGCATTCAAGTCGCAGATTTACTCCCTCCGCCGATATCGCCATCGCTTAGGCAGGCGCTTGGCAAGCTCCCAATCAACGACGAATTGATGGGACGCCCGATCGATCACGAGTGGGGAGAGCCATCCTTGTCTTCGGCAGAAAAACTGTTGGGCTGGAATACGCTTGAAATCCTGGCGTTTACCTCCGGCAACCCCAGCAATCCCGTCAACGCGATTCCGCCACATGCGAAGGCCTTTTGCCAGCTTCGCTTTGTGGTCGACACACGCTGGCGAGAACTGGAAACGATCCTGAGAGCACATCTGGATCAACACGGTTTCGCTTCTGTCGACATTCAGATTCAACGAGGCACCGCGGCTACGCGACTTGACCCGGACAACGCCTGGGTGAAATGGGCTGAGCAATCCATGAAATCGGCCGTCAACAAGGAGATAGCGATATTGCCCAATCTGGGCGGCACCTTGCCTAACGATGTCTTCGCGGATGTATTGGGACTGCCCACTTTGTGGGTACCGCACTCTTACCCCGGTTGTGCGCAACATGCGGCAAACGAACACATGCTCGGCTCGATTGCTGGCGAAGGAATGCAAATCATGACCAGCTTGTTCTGGGATCTGGGCGAACTTCACAAAGATCAGTTCAAGTCCTGATCAAGTCCTGAAAAAGATGCCATGAGCAATGCATTCTGTCATCAGTTGCGGGGACAGAGACGCCCCATGGTTCGACTATCGCAATAATTCTTCGAAAGAAACGGAGTCATCATCATGCCAGCACAAGCGAGCCAATTTCCCTCTGAGGCGGCCATAGAAAAAAAGGGAACGTTGTTAACGAGAGCTGTTGGAGCCTCTCTGATCGGCAATACCTTGGAATGGTTCGACTTGTCTGTGTATGCGTATTTTGCCGTCACCATCGGCAAGGTATTTTTCCCCTTAAACGATTCCTCCCTGTCATTGCTGATGGCATTCGGTACGTTCGGTCTTTCATTTCTTATCCGGCCGGTAGGGGCAATGGTATTGGGCGCCTATGCGGACCGGGCCGGCAGAAAGAAATCCTTGAGTATCTCCCTCAGCCTGATGTTACTCGGCACATTGATGATTGCAGTCATGCCGTCTTATGCCGCCATCGGTGTATTAGCGCCTGCCGGCATGATGTTGGCGCGTCTACTGCAAGGCTTCTCCGCCGGCGGTGAATTTGGCAGTTCCACTGCTTTCATGATGGAGCACGCACAGCAAAGAAGCCGAGTTTTTGTCGCCAGTTTGCAATTTGCAAGCCAGGGATTCGGCGTAGTGATTGCATCGCTGTTCGGTTATTTTCTGACCAAGAATTTGTCTGCCGCTGCGATGCAAGATTGGGGATGGCGCGTTCCTTTTTTCTTCGGTTTGTCGATTGCGCCCGTCGGTTTGTACCTGCGGAGCAAGGTCGAAGAAAGCCCCGAGTTCACCAACCAGGCCAAAAATAAGGATGCGCATACGGTCAACAAGCCGATATCCAATCTCTTTCGTTCTCAGAAATTATTGATGCTGGTCGCAGTAGGCGTGTTGATCATTTCCACAGCCTCGACATTCTTGATCAAGTACATGCCGACCTATGCGGTAGAAAACCTGAAACTATCGCAATCCGCTGGCTTTTTGGCGACCTTGCTCGCCGGTCTCATACTGACATTTGTGACGCCTGTTGTCGGTTTGATGGCAGACAGAATCGGGCGAGTCAGGATCATGTTGGGGGCCGCAATCGTCTACATCGTGTTGGCGTACCCGTTCTTTCTCTGGTTGAACGCCAATCCCACCGATACGTCGTTGCTGCTTGTGGTAGGCATGATCGGATTGATCAAGGCCATCTATTTCGCGCCGCTGGCATCGATCATGTCTGACATTTTTCCTGTTGAAACTCGTGTCACTGGCATGTCTCTCAGTTACAGCATCGGTGTAAGCGTATTCGGCGGATTTGCGCCTGCCATATCGATTTTCCTGATCAAGATAACGGGAACTCCCATTGCGACCAGTTACTACCTGATCGCGGCTTCCGGCCTAAGTATTTTTTCTTTGGCTGTAGCGGCAATCAAACTAAGAGTTAGATAAACATCACTCTTCGAAATCGTGGGGCATCCCGGACCTGTCGCATCCCACTCAGGGCAAACTCGGGAGGTTTTCGGGCCCAAGTTCCCGCGTGATCAGATCGACAAAGCTGCGTAGTTTGCTCGTCATTCGCCTGTCGGCATGGAACAGGAGGTGCATCGGTCGCGACGGGGCATCAAAGTCCGGCAGGATGCGCACGAGCTTCCCGCTGGCGATGGACGATCGCGCCAGATCTTCCGCAATGAAGACGATCCCAAAACCTTCCAGGGCGCCGGAGAGCAAGGCGGCGGCGTTGTTCACCTTTAGCTGGCTGTGGACGCTGACGTCGATTTTGCGACCATCACGCACGAATCGCCAATCGGCCGACAAGCCTCGTGTACCGGCATAACCAAGGCATTCGTGTTCCTGCAGGTCCTTCGGACTGGAAGGGAGTCCCCGTTCCTGAAGGTAAGCCGGTGATGCGCAGGCGAGCAAGCGAAATGGGCGCAGCGCACGCGCCGTCAACGACGAGTCTGCCAGCCGGCCGATTCGGAAGACGGCCTCAAAGCCTTCCTCGATCAGATCCACGTAGCGGTCATTAAGGATCAATTCGATCTCGACTTCGGGATGCTCGCGCAGGTAGCGGGTCACGAGAGGCATCAGCGTTTGCGAGCCGAACGACACAGGGGCATTGATGCGCAGGCGCCCGCGCGGAATGCCGGTGGCGTTGTCACCTGCCGCATCTGCCCATTCGGCCTCTGCCAGCACCAGCTTGCAGCGCTCGTAGTAGGTCTTCCCGATCTCTGTTAGGCTCTGGCGCCGGGTCGTGCGGTTGAGAAGACGCGTTCCGAGACGCGATTCCAGGTAGCCGATATGTTTGGCGACCATTTGCGGCGACATTGCCAAGGATACGGCGGCGGCGGCGAATGAGCCCATATCGACGACCTTGACGAATGTTGCCATGCTAGCGAGTCGATCCATTAACCACCCTGAGTTGTTAGAGTAATGCCATATTGGCTGTTTATTATATAGTTGGTGGTTAATATACTTCATTCCATCGGTTGTCCTGTGTCGACACCGGCAAAAGGAATGAATATGAAAATTGGAATCATCGGCTCAGGCCAAATTGGCGGCACTCTTACACGTCGGTTCCGCTCCGTCGGCCACGATGTCACCGTAGCCAACTCGCGCGGCCCGGCTTCCTTGGCCGGCTTGGCGCACGAGACCGGCGCGCGCGCCGCGTCAGTTCACGAGGTTGTACGCACCTCCGAACTCGTGGTCCTGGCCATACCGCTCAAGAACGTTGAGTCCCTGCCCCTTGGCCTGTTTGCCGACGCCCCGCCCGGTTTAATCGTCATCGACACCAGCAACTACTATCCGCGCCAACGCGACGGTCGCATTGCCGATATCGAAGCCGGCACCACCGAAAGCGGCTGGGTGCAGCGACAGATAGGGTGCCGCGTCGTCAAGGCGTTCAACTCGATTTTTGCGCAAAGTCTCCTTGAAAACGGCCGGCCTGCCGGCACGCCGGGACGAATTGCGCTGGCGATCGCCGGCGACGAAGCGGACGAGAAAGCCATCGTCGTGAAGCTGCTGGATCAAATCGGTTTCGACACCGTGGATACCGGAACGATCGCCGAATCCTGGCGCCAGCAACCTGGCACACCCGGCTACTGCCAGGACTTTGATTCCGCGGGAGTGCACGCAGCGTTGCAACAGGCTCAGCAAGAGCGTACCGCCGAGTGGGCCGGGACTGCGAGCAGCCCCGGCACGTTTGAGTCGCCCCTTTGATGCCCGACATCCCCCATTCGATTTCACCCCCTGGATCGTCCATGAAATCCAATCGTTTTCTCCGTACCTTGATGGCCACGCTGATCATGACGTCAACTTTCGTCGGCGTGCGGGCACATGCCGCAGATTCATCATCAGTGATGGACAAGCTCAACGAATTCGGTCCCGAAGCCCAGGCCCTGGTTCGACGTACCGGAACCTGGGACGTCACCATCACAAACTGGGCTGCGCCGGACGCGGCGCCTGTCATCCTCAGCGGGCTCGTGGCCGAACGCCGAATGATCGGGCCGATGCTCGAAGAGGTCCTGCATCCGATTGCTGGCGCAACTGGAGCGTCCTTCAGCCGTGCAGATTTTTTGACGTTCAATCGACTTGAAGGGCGGTGGCAATATATGTCCATGGACAGCCGTGTCCCGGACGGACTGATGTCTGCCTTCAGTCTCGATGCGGACCCGGAACAGCGCATATTCATGACCTTCCTGCCCTTCGCCACACCAAACATCAATGGGGCAAGCGCGATCGGGCAAATGTTCCGCATGGAGCAGGTGATCGTGCGGCAGGACGCAGACCATGAAGAAAAAGATCAATACTTCACTGCCGCCGGGAGTGCCCCTGTCAAGTGGCTAGGAAATCGCTACAGCTACACGCGTCGTAAATGAACTCGACTTGCGAGTTCTCGGGCGAGCTGGACGCTCGCCCGAGAACCAGTTGGAAAACATCAGGAAGATGGCGCGGCTATGTTGCCTTTTCGTTGGAACAGCATATTGATGTGAGCATGAGTAATGTGACGGATCAAATTTGGATCGGCACGGTGATCCAAATTTAGGTCGGCGCCAACAACATCACCACGGAAGCGTCTCGCTCATATGCGAAAAAGTGCCTGAAGGGCCCGAATCATCAAGCAACGCCATCTCGACGCTGGACTTCGCCCCCGCTTCGACATTGAGTTCACCCTGGCCGCCGTTCATGTCCGTCATCACGTAGCCCGGATGCACCGCGTTCACCTTGATCGAAGACCCTCTCAGCTCGTAAGCCAAATGGACGGTCCACGCGTTGACGACGCTCTTGGAGGCGTTGTAAGCAGGCAACTTGAAGTCGTAGATGGGCGACGCGGGGTCTGTGTGCAAACCGAAGGAACCGAGCTGACTGGAAAGATTGACGATGCGTCCTGAGGCTGAAACCTTGAGCAGCGGCAGGAAGGCCTTGGTCACCTCCACTACGGCAAATACATTGGTGTCGAAGGTCTCGCGCCAGACTTTCAGCGACTGCTCCGACGGCTTGCGATCCATCGCGTCCAGCAGCACGCCGGCGTTGTTGATCAAGATGTCGAGGCGGCCAAACGTGGCTTGAACATGCGCGGCCGCGGCAGCGATACTGTCTGAATCAGTGACGTCCAGCGCCACGGGATCAACGCGCAGCCCTTCCAATTGAAGGACTTCAGCGGCCTTGGTGGCGGTGGTCAAGTTGCGCCCTGCAAGTAGTACATGGATACCCACTTGAGCGAGTTGACGGGTGGTCTCAAGCCCAATGCCACGAGTGGCGCCTGTAACGAGAGCAATTTTTTGATAAATAGTCATGATGAAGTTGAATGATTTAAAAAGGGCCTCGCTGCTTTGTAGTCCGGACGGAAACTCTCTAGCTTGTTGAGGTGTTAGATCTATGTCTGCAAGTGATGAATTGCTAGCTTAATTTGAGCTGGCGACGCAATAAAGCTACCGATAGACCATAGTCTCTCAACCCGCAGTGTTAAATGCGGCAGCTGTTCCTTCAACGGTATGAATTCGCAATCCAAAGATGTCTGCCGCTGGTGAAAGCAGTCGTAGTTAACCGATTCATTATCCACTGTCAGTGGGGAGACTCAACTAAAAAGACTCATTTATCCCCCGAGACATAAGAGGTTAAATAGAACTCATCTCACTCCTATTTATGAGATGAGTTCTAGCCTCACCACACAATCTGAGGATTCAGCTATGTTTCTATCTAACGCCTATCGGGATGAAAAATGATTAGTCGACGTAGATTTTCGGGAATCGGATTGGCCGGCCTGGCAATGTCTTTGCCTGCTCATCATGCTATCGCGAAAATTGTCTCGCCGTCCGATCCGCAACGGCTAAAACCTCTTACGGTTGAGCGACTGGATCGCATTGTAATGGTGGCTGGCGATCTCGACCTTCTTGCGCGGTTCTATACGGCAATTGGGTTCACCGTCGATGACGCTCGGCCCGCGCCGGTCCACGCGCAACTGGCGCATGCCAGATCCGCCACTTCACGAATGATGACGGTTGGCAATGACAAGATCGAGCTGGTTGCCTTCGACCCGCCTGGTGCGGCCTACCCGCAATTGGTCAGGTCTACCGATCCTTGGTTTCAACACATCGCCCTCGTCACACCCGATATGGAGGTAGCGATGGCGCAGTTGCACGGAACGGAAGGTTGGACACCAATCAGTCGCGACGGCGCTATTGAACTGCCGAGAGAACTATTAACTCGGCTAGGTCGCAAGACCGGTGGCCTCAGCGTATTCAAGTTTCGTGATCCCGAGGGGCATGCGCTGGAATTCACATCCTTTCTCGGAGCGCCTCCCCCGCAATGGGTGGGTTCTGGTCCTGGGTTGCTCGGCTACGACCACTCTGTCATCGGGGTAGCGGATGCGGCACGCAGCAC
This sequence comes from Herbaspirillum sp. GW821-FHT09A12, assembly GCF_059418325.1. Taxonomy (NCBI): domain Bacteria; kingdom Pseudomonadati; phylum Pseudomonadota; class Betaproteobacteria; order Burkholderiales; family Oxalobacteraceae; genus Herbaspirillum; species Herbaspirillum sp. GW821-FHT09A12. The sequence continues at coordinate 551,564 of NZ_JBWKPR010000002.1, forward strand.
GGCCTTCTATCGCAAATTCTTCGGTATGACTCTTGGCGGCCGTGCCCAGTCGCGTGCTCACGAGCAAGAGGTGGCCGATGACGTCAACGATGTCGTCGTAGACATTGTCGAGATGCTGCCCGCGCGTGCCGCCACGCCGCATGTGGAATTCCTTGCTTATCACGGCTACCACGCCCACCCGCCAGTTCTTATCGGTCCTCGTGATCGCGCCGCAACCCGCCTGGTTCTGGCAACAACCGGTGTTGTCACACCCAGGCTGCTGCAAGATCCAGATGGGCACTGGATCGAGCTGGTTCCAGCATAGACGCGAAGCGGCGTCCGACCAAAACAGATGTACAACTTAGATTACGACATCACCTTTCGCGATTTTCTTCGCCATTGACCCGGCCCCGTTTTGATATAGCGCTAACGTTGCGCCCAAACCGAGCAATGCGGCGCCACTCAGCCAGATGCCAGGAGCCGCACGGTTGTCGAGTACATGGATCAGGTAAGTGCATGCCACGGGGGTAAAGCCGCCGAAGGTCGCCGTCGCCAGACTATAGGCAAGCGAAAAACCTGTGGTGCGCACGGCGACCGGCATGACCTCGGTTAATGCCACCACCATCGCGCCGTTGTAGGTGCCGTACAGGAACGACAGCCACAACTCAACTGCAAGCAAGCGCTCGAAACTTGGATGGGACACCAGCCATGCCAGTGCCGGATAAGCCGTCGCGATCGCCAGAATCGTGGAGAAAACCAGTAACGGCTTGCGCCCGAAGCGATCGGACAGGGCCCCCATGACTGGCAGCCAGATGAAGTTTGAAACACCCACTAACATGGTGACCAGGAAGCTGTCGACGTTGGAAAAATGCAGTTCGTTCTTCGCAAACGTCGGCGTGTACGCCGTGATGAGATAAAACGATACCGTCGTCATGACGACCAGGCCGGCGCCCGCGATCACCACGCGCCTGTTCTCCACAATCGAGCGCATGATTTCGGCCAGATCCGGCCGATGCTTGCGCGCCGCAAACTCAGGGGTTTCTGCCAGGGAGCGGCGAATGAAAAAGATGGCCGGCACGATCAGGCAGCCGAACAGGAACGGAACACGCCATCCCCACTGGGACAACTCGGGCGGACTCAGCAGTGCCGACAGCGCGATGCCGATCGCTCCCGCGACGACTACCGCAACCTGTTGGCTGGCAGATTGCCAACTGACGAAGAAGCCTTTGCGATGGGGCGGTGCAATTTCGGACAGATAGACGGATACACCGCCAAGTTCGACGCCGGCGGAAAAGCCCTGCAACAGGCGCCCGACAAGCACCAGCAACGGCGCCGTGACACCGATGGCAGCGTAACCCGGCATGAACGCGATGAGCACTGTGCCCAGGGCCATGAAGACCAGCGTCACGATCAAGCCTTTACGCCGCCCATGCTGATCGATGTACGCGCCGAGCACAATGGCGCCGATCGGCCGCATCAGAAAACCGGCGCCAAAGGTGGCCAGCGACAGCATCAGCGAAGCGAATGCATTGGTATTCGGGAAAAATGTCTGGGCAATCGACGTGGCATAAAAGCCATAAATCATGAAGTCGAACATTTCCAGAAAGTTGCCGCTCACTACCCGGAACACCATTGCGCCCCGGCCTTGATTTGATGCCATATCTGTCTCCTGATTGATGCATTGTGATGGCCGGTATGCGGCCTTTTTTATCTAAAGTTGCAGGATCGGCTTGCCGACTTGTTGCCGGCTTTCGATGCGGGCGTGCGCCTGCTCCACGGTGTCAAACGAGTAGGAAGCCGCAATGTCCACCTGCAGCGAACCGTCGAGCAAAGCGGAGAAAATCGCATCGGCTCTGCGCTGCACTGTCTCCCGGTTCATCATGTGGTCGGCCAGGCGCGGGCGGGTGAGGAACAATGAGCCGGCTTCGCCCAGCTCTATCGGATCGAGATCGGTGAGAGAGCCGGACACATTGCCATAATTGACGATCAACCCATGCCTTTTGCAGGCACGGAAACTATCTCGCAGGGTCGCTTTGCCGACCGGATCGAACACCACATCCACGCCATCGCCACGGGTGGCTTCGCGAACCTGGTCGGCGATACCACCGCCTGAATAGTCGAACGCATGATCGGCGCCGCACCGGATTGCCGTGGCGCGTTTTTCCGCCGAGCCTGCCGTGACAAATACCGTTGCCCCGCGGAGTTTGGCCATTTGCACCAGCAACTGGCCGATGCTGCCGGCGGCGGCATGAATCAGGCAGCTGCTGCCGGGCGCCAGGCGCGCGACATCTTCGATCAGATAGTGTGCCGTGGCGCCTTGAAAGATCGATGCGGCGGCCAATTGATGGGTAATGCCGTCGGGCAGTTTGGCGACCAGCGCCGCCGGTACCGAGGCGTAGTCAGCATAACTGCCCCAAGCGATGCACCAGGCCACGCGGTCGCCGACGGCGATATCCTGGACATCTTCGCCGCACGCGACCACTTCGCCGCTGCCTTCCATGCCGAGCGTGCAAGGTAAGCGCACGTTGTAGGTCTTCGAGTTCGCGTATTTCCCCTGGCGCGTGTGAACGTCCATGAAATTGATGCCGGCATACACCAGCTTGACCAGTACGTGACCGGCCTGGACTTGCGGTATGGGTACGTCTTTGCGTTTTTGCAGCACTTCCGGCCCACCGTATTGCTCTATGGTGATCGCTCTCATTGCCCTCTCCTCATCAGCTCAGAATTTTCTATTTCGTTCCTTCGGCAGGCATGGTAAAACAGCGATATACGTTAGAAAATTCCCTTTTTTCTCACCTTTACCGTTAAATTATTTACCGATGTTTGATTGGCAAGATCTTTATGTCTTCAGCGTGCTGGCACGCACGGAATCGCTTTCCGGCGCGGCCCGGGAGCTGGGCATTGAACATGCGACGGTGGGCAGGCGGCTGGAGTCTCTGGAGCGGGCATTAGGTTTGCGGCTGGTCGACAAACTCCCGCGCAGCCGCCCGTTGACTGCTGACGGGCGGGCCATTGCCGCTTTGGCGCAGAACATGGAGCAGATTGCCGGCTTGATAGAACAGCGCGCGCGTCCGGCGCTGATCGGATTGGCCGGTTCGGTCAGGGTGAGCGCCCCTCCCTCGCTGTCACGTGCGTGCATCGTGCCCCGTATCGCCGCGTTGAGAGCCAGCCATCCCCAACTGCGGCTGATTTTGCAGCCGTCCACAGCGGTAGACAACATGGGGAAAGGCGAAGCCGACATCGCTATTCGCACCGTCCGTCCGGAAGACGACGACCTGATCCAGAAAAAGGTCGGCGAGGTGCGATTCGGCCTCTACGGCACGCGCGAATTCAGCCGACGTCCGGTCGAGCAATGGACTTTCATTTCTTACGATGAATCGCTCGACCATCTGCCGCAGCAAGTATGGCTGCATCAGCTAAGAGGCGAACGCCCGATTGCGTTCTTCGCCAGCGATCTCATGTCGCAGCAAATGGCCGCGCGCGATCATGTCGGCGCCGTGGTGCTGCCGACCATGGTCGGCGATGCCGACGCCGAGCTGGTGCCGTTGCCGACGTCGTCAGCCGCGCCATCGCGCGATATCTGGATCATTGTTTATCCCGATATCCGGCGCAGTCCTCTGGTGGAAGTGGTGATGAATTTTCTGGTGGATTGTATTGCGCGTGAAACAAGGCTTGCCTCTCAGGAATTGCCAAAGTGACGCCGCCCCTGGCCTCCAGGCCTGCCTTGGGAAGGCCGTGGACGGCGGGGCAATTGGAGAGCGTCAAGCATCAACGCAACCATCAACGCAACAAAAGCCGCTACTTGTCCAATCCCCCCATGAGGACATACTTCACTTCAACATATTCCTCGATGCCATAGTAGCTCCCCTCACGTCCGAACCCCGAGTGCTTGACTCCACCAAACGGAATGGACGCGGTTCCGACGGAGCCCGAATTAAGGATCACCATCCCCGATTCGATGCCGCGCGACAGCCGGAAAGAACGAGCCAAGTCACGTGTAAATGCATACGCGACCAAACCATATTCGGTGTTATTCGCACGTTCAATGACTTCTTCTTCGGTCTCGAATTTGTAAATCGGGAAAACAGGGCCAAAGATTTCCGTCCTGGCGATTTTCATGCCGTCGTTGAGGTCGACCATGATGGTGGGGGAATAAAAGAGGCCCCCTTTTTGGTTCGCTGCGCCCCCCGATACCACCGTCGCGCCGGCTTGCCTGGTGTCTTCGACCAGGGACGCGACTTTGTCAAAGCCAATCTGGTTAACCAACGGGCCAACGACAAACTCTTCCTGCAGACCTTGGTCCACGCGGATCTTGGCCACCTTCTCAGCAACGGCTTGGACGAATCGATCGTGGATGCCGGCTTGCACATAGATACGATTGGGCGAAATGCAAACCTGGCCGGAGTTTCTCAGCTTCGCCGATATCAATCCATCCACCGCATCGTCGAAATTTGCATCGTCGAAAACGATAAACGGCGCGTTTCCACCAAGCTCAAGCGTCATTTTCTTCAAGGCCTTGCCGCTCGCCGCGGCGAGAACCTTCCCCACAGCCGTCGACCCGGTGAAGGAAATCTTGCGGATGCGGTCATCTCCCGTAAAGAATTCGCCAATTTCCTTGGGGTTGCCTGTCACCATCTCGAAAACGCCTTCTGGAATACCCGCTTTGCGCGCATATTCAAGCAGCTTATAGGCAGTCAGCGGAGTTTCTTCGGACGGCTTGATGACCATGGTGCAGCCGGCCGCCAGCGCGGTCGCGACTTTTCGCGTGATCATCATGAAAGGGAAGTTCCAAGGAGTAATGGCAGCGGTAGGACCGGCGGGCTCCTTAACAACCATGACTGAGGCGTTGGCGGCGTGCGAGGGGATCGTATCGCCATAGACACGCTTGGCCTCCTCTGCGTACCATTCTATGAAGCCCAGGCCATAGTCGATTTCCCCCATCGCTTCCAACAGGCATTTTCCATTTTCCTTCACGATGATCTCGGCGAAGATATTCTTGTCAGCACGAACGAGCTCGAACCAACGACGGAGGATATCGCCCCGCTCCTTGGCAAGCTTCCTGGACCAAGCAGGAAATGCCGCACAGGTCCTGTCAATGGCGGCCTTTATCTCGTCCTGCGACAGGTGGGGCACTTCTCCGACGACGTCCCCGGTGGCGGGATTGAACACTTTAATCATGGCATCAACTCCTTAAGCTAGATTGAAAAAGGGAGCGGCCGATAACACAAAATCGCAACGAACGATGGATTCCCGGCGGGAAATCTTCATCATCGCGCTCGCGCCTGATCAGGCGGCGTGGGGCTTACCGGCTACGTGATGCATGATAGATATGGATGGCGGGAGCATCTATGGCATCCAGTGTTTACGTCTTGCCTAATCCTTCAAATAACCGGATTTTCAGTTTTCGTGGTGGCAGAATATGCCTCGTGAGAGACGAAGAGTCAGAGGACATCAGCATGCATAAGAGACAAGCCATATCCGCAGCAGCGGATAGTAAAGCGGATAGTAGCGCGGATAGTGAAAGGGTCCGGCTACGAATGGTCGAGTTGCTGAAAATGCTGGCGCCCGACGAAGGTTATAACCTCTGCGCACTTCCGAATGTGCGCTTCTTGCGCTCCAATCGCCCTTTGCAGGCGACGCCGGTCCTTTACGATCCAGGTATCGTGATTGTTTGCCAAGGACGAAAACAGGGTTATTTCGGCGAGCAGACCTACATCTATGATGCCCAGCATTATTTGGCTGTGGCCGTTCCGGTTCCATTCACAATGGAGACACAGGCCTCTGAAAAAAAACCGTTACTGGCGATCTATATGCATCTGGATTTCAAGCTGGCGGCGGACCTGATCCTTTCCATCGATCAGTTCGGCGGCAACGGTCCATCACGGCCACGAGGAATGTTTTCAACGCCAATGGACGGACGGCTGCGTGATGCGGTGCTGCGCTTTTTGGAGGCCATGAGCACGCCACTGGAAGCAGAAATCCTCGGCCCCGCTTTAGTTCGCGAGATTTATTTTCACATTCTCTCCGGTGAGCAGGGCCCGTCAATACGCGCTGCCTTGTCTTCACAAGGACAGTTTGGGAAAATCGCCCGTGCCTTACGACGCATCCATTCCTCCTTCCAAACTGAATTGGACGTCGTCAATCTGGCCGCAGAAGCGGGTATGAGCCTGGGGACATTTCACGCCCACTTCAAGGCAGTGACCAATACCTCGCCTATCCAATACGTCAAATCAACCAGGCTGCATCAAGCCCGCCTGCTCATGGTTCGCAATGACATGACGGCTGCCGCCGCCAGCTATGAAGTTGGATATGACAGCCCGTCTCAGTTCAGCCGGGAATTTAAGCGCCTGTTTGGCAGAAGTCCGGTGGACGAAGTCCGCCGCATGAAAGCGGATTTTGCGATTCCACCTGCACAAGCGTCCTCCGCCTTCGTGTCGTCACACTAAAACCGGTTCGGGCGACGTTGTCTTCAGGGAGGCTTAACCTGCCCGCGACAATTCCCAAGCCGCGGCAAATTGTCGCATCGGGCGCCCCTCCTCAGAACTTGTAGATCCTTGTAAAACCTTCAGCAGCAAGGGTTTCAGCTCGAATCCCATCGATTTTCCAGTCAAACCGGATTCCTCAGCTCCGCCGCCGTCGGCATTAGAATCTGCGGCCATGCAAATGTCCTTGCCGAAGCTGCGCCTTATCGCCTGGATCACCATTGCCTCCATCCTGGCAATGCTGTGGTCCGGGACGATGCATGCGCGCGCCGGCGCCACGACGGTGCCGGCGTGGAACGACATCTGCTCGGTCTCCGGTGCGCCGGCTGCCGACCAAGGCTCGCCCGGAAAGAACGATGCGAACGCCCATGTCACCCACTGCGCCTTCTGCAGCAAGCAGGACATCGCTCATGCAATACCCGCGCGCTTCGACCTGCCGCAGCCATTTGCACGCCCATTGCGCGCGCAGCCACCCAGCAGCTTCACTCATCGCTCGTCGCCACCCTGGCTGAGCCGACACGCCCGCGGACCGCCGGCCAGCATGTCCTGAGCATGCGCTCCCGGCGTGCCATTTCCATGGCCACGCCGCCATGCGCCATACGAACACCATACGAACGCCGATGCCGATACCGCACATCGCGTCCGGCCTCCGTGCCGTCCATCGGCTTGCCCGACGACGGCCTACCCTGCTTTGACATCGACATGAACGCCATACAAAAACAACGAACCCTCGCCCTCCTCCATCTTCAGTTGCGCCGCACCCTGGCCTGCGCTCCCTGCGCGCTGCCTTTGCTCTGCCTGGCAGGCACCGTCCAGGCACAGGATTCCGGCGCCGCATTGCCGGAAATCACGGTATCCGCCCAAAGCCCGGCGCAATTGCAGAACCCGGTCGCAGTCGGTTCCAACCTGGATCTGACGCCCATGCAAACGCCGGCCAGCGTCAGCGTCATCACGCGCAAACAGCTGGAAGAACGCGGCGACGCCAGCATCACCGATGCCATCACCCGCGCGCCCGGCTACAGCAGCATGGGACATCCCGGCAACAGCGGCAGCGCACTGTCGGCGCGCGGCTTTACCGACGCCACATCGGTCATGCGCCTGTATGACGGCGTGCGTCAGTACGGCGGCGTGGGCGTCACCTATCCGTTCGACACCTGGAGCATCGATCGCATCGAAGTCCTGCGCGGCCCGGCCTCGGTGATCTACGGCGATGGCGCCATCGGCGGCGTGGTCAACGTGGTGCCGAAAAAGCCCACGCGCGGCAAGATCGAAAACGAGGTGGAAGCCACCGTCGGCACCCACAATACGCAGCGGCTGGGATTTGGCAGCGGCGGCGCAATCAACGACATGCTCTCCTATCGCTTCGACATCAGCGGCGACCGCTCGGACGGCTGGGTGGACCGCGGCAATTCCAACAACCTGAGCTTCTCCGGCGCGCTGCGCCTGGACGTCAATCCGGATTTCTTCGTACAGTTCAGCTATGCCCAGGGGCATCAGCGGCCCATGGCCTACTTCGGCACGCCGCTGGTCAACGGCCAACAGCTCGATGCCATGCGTGAGCGCAACTACAACGTCGGCGACGGCACCATCGACTACAAGGACCGCTGGGCCCAGCTGGAAGCGCAATGGACGCCGAACTCGGACACCACCATCCGCACCCGGCTGTACCAGATCAACAGCAACCGCTACTGGCGCAATGCCGAGCGCTATGTCTACAACGCATCGACCGGCCTCGTCGACCGCGGCGATGCGACCGAAATCCGCCATGACCAGTCGCAGACCGGCAATACCACCGATGCCACATTCAAAGGCCATCTGTTCGGCCTGAAGAACCAGGTGTCGGTCGGCTTCGACATCAACTCCGCTTCGTTCACGCATACCAACAACACCTATGCCGGCAGCTTCAGCTCGGTCAATCCCTACAGCTTCGACCCCGGCGCCTATGCCAGCGGCGTCGGCGTCCCCGCGTTCCTGCCGCGTTTTCGCACCCGGGCTTCCCAGTACTCGGTGTTTTCCGAAGACAAGCTGGACCTGACCGACAAGCTGACCGTGCTGGCCGGTCTGCGCTATGACCATTCCGATATCACGCGCACCGATCTGGTTAACGGCACCGGCGGCTTCGACCAGAGTTTTTCCAATCTCGGCTGGCGCCTGGGCTCGGTTTACGCCATTACGCCTGAGCTGAGTATTTATGGGCAGTATTCGAAGGCGGCCGCCCCTGTGAGCAGCATGTTGTTCATGACCCAGGCCAACAGCAAATTCAGTTTATCCACCGGCCGGCAGATCGAAGCCGGCGTCAAACAGGTGTTCTGGGACAAGCGCGGCGAATGGACGCTGGCGGTCTACGACATCCGCAAGAACAATTTGCTGACCCGCGATCCGTCCAATCCCAGCCTGAGCGTACAAGTCGGCCAGCAATCCTCACGCGGCATCGAGGCCAGCCTGGCGCTGGCGTTCGCGGAAAACTGGAAGCTGGATGCCAACGCCACCCTGCTGCGGGCGCGCTTCGACGACTTCGCCGAGTCGGTGGGCGGCGTCGCGGTCTCGCGCAGCGGCAACGTGCCGACCAATGTGCCCGAGCGCCTGGCCAATGTCTGGCTCAGCTGGAACTTCATTCCCGCCTGGACCGCCAGCGGTGGCTTGCAATACGTGGGGCAGCGCTATGCCGACAATGCCAACACGTTGAAGCTGCCTGCCTACACGACCACCGACCTGGCCCTGCAGTGGCAGGCCACCCAAGCCACCACGCTCACGCTGCGCGCCAACAACGTGTTCGACAAGCACTACTTCACCACCGCGTACTACACGAATACCCAGTGGTTGTACGGTCCCGGGCGTGAAGTGCAGTTGACGGTGAATCATCGCTTCTGAATGCGATGAGCGCGATCTCGTCACGCCTGCGACGCTGGACCTATCTGACGCACCGCTGGTGCGGCGTCGCGGGCTGGCTGCGGAACGTGACGCTGATCGTCCTGAGCCTTGGCGGCTTCTGCTTGTCGCTGACCGGGATCGTCATTGGAATTAATTATTAATTATTAATTATTAATTATTAATTATTAATTATTAATTATTTACAATAAACGCCTGGCCGACTATCTTTTAACGCAAGCATCAGACGATCTGAGATTTACGCTAGAGCATTCCATCATGCAACTAGCGCACCAACACCTTCCTCGCCAGCCTCCTGCTCATCAGATACGATGCGTCCATTCTCCATCCGTACTATGCGGTCGGCCAGGTGGAAGTACTGGTCGTCATGGGAGATCACAAGCACCGTCTTACCCGCCGAGCGCAACTGGCCTAGTACCTCGTTGTAGAAAACCCTCTTGAAGACCGGATCCTGATCCGCGGCCCATTCGTCGAAGATGAAGAAAGGCCGTTCTTCCAGCACCGCCACCACCAGCGCCAGTCGCTTACGCTGGCCCAGCGACAGCGAACGCGTCGTGAATGCGCCTTCCCTGATCTGCACCTTGTGGTGCAGGTAAAGCTTTTCCAGCAGTTGGTTGCCGCGCGCGTCCAGCGCGGCACCGCCGGTCTCCAGCAGGCTTTCGAACAGGTGGAAATCCGAGAATACGGTAGCGAACAGCTGCCGGTATTGCTCGGCCGGCACCGCCCCCTTCCCGCCGGCGCCCTCCTGCCACGACACCGGCAGCCCGTTGAGCAGGATGTCGCCTTCGCCTGGGCGATAAAGACCGGCCAGCAACTTGGCCAGCGTGGTCTTGCCGCTGCCGTTGCCGCCAACCAGGAACACTACCTCGCCCGGCGCGAACGTCAGGTCGATTGGCCCCATGGTGAAGAATTCGTCGTGCCGCTCGTGGTAATAGCGATGCAGCACGCCCGACAGCTGCAGGCGCAGCAGATCGGGCCCCGCCGTCGGCAGCGGCGTCCTGGCAGTTTCCGGCCGGCCGTTGTCCAATGCCTGCACCACCTCGTCGATGCGGCGCGCCGAGACCTTGGCCAGGTTGGCTCGCGGCACGTTCATCAGCAGGATTTCCAGCGGTGTGATCATGTAGATGAACAGCACCGCGTAGCCGGTCAGGATGCGCCCACGGTCCGGCACGTCGCCCACCAGCACGAACAGCACAAGGCCGATGAAGGCGTAGATCAGGAAGTTGCCCCAGCTCGACGCCGCCACGAAGATCGCCATGCCCAGCGAACGCTCGCGGCGCACCAGGTCAATCGACTGGCCCAGCACGTCCTGGCCGAACAGGCGGCGCTTCTTGCCGTTCAGGCGCAACTCCTTCGCGCCATCCAGCATCGAGCGGAAATGGCCGAACAGGCGATCCTGCTCGTTCGAGGCCTGGCGCAAGTGCCTGATGGCGCGCAGGTGGGCCAGGTGGTAACCCATCGCACCCAGCCCGATCACCAGCAGCGCGCAGGCGAACACTTGCCACGACAGCGTGGCCATATAGACCATGCAGCCTCCGACCACGATGGTATTGGTAAGAATGGCCGGGAAGCTGACGAAAAACGATGCCACGTTGGCGCCATGTTCGGTCAGCGCGGCCTGGATGGCCGGCGCGCCTACCTGCTCCAGGCGCGCGTAGTCCGCATGCAGCACGCGGTCGCAGATGAAGCTGCGCGACTGCGCGTGCGCGCCGTGCGCCAACCGTTCGAACAGGATGTTGCAGCTCATGTGCGCCAGCCACAGGCCCAGCACGGTCAGCGCGAAATGCAGCGCCGTCACGGAATGCCAGCCCGGCGCCTGCCTGGCCGCCAGCACGGCCGTGATCTGCGACACCATCAATACGCTGCACACTCCGCGCGCCACGCTGGCGGCGGTGGCGGCAGCCAGCAAGCCGCGCGATTGCCTGATCAGTTCTTTGAACACCGTCACTCCAGGGAACGGCCGCCAAGGGCCGGTATCAATGTGACGAACCGCGCGGGCAAATATTTAGGCGCTGCGGCAGGCCTGAACAAAATCCCTCGCCATTCGTCAGCATTGATGAGCACGATCGGCGATCGCGCCGCCCTACTTTGCTCCCGTCTTCCGTGCTGCCCATCCTTGCATCCCTGTTCGACCGGCGTACCGCCGCCTACGCCGCCCGCTTGTGCTGCGACGCGCACCATTACCGGCAAGCCCTGCCGCTGATGGAGTTGCTGGATGGCGCTCGCCTGGACCAGACCATGCGCCGTTACGCCGCCCACCGGCGCAGCGACGACCTGCGCGCTGTCGCCTCCGCCTGGAGCCTGGACTACTTCGCCGCGATGCTGGTGCCGGCCATCGCGGCCATGGCCGCTCTGCGCCACCGCCTGCCGCTGGCGGCCGCGCAGGTGCGGGTCATGCCGGCCGAGAACGGCGGCGTGGCGCGCATCTGCCTGCCCGGCGCCGGCCACGCCTGGCCTGACGCCGCGCCGCCAGAACGCTACGAAGAGCTGGTCTGGCAGCATCTGATGCCGCTGGTCGTGGCGCTCAACAGGCGCTTCAAGACCCCGTCGGCCATCCTCTGGGGCAATGCCTTGCGCCGCATCCACGCGGTCCTGCAGCGCGGCGCCCTGCTGGCGCTGCCCGCGCACGAGGCGCTGGCGGCCGACCGCCGGCTGTTGCTGGACAGCCCCCTTTGGCCCGACGGCCGCGTCAACCCCCTTTACCACCGTCGGGCCGACCCGCCGCCGGGCGCGACTTACCTGCACCGCAATTGCTGCCTGTATTACCGCCTGCCGGACGAAGGCTATTGCAACGCCTGTCCGTTGCGCGCCAAACACGGCAAAGCCGGACTCGATTAGGCAAGCGACAACCATCGGCTAAACAAAAGTGATTTCCATTCGTCTTTCTGATGACGGCCTGCGCATCACCTTGCAACGGCGCGGCCGACCAGGAGCTGACGACCGATGGAACAAGCAGGCTTTACCGATACCGCGCCAGGCGCCCCCTATCTTGCCCATGTCGATGGACATCCGTACGCAGTGGACGTCGACGGCGACGTGGTGCGCGTGCGCCTGCCGTCCGGGCAATTCCATTCCTGGCGACTGCGGCGCCGCACCGTCCCAAGCGCCGCGCAAGCGGTTCCGGCGCCGCGCTACGACGCGCATCCCGCCGAACTGGCGGCGCTGGAGATGCTGTGGTCGGACGAGCGGACGCTCGACCTGCAACCGCTCATGCCTGACGGCGGCGCATCCGCCTGGAGCTGCCCCGGCATGTTCTGGCAGCAGACCCGCAACTGGCTGGCCCGGCCGCAACCGCCCCTGCCATTGCGCCATTGCATCAGCGAAGGCCGGCGTCATCCGCAGCGCCCGCCCAAGCCCGCCGGCACCGTCTATCGCCGCCACATCCCCTGGCTGGGCCAGAGCCTGTCGCTGCGCGCCTTCAACATGGATGGCGACCTGCCGCACCTGAACCGCTGGATGAACGATCCGGACGTCGCCCATTTCTGGCAGGAACAGGGCGACCTCGAACACCACCGCAACTACCTGGCCAGGCTGGCCGCCGATCCGCACGTCTACCCGTTGATCGCCTGCCTGGACGAGACGCCCTTCGCCTATGTCGAGATCTATTGGGCGCGCGAAGACCGCATTGCCCCCTTCTCCGACGCCGGCGAATACGACCGCGGCTGGCATGTGCTGGTCGGGGAGCCGGCCTTTCGCGGCAAAGCCTTCGTCAGCGCCTGGATGCCCTCGGTATCGCACTACCTGCTGCTGGACGATGCCCGCACCCAGCGCATCTGGATCGAGCCGCGCGCCGACAACCACAAGATGTTGCGCAGCCTGCAGCGCAGCGGCTACGCGCTGCTCAAGGAATTCGACTTCCCCCACAAGCGAGCCATGCTCGGCATGCTTTCGCGCGAGCGTTTCTTCGGCGAACGGCTCTGGATGCCGGGCGCCGCCAGCGCCAACTGACCAGGACCACGACATGCAAACACATGAGCTGATCGGGATCGGCTTCGGCCCCTCCAACATCGCACTTGCCATCGCCTTGCAGGAACAGCAGCGCCACGCCGGCGCCGCCGACATGTTCTTCATCGAACGGCAGGATAGCTTCGCCTGGCACGGCGACATGCTGCTGGACAACTCGCACATGCAGATCTCCTTCCTCAAGGATCTGGCGACGTTGCGCAACCCGGCCAGCCGCTTCACCTTCCTCAACTACCTGCACCAGAAAGAACGTCTGAGCGACTTCATCAATCTCAAGACCTTCTACCCCAGCCGCCACGAGTTCAGCGACTACCTGCGCTGGGCGGCCGACCAGTTCAGCGCCTGCTGCGGTTACGGCGAGGAAGTATTCGAGGTGCAGCCGCAGCTTCAGGAGGGCAAGGTGCGTCTTCTGCGCGTGCGTTCGCGTACCCGCGATGGCCGCGTCATCGAGCGCCTGGCGCGCAACCTGGTGATCGGCGTGGGCGGCTCCGCCAACATTCCCGAGACCTTCCGCGGCCTGCGCGGCGACGCCCGCGTGTTCCACTCCAGCGCTTACCTGCGGCATATCTCGGCACTGGACAAGCCGGCCCGCATCGCCGTCATCGGCGCCGGGCAGAGCGCAACCGAGATATTCCTCGACCTGCATGCGCGCAACGCCGGCCATCAGGTCGACTTCATCATGCGCAGCCGCAACATCAGGCCGTCCGACGACAGCCCCTTCGTCAACGAAGTCTTCAATCCTGAATACACCGACTACGTCTACCGCCAGGACGAGCAGACCCGCAGCGCCCTGATGGAAGAATTCATGCAGACCAACTACGCCGCTCCCGACCTGGCGCTGATCGAGGAGGTCTACCAGGTCTTCTACAAGCAGAAGGTCACCGGCCATGAGCGGCACCGCCTGCTGCGCTGCCACGACGTCGAGCGCGCCCGCGCCGACGCCGACGGCATCTGGCTGAACCTGCGCGACCTCGACGGCGGCGGCGCCCACACGCGCCGCTACGACGCCGTGGTGCTGGGCACCGGCTATACCCGCGAGCTGCACAAGGAGCTGCTGGCGCCGTTGGCGCCCTACCTGCCGCAATTCAGTGTCGGCCGCGACTACCGCCTGCAAAGCACCGCCGAATTCGAACCCGCGGTGTTCCTGCAAGGCAGTTGCGAACCCTCGCACGGCATCAGCGACACGTTGCTCTCGGTGATCGCCATTCGCACCGCCGAGATCGGCCAGGCCCTGCATGACCGCGACGAAACCGGGCCCTTCGCGGCGCGGCGGGCCATGGTCGCCGGCATCGCCGCCATCAGCCGCGGCAGCCCCCAGTTTTCGCTCTAAGCGAATTACCTGCCGGCAGCGCCGGTTCTTTTTCAACCCGATCACAACCAACACCATGACACAACAATATAGGGGGAAGCCCGTCAACCAGCGCACGCTCGCGTTTCTGGCCGTGCAGTGCGCACTGCTGGGCCTGGCCGCGCCGGCCTGGGCGCAACAGCAATCGCTACCGGAAGTGAAGGTCAGCGCCGACGCCGAGACCGCCACCGGCCCGGTCAGCGGCTACGTCGCCAAGCGCACCGCCACCGGCACCAAGACCGACACGCCAGTGCTGGAACTGCCGCAATCGATATCGGTGGTCACCCGCGACGAGATGGAAGCGCGCGGCGTCACCTCGCTGCTGGAGGTGCTGCGCTACATGCCCGGCGCCAATACCGAGACCCACGGCGTCGACCCGCGCGGCTATGAATACTTCAACCTGCGCGGCTTCATCAACGCCCAGGTCACCAGCAACTTCCTCAACGGCCTGCGCCAGATCCCCGGCGGCTTCGGCCAGTTCCGCACCGAGACCTATGGCATGGAGCGCATCGAAGTGCTGCGCGGCCCCGGCTCGGTGACCTTCGGCCAGGCCGACCCCGGCGGCGTGATCAACCGCGTCAGCAAGCTGCCCGGCGCCGGCACCCCCAACGAGCTGGGCGTGGACGTCGGCTCCTTCAACCGCAAGCAGGTCGTGGCTGACCTCAACGGCCAGACGCAGGACGGCCAGTACCTGTGGCGCGTGGTGGGCCTGGGCCTGGACAGCGACAACCAGTTCAAGTACGGAAATGGCCAGTCCGGCAGCAATAACCGCTTCTACCTGGCGCCCTCGTTCACATGGCGCCCCTCCGCCAGCACCTCGCTGACCCTGATGGCAGACTACATCAACGACCGCAACGGCAGCGGCCGCTGGACCGTGGTGCGCCCGGGCAATGTATTGACCCACACCATGATCGGCGCCCCCAACTTCGACCGCCAGAGCAATGACCAGTGGTCCTTCGGCTACCAGTTTGAGCACAAATTCGACGGCGCCTGGACCTTCCGCCAGCATTTCCGCCAGGCCAACCTGAAATCAGTCTACGCCGCCCTCAATCCGGGCGTGCTGACCGGCGCCCTGCTCACCCGCGGCACCACCGTCTACAACAGCCAGGTCGACAACACCCTGGTCGACAACCAGCTTGAAGGGCGCATCAAATGGGGCGACACCGAGCACACCGTACTGTTCGGCCTGGACTGGTCGCGCATGTACGACAGAGAAGTGCGCTACCGCGGCGCCGCGCCCAGCCTGAACATCAACAACCCGGACTACGGCGTCGCCATCCCGGCCGCGACCACGCTGTTCGGCAACCTTGAAGAAAACATGAACCAGACCGGCTTGTACGCGCAAGATCAGATCAAGTTCAACCAGCGTTTGATCCTGACCCTGGGCGCGCGCTGGGACAAGGTCAAGGACGAGACCCGCAACTACCTGACCAACACCACTTCGCGCAGCGACGACAACGCCCTTAGCGGCCGCATCGGGCTGTCCTACCTGGTCACCCGCGACATCGCCCCCTACGTCAGCTTTGCCACCTCCTTCCTGCCGCAGACCGGCTCGGACTTCAGCGGCAAGCCCTTCGACCCGACCAAGGCGCGCCAGGCCGAGGTCGGTGTGAAATACCAGCCGGCCGACGGCAAAACCCTGTTCACCGCCGCGCTGTTCGAGCTGACCAAGACCAATGTGCAAACGCCCGACCCGGCGCACCTCAACTTCAACGTGCTGAGCGGCGAAATCAAGTCGCGCGGCCTGGAGCTGGAAGCCAAGGGCGAGATCGTCAAGGGCCTGAACCTGCTGGCCTCCTATACCTATACCGACGTCAAGAACACCAAGAACAACAGCGCGAGCCTGCTCGGCAAGCAGCCCATCCTGGTGCCGCGCCAGGCGGCTTCGATCTGGGCCGACTACACCGTGCAAGACGGCCCGCTGGCCGGCGCCGGCATCGGCGGCGGCGCGCGCTACACCGGCAGCAACTACGCCGACACCGCCAACACCCTGAAGAACGGCGGGGTGACCGTGTTCGACGCCGTGTTCCACTACAACCTGAACCGCTGGCGCTATGCGCTCAACATCAGCAACATCGCCAACAAGGAGTACACCTCCTGCCTGGCCGAGCCGACCACGACCTGCTTCTGGGCGCCGGAACGCACCGCCATCCTGAGCGCGCGCTATCGCTGGTAAGAACCTGTTGATGATCTCGCCGGGAGTTGATCGAATGCCATATCAGGATGGGCTGCAAGGCGCAAAACGTAGCCGGGCCGTGGCCCGGCGAGGCTTTGCAACGCCGCAGAGCGCCTGAAAGGGTATGTGAGCAAGCCCGGACGGGATCGCAAACAGGTTCTAAGGCGTACCGATGACGAAGAAGCGGGACAAGCTTCCAGCTCCACGACCTGACAGCCGGCCTCGCGCCGGCTTTTTTCCTGAGGAACCCCATGCAACTGCACCCCGAGCTCGAAGCCTTCCTGGCACTGGTGGACGCCGGCATCCAGAGCGGCCGCCAGCAGCCCATGCACCGCAAGACCGTGCAACAGGCGCGCGCCGACTACGAAGCCGCCGCTCCCATGCTGGACCTGCCGCCCGACGGCCTGGCCGAACGGCGCGAACTGGAACTGGCCATGCGCGACGGCGCGCGCATCGGCGCCCGCCTGTACGCCCCGGCGCCGCTGGATACGGCCGCGCCGCAGCCGGTGCTGCTGTACTTCCACGGCGGCGGCTACTGCGTGGGCAGCCTGGACTCGCACGACACCCTGTGCAGCGCGCTGGCCGCGCGCGCGCCGTGCTGCGTGCTGGCGGTGGACTACCGGCTGGCGCCGGAATACCGTTTTCCGACCGCCTTCGAGGATGCCGCCGACGCCTACGACTGGCTGCTGCAACACGGCCCGGCGCTGGGACTGGACACCGCGCGCCTGGCGGTGGGCGGCGACAGCGCCGGCGGCACCCTGGCCGCCACGCTGGCGCTGCAGGCGCGCCGGGCAGCCCGCGCGCCCTGCCTGCAATTGCTGCTCTACCCGTGCGCCAGCGCCCGCCAGGACGGCGATTCGCACCGCCGCTTCCGCACCGGCTACCTGCTGGAGGGAGCGACCTTGCAATGGATGTTCGGCCACACCCTGAACGGCGAACACGAACGGGATGACTGGCGCTTTGCGCCGTTGCAGGCGGCCGACGTCGCCGGCGCGGCGCCGGCGCTGGTGGTCATCGGCGACCACGATCCGCTGCTCGACGAAGGCATGGCCTATGCCGACAAGCTGCGCCAGGCGGGCGTGCCGGTGCAACTCGACATCCATCGCGGCATGGTGCATGACTTCCTGCGGCTGGCAATGGTGGTCGCCGAGGCCGACCAGGCGCGCACCGACATCGCCGCCAAGCTCGCCGCGGCGATGCGCTGAAGGGGGCGGCGCCGGCCGCCCCCTGCCCGCCTTCTTCCCTCCTAGGCCTGGCCTATCCTGGCCAGCGCATCCAGTGCATCCAGCGCCTGCCCTACCTCTGCCAGCAGGCGCGCTTCCTTCATGATGCTGAAATGGTCGGTGTCCAGTTCGACCTCGGCCCGGCCGTCCTGCCCCAGCTGGCGCTTGAGCTCGGCCCGGTGTGCCGGCTTGCGGCGTGCGATCCACCAGTAATGCGGCCTGGCCGCGATCGTCTCCAGCGCCGGCGCTTGCGCCGAGATGTGCTTGAGATGGCGTGCCACCACGAAGATACGGGCCAGTTCCCCGGCCGGCGGCAACGATGCCGGCAAGGCGCCCGCATCTTCCAGCATGGCGGCCAGCAGCGCCTGCGCCGCCGGTTCGGACGGCAAGGCGCCCGACTGGCGCGCCTGCACCGCATGCAAGGCCAGGCGGCGCTTGCATTCGGCCGCGCCGTCCCAAGCCGCCGGCAGCATCACCCCGGCGAAGTCCTGCAGGTCGTCCAGCCAGTCGCGGCCGTCAGTGTCCTCGGTCAGCGGGACGAAGCCGTCGACCAGGCCCAGGAACGCCACTTGCGCGCCCTGCCCCTCCAGCCGTTGCGCCACCTGCGCGGCCAAGGTCGCCCCCAGCGACCAGCCCAGCAGGTGGTACGGCCCCTGCGGCTGCACCGCCCGCACCTGCGCCGTGTATCGGTCGGCCAGCTGCGCCAGCGAAGGCGCGGCCTGCGCGGTGTCCTGCAACATCGCGCAGGGCAGCCCGTAGACGCTGCGCCGTCCCTGCAGGCCCTGGGCCAGTGGCCGGTAGTCGAACACCGTGCCCATGCCCGCATGCAGGCAGAACAGCGGCGCCACCCCGGCCGGGCCGGCATTCATGGCCACCAGGCCGGGCGCGGCGTCCGCCTGCTCCCGGTCCAGGCCCAGCAAGGCGGCGATGGTCGGGCGCTGCATCAGGTCGGCCAGCTTGAGGTTGAAGTTCCACTGGCGCTGCCCGCGCGCGCGGGCGATCACCTGCAGGCACAGCAGCGAGTCGCCGCCGAGTTCGAAGAAGTTGTCTTCCTGCCCGACGCGCTCCACCTTCAGCACCGCCTGCCAGATCTCGGCCAACGCCTGTGCCTGCGGCGTCGATGGCACCACGTAGGCGCGCGTCGGGACGGCCTGCGGCGCAGGCAAGGCCTTGCGGTCCAGCTTGCCGTTGTGGGTCACCGGCAGCGCCGCCAGCAGCACGCAGTGCGCCGGCACCATGTAATCCGGCAAGCCGCCCTTGAGCGCGGCGCGCAGGCTGTCGGCGAAAGCGCGCTGCGCCTCCTCGCCGGCGGCCGCGGCCTGCGGCGCGCCGACGTAGGCCGCCAACTGGCGCACCGCGTCCTCGCCGCCGTCGCTGCGCACCACCACCGCCGCTTCGGTGACGCCCGGCTGGCGCCGCAGCAGCGCCTCGATCTCGCCCAGCTCGATGCGAAAGCCGCGAATCTTCACCTGATGATCGATGCGTCCCAGGTATTCCACGTTGCCGTCCGGCAGCCAGCGCGCCAGGTCGCCGGTGCGATACATGCGCGCCCCCGCCTGGTCGAAGGGATCGGCCACGAAGCGCTCGGCCGATTGTCCGGGCCGCCCCAGGTAACCGCGCGCCAGCCCCTCGCCGCCGATGTAGAGCTCGCCGGCCTCGCCCGGCGCCACCGGCTGCAGGCAATCGTCGAGGATATAGGCGTTGCGCCGCCCCACCGGTTTGCCGATCGGCACGAAGGGGCCGTCGACATCGACGTCCGCCACCCCAGCGCCCTTCCAGATCAGCGGTGTCACCACCGTCTCGGTCGGGCCGTAGCCGTTGATCAGCAGGCGCGGCGCCAAGTGGCGGCGCACCCGCTCGAACGAGGCGCGGGGCATGGCCTCGCCGCCGAAGACGTACAGCTCCAGCGGCGGCGCCTCGCCATGCTCTTCGCCCCACTGCGCCAACTGGCCCAGGTAGGCCGGCGGGAACACCGCGTTGGTCACCCGCTGGCGGTGCAGCGCCTGCCAGCTCTGCTCGATGCTCCACATCTCCGGGCCGCGCAGCACCAGCGCGGCGCCGCTGATAAGCGTGGTGATCCAGCGCTCGTGCGCACCGTCGAAAGAGAAGGACATGAACTGCAGCTCGCGCCAGCGCGGCGTCATCTCGTAGAGTTCGGCGGTGGCCTGGCAATGCATCGCCAGCGGCCCGTGGCTGACGGCAACGCCCTTGGGGCGACCGGTCGAGCCCGAGGTATAGATCACATACGCCATCTGCTGCGGCGCCACGACCACGGCCGGATCGTGCCCGGGCAAGCCGGCCAGATGCGCGGCGAAGGCGGCGTCGTCCAGCGCCAGGCAAAGCAGCCCGGAGTTGTCCTGCGGCGCCAACAGCCGGCGTCCGCGCTCATGCGTCAGCAACACGCGGATGCTGCTGTCGCCAACCATGTAGGCCAGCCGCTCGGGCGGATAGTCCAGGTCCAGCGGCACGTAGGCGGCGCCGGCCTTCATCACCGCCAGCAGGCCGACCAGCATGTCGAACGAACGCTCCACCGCCACCCCCACGCGCTGCTCGGCGCCCACGCCCAGCGAGATCAGGTGATGCGCCAGCCGGTTGGCGCGCCGGTTGAGCTCGCCATAGGTCATGCTGTGCTCGTCCAGCGCCAGCGCGACGGCATCCGGCGTCTGCGCCGCGCGGCGCGCGATGAGCAAGTGCGCCGGCGTTGCGCACGGGTAGTCCCGCTCGCCGCGCCCCAGCGCCAGTACCGCATCGAGCGCCGCCGGCGACAGCCGCGCCAGTTCGCCCAGCGCGCGTTCACCGCCGGCGCTCAATTGCTCGAGATTGAGCATGACCTGCTCGCGCAGGGCCTCCACCTCGGCGTCGCCGAACAGGCGGCGGTCGTAGCAGAACTCGATGTCCAGCGTCTCGCGCGCCACCACCTGCAGATCCATCGCGAAGCCGGTCAGGCCTTCGCCCTGGGCCTGGCCGAAGCGCAGCCCGGCGTTCTCGCGCGCCTCCAGCGAGCGGGCGATGGGGAAATTCTCGAACACGATGATGCTGTCGAACAGCGCGCGCCCGGCCATGCCGCTCCAGCGCTGGATGTCGTACAGCGGCGTGTGCTCGTGCTCGCGACTGTCGATGTTGGCCTGCTGCAGCGCGCGCAGCCAGTCGCCCACCCGGCGGCGGCCATCGACCTCGACCACGATGGGAATGGTGTTGATGAACAGGCCCAGGCTCTTTTCCACATCCGGCAGGCTCGCGGGCCGGCCCGATACGGTGGCCCCGAAAACGACCGTTGCGCTGCGCTTGCGGCGCGCCAGCGCCAGCGACCACGCGCCCTGCACCAGGGTGTTGAGGGTTACGCGCTGGCTGCGCGCGAACTGCTCCAGGCGCCGCGTGGCGGCGGCGTCGCAATGCCCGTAGATCTTGCCGAAACCGTGCCGCGCCGGATCCGGGCGCACGCCCTCGGCCAGCAGGCTGGGACCGTCCAGCGCTTGCAGCGCGCGCGTCCAGTAACGCTGCGCGGCCTGCGGGTCGAGCGCGGCCAGCCAGCGGATGTAGTCGGCATAGGCCGGTCCCGGCGCCGGCAGCGGTTGGCCGCCGTAGGCCAGCATCAGTTCCTGCATCAGTGCCGCAGTGCTCCAGCCATCCAGCAGGATGTGGTGCATGGTCCAGACCAGGTGGTGGCGCCCCGGCCCCAGGCGCAGCAGCGTCGCGCGCACCAGCGGCGGTTGCTGCAGGTCGAAGCCGCGCGCCAGGTCGGCGGCGGCGAAAGCGGCGATCGCCTCTTGCAGGCCGTCTCCAGCGGCGCGTTCGCTCCAGTCGTGCACCTCGATGCCGAAGTCCAGTTCGCGCCATACCGCCTGCAGCGGTTGCGCATAGCCGGCCTGCCACAGAAATCCCGTGCGCATCACCGGATGGCGCGCCAGCACGGTCTGCCAGGCTTGCGCGAAGCGCGCCTCGTCCAGGCCGTCCACGCTCACGCTGAGCTGATTCACATACAGGCCCGAGCCGGGGCTCTCCATGGTGTGGAACAGCATGCCTTGCTGCATCGGCGACAGCGGATAGACATCGTCCAGCGCGGCGTCCGGGGCCAGTTGTTCCAGTTGCGTGGCGCTGAGGTAGTCCTCCAGCCGCCCGGCCGCCGCTGCGGCGGCAGTTGCGACCGTCGGCGCAGTCGCTTGCGCCGGCCCGCACTGCAGCGCCAGTTCGGCCACCGTCTGGCTCTGGAACAACTGGCGCGGCGTCAGCGGCATTCCGCGCTCATGGGCGCGCGCCACGATCTGCAGGCTGAGGATGGAATCGCCGCCCAGCTCGAAGAAGTTGTCGTGGCGGCCGACCCGCTCCAGCCGCAGCACTTCGGCCCAGATCGCCGCCAGCAGGGTTTCGGTCCCGCCCTGCGGCGGTTCGTGCCCGGCCTGTTGGTTGAGGTCGGGACGCGGCAAGGCCTTGCGGTCGACCTTGCCGTTGGCGTTCAGCGGCAGCGCCGGCAGCAGCACCAGGCGCTGCGGCACCATGTAGTCGGGCAGGTTTTGCAGCAGGGCCGCACGCAAGGCGTCGGCGTCCAGCGCGCCGTCCGGATCGGCCGCATAGCCCACCAGCCGCGCCGGGCGGCCCGCTTCGGCCAATGCGATGACGACCGCGCCGGCCACGCCCGGCTGGGCCAGCAATTGCGCCTCGATCTCGCCCAGTTCGATGCGCAGGCCGCGGATCTTGACCTGATGGTCGGTGCGGCCCAGGTATTCGATCTCGCCGTCGGCGCGGCGGCGCACCAGGTCGCCGGTGCGGTACATGCGGCTGCCGTCGGCGGCGAAGGGATCGGCCACGAAACGCTCGGCCGACAGGCCGGGCCGTCCCAGGTAGCCGCGCGCCAGGCCGATGCCGCCCAGGTAGAGCTCGCCGGCGATGCCATGCGGCAGCGCGTTGAGACCGCCGTCCAGCACATAGGCCGCGGTGTGCGAGATCGGCCGTCCGATCGGCACGCTGCGCTCGCCCGGGCGGCAGGTCCAGTGCGTGACGTCGATCGCCGCCTCGGTGGGGCCATACAGGTTGTGCAGGGCGATCCGGGGCAGGCGTGCGAAAGCCTGTTCCTGCAGCTCGGCCGGCAAGGCCTCGCCGCTGCAGATCACCTGACGCAGGCTGGCGCATTGCGCGCTGGCCGGATGGGCCACGAAGGCCTGCAGCATCGACGGCACGAAATGCAGCGTATCCACCTCATGGCGGCGGATGCGCGCGGCCAGCAACGCCGGGTCGCGATGCTCGTCGGGCGCCGCCAGCGCCAGCCGGGCGCCGCTCATCAGCGGCCAGAAGAACTCCCACACCGAAACGTCGAAGCCGAACGGCGTCTTTTGCAGCACGGTATTGCCGGGGCCGATGGGATAGGCTTCCTGCATCCACGCCAGCCGGTTGTGCAGCGACACATGGCGATTGCCGGCGCCCTTGGGCTTGCCGGTGGAGCCGGAGGTGTAGATGACGTAGGCCAGCCCGTCGGGCGCGACTTCGATGCCGGGATCATGGGTCGGCATGCCCTCGCGCCACGGCCGGCCCGGCGCATCCAGCGCCAGCACCCGCACGCCGGGCGGCGGCGCCAGTTCGGCGCGCAGCGCGGCCTGCGTCAGCAGCAGCGCCAGGCCGCTGTCGGCCATCATGTCGGCCAGGCGCGCCGGCGGCAGGTCGGGATCCAGCGGCAGGTAGGCGGCGCCGGCCTTGAGCACGGCCAGCAGCGCCACCACCATCTCCGGCGCGCGCCGCGCGGCCACGCCGACGATGCGCTCCGGCCCCGCGCCCTCGGCCAGCAGGCGGTGCGCCAGGCGGTTGGCTTCCTCGTTGAGGCTGCGATAGTCCAGCACCGTGTCGCCAAAGACAAGCGCCTGCGCTGTGGGCGTGGCCGCCGCCTGGCGTTCGATCAGGCGATGCACCGGCAGCTCGTAGGCATGGCGCTCGCGGTTCACGCCGGCGTCCCGCCACGGCGCCAGCTCATCGGATGACAGCAGGCCCACGCTGCCGATCGGCTGCTGCGGCTGCGCGGCCAGCGCCTGCAGGAGGTGCCGCAGGTGGGCGCCGATGCGCTCCACCATCTCGTGGGCGAAATCGGCGCGGGCGTAGCGCAGCTGCAATTGCAGCGTATCGCCGGCGTTGACTACCACGGTCATCGGATAGTTGGTTTCCTCCCGATGCCGCACAGCGGAGAACGCCAACCCCTCCGGCGCGCCCTGGCTCAGGGTGGCGTCCACCGGATAGTTCTCGAACACCAAGATGCTGTCGAACAGCGCCTGCGCGCCCTGCCCCGACCAGCGCTGGATGTCGTACAGCGGGGTGTGTTCGTACTCGCGCGCCTGCAGGTTCTGCGCCTGCAGCGCGCGCATCCAGTCGCCGGCGCTCTGCCCCGGCGGCGTGGCCACGATCACCGGCAAAGTGTTGATGAACAGGCCCAGCAATTGCTCCACGCCGCCCAGTTCCGCCGGACGCCCTGCCACGGTGGCGCCGAAAGCCACGCCCTGGTCGTCGGCGGCGCAGGTATAGCGTTGCAGCAGCAGCGCCCAGGCGGCCTGCACCAGCGTGTTGAGGGTGATGCGTTGGGTGCGTGCGGCCTCGTTCAGGCGTGTGGCGGCAGCGGCGTCCAGCAGCACGCGGTGTTCGCCGTGGCCGCCGCCGGCCCCGGCCGGACGCGGCATGGCGTCGGCCAGGCGGGTCGGCTGCTGCAGGCGCGCCAGTTGGGTTTTCCAGAAGGCGCGTGCGCCTTCCTGGTCGCGGCCCTGCAACCAGCCGATGTAGTCGCGGTAGCGCAGCGCCGGCCTGGCCTGGCCGGCGGCGGCTCCCTGCGCGTAGCGGCGCAGCACTTCGCCCAGCAGCATCGAGGTGCTCCAACCGTCCAGCAGCAGGTGGTGCACGGTCCAGATCAGGTGATGGCGCTGCGCGCCGGTGCGCACCAGCACCAGACGCATCAGTGGCGGCGCCGCCAGGTCGAAGCCTTGCGCCAACTGGCGCTGGGCCAGCGCATCGAGCTCGCCCCCCAGGGCGTGCCCGGCGGCCGCGGTGTCGCGCCAATCCAGTTGCAACAGCGGCGAGGCGATGCGGCGCGCCACCCATTGCAGCGGCCGCGGCTGGTGCAGGAAGCCGGTGCGCAGGACGTCGTGGGCGGCGGCCGTGTCTTGCCAGGCCTGTTCGAAGCGTGCGGCGTCCAGGCCGTCGATGTCCACTCGCAACTGGTTGAGGTAGGCGCTGCCGCCGGGCTCGTAGACGCTATGGAACAGCATGCCGCCCTGCATCGGCGAAAGCGGATACAGGTCGTCGACGTTGCGCGGCTCCAGCGGCAAGGCGTCGAGCTGGGCCTGAGTCAGCGCCGCCAGCGGCAGGTCGGACGGCGTCAGGCCGCCGGCATGAGCGGCGCACAGTACGACGAGTTGCTCCAGCTGCGCCTGCAGGTGGGCGGCCAGCACCTCCACCATGGCGCGGCCATGGCGCTTGCCGCAATAGTTGAAGCGTAGCTGCAGCACGCCCTCATGCACCTGGCCGTTGACCGTCAGCGCGTGGCGCATGGCGGCCTGCGGATCCATCGGAGCGCCTGTGGATTCGGCCGCCAGGCGCCAGCCACCCTCTTCGCCGGACTGGAACTGGCCCAGGTAGTTGAACGCCACCTGGGCGCGCGGCAAGGCGGCCAGCGCGGCGCATTCCCGGGCGCTGCCGAAGCGGCGCAGCACGCCGAAATCCAATCCCTTGCTGGGCAGCGCGCGCAGGCTTTCCTTGGTGCGCAGCAGCGTCTCCAGCGGCGTGCCCGCGGCGTCCAGCGCCAGCGGGAACACCGAGGTGAACCAGCCCAGCGTGCGCGACAGGTCGGGCCCGGCAGCCTCGGCCAGTTCTTCGCGGCCGTGGCCTTCAAGATCCACCAGCAATCGCTGCGGCGCGCCCCAGGCAGCCAGCGCGCGCGCCAGCGCCGCCAACAGCAGGTCGTTGACCTGGGTGCGCCAGGCGCCGTGCGCGTCCTTGATGACGGCCTGGGTCAGCGCGGGCGTCAGGCGCAGCAGCACGCTTTGCTGGTCGGCCAGGCGCGGCGTTTCGTGGTCGTCGGCCGCCAGCGCCGGGTCGCCCGGCAACTGCACCGGTGTGCTTTCCAGCGCCAGCCAATACGGCATGCGCCGAGCGGCGACGGGCGCATGGGCCGCCAGTGCCTCGCTCCACTCGCCGACGGTCGCACCTTCGCCCGCCAGCCGCGGCGCCGTCTGCGGCGCGGCGCAGGCCTGCGCGTAGGCGTGCTGCAGGTCTTCCAGCAGCACACGCCAGGAAACGCCGTCGATCACCAGGTGATGCGCCACCAGCAGCAGGCGCCAGCCGGCTTTGCCCATGTCCGCCACGGCCACCCGCAGCACCAGGCCCCGCTCCAGGTCCAGGCTGCGCTGCGCGCTTTCGCACAGCGCCAGCAGTTGATCGGCGTCGTCGGCGCGAGCCGTCAGCAGGCGTTCCCGGATCGTTTGCGCGGCGGGTAGCGCGCCATACAGCTGGCGCCAGCCGTCGCCGTGGCGCTCGTAGCGCATGGCCAGCGCCGGATGGGCTTGCATCAGCGCATGCAGCGCCGCCGCCAGCGGTGCGACGTCGATGGGCGCGTCGCTGTGCAGCAGCAGCGACTGGTTCCAGTGCGCGCGATTGGGAACGTCGGCGTCGAAGAAGTCCTGCTGGATCGGCAACAGGCGGCATTCCTGCCCGGCCTGCGCGGTGGCAGCGCGCACCGGCGCGGCCGCGGCGCCTTCGCGCACCGCCACGGCGGCCAGTTCCGCCACCGTCTGGCGCTCGAACATCTGGCGCGCCGTGATGGCGATGCCGGCGCGGCGCGTGCGTGAAACGATCTGCAGGCTCAGGATGGAATCGCCGCCCAGCTCGAAGAAGTTATCGTGGCGTCCCACCGGGCCGCCCTTGAGCACCTCGGACCAGATGGCCGCCAGTTGCGCCTCCAGCTCGCCCTGCGGGGCCGCGTATTCGGCGCGGGCGGCCATCTCCGGCGCAGGCAGCGCCTTGCGGTCGACCTTGCCGTTGATGTTCAGCGGCAGCGACGGCAGCAGCACCAGCGCGGCCGGCACCATGTAATCGGGCAAGGTCGCGGCCAGCGCGGCGCGCAAGGATACGACATCGGGCGTTGCGCCGGCGCGCGGCGACAGGTAGCCGACCAGGCGCGACGCGGCGCCGTCCTGGCGCACCATGACGGTGGCCGCGCCGACGTCGGGCTGCGCCAGCAATTGGGCCTCGATCTCGCCCAACTCGATGCGAAAGCCCCGTATCTTGACCTGCTGGTCGATGCGTCCCAAGTAATCCATCTGGCCGTCGTGGCGCCAGCGTACCAGGTCGCCGGTGCGGTACAGGCGGCCGCCTTCCTCGCCCGCGCGGGCGAACGGATTGGCGACGAAGCGCTCGGCCGACAGCGCGGCCCGGTTCAGGTAGCCTCGCGCCAGGCCCGCGCCGCTGACGTAGAGTTCGCCGGGCACGCCCGGGGGCGCCAGGTTCAGGCGCTCGTCCAGCACGTACAGGCCGAGGTCGGGGATGGCCGTGCCGATCGGGCTGCGGGCCGCCTCCAGGTCGCCGCGCAGGATGCGGCGATAGGTTACGTGCACGGTGGTCTCGGTGATGCCGTACATGTTGATCAGCGCCGGGCGGTCGTCGCCGAACTGCGCGATCCAGGGACGCAGCATTTCCGGCTCCAGCGCCTCGCCGCCGAAGATGATGGCGCGCAAGGGCAAACCGGCGGGCTGCATCTGCTGCAACTGCGGCAGTTGCAGCAACTGGCGGAACGCCGACGGCGTCTGGTTGAGTACGGTGACCCGCTGCTCGCACAGCAGCGCCAGGAAGTCTTCCGGCGAGCGGCTGACCGCGAACGGCACCACCACCAGGCGGCCGCCGTAGCACAGCGCGCCGAAGATCTCCCACACCGAGAAGTCGAAGGCGTAGGAGTGGAACATGGTCCACACGTCTTCGCGCCCGAAGGCGAACCAGTCGGCGCTCTGGCGCAGCAGCCGCAGCACGTTGGCGTGCGTGAGCTGGGCGCCCTTGGGACGGCCGGTGGAGCCGGAGGTGTAGATGATATAGGCCAGGTTGTCCGGCTGCAACGGTACGCCGGGGTTGTGCGCGGGCGCGCCGTCGCCGGCCAGGGCCGGGGCGATCGGCACGCTGCGCAGGCCGGTTGCCGGCAAGGCCTGCGCGGCGTCGCCGGCGGTCAGCGCGAGCGTGACGCCGGCATCCTGCACCATGTAGGCCAGGCGCTCGGACGGATAGTCCGGGTCCAGCGGCACGTAGGCCGCGCCGGCCTTGAGGATGGCCAGCATGCCGACGATCATCTCGAGGGAGCGCGGGGCGGCGAGGCCTATCCTGTCTTCAGGGCGCACGCCCTGTTCCAGCAGGCGATGCGCCAGGCGGTTGGCGGCGGCGTTGAGTTGCGCATAGCTCAGTTGCCGCTGTTTGCACACCACGGCCACGGCCTCGGGGATCGCGGCGGCCTGCGCCTCGATCAGGGCCGCCAGGTTGGTGCCGGGCGGCAGTGCGTCGCACCGCCGCGGGTCGCCCCAGCTTCGCAGCCGGGCTTGTTCATCATCATCCAGCAGCGCGATCTGCGAGACCTGCGCCTGCGGCGTGCGCGCGAAGGCGCGCAATATGTTGCGGTAATGGCCGGCCATGGCCTCGATGGTGGCGGCGTCGAACAGGTCGCTGGCGTATTCCAGCTGGCATTGCACCGCGCCCTTGATTACCTTCACATCCAGCGACAGGTCGAACTTGGCGCTGCGCTGCGCCAGCGCCACCGGCGCCGTTTCGATGCCGTCGAAGGACAGCACGGCGCCGCCCTCGCCCACCATCTGCAGGCCGAACATCACCTGGAACAGCGGATTGCGGCCGGGATCGCGCTCCACCTTGCGATGTTCCAGCAAGGCTTCGAACGGCAGGTCGCCGTGTTCCAGCGCGGCCAGCATGTCGCCGCGCACCTGGCGCACCAGTTCACGCACGCTCATCTCGGGCGCAAGCCGTGCGCGGTACAGCTGGGTGGTCACGAAAAAGCCCACCAGGTCCTGCAGCTCGGCATGGTTGCGCCCGGCGTTGGGAGCGCCGACCAGGAAGTCGGCCTGACCGCTGTAACGCCCCAGCAGCAGTTGCCAGGCCGCCATCAGCGCCACGAACGGCGTGCAATGCTGGGCCCGGCAGAAGGCCTGCATTTCCTGCGCCAGCGCGTCGTCCAGCGCGAAAGCGTGAACCGCGCCGCGGAAGCTCTGGCGTGCCGGACGCGGGCGGTCGGTGGGCAGGTCCAAGGCGCTGTTGGACGGTCCCAGGTAGCCGTCCCAATGACGAAGTTGATCGGCCAGCCAGGGCCCCTGCACGCGCCCGCGCTGCCAGTGCGCGTAGTCGGCGTACTGCATCGGCAGCGCCGGCAGCTGCGCCCGTCCATCCCGGCGCGCCTGGCGATAGGCTTCGGCCAGGTCGCGGATCACCAGCGGATTGGACCAGGCGTCGGAAACGATGTGGTGCATGCCGATAGCCAGCACGTGTTCCTGAGGCGCCAGCGCGATCAGGCGCACGTCCAGCTGGCCGGCGCTGCCGAGGTCGAATACATGCGCGGCGGCGGCTTGCAGCTCCTCCTGCAGGCGCTGCTCGCGCTGCTGCGGCGGCAGCGCGCGCAGATCAATCCAGGCCATGTCCACCGGGAACGGCGGCAGCACCTCCTGGTACGGCAGGCCGTCGGTCTCGGCGAAACGCGTGCGCAAGATGGCGTGGCGCGCCTGCAGCGCGTCGATGGCGGCGGACAGCGCCGCACGTTCGAGCTCGCCAGTGAGGCGGAAGGCGCGCGTCAGGTTGTAGGCCGTCAGGCCGGGCTCGTACTGCTGCAGGAACCACAGCTGCTGTTGCGAATAGGATAGCGGCGCCTGCGTGGCGCCCACAGGCGCCGGTGCTTGCGGCGCCAGGTCCTGGTTGTTGCGGGGCATGTCGTTCATGATTGGAATGGAGGTGTTGGAACGTGATGGTCAGGCAGTAAGAACCTGTTTACGACCCCGTCCGAGGTTGCTCAAATACCTTTTCAGGCGCTCTGCGGCGTTGCGCCAGCCGTTCCAGCGCATCGGCGTCGGCGGCGGCAACCTGCAGCGCCGCCGCCAACGCGGTGGCGCTGGGATGATCGAACACCAGGGCCGGCGCCACTTCCAGCGCCAGGCTCTGGCGGATGCGCGCCACCAGCTTGATCACCAGCAGCGAATGCGCACCCAGCTCGAAGAAATCCTCGTCGGCGCCGATGGCCGGGCGTTCCAGCAATTGCGCCATCTGTTCGGCCAGCAGCGCGGGCAAGGCGCCCCGGGCCTTTTCGGCGATAACCGGCGCGCTCGCATCCTGCCGGCCGAGCTTGTCCAGCAAAGCCTTGCGGTCAACCTTGCCGTTGCCCAGACGCGGCAGCTCGGACAGCACCAGCCAGCGCGAGGGTTGCATCTGCGCCGGCAAGGCATCGGCCAATGCGGCGCGCCAGGCGGGGATGGCCTGCGCATCGTCGGCGGCCACGCAGACCGCCAGCGCACCGTCCGGCGCGGCCAGCGCCAGCGCCTGGCGCACGCCGGGCTGGCGCCGCAAGGCCGCTTCGATCTCGCCCGGTTCGATGCGGAAACCCCGCACTTTCAACTGGTGGTCGGCGCGTCCGGCCAACCGCACCCCGCCCTGCGGCAAGAGCACGGCCAGGTCGCCGCTGCGGTACAGGCGCCGGCCCGGCTGCCAGGGATCGTCGATGAAGGCCCCGTCGTCCTGTTGCGCATCCAGGTAGCCGCGCGCCACCTGGGCGCCGCCCAGCCACAACTGGCCGATGGCGCCCTGCGGCGTGGGCCGCATCCGGGCGTCCAGCACGCGCGCATAAGCGTGCGGCAAGGCCTCGGTGAGCGGCAGGCTGTCCCCGGCTTCGTCCTCGGCGCGGTGCACCAGCACGCCGACCGTGCACTCGGTCGGGCCGTAGTGGTTGAACACCCGGCATTGCGGCGCCAGCGCGCGGATGCGCGCCAGCAGCGCGGCCGGCGTGGCTTCGCCGCCCAGCACCAGGATCGCCGGCAAGGCCGGCGCCGGCGTATCCAGCAAGGCGTCCAAGTGCGAGGGCACGATCTTGAGCGCATCGATTTCCTGCGCGCGCATGAAGGCGGCGAAGCGCCGGCCGTCGCGCATGTCGTCCGGGCTCGCCACATGCAGGCAGGCGCCATTGGCCAACGCCCCGAACAGCGCGGTGTTGCCGAGATCGGCGGCCACCGTGCCGGTCAGCGCCCAGCGGCGGCAGCCGTCCAGGCGCAGGGCCCGGGTCACGCCCTGCACGTAGGCGGCCAGTTGCGCATGGCCGATCACCACGCCCTTGGGCGCGCCGGTCGAGCCGGAGGTGAACAGCACATAGGCCGCGTCCTCCATGCGGCTGCCCGGCAAGGCCGACGACGATTCCACGCTATCGGCGGCCAATTCGTCCCAGGCCGCCGCGGCGCAACGGCCCGGCAATTCGTCGGCGGATTCGCCTGCCGGCAGCACTAGCAAGCTGGCGCGTGCTGCCTGCAGGATCTCGTTGCGGCGCGTGGCCGGGCCATCGCTCTCCAGCGGCAGGTAGGCGGCGCCGCAACGCCACGTCGCCAGCAAGGCCAGCACCAGCGCGATGGAGCGCGGCAATTGCAGCGCCACCGTGTCGCCCGGCGCCACGCCGCGCGCGCGCATGGCGTGCGCCAGGCGATCCACGCGCTGCGCGAGTTCGGCGTAGTCCAGCGACTCGCCGACGGCGACCAGCGCCGGCGCATCCGGATGCGCCGCCGCGCGCGCGGCGATTAGCTGCGGCACCGTCACGGCCGGCATGCTCGACGCCACCGCGCCCAGCGTGGCCGGCGCCAGCGAATCGGCATGCAGCGGCAGCGAGGACAGCGGCTGCTCGGGCACGGCCAGCGCGCGCGCCAGCAGTTGGCGGTATTGGCCGGCCAGCACGGCGATCTCCGCGCGGCTGTAGCGTTGCCCGTCGAAATGCCAGGCCAGGCGCCAGCCCTGCCCGCGACGCCGGGCCAGCAAGGCCAGTTCGGCGCCCGGCGGCGGACCGGGCAACTCCAGCACGCGCCAGCCGGCCGGCGCGTCCACCTCGTCGCGCCAGCCGAACAGCACCGACGGCGCGACGCCGCCGTCCTGGTATTCCTGTTGTTCGCGGTGCATGCGCAGCGCCTGCTCCAGCTGCGCGCGCCATTGGCGCAAGCCCGCCTGAAACGGAAACGCCAGCCGCAAGGGCGACACCCGTTCGAAGCGGCCGACCGCGCCGGCCAGCATTTCCCGCAGGTGTTCGTCGGCGCGGCAATCGTGCAGCCAGCCGCTGGCCAGCACGCGCGGCTGTTCCTCGCCGAACGCGGCCGACAGGCGCGCCAGCAGGGCCAGCCAGACCGCATGCAAGACCTCGGCCGCGGCCTGCGGGGCAGCCGGCAGCGCCTGCGCCAGTGGCGTGTCCAGCGGACATTCGAACAACTCGACGCGGGGCTCCCGGGAGGCGCCCTGGCGGCGGCTGGCCGGCAACGGGAGCGTATCGTCGGCTTGCCGCGCCTGCGCCTGC
This sequence comes from Herbaspirillum sp. GW821-FHT09A12, assembly GCF_059418325.1. NCBI lineage: Bacteria > Pseudomonadati > Pseudomonadota > Betaproteobacteria > Burkholderiales > Oxalobacteraceae > Herbaspirillum > Herbaspirillum sp. GW821-FHT09A12. The sequence continues at coordinate 584,157 of NZ_JBWKPR010000002.1, forward strand.
CAATAGGCCTGCCCGGCCACGGCGGCGTCGCGGTTGTCGGCGCCGTTGGCCAGTTCGTCGAGCCAGTTGCTGAAGGCGCCGAACTGCAACGGCTGGTCAGCGAGGCCTGCCGACGGCAGCTCGCCTACCAGCGTCGCCAAGCTGCCGTAATCGGCGACCAGCGGCGAGCATGCCAGCCACAGTTCGTCGCCCTGCCCGCCGGCCTCGCCCTGTATGCCTGCCGCGCGCCACAGGGCGGCGTCCGGCCGGCCGAACTGCTGCGCGCGCCAGGCGGCAATCGCCGCATAGTCGTCATGGGCAATGAGCACGCAGTCCACCGCGGAGCCCGCGTCGACCAGCCGCCATTCGCGGTAGCCCGGCACCTGGCGCAAGCGGCAGCGCAGGATCTCGTGGCGCAGCGCCAGCCGCTCCAGCAATGCCGGCAACTGGGCCGCGCCGATGCCGGCAGGCAGGCCCAGGCGCAGGTGCAACGTCGGGGCCGCCTCCTGCAGCAGCGCGCGCTGGGTGGCGGTCAGGGGAAATCCGGCGGCGTCCGGCCGGGCTTGTTCTTGTTGGTGCATGGTGTTCTCCGGTGGCAGGCGCGGCATTGGCCGATCCGCGCCCGTGAATTCGTCGATGTGTGCCGAGGCCTCAGCCGGCTCGCGCGTCGTCGGGCGCCAGCAGGTCCTTGCGTTCGAACATGGCGCCCATGGCGACCACGATCTTGCGCGGCCCTTCATAGGGATCGCGCGCATGGGCGGCGATCATGTTGTCCAGCATGACCACGTCGCCCTGCCGCCAGGCGAAGCGCACCGCGCATTGCTCGTACAGGCGGCCGACCGTCTCCATGGTCGGCTCGTCGATCTCGCTGCCGTCGCCGTAGGTAACGTGGCGCGGCATGCGCTCCATGCCGACCATGGCCAGCAGGTCGCGCCGCACCGAGGGCTCGAGGCAACTGACGTGGTGCAGTTGGACCTGGTTGAAAAACACCTTTTCGCCGGTGTGCGGATGGCGGATCACCGCCGGGCACGGCGTGCGCGTTTGCAGCTCGTCGCCGGCCAGCCAGCGGTATTCGGTGCCGGCCGCTTCCAGCCGCGCCTCGACGGCGCGCCGGTCGTCGGTCTTGAAGAAGTCGCGCCAGCTCACGTCCAGCCGCTCGGTGAAGGTGCGCACGTACATCAGTTGCTTTTGCTCGAAGCGCCGCGCCAGTTCGGCCGGCAGGCGGCGGTACACCTCGCGGCAGTCGACGATGGGGGTGGCCCCGCCCACCGGCGAAGGCAACTCGCAGAAGAACCACTGCTTGCGCGGCCAGCGCTCCATGTGGGCGCTCTCGTTGTGGAACAGGATCATTTCCTTTTCCGGATAGGGCGTGGAGCGGTAGGTGTTCTTGCCGCCCTCCTTCTTGGGCAGGTCGCCGTAGCTGCCGTAGAGCTCCGGTTCGATGGCTTCGGCGAAAGCCTCGAAGTCGGCCGGCGTGCGCAGGCCAAGGTTGCGAAACAGCACGCCGCCGTGCCGGCACAGCATGTCGGCGATGTAGTCGCGCTCGCGGCGCGCCCACTCCGCCATGTCGAGGCCGGCGGCGGCGGGCTCGATCACCAGCGGGAATTCGCGGCCGGCCTGCAGGAAGGACGTCTTCACCAGGGCGCGCGGCGCATCGCCGGCGGCCGTCGGGCGGCCCTTGAGGCTGCGCAGTTTGTCGAGTTTGGACGCCGCCGGAGTGGAACCGGAGGCGGAGGCTGATACGGCGGAGGAAGTCTGCGTCATGTCGGTTCTCTCGTTAGGTTGGGCCTGATCCCGAACCTGGGAATGGGATGAAAGGACGGCGCCCGGCAACGGCGCCCAAGGCGAGGCCAGCAACTGCTCCAGCAGCAGTTGCCAGTCGCGCCCCAGCGCCTCGATGGCGGTCGCATCGAACACGGCGTCCGCGTAGACCCAGTCGGCGCGCCAGGACGGCAGGCCGTCGGCGTCGGTGTCGTCATCGATGAACAGCGCCAGGTCGAACTTGGACCAGTTCTCCAGCGGCTCCAGCAGTTCGGCGCGCACCTGCGGCAACGCCAGCGCCGCACGCGGCGTGTTCTGCAGCACGAACAGCACCTGCACCAGCGGGTTCCAGCGGCGTTCGCGCTGCACTCCGGCGGCGTCGACGATGCGTTCGAAGCCCAGCGCCTGGTGTTCGAACGCGCTCAATGCGACGCCGGCGCAATGGCGCAGCCATGCGGCGAAGCTGGCCTGCGGCGCCAGTACACCGGGACGCAGGCGCAGCGGCAGCACGTTGACGAAGAAGCCGACCAAGCGCTCCAGGTCCGGATGGTCGCGGCCGGCCACATCGGTGCCGACCACGAAGTCGCGCGCGCCGCTGCGCTGGTGCAGCAGCCAGGCGAAACCGGCCAGCAGCACCGCGTAGGCGGTCACGCCCTCGCGTCGCGCCAGCGCCTGCACGCCGGTGCGCACGGCGGCCGGCAGACGCAGGCGCAGGCGTTGCCCGGCATGCGAAGCCCGCGCCGGGCGCGGCCGCACGGACGGCAGGTAAGGCTCGGCGGGCGCCCCGGCCAGCGTGTCGCGCCACCAGGCCGCGCTCTTTTCCAGCACCCGGCTGCCGGCGCCGGCGATCTGCCAGGCGGCGTAGTCGGCGTACTGCAGCGGCAGCGGCGCCGGCGCATAGGCGCGGCCTTGCTGCAAGGCGCCGTAGGCGGCGGCGATCTCGTCCATCATCAGCGCCACCGACCAGCCGTCGGCGACGATGTGGTGGATGGCGAACAGCAGGATCTGCCGCTGCGACTCCAGCCTCACCAGCGCGGCGCGCAGCAGCGGCGGCCGATGCAGCTCGAAACGCGCGGCGGCGTGGAGGCGGCGCAGTTGCGCCAGTTGCAGCTCGCGCTCCTGTGGCGGCAGCGCGGCCAGGTCGTGGCGTTCCAGCGTGAAGGCGCTCTCGTGCAGGGCAGCGCACGGATTGCCGTCGCCGTCCTCGCCGAAGCCGGTGCGCAGGATGTCGTGACGCGCGATCAGGAGGCGCAGCGCCTGCTCCAGCAGCGCGGCGTCGACCGGGCCATGCAGCGCCAGCGCCGCGCTCATGTTGTAGGCGGCGGCATCGGCCGCACCGGACAGGCGACCCACCAGCCACAGGCGGCGCTGGGCCGGCGACAGCAGCGCCTGTGCGCCGCGCGGGGCCGGCTGCAGCAGGCAAACCGGAGCGGCGGCCAGTTGCTGGGCGGCGATGGCGGCCTGTCCTTCGATGCAGGCCGCCATCTCATGCAGGCGCGGGTATTCGAAGATGAAACGCAGCGGCAGCGTCACCCCGGCCGCAAGGCCGTTGGCGGCGTCGCCCCACTGGTAGCGCACGCGCGCCACCAGGCTGCCGGCCAGGAGCGAATGTCCGCCCAGCTCGAAGAAGTGGTCGAAGCGCCCCACCTGCTCCACGCCCAGCAGCTCTTGCCAGAGCCGGGCCAGGCGCAGTTCGGCCGGGCCTTGGGGCGCGGCATGGACAACCTCTTCGGCTGCCGTGCGTGGCGCCGGCAGCGCCTTGCGGTCGATCTTGCCGTTGGCGTTCAGCGGCAGCGCCGGCAGCAGCGTCAGCACCGCCGGCACCATATAGTCCGGCAGGCGCGCGGCCAGCGCCTGCTTGAGCGCCGCGGCGTCCTGGCGCCGCCAGTTGCGCGAGGCGACGTAGCCGGCCAGGATCGGGCCGGCGCCGTTGTCGTGCGCCACCACCACTGCTTCTTCCACCTCGTCCTGCGCCAGCAGCTGGGCCTCGATCTCGCCCAGTTCGATGCGCAAGCCGCGGATCTTGACCTGGTGGTCGAGGCGGCCGAGGTATTCGATCTGGCCCTCTTCGCGCCAGCGCACCAGGTCGCCGGTGCGGTACAGCCGTTCGCCGTCGCCGAAGGGGCTGGCGACGAAGCGCTCGGCGGTCAGTGCCGGACGTCCCAGGTAGCCGCGCGCCAGTCCGACGCCGCCCAGGTAGAGCTCGCCGGCCACGCCGCAGGGCGCCGGATTGAGGTCGGCGTCGAGCACCACGGCGCGGGTGGCGCTGATCGGGCGCCCGATCGGCACCGGCCCCTGGTCGTCGCGCCGGCAAGTCCAGTGGGTGACGTCGATGGCCGCCTCGGTGGGGCCGTAGAGATTGTGCAGCGCGGCCTGCGGCAGGCTGGCGAAGAACTGGTCGCGCGCCTCCGCCGGCAGCGCCTCGCCGCTGCAGATCACCTGTCGCAGACTGGTGCAGGCGGCGGCCTGGCCCGAAACCAGGAAGGCTTGCAGCATCGACGGCACGAAGTGCAGCGTGCTCACGCCGTGGGCGCGGATGGCGGCGGCCAGCCCGGCCGGATCGCGGTGCGCGCCAGGCGCCGCCATGGCCAGGCGGGCGCCAGCCATCAGCGGCCACAGGAACTCCCATACCGAGACGTCGAAGCCGAACGGCGTCTTTTGCAGCACCACGTCACCGGCCTGCAGCGGATAGGCCTGTTGCATCCAGCGCAGACGGTTGTACAGCGCGCGGTGGCGGTTGCCGGCGCCCTTGGGGCGTCCGGTGGAACCGGAGGTGTAGATCACGTAGGCCAGATGCTCGCCATGCAGCGGCAGTTGCGGGTTGTCGTCGTCGCCGGGCCCGACGGCGAGCTCTTCCTCCTCCAGTTCCAGCAACGGCAGCGCGGCCGGCAACGCCAGCTTGCGCTGCAAGCCGCGGTGCGAGACCAGGCATGCCGGGCGGCCGTCTTCCAGCATCCATGCCAGGCGCTCAGCCGGGTAGTCGGGGTCCAGCGGCAGGTAGGCAGCGCCGGCCTTGAGCACGGCCAGCAAGGCGGTCACCATCGCCGCCGAACGTTCGGCCAGCAGCGCCACCACGGTGTCGGGGCCGACGCCCATGGCCTGCAGCCGACGCGCCAGCCGGTTGGCGGCGGCATTGAGCTGGCGGTAGCTCCAGCACGCGCCGTCGGCTTCCAGCGCGATGGCGTCGGGCTGCCGCGCAGCCTGCTGCTCGAACAGGCGATGCACCGGCTGTGCGCCGTCGAAACCATCGACGTTGAGGCTCCACGCCAGCGCCTGCGCGCTCTGCAGCGCCGAGCCCAATGCGCAGTCGCCCAGGCGGCGCGCGCCGTCGCCGGCCAGCGCGCACAGCGCCTGCGACAGGTAATCCGCCAACTGCGCCACCTGGGCCGCGCTGAAGTGGGCGCGGTCGTAACCAAGCCGCAGCGCAAGGCCGTCCTGCACGGTCGCCGTCACGGTCAGCGGATAGCTGGTCTGCTCGTGCAGCCGCAGTCCAGACAGGTGCAGGCCGTACTCGGCGGCGCGCCCTATCGCCTCGTCCATGGGGTAGTTTTCCAGCACCAGGATGCTGTCGAACAGCGCCTGGCCGCCGCGCCCGCTCCAGCGTTGGATCTCGTACAGCGGCGCATGGGCGAACTCGCGCATGTCCAGATTCTGCCGCAGCAAGGCGCGCAGCCAGTCGCCGGTTTCCTGTTCCGGGGCGAAACGCACGGCCAGCGGCAGCGTGTTGATGAACAGGCCCAGCGTGGACTCGATGCCCTCCAGCTCGGCCGGGCGGTCGGCCACGGTGACGCCGAAGGCCACCGCCGATTGCCCGCAGCAGCGCCGCAGCACCAATGCCCAGGCCCCCTGCAGCAAGGTGCCGGGCGTGACGCGCATGGCCTTGGCGGCCTGGCAGAGTGCCTGCCACTGCGCCTGGCCGATGGCGGCGAGATGTTCGGCATGGCCCGTTTGCGCCTCGCGCCGGCGCGGCATGGCGCCCGCCAGCAAGGTCGGTTCTTCCAGCGCCTGCAGTTGGCCGCCCCAAAAGGCGCGGGCGGCGTCGCCGTCCCTGCCCTGCAGCCAGTCGATGTAGTCGCGGTAGCTGGCGGACGGCGCGGCGACGGCTTGGCCGGCGTAGCCGCGCACGATTTCGGCGAACAGTTGGGCGCTGCTCCAGCCGTCCAGCAACAGGTGGTGGCGGGTCCAGATCAGGTGATGGCGCCCCTCGCCCACCTTGGCCAGCACCAGGCGCATCAGCCCGGGCTGGTCCAGCGCGAAGCCTTGCGCCAGTTCGGCCGCGGCCAGTTGTTCCAGCTGTTCCAATTGTTCATTTGCCTCTCCGGCCAGGTCCGGCGTGCGCCAGTGCAGCAGCGGTTGCGCTACCCACTGCTCGGGCGCGTCCTGGTCCTGGCGGAACCCGGTACGCAAAATGGGATGGCGGCGCACCGCGTCGCGCCATACGGCTTCGAAGCGCGCGACGTCCAGGCCTTGCAGGTCCAGGCGCAACTGGTTGACGTAGGCGCCGTCGCCGGCGTTGAGCTGGCTGTGAAAGAACATCCCGGCCTGCATCGGCGAGAGCGCATACGGAGCGTCGTCGCCCGCCCGTGATTCCAGCGTCTCGATCCATGCCATCAGCACGCTGCGCAGCCGCTCTTGCAGCGCGCGCATGTCCGGCGCCGAATGCAGGTCCTTGCAATAGGTCCACTGCCATTGCAGTCGGCCCTGCTGCACCCGGGCGATGGCCTCGAACAGCGTGCGGCGGCGGCTGTCGGCGGCGCGTTGGGCGCCGGCGTATTCGTCGGCAAGAGTCCAGCCGGCGGGCTCGATGCGATGGTCGAAGTGGCCGAGGTAGTTGAAGGTGACCTGCGGCTGCGCCCCCTGCGCCAGGCACCGGCCTTGCGCGGTGAGGTAGCGCAGCAGGCCATAGCCGATGCCGTTGGCCGGCACGGCGCGCAATTGCGCGCGCACCGCCTCCAGCGCCGTCAGGGGCGCGGTATCCGATGACCCCGGCGCCAGCCGCACCGGATACAGCGCGGTGAACCAGCCGGTGGCGCGACTCACGTCCAGGCCGCCCGGGATGTCTTCGCGGCCGTGGCCTTCCAGCTCGAACAGCAGGCTTTCGCGTCCGCTCCAGTCGCACAACACCCGCGCCAGCACCGCCAGCAGCAAGTCCTGCGGCGCGACCCGCCGGGCCGGGTCGGGATGCGCCCCCAGCGCCAGCAGGCGCGCGGTGGCGTCGGCGTCGAGTACGAAGCCGGCATCGGCGGCGCGGCCGGCAAGATTGGCGGCGGCATCGGCCAGCGGCTCCTCCGGCGTCTCCTGCACGGCGCGCCAGTGCGCCAATTGCGCCGTCAAGGCGGGGCTTTGCGCGTGCGCATGCAAGGCTTGCCCCCAGGCGTTCAGTCCGGCCGCCGGCGGCAGTTCGGCTGGCGCGCCGCCCTGAAGCAAGGTGTGGTAAAGCTCGGCGAGATCGTCCAGCAACACGCGCCAGGACACGCCGTCCACCACCAGGTGGTGGCCCACCAGCAGCAGGCGGCCTTGCTGGCCGTCGGCGTCGAGCCTGATCCAGGCGGCCGCCATCAGCGGCCCCTTGGCCAGGTCCAGGCTGCGCTGGATCAGCTCGCCGGCGGCAGCGATGGCGCCCGGCTCTTCGCCGTCGATGATCTCCAGCGGCAGCACGGCCTCGCCGTGGCGCTGGCGCCATTGCCCGCCCTCCTGCACGAAGCGCAGGCGCAGGCTCTCATGACGTTGCGCCAGCAGCGCCAGCGCGCGCCGCAGGAGCTCGCCGTCCAGTCCTGGCGTATTGAGCAGCACCGATTGGTTCCAGTGCTGCACGGTGGCGAAGCGCTGCTCGAAGAACCAGCACTGCACCGGCGTCAGGGCGATGTCCTCAGGCGTCGTCGCCACGGCAGGAGCTGGCGCCACGGCGACTGCGCCCTGCACGGCGCCGGCCGCCACGATGGCGGCGACGGTCTGCTGCTCCATCACCGCCTTGGGGGCGATGCGCAGCCCCTCCTTGCGGGCGCGCGCCACAATCTTCAGCGTGAGGATGGAGTCGCCGCCCAGTTCGAAGAAATTGTCATCGCGGCCCACGCGCGGCAGCTTGAGCACCTCGGCCCAGATGGCGGCGAGCTTGCGTTCCTGGTCGCCGCGCGGGGCATCGGCGGCGTCAGCTTGCCGTTCGGCCGGCGCCACGTCCCCTGGCGCGGCGACCAGGCCTGATAGCGCCTGGCGGTCCAGCTTGCCGTTGGCCGTCAGCGGCAAGGCCGGTACCGGCGTCAAGGCCGGCACCATGTAGTCAGGCAAGGCCGCGGACAGCACGGCGCGCCAGCCTGCCAGATCGGGAGCCGTGCCCTGATCGGGTACCACGAAACCATGCAACTGCAATCGCTGCGCGTCGTCCGGCGCGGCCAGCGCCAACACCGCCGCGTCGGACACGCCCGTCAGGCGCAGCAGTTGCGCGCGCACCTCGCCAGGCTCGACGCGATGACCGCGGATCTTCACCTGGTCATCGATGCGGCCGAGGAACTCGATGCTGCCGTCGGCCAGGTAGCGCGCGCGGTCGCCGCTGCGGTACAGCCGTTGCCCGGCGGCGAAGGGATGGGCAATGAAACGCTCGGCGGTCAGCGCGGCGCGGCCGTGGTAGCCGCGCGCCAGCCCGGCCCCGCCGAGATACAGTTCGCCGACGGCGCCGGCCGGCGCCAGGCGCAATTGGCGGTCCAGCACCCAGGCTTGGGCGCCGGCCAGCGGTGTGCCTATCGGCAGCGCCGCGGCCAGGCGGGATGCCGACGCGGCCTCTTGCGCCAGTACGCCCACCGTGGTCTCGCTGGGTCCATAGTGGTTCAGCACCCGGCACTCGGGGCGCAAGGCGGCGATGCGTTCAAGCAGCGGCCAGCCGGTGGTCTCGCCGCCCAGCACCAGCGTGTGGCGCGGCAACGCCTGTTCGGGACGGGCCGCATGCAGCAGCGCCTGCAGGTGGCTGGGGACGATCTTGAGTACATCCACCGCGTGCCGCTGGATGTAGGCGGCAAAGAGGTCCGGGTCGAACGCCAGTTGGGGGGCGATCAGGTGCAGTTCACGGCCCGAGCACAGGGCGCCGTACAGCGTGGTGTGGCCGAGGTCGGCCGCCACCGTGGAAATCATCGCCATGCTGCGCGCGGTATCGGGCAGCGCCAGCTTGCGCAGCATCGCCTCCACGTAATTGGCCAGCCCGCCGCGCGTGACCATCACGCCCTTGGGACGGCCGGTGGAGCCGGAGGTGTAGATCAGGTAAGCCGCTTGCCCGGCATGCGCATGGGGCGGCTGCCAGGCGGCCACGCCAGGTTCGTCGGCATCCTCGCCGATATGCAGCAAAGGTACGCCGGCCTGCGCCAGCCACTCCGGCACGGCGGCCTCCTCATGCAGCACCCAGCGCGCCCCGCTGTCCTGCAACTGCCAGGACAGGCGATCGGCCGGCAGTTGCGGATCCAGCGGCACGTAGGCGGCGCCGGCGCTAAGCACGGCCAGCATGCCGCAAACGAAAGAGATGCCGCGCCCGGCGTGCAGCGCGATGCGGGTCTCGGGGCCGGCGCCGGCTGCGATGAGACGGCGCGCCAGCACATCCACCCGTTGCAGCAGCCGGGCATTGTCGATGGTGCGCTGGTCCTGGCGCAAGGCGATCGCCCCGGACTGCGCCTGGGCCAACCGGCGCCAGCGTGCGACGACATCCTCCGCGTCCGGCGCTTCGGCCTGAGTGATCCGCGGGTGTTGCGCATGCAGCTCGGCCAGCGGCAAGGTCGGCGCGGCGACCACTCGCTGCGCCAGCGATTGCAGCAGCGAAGCGAAGCCGGCCACGGTTGCGGCATCGAACAAGGCCGGCGAATAGGCCAGCAGGATATCGATGCCCTGCGGCGTGTCGCTGAAGTCCAGGCTGAGGTCGAAATGCGATTCGGCGTTGGGCTGCAGCTCGACCCGCATCTCCAGCGCGCCCATGCGGCGCAGCGCGGCGATCGGCTGCTGCTGGGTGCACTTGACCTGGAACAGCGGATTGGCGCCGGCCACGCGTTCGGGCTGCAACGCCGTCACCAGCGCATCGAGCGGCAGGTCCTGGTGGGCCTGGGCTTCCTGCACCGCCTGCTGCACCTGGCGCATCAGTGCAACGAAACCGGCGCGTTCGTCGATGCGGGTGCGCAGCACCTGCACATTGATCAGGTAGGCCACCAGGGCCTGGGTCTCGCGACGTTGGCGGTCGGCCAAGGGGGCGCCCACGCTGAGGTCGGATTGCCCGGACAGGCGTTGCAGGGTCAGCTTGAACAGGGCCAGCACGGCGCCGTAGAGCGTTACGCCGTGGCCGCCGGCCAGCGAGCGCAAGGCTTCGGACAGGGCCGGTTCCAGCCGCAGGCGATGCTGCCCTTCGCCGCCATGGGCGCCTGCCTGGCGGGCGCGATCGGTGGGCAAGGCCAGCAGCGCTGGCGCGCCTTCCAGGCGGCCACGCCAGTAATCCAGCTGGCGCCGGAACTCGGGCGAGCCGGCCTGCATGCGTTGCTGCTGCCACAGCGCATAGTCGCCCGGCTGCAGCCGCAGCGTCTCCCATGGCGGCGCCATGCCGGCGCAGCGCGCCTCGTAGGCGGCGCTCAACTCGTCGAGCACGATGCCCAGCGACCAACCGTCGGCGGCAATGTGATGGATGCACAGCGCCAGGCGGAAGTGATCCGGCTCCAGCTGCACCAGCATGGCGCGCAGCGGCGCCTCGCTGTCGAGCCGGAACGGCTGCGCGTCGAAACGCCGCAACGCGGTGGCCGCGGCCGCCGCCCTCTTCTCGGCCGGCTGGCGCCTCAGGTCGCTGCGCAACAGCATGGGACGCGCCTCGTCGATGTCCAGCACCTGCTGCAGCGGGGCGCCGTCACGCAGCGGGAAGATCGTGCGCAAGGCGGCGTGGCGCCCGGCCAGGTCGCACAGCGCGTCTTCCAGCGCGTCGGGCTGCAATTGGCCGCGCAGATCGAGTACGCCGGCCAGATTGTAGGCGGCGCTGTCGGGTTGCAGCTGCCAGGTCAGCCACAGGCCATGCTGGGCGTGCGTCAGCGGGAACTCGACGCGACCGCTGGCCGGCGCCGGCGCCGGCATCGGCTCGGCGTGGGCCCCGGCTTCGGCCAGCGCGGCGATCCGGGCCGCGCCGGCGGCCAGCGTCGGATGCGCGAACATCATGGCCGGCGTGAACTCCACCCGCCAACGCTCCACCACCGCCGCCACCACTTGCATGGCCGCCAGCGAGTTGCCGCCGCTGCGGAAGAAATCGGTATGGCGCCCCTGCACGGCGCGCTTGAGGGCGTCTTGCCAGATGGCGGCCAGCGCGGTCTCGAGCTCCCCCTGCGGCGGCTCGGTCGGCGTCTCCTCGCTCATCGCCGCAGCCGGGCCGGCCAGCACGCGGCCGCCTTCGACGGTGGCCCAGGCGTCCAGCTCGCCGTTGAGCCAGCCCTGGCGGCAGGCGCCGCGCTGCAGCTTGCCGCTGGAGGTCTTGGGCAGCGCGCCCGGATTGAGCAGGATCACCACCTGCGGCGCCTCCAGGCTGGCCTGCGCGACGGCTTCCGAAATCGCCTGTACGATCGCGCCGGGCGCGGCCAGCTTCTGCATGCCGCGCGAGATTTCGGCGGCCACGCCGATGCCCTCGCCTTGTGCGCCGGCCACGGCGAATGCCGCTACCCGGCCCTTGCGCACCGCCTCGACCCGGTCTTCGACGGCGCGCTCGATGTCCTGCGGATAGACGTTCTGTCCGCGCACGATGATCAGGTCCTTGCGGCGCCCGGCGATGTAGAGCTGGCCGTCGCGGAAGAAGCCGATATCGCCGGTGCGCAGCCAGCGCCTGCCGTCGCGCTCGACGAACGCCTCCGCGCTCTCGCGCGGGCGCCGCCAGTAACCCTGCGTGACACTGGGGCCGCAGACCTCGATCTCGCCCACGGCACCCTCGGCCAGCGCGCGTCCGCCTTCGGTGATGCGCACCTCATGGCCGGGCGCGACCTCGCCGCAAGCCACCAGTTGCGCTGCGCCGTCGCCGCCGGCGGTGGCGCGGCCGGCCGCCAGCGCCTGCGTATCGAAGGCCTGCGCGCTTAGTCCATGGTCGGGGCCGCCGCTGACGATCAGCGTGGCTTCCGCCAGGCCGTAGCAGGGATAGGCGGCGCGCGCCGGGAAACCGGTGGCCGAGAAGTGTTCGATGAAGGCCGGGAAGGTATCGGCGCGCACCGGCTCGGCTCCGCAGAAGGCCACACGCCAGCTCGACAGATCCAGCCCCTCGGCCTGGGCCGGCTTGATGCGTTCCAGGCACAGGCGGTAAGCGAAATCGGGGCCGCCGCTGATGGTGGCGCGATGGCGCGAGACCAGTTCCAGCCAGCGCAGCGGCCGTTCGAGGAAATGGCGCGGGCTGCACAGCACGGTCTTGAGGCCGCGCGCCAGCCCCTGCAGCAGGCCGCCGATCAGGCCCATGTCGTGGTACAGCGGCAGCCATGTGACAAAGACGTCGTCGTCGCGCACCCGCATGCAGGCGCTGATGGCGGCCTCGTTGGCCATCAGGTTGCCGTGGCTGACCATCACGCCCTTGGGCGCCGAGGTGGAGCCCGAGGTGTATTGCAGGAAAGCGATGTCCTGCGGCTGCGGAGCGTGCTCGCGCCACGCGGCGGCCCCGGCATCGCTTACCTGCTCCGCCGCCAGCAGCTCGGCCGCGCCGAACAGCGCCTGCTGCGCGCAGGTCTCGCGCAGGCTGGCGGGCAACACCACGCAGGCCGCCTGCGCATCCGCGGCGATGCCGGCCAGGCGGTTCAGGTGCTGCTGGCGCACCGATTCCGGCGGGAACACCGGTACCGCCACCATGCCGGCGTAGAGGCAGCCGAGGAAGGCCTGCACGTAGTGCTCGTCGTTCTCCAGCACCAGCAGCACGCGCGAACCCTGCGCGCAGCGCTGCTGGAGGGCGGCGGCGAAAGCGCGCGCACGCAAATCCACCTGGGCGAAGCTGAAGCTGCGTTCGCCCCGCGCATCGGCCACCACCAGTTCGCGCGCACCGGCGCCGGCATCGGCGGCGTGAGCGACGGCGCGAAACTGGCTGACGAAATCGTCGGCGAAGCGGCGTTGGGCGGGATCAAACGGCAAGGTCGGCGAGGCTGCCTGGTTCATGGCGAGGTCCTGGAGATGAAGACAGGCGCGCCGGCTACGGCGCGCGATGGTTGCAGCGGGATGGCACGCGCCGTAGCCGGCGCGGCGCCGGTTTGCGGATCAGGGCTGAAGCAGATTGCCGTGCGATTCGGCCATCGCCACCACCACCTTGCGCGCGCCTTCGAAGGGCGTGCGCGCATGGGCGGCCAGCATGTTGTCGAGCATCAGCACGTCCCCGTCCTGCCAGGGGAAGATCACGGTTTCTTGATCCAGCACCGCGCGCACCTCGTCGAGCATGCCGTCCGGGATAGGCGCGCCGTCGGCGAAGACTACGTTGCGCGGCAGGTTGTCGATGCCGAGCATGTCTTCCAGGCTCTCGCGCACGTCGGCCTGCAGGTTGGAGGCATGGAACAGATGCGCCTGGTTGAACCACACCATCTCGCCGGTGCGCGGGTGGCGTTCCACGCCCTGGCAGCGCTGGGTGGTGCGCAGTCTGCCGTCGGGCTTCCACTCCCACTGCACGCCGGCGCGCCGGCAGAAGGCCTGGACCTGGGCGCGGTCGTCGGTATTGAAGACCTGCTGCCAGGGCACGTCGAAGTCGCTGTCGTAGTTGCGCACGTACACCAGGCCGGCGGCGAAGCGCTCGCGGATGGCCGGGGGCATGCGGCGATGGATGGCGCGGCTGTCGGCGATCGGGGTCTCGCCGCCGACGGCGGCGGCGGTGACGCAGTGAAACCAGATCTTCATCGGCCATTCGCGGGTGTAGGCCTGCTCGTTGTGCAGCGGGATGTGCTGGTGCGCCGGGTACTCGGTGGAGGTGTAGACGCCGGAGGACACGTTGGAGCGCGGCGTGGAGGCGAACTCGTAGCTCAGCAGCGGATGGCCGAATCCGGCCGCGAAGGCGCGAAAGGCCGCCACGTCCGGCACCGTGTAGCCGCGCAGCAGCACGCCGCCGACTTCTTGCACGGCGGCCTCGATCCAGTCGCGCCGCTGCTCCAGCGCCTGCTGCAGCGACTGGCCGGGGCTGGCGGTCTCCAGCAGCGCCGGCAGCGCGCCGGACGGTGGCGCCTTGCTGCGCCAGGGGGTACGACGGGCGGCGGGAGTGTCCATGGCCTGCGGGCGCGGGGCCGATACGATGTCTGTCTGCATGATGGTCAGTGCGTAGGTAGCCAGGCCAGCGCGGCGGCGTAGCCTGGTGGGGAAACGAGTTGGCAGGCCCGGATGTCGGCCCAGTCGGATTGTTCGTGCGCGATGGCGTAGCTGCCGTCGGCGCCCGGCTGCACCGTGAGCGACTGCAGGTGCTCGCCGATGCCCACGCCCAATGCCTTGAGCGCGGCTTCCTTGCCGGTCCAGCGGGCGAAGAAGTCGCAGGGCCGGATCTGCCCGTCGCGGCGCTCGCGTTCGGACCAGGCGACCTCGGCCAGGCTGCCGACGTCGAGCTGGGGATCGCGGTATTCGATGTCCACGCCGACCTCGTCCCGTTCCGACAATGCGACCAGCACGTAGTCGCCGGCATGGGACAGGTTGAAATGCGGCGCGCCGCGTTGCGCCAGGCGCGGCTTGCCGAACGGCCCGGCGGCGAAGGCCAGCTCGCACGGCCGGCAATCCAGCCGCTGCGCCAGCAGCAGGCGCAGGATGGCGTGCGCCAGCGCGAAGCGCCTGCGGTCGTCGGGGCGGACGCAGGCGTCCATGCGGGCGCGCTCGGCGCCGCTCAACTGGGCGCGCGCGGCGGCCAGCGTGGCGTGGTCGGCGTCGGCCAGGCAGTACTGCCAGACCTGCACGCCATCGGGCAAAACGCCGGAGGTCGCGGCCGCCAGTGGCATGTCACGCCGCATGGCCGGCCTTCGCGCGGGAGAGTTCTTCGATCCGCGCCGCCATGTGCGCAAGCAGCGGCTCCTGCTGCGCGTTGAGGTAGAAGTGGCCGCCCTCGAACCATTGCAGGCCGAAGCCGGCGCGGGTCTCCTGGCGCCAGGCATTGAGGCAGGAGGCGTCGATCTCGTCGCTGCGGCCGGCATAAACCTGCAGCGGCATGTCGAGCGGCGGGCCGGGATGGCGGGTGAAGCCGGCGCAGACCGCGTAGTCGGCGGCCAGCACATCCAGCGTCATGGACAGCAACTCGTCGTTGTCGAACACCTCGGGATGGGTGCCGCCCAGGCGCCGCAGGTCGTCCAGCAGCGAGGCGGCGTCGTCGATGGTGAAGCGCTCGCGGTCACGCCGCGTGGGCGCGGCGCAAGCTGACAGGAACAGCGCGCACGGCTGCCGCACGGCCGGCTGCGGCGCCAGGCGGCGCGCCAGAGCGTAGGCCAGCAGGCCGCCCATGCTGTGGCCGAAGATGGCGTAGCGTGCCTGCGGCCAGCGGTCGAGTTCGTCGCGCAGCCGGTCGGCCAGTTGCGCGCACAGGACGTCGAAATCGCGCACGACCGACTCGGCCATGCGGCTTCCCCGCCCGGGCAGCTCCAGCGGCACGACCCGGATGTGGGACGGCAGCAGACGCCGCCAGCGCAGGTAGGCGCTGGCGCTGCCGCCGGCGCAAGGCAGGCAGAACAGGAGCCATGTCGAAGCGGCCATGACTCAGCCCGCGGCGTTTCGTTCCTGTTCCATGAAGCGCCGCAGGCTCAGCGGACGCATGTCGGTCCAGACCTTTTCCACGTGCGCCAGGCAAGTCTGCTTGTCGCCGCTGACCCCGACGTCGGTCCAGCCGGCGGGAATGCTCTTGTATTCAGGCCAGATGGAATATTGCTCTTCGTGATTCACCAGTACGCGGAACACCGCGTCGTCGGCATCGAAACTCATGGCGTGCTCTCCCAGTCGTGCGCAATTGCTTGCGTCGCAAATAAAAATGGATCTCATTAACGATGACGAGGCAGCGCATGAAAAATTTAGTCGCCCAGGCAGAAATTCATGCACAAGTCATGTGCATGTCATGTGCATATCGCGGGCAAGCCGGGAAATTGAGGGGGAAAGATCGGGGGAAAGTCGAGGAAACAGGCGGATGGGAGAGCGGCCAGCCGCAGCGCCCGCTTCAGTCGCGTTCGTCGGGCGCGGGGATGAAGCCCAGCGCCAGCCACAGGCGGGTCGCTTCGCGGTAGGCCTCGCGGTGGGCGGGGTCGGCCTTGAGCCAGGCGTCCAGCTCGCGCGCCGGGGCGCCGTCCAGGTAGCCTTCCTCATGCTCGCGCATTACCCATGAGACGGCGGTCTGCCAAGGTGTGGAGGAGGATTCGGGCTCGGACATGAATACGCGGCTGACCAGGGGACAAGGAGAGGCGTCGCACCCGTCCTGCAGATGCGGCCTGAGCAGGCATCATAGCCGATGCCTGCGCCGCAATTGTGGCAATTGCAAAAATTTCAGGCAAATGGCGCCCTGCCGCCCTGCCCGCCGGACTCAGGAACCGGCCAGTTCCGGCTCGCCCCGCAGCAGGTTGCGGCAACAATCGAGGGCGTCGCGGATCATGAAGTTGACCAGCGTGGTGGAAATGTTGAGCTCGGCGGCGATCTCGCGCTGGGTCAGGCCGACCAGCCGGTACAGCTCGAAGGCGCGGCGCGTGCGTGCCGGCAGTTGCTCCAGCGCGCGGCCGATCATGGACAAGTATTGCCGGCTGATGGCGATGGCCTCGGGCGAGTCGCCCTCCTGGTGCACCTCCAAGCCGTCGGCCTCTTCGGCGAAGACGTCGTATTCGAAGGCGCTGCGCCGATGGCGGTCGATCGCCAGGTTGCGCACGATGCGGTAAAGGTAGGCCACCGGCTGCTTGATGTCGAAGTCGTCCGGGACTTCGGCGATCTTGATGAAAGTGTCCTGGACCACGTCGTCGGCGCGATGGGGACAGCCCAGTATGCGCGTGGCCACATCGCGCAGGCGGGCGCGATGCTCGATGAATTGCTCCCGTAACCGGATAGCTTGCGTTGAGTAGTTCACCTTGTCCTGCCTTCCTTGAATTCTGCCCGTATCGATGACGAAGAAATGCTGCGACAACTGCCCGCGACCATGGGCCGGGCTGTGCTTACCAGTGATAACGGGCGCTCAGGACCGCAGTGCGTTCCGGCGCCCAGAAACAGGTCAGCGTCGGCTCGGCCAGGCAGGAGGTGTATTGCCTGTTGGCGAGGTTGCTGATGTTCAATGCATAGCGCCAGGGACCACGGTCGACGCGGACCATGGCGTCGAGGATCACCTGCGCGGCGTTCTCCACGCTGTTGGCGGCGGTGGCGTAGTTGCGCCCGGTGTAGCGCGCGCCGGCGCCAAAACCCATGCCGGCCAGCTCGCCGCGCTGCACGACGTAGTCCAGCCACAGCGAGGCCGCCTGGCGCGGCACCAGGATGGGCGACTTGCCCACCAGGTCGGGCATGGCGTTTTGCGTGTTGAGCACCTGCGCATAGGTATAGGCGGCCATCACGTTCAGGCCCGGCGCCAGCTCTCCCTTGGCTTCCAGCTCCACGCCGCGCGAACGGACCTGTCCGTTGGAGATGGAGAAATTGGCATGCAGCGGATCCGAGCCCAGCGCGTTGTCCTTGACCAGCTGGTAGACGGCGGCGGTGTAGACCGCGCGCCCGTGATCCGGCAGGTACTTGATGCCGGCCTCAACCTGCCTGGCCTTGGCGGCCTTGAAGGCGTTGCCGTAGAAATCCTGGCCGGCCTGCGGCAGGAACGAGGTGCTATAGCTGGCATACGGCGCCAGCTCGGGCGTGATCAGGTAGGACAGGCCGATGCGGCCGCTGAAGGCGTTCTCGTCGGCCGCCTGGCGGCTGTTGTTGACGGCGTTGCGGGTGGCGTCGCGCGAGCGGTCGTAGCGGCCGCCCAGCGTCAGCACGAAGCGCCGGTAGCGGATCTGGTCCTGCGCGTAGAGACCGGTCTGCACCAGGGTCTCGTCGAGATCGCCGAAAAGCGCCGTGGCGGCCGGGATAGGCTGGCCGTAGAGCGGGTTGTCGATGTCCAGGCTGGGCGCCTGGCCCCGGTAACGCTGCTCGCGCTGGGTCATGCGCATCCAGTCCAGTCCCAGCAGCACCTTGTGTTCCACCTCGCCCCAGCGGAACCGGGCCTGCGCCTGGTTATCCAGCAAGGTGTTGTCGACCTGGCTGTCGTAGACGGTGGTGCTACGGGTGACGATGCTGCCGGTCAGCGTGCCCGGGTTGATCGCCGAATACCGCGAACGCAGGCCGGCCTGGCGGAAGTTCTGGCGCAGCGTCCAGGTGCCGTCCAGCTTGTGTTCCAGCATCCAGCCGAGCGACCATTGCTCGCCGCGCTGCCGGTCGAAGTCAGGGTCGCCCAGCAGCGTGTGGGTCTGACTGCCGTCGGCCCGGACCGCCGTCCAGCGGCCGCTGCCGCTGCGGTCTTTCAGGTATTCGGCAACCAGGGTGAGCGAAGTGTCCGTCGACGGCCGGATTTTCAGCGAGGGCGCGAGATAGACGCGGTCGTTTTCGCCGGCGCGGCCGTTGCCGTAGGTGAACTGGGTGTCGCCGTCGAGCAGCAGGCCGACCACCCGGCCCTGCACCTTGCCGTCCTCGTCGAAACTGCCGCTCAGGTCCGCCGCGAGCTGGCGGCGCCGGAAGGAGCCGATGTCGAGCATCAGCTCGTTGCGTGAGTTGGCGCCGGCGAGTTTGCTGACGCGGTTGATGACGCCGCCAGGATCGGCCTGGCCGAAGGTCACCGAGTTGGCCCCGCGCAGCACCTCGACCCGTTCCAGGCCGTAGGTCTCGGTGCGGAACATGCCGAAGCCGGCCGGCACCTGGCGCAGGCCGTTGAGGTAATTGCTGGTGGTCTGCGCGTTGATGAACCCGCGCAGGTTGAAGTAGTCGTAGCCGCGCGGGTCGACCCCGTGGGTTTCGGTATTGGCGCCGGGCATGTAGCGCAGCACGTCGAGGATGCTGTTGGCGCCGCGCGCATCCATTTCCTCGCGCGTGACCACCGAGACGGATTGCGGGATTTCCAGCAGCGGCGTGTCGGTCTTGGTGGCCGCGCCGCTGCCCAGGGCGATATGGCGGTTGTCCGGGGCGGACGCGTCGTCGTCGCGTCGCCCCGATACGGTGATGTTGCGCAGGCGGTGAAGGGTATCGGTCTGCGGATCGGCCGCGGTCAGCGCCACCGGCTGCAGGCCGTAGCTGCCGTTGTCGGCGCGCACGGCGCGCAGGCCGCTGCCGGCCAGCAGCGCGCTCAAGCCCTGTTCGACCGAGTATTCGCCTTGCAGGGCCGCGGCCTTTAGCCCCTGCACCAGGGCCGGCGCGTAGGACATGGTGACGCCGGCCTGGCGCGCGAAACGGTTGAGCGCATCTTCCAGCGGCCCGGCCGAGACGTTGAAGTGGCGGCGCGCCTCGGACGCGACCTGCCCCTGCGCGGCGCCGGACCACAGCAGCACCGCCATGGCCAGCAGCACGCTGCGCGCCACCGGGGCGACGGTCCGTCCCAGCACCGCCATCACCGCGACCGGCACGACGCCAGGGCCAGGTGGGCAGCGCGCGGGATGCGCCAGGTAAGGGAAAAGGATTGCATTCATCAGAGCATCGGGGTCAATCATCGGGGGCTTCTCTATGTATGCCGAACGCGCTGCCCGGAACCCGTAATGCTTTTCGTGTTTTTTTTCAGATCAGGAGCTGTTGCCGGCCGGCACGACCCGAACCCAAAATCGTGTGCGCCGTTCGATGGCCACCGGAATCGCGCGCACCAGCGAGTCCAGGGCGAGATCGCTGTCGTCCGTCTGGAACACCCCGGACACCAGCAGGTCGGCCACCGCCGGATCGCATTGCAGCCAGCCGCGCCGGTATCGCGCCAGTTCGCGGATGAAGTCCTGCAGGCGCATCTGCTTGACCACCAGGGCGTTGTCGCGCCAGCCGGTGGGATCGATCGCGGCGCCGGCGATGTCCCCGCGGCCGATACGGCCGCTCTCGTCGACATCGACCATCTCGCCCGGCCGCGCCACCGCCCTGAGCATGCCGCCGGCATGCACGGCCACGCGTCCTTCGGTGACCGCCAACCGGGTAACGCCCTCCTCCTGGCGCACATAGAACTGCGTGCCCAGGGCCTGGAAACTGGCATGCGCGGTCTGGATCCAGAACGGGCGCCGATGCGCGGCGCCGGCATCCGCGCCGGTCTCGATGAATACCTCGCCCTGCCGCAATACCAGCAGCCGGCGCTGTTCGTCGAAATGCACCTGCACCGAGGAGTCGGTGTTGAGCGCCAGGCGGGTGCCATCCGGCAACGCCACGCTGCGCCGGCCGCCCACTGCGGTGGCGTAGGCGCCGCTCTGCCAGGCATCGAACAGGTCGGCATGCCGGGCCGCCAGCGCGCCGACCGCCAGGCTGCCCACACCGAAAGCCATGTGGCGCAGGAAGCGGCGACGGTCATCGCGGCGCTCGCGGCCTTCCTGGATCTGATGCAACGCTCCTTGCAACTGAGCGGCGGGAATGGGCAGGGCCGACAGGCGCTTGAACTCGCCTTCGGCGGCGTTCAGTTCACGCCAAACCTGGTCGTGCCGTGGATGGGCGACACGCCAGGCGTCGATACTGGCCTTGAGGCGAGGATCCGTGCCGCCGCCGCTGCCCGAGCGCAGCTTCACCAGCCAGTCGATGGCCTGGTCGAGTACTTCGTCGGGAATATCGCGGGTGGCTGGCATCGTGCAGTGCTGGCAAGGAAAGCTCACTGCTCGTGCAGCGCGTGCCGCATGAGGTAGCAATGGCGGATCGCCGCCGCCATGTATTTTTCGACGCTGCTCAGGGAAACCTCCATCTGGTGCGCGATGTCGGGATAGCTCATGTCTTCCAGGCGCGACATCAGGAAAGCCTGGCGCGCCTTGGGATTGAGGCCGTCCAGCATGGCGTCGATGGCCACCAGCGCCTCGGTCAGGATCATGCGTGCCTCGGGCGACATGGCTTCCGGTTCAGGCAGCCGGGCGATCGCCTCCAGGCAGGTGCGCTCGACTTCTTCGCGGCGCACCTTGTCCACCACCAGCCCGTGCGCGATCGAAGTCAGCCAGGCGCGCGGCTCCCGGACGCTGTCCAGGGTGCGCGGCTTGCCCAGCACGCGCAAGAACGTGTCCTGAGCCAGGTCCGCGGCGTCGAAGGTATTGTTCAACCTGCGGCGCAACCAGGCGCTCAGCCACCCGTGATGCTCGCTGTAAAGCGTCTGAAACCTCAACGTGTCGGCACTATGTTGGACAGACATACGCGCTCCGGGATGGGAATTAATAAGAATAATTCTCATTCTAATATCGCATCCGCGGATTTACAACAGCCATACACAGAGATTAAGTCAAGAGCACCTCCGCAAATCAGGCATTAAAACCAGGAAAATTCCAATTTTGCCCACACAATTTTTAGCCTGGCTTGCGCGGCCCCGCCTCATCATCAGCTTTCCGGAGGACTGGTCGGGAATATTGGGATTTCAACTTGCGAAGTACCACAGCGATGGGCGCAGCCATCAGGCACCAACACAGCCAATCCCATATTCCATCGCCGATGATGCCGGCGGCCAAACCGCCCAGCGTCAGAAACATCAGCAATACAGGCCATCCCCAGACCCCGCTCATATACCGCCCTTTAATTTTTGAACATCAATGGCCGCATCCTGCGCATTGGGCTGATGCGGCGCTGCCTTGCTGCGCCGGGCCCAAATGAGCAAGCCTGATCCCGTAGCCGCCGCCACCAGAACGGTCATGAACGCCCAGAGAATTTTCAGTGGCAGGCCGGCATAGTTTCCAAAATGAAAAGGCCCTGAGAGAAGCAAGATCTGGATATACCACGGCATCCCTCTTGTCTGCGAAACCGTTCCGGCCTCTGCATCAACGACCACGATGCCGTAGACGCGCTTCTCGATCTCGCTATGGCCGCGCTGAACCACCATGTAGTGACGCGGGGTCGCATATTCGGAGCCCGGATAAAATACAAAGGCCAGGTCTTTTCCCGGTATGGCAGCCGCGGCCAGGCGTACCGCTTCATCGGGTGCAATAAACGTCTTCGGTGGAGCGGCCGGCAAGGTGCGAACCAGGTCGGCTAGTTCGGTCTTCTGCCAAAGACCGATGATCAATGGCGACCAGGCCAAAATGGAACCGGTCAATCCGACCACCAGCGCCCATGCCATGACGGTGATTCCCGACAGGTTGTGCAGATCGGCCAGGACAATGCGCGGATGGCGCCCAAATCGAACCACGCCGAACGCCAGCTTGCGCATGAACGGGGCGTACAGCACGATGCCGCTCACCATGCTGATGACAAAGATCAGGCCGACCGCCCCGATAAATAGTTGCCCGGGCAGGCCAAGGAAGAGATTGACGTGCAATTTCAGGACGATCCCCGTCAGGGACTCATCCTTTCGGATGGCGTATGCCTGGCCGGTGGCACTTTTATAGAATTCCGATTTTCCGTCGCGAAGCCCCGCCACGCCGGGCGAACCCACGCGGATGCCAATCAGGCGCTCTTTATCGTCGAAAAAGGAAATTGACTTCGCCACGGCGCCAGGGTGAGCTGCCAGCGCTTGATTCACCAGATGCTGCAGCGTTGGCCGAACCACCGCCTGGTCGGAGATGCTGGCGGCATCTCCCCTTCCGGACCAGTCGTCGATTTCCTCATGAAAAATCAGCACGAGTCCGGTCAAGCACAACAACAGCAGATTCAAGGTACAAACCAGACTGCTCCAGCGATGCACCGCGTACCACCATTTCAGGGTTGTATTTTTCATGCCCATGATTGCAATAGCTGGCCGCCCTCGTTCTCGCGCGTCTCAAATGCCTGGATACATTTCTCGACATCACCTCATGGCTGGCGCTTGAACAGCCTCATTTACTTCACTGACGAATAGGCATTGCGGAAATTTAGTCTGCAAGTCTCTACAAACGGCGCCTGGCACCGAATGTATCGATAAACAAGGTCACGGAGGGATGCTTGGCTTGCCGGCGAGATTCCGTAAGCTGATAACAACCTGACAACCGCCGTCACCGACCTGACGCTGGCAATCGGCCAATTGTTGCGCCGGCTGCGTGCTGGTCGCCTGCAGCGGCATTGTGGTCGGCCTATGGCGCCGGCGCCTTTCCCGTCCCCATCAATCCGGTTCGCACTCGCCCTTCTTGCCGGGGTGGATGCGCTGGCATCCTATTCTCGGCCTGGGCTTCGCTGCGATCACGTTGACCTGGATCTTCAGCGGCCTGATGTCGATGAACCCGCTGAACGTCTTCTCCCCTTCCTTGCTCCCCGATCTGGCCGGATATGCCGGGGCATCGCCGGGTGAGCGCCATCTCGATGCAAGTCCGCGCGACCTGCTGCTCGCGCTGTCAGGAGGTCAGGATGACGGAAGCCATTCCTTGACAAATATTGACGTTAATTATTAATTATTTACAATAAACGCTTGGCCGACTATCTTTTGACGCAAGCGTATGCATCACTCCCGGACGGCGCAGTCGGGCTGGCAATACGCACGTTGAACGGATAAATAAAAAAGGGGGAGCGGCAAAATGACACCTGCCACGATAAAGGACGGCGCCAATGCCGTCGGCTTTCGCAGGACCTTGTTTTGGACCACCGTGATCGCCACGCTGGTCGCCGCGACTGCGAACCTACCGCCAGCGTATGCGCAATCGGTGAGCAGTACCGGCGCCGTGACGCCTCCTGGTCCTGCTACGGCGTCGAACTGGACGGTTGGTAGTGACCTCTTTGTCGGGGATGGCGCCTCCGGTGCGCTGACACTTACCGACGGCGGTACCGTGAGCAGTGACTCCGGCACGATCGGGGTGAATGGCGGTATCGGTACGGTGACGGTCACTGGTGACGATGCCCTTGGCAATCCTTCTACCTGGACCAGTTCCTCTCAGATTACAGTCGGCAGCTCCAGCACGGGTACCCTGCTCATCCAGAACGGCGGCCTGGTGCGTAGTGGCGATGGAGTGATTGGCATTGACGACGGCTCTGGCCCTGCTACCGGCACCGTTACCGTTTCAGGCAGTGATGGCAGCGGCAGAGCCTCGACCTGGGCGATTGGTGGTGACCTCACTGTCGGAAATGGCGTGGGTGTGGTCGGTACGCTGACACTTACCGGCGGCGGTACCGTGAGCAACCAATTCGGCATGATCGGGATGGATGGCGCTACCGGTACGGTGACTGTCACTGGTGGCGATGCCCTTGGCAATCCTTCTACCTGGACCAGTTCCTCTCCGATTATAGTCGGCGGCTCCGGCACGGGTATCCTGCTGATCAATGACGGTGGCCTGGTGCGCAGTGACCAGGGATTGATTGGCTTTGACAACGGCTCTGGCGCAGGTACCGGCACCGTTACCGTTACAGGCCGTGATGGCAGCGGCAGAGCCTCGACCTGGGCCGCCGGGAATAATATCTATCTAGGTTTCTCGGGTACGAGCAGTGGCACATTGAACATTCTCGATGGCGCCGCGGTAACGACCAGTCTGCCAAACGGAGGTAATGCAGCTGGCTATGTCGGTTACGTCACCGGCAGTACAGGCATCGTCAATATTTCAAGCAGCACCGGCAACCTCTCGACATGGACGATCCGCGACTTCCTTTCTGTCGGTTACGACGGCTTGGGCACGGTAACCATCGACAAAGGCGGCCTGATCCATGTCGGCACCGATACCTATGTCGCCCGCTGGAGTACCTCCAGCGGAACACTGAGTCTGCTCGGCGATGCGAGTGGGCGCGGCATTCTGGAGACCGGCTCGGTGATCAAGGGCGCTGGCACCACCGCCGTTCTTGATCTCAATGGCGGTATTCTGCGTGCGACACGAAATGAAACCAATTTCCTCGATGGCTTCGGCGCACTGACCGTGGGCGCCGAAGGCGCCTGGTTCGATACCAACACGTACAATATTGGTATCAGTACGGTATTTAGCGGAACCTCCACTTTTAACAAATTAGGCCTTGGAACCCTGACCCTCACGGGCAACAGCGCGAGCTTCACAGGCAACACCGAGGTCCAGGCCGGGACGCTGCAGGTTGATGGCGTGCTAGGCGGCCCGACCAACATCGCATCTGCCGGCCGGCTGACCGGTACCGGCCAAGTCGGGCCGACCACCAACAGCGGCATGATCGCTCCTGGCCACAGCAACAGCTTCGGAACATTGACTATCGCCGGAAATTACACGCCTGCGGGCGGCGGCCTTGAGATCAAAACCCAACTGGGAGATGACAGTTCCCCGA
Source organism: Herbaspirillum sp. GW821-FHT09A12 (assembly GCF_059418325.1). Lineage (NCBI taxonomy): Bacteria > Pseudomonadati > Pseudomonadota > Betaproteobacteria > Burkholderiales > Oxalobacteraceae > Herbaspirillum > Herbaspirillum sp. GW821-FHT09A12. The sequence continues at coordinate 609,117 of NZ_JBWKPR010000002.1, forward strand.
CCGATCGCCTGGTGATCACCGGAACCACCGCGGGCGTGACGCCAGTTACGGTAATCAATGTCGGCGGCCTGGGCGCACAGACGCAACAAGGGATTCAGGTGGTGCAAGTCAACGGCGCCTCAAACGGCCAATTCAATCTGGCCAATGGAAACTACGTCATCAACGGCCAATCCGCCTTGATCGCCGGCGCATATGGTTACGTTCTGCAGAAAGAGCAGGCCGACGGCGATTGGTATCTGCGCTCATCGCCGCTGGCAGCCGGTATTGCCGGCGGTGTTGCCGATAACGGCCCGCTCTACCAACCAGGTGTCCCTGTCTACGAAGCGTATGCGACGACGCTGCTGGGCTTGAGCAGCGTCCCGACTTTGCGCCAGCGCGTCGGCAATCGGCGTTATGATCCAACGGACCGCGACCGGAATGGCGTCTGGGGGCGCATCGAAGGCAAGACAAGCCACCTTGAACCATCGGCATCTACCAGCGTCAGCCATCAAGACATCGATAGCTGGCAGGCCCAGTTCGGCGTGGATCGCATCTTGTCCGGCGAGAAAGATGGCGCGCGCGTGGTGGGCGGCTTGACCGCCCGCTACGGCACCGCCGACACCCGGGTAGCCTCGATCTATGGCGACGGCAGCATCGACACCAAATACTATGGCGTGGGCACTACCCTCACCTGGTACGGCCAGCAAGGCGCGTATGTCGATACCCAGCTCCAGGCCACCTGGTCCAGCAGCGATCTGGGCTCCAGGCTCGCCGGCTCCCTGGTCAATGGCCAACTCGGACGCGGCTATGCCGCGAGCATCGAAGCCGGCATCGCACTGCCGGTCAAGGATGGATTCTCTGTCATCCCGCAGGCGCAGCTAAGCTATGCGTCGACCAGTTTCGGCTTCAAGGACCGGTTCAATGCGCAGGTCGACAGCGACAAGGGCGAAAGCCTGCAGGGACGACTTGGCCTCGCCTTCGATTACCAGCGTGGTGAAGCGGACGCTGCCGGAGAGCTGCGTCAGCTCAATGTCTATGGCTTGATCAATCTCAAGCGCGAGCTGCTCGATGGCACTCGGGTGATCGTGGCGGGGACGCCGCTCGAGACGCGTCAAGGACGCACCTGGGGCGGGCTGGGCGTTGGCGGAAACTATGCGTGGGGCAAGCGTTACAGCATCTACGGAGAAGTGACCGCCGACAGCGACTTCAAGGGCAGCTACTACGTATCTGCCACGACTGGCCTCAGGATGCGGTTCTAGATCCTGGCTCAGGCCACACCTCGTTTCTCCATATTTTGGGCTGAATATAAACAGGTAAACTTGCAAGTTACCCTGATTGTTTGTAGTATGTGTTCATGCCCAGACAGACTCAATCCCCCCCTCACCTGGAAACCGCCGTCACCGACCTGACGCTGGCAATCGGCCAATTGCTGCGCCGGCTGCGTCAGGAAGTTGACCAGGGCGGCCTGACCTGGTCGCAAAGCTCGGCGCTCGCCCGGCTCGATCGCAACGGCTCCATGACCACCGCCGAGCTGGCGCGCCTGGAAGCGGTCAAGCCGCAATCCATGGGCGCCACACTTGCCGATCTGGAGCAGGACGGTTTGATCGAGCGCCAACCGCACCCTACCGATGGCCGGCAATTGCTGCTGTCCTTGACCGCCAAAGGCATCGAAGTCCGACGCCAGCGCAACATCGCCAAGCAGCAATGGCTGCTGGCCGCCATCGCCAAACTCGACACCGATGAACAGCAAACCTTGATAGCGGCAACCGCACTGCTCAAACGCCTGGGCGACGTCTAGCGCCAGGCATTTTTACCTGTTTTTTGTACCACCGCCCCGTACCTGCAAGCGCCCTGTCGCCTGCGGCAGGCCGCGCACGACCATTTGAAACAACCGAAAGGCAACCGCCATGCCGATTACCACACTGGATCCGCAAACCGCGCTGGTCGTGATCGACCTGCAACAAGGCATGCGCTCGATGAAACTGATTCATCCCCTGCCCGAGATCGTCGCGCAGGCCTGCGACTTGATCGCCGCCTTTCGCCGCCATGCCTTGCCGGTGGTGCTGGTCAACGTTGCTGGCAGGCCGCCGGGGCGCTCCGAACGGGCGCCGCGCATCGATGCATTCGCGGCCGACTTTGCCGAACTGCTGCCGGAGCTGGATCGCCAGCCGCAAGACCATGTCGTCACCAAACATACGCCCGGCGCATTCACCAATACCGACCTGGAAGCGTATCTGAAACGTCAGGGCGTCACCCAGCTCGTACTGGCCGGCATTTCCTCCAGCAATGGCGTGGAGGCAACGGCGCGGCATGCCTTCGAGCTCGGCTTCAATCTCGGTTTTGCCATCGATGCCATCACCGACGGCGATCCTGAGGCCCATGCCAATAGCGTCACGCGGATCTTCCCCAAGCTGGGAGAAACCGGTACCGCCAAGGCAATCATCGACCTGCTGGATCACAAGGAGCGCGCATGACATCGTTACACTATCTGGCCTGTTTCTTCGGCGCGGCGTTTCTCGCCAATGCCATCCCCCACTTTGTCAGCGGCATGATGGGGCGCGCCTTTCAAAGCCCGTTTGCGACGCCGCCCGGTGAAGGGTTGTCTTCTTCAAAGGTCAACGTGCTGTGGGGCTTTGCCAATCTGGTGCTGGCCTATCTGCTTCTGGTGCGGGTAGGCGATTTCGATCTGCGCATGGGCGATCAGGCCTTGGTTGCCGGCGCCGGCTTCCTGTTGATGGGATGCTTGTCGGCGCATCTGTTCGGGCGCTTTCATGGCGGCCGCTTGCCCGGCGCCTGAGGATGGCGCTCGCGACATTCCGTTCGCTGCGGCTGTTCAACTTTCGGGTCTGGACGCTCGGGGCAATGGTCTCCAATGTCGGCACCTGGATGCAGCGCACCGCACAGGATTGGCTGGTGCTGACGCAACTGACACAGCACAGCGCCACCGCCGTCGGCGTGGCCATGGGCTTGCAATTCGGGCCGCAACTGTTGTTGCTGCCCTGGAGCGGTTACGCGGCCGACCGGTTTGATCGCCGCAAACTGCTGTTGTGCACGCAGTTCGCCATGTGCCTGCTGTCTCTGGCGCTGGGCCTGTTGATCGTGAGCGGGCTGATCCGGCTGTGGCAAGTGTATTTGCTGACCTTCTTGTCCGGCTGCGCCGCCGCCATTGATGCGCCGGCGCGCCAGACTTTTGTCTCGGACCTGGTCGGCGAAAACGATCTGGCCAATGCCGTGGCGCTGAATTCGACGTCGTTCAATATCGCCAGGATGGTGGGGCCGGCCGTGGCTGGATTGGTGATTGCGGCCGTCGGTTGCGGCTGGGCCTTCTTGTGCAATGCCGCTTCCTTTGCCGCCGTGCTGTGTTCCCTGCAGTTTCTGCGGCGGCAAGAACTGCATGACCACCAGCGCGCCGCGCGTGCGCGCGGCAATCTGGCGGAAGGCTTGCGCTATGTCTGGACGCGTCCGGACCTCAGGGCGATCTTGTGGATGCTGTGCCTGATCGGCACCTTTGGGCTGAATTTCCCGATTTTCATCTCGACCATGTCGGTCAAGGTGTTTCATGGCGATGCCGGCCAATACGGCGTGCTGACCGGCGTCATGGCGATCGGCACCGTACTCGGCGCGCTGCTGGCAGCCGGACGCGAGCGCCCTCATTTCAGGCTGTTGTGGATCGGTGCGGCGCTATTCGGGCTGGGATTTGTGCTGGCCATGCTGGCGCCGAGCGCCTGGGCCTTCGGCATCACCCTGGTCATCATTGGCGTGTCGGCGTTGACGTTCAGCAATGCCACCAGCAGCCTGCTTCAGCTCTCCACCGATCCCGTCATGCGCGGCCGGGTCATGGCGCTGCGCCTGGCCGTCGGGGTTGGCGCCACACCGATCGGCGCGCCGCTGGCCGGCTGGGTAGCCGATACATGCGGGCCACGCTGGGCCCTGGGCCTGGGGGCGCTGTCCGGCTTCGCGGCTGCCGCTATCGCGTTGCGCTGCATGGCCAACTATCCGCGACTACGATAGCGGCACATCTTCCCTCCCCCTCAGACGCTGATTCTTCCCTAGAAACACGTTGACTTGAGGTGCTCACGCAATCTCGCCATGTCGCGATCGATATCAGGTTGTTTCATGACATCGTGGCAAGAGAACGATGGCAGGATCTCGGCGCCGCAGAATTTGTAGTTGGCGGTATTGTGGACGAATACATCGTCAACTGTCTTTCCCTCGAACAAGAACTGCCGCGCGTCGCCGAATGCTTCTTGCGGGGCATTCCATGTCAAGGAGAGCATGTATTTTTTCCCTTGCATTTTGCCGCCGGTCCCATATTGCCTGGCAGGATCTTGCCTGGTTCGGCCATCGTCGACCAAAAGACTCTGTTGCATCAGGCCTGCCGTGAAAACTTCGTCGACGTATTTCTTGTATATCCAGGGCATGCCAAACCAGTAGACCGGCGATTGCAGAATGATGATATCGGCCCAGACGTGTTTCTGAACTTCAGCATCAATGTCATAGCCTTGTTCAATGTTGCTCAGTTTTACATTGAAGTTTCTCTTTTCCATTTCCCCCGTGATTGTGTCGACCATGGTTTGATTCAGTCGACCTGGGGAGATGCCTTCATAAAATTGGTGTGCGTTGATTATGAGTACGTTTTTCATCATCGATCCGGAGTGGTTGTGGCGCATGACCGCTATTCTGGATCCGATGACCGCATTCAGGTTTGCCGAATCCGATCGCCTTATTGCCTGATCTGACGAGTCATCGACAAATCCGAAAAAAGGCACGATTGCTGATGTTAGGCTGCTGCTTGATAATCAACCCCAGGCCGCATAAATGAAACCAGGAAGTGAAATGTCTTTGACCAATCAAGAGGGTCTTGCTCATTTAGTCGGCAAAATTGCACAAAATGATGGCGACTTCAGCACGTCGATTCCTGAACTGACGATCTATCGCCGCAGCAGGGTCACCGATCCAATGCCATGTATCTATGGGCTGGGGTTGGGCGTGACGGTGCAAGGCGGCAAGCGCGTCACCCTGGGCGACGAGATTTATGACTACGGCCCGGGGCAATCTCTGGTCACCTCCGTTGATCTGCCTGTCGTGTCGTATGTCACGCGTGCAGATTTCGATGCCCCCTATCTGGGAATGCGCATTGAATTCGATGCCAGGATGATCGCGCAGCTTGCTGCCGAGATGGATTTTTCCTCTTCCGCGAAAATCTCCGCCTCGCGGGCATTATCGATTGTGACGCTGGAAGACGGCCTCCTGGATGCGCTGATGCGATTGGTCAGGCTTTTGGGCGAGCCGCATCTGCTGGCACAGGTCGTGCCGCTGATACAGCAGGAAATCATCGTTCGGCTGCTCAATGGCGGGCACGGGCCAACGCTGCGCCATCTTGTAACGTCAGGCTCGCCGAGCCATCAGATTGCCAAGGTGATCGCCTGGTTGAAGCTGCATTTCACAGACAACGTGCCGATCGATGACCTGGCGCTAAAAGCGCACATGAGCCCCTCCACATTTCGGCAGCATTTCCGCGCAGTCGCCGGCATGAGTCCTTTGCAATACCTGAAAAGCCTGCGCTTGCAAGGCGCACGGCAACTGATGCTCAATGAGGATATCGACGCCAGCAGCGCCGCGCTGCGGGTCGGCTATGAAAGCGCATCCCAGTTCAGCCGGGAATACAACCGCTTGTTTGGCTTGCCGCCGCAACGAGACATCAAGCGCTTAAGGGAAGCATCCGGAAAGCTATAGCCAATTCAGCTAAAAATTTGTTGAAATAGGCAAGAGATGTGTCAAAACCGGCAAGAATGTTTCGCAGACAAGCGTGCATACTTCCATGGTTTGAAGGGCCTCGCTCCCTGTGCATGCAATATTGGCGGAGCCTTGCCCCCGGTAATCGCTGTTTGAGTTCGGACAATGCGTTCAGACAAGCGCAACTAGCCAGCCTCCTTCCTCACTCACCCTGGAGAATAGCCCGCCATGAGTACGCTCAACATCAACGGTCGCCAACACACCGTCGACGCAGATCCCAGCACCCCTATTCTCTGGGCCTTGCGCGACAACCTTGGCATGACCGGCACCAAGTTCGGATGCGGAGCCGCTTTGTGCGGCGCTTGCACGGTACATCTGGAGGGCCAGCCGATCCGCTCGTGCGTCACCCCGATTTCCGCCGCCGAAGGCAAGGCGATTGCGACGATCGAAGCCGTCACCGACGGCAGCGATCCCGTCGGCGCAGCTGTACATGCGGCATGGCTTAAACACGATGTGGCGCAGTGCGGCTATTGCCAAAGCGGCCAGATCATGAGCGCAACCGGATTCCTGAAATCCTTGCCTCGCGGCACGCAGCCCAGCGTTGCCGATATCGACTCAGCCATGGCGGGCAACATTTGCCGCTGTGGCACCTATGTCCGCATTCGTGCTGCGGTGGCCGATGCCGCCAAAGCCCTGGCCTGAAGGAGCTGCCATGTTGCCCAATGTCGATTACCGCGAAATGCCGCGTGCCTTGCAATACCTGCTGGAACGGGAGCAAAACGACGCGGCGCCGGTCTTGCCGCGCCGCACTTTCCTCAAACTTGCCGGTTCGATAGGGCTGGCTCTGGGCGCCTTCCCTCACCTGGCCATGGGACAAGCCGGCAACCCGCTCAAACCGACTGAGCAACCGGCCGCCTTCGTACAAATTACGCCCAATGGCGAGGTGATGGTGGCCGTCAATCGACTGGAATTCGGTCAGGGAGTGCAAACGGCATTGCCGATGATCCTGGCCGAAGAGCTGGATGCGGATTGGACGCTGGTGCGGGCCCGGCATGGTTCAAACGACCCGGCCTACATCGATCCGCTATTTGGAATTCACCTGACCGGCGGCTCGAATTCGGTAAAAAACAGCTTCACGCAATATCGCGAACTCGGCGCCCGCGCCCGCGCCATGTTGCTCGGCGCCGCGGCCGCGCGCTGGAATGTCGATGCAAGCGCCTTGCGCACTGAAAGCGGCTGGGTGCTGGGCCCAGGAGGCCGCAAGCTGAGCTACGGCGAACTGGCGGAAGCCGCGATGGCGTTTCCCGTGCCCGAAAAAGTGACGCTGAAAGATCCCAAGGATTTCCGCATCATCGGCCGCCCGACGACACGCCTGGACGCACGCGACAAAAGCAGCGGCCGGCAACAATTCGGCATCGATACTCGCCTGCCCGGCCAATTGACTGCCGTAGTGGCGCGTCCGCCGATGTTCGGCGCTCGCCTGGCAGCGGTGGACGACAGCGCGGCGCGTGCCGTAAAGGGCGTCAAGGCCGTCGTGCGTGTGCCGCTGGACCGGGGCGCCGAAGGCGTGGCCGTCATCGCCGACGGTTACTGGCCCGCCAAGCAGGGACGCGACGCGCTCAAGCTGGAATGGGATACGTCAGCCGTCGAGAAAGTCGATAGCGAAAAGCAGCTCACGCAATACCGCACCCTTGCCACCCAACCCGGCCCGCGCAAGTTCGACGCCGACATGACGCCCTTGGCAACTGCGCCGCATCAGTTGGACGCCGAATTTGTCTTCCCCTACCTGGCGCATGCCGCCATGGAGCCGCTCAACTGTACCGTGGCGCTCAAGGATGGACGCGTCGGGATATGGACCGGATCTCAATGCCCGGGCCTGGATGGCGCCGCGGTTGCCCGTGTATTTGGGGTGAAGCCGGAACAAGTGGATGTCCATGTGCAAATGGCGGGCGGCGGTTTCGGTCGCCGCTTCTCAAGCGGCAGCGACTTTGTCGTCGAAGCGTGCGAAATCGCGAAGGCAGCCCGCGCCGCAGGTTTCAACGTCCCGGTGCGCACGCTCTGGAGCCGCGAAGACGACATGCACGGCGGCTACTACCGGCCCATGCACCTGCACCGCGCCCGCATCGGTTTCGATGCGCGCGGCAAGGTGCTGGCTTGGGAGCATGTCATCGTCGGTCAATCCATCACTACCGGCTCCGTCTTTGAGCAGTTCCAGGTCAAGGACGGCATCGACGGCACGGCCACGGAAGGCATGCGCGACCCCTATCCCATTCCGATGCGCCTGACGGTGCACCACCCTAAGCTGAATGTGCCGGTGCTGTGGTGGCGCAGCGTTGGTTCCACGCACACGGCGTTCGTGATGGAAACGCTCATTGACGAAATCGCGCGCAGCACGAACCAGGATCCTGTCGCCTACCGCATGCAGCTGTTCGGAGACAAGCACGCGCGCCACCGGGCAGCCCTGCAATTGGCCGTGGACCAGAGCGGCTACGGCAAGCAGCAATTGCCTGCCGGACGCGCCTGGGGCGTAGCCGTACACGAGGCCTTCAATTCCGTCGTGGCGTATGTGGTGGAAGCTTCGTTGCAAGATGGCCAGCCGGTGTTGCATCGGGTAACCGCCGGCGTGCACTGCAATCTCGCCGTCAATCCACGCACGCTGGAAGCGCAGGTCCAGGGCGCGGCGATCATGGGGATGTCCATGTGCCTGCCGGGCGCCGCCATCACGCTCAAAGATGGCGTGGTGGAGCAAAGTAACTTCGGCGACTTCACCGTGGCGCGTATCACCGACGTTCCGGCATTCAGCGTAAACATCGTGCCGAGCGCAGATCCACCGACCGGGATGGGCGAACCGGGCCTGCCGCCGTTAGCGCCGGCATTTGCCGCCGCCATTGCCCGGCTAACCGGAAAACCCTTGCGTCAGTTGCCATTCAAGTTGGCGTAAGCACCGGCATGGACGATCTTGACACGCTGGTATTGCGCACTGCCGTGGGCTGGCAAAAGGCCGGCTTGCCGGTCGTGCTGGTGACTGTTGCCCGGACCTGGGGCTCTTCGCCGCGACCGCCGGGATCGTTGATGGCGATCAACAGCCGCGGAGAAACCATCGGTTCGGTCTCCGGCGGCTGCATTGAAGACGACCTGATTCTACGCATCCGGAACGAGGGAATGCAGGCGGTTTGCGCAAACAGCTTGCCATCCTTGCTGCGCTACGGCATTTCTGCGGACGAAGCGCACAAATTCGGCCTGCCTTGCGGCGGCACGGTGGAACTGGTGCTTGAGCCTGTCTCGGCAGACAGCAGATTGGAAGATCTCCTGGCGGCATGCATGCAAAGGCAGGCCACCGAGCGTGTCCTCGATCTGGGCAGCGGGAGAGTCGAATTGCGCCAGGGCCGTCGCGATGGCGTTGCGCTATTGGACGAGAAGCGCTTGACTACTTATCTGGGGCCGCAGGTTCGCCTGATCCTGATCGGCGCCGGCGATCTCTCGCGCTATGTGTGCCAGATCGCATTAGGCCTGGGATTCGAGGTCATCGTCTGCGATCCGCGAGAGGAATACCGTGCCAGCTGGCAACTGGATGGCGTGCTGGTCAGCCGTGAAATGCCAGACGATCTCATCTTGCGCCTGCAGCCCGACGCACGTACGGCGGTCGTTGCGCTGACGCACGACCCCAAACTGGACGACCTGGCGCTGATCGATGCGCTTCAGTCCAATGCCTTCTATGTCGGCGCCATTGGTTCTCGCCGCAACAGCGAGAAACGTCGGGAACGGTTGCGACTCCACTTTGGCATGACGGACTCCGTACTCCGGGATTTGCATGGGCCGGTGGGCTTATACATCGGCAGCAAGACACCGGTAGAAATCGCACTGTCGCTCATGGCCGAGATTGTCGCCGTCAAAAACGATGTTCCATTGAACCCATCAACACAAGTCATGGCCGGCAAGTCTCGCGGCGAGACACAACGCGCAAGCATGCAGGAAGCCCCCGGGCAGAACCAATCGGCCCCCACTCTCCCCTAGGAAAAACCGACATGATCGACTCCCGCAGGCAAAGAAAAAGCACGAGCAGCATTGCAACGATCAAGTGGGCCATCGCCGCCCAGGTCGTGGCGGGAGCCTGTGTTGGCGCATTGCTGCCAACACAGGCCCTCGCCAGTCAAGCGCTTGCCCAGAAATACGCATGCATGGCGTGCCACCAACCCAAGGCCAAGGTGGTTGGCCCTTCCTGGCAAAGTATTGGCGATCGCTATGGCCAAGGAAAAGCCACTGCCGAGCAACTGGCCGCGAGCATAAAGGCTGGCGGATCTGGAAAATGGGGGCCAGTGCCCATGCCCGCGCAAAATAAAATTCCTGACGCAGACCTTCAGGCACTTGCCCAATGGATACTCGATGGCGCGAAGTAAATAGACTGGATCATCAGATTGCAGATTGGGATTAAGGCCCACGGCGTCCGGCATTCATTCTGCAAAGCGATCCACCGCAAACGGCGCGATTGGCAAGCTGCTGCTTCCATTCAGGACCAGCTCGGAAACAATCTTTCCCCCGATGGGGCCAAGTTCGAATCCATGGGCGGAAAAGCCGAAGGCGTGAACCAGGTTGGGCGCCTTGCGGCTCAGGCTGATCACCGGGATGTCGTCCGGCATGAAGGCTTCGACGCCGGCCCAGGCGCGCACGATATTGACCCCGCGCAGATGCGGGAACAGGTCGGTAACGGTCTGGGCGCTGGTCGCCAGCTGCATGAAGTCGACCTCGCCGAAGCGGCGCACCACGTCGGCGGCGCACTTCAAGGCGCCGCCGATGAGCACCGTACCGTTGCCGAACTGCTTGAACGACAATGGCCGCCCTTGCGCGCCGACTACCGGGTCGACGAAATGCGGCACGCGCTGGGTGATCATCAGCATCAAGCCTTGCGCCCGCACCGGTACCGTTTCACCGACCTGGCTGGCGAATTCCCCGGACCAGGCGCCGGCCGAATTGACCAGCCACGGCGCCGTGAATACCCCGCGCGGCGTGGTGACCTGCCACAGGCTGCCGATGCGCTCGATCTTTTGCGCCGGCGTGTTTTCATGGAAGACCGCCCCCTGGCGCTGCGCGGCCAGGCGGAAAGCGGTCACGGCGCGATAGGGAACGGCATGGCCGTCATCCTTCGCCCAGATGGCGCCGACCACGTGATCGGCCACCGCCGGCAGAAGTTCGCGCACATGGTCCGGGCCGATCATTTCTTCGTTGGTAAACCCAAGGGCATTGAGTTCGGCCACGCGCTTGCGCTGCGTTGCCAATTCCTGTTCGGTCTCGGCGATCTTGATCTGGCCGCTGTGCACGAAGGTGCCGTCCTCGCCCAGCAACTCCGGCAACCGGTGCCACAGCTTCAGTGATGCGACGGCCAGCGGCACTTCGGCATAGTGGCGCCCCAAGGTGCGCACGCCGCCGGCGTTCACGCCCGAAGCATGCCGCGCGCAATACTCCGCTTCCAGCAGCATGACTTTCACGCCCGCGCGGGAGAGGTGGAAAGCGCTCGAGGTGCCATGAAATCCGCCACCGATGACGATGACATCGCTGCCCGTCGGCAGCGCCGCGTTATTTGGCTTCATGCGCCAGCTCTCCCAGGGTGAGCGGTTGAATCGGCGGGCGGATGCGGTAATAGCCGGTTTCGCCGGGCGCCACGCCGCGCGCCTCGGCGATCACCTCGGTGACCGTGAGGCCGCATAGCCGTCCCTGGCAAGGTCCCATGCCGCACCGGCCGTAGCTCTTCACCTGGTTGGGGCCGGCGCAGCCGAGCTTCACGTAGCCGCGGATTTCGCCGGCGGAGACTTCCTCGCAGCGACAGACGATGGTGCCGTCGGCCGGGATGCGGTTCTCTTGCCTGGGCCGATACAGCGCGTCGAGGAACGGACGGATGAACAGGTGCTTGCGCATGCTTGCGCGCAGCGGCGCCGCCAGCCGGTCGCGTTGCGGCGCCGGCAGCTTGCCAAGCTGGGCGACGGCGGCCAGGCTTGCCAATTCCCCCTGGATGGCGGCCACCGCGGCGCCGCCAATGCCGCGTCCGTCACCGGCGACGAAGATACCTTCCACATCGAGTTCGCCCCACTGGTCAGTGACCGGAAGCCAGCACAGCTGGTCGTCGCTCCATTCATGCGCTGCGCGCAACGACCATGAGAATTGCGTATTGGGGACCACCCCTTGATGCAGCAGCACCAGCGGCGTATCGATTTTGTGCAGGCGCCCCCTGCAGACAAAGCCCAGCCCGTCGACCTTGTCGTCGCCCAGCACATGCAGTTCGGACGCGCTCCGGTAGAACGGCACGCCGGCATTGCGCAACGCGGCCATCAGCGACAGCCCCTTGCCGAGGTACTTCCAGCCGGCCAGCGCGCCGCCGGCGAAGCGTATCGCACGGCGATAGTCGGCGCCGCCGGTGGTGTCGACGATGGCGGCGATCTTCACGCCGGCGCGAAGGTATTGCCAGCCGAGCAGATAGAGCAGCGGCCCGCAGCCCGCCAGCACCACCGGCTGCGACGGCGCCATGCCGGAGCCCTTGAGCATGATCTGCGCCGCCCCGGCAGTCATCACGCCCGGCAAGGTCCAGCCCGGGATCGGAAACGGCCGCTCCATGGCGCCGCTGCACAGGATGACGCGGCCGGCCTGGATCGCCTGCACCCGCCCCTCCAGCAGATAGTTCACTTGGCGCCCGGTGGTCACCTGCCAGACCGATGCGCCGCTCACATGGCGCGCACCGCAGTTGGCAAAGGCCTTGGACAGCGCGGCGCCCTCGGCGTAGTCCGGCCCCAGGATTTCCAGGCGGCCGGCCGGCGCGCTGTCGATTCCGCGATAAACCTGTCCGCCGGGCGCCGGCTGCTCATCGAGCAACACCACATGCGCGCCATGTCGGCTTGCCGCTATCGCGGCAGCCATGCCGGCAGGCCCCGCGCCGATCACCACGATGTCGGCTGGTTCGGTATCAAAGACCACGGTCTTGCCGCCGGCATTACCCGCCATGAGATGCCTCCATCGATTGCGCCGGATTGCCGTCGTTGCCGGGCGACTCGGGTAAGGTATCCTGCGTGCGGGTCTGCATTCCCGGCCTGAGCGGCGCCAGGCAGCCCTGGCGGTTCGCTACGCCGTCGATCTCGAGCAGGCATTCGAAGCACGCCCCCATCAGGCAGTAAGGCGCCCTGCCGGCCCCGGATACCGGGGACTTCCGGAAGCGCCGGACGCCGCCTGCCAGCAAGGCCGCGGCGACGCTGCCGCCAACCGGGACCTGCATCCGCTCACCGTTGAAGATGATCTCGACCGTCGCCGTCGACGATGCGCCGGCGTTGCCCAAAGGCTCAAACAGGGATTCGGTAGACATGGCTGGAGAAGATGAATACGTCATGAATACATCATGAATACGTTGTCGGCTGCAGCGATACTCAGCCCGCGGCCGCCACGACGGTCATCTCGACCAGAAGATTGGCCGCGCCAAGCCTGGCTTCGACGGTGGTGCGCGCCGGCGCGGCGCCGGCGGGAATCCAGGCGTCCCACACGGAGTTCATCGCGCTGAAGTCGTCGATATTGCGCAGGTAGATGGTGGTGCTGAGGATGCGGTCGCGCGTGGCGCCGGTCTCCGCCAGCAAGCCATCGATGCGCGCCAGCACTTCCCTGGTCTGGACCATCACGTCGCCTTCCGCGGCCGGACTGTTATTGGCGGTCTGTCCACATAGATAGACCAGCCCACCGTGGGTGACGATCTTGCTCATGCGGCCGTTGGTGTGCTTTCTTTCGATGATGCTCAACATGTTCTCCTGGTTAAAAATCGATTGAGGGAGGGATCGCGAGATTGCGCATGGCTCAATGGCCTTCCTGCCGAACCATGTCCGGATCGGCCAACGCCGCCAGCGAGGCCAGCGGGATCGGCTTGAGCGGGGTGCGCACGCGATAGGCGCCGACCTCCGCCGGCGGCTTGCCCAGTTCGGCGCTCAGGATCTGCGTCACGCTCAGTCCGCACATGCGTCCCTGGCACGGCCCCATGCCGCAGCGGCTGAAGAACTTGGTCTGGTTGGGGCCTTGGCACCCCAGGCGCGCCATCTCGCGGATGCGGCCCGCCGTCACTTCCTCGCAGCGGCAGACGATGGTCTCGTCGACCGGATTGGCCAGCCATTGCGGCGGCCGATACAGCGCATCGAGGAACGGCCGGATCTTCATCTGCCGCTGCAGTTGCAGGCGCGCGGCGGCCGACTGCGCCTCGAATGCGGCGTCACTCAATCGCCCCATGGCCCTGGCCGCACCCAGCGCCGCCAGGGCGCCGCCGGGCTCGGCCGCCTTGGCGCCGCCGATGCCGGCGCCGTCGCCGGCGATCCTGAAGCCGCGCAGCGAGGTCTCGCCCCAGGCGTCCACCACCGGCCGCCACGCCAGGTTGACGTCATCCCATTCGTGGTCGACGCGCAACTGGCGGCTCAACTGGGTATTCGGCACCACGCCGTGATGCAGCAGCACCACATCCGCCCCCACCTGCTGCGCCTTGCCGTCGACGCGGAAGGACACGCCTGCGGCGCGCCCCTCGCCGGTGATGCGCACATCGGTGGCGGCGGACACCATCGGCACCTTGGCGCGGCGCAAGCGCCACAGCATCCTGAGGCCCTTGATCAGGTAAGCCGGCACCGCCAGGGCGCCGCCCAGGTGTGCCATCGCTTTTTGCCGGTTCTCGGCGGGCGCGGTCTGCACGATGGCGGCGACCTGCACGCCGGCGTCCAGCAACTGGCAAGCCACCAGCAACAGCAACGGCCCCGCGCCGACCAGAACCACCCGCCCTTGCGGCACGGCGGCCGACGTCTTCAGCGCGATCTGCGCGGCGCCGGCGTTGAGCACGCCCGGCAGCGTCCAGCCCGGCACCGGCGATGGCCGCTCCATCGCACCGGTGGCGGCGATCAGCTGCGGCGCACGCACGCGAAACGACTTGCCGTCCTGCTGCACGGTGAGCGTCAGGTCCTCGGCCACTTCCCAGACCAGCGCGCCGAAGCGGCGGTCGACCGCGGAACGTTCCAGGCGCTGCGCCAGCGTGCGGCCGTGCAGATAGTCGGGGCCCAGCAGGCGGCCCACGCGCTCCGGCGCCACGGTGACGTTGCGATAGATCTGCCCGCCCTGGCGCGGCTGCTCATCCAGCAGCAAGGTCTTCAGGCCCTGCGCGGCGCCGGTCATGGCCGCCGCCATCCCGGCCGGGCCGGCGCCGATCACGATCAGGTCATGCGTGAACTCCATCATGTCGGTGCTCCCGGACGAGGCGCGCCCTCCGGCAGCTGCACTTGCATGCCGGCCTGCACCTGGACCATGCACGACTGCATATTCTGCCGACCGTCGACCGCCACCAGGCAATCGAAGCACACGCCCATCAGGCACAGCGGCGCCCGCGCGCTGCCGGACACCGCCGTATGGCGGAACGGCACCACGCCGGCATTGAGCATCGCGGTGGCCAGCGGCTCGCCGGCGCGCGCCTGGAACGCCTGGCCGTTGACGAAAATCTCGACCACCGGCCGCGTGTCTTCCGCCGCGCTCAACATTGTCTTAAACATCGAATCGCCCCGCTATGAAGGTGGAAATCTCTGCCGGCGGCCGCGCGCCGCGTATCCAGTCGGCGACCGGGCCGGCGTGGTTGGCCGCCAGCGTGATGCCGCTGTGGCAGGTGGCGAGGAAGGCGCCGGGACATTGCCTGGATTGCTCGTAGATCGGGAAGCCGTCCGGCGTCATCACGCGCAAGGCGCCCCAGGTACGCACCAGGTTGACCTGCTCCAGCAGCGGGAAGTACTTGCACGCACGCCGCGCGATGTAGGCCAACTGGTCGATGCTGGTGCCTTCGTCGAAACCGGCGTCTTCTTTGGAGTCGCCGATCTGCACCACGCCTTCGCCGGTCTGGCGCACGCGGCCCGAGGGATGGCGCAGGAATGGCTGCATCCGCTCGGTCACCAGTACCTGGCCGCGATTGGGTTCGAGCGGCGCCTTCAGCCCCACCAGCGGCGCCAGCTTGCGGTTACCCAGGCCGGCCGCCAGCACCAGCTTGCCCGCCACATGCTCATCGCCGTCGGTCCAGGCATGGAACGCGTCGCCGCGATGTTCGATACGGCTGCAGTGAACGCCGTTGCGCAGCTCGCCGCCGAGTTGCCGGAAGTTTTGCACCAGCGCGCGCAGCAGGCGCAGCGGGCTGACGTGGCCATCCAGCCCGCCGTAGACGCCGCCCACGACCTCGGGGCCGATGTGCGGGGACAGTTCCTTCAGGCTGCGCGCATCCAGCACCTCGAACGGATAGTCGCCGCCGAGCGCGCTTTGCAGGCCCGCCAGCTTTTGCGCGTAGCCGCGCAGTTCGTCCTCTTCCAGGAAAAACTGCAGGCCGCCGATCTGCGACAGCTCCAGCTCGACGCCGGTGGCCGCCGTCAGGCCTTCGGCGAAGGCTCCCCAGCGCTTGACCGAGGCCATGCTCCAGCGGGCGTAGTCGGGCTTGTCGATGCCCTTGCCCTGTACCCACACCAGGCCGAAGTTGCCGCGCGCCGCGCGGAAGGCGTCGTCGGCGCCGTCCAGCACGCGCACCCGTTCACCGGCCTTGGCCAGGCCGTAGGCGATCGACATGCCCACGACGCCGCCGCCGATGACCAAGGTATCGATATCAGGCAAGCTCATGATGTCTTTCCAGCGAGAATACGGTCCAGTCCATAGAAGCGATCCAGGACCACCATCAGAATCAGTGTCAGCACGATCAATACCGTCGACACCGAGGCCAGCAAGGGATCGATTGTGTTGGCGATGTGGTTGTACATTTTTACCGGCAGGGTTTCGGTGCCGGCGGAAGCGACGAAGATCGACATCGTCAGTTCGTCGAAGCTGTTGATGAAGGCGATCAGCCAGCCGCCCGCCACACCCGGGATGATCAGCGGCAGCTCCACCCGCCGGAATACCGTCCATGGCGATGCGCCCAAGGCCTCGGCCGCCTGTGCGATGCTGCGGTCGAATCCGGTGGCGGCGGCCACCACCAGGCGCAACACGTACGGCAGCACGATCACGGTATGCGCCACCGTCAGGCCCCATGCGGATCCGGACGAATCGATCAGCGTCAGGAAGCGCAGGATGGCGATGCCCAGCACCACATGCGGCACCATCAGCGGCGACAGCAGCAGGCCCAGCACCGCGTCGCGCCCGGGGAAGCGATGCCACGCGATGGCCATGCCGGCCGGCACCGCCAGCACCGTGGCCCCGGTGGCCGCCGCCACACCCAGCCACACGCTGCGGTAGAAAGCATCCATGAAGCTGTCGTCCTGCAGGATGGCGGCGTACCAGCGCAATGACGCGCCGTCGAACGGCATCGAGATGAAGCCCTTGTCGGTAAAGGACACGAAGACCACCACCACCAGCGGCGCCAGCATGAAGGCCGCGAACAGCCAATGGAACAACAGCAGCGAAAATGGCGTGCGGCGGTTCATTGGAACACCTGTTTGTAACGGCGTTCGACCAGGCGGTTCACGCCCAGCGAGACGGCCAGGACGATGATCAGCAAGACCACTGACAAGGCCGCGCCCAGCGGCCAGTTGAGGTTGCCGAGGAATTCATCGTAGATCGTGGTCGGCACCACCTTCAGGCGCCGGCCGCCGATGATCGCCGGCGTGGCGAAGGCGCTTGCGGCCAGTGAAAAGACGATCAGCCCGCCCGACAGCACGCCGGGGATCACCTGCGGAAAAACGATGCGCCGCAAGATCGTGAATAGCCCGGCGCCCAGCGACTCGGCGGCCTGTTCGGTGGCGCTATCCAGCTTTTGCAGCGAGGCCCACACCGCCAGCACCATCAGCGGCACCAGCACATGCACCAGGGCGATCGCCACGCCCGTGAAGGTGAACATCATCTTGATCGGCTCGCTGATCAGGCCCATCGACAGCAGCAGCTTGTTGATCACGCCTTCATTGCCGAGCAGCACCGCCCATCCCAGCGTGCGCACCACCACCGAAACCAGCAGCGGCCCCAGCACGATCACGATGGAGACCGCGCGCCACTGCGGCGACAGCCGGCTCAGTACGTAGGCTTCCGGCACGCCGACGGCGATGCAGATGGCGGTGACGACCAGGGCCATGCCGAAGGTGCGCAGGAAGATCGTGTAGAAATAGTCATCGCTGGCGATATCGATGTAGTTGGCCAGGGTCAGGTGGTCGCCGGTGGCGCCACCGGCGACGAAGGGAAAGAAGCTCAGCGACAGCGTCACCACCAGCGGCAGCGCGACGAAGGCGAGGATGGCCAGCGCGCCGGGCGTGGAGAGCCAGTAAGGAAGTGCGCTCGGTTTGGCTCGCATGTCAGGCCTCCTTGGCCGGCACCAGGCGGGCGTGTTCCGGGGCCCAGCGCAGACCGACTTCCTGCCCTTCCGCCGATTGCGGATGGCCGCTATTGGCGTGGGTGATCTGTACCATGCCCAGCGGGGTCTCTACCTGGTAGAGCCAGTGGTTGCCGAGGAATACGCGGGCGCTGACCCGGCCTTGCAGGAACGCCGCATCGGCGCTGGCGAATTCCAGTTTTTCCGGACGGATGATGTATTCGACCGCCCCCAGCGTGGCGTGGTCATTGATCGGCAAGCGACAGCCCCTGACCTCGATGAACGAGTCCGCCTGCCCGCGCGTCGCCTCGAAGACGTTGGCCTTGCCCAGGAAGGTGGAAGAGAAACGTCCGTTGGGTTGTTCGTACATGTCGAAGGGGCGGCCGATCTGCTCGACGCATCCCTTGTTCATCAGCACCACCCGGTCGGACAAGGTCATGGCCTCGGCCTGGTCGTGCGTCACCATGATGGTGGTGACGCCGACCCGGTGCTGCAGGGCGCGCAACTCGATCTGCATCTCTTCGCGCAGCTTGGCGTCCAGCGCGCCCATTGGCTCGTCCAGCAACAGGACCGGCGGCTGGATCGCCAACGCGCGCGCCAGCGCCACCCGCTGGCGCTGGCCGCCGGAGAGTTCCTTCGGATAGCGTTGCGCCATGGCGCCAAGATGCACCAGCTCCAGCGTCGCACTCACCCGCCTGGCGCGCTCGGCCGACGGCAGCCGCTGCATCTCCAGGCCGAACGATATGTTCTCGGCCACCGTCATGTGCGGGAACAGTGCGTAGTTCTGGAACACGATACCCAGGCCGCGGCTGGCCGGCTTGACGCCGGTAATGTTCTTGCCGTTGAGCAGGATGCGGCCGGTCGTGGGCGGCACGAAACCCGCAATCATCTGCAGGGTGGTGGTCTTGCCGCAACCCGAAGGGCCGAGCAGGCTGATGAATTCACCTTTTTCGACCGCCAGATCGAACTGCCCGACCGCGCTCACGTCGCCGTAACGCTTGGACAGGTCTTGCAACGTCAGAAAGCTCATGAAGTGTGCCCCGGTTCCGGTCGATCAGCGCTCAACCGCGCGGTTCCAGCGGTTGGTCCACTCGGCGCGCTTGGCATTGATCACGTCGTAGTTGGGGGCGATCAGGGCATTGACCTTGTCCGGGCCGGACACCACGCGCTTCATCACCTCCGGCGGCAGCTTCACGTTCTTGTTGACCGGGCCGTAGCCTTGTGTGGTGGCGAGGATGGTCTGCACTTCCGGGGTCAGCAGGTTCTGCACAAACTGCTGGCCCAGCTTGGCCTGCGGCGCGCCCTCAATGACACAGGCGGACGTCATCAACGCCACCGCGCCTTCTTTGGGATACACGAACTCCACCGGCGCCCCCTGGTCGATGACCGACTGCACGCGGCCATTGCCCCACACCACCAACGCGGCTTCGCCGGTCTGCAGCATCTGCGCCATCTTGCCCGGCGAGGGCTCCCATGCCAGCACGTTGGGGGCGATCTTCTTGATCATGGCATCGAATCCGGGATCGATCTTCTCTTCGCCGCCGCCGTTCAGGCGCGCCATCATCACCAGTGTCAGCAGCCCATAGCCATTGATGATCGGCGGGATCACCACCTTCTGCTTGTACTTCGGATCGCTGAGGTCTTGCCAGGAAGTGGGCGCCTTCCAGCCGTTCTTGGCAAATACCTCCTTGTTATAAGCCAGGCCTGTCGCCACGAAGCCGGTGCCGACCGACTTGTCGCCGATCATCCGCGCATTCTGGTACACATCCTTGATGGAGGCGTCGTCGAGCTTGGTGCACAATCCCTGCCCCACCGCTTGATACATCGGGCCGTCATCCATCATGGCCACGGACATTTCCTGGCGGCTCTTCTGGGCTTGCAACTTGGCCAGGATATCGGTCGAGTTGCCCGGCACGTACACCACCTTGGCGCCCGTCTTTGCCTCGAAGGCGGGAATGATCTTTTCCTTGAAGGCTTGCTCGACCGAACCGCCATAACCGCCGACGTAGATTGTCTCGGCCGCATTCGCATCCAAGGCCGCGATCATTGCCAGCGCCGCCATTACACCAAAAGTTTTGCGCATCACCAGGTTCCCTTTACAAGTCAGCATGAAGAAGAATTGCCTTAGGTAATAACTGCGTTGCCGCTAAGGTTTATACAGTTTATGCATTACCCCCGATTGCAAATATTAAAATTTGATATGCTGCTTATGCCTAAATGTTATACGTTCTTTCGCGGTGCGGAATTCACCTGAAACCCTATGTAAATCCCCTCAAAGAGGCGTTGTTGCACCGCGATGACGCAATCCTTTCAGCATGCCAATAGCGAGATTGTTATATGCGACATTCAGTGAATTTGCGCCAGATAGAAGCCTTTTATTCCGTCATGCGCACCGGCACCGTGGTTGGTGCGGCGCAAATGATGAGCGTGACCCAGCCAGCGGTCAGCCGAGCGATCGCACACCTTGAAATTCGTATTGGCTACCAGCTGTTCGAGCGCAATGGACGAAGGCTCGTGGCGACGCCAGAGGCGCAGGCGCTATATGCAGAACTGGAACCGATCTACGGCAATCTCGACCGCATTGCGCAAGTCGCGCACGATATTGGATTGCAACAGGCCGGCGCACTGCGCATCGTCACCTTGCCGGCACTGTCGCAAAGCCTGATTCCGCGTACCGTGGCCCGGTTCATTGCCTCGCGTCCCCAGGTATCGGTGCTGGTTCAAACCTTGCCTTCCCGGCAAATTGCAGAAATGGTAGCGACCAAACAGTTCGATATCGGCGTGGTCGAGTTACCGCTATCCCAGCCCTCCATTTCCATCGAACCGCTAGATCCGCTGGAGCTGGCGCTTGTTCTGCCCGCCTCGCACCGGCTGGCCCGCCGCAAACGCATATCGCTCAAGGAGTTGGATGGAGAACGCATGATTCTGTTGTCGCGGCACAGCTACATGCGATATCAGATTGACGACGCCTTCTCCAAGCTGCACGTTTCGCCTCAAGTGGTCGCGGAAACCCCGAGCTCATTGATCGCATGCTCACTGGTAGCGGCGGGTGTGGGAATGACGTTCGTGACCCGCATCACAGCCGAACCGTTTGCAAACGCCGACGTAGTGGTGCGCCCCGTGGTGGAAAATATTGGCGGGCGCTGCGCCATTATTTTTCCCTATCCAGGAAAACGGCTGGCGCTGGCGGAGACATTCGCGGCGGACTTGAAGGAGGAGCTTGATCTGCAGCAAAAGTCATATGCCAATGCGGCCAAGGAAGGACAGGCCCGTTTCCCTGAACATTAAAGGCGGTGGCATGGGTTCTTCGAGTAGACGCGTAGCGCCGTATCGAAGGCTCACATCGAAGGCTCACCTGAGCTTGTCGAAGGAGGTACGCCGACAATGGCGCGTCTTCGATACGTTGCTGGCGCAGCTACTCAGTCCGAACGGGTTTCCAGGTTCCGAAAAAATGCCGTTCCGTGCCTAACTGAACGGCATTACCTGTTCACGCGAGAACTTTTCTTGCCGCCAGCTGCCCGAGCTGGTCATCCGTCAATTTCAGGATCTGCTTCAGTGTTTCCCCGGTATCCTTGCCCAGCACAGGCGCCTGGCGCACCGCCGGCGTCTCGCTGGCGGAGAACGAGAGCGGTCCCCTGGGGGCCAGCAGGCGCCCTATTCCGGCTTGCTCGATGGCGCCGAAGATCGGATTGGCCAGCGAGCAGCGAGGATCTTCCTCCACCAGTTGCCTGAAATCCTGATACGGCCCCCACAACACACCGGATCCATCCAGCGCGGCCTTGACCTGTTCCATTGTGCGCGCCGCGAACCACGGCGCCAGCACCGCGCAAATGGCGTCGCGCGCATGGAACAGTCCTCCTTCGGTATCGAGATCCACCTCCATGAGCGCGCCGATCATGGCCAGCTTCCCGGCCAAGCCGGTCGCACGGCCGATGGCGCGCCACTGCCGGTTCGAGATGGCGGCCAGCATGACGCGGCGGCCATCGGCGGTCTTGAAGTCGCGGCCGAAGGCGCCGTAGAGATGGTTGCCGATCGGCTCGCGCGAGGCGCCGTTGATCATCACGTCGCCGATATAGCCGAGATTGCCGACAGTGGCGAGCATCACATCGGACAAGGCCAGGGTGATCTCCTGACCGCGCCCTTCCAGCCGGCGGACCCGTTCCGCCGCGACGATACCCAATGCCAGGTACAAGCCCGCCGCCACATCCCAGGCCGGCAGGACGTGGTTCACCGGTTGCGGCGACTCGCCGGTGGCAATCGGAAAGCCGCTGGCGCAGTTGACGGTGTAGTCGACCGCTGCCGAACCGTCGTGGTTGCCGGTCAGGCGCATCATGATCAGGTCGGGCCGCTGCTGGCACAACTGGGCGTAGCTCATCCAGCCCTTGGGCGGCAGGTTGGTCAGCACGATGCCGCCGTTGGGCGCCGGGTCGCAGATGATGTCCCGGGCCAGGGCTTGGCCTTCCGGCGTATCGAGCGCCAGCGAAACCGACTTCTTGGCCTTGTTCAGGCTGGCCCAGTAGATGCTGTTGCCGTTTGGCGCCAGCGGCCAGCGGTTGATGTCGATGTTGCCGCCGATCGGATCGATGCGGATGACTTCGGCGCCTAGCTGGGCCAGCGTCATGCCGGCCAGCGGCGCGGCCACGAAGGCGGAAATTTCAACAATGCGGAGTCCCTGGAGAGGCGCGTTCATGTTTGCCCTTGATACGTTGACCGGATAATGCCGAAGATTCAGGCGCGCTCGAAGACGGCGGCCAGCCCCTGGCCGCCGCCGATGCACATGGTTTCAAGACCGTAGCGCACCTGGCGGCGCGACATCTCGTGCAGCAACGAGGTCATGATCCGCACGCCTGTCGCGCCCACCGGGTGTCCCAGCGAAATGCCGGAACCGTTGACGTTGAGGATGTCCTGGTCATGCCAGTCCAGGCCTTTCAAGACCGCCAATACCTGGCAGGCGAAGGCTTCGTTGATTTCCACCAGGCCCATCTCTTTCAGGGACAAGCCGGTGCGCCGCAAAAGCTTGTCGATGGCCGGCACCGGGCCGATGCCCATGCGCGCCGGGTCGCAGCCGGCCACGGCCCAGCTGTGCAAGTAGGCCATCGGCTCCAGGCCCAGTGCTTCGAGCTTGTCTTCAGCCACGATCAGGCAGGCGGCAGCGGCATCGTTTTGCTGGCAGCAATTGCCGGGCGTGACGGTTCCGCCCTTGATGAGCGGGCGCAGTTGCGACAAGGATTCCAGGGTGGCGTTGCCGCGGATGCCTTCATCGCGGTCAAAGACGATCGGCTCGCCCTTGCGTTGCGGGATCGCCACCGGCACGACCTCTTCCTCGAACTTCCCGGACTCCCAGGCAGCGGCCGCCCGTTGGTGACTGCGCAGCGCATAGGCATCGGATGCTTCACGGGTGATGCCATATTCGCGCGCCAGCGTCTCGGCCGTTTCCGGCATGCCGGAAATGAAGCCGAAGCGGTGCTCCGGCTGCGCCCGTTCGCGGCCGCGCTCCAGCCGGTCGTGCAATTTCACCGAGCCGGCCTTGCTGCCCCAGCGCATGCTGGTGGTGTAGTACTCGACATTGCTCATGCTTTCGATGCCGCCGGCCAGCACCACATCGGCGGCGCCGGTCTGCACCATCATGGCTGCCGAGATCACGGCTTGCAGGCCGCTGCCGCAACGGCGATCCAGCTGCATGCCGCCCGATTGCAGGGGCAGGCCCGCGTGCAGGGCCAGGTAACGCCCCGTGCATGGCGTCTCGCCATTGGGGAAGGACTGGGCAAAGACCACGTCTTCGATCAAATCCGGATCGAGCCCGGCCTTGGCCAGCACCGCCTTGATCACGGCCGCGCCGAGGTCTTCGGTAGCCACCTTTTGCAGGCTGCCGCCGAAGGCGCCGATGGCAGTTCGCATGGGGGAAACAATCGCTGCGCGTCGCATGGATACTCCTGGATAAATGAATCAGATCTTGCTGAAGTCGGGGGTTTCCTTGGCCCGGAAGGCGCGCACGCCTTCCAGGCTTTCGGCGGAACTGAAGGCCTGGTCGCTGGCGGCGAAGGAGGCTTTCAAGGCCTCTTCCTCCGTCACCTCGAACGCCAGGTCGATGATCGACTTGGCCAGGCGCAAGGCCATGCGCGGACGCTGCGCCAGGGTCTGCGCCAGCGCTTGCGCGACGCCAAGGCTGTCGCCGTCGGCCGCCACGCGGTTGATCAGGCCCCAGGCCAATGCGGTCTGGGCATCGATGGGCTCGCCCAGGAAAATCATTTCCTTGGCGCGGCCCTCCCCGATGCGGCGCGCCGCGCGAAAAGTGCCGCCGCTGCTGGGAAATACGCCAAGTTTGATTTCGGGCAAGGCCAGCCGGCTACGCTGCTCGGCCACGATCAGGTCGCAACACAGGGCGATTTCCAGGCCGCCGCCATAAGCCAGGCCATTGATGGCGGCGATGGTGGGCTTGGGAAACCGATCCAGTTGGAAGAAAACTTCGTTTTGCCGTTGCAACTTCTTCGGCACGATCTGGCCCGGCGCCATCATGTCGGCAAATTCGCCGACATCCGAACCGGCGCAAAACGCCCGTGTCCCTGAACCAGTCAGGATCACCGCACGTACCGCGTCGTCTTCGGCGAGCCGGTCGAGTGCCTGGCCCAGGGCCCCGGTCAAGCCCAGGGTCACCACATTCATCGGGGGATTGTTCAGCGTGAGGGTGGCAATGCCTTCGCTGATGCTGCACAAGACTGCATCTGTACTCATCGTGTTCTCTCAGTCAGTGGTGACGGGAAGATGGTCGAGGATGCGCCGGGCGCGCTCCACCACCGGTTTGTCGATCATTGCGCCGTCCAGCGAGACCACGCCGGCGCCGGCTGCGCGTGCGTTTTCCCAGGCGGCCATCACGGCGACCGCCCAGGCGACTTCCTGCGCCGACGGCGAGAAGGCGGCATTGACGACGGCCACTTGTGCGGGGTGGATGCATAACGCACCACGCAAGCCCATGGCTTGCGCCGTGCGCGCTGTCGCGCCGTATTTGTCGAGGTCTTGAAAATTGGCCAGCGAATCCGGCAATCCGAACGCGCGGATGCCTGCGGCGGCGGCAGCCAGCGCCAGCCACTGGCAGGGCAAGGTCAGCGAATGCGGTGAGGGAGCGGCGCCAAGCTCGCGAGAGAAATCTTCACTGCCGAGCGCGATCCCCAGGAGCCGTGGCGCCGCACAGATCGCCGGCAAATGAAACAGCGCGGCGGGCGACTCCACCAACGCCAGCAAGCCGACACCACCGGCCGGCATGTCGCGCTGCCGCTCCAGGCACTCAATGGCGCTTGCCAGCGCAGCGAGCCGGCCGGCATCTTCCACCTTGGGTACCACGATGCCATCGACACCGGGCCGGACGGCTGCCTGCAAGTCGGACTCGACCCATGCGTGTTCCTGGTTGATGCGCACCAGCAAGGTGGCGCCGTGTGCCTTCAGGCGCGCGATGACCGCCGGCAATTGCTCCCGCGCAGCCGGCTTGGCCGCGTCAGGCACGGCATCTTCCAGGTCCAGGATCAGCGCATCGGCCCCGCGTGTATGGGCCTTCTCGATGATGCGCGGCCGGTCGGCCGGAATGAACAACAATGAACGCCATGAGGCGCCTGCCAATACCGCGCTCATCGCAGCACCACCTTCACCGACATGGCGCTTTGCCCGCCCGGGGTCAGCGCCCACAGTTCAGCGCCATCCGGCGTGGCCGCTCCGCACAGCGTGAAGTCGCCAGTGTCGAACAGCGGCTGCTGACCGCGGATGACGCACGATGCCACCTGCGCCCCGGGGTTGTTGACCAGGAACAGGTCCATCAACAAGGTCGCGGTCAGCGGCCCATGGACCACCAGCCCCGGGTAATGCTCGATCCCTGTGGCGTACGGGCGATCGTAGTGAATCCGGTGGCCATTGAATGTCAGGGCCGAAAAGCGGAATAGCAATACAGGATCGGGCCGGACGGTGCGGCTCCAATCGGCCCGGCGCTGCTCGCCCGCCCCGCTCTGGCCGCGCGCGGCGGCGGACTGTGCCGGCGCTGCCGCCAGTGCTTCGCGGTAGACGATGTCCTGGCTTTCGCTGATAACGAGGCTGCCCTGCTGGAAGATCTCATGCTCGACGGTAACAAACACCAGCTCGCCCGATTTCCCCGAACGGTGTTCAACTGCCGCAATCCGCGATGTGCGCTCCAGCGCGATCTCTACGCTGGCCGGCGCATGGAAATGAATCTTGCTGCCGGCCCACATGCGCCGGGGCAAAGGCACAGGCGGCAGAAAGCCGCCGCGCTTGGGATGGCCGTCCTCCGCAATATCGCCCTGCAACGCCCGCGGCAAGAAATAGAGCCAGTGGCCCAGCGGCGGCAAAAATCGCTCTGGCCAGGGCGGCTGGGCATGATCCAGGGTCGCGGCCAGGGCCTTGAGCGGCGACGCGGCCGGCATATCGCTGGCGCTTTCGGCGCGGCCGATCCAGGCGCTGAAATGATCGAAGTTCATATGACGTTGCGCCCTCGCTCAGCCGTAACGGCCGCCGGTCACATGCAAGGTTTCGCCGGTGATGAAGCTGGCGCATTCGGAGGCCAGGAAGGCGACCGCATTGGCGATATCTTCCGGCTGGCCGGCGCGCGGAATCGGCGTGGACTTGATGGCGCGTTCCTTGATCAGTTCATAGCTGGGCAGGGACTTGATGGCTTCGGTTTCCATGAAGCCGGGGGCGACCGCATTGACGGTGATGTTGAAGCGACCGTCTTCCAGGCTCAGGGCGCGGGTCAGGCCCAGCACGCCGGCCTTGGCCGCCGAGTAGTTGGCCTGCCCCGGGTTGCCGAAATAGGCGCGCGAGGAAATGTTGATGATGCGGCCCCACTTCTGCTCCATCAGGTGGGGCATGACTGCCTTGCAGGTCAGGAAGGTGCCCTTGAGCGCAACCTCGATGACCAGGTCCCAGTCTTCCTCGCTCATTTTTGCCAGGTAATTGTCGCGCGGGAAGCCGGCATTGTTGACCAGTACGTGGATGCCGCCGAATGCCTCGATGGCGCCCTCCACCAGCTTGTTGACCTCGGCCGACTTGGTGATATCGGCCGGGATGCAGATCGTGCCGAGCCCTTCCTCGTTGAGCCTGGCGGAAGTGGCATGCGCCGCGTCTGCCGAAATATCGGTAATCACCACGCGCATTCCCTCCTGCGCCAGCCGGCGCGCCGTGGCGGCGCCCAGGCCGCGTGCCGAGCCGGTGACGATGGCGACCTTGTCTTGCAATCCCAGATCCATGTTGTTTCTCCCAGATAAATTCGGTGAGTTAAATTCAGTGTGTTGCCGCGCCGTCGCCGGCGAGCGTGATCTTTCCCGCGTTCAGAACCACCACGCTGCGTTCCAGCGCGGTCGTGCGGAAGGAAATGACGTCACCGTCCAGCCACAATTCGGTACGCAGGGTATCGCCGGGCAGCACCGCGCCGGTAAAGCGCACGCGCATGGCGCGGATGCGCTCGGCGCGGTACTGCAACATGCCGCGCAGCGCCGCATGGCAGGCCACGCCCATGGTGCACAGGCCGTGCAGGATGGGGCGCTGGAAACCGGCGCCGGCGGCCACTGCCGGATCGGCATGCAGGGGGTTGAAGTCGCCGTTGAGGCGATACAGCAGGGCCGCCTGCGGTAGCGTCGGCAGGTCGCAAACCATGTCGGCGCCACGCGCGGGCATGGCATGCGGCGGTGGCGGTGGGGGTATGTCGGCCGGCCCGCCGAATCCGCCGTCGCCGCGCAGCATGGAAACCTGGTGGATGGTGGCGAGCAGTTCGCCACTGGCCGCATCGCTCACTTGCCGTTCCTGGCACAGCAAGGCGCCCTTCTCCCGCCCCTTGTCATACAGGGCCGAAATCCGGTTGCGGCCGATGACGCGGCCCTCTGGCGCCAGCGGAGCGTGCAGCTCGATCCCCTGTTCGGCATGCACCAGCCGGCGCCAGTCGATGCCGGCATCGGGGTCGCGCGCCCAGAAACCGGGATAGCCCAGGATCACCGGCATGGTCGGGAATACCTTCAGGCGCTCTTCGTAGACGAAGGCCAGTTGGCCCTGGTCCAGCGGATCCGCGCCCAGCCCGATACCCAGTGCGTACAGCATCGTGTCGCGTGCGCAATAACTGTGTTCCAGCGGCGCGAACCGGCGATTGAGCAGGCGCTCGTAGTCGATCGCCATCAACGCGCTCCGGGAACGATGACCGCATCCAGCGCAAACACGCCCTTGCCGGCCTCCAGCGCCACCACCGGATTGAGGTCGATGGAACTGACCAGGTCGGCATTGGCCGCGGCGAACTGGGACAGCTGCGCCAAGGTTTTCGCCAGCGCATCGATATCGGCGGCCGGTTTGCCGCGGAAACCCTTGAGCAGCGCATATCCCCTGGTTTCCTCGATCATCCGGCGTGCTTCGTCTGCGCCGAACGGGGCAATGCGGAAAGTCACGTCCTCGAACAGCTCGGTGAAGATGCCGCCCAGGCCGAACATCACCACCGGGCCGAACACCGCGTCGCGGTTCACGCCCATGATGGTCTCGATCCCCTTGGGAGCCATCGGCGCCACCAGCACACCTTCGATATGGGCATGCGGGGCCCGGGTGCCGGCGCGCTCGATCAGGGTCTGGTAGGCATTGCGGCAGGCCTCATCGCTGTCGACATTGAGGATCACGCCGCCGATCTCGGTCTTGTGCTGGATGTCGGGCGAGACGATCTTCATGACCACGGGATAGCCGGTCTCTTTTGCGGCCGCAACGGCGGCCTCGGCGCCGCACACCACTTGCGACGGCAGGAACGGCAAGCCGGCGCCGGCCAGCAGGCGCTGGGCCGCCGCCTCGGACAGCATTTGCGTGCCGATCTCGCGGCGCAGCGCGGCGTCTACCGCCGGCACCTCGATCTTCTTGTCGAAGCCCTCCTTCAGGTAGGCCAATGCCGAGACTGCCAATGCGGCGCGGTCGGAATCGGAATAGACCAGGAAGCCGGCTTCTTCATAAGAGCGGATGACATCGCGGCCGGCCGCCATGCACAGCAGCGTCGGCCGCCCCTTGTAGTCGGCGGTGCCGGCCTGGATGGCGTCGCACATGCGGGCGCCGTAGGTGGGCGAGGCCGGCAGCATGGTGAAGGAACCGATCACGCTGCCGTAGCCGCCCTCCTCGTACATGACGCGGAAAGTCTTGCTGATGATGCTCATGTCGTTGAGCACGCCGGCGGTGGTGTCGCAGGGGTTGCCCGCGCCGCCGAAAGGATTGATCGTCTTGAGTTTTTCTTGCGATGCGACGGGCAGCGGCGCAACCTCAAGTCCATAACGGTCGGCGGCGTCGCATAACTGGATGCCGAAACCGCCCGACACGGTAATGATGCCCAGGCGCCGGTCCAGCGGATAGACGCCGCGGCTGCAGGCATAAGCCAGGTCGACGTGCTCTTCCGTGGTACGGGCGCGATAGACGCCGTACTGGCGGAAGACGGCGTCGTATACCGCGTCGGACCCGGCCAGCGATGCCGTGTGCGATGCGGCCGCCACCGAACCCGCCTCGGAGCCGCCGACCTTGCCGAAGATGATGGCCTTGCGGCGCGCGTGCGCGGTGCGCAGGGCGTCGATGAACTTGGCGCCGTCGCGGATCCCCTCGGCGAAGGCCATGATAACCGACACGTCATCCTGGCAAGCCAGCCATTTGATGCAATCGGCGACATCGGTATTGAGTTCGTTGCCGGTCGAGACCCAATAGCCGATGCCGACATTGCGTTCGCGGCAGAGATAGGCCAGATGGCCGCCATAGGCGCCGCTCTGGCTGACCACGGCGACATTGCCGTTGCTGACGAAGCCGTCGTCGAAGGCGCTGCTGAAGGTGCCGATGAATCCGTTGCGGGTGGACAGCAGACCCAGGCAATTGGGGCCGAACACGCGCAAGCCTGCGGCATCGGCAATCGCGCGGATTTCCTGTTGCAGCCGTTTCCCCTCTTCACCGGTCTCGGCAAAACCCGACGCGTAGATGACGGCGGCGCCCGCGCCCTTGGCGACGCATTCCCTGACCGCATCCTTGACCTTTTCGGCGGCGATGCAGATCAGGACCATGTCGGGCACTTCCGGCACCGCCGCCAGCGAGGGATAAGCCTTGAGATCCTGCACCGTCTCGCGGCTCGGGTTGACCGGATAGATGCGGCCCGGATAGCCGGCCTTCTTCATGTAGTGCAGGGCGCGGCCGGAGATCCGGGTGGCATCGTTGGAGGCGCCGAGGATGGCGACCGACTGCGGTCGAAACGCCCGTTCGAAGTTGTTCCAGAGAAGATCGGCTGACGAGTCGTTCATTTCATTGTCCATGACTGGCTAGGTAAATACGGCACATGCACTGCGGGAGTCGCGCTGCTGCGGTGTCGCGGGCAAAGCAGTCCCTGCCGCCCGCTCGAGTCGAGGGGCGTTGCCTGAGGAATCTGCCTTGGTTTGCGGGTGGTCGATGGCGCCCGGCGGCGGCGCCGTTACTGCATCAATTCTTCTTGATCGTCAAAATCAGGGTTGCGATGCCGCCCATGACGCAGCAGCCGATGATGTAATAGAGCCCGGTCGAGTAGCTGCCGGTGAGGCTGATGAGATAGCCGATGGCAATCGGTGCGATCGAGGAAAACACATTGCCCATGCCATTCATCATGCCGGCCGCCGACGAGATGCCCTTGCTGGGCACGATGTCCTGCAACAGGGTCCACGCCGCCGGGCCGCCCAGGCCGATACAGCCGATGCCAAAGCCCAGCACCAGCGCCGAGGTCAGGTTGTCTTCGATGTTCACGCCGAAGTAGATGCCCATGCTCACGCCGATCATCGCAAATACCAGCAAGGGCGCGCGCCGCTTCATCTTGTCGCACAGGTAGCCGGAGAGGATCTTGGTGCCCACGCCGAGAATCCACGGCAGCGACGACAGCATGCCCATGGCCTCCCACGAGAACCCGCGCGCCGTCTTGAGGTAGGACGGCACCCACGACATGGTGCCCCACAGCACCGATGCATGCGCCATGTAATAGACCACGATCAGCCAGAAGCGGTAGTTGCTGGTAAAGGACTTGAACTTGCCGATGAAGCCGGCGTCATCGTC
The DNA here is from genome assembly GCF_059418325.1 of Herbaspirillum sp. GW821-FHT09A12. Taxonomy (NCBI): domain Bacteria; kingdom Pseudomonadati; phylum Pseudomonadota; class Betaproteobacteria; order Burkholderiales; family Oxalobacteraceae; genus Herbaspirillum; species Herbaspirillum sp. GW821-FHT09A12. The sequence goes on from NZ_JBWKPR010000002.1 coordinate 640,201, forward strand.
CGCCGCCACCGTGTCGCCGACCAGGCCATTCTCGATGTGGGCCAGTTCGGCTTCATTGATCCGCTTGCTGTGGCGCGGCGTGTCGGCGGTGAACTTCCACAGCAGGAACAGCGGGATCAGGCCCATCACGGTCAGCACGAAGAAGCTCTCGCGCCAGCCGGCCAGCGCAATGAGCCAGGTGAACAAGGGCATGGCGATGGCCGGCGCGATGGCCAGGCCGGTGTTCCAGGCGGCATTGGCCTTGCCGCGCTCGGTGACCGGGAACCAGCACTTGATGAACTTGCTCTGCATCGGGAAATGCATGCCCTCGCCCAGGCCCAGCAGCACGCGGGAAAACAGCATCATCATGAAGGTCGGCGCCAGCCCGCCGATGACCAGCGAGATGCCCCAGACGACGATGGAGAGCATCATCCCCTTGCGCGGGCCGAGCACGTCGCCCAGCGGGCTGAGCAACACATTGCCGAAGCTGTAGGCAACCAGGAACACCGACATCAGCATGCCCTTTTGCAGCGCCTGGCCGGTAATGCCCATGTCGTTCAGGAAAGCGTTGTCGACGATGAGGATCGAGACATTGACGCGGTCGATATAGGAAAACACCACCACCAGCATCAGGATCAATGCCAGCCAATACCGTTCATGGGTGGGGTTTTCGCTGGCCGCGAACTTTGCCGCTGCTGCTGGGGCTGCTGCTTTCTGCATTCTGGTCTCCTGATGTTCACGTATTCAAATTTTTATTTGTGCCGATGGTGTCATCCTCCGGGATGGATTTGAAGTATTATTTTCTTAATTCCTGATACGAAATAGATATCACCATGGATTTGCGCCAGCTCCAGCAATTCGTCGTCTTGGCTGAAACCCTGAACTTCCGGGAGGCCGCCGAACGGCTCTTCATGTCCCAGCCGCCGTTGTCGGTATCGATCAAGAAACTGGAAGACGAGATCGGCGTCGCCTTGTTCAACCGCAACAAGCACAAGGTCTTCCTGACCGATGCCGGGCAGGCGGTGCTGGAGGATGCAAGAAAGTCGCTCTTCCACGCCGGCGAGGTGACACGGGTGGCGCGCTCGGCCGCGCTTGGCCTCTCCGGCCATATCCGCATCGGCTTCGTGGGGTCGGCAAAGTATTCGCTCTTGCCGCGCCTTTTGCCGAAATTCCGCAGCCAGTATCCCGATGTCACCATCGCACTGGAAGAAGAAAAAAATGCCCTGATCGTCCAGGCCATCGAAAACAACGATCTCGATCTCGGCATTGTGCGAGTGCCCTTGGCCTGGAAGAGCGTGGTCCGGTACGAGACGGTGGAACAGGATCACTTCGTCGCCGCGCTGCCCGCCGAGCATCGGCTGGCCAGGAAGTCCCGACTCAGTCTCCAGGACTTCAAGGACGAGTCCTTTATCCAATACACCAGGAGCAATATTCCGGGCCTGCATGCGGTCACCATGCTGCTGTTCCAGGAGGCCGGCTTCGTGCCGAAGGTAACGCAGGAAGCGGTGCAGGTGGAGACTTTGCTGTGCATGGTCGAGAGCGGCCTGGGGGTGGCCCTGGTGCCCTCCATCGTCAGGCGCCATCCTTCGCGCAGCATTGCGTTTCGCGAGATATCGGGATTAAAGGAGAGCAATGCCATCGGCCTGGCCATCGCGTATCACCCGGACTTCGAAATGGCAACGTCGCGCCGCTTCCGTGAGCTGGCCAGGGAACTTGCGACATCCTCGCCCGAGCGCTCACGGTGATACGCGCCGCGCATCACCCAAGTCAAAGATCGTGTTGGACGCCATTGCCGTTCTAACGGACGTGATCGGCAAGGCGGGATCGACTCGCCACTGAGAGCCGGCCGTGCGTCTCCAGAAATGGATTGGGACAAGCTGCGCCGCTATCGTGTCGATTGACACCGCGACGCGCGCGAAGAAAGAACTCTGCAACAAACAGAACGACCCCCCGCGCACCAAAAATTCAGGTACGCCCTGCTACGAACTCATTCGCAGCAGGGTTTTTCATGCTTGCAACGACATATCACCGGCGCAAGCGAATTTTCCGCACCGCACTCCATTGCCCTGCGACGGGCAACTTAATGCCGGGCGTGATCCTGCGCTTGTTTGGCAATCAGCTTCATCGCCTGGCGGTCGCCGTTTTGTGCTTCTTTTGCCGTTTGTGCCGCAGTCTCGGTGGCCTCGGCCAATGCCGCCTTGCCGGCGGCGCTGATCGTCACCGTATCGGTTTTCGCGGAGCCCGTAGCCGGGGAAGATGTCGTGGCGCCCTCCTTGTTAATGGCTTGTGCCGATTTGGGCGCCGCTGTTGCAGTGGCGTCTTGAGTTTCCGTTGCTGCGGACCGTGACGTGATTGCGTTGACGTTCATTACTTCCCCCTGAAAAGAACTCCATTGTTGGATAGGACCGCTTCAGCATAGAGCCCTGCAGGCGCAATCCGATAAAAGCAAAATCGCCTGGAGCTCCTACGATATAACGCTACCCGCGTAAACTTAGGGGACACTTAGGGGGGGAGATGACACTGCCGTAGATGATTCGAATCTGTTGCAGGTTAACTCATTTCATGCGGCCTGCGCCTCAGCCGCCGGTTCCGGCGCCAGCCCCGCGGCAGCGATCAGCGCGCGGGTATAAGGGTGGCGCGGAGCGCCCAGCACCTCCTCTGCCTGGCCGTGTTCGACAATCGCGCCATCCTTCATCACGATGACCTCATGCGCCATCGCGTGGATCACGTCCATGTCGTGGGTAATCAGGAAGTAACTCAGGCCGTGCTCCTTTTGCAGCGTCTGCAGCAACGTCAGCACCTGTTTCTGGATGGTGACGTCAAGCGCACTGGTCGGCTCGTCGAGCACCAGCACGTCGGGGCGCGTGATCAGTGCGCGCGCGATGGCGATGCGCTGGCGCTGGCCGCCCGAGAATTCATGCGGATGCCGTTCCAGCAAGCCCGGGAACTGTTCTTCGCCCAGCCCGACAGCCGCCAGCATCTCCAGTATCCGCTGCTTATGCTGGCCGGCGTCGAGCTCGGGCTCATGGAAGGCCAGCGCTTCGCCGACGATACGCCGCACGGTCAGGCGCGGACTCAAGGATGCATAAGGATCCTGGAATACCACCTGGATCCGGCGCCGCAACGCCTTCTGCGCCTCAAAGCCGGCTGCCTTGGCGGCGCCCCAGTTGGAGCCGCATACCGTCATTTCGCCCTTGGCCTGCAACAGGCCAAGCACCGCCTGCGCCAGGGTGGATTTGCCCGATCCCGATTCGCCGATGATGCCCAGCGTGCGTCCCGGCGCGAGCTCGAACGAGACGTCGCGCACGGCGGTGAAATAACGCTGGCCCAACAGCTCGCGCAAGGAACTGGCGGGGACGCGGTAATCGACTTGCACCTGCCGTGCGCGCAAGACCTGTTTTTTTTCAACACCGCTTCCATCGTCAGCGGCCAGCGCGCGCACCGGCCTGCTGTCCAGCAGCTTGCGGGTGTATGGATGCTGCGGATGGCGCAACACCCGGCTGACGGCGCCCTGCTCCACGACCCGCCCGTGCTGCAGCACCACCACGCGATCGGCAAAGCGGCGCACCAGGTTGAGGTCATGGGTGATCATCAGCACGGCCATGCCGCGGGATTTCTGCAGTTGATCCAGCAAGTCGAGGATCTGCAGCCGCAGGCTGACATCGAGCGCGGTCGTCGGTTCGTCCGCGATCAGCAGGCGCGGCTCGCTGGCCAGCGCCATGGCGATCATCGCGCGCTGGCGCTGGCCGCCGGACAGTTGGTGCGGATAAGCGCGGGCGCGGCGCGACGGCTCGGGAATGTCTGTCTCGGCCAGGCGTTCGACCGCCTTGGCCCAGGCGCTGCGCGCGTCCAGGCGATGCTTGACGCGATAGACCTCGGCGATCTGCTCCCCCACCGTATAGAGCGGGTTGAGCGCCGTCATGGGTTCCTGGAAGATGACGGCGACGCCGCGCCCACGCACCGCCACCAGGTCCCGCTCCGGCAAGTGCGCCAGGTCTGCGCCGTCGAAACTGATTCCACCGGACAAGGTGGCGCCGGGAATCAGCTTGAGCGTGCTCAGTGCGATGACGCTCTTGCCGGAACCGGATTCGCCGACCAGGGCCAGCTTCTCTCCTGGTTGGACGTCGAAGGAAACTTCGTGCACCACCTGCTTGGCGCCGAAGTGGATATTGAGATGGTCGATCTTGAGCAGCGGATGTGGTGCGGTAGGCATGGGCGTCTTTCGGTCACGGGCGGCCAGGCCGCCATGGAAAATGGCAGTACAGGGTCAGATGCGCGCACAGGATTGGCGCAGCACCAGTTCCGTCGGTACCTGGATGCTGCTGAAATGCCAGTCATCGCGCCGCTGCAGGCGTTGCAGCAACAACAGCGCCGCTTCACGTCCCAGCTCGTAAGCCGAGTAGCGAATGACCGTCACCGCCGGCTGCACCAGTTCGGCCAGCTCGCTATCGTTGGTGGTGATCAGGGACAGGTCTTGCGGGATGCGCACACCGCGCGCGCGGCAAGCGGACAGCACGCCACGCAACAGATGGCGCCCCAGCGCGAGGATCGCGGTAGGCGGTTCGGGCAGCGACAGCAGTATCTGCGTCTGGCGCAAGCCGAAGGCATCTTCCGCAATCCGCTCGTCTATGCGCAGCAGGCTGGGAGACGGCGTCAGGCCGCGCTCGCGATAGGCATCGGTGAAACCGCGCAGGCGGTCGCGGCCGACGCGGTTGTGGCGTCCGCCGGAAACCAGGGCAATCCGCAGATGGCCCAGGTCCAGCAGGTGGCGCGTGGCCGACAAGGTGCCTTCGTAGTGATTGGCGGTGACGGCGCCGGCGGTCGCCACATTGACATCGCGCTCCAGCATGACCACCGGGAAGCGTGCCCGCGCCAGGCTGTCGAGCACCGCGGCATGGCGTTCGTCGGTGATGGTGAAGATCAGGCCATCGGCCTGGCGTTGGTCGAACAGTTCGATCAGGCTGCATTCCTGTTCCGGCCGGTCATTGCTGCTGCCGACGATCAACAGGTAGCCGGCCTGGGTCAGCACATCTTCCGCGCCCTTGATCATCGAGGCGTACAGCGGGTTTTCCAGATCCGAAAAAATGAAACCGATCATGCGCGATGCCTGGCCACGCATGTTCCGCGCCACCGTGCTGGGCTTCCAGCCGAGAATGCCGATAGCCTCCCTCACCTTGGCGCGTACCGCCGGACTGACGTTCGGTATCTCATTGACCACGCGCGATACCGTACCGATCGACACGCCGGCCAGTTGCGCCACTTCGCGTACGGTCGGCCGGTCGCGTTCTTCGGTGCTATGAGGGATCATCAGGGAGTCGTCGGAAAGGGACATGTCAGGTGGGTGAAGCGGCTTTGCGATTGCCGCCAGCTGCGTTATCTGGAAAGCCAGAAATTAAGTTCCTGTGAAACGGTTCATATGCTGCCATAGCCTGAAATACGAATACAAGCTGGCTTTTTGAATTAGCAAATTACATTAATTGCGCGAAGTTACTTATTGTTAGAACGATTTAGCTTATGAGAATAAGCAACTAGCCGCCGGGCCGCGCCACCGGGCGATTCCAGCCTAAGAATGTCAAGCGCATAAGCATGTATGTAAACATTAGTTTTTGGTCGTTTGATGAATCGTTATCATCCGCCCCATTACGTCCACCACGATGGACTTTCATGGAGCAAAAAGATGTCGATTCGCGTGCCACGCAGCTTTCTCCTCAAGCATCTGGTCGCCCTGCCGCTGCTGGGCAGCCTGTCATTCCTGTTGCCTGTGCCAGGCCAGGCCCAGGTTCAGGCGCAGGCAAGGCATGGCGGCACGCTGCAAGCCATCGTGCAGCCCGAGCCGCCGGTGCTCACCAATGCCTTCAACACCAGTTTCCCCATCGGCGTGGTCGCGACCAATGTGTTCGACGGCCTGATCACCTTCGATGAACAACAGCGGCCGCAGCCCAGCCTGGCCACCAGCTGGAACATCTCCGACGATGGCAAGACCGTCACCTTCAAATTGCGCCAGGGCGTGAAATGGCATGACGGCCAGGAATTCACTTCCGCCGATGTGCAGTTCAGCGCGCTGGAAATCTGGAAGAAGATCCATCCGCGCGGGCGCAACACCTTCGCCGCGATCCAGGCGGTAGACACGCCGGACAAATACACCGCGGTGTTCCGTCTGTCGCATCCATCCCTGGTGATCTTCAGCTCCCTCAATGCCAACGAGGGCCAGATACTGCCGCGCCATCTGTACCAGGGCACCGATATCCTGAAGAACCCATACAACCTCAAGCCGGTCGGCACCGGCCCCTTCCGTTTCAAGGAATGGCAAAAGGGCCAGTACATCGTGCTCGAACGCAATCCGGATTACTGGGATACGGGCAAGCCTTATCTCGACCGCCTGGTCTTTCGCGTGATCCCCGATGCCAGTTCGCGGGCGGCGGCGCTGGAAACGGGCGATGCGCAATACGCGCCGTTCGACCAGGTCCCGCTGTCGGATGTGAAGCGCATCGCCGCCCTCCCCAACCTGGCGGTCAGCCTGGATGGCTATGCCTGGCAGTCGGCGTTCGTGTTCCTGGAGTTCAACCTGCGCAATCCCATCCTGCAAAACCTCAAGGTGCGCCAGGCCATCGCCCATGCGATCGATAAGCAAGCGCTGATCAATACCGTCTGGTATGGCCTGGGCAAGCCCGCCACCGGGCCGATCCCATCCAGCCTGAAGGCTTTCTATACCGTCGACGGCGTGCCGCAATACAACTTCGATACGGCCAAGGCCGAGAAGCTGCTCGACGAAGCCGGCTATCCGCGCAAGGCCGACGGCGTGCGCTTCAGATTGCGCCAGGAATATCAGAACTTCCATGAAGCCTTCAAGAACAATGCCGAATTCATCCGCCAGGCCTTGAAGCGCGTGGGCATTGAAGTGGATATCCGCAACCGCGATATCGCCGGCCACCTGAAGGCGGTCTACACCGACCACGATTTCGATATCAACACCGGTCGTTGGGTACCGACCCTGGACCCGGAAGTGGGCAGCTTCCGCCATTACTGGACCAAATCCATCGCGCCGGGCGTGGCCTGGACCAACGCTTCCGGCTATTCCAATCCCAGGTTCGACAAGCTGATCGAATCGATCCAGGTCGAGCCCAACGCCAAGAAGCGCATCGAGCTGTTCCATCAGTTCCAGCGCCTGGCGGAAACCGACCTGCCGGTGATCCCGTTGATCGAGCAGGCTAACTTCACGGTTTACAACAAGGCCGTGCACGGCCTGGGCAAGGCGCCTGACGCCGCGCTGTCGTCGCTGAAAAACGTCTGGCTGGACCGCTGACTCCACCACTGAAAAGAAGGACTCCAAATCATGGCGAAAGAACTCGCAGGCCGCGTGGCCCTGGTCACCGGCGGCAGCAAGGGAATCGGACTGGCCGTGGCGCGCCGTTTCGCGCAGGAAGGCGCGCGCGTAGGGATCATCTCCCGTTCACAGGACAATGTGGACGCCGCCCGCCGCAGCCTGGCCGCCGAAGGGCTGGACGTCCACGGCGTGGCCGCGGACCTGCTGGATGCCGCCGGGAGCGAGTCCGCAATCGATACCCTGGAAAGCGCCCTGGGCCCGATCGACCTGCTGGTCAACAGCGCCGGCGCGGCCAAACGCCACGAACCGGAAAACCTGACGCCGGTATTGTGGCAGCAGACCTTCGATGCCAAGTTCTATCCCAGCCTGCATGTGCAGCACTTCGTGTTGCAACGCCTGGCCGCGCGGGCTGCCGGCCGCCGCGCGGCCGGTGAGGAAATCGGCGCCATCGTCAACATCATCGGCACCGGCGGCAAGCAGCCCACCAGCACCCACCTCGCCGGCGGCGCCGCCAACGCCGCGCTGATGCTGGCCACCGTCGGCCTGGCCGCGCACTACGCGGCGCTGGGCATTCGCATCAATGGCATCAACCCGGGCTTCACCCTGACCGGGCGCATCGAGCAGGCGCTCCAGCTCGAATCCGAACGGCGCGGCATCAGCCGCGAACAGGCGCTGGCCGAAGGCCAGTCGGCCATTCCGCTGGGCCGCTATGGGCGTCCGGAAGAAGTCGCCGAAGTGGCGCTGTTCCTGGCCAGCCCGCGGGCCAGCTACGTGGTGGGGGCCATCGTCCCCGTGCATGGCGGCGCCGGCCCTGTGATCTGAACGCCCTTCCGAACCAGGCCCCAATGTCTTCATCGCTTATCAACTATATCGGTCGGCGCTTGCTGCAACTGATACCGATCGTGCTGCTGATCGTGCTGGCCACCTATGTGCTGCTGCGGCTGGCGCCGGGCGACATGGCCGATGTCATGGCCGGCGAATCCGGTTCGGCCACGCCGGAATACATGGCCGAGCTGCGCAGCCAGTTCAGCCTGGACCTGCCCGCCAGCACCGTCTTCATCAATTACCTGCGCAACCTGCTGCACCTGGATCTCGGCTACTCGTTCCGCCACGGCATGCCGGTCGCCGACCTGATCGCCACACGCGTAGGACCGACCATGCTGCTCATGCTCAGCAGCATCCTGATCGCCGCCATCGGCGGCATTACCTTGGGAGTACTGTCGGCACGCTATCGCGGCAGCTGGCTGGATGAGGCGATTTCGGCGTTTTCCACCATCGGTTTCGCCACGCCGGTGTTCTGGGCCGGCCTGGTGCTGATCGTGGTGTTTTCGATCCACCTGCGCTGGCTGCCGTCGGCGGGCATGAGCAGCATCGGCGGACCGCCGGCCACCAGCCTCGACGGGTTGCTGGAACGGGGCAAGCACTTGATATTGCCGGCCTCGACGCTGGCCTTCTTCTACCTGTCGATCTATGTGCGCATCACCCGCTCGGCGATGCTGGAAGTGTATGGCCTGGACTTCGTGCGCACCGCGCGCGCCAAGGGCTTGTCGGAGCTGCGCGTATCGCTGCGCCATGTGCTGCGCAATGCGTTGCTGCCGGTGGTCACCCTGACCGGCCTGCAACTGGCTTCGCTCCTGGGCGGCTCGATCGTGACCGAGACCATCTTCTCCTGGCCCGGCCTGGGCCGGCTGGCCTTCGACGCGGTGTTCCAGCGTGACATCAACCTGCTGCTGGGCGTGTTCCTGTTCAGTTCGCTGCTGGTGGTGCTGATGAACCTGATGGTCGACATCCTCTATGCATTTCTCGATCCGCGCATCGCAGGAGGCCGCACATGACCCCGCCAATGAACCGGCTGCAACGCCTGGTGCGCCCGCTGGGCGGCTCCCGCCCCTTGCTGGTGGGCGCACTGCTCCTGGGCGCGATGCTGGCAGCGGCGCTGCTGGCCAATTGGCTGTACCCGCGCGACCCGCTCGATATCGTGGCCGCGGCCAACTTGTGGCCGGGCACGCCCGGGCATTTCCTCGGTACCGACATGATGGGGCGCGACATGGCCTCCGGCCTGGTTCACTCGGCCGGCGTATCGCTGGCGGTGGGCTTTTTTGCCGCGCTGCTGTCTGTCACCATCGGTATCGCCATCGGCGTGGTCGCAGGTTACTGCGGCGGCTGGGTCGATGAAGCGCTGATGCGCGCCACCGAGATGTTCCAGACCTTGCCCAGCTTTTTGTTCTCGATCGTGCTGGTGGTGATCCTGGAACCCTCCATCGCCAGCATCATCTTCGCCATCGGCGTCACCGCCTGGCCCCAGATCGCCCGCCTGGTGCGCGCCGAGGCGATGCGGGTGCGCAATGCGGAATATGTGACGGCGGCCCGCACCATCGGCTTGCCGGGGCGCCGCATCATCCTGCGGCATGTCTTGCCCAACAGCCTGGCGCCGGTAGTGGTGGCGACCTCGGTCCTGATGGCCAACGCCATCCTGACCGAAGCCTCGTTGTCCTTCCTCGGCCTGGGCGACCCCAGCGTGATTTCCTGGGGCAGCATGATCGGCATGGGCCGTTCGACCCTGCGTACCGCCTGGTACATGACGGCCCTGCCCGGTGCGGCGATCTTCATCACCGTAATCAGCTTCATGTTGCTGGGCAATGGCTTGAATGACTATTTCAATCCCCGCCTGAAAAAACAATCCGCCCGGTGATCCGGCTTCCACTCCATTCCATCCCGATGACAATCATAGGCACCGAACTCTCCAGCCGCGCCAAGTCCGTCCGCGAGGACTTGGCCGCAGCCCATCGGCTGGCGGTCTGGCATGACCTGACCGAAGGTATCTACAACCACCTGAGCGCCACCGTGCCGGGCCACGACGACCGCTTCTATGTGCCGCCGTTCGGCCTGCACTGGAGCGAAGTGCGCGCCAGCGAACTGCTGACCGTCGGCTTCGACGGCCGGATACTGGAGGGCGAGGGCATTCTGCAGCGTTCCGCCTACTGCATCCATGCCCCGATCCACGCCGCCCATCCCAACCATGCGGTGATCCTGCACACCCACATGGCCTACACCAGCGCATTGGTGAGGCTGCAAGACCAACGCCTGCAGCCGCTGGGCCAGACCGAGGCGCTGCTCATCGACCAGATCGCCTATGACGAGCATTACGACGGCCTGGCGCGCGAGCCCAGCGAAGGCGAACGGCTGGCCAGGGTACTGGGTGACAAGAGCATCCTGTTCATGGCGCATCACGGCGTGCTGGTGACCGGGCGCACCGTGGCCGAGGCCTATGACCGCCTGTATTCGCTGGAGCGCTATGCCCGCGTCCACATCCACGCGCTCTGGACCGGCCGCCCCACCCGCTCGCTGACGCCGGCCCAGGTGACCAAGGTGCAGGACCAAATCCGCAATACCGCCTTGCACAATGGCGGCGACAGCGCCGGCAAACCGGCCTGCCAGCTGCATTTCGAGGCGCTGCGCCGGCTGCTCGACAAACGTGAACCGGACTATCAATCATGAGCCATCAGGAACGCAGCGCGGACTTGCTGTCCGCCGCCCATCTACTTCAAAAATCTGAACGCCAATCCATCATGACCGATACGACACGCCCCCTGTCGTCGCTGCCCGCCTCCAGTCCGCTCGGGCAAGCGCTGACGCAACCCCTGCTGCTGGGCCTGTTCCTGCCCATCCATAACGGCGGCTGGAGCATGTCCACCCTGCCGCGCGGCACCGACTGGAGCTTTGACTACAATGCCGCGCTCACGCGCCAGGCCGAGCAGCTCGGCTTCGAACTGGCGTTCGGTCCGGCGCATTGGCTCGGCAAAGGCGGCTTCGGCGGCGCAACCCGCTATCGCGAAACCTCGCTGGATGCCTTCATCGCCACCAGCGCGCTGGCCGCCATCACCAGCCGCATCCTGTTGATCTCCACCATCCACATCCTGTACGGGCCGTGGCATCCGCTGCACCTGGCCAAGTTCGGCGCCACCCTCGACCATATCGCCAAGGGCCGCTGGGGCTTGAACATCGTCACCGGTTTTCGCAAGGATGAATGGGCCATGTTCGGCCAACAGCAGATCGCGCATGACGAGCGCTACCAGATCGCCAATGAATTCGTCGACGTGCTCGGCGCATTGTGGTCCGGCGCCGACAACCTCGATTACGAGGGCAGCCGCTGGCAGTTAAAGCAGGCTTTCGTCACGCCAAAACCGCAGTATGGCCGCCCGATCCTGGTCAGCGCCACCAGCTCGGCCGCCGGCATCGCCAGCGCGGTACGCCATTCCGACCTGATCTTCATCACCAGCCCGGTGGGGGCGCGCTTCGAAAAGGCCATCACCGCGCTGCCGGAACTCAATGCACGGGTCAAGCGCGAGGCGGGCGCCGTCGGGCGCGACGTACGCACCCTGATCAATCCCATGATCATCTGCCGCGATACCGAGCGCGAGGCGCATGAGGCCTACCAGGCCATCCTCGATCGCGCCGACCATGGCGCGGTGGAAGGTTTCTTCCATTCGCACGCCACCGGTGACAGCCAATCCTGGCGCGGCCACGAGCGCGATGAGCGCACCGTGGGCGGCAACATCCAGTTGGTCGGTACCCCCGAGCAGATCGTCGACCAGTTGCTCCAGCTCAAGGCCGCGGGCTGCGACGGCATCCAGATCTGCTTCTTCGACTATGAACCCGAACTGGCCTATTTCGGCCAACGTGTCATCCCGCTGCTGGAACAGGCCGGCCTGCGCCATCCGGTGGCAACGGTTCCGGCCTCCCCTTACGCCTCCCTCGCCGCCTGACATCATGACCCAGACTCCCGTTATTTCCGCGCTATCCATTCCTTCGCCCACCCTGGCCGCCTGGCTGCGCGATGGCGAAGAAATCGCCTTGATCGATATCGGCGAAGCCGGCCAGTTCGGCGAAGACCACCTGCTGCTGGCGGTCAATCTGCCGTTGAGCCGCTTTGAACTGGATCTGCCGCGCCGGGTGCCGCGCCTCGATACCCGGCTGGCGCTGGTATCCGGTGACGGCACGCTGGCCCAGGTTGCCGCCGCTGCGGCCCTGTCATTGGGTTATCGCGCGGTGTACTGGCTGGAAGGCGGTACCGCGGCCTGGCGCGCGCATGGCTTCAAGACCTTCCAGGGCGTCAATGTGCCCAGCAAGGCGTTTTCCGAATTCGTCGAAAAGGCCTGTCACACCGGCGACATCGAGGCGCAGGAACTGGCTGCCCGGCAGCGGGCCGGCGACGATCTGGTGTTGCTGGATTCCCGTACCCTGGAAGAGCATCGGCGCTTCCATGTCCCCGGCGCGATCAGTTGCCCGGGCAGTGAAATCCTCACCCGCTTCGCCGATGTCGTGCCTTCGCCCGACACCCTGGTGGTGGTCACTTGCGCCGGCCGCACCCGCGGCATCATCGGCGCCCAAAGCCTGATCGATGCCGGCGTGCCCAACCGCGTGCTGGCGCTGGCCGGCGGCACCCAGGGCTGGCGCCTGGCCGGGCTGGAACTGGAACGCCAGCCGGCCCAGGAAAGCGCCCCCGCGTCGGCCCAGGCCCAGGCCATTGCGCGCGACCGCGCAGCCGCGCTGGAACAACGGGAAGCGCTGCCGCGCATCGACCTCGCCACATTGCGCCAATGGCAAGCCGACCAACGCCGCACCACGTTCATCTTCGATATCCGCACCCGCGCCGAACATGAGCACGGTCACTGGCCCGGCGCCATTTGGGTACAAGGCGTGCAATTGATCCAGTGCCTCGATGAATGGGTGGCGGTACGCAATGCCCATGTGGTCCTGATCGATACCGATGGCAGCCGTGCCGTCATCACAGCCCATTGGCTGCAACGGCTGGGCGTGCAGGTGGCGCTGTTCGCGCCTCCGGCCGAAGTGCCTGACAGCATCGCCGCCGCCCCCTTGCCTGCCTTGGCGCGCCGCTGGGAACAGATCGCCGCGTTGAGCCCCGAGGCTGCGCGGCAATGGGTGCACGACGGCGCGCTGGTGCTGGATGCCGGCAGCAGCGAGCGCTATGGCCGGGTACGCTCGCAAGGCGCCGTATGGAGCAACCGCTCCGCGCTGGGGCCGGCGCTGCTGGCGCGCGTGGCCGCCGCAAACCAGATCGTGGTATCGGGCGACGACGATGGCGTGGCGCGCCTGTTGGCGCTGTCCCTGCTGCAACATCTGGCCGATGGCCATCCGGCGCTGCAGATAGCGGTACTGCCGGGCGGGCTGGAAGGATGGCAGGCAGCGGGCCTGCCACTCGACGATACCCCCGCCTTGCCGGCCCGGGACGAACGCATCGATTACCTGTTCTGGCTGCATGACCGCCATGCCGGCAATGCCCGGGCCAGTGCGGCCTACCTGCAATGGGAAGCCGACCTGCCGGAGCTGGTGGGGGATGCATCGGAAGCCGGATACCGCCTGTGACGGCCGGCTTGCCATTTCCCAATAACGCCCGGGTTAACCGCCGAACCCGGGATACGAATAACCGATACACAAGAGCACAATGACAGCCTTCCCTGAAAAACTATTGCAGCGCATCGCCGACGGCGCCGCCCAACGTGATGCACAGCGCGAGCAACCGTTCGCCCTGATCGATGAAATCAAGGCCACCGGCTTCGGCGCGCGCCGCCTGGCTGCCGAACATGGCGGCGGCGGCGCCAGCCTCGCGGAAACTTTCGACGCCGCCATCACCCTGGCCGAAGCCGATCCCAACATCGCGCATATCTGGCGCAACCACCATGTCGCGATCGAGCGCATCCTCAATACGCCATCCGCCCATCCGGCGGTAGCGCGGCTGCGCGATCGCGTACTGGCGGGCGACATGATCGGCGCGGCCAATACCGAACTGGGCCAGGCCCAGATCGGCGGCGGCGGCCCGTTCTCCAGCAGGCTGGTGCGCGAAGGCAGTGGCTATGTGCTCAATGGCAAGAAGTTTTATTCCACCGGTTCGCTGTTTTCGGATTGGCTCTACATGCCGGTGTCATTGGAAGACGGCACCCGCGTGATCGCCATCGCGCCCAAGGGCCGTGCCGGCCTGGACACGGTCGATGACTGGTTCGGCATGGGGCAGCGCCTTACCGGCAGCGGCACCACCTTGCTGGAGAATGTGCGCATAGAGGCTGACGAAGTCTTGCTGCCGGCCGACATTCCCGGCAAACAGGCCGTCTTCGGCTCGACCATCGCGCAGTTGTTCCTCACCGCGGTGATTGCCGGCGTGGTCTCGGCCGTCGCCCGCGACGCCGCCGAACTGCTGGGCAAGCGCAAGCGCAACTACTACTACGCGCCAACCCCGGTGGGCGCGCAAGATCCGCTGCTGCTGTCCGCCTTGGGCGAACGCGAGGCCGATGCCTTCGCGGTGCGCGCCATCGTGCTGGCCGCCGCACGCGTGGCCGACGACGCCTATGCCGCGCTGCAGCGCCAGGATGCCGATGTCGACCGCCATCTGCAAGCTGCCGCCAGCGCCGCCGCCAAGGCCAAGATCACGGTCGACCGCATTGCCCATCACGCCGCGACCGCCTTGTTCGACATCGCCGGCGCCTCGGCGACCCTGGCGCACCTGAACCTGGACCGCCACTGGCGCAACATCCGCACCATCTCCACCCACAACCACGCTGTGCACAAGTCCTATGCATTGGGCAACCTGAGCATCAACGAAGTGCCGCTGCCGACCCAGGGTTTTTTCTGAACCTTGAACGGCATCGCGCTGAAAAACGCCTGGCGGAAATGCGCCGCGCACTTCATCCATGCCCGCGCCAGCGCGCGCAGGAAAAATTGAAGCGCCGCACAATCGCAGGTAGAATCGCTGCGGTCTTCATATTCTCCCGCTGCCCTTTCCCTCGCCCGCATGAAAAAGCTGCTTACGGCCCTGTTGCTTTCGATTACGCTGATCCAGCTGTGCTGGGCGGCGGTCGGGCCGTACAACGAACATGCGGCGACGCTGGCGCGGCATGCCGGCCACCACCAGCTGCAGCCGCAGTCGGATGGCCTGGACAATGCCGTGCAAGCCGGCAAGAAAACCGGCGCCAAGGATGCCGCAGGTTTTTGCAGCAGCTGCGAAATGCAGGCCGGCAGCCTGGGTTATCCGGCCGCCGCCGCCCGGCGCTTGCTGCGCGCGGCATCGCCGGCGCCAGCCGGTTTCACCATCGCGTTTTCTTCCCACATCCCGGACCATCCCGAAGAGCCCGACTGGCTGGCCGCGCATCCGCGCGGCGTTGCGGCCCGGCTCTGAGCCTCCTTTTCCCTCTTCCCTGAAGACTTGCGCCCGACGGCAATGCCGCCGGCGGCAAGAGCTTGTCCGCACGCCGAATCCTTCCCTTGATCCTGGAGAATTCGATGTTCAAGCACGCCCTCGTGCCGGGACTGGCCACGGCCCTGCTATTGCAGGCCGCGCCCATCCTGGCGCACGCCAATGCGGTACTGGCCGGCGCCGCCTGCCCGGCCAGCCAACCGCCGCTGACGCTGGCCGATGCCCAGCGCCTGGCGCACGACAATAACCCCACGCTGTCGGCCGCCAGGCATGCGCTGGCCGCCACCGATGGCGCCCTGCAACAGGCCGGCGCCTGGCCCAACCCAACGTTTTCGATGGAACTCGAAGACACCAAAAAGGCCACCCGCAGCACCACCTACACCCTGTCCCAAACCTTGGAACTGGGCGGCAAGCGCGGCGCTCGCGTGGCCGCCGCCCGCCTTGGCCAGGATGCCGCGCGCAGCCAGCTGGCGGCGCGCGCGGCCGGCTTGCGCGCCGACGTCGCGCAAGCCTGGTTCGAGGTGCTGCACAGCCGGCAACGCCTGGCGCTGGCGCTGCAAAGCGCCGACCTGGCCGAGCGCATGAGCGACGCCGCCGCCCGCCGCGTGCAGGCCGGCAAGCTGTCGCCGGTGGAACAGACGCGTTCGCGCGTGGCGGCATCGTCCGCCCGCCTGGAAGTGAACCAGGCCGAGAGCGAGGCGCGTATCGCCGGCCACAAGCTGGCGACGCTGCTGGGCCGCAGCGCGTCCTGCCTGGGTGAAGCACAGGGCGACGGCGCCATGCTGCCGCCGCTGCCGCAGATTGCCGACGTGGTGCGCCTGGCCGCCGCCGCGCCGTCCGTGCGCCTGGCCGGGATCGAGGTTGACCGCAACAAAGCATTGGCCGATATCGAAAGCAGCAAGCGCATACCCGACCTCACCGTCAGCCTGGGCAACAAGCGCGACGAGGAGGCCGCCCGCAACATGACCGTCATCGGCGTGTCCCTGCCGTTGCCGCTGTTCGACCGCAACCAGGGCAACCTGCTGGAGGCGCTGCGCCGCACCGACCGGGCGCGCGATGAACTGGCGGCCGCCGAGTTGCAGGCGCAAAGCGCCGCCGCCGAAGGTTACGAAACCTTGCGCAACGCCCGCGCCGAGGCGCAGGCGCTGCAGCAAGACGTGCTGCCGGCGGCGCAGCAGGCCTATGCGGCAGCCGCGCGCGGCTTCGAGCTGGGCAAGTTCGGCTTCACCGAAGTGCTGGACGCCCAACGCACCCTGTTCCAGACCCAAACCCAATACCTGCGCGCGCTCTCCGCCGCGCACCGTGCCGCCGCGAGCCTCGAAGCCTTGCTCGGCGCCGAACTCGCGCGCCTGCCCGGCGCCGCCCAATGAAAGGACACCTCATGGACAAGAAACAGAAACTGGCGATCGCCGCCATCCTCATCGTCACGGCGCTGGCCGCAGGCGCCATCACGCTGGGCGGCAAGTCCGGCAGCGACCAGCATGGCGAGCACGGCAAGGAAGACGCCCACGCCGAACATAAGGAAGCCGGCCACAAGGAAGGCGATGACGAGCATGGCGACGAGCAGAGCGCCAAGGCCGGCGACGCGCATGACGGCAATGAACACGCCGCGGCCGAACGCATCGCCTTCAGCGCCGAGCAGATGCGCGTGGCCGGCATCGTACTGGCCGACGCCGGCCTGTCCGACATGGCCGGCATGCTGCCGCTGCCGGGCGAGATCCGCTTCGATGCCGACCGCACGGCGCATGTGGTGCCGCGCGTGGCCGGCGTGGTCGAGGCGGCGCCGGTGCGCCTGGGGCAGGC
This sequence comes from Herbaspirillum sp. GW821-FHT09A12, assembly GCF_059418325.1. NCBI lineage: Bacteria > Pseudomonadati > Pseudomonadota > Betaproteobacteria > Burkholderiales > Oxalobacteraceae > Herbaspirillum > Herbaspirillum sp. GW821-FHT09A12. The sequence goes on from NZ_JBWKPR010000002.1 coordinate 657,516, forward strand.
CGTGAAGAAGGGTCAACTGCTGGCCAGCATCGACAGCGGCGCCATCTCCGACCTGCGCAGCGAAGCGCAGAACGCCCAACAGCGCCTGGCGCTGGCGCGCGACGGCTATGCGCGCGAGAAAAAGCTGTGGGAAGAAAAGATTTCGGCCGAACAGGATTACCTGCAGGCGCGCGCCGCCTTGCGCGAAGCCGAGATCGCCGCGCGTAACGCCGCGCAGAAGCTGGCGGCGCTCGGCGCCGGCGGGGATGGCGGTTCGGGCGCCTTCCAGATCCGCGCGCCCTTCGATGGCGTGGTGGTGGAAAAGCACATCGCCCTGGGCGAAATGGTGAGGGAAGACACGGCGGTCTTCACCCTCTCCGACCTCAACCAGGTCTGGGCCGAGATCGACGTGCCGGCCAGCGCGCTGGATGCGGTGCGGGTGGGCGCGTCGGCCACGGTCAAGGCCAGCGCCCTGTCCTCCTCGGCCAGCGGCAAGGTGGCCTACGTCGGCGCCCTGCTGGGCGAACAGACGCGCACCGCCAAGGCCCATGTGGTGCTTGCCAACCCCGGCGGCGCCTGGCGTCCCGGCATGTTCGTGACGGTGGAAGTGGCGGCCGGCGCGGCCAGGCAGGTGCTGGCGGTGCCCGATGAGGCCGTGCATACGGTCGACAACCGCAGCGTGGTCTTCACCGTTGCGCAAGGCGGCTTCATCGCCCAGCCGGTCAAGACCGGGCGCAGCCAGGGCGGCCGTACCGAAATCCTGTCCGGACTGGAGCCGGGCCAGCGCTATGCCGCCAGGAATGCCTTCCTGGTCAAGGCCGAGCTGGGCAAGGCCAGCGCCGAGCACGCGCATTGATGCCCGCCATGAACCGATAAAGGAAATTTCCCATGTTTGAACGCATCATCAAATTCGCCATCGAGCACCGCTGGCTGGTGCTGCTGGCCGTGCTGGGGATGGCGGCCTGGGGGCTGTACAGCTACCAGCGCCTGCCGATCGACGCCGTGCCCGACATCACCAACGTGCAGGTGCAGATCAATACCCAGGCACCCGGCTACTCGCCGCTGGAAACCGAGCAGCGCATCAGCTATCCGGTCGAAACCGCCATGGCCGGCCTGCCGCACCTGGAACAGACGCGCTCGCTGTCGCGCTACGGGCTGTCGCAGGTGACCGTGATCTTCAAGGACGGCACCGACATCTACTTCGCCCGCCAACTGGTCAACGAACGGCTACAGGAGGCGCGCGGCAAGCTGCCGCCCGGCGCCGAGCCGGCCATGGGGCCGATCTCCACCGGCCTGGGCGAGATCTACCTGTGGACGGTCGAGGCCGGGGACGGCGCGCGCAAGCCGGATGGCACGGCTTACTCGCCGACCGACCTGCGCGAGATCCAGGACTGGATCATCAAGCCGCAATTGCGCAATGTGCCGGGGGTGACCGAGATCAACACCATCGGCGGCCAGGCCAAGGAGTTCCAGGTCGCGCCCTCGCCGGCCCGGCTTTCCTCCTACGGCCTGACGCTGGCCGACCTCAGCGCCGCGCTGGAGAAGAACAACGGCAATGTCGGCGCCGGCTATATCGAAAAGCGCGGCGAGCAATACCTGCTGCGCGTGCCCGGCCAACTGGGCGGCATCGACGACATCGGCAATGTGGTGGTGGCCAACGCCCAGGGCGTGGCGGTGCGCGTGCGCGATGTGGCCGAGGTGGCCATCGGCCGCGAATTGCGCACCGGCGCGGCCACCGAGAACGGCCGCGAGGTGGTGCTGGGCACGGTGTTCATGCTGATCGGCGAGAACAGCCGCAGCGTGTCGCAGGCGGTCGGCCGCAAGATGGACGAGATCAACCGTTCGCTGCCCGAAGGCGTGCGCGCGGTCACGGTGTACGACCGCACCGTGCTGGTGGACAAGGCCATCGCCACGGTCAAGAAGAACCTGGTCGAAGGCGCGGCGCTGGTGATCGCGGTGCTGTTCCTGTTCCTGGGCAACATCCGCGCCGCCGTCATCACCGCCATGGTGATCCCGCTGGCGATGCTGTTCACCTTCACCGGCATGGTCTCCAACAAGGTCAGCGCCAACCTGCTGAGCCTGGGCGCGCTGGACTTCGGCATCATCATCGACGGCGCGGTGGTGATCGTGGAGAACTGCGTGCGCCGCCTGGCCCATGCGCAGCAGCACGCCGGCCGCAAGCTGACGCGCCCGGAACGCTTCCACGAGGTGTTCGCCGCCGCGCGCGAGGCGCGCCGCCCGCTCCTGTTCGGACAACTGATCATCATGGTGGTCTACCTGCCGATGTTCGCGCTCACCGGCGTGGAGGGCAAGATGTTCCATCCGATGGCGCTCACCGTGGTGATCGCGCTGGCCGGGGCCATGCTGCTGTCGGTCACCTTCATCCCGGCCGCCATTGCCTTGTTCATCGGCGAGCGCGTGGCCGAGAAGGAGAACCGCCTGATGCTGGCCGCGCGCCGCGCCTATGCGCCGTTGCTGGACTGGTCGCTGGGCAACAAGCCGGTGATGCTGACCGCCGCCGGCGCCATGGTGCTGCTGTGCACCCTGCTGGGCGCGCGCATGGGCAGCGAGTTCGTGCCCAGCCTGAACGAGGGCGACCTGGCCCTGCAGGCGCTGCGCATCCCCGGCACCAGCCTGACCCAGTCGCTGGAGATGCAAAAACAGATCGAAGCCGTGCTGGTGGAAAAATTCCCCGAAATCGAGCGCGTCTTCGCCCGCACCGGTACCGCCGAGGTAGCCTCCGACCCGATGCCGCCCAACATCTCGGACGGCTACATCATGCTGAAGCCGGAGAGCGAGTGGCCCACACCGAAAAAGACGCGCGATGCACTGCTGGCCGCCATCCAGCAGGAAGTGGCGCGCCTGCCCGGCAACAACTACGAGTTCTCGCAGCCGATCCAGCTGCGCTTCAACGAGCTGATCTCGGGCGTGCGCAGCGACGTCGCGGTCAAGGTCTTCGGCGACGACATGCAGGTGCTGGAGCGCACCGCGCAAGCCATCGCCCAGGCGCTGCAAGCCACACCGGGAGCGGCCGAGGTCAAGGTCGAGCAGACCACCGGCCTGCCGATGCTGACGGTGGCCATCGACCGCGAGAAGGCGGCGCGCTACGGACTGGCCGTGAGCCAGATCCAGGACACGGTGGCCGCGGCCACCGGCGGCAAGGAAAGCGGCGCGGTGTTCGAAGGCGACCGCCGCTTCGACATCGTGGTGCGCCTGGCCGAGGACTTGCGCAACGATCCGGACGCCTTGCTGCGCCTGCCCATTGCGCTGCCGGCCAACGAAGCCGGCCGGCGCGCGGCCTTCATCCCGCTGGGCGAAGTGGCCAGGCTGGAGCTGGCGCCCGGGCCCAACCAGGTCAGCCGCGAGAACGGCAAGCGCCGCATCGTGGTCAGCGCCAATGTACGCGGCCGCGACCTGGGCTCCTTCGTGGAAGACGCCGCCGCGCGCATCGAACAACAGGTGAAGGTGCCGGCCGGCTACTGGACCAGCTGGGGCGGCCAGTTCGAGAACCTGCAGTCGGCGCGCGAGCGCCTGCAGATCGTGGTGCCGGCGGCGCTGTTGATGGTGTTCGTGCTGCTGTTCGCGATGTTCGGCAACGTCAAGGATGGCCTGCTGGTGCTGACCGGCATCCCCTTCGCGCTGACCGGCGGCGTACTGGCGCTGTCGCTGCGCGGCATCCCGCTGTCGATCTCGGCGGCGGTCGGCTTTATCGCCTTGTCCGGCGTGGCGGTATTGAACGGGCTGGTGATGCTGTCCTTCATCCGCAGCCTGCGCGAAGACGGCATGCCGCTCTCGCGCGCGGTCAGGGAAGGCGCCATGGCGCGCCTGCGCCCGGTGCTGATGACGGCGCTGGTGGCTTCGCTGGGGTTCGTCCCGATGGCGCTGGCCACCGGCACTGGCGCCGAGGTGCAGCGGCCGTTGGCGACGGTGGTGATCGGCGGCATCCTGTCGTCCACCATGCTGACCCTGCTGGTCTTGCCGCTGCTGTATCAACTGGCCTATCGCCGTGAGGATGAGCAAGACGCGGCGGCAATAATCCCCGCATCGACCGAGGATCGCCAGCCCGCAAGCTGACGCGGCGCGCCTCGCCTCACTTCGCCATACCAACGCCCGGCCATGCGCCGGGCGTTTTGCATGGCGCCTTCAGCCGGTGACTCAGCCGGTGACGCGACGCGCGCCCTTCGACAGGCTCAGATTAGGGCCATTTCCCGGAGTTTCCTGCGCGGAACCTTTCATCCAGCCATCGAAAAAACCGAAATCTGCATGGCAGCCCCGGCCGCAGCATCCACGCGCCGGTTTTCGGGGATAGAATCGGCGGCGCAATAGCTGACATACCTAAAAAGATCCTGACTACAACCGGTTCCACGCCGGCCGAGACAGGCACAAGACCGGATACACGGTCCGCCAAACACACAATTGAGGCACACATCATGAGTACATCCACATCTTCGCACTCGAAGCTTTCCACGGTGCTGCGCGTCACCAGCGGCAATTTCATGGAAATGTTCGATTTCTTCCTGTTCGGCTTCTACGCGACCCACATCTCGAAAGCATTTTTCCCCAGCGATAACGAGTTCGCCTCGCTGATGCTGACCTTCATGACCTTCGGCGCCGGCTTCCTGATGCGTCCGCTGGGCGCCATCATCCTGGGCGCCTACGTTGACCGCGTCGGCCGCCGCCAGGGCCTGATCGTGACACTGGCGCTCATGGCGCTGGGCACCATGCTGATCGCCTTCGTCCCCGGTTACGCCACCATCGGCGCGCTGGCGCCGCTGCTGGTGCTGGTCGGGCGCCTGCTGCAGGGCTTCTCCGCCGGCGTGGAGCTGGGCGGCGTGTCGGTCTACCTGGCCGAAATGGCCACCCCCGGCAACAAGGGCTTCTATGTCAGCTGGCAGTCGGGCAGCCAGCAGGTCGCCATCATCGTGGCCGCCGCCATCGGCTACGTGCTGTCCACCACCCTGACGCCGGCGCAAGTGGGCGAATGGGGCTGGCGCATCCCCTTCTTCATCGGCTGCCTGATCGTGCCGGTGCTGTTCGTGATCCGCCGCTCGCTGCAGGAAACCGAAGAGTTCCTGCGCCGCAAGCATCGCCCCACCACCGGCCAGATCTTCCGTTCGATGCTCGAGAACTGGAAGCTGGTGATCGCAGGCATGATGCTGGTCTCGATGACCACCGTCTCGTTCTACCTGATCACCGTGTATACGCCGACCTTCGGCAAGAGCGTGCTGAAGCTGTCGACCGAGGCCAGCCTGATCGTGACCTTGTGCGTGGGCCTGTCCAACTTCATCTGGCTGCCGATCATGGGCGCCCTGTCGGATCGCATCGGCCGTCGCCCCATCCTGGTGGCCTTTACCGTGCTGACCATCCTGACCGCCTACCCGGCCGTGAACTGGCTGGTGCATGACGCCACCTTCGGCAAGATGCTGATCGTCGAGCTGTGGCTGTCCTTCCTCTACGCCAGCTACAACGGCGCGATGGTGGTGGCGCTGACCGAAGTGATGCCGGTCGAGGTGCGCACGGTCGGCTTCTCGCTGGCCTATAGCCTGGCCACGGCCTTGTTCGGCGGGTTCACCCCGGCCATCGCCACCGGCCTGATCCAGTACACCGGCGACAAGGCCGCGCCCGGCATCTGGATGAGCGCGGCGGCCGTGTGCGGCCTGATCGCCACCTTCGTCCTCTACCGCAACCAGGGCAACCAGGCGCCGGGCAAAGCGGTGCCGGCCTGAACCAACCCTGCAAGTCACTATTGAAGATTGAATCGGGCCGCATCTGCGGCCCTTTTTTTGGTCTTGATGGCATTGCGGCAACATTTGCCTCGACATCCATGCAAAAATTCTGCAAGTCTTATATAAGAGTTGAAGCATTTCGGCTCGCTTAGGAGTAAACTACCGTCTGTTTTTTGCCGCGGCATCAGAGGGAAAGACGAGACGCTGCCGGAGGAAACCATTTCCCGAGGGAAATGACGATTCGCCGGCAGGAGATTGCCGATCCAGCCAAGGGCATGCGGATGCCTCAGCCACAAGCACACGATGCATCCGCATACCGGACGACAGGACGGCACATGCAGCACAGCACATCAACACACCAACAGCAAGGACACCATCGTGACTACAGGTAACCCGACCATCATCTATACGCTGACCGACGAGGCCCCCTATCTGGCGACCCACTCGCTTCTGCCCATCGTCAAGAAGTTCACTGCGCAAGCCGGTATTGACGTCGTCGAGAGCGACATCTCGGTGGCCGCGCGTATCCTGGCGGAATTCTCCGAGTTCCTGACCGATGAGCAGAAAGTGCCCGATACGCTGGGCGAGCTGGGCGCACTGACCCAGAAGCCGGAAGCCAACATCATCAAGCTGCCCAACATCAGCGCCTCGATCCTGCAACTGCAGGCGGCCATCCGCGAACTGCAGGCCCGCGGCTACAAGCTCCCGGATTACCCGGAAAACCCCAGCACCGACGAAGAGAAGGCGCTGCAGAAGCGCTATGCCAAGATCTCCGGCAGCGCCGTGAACCCGGTCCTGCGCGAAGGCAACTCCGACCGCCGCGCGCCCAACGCCGTCAAGAACTACGCCCGCAAGCACCCGCATTCGATGTCCAAGTGGAGCATGGCTTCGCGCACCCACGTGGCGCACATGCACGGCGGCGACTTCTACGCCGGCGAAAAGAGCCTGACCATCGACAAGGCGGTCGACGTCCGCATGGACCTGGTCACCAAGTCCGGCGAAACCGTCGTCCTGAAGCCGAAGGTCTCGCTGCAGGCCGGCGAGATCATCGACAGCATGTTCATGAGCAAGAAGGCGCTGTGCAAGTACTACGAAGAGCAGATGCAGGATGCCTTCGAGACCGACCTGCTGCTGTCGGTGCACGTCAAGGCGACCATGATGAAGGTCTCGCACCCGATCGTGTTCGGCCACGCCGTGCGCACCTACTACAAGAACACCTTTGAAAAGCACGCCAAGCTGTTCGCCGAGATCGGCGTGAACCCGAACAACGGCATGTCCGGCGTCTACGAGAAGATCAACACCCTGCCGGAAGCCAAGAAGGCCGAAGTGCTGGCCGACCTGAAGGCCGACGCCGCCCTGCGCCCGCGCCTGGCCATGGTCGACTCCGCCAAGGGCATCGACAACCTGCACGCGCCCAACGACGTAATCGTCGACGCCTCCATGCCGGCCATGATCCGCGCCGGCGGCAAGATGTGGAACGCCGCAGGCAAGACCGAAGACACCAAGGCCCTGCTGCCCGAATCGACCTTCGCCCGCATCTACCAGGAAATCATCAACTTCTGCAAGACCAACGGCGCCTTCGACCCGACCACCATGGGCACCGTGCCCAACGTCGGCCTGATGGCCCAGAAGGCCGAGGAATACGGTTCGCACGACAAGACCTTCGAAATCGCCCAGGACGGCGTGGCCCGCATCGTCACCCTGGACGGCCAGGTGCTGCTGGAAGAAAACGTCGAAGCCGGCGACATCTGGCGCATGTGCCAGGTCAAGGACCCGGCGGTGCGCGACTGGGTCAAGCTGGCGGTCACCCGCGCGCGCCTGTCGGGCATGCCGGCCGTGTTCTGGCTGGACCCATACCGCCCGCACGAAGCCGAGCTGATCAAGAAGGTGCGCACCTACCTGAAGGAACACGACACCAACGGCCTGGACATCCAGATCATGTCGCAAGTGCGCGCCATGCGTTACACCCTGGAACGCGTGATCCGCGGCATGGACACCATCTCGGTGACCGGCAACATCCTGCGCGACTACCTGACCGACCTGTTCCCGATCATGGAACTGGGCACCTCGGCCAAGATGCTGTCGATCGTTCCGCTGATGGCCGGCGGCGGCATGTTCGAAACCGGCGCCGGCGGTTCGGCCCCCAAGCACGTACAGCAACTGGTTGGCGAAAACCACCTGCGCTGGGACTCGCTGGGTGAATTCCTGGCGCTGGCCGTGTCCATCGAAGATGTCGGCATCAAGACCGGCAACGCCCGCGCCAAGATCCTGGCCAAGACGCTGGACGCCGCCACCGGCAAGCTGCTGGACAACAACAAGTCGCCTTCGCCCAAGACCGGCGAGCTGGACAACCGCGGCAGCCACTTCTACCTGTCCCTGTACTGGGCCCAGGAACTGGCCGCGCAGAAGGACGACGCCGAGCTGGCCAAGCACTTCGCACCGCTGGCCAAGGCGCTGGCCGAGAACGAGCAGAAGATCGTGGCCGAACTCAACAGCGTGCAAGGCAAGCAGGTCGACATCGGCGGCTACTACCTGCCGGACCGCGCCAAGACCTTCGCCGTCATGCGTCCGAGCGAAACATTCAACAAGGCGCTGGAAGCGATCTGATTCCACACCGAGGTGAATGAGCGCCGCGCCTCGTGCGACGAGGCGCGGCGCCAGCGCAAATGAAAAGAGCCGCAATGCAAATTGCGGCTCTTTTTCCATTATTGCCCCATTCTTTTTCCGCTCCCGCTTTCCGGCGTGTTTGCGACTGCGCGACAATCCATTAAAAATCATTTTAATTCATTGACTTAAGATACTTTTCTCGAAAAATTCTAGAATAGCTTCGACCACTATTAATACTTTTTAAGTATCTTGCTAGCGTATTCAAGATATTTTACATAGTGAAAACACGCTCCTATAATCCCTCCCAACGACAACAACAATTCGCAGCAGGATGCCCGCATGCGGAGGGAGACGCCCGGTAGCACGTAGCGCATGCCCTCCTGCCGCCCGCATCCTGCCATCTCACGCAACCGACGACGGCAGGCTCAGGAATATGGCGGCACAAAGACACTCCGGAAATGGCAAGGCACAGGCGCTTGACGGGTTTGAAGGGCTTGAAGGCGCGGTGAAGGTGCGCAGCAAGCTGGCGCGCCGGCTGGAAAATTTCGCCTATTTCTCTCCCGGCATCGCGGCCCTGGTCTTTGCCATCGTCGCCCTCATGCTGCCGATGCTGCATGCCCGCGCCGCCGAGACGGATGCCATCGACGATGCGCCCCAGGTCATCCGGATCGGCGCCGGCCAGCCTTATTCCTTCGCCGTCTATGCCAACCGCAACCTGCAACAGTTGCCCGCCCATGTCGTCCGTGCGGTGGTGTTCGTGCATGGCGTCAAGCGCAATGCCGACGACTACTTCCAGATCGGGCTGCAGTTGCTGAAAATGGCGCAATTCAGCGCCGCCGACACCCTGCTGGTCGCGCCCAATTTCATGGTCCAGGCCGACCGGGGCTCGTCATCGGCCATGCCGCTGTGGAGCGGCAGCACCTGGATGCAAGGCGAAGCCTCCGAGCGCGGGGTCGATGGCGTGACCTCCTTCCAGGCCCTGGACGACATCGTGCATTACCTGGCCGACCGCAAGCAGTTTCCCGACCTCAAGGAGATCGTGATGATCGGCCACTCCGCCGGCGCCCAGTTGATGCAACGCTATGCGGCGCTGAACGAACTCGACGGCCCGCTGCAGCAGGCCGGGATCGCGCTGCGCTATGTGATCTCCAGCCCTTCGTCTTACGTCTATTTCGAGGCCAGCCGGCCCGACGGCGACGGTTTTTCCCTGCCGAAATCGATCATCTGCCCGGGCTATAACAATTACCGCTACGGCATCGAGAATGCGCCGGATTACCTCAAGCGCCAGAACCTGGACGGCGAACAACTGTTCCGCCGCTACGCCGGCCGCAACATCACCTATATGGTCGGCGCACGCGACGTCAACCCCAACCATCGCTACCTCGACAAGGCTTGCGGCGCCGCGATGCAAGGCGCGACACGGGTCGAGCGCCAGCTCAATTTCGTGCGCTACGAGCGCTTCCTGTCGAACCAATGGCAGATCCCGGTGAACCATCCCGAATTCCAGGTCAAGGGCGCGGCCCACGAGGCTGACAAGCTGTTCCGCTCGGAAGACACGCTGCGCAGGATTTTCCCGCAGCAGTAATGGCACATCGCAGCACCAGCATCCAGCGCTGGATACCGACCGGACGCCAAAGCAGCGTCCGGCAATAGCAGGCAAGGCCGGAGCGCAACAGCGCTCCACGAGGAGGGACCGGTCCACGTCCAATAAAAACCAGACCGGTTGAGGCAAATAACTATAAATCGAGACACAAGATGAAAAAGATCCGCTTTTCCGGATCCGCGCGGCATTTGCTTGCGCGGCGCATGTTCACGCTGATGGCGGCGGCCCCCATCATCCAGTTGATGCCGACGGCGGCGCTGGCGCAAAGCGCCCCGCCCTCCGCCGGCAGCATGTTCGAGACCAACCGCCCCCAGTTGTCGCCGGCAGAACGGGCTCCGGCCATGCCGCAATCGCGCGTGCGCATCGAAAAGGAAAGCGAACCGGGCGATGAAACCCAGGCGCCGGCCGGCGATGTGCGCGTGCATGTGGCCGGATTCAGGCTCTCCGGCAACCAGTCGCTGCCCGACGCCCGGCTGCAGGCCGAACTGGCCGGCCTGGTCGGCCAGGAACTGGATTTTCGCGGCCTGCGCGAAGCGGCCGCCCGCATTACCGCGCTGTACCGCGCCCAAGGCTATCCGGTGGCGCGCGCCTACCTGCCGGCGCAGGAAATTGCCGGCGGCGTGGTCCAGATCGGCGTGCGCGAAGGCGTGATCGGCGCCGTCAGCGCGCAAACCGACCCGCACACGCGGCTGGGCCGCGACACCCTGCAGCACTTCATCGATGCCTTGACGCCCGGCAGCGTGATCCGCGAAGCCGATCTGGAGCGCGTACTGCTGCGCCTGTCCGACATCAATGGCGTATCGGTGCGCGCAGTGCTGCGCCCTTCCGCCCAGGCCGGCGCCGCCGACATCGTATTGATGCTCTCCGAGACGACCGCCTGGACCGCCCGCGCCGCCTTCGACAACTACGGCAACTACTACACCGGCGCCAACCGGCTGTCCGCCACGCTGGGCCTGAACGATGCCCTGGGCCTGGGCGAGAGCTTTACGTTGAATACCCAGAACTCGTTTGAAGGGCTGCGCATCGCCGGGCTCGGCTATGCGATGCCGATCGGCGCCACCGGCGTTTCCATCGGCGCCAATTTCGCCGAGCTGCAATACAACGTCGGCAAGAACCTCAAGGACGCGCAAGCCAGCGGTTCGGCCAAGGTCTCGACCTTCTTCCTCAACAGCTCGCTGCTGCGCAGCCGCAACGCCAACATCAACCTCGGGCTGGCGGCCGAATACCGCCATTTCCAAGACATCACCTCGGCCACCGTGGTCGACAAGTCGGCCGACTTCTGGAGCGCCAGCCTGTCGGGCGACTGGCGCGACAATCTCCTGGGCGGCGGCGGCAACCTGTGGAGCATCCGCGCCGGGCGCGGTTCGCTGGACAAGGAAACGCCCAACGACGCCGCGCTGGATGCGATCACCTCCAGGGCGGCCGGCAACTACAAGAAGGTCAACCTCGGCTTCTCGCGCCTGCAGCAACTGGGCAACGGCTACTCGCTGCTGGGCTCGGTGTCGGCGCAATGGGCCGACAAGAACCTGGATGCCTCCGAAAAGATGAGCCTGGGCGGCCCCAACGGCGTGCGCGCCTATCCGGTGGGCGAAGCGGCCGGCGACCAAGGCGTGCTGGCCCGGCTGGAGCTGCGCAAGCGGCTGGGCATGATCGGCGACGCGGTGGCCGAAGGCGTGCTGTTCGGCGACGCCGGCCGCGTCACCGTCAACAAGACGCCGTGGGACAACAGCCCCAACCGCCTCTCGCGCTCGGGCTATGGCGTGGGCCTGAACCTGTACCACAAGGACATCGTGATGAATGCCGCCTTCGCGGTGTCGCCCGGCGTCGACCCGGCCACCGAGCAGCGCAATGCGCGTCGCGTGTGGGTCTCGGTATCGGGCTCGCCGCAGGCTTTCGCCGGCCTGGCCAGCGACTTGAGAAGCAAGGGCGAGGATTTCGAAGAGCCGGAAAACGCATTCGTCCTGTACGGCTCGCTGGGACTGGTCCCCGAATACGTGAACCGCTACGGCTCCACGCCGCAGGCGGCGGCCGACCAGAGCAAGCTGGCCACGCCCAACGGCCGCAACATGAACAGCTTTTGGCGCGTGCGCGACAACGTCTCCTACATCGGCGCACGTAGCGGCATCCCGTTGTACCAGCAATGGAAATTCCTGTGGCAGCTGGAACTGGGCCTGTCCCTGAACTACACCAACCGCAGCGATCCGTCGGTGCCCGACTGGACCCACTCGCAAGACCTGCGCAACACCGGCGTGGCGCTCAACAACCCGGCCTACGGCACCCTGATGTACGGCAACTGGGATACCCCGATGAAGGAGAGCATGACCTCGCTCGATCCCTTCCAGGCCCGCACCAGCGCCGCGCACTACAACCTGATCGGCTCGCCGGGCTTCATCACCAGCATCACCAAGAACTCAGGCCCGGTCGGCACCGCCTCCTCGTCCAATAACGACGATGCCGCCTTCAACCGCCGCCAGGCCGGCCTACTGGCCTACTGGACACCCAAGTGGAATGGCCTGCAAGCCAAGCTGGCCATCTCGGACAACAGCATGAAGGCCGCTGCCGACGTCAATACCGGCTACCTGTACAGCGGCAGCCTGAGCTGGGAATATGGCGGCTTCACCGCCATCGTCGCCGCCGAGCAGCACATCAATTACTTCGGCATCGCCAGCCTGGGCCGCAATGCGCGCGGCGTGGGCAGCAACACCGCGGTCACCGCCGGCACCTCGTCTTCCGACTTCAGCTTGCGCTACGGCCTGGGCTACGACTTCGGCGCCACCAAGGTATCGCTGATCGCCGACGACCTCTCTTACTCCGAATACGGCGTCGTCAACACCAGCACCACCTCGACCGACCTGTCCAACTACCGCCGCCGCGCCTACATGCTGGGCCTGTCGCACAAGATCGGCGCCTGGACGCTGCTGGCCAATGCCGGACGCGCCCTGCCCGGCGAATGCAGCATGATCTCGGGCAACAACGTGAAGTGCTCCACCGACGGCATGGGCGCCAGCCAGCAGGCCTACGGCTTCTCCTACGCCTGGAGCCGGCAGACCCGCATCTTCGGGCAATACACGGTGCTCAGGAACAACGCGCTGGCCAACTACAACTATGCGGTGGCCGGCGTGTTCGGCGCCAGCGGCCTGTCCTCGGGCGTGGGCACCACCATCCGCGCCATCGGCCTGGGCATCAATTACACCTTCTGAGGAGACGCGATGCACACTTCTTCCACATTCCGCCGCGCGCGCCATGCGGCCCCGCGCCTGCCGGCCCTGTCCCCGATCGCGCATGCGGCGCTGTGCGCCTGTTTCGGCCTGGCCCCGCTGTCGGCCCTGGCGCTCGACGCCGGCGCCCTGCCCGGCAACGGCCAGATCGTCGCCGGCAGCGGCGCCATCGCAACCGCGGGCAATACCATGACGGTGACGCAAAACAGCGACCGCATGGTGACCAACTGGAATACCTTCAACATCGGCAGCGCCGCCACCGTCAACTTCAAGCAACCCACCTCGTCCTCGGTGGCGCTCAACCGCGTGCTGTCCAGCGATGCCTCGCAGATCATGGGCGCGCTCAACGCCAACGGGCAGGTCTACCTGGTCAATCCGTCCGGCGTGCTGTTCGGGGCCGGGTCCTCGGTCAATGTGGGCGGGCTGGTGGCCAGCGCGCTCAACATCTCGGACGCCAACTTCATGGCCGGCAAGAACGTGTTCGAGCTGGATGGCGGCAGCGGCGCGGTGATCAACCTCGGCAACATCACGGCCGCCGACGGCGGCTATGTGGCGTTGCTGGGCGCGCAGGTACGCAACGAAGGCGCCATCGCCGCACGGCTCGGCGCGGTGGTGCTGGGCGCGGGCGAAAAGATCACGCTCGACTTCAATGGCGACGGCCTGATCAGCATGGAGGTCAATAACGCCACCGTCAACGCCAGCGTATCCAACGCCGGCTTGTTGCAGGCCCGCGGCGGCACCGTGCTGATGACGGCGCACGCCGGCAATGCCCTGATGGCCGAAGTGGTCAACAACAGCGGCATCATCGAAGCCACCAGCCTGCAGCAGCGCAACGGCGTGGTGGTGCTGGACGGCGGCAACAGCGGCGTGGTCGCCAACGGCGGCACGATCGACGTTTCCGGGCGCGATGCCGGCCAGACCGGCGGCACGGTGAAGCTGCTCGGCCAATACGTCGGCATGTTCGACGGCAGCCGCATCGACGCCTCGGGCGACGCCGGCGGCGGCACCGTGCTGGCCGGCGGCGACTACCAGGGCGGCAACGGCGTGTTCCAGGCCAGCGCCGCCTACATGGATGCCAATGCCTCCATCAACGCCGGCGCACTCACCTCGGGCAACGGCGGCAAGGTGATCCTGTGGTCGACCGGCAGCACCCGCTTCTACGGCGACATCAGCGTGGCCGGCGGCGGCGGCACCGGCGCCGGCGGGCTGGTGGAAACCTCGGGCCACTACCTCGACGTGTTCGGCGCGGTGAACCTGTCGGCGGCGTCCGGCCAGGGCGGCACCTGGTTGCTGGATCCGTACAACATCAACATCACCAGCGCCGCCAATGCCGGCGGCGCCACCAGCACCAGCCCGTTCACCTCATCCGGTTCGGCCAGTTCCAACCTGAGTTCGGCCACGCTCAACGCCTCGCTGAGCGAAGGCGCCAATATCCTGGTCTGCACCACCTCGGCCGGCGGCACGTCCGGCGACATCAACGTGCTGGACAACGTGAAGGCGGTCGGCAATGCCACGCTGACGCTGCAAGCGCACCGCAACATCGTGATGACCAATACCAGCATCGCCAACGCGGATGGCAAGTCGCTCAACGTCTCGCTGTATTCCAACTTCAACAACACCGGCAACGGTTCGGTGTCGCTCAACAACGCCAGCATCGCCACCAACGGCGGCAACCTGACCATCAGCGGCGCGGTCTCGCCCGGCAGCTCCTATGCCAGCACCAATGTCTCCAATGGCGCCGGCGTAGCCATTACCAACGGCAGCAACATCAGCACCAACGGCGGCAGCATGACCATCCGCGGGGCGACCTCATCGTCGCTGGCGGCCGGTTCCACCGCCAACGCCACCCAGATCTCCGGCAGCACCCTCGATGCCGGCGGCGGCAATATCACCATCGTCGCCTTGCAAGCCAGCGCCGGCGGCACGGGCGATGCCTTTGTGCTGACCGGCGGCGGCAAGATCGTCACCAGCGGCGCCGGCTCGATCAGCATCGACAGCACCAACCTGGGCAGCGGCAACGCCACCCGCATCTTCAGCACCGGCAACACGATCGCCGCCACCGGCTCGGGCAACGTGAGCATCAGCGGCAATGCCACTTCCGGCTATGGCGTACTGGTCTGCTCCACCGCTGCCGCCTCTTCGCAAAACATCAGCGTGGGCAGCGGCAACCTGACCATCCAGGGCAACGGCAACGGCTTTGCCGGCAGCGGCCGCGGGGTATATCTGGCCGCATCGGGCAACGGCGCGGTGGCGCTGGCGGCCGCCGCCGGCGGCAACATCGCCATCAACGGCAACAGCAGCGCCAGCCGCGGGGTCGATATCGCCTCTTCCGGCGCCAGCTCCAACATCAGCATGCGCTCTGCCGGCGGCAATATTTCCGTCACCGGCAATAGCGGCGGCAGCTATGGCACCTTGCTCAATTCGAGCGGCGCGACCTCGTCGATCAGCCTGGCCACCAACGGCAACATCGCCATCACCGGCAACAGTGCCGGCGGCACCACGCCGTCCCTGGCGCTGATCGCCTCCGGCAACGGCACCGCCTCGGCGCCGGGCGCGCAGATCAACGTCCTCAGCACCGCCGGCAACGTCACGCTGACATCCAACAATACGCAGGTCAACACGAGCAGCGGCTCCTTCAAGGCCCTTTCGCTGGATGCCGGCGGCCAATATGCCGCCATCAACCTCGGCGCCGGCAGCGGCCAGTTGCGCCTGGACGGCACCAGCGCCTCGGGACGCGGCGTGGATATCGCCCCATCCGGCGCCAACGCCTCCATCAACCTGGCCACCACCAGCGGCGACATCGTCATCAACGGCAACAGCACCAACAGCTTCGGCGGCTACGGCATCTTCTTCAACTCGACCGGCGGCTCGCTCGGGGTGAACGTTGCCACCGTGTCCGGCAACATCACGCTGACCGGCGACTCGGTCGGCACCTCGGATGCGATTGCCTTGGGCGGCAACGGCACCGCCTCGGCCAACCGCATCACCTCGCAAGGCGGCAACATCACGCTCAACGGCAATTTCCATTCGCCCAACATCCCCGAGCTGGACCACGGCATCGCCATCCTGGCCGTCACCAACGTGATCAGCACCACCGGCAGCGGCAACGTCACGCTCATCGGCAACGCCGCCGACCAGGGCAATGGCGTGGCCTTCTACGGCAACGGCAACGCCACCGTCAGCGTGGAAAACGGCCGGCTTTCCATCACCGGCAGCAGCGGTTATGGCAACGGCATCGGCATGCAGACCGGGGGCAACACGATCCGCGCCACCGGCAGCGGTTCGGTGGCGCTCAACGGCAGCTCGGCCTATGGCAGCGGCATCAGCCTCTATCCGTCCGGCAATGCCAGCGCCAACACTATCGCCACCGTGAGCGGCGACATCGCGCTGACCGGAACCAGCGGCGCCGGCTCTTCCGCCGCCGGCATCCTGATCCGCTCGGCTTCGTCGGCGGCGGCCAACGGCGTTTCCATCTTGTCGGGCAGCGGCAATATCAGCTTGTCGGGAACCGGCAACGGCTCGGGCGAAGGCATCTCCTTCGTCGGTTCCAGCAGCAACGGCTTCAATACCATCGCCACCGGCGGCAGCGGCAACATGAACATCAGCGCCGCCAGCAACGGCGCCTATGGCCTGCGTTTCAGCGGCGGCACCAACACGCTGCGGGTCAACGACGGCGTCCTGGCCATTACCGCCAGCGCGCCCAATGGCAAGCCGATGGGGCAAGCAGGCGACATCACCACCATCGCCGCCATCGGCAAAGGCGTCGTGGTGCGCAACCTGGGCGGCATCACCAGCAATATCCTGACCGATACCAGCACCGCATCGGCCACCGGCTTCCTGCAGACCAACCAGATCAACAACGGCTGGATCGCCCCGCCGCCCGCGGCCATGCGCATGACGCCGATCGGCAACCAGGGCGACCGGGTCAGCATCGACCTGGCACAACTCACTCCCTTCAACGCCGGCATCGGTATCGCGCCGGCGTCCGATGCCGAGGCCGGCCAGCGTTCCGGCAACAGCCCTTCCCGTTCCAACTCATCCACAGAGAGCCAAGACAATGAAAACCAATGATTTGCACCCAACCCCGATCCGTACCCCCGGCAAGCTGCGCCAGCTGGCCGTACTAAGCCTCGCGGCCCTGGCGCTGGCGCCGGCCCTGGCCGCCGACAAGGCCGGCACTGGCCCGCACGATTACTTTTACTTTCTGGGGGAAATGAACAAGGCCTCGACCGTGATGACGATCGAGAACAAGATCGTGCCGCCGGCGCTGGGCAAGAAGATCGTCAAGGCGGTCGACCAGGTGATCAAGGATGGCGACCAGCCCGGCGCCAAGCGTCCCGCCGACTACCTGCAGTATGAGCCGCTGATCCTGGCCTACGCCGGCCCGGACGGCTCGCGCATGCATTCCGGCCGCAGCCGCCAGGACATCCTGTCCACCACGCGGCGCCTGATGCAGCGCGAGCGCGTGCTGAACCTGATGGAGCAGATGAACAAGTCCAAGGCGGTATTTCTGAAGTTGTCCGCGGACAACCTGGATACCATCGTGCCCGCCTACACCAACGGCGTGCAGGCGCAGCCGACCACTTACGCGCACTACCTGCTGGCCTTCGCGGCCGCTTTCGGGCGCGACGCCACGCGCGTCAAGGAAGCCTATGCGCGGCTGAACCTGAACCCGCTGGGGTCGGCCGCGCTGGGCACCTCCAGCTTCCCGGTCGACCGCAACCGCCTGGCCGAGCTGCTGGGATTCGACGGCCCGGTCGAGAACTCTTATGACGCCGCCCAGCTGGGCGCGCTGGACATGGGCGTGGAACTGGTCGGCATCTGCAGCAACGCCGCGCTGACCATGGGCATCCTGGTGCAGGACATGCATACCCAGTACCACAATCCCTACCCCTGGATCATGATCCGCGAGGGCCGCCTGACCGGCACCTCCAGCATCATGCCGCAGAAACGCAACCCTTACGGCCTGAACGTGTTGCGCCTGCAGGCCAGCGACGTGGTCGGCGGCGCCATGACCTTCCAGGTCGAAGCGCATAACGTCACGCCCGGCATGCCCGACTACAAGCGCGACCAGGTGGAAAAGACGCTGGACCTGACCGCCAACGCCTTCGGCAAGCTGGCCGACCTGATGAGCAACCTGGTGATCGACAAGGCGCGCGCGCTGGCCGAGGTGGATGCCGATTACTCGACCACCACCGAGCTGGCCGACATCCTGCAGCGCGACTCGGACGTGCCGTTCCGCGTCGGCCACCACTTCGCCTCGGATCTCGTGACCTATGGCCGCAGCAACAAGATCAAGCCGGCCGACATCCCGTTCGACCAGGTGCAAAAGATCTACGGCGATGCGCTCAAGGCCTTCGACTTCGAGCATGGGCAGTTCCCGCTGACGCAGGAGCGTTTCCGCCAGGCGCTGACGGCACAGAACATGATCGAGTCCAGCCGCGGCCTGGGCGGCCCGCAACGCGCCGAAGTCGAGCGTATGCTGGGCGCCGAGCGCGCGCGCCTGGCGCAGGACGAGCTGTGGCTGAAGGGCCAGCGCGACAAGCTGGCCGCGGCCTCGGAGAAACTGGACCAGGCGTTCTACAAGCTAGGCCAATAAAAGACAAAAGGAAGCAAAAGGAAGATTTAACGCCCGGCTGTGGAGCTGGCGGCGGACGCACTTCGGCGGCACAATGCCGGGTGCGTCCTTTTTTTATTCTTGGATGATCCGATGACGGCCAACACCGACGACCTTTTCTCGCTGGAAAAATTCGAATACCTCTGCTACGCGCGCCAGCAGGAACCGGCCGCGCGCGAACTGGTGCGCCTGCTGGCGCTGATCGACCGCAACTACGGCAAGCTGGCCGGCAACTTCTCGCTGTCGGTCTCGCCGGCGGTGCCGGCCGCGGCGCTGGAGCAGCATGTGCTCACGCGGATCACGAGCGCGATCTCGGCGCTGTTCTCGGATCCCAGCTTCCATATCAGTCCGGACGGATTCGGGCAGTTGATCAATTTCCAGCGCTGGCTGTCTGCGCTGTTCGGCGCCAGCCCTTTCATCAACTGCGACCACATCCTGCGCTCGCTCAACCTGGGCGGGCCGGATGCCAAAGACTTCCAGGTCAAGCCGCTGGACCTGGTGAAGTTCTGCATCCTGTATTCGCCGGAGTCGGAACTGCCGCTGGATGCGGACATGCTGTGGCGCCAGAACAAGCCGCTGGCCGCGGCCTTGTTCATGGCGCTGCTGTCGCCGCGCTTCCTCGGCACGCCGGCGGCGCACTCCAAGCGCGAAGCCCTGCTCGGCTGGCTGCCCGACCGCCTGCAGGAACTGGACAGCCTGGACGGCCTGCCGATCGCCGTGCTGCACGATGTCTACATGCATTGCAGCTACGCCGACCTGCCGCAGCGCCACCGCATCAAGGGCGCCATCAACGTGCTGATCGAAAAGAAGCTGCGCGAAGCCGGCATCGGCGATATCGACAACTTCGACGATGTTGACGATATTGACAATGTCGGCGCTGCGGCCGGCGCTGCCGGAAAGCCGGTACTGCTGGTGTTGCTGGAGTGGTTTTCCGGCGGCCATTCGATCTACCGCACCCACTCCAAGACGCTGGAAGCGGCGCGGCGCCACTTCCATGTGGTGGCCATCGGTTATGAAGCCAACACCGACGCGCTGGGGCGCGCGGTGTTCGATGAATTCGTCGCCTTCGAGAAACCCGGCGACATGCTGGCCTGCCTGGCCCAATTGCGCGCGCTGGCTGTCGAGCGCCGGCCGCAGGTGCTGTACATGCCCAGCGTGGGCATGTTTCCGATCACCATGTTCGCCGCCAACCTGCGCGTGGCGCCGTTGCAGGTGGCCGCCCTGGGCCACCCGGCCACCACGCACTCCAAACGCATCGACTACATCAGCGTGGAAGACGACTTCGTCGGCGACCCGGCCTGCTTCAGCGAAAAGCTGCTGCGCCTGCCGGCCGACGGCCAGCCCTACCGCCCCTCGGCGATCCCCTTCAAGCTGCCCGCACTGGAGCGCACCGACAAGCCCTACGTCAACGTCGCCATCGCCGCCACCACGATGAAGCTCAATCCGCGCTTCCTGATGGCGTGCCAGAAGATCGCCGAACTGGCGCTGCAGCCGCCCGGCGGGCAAGCGCCGAAACAGGTGCGTTTCCACTTCCTGATCGGCCAGGCGCAAGGCCTGCTGTACCCGCAGCTGCAACGGCTGATCCTGCGTTATGTGCCCGGCGCCAGCGTTTATCCGCACCAGCCTTACCAGGAATACCTGTCCATCTTCAACCAGTGCGACATGTTCCTGTCGCCATTCCCCTTCGGCAATACCAACGGCATCATCGATGCCTTCACGGTCGGCTTGCCGGGCGTATGCAAGACCGGACCGGAGGTGTTCGAGCATATCGACGAAGGCCTGTTCCGCCGCGTCGGCTTGCCCGGCTGGACCATCGCCGCCACGCTGGACGACTACATCCTGGCGGCGGTGAGGATGGCCACCGATTTCGGCGAACGCGATGCGCTATGCCGCTACCTGGCCGACCCGCAATACCTGCAGCGCCTGTTCGAAGGACGGCCCGAGTCGCTGGGCGATGCCTTGATCGGCTTGAGCCGGCACCGGGCAGGCGCAGGGCATGCGCCAGCTTGAGTTCCTGTTCGCCCTGGACGGCCTCCGGCGCCGGACGCCGCCAAAGAAAAAGCCGGCCGCCTTGCGGCGCCGGCTTTTTCCATTTCCAGCAGTTCCAGTAGTAAGGGCTCAGACGCGGTAGATTTTCTCCCCCGTTTGAACGATCCTGAACTTCTCATTCGACAAAGGATCCAGCGCCCGTCCGTCGGTCAGCTGGTAAGTACGCTGGCCGGCCGCGACAGAATTTCCCGCTTCGTCCAGCTGGATTTGGTACACCTCTACGTGGTAAGGCGCGCCGGTCTTGCCTTTGGCATCGAATTTTTCTACCAGATCCATATTGTCGTCTCCTTAAGCTTGGCCCTGTGCCAAGGTCAAAGATAGCAGATTTGGCGGCGCTTTCCAGACCATCGTATGCTGCACCGCACAGCCGGCCGCCGCAATCAGAAATGCAGGGTCACGCCGAGGCCGAACTGGCGCGTGACTTCCGCCTTGTTCAGGCCGAATTTGGCGCCGATATCGAGGTCGACCGTATCGTTGGGCGACCAGATCAGCCCCACCAGGCCATACGCCGGCCAGGTGCGCCTGGCGCGTTCGGCATTCTGCATGACGCCGGTGTCGGCCACCAGCCGCCACTGCTCATCGAGCGCATACCAGACGGCTGCCGAGGTGCGCCATACCAGCTTGCGCTTGTCGTTATCGTCGCTGTCGAGTTGATAGCGGCTGTAATTCAGGCCGGCATTGCCGTGCAGGGTCCAGGGGCCGAGCTCGTAGGAAGCGATCGCGGTCAGCCCCAGGCCGCTCTTGCCGTTGCCCAGGCTTTTTTCGGCGTTGCCGCTGGGCAGGAACAGTTCCGGCTTGAACGCCAGCGCCAGGCCGTCCCGGTCGTAGTAGCGCCATTTGGCGCCCAGCGAGTAGTCGCCCACTCCGCTGCCGCCGGGCGACTGGAAGGTCAGCGGCAGGTTGGCGAACAAGTCCAGTTTATCGGTCACGCCATAGGTATAGGTGAACGCGCCGACATGCCCGGAGTCGCCGGCCTGCCGGCTCCAGTCGGTGTTGAGTTCAATCTGGTGACGGCCCTCGCCTTGCACGCCGGCGTCGTCGGTGACCAGCGGGTGGGCGGCAAAGGCCTGATTCATCGTTACGCAGAGCAGCCAGGATGCGCACAGGATTTTTTTCATAAACCACCTGTTCATAAAGCGATGCACGTAACGGACGATCCGTGGTCAGGACGCTTGCCGCTCCCCCGCAGCGCGCGCACTGCAGCCGGCAAGGCAGGCGATGTCATGATGAAGTCGGCCCGCTACGCTATTTTGGTTATTGATGACGGCAAGCGCCGCGGCTTCTTGGATGGATGGGACACGATGCCGCTGGCATCTGGCTGACCGCACTCCGGGCCGGAAGTGGAAAATGTGACATGCGCGAGAGCGCAAGCGGGCGGCCGCCATTCAATGCGAGCCGACCATCCGGGATGACGAGTGGCGCCGGTATCGCAAACGGTGCGAAACGGCGGCCGGCATCCACGTCCAGGCCGGGCGCCATACTAGCATTCAAGGCTGACGCTTCAAATACAAAATCGGGAATTGTGCCAATTTCCAACGAATCGTGAGCGGCATGCCGCCGCATACCGCTACCCGCCGCCATTTGCGAGCCGATGCCCGCCTGGGAGTTCGCCAGGGAAACAGCCAGGAAATCAGGCCGGCGATTGCGCCGCTTCGGCGATCTCGGCGCCGATCTCGGGAAGTACCTGGGTTGGGATATTGAGCAGCGCGCCCCAGTCGCTCCAATCCCACGAGACCCTGGAACAGATGTATTCCACGCTCGACAGCGGCAGCGAGAAGCCTGCGGTCAACTGCAGCAGCCAGGGCAGCAAGCGGCTGCGGGTCGCGGCGTCGGCCACGCAGACATCGGCCACGCAGCCGGCCAGCTCCAGTACGCGCGCCAGCGCCTTCTGGCGGTCGTTGTCATCCAGCCCCGATGCCTCCGGGTTTTCATGGTGCAGGACGGCGGTGCAAAACAGCTTGGGGAAATGCCAGTCCTCCATCATGGCCGCCGCCAGGTCGAGGTGGTCGAAGCCGAAAGCTTCCCGTTCCTGCTCCAGCAATTGCGGCCCTTGCGGCTTGGCATGCAGCACTTCGCCATAGCGCTTGGGACGCGCCGAGGCCAGGCCGAGGCGGCCGATGCCGGCCAACAGGCCGTTGGTGAACATCTCCGCCGGCGGGGCCACCAGCAGCATTTCGCCCAGCGCCTGGCCGGCGCATGCCATCGCCGTGGAGCGGCTCCAGAAGGCGTCGTAGTCGAATTCCTTGCAATCGCCGCGGCGCGCCGACTCCGTCAGCGAAATCGCCAGCGCCATCTGGCGCACGGCGTGCAGGCCGATCAGCAGCAGCAGTTCGATGTTGACCGACGCCACCATGCGCCCTTTGTTGATATTGGGGATGTTGGCGATCTGGATCAGGCGGCCGGCCAGCACCGGGTCGCCCTGCACTTGCGCTACCAGCTCGGGCAGCGATATGTCCTCTTGCTGGCACATCTGCATGATATTGAGCCGCACGCCGGACGGCGCGGGCAATACTTCCGAATCCTGCAGTTCACGAAATGTATGGGGCTCGATATAGGTCGACATTCTTTTATCGCCTTCGTTGATTGTCAGGATGGAAAGTCTATTGCGGCACGGCTCCGGTCTCTCAAGACTGCTGTGCCGTTGTGCTGTTGCGCACAGCCCCGATAGGACAGGCCTTAGGATACCGAATCCGCCTGTTTTTTGCGATGCGCAATCGAAAAAATGCATCCCGGCAAGCGCATGGCCGCGGCGTGCCCGACGCCCGAATAAAGCGTATTATCGTCCGCGGCCGCCGCTGCCCAACGCGGCGGCTATCCGTGCCCAGACACAGGATCCATGGCGCAAGCCCACCCAGCCTGCCCTGCATGCATAACCTCAAGGAGAACAATGTAATGAAATCCCTCAAACCGGTGCTGGCAATCGCCTTCGGACTGTTGTCCGCAACCGCCGTGCAAGCCCGCGCCGACGCCATGGCCGACATCCAGAAAGCCGGCGTAGTGCGCATCGGCGTGCCGCAGGACTTTGCGCCGTTCGGCTCGGTCAATACCGACCTGCAATTGCAGGGCCTGGATATCGACGTCGCCAGGCTGATCGCGCAAAAGATGGGGGTCAAGGTGCAACTGGTGCCGGTGGCCAGCGCCAACCGCATCGCCTACCTGCAAACGCACAAGGCCGACCTGGTGATTTCCACCCTGGGCAAGAACGCCGAACGCGAAAAGGTGATCGACTTCTCGCAAGCCTATGCGCCCTACAACAACAGCGTGTTCGGCGTGGCCGCCATCCAGGTCGCCAACGCCGCCGACCTGGCCGGCAAGACCGTGGGCGTGGCCCGCGGCACCTTCCAGGACCTCCAACTGAGCGAGACCGCGCCCAAGAGCGCCACCATCAAGCGCTATGAAGACAACAACGCCATGATCTCGGCCTACGTCTCGGGCCAGGTGCAATTGGTGGGCACCGGCGACTTCGTGGCCTATGCGCTGGGCGAGAAGGCGCCCAATAACAAGCCGGTGCTGAAGTACATCATCCATGAATCGAGCTGCAGCGTCGGCCTGAACAAGGGCGAGCAAGCGCTGCTGGCCAAGGTCAACGAGACCATCACCGCCGCCAAGAAGAGCGGCGAACTCAACGCCATCGTCCAGAAGTGGCTCAACGTGCCGCTGCCGCAAAAGATCGCGACCACTTACCAGTGACGCCAGTGATGCGCAGTGAAGCCCCGGGGACGCAGGCGCGCGCCAGCGTCCCCGGCGCCGTTTGCGGCGCCCTCCCGTCAGAATTTCGACGCTATCCCCTGCCAGCCAGAAGATCAGATAGCAGAATGAACCTGGCAACGAGCCAGGTCCCTCTGGAAATCGATAGATCAAGCAAGACCGAATGTCTTTCGCAAACCTTTCTCGACCGGCCCGGCAGGCATGAAACGGCGCAACTTGGCCAGCAGCGAGGCCTCACCCTTGGGCGTATGCCTCATCCGCCACGCGCCCAGTGCGGCTGCGGTGATCGTGCGCGCCACGCCGATGGGATCGGGAGCCTGTTGCACGTTCTTCCGGATGGCTTGGGAGACCATCTGGAGCTCCTTGTCGTACTCGGCAATCCGCTCCGCCGTCTGAGGTGCATTCGCATCGAGATTGGTCTTGGTAAAGGATGGCTCCACCAGGCTGACGCGGATACCAAACTGGCGCACCTCATGATCCAGCGTCTCTGAGAGGCCTTCTACCGCATGCTTGGATGCCGAGTAAAGCGCCATGTAGGGCGCCGGCAAGAATCCCAGCACCGAACTGATATTGACGATGCGGCCGGAACGCTGGCTGCGCATGTAGGGAAGTACTGCCTTGACCATGCGCAGGACGCCGAAGAGATTGGTATCGAAGAGCTGCTGGGCCTCCACCATCGAAGTCTCTTCCGCCGCGCCAAGTAGCGTTAGGCCAGCGCTGTTCACTAGTACATCGATCCGGCCAGCTTGGCTGACAAGCTGTGCCACACCTTGCTCAATGGCGGCCTCGTTACGCATGTCCATTTCGATTAGCGTGACGCCAGGGATGGCGTGCGCAGATGTCAGATTGCGGACAGTACCGAATACCTGGCAGCCAAGCGCGACGAATTCGCACGCCGCAGCGCGGCCGATACCAGAAGACACGCCAGTGACAAGGACAACTTTTGCGTTCGACATGCTGATCTTTCGATAGATATGGTTGAGTGAAGTACCGTCTTTAGCGCTGCACAGTGACTGGCCGGATCTTGAACCAGATCGAATACATGGCCGGCAGGAAGACCAGCGTGAGGACTGTTCCCGCGAAGGTGCCGCCGATCAGGGTATAAGCCAGCGTTCCCCAGAATACTGAATGCGTCAGCGGAATGAATGCAAAGATCGCGGCCAGGGCCGTCAGGACGACTGGACGCGCCCGCTGCACCGTGGCTTCCACCACTGCACGGAAGGGATCGAGGCCAGCCTGTTCGTTATGATGGATCTGACCGATCAGGATAAGCGTGTTGCGCATGAGGATGCCCGACAGTGCAATCAATCCGACCAGCGTATTGATGCCGAACGGCTGGCCAAATATCAGCAGCGTGGGAACGACCCCGATCAATCCCAGCGGGCTGGTGAGAAACACCATCACCATGGCTGCCATCGAACGTACTTGCAAAATGATGATCAGCAGCGTCACCGCAATCATGATCGGGAAGATCGGCAGCATCGCGACAGTTGCCTTGTCTGACTCCTCGATGGAGCCTGCTTCGACGATACGGTAGCCACTGGGGAGCTTCTCGATGATGGTTTGCAGTTGCTTGGTGATTGCCGTGGAGACATCGGGCGGCTGCAGGCCGTCCGCAATATCGCCGCGAACGGTGATGGTCGGGACGCGGTCGCGGCGGCGCATGATCGGTTCTTCCATGCGCACCTCGACTTTGCCCACCTGGGAAAGCGGAATGCGCTGACCGTTACTGCCGGTCAAGGTGAAATTGCCGATCCTGGCCGGATCCATTCGGGTCGCCCCCGCTGAGCGCGCAGTCACCTGAACGGTGCGGATGTCTTCGCGTACTGCCGTGACGGGCACGCCATTGAGCAGGAACTGCAGCTGCTGCGCCGCCGAACTGGAACTGAGGCCGACGGCTTGCAGGCGGTCCTGCTGCAAGGTGAAATGCAGGGTCGGGACACGCACGCCCCAGTCGGTGTTCACGGTCCGCATCATCGGGCTGGCATCCATGACCTGATGCACTTGCTCGGCAATCCCACGCAAGACCATGGGGTCCGGGCCGGAGACGCGGTAGGCGACCGGGAAAGGCGAATACGGACCGAACACCAAATTGGTGACGCGAACCCGCGCTTCCGAGGCTAGTCCATCGGCCACAGCCTGACGCAGGCGCAGCTTGAGATCCTCGCGTTCGTTCTGGTTATCGGTGAGAACCACGATCTTGGCAAATGAAGGATCGGGCAATTCCGGGCTCATGGCCAAGTAGAAGCGCGGTGCGCCCTGGCCGATATAGGCAGTCACGATCTTTGATTCGGCCTGGCGGGCGAGCCAGGCTTCCACCTTGGCGGTGGCTGCGCTTGTCTGGGTGATGGAGGTGCCATAGGGCATCTGCACTTCGACCAGCACTTCCGGACGATCAGAAATCGGGAAGAACTGCTTCTTGACCATGCCCATTCCAAGTATGGCGAGGACGAACATTGCCACGACCGATGCGGCGACGATCCACTTGCGCGCGATCACCCGGGCCAGCAACTGGCGGAAGCGGTTATATCGCGGCGTATCGTAGATGGCCTCATGGCCACCCTCGACCTTCTTGAAGTCCGGAAGCATTTTCACGCCCAGGTAGGGAGTGAAGACCACTGCCACGATCCACGAGGCGATCAGTGCAATGCCGACGATCCAGAACATGTTGCTGGTGTATTCGCCTGCAGTTGAGCGCGCGAAGCCATTGGGCATGAAACCCACGGCTGTGACCAGCGTGCCCGACAGCATCGGCGCGGCGGTATGGCTCCAGGCGTATGCAGATGCGGCAATCCGGCTGTATCCCTCTTCCATCTTCACCACCATCATCTCGATGGCGATGATGGCATCGTCCACCAACAATCCCAGTGCCAGAATCAAAGAGCCCAATGTGATTCGGTCGAAGTTCTTGCCGGTGGCCAGCATCACCACGAACACCACCGCCAGCGTCAGCGGCACGGCCGCAGCCACCACCAGCCCGACCCGCCAGCCCATGCTCAGGAAGCTGACCAGCATCACCACCAGCACGGCGGCGAAGAACTTGATCATGAATTCATCGACGGCCGAGCTGATGTTGATAGCCTGGTCCGTGACCTTTGTCAGGCTCATTCCCAGCGCCTGCTCCGCATTGATCTGACCGACCTCAGTGTCCAGCGCGCGGCCCAGTTCCAGACCATTCCAGCCATCGCTCATGACCACGCCAAGCAGCAGCGCCGGCTCGCCGCCGTTACGCACCAGGAACGTCGCTGGATCTTCGTAACCCCGCTTGACCACGGCGATGTCCGAAAGCTTCAGCGTGCGGCCCTGCGATATGACGGGAGTGTTGCGGATTTTGTCGAGCTGATCGAAGGCGCCGTCCAGGCGGACAAAGACTTCGGGGCCGCTGGTTTCAATCGAACCGGCGGGTGTCAGGGCATTCTGGGCGCCCAGGGCAGTGAAGATATCCTGGGGAGTGACGCCCAGCGTGGCGAGCCGTTCATGGGAAAATTCGACATAGATGCGCTCGGACTGCTCTCCGACGATGTTGACCTTCTTCACGCCCGGTACATGCAGCAGGCGCTGGCGCAGTTGCTCCGCATCGCGCACCAGCAGCCGCTGCGGCTCGCCCTTCGCCTTGAGCGCATAAAGGGCAAAGGTGACGTCGGCGTATTCGTCATTCACGAACGGCCCCATCACGCCGGCCGGCAGGTTGCGGATCTCGTCGCCGACCTTCTTGCGCGCCTGGTAGAACTCCTCCTGGACTGCGGAGGGCGGCGTCTTGTCCTTCAGCGTCACGGTGGTGAAGGCGAGACCGGGGCGCGTGTAGGTTTCGGTACGATCGTACCAGCTCAGCTCCTGCATCCGCTTCTCGATCTTCTCGGCGACCTGGTCCTGCATCTCCTGGGCGGTGGCGCCGGGCCATGCCGTGACGACGGTCATGACCTTGATGGTGAAGGAGGGATCCTCTGCCCGCCCCAGCTTGAAGAACGCCATGATGCCGGCGACCGAAATGAGCAGGATCAGAAACAGGGTGATGGAGCGCTCGCGTACCGCCAGCGCCGAAAGGTTGAATCGGCCTTCGCTCACGGACGTGCTCCCTCGGTAGTGGCAGCGGCAATCCGCACCGCTTGGCCTTCGCGCAGCAGGTGCGCACCGAGGGCCACGATGCGGTCGCCCCGCTTGAGCGAACCGGAGACGCTGGCGCTGTCCTCATTGAGACGAAGCACCGAGACCGGCCGCCAGGAGGCCTTTCCGGGCTCGCCCTGCACCACCCACACACCGACGCCCTGGCCCTGATCGAACAGCGCGCCGATCGGTACCTGCATGCCGGCCTGCTGTTCTTCGCTCTCAGGAATGCGCACCGTCACCGTCGCCCCCAGCGGCAAGCTGGCCTGCCCGGCATCGAGCAGATAGCGCGCCTCGAAGGTACGCGTCATGCGGTCCGCAGTGTTCGAGAGTTGCCGCAGATGCGCGCTCATCGTGACCTGTTCGGCCCCGAAGAGCGTGGCCGAAGCGGTCGAGCCCAGCTTCGGCCGCATCGTCTCGGGGAGCTGGATCAGCGCTTCCCGGCTACCGTTGCGGGCAAGGCGCACCACCACCTGGCCGGCACTGACGACCTGGCCGGGTTCGGCCACGGTCTCCATCACGATGCCATCGCTGTCGGCCACGAGCTCAGCATAGCGGCTGGCGTTACGGGCGACATCGGCCTGCGCCTCGGCGGCAGTGAGCTGTGCCTTGGCGGCATCGGCGGCGGCTTTTATCTGGTCATAGGAAGATTCGGAAATCGCACCGGTGCCGCGCAAGTCGCGATAGCGCGCTTCGTCGTCGGCCGCTTGCCGGGCCCGGGCGCGCGCGGCCGCCACGGCTTCGCGTTGCGCGCTGGCGCCCAGGTTCAGGTCGACCGGATCGATGCGCATGAGGAGCTGCCCGCGCTTGACCGCTTGGCCGGCATCCACCAGCCGCTCGACCACCTTGCCGGGAACACGGAAGCCAAGATCGCTCTGTACGCGCGCGGCGACGACTCCCGTGAACTCCCGCGCAGGCAGCGAGGCCTCTCCGACTACGGCGATGCGTACCCGGGGCACTTCCGTGCGCGGATCATTGGTTTTCTTGTCAGCGCACGCGGCCAGCGCCAGTGGCAGTGTGCACAGGACGAGTGAAATTGCGAGTCGGCGCCGAAGCATGGGAGCCCTTCCAGTAAATGATCAGGGCTCTCATTCTGTTTCAAGTGACCAATTTAGTCAATGGTCACAATCTGTTTTGATTAACGTTTCATGGGGCCAGACTGCGCAGCACCAGGCTCGACAAGAGGGCCGGGGCCTGCTCGGTGGAATCGAAACTGTATTGCAATAACAACGGATTCATGTACGGACGCATCACCAGATAAGTGGCCATCGCCGCCTCATCGAGAGGCGTCTTGCGCTCGAAGTCTCCCGATTTGCGCCCTTCCTGCAAGACATCGACAAGCAGTTTCTTGGTGCGCTCTTCATAGGCGATCACGGCCTGCCAGCGCTCGGTGGCGGCCGAGGCGGCGATTTCGTAGAGTTTCCGGTCGCGGAAGAACAGCCGCAAACTGGCTTCCGTACTAGCTTTGAAGAGACGACGAAGCTTGTCGGCCGGGTGCTCGGCCTCGGCCACGGCGCGACAAACCTCGTCTTCTATTTCACGCAGGCAATTGGCGCAGATCATTTCGCCGATGGCCTGCTTGGACGCGAAGAACTTGTAGATATAGGCCTTGGAGAAACCGATGGCTTTGGCTAGATCGGACACGGTGGTCTTTTCGTAGCCATAGCGGCTGAAGTGCTCGGTAGCTGCGGTAACGATTTGATCCCGGACTTCATGATCCGCGGGACCCCGGGCAGAAACCGGGTAGGTGCTGGGCTTGTTCATGGGTGACAGCTTACGCCAAGATTCGTGATTGAACAAATTGTGACCAAATGGTATTATGGTCACAATAAATAACTTTTATGGATACTGGACCATGTTGCTCAGACGCCCTCTTTTGGCACTGCTGGCCGCAGGCATGATGTCAGCCTGCTCTGTCGGCCCGGATTATGTCCGCCCCGCCACGACGATACCGGACCAATACCAGGGGCAGGCACTGTTGCAGAGCCGTTCCAGCAGTGCGCCGACCACAGCAGCAGACCTGAGCCAATGGTGGACCGGCTTCCACGATCCGCAATTGACCCGCCTGGTGGCGCTGGCCCTGCAGCAAAACCTCGATCTGGCGCAGGCCAGGGCGCGCCTGCAACAGGCACAGGCCGCCGTGGGGGTGGCCAACGCCGCCCTGCTACCCTCGGCCAACGTGAGCGGCCAGGCCGCGCGGGCTTACCAGTCCGTCGAGACGCCGCTGGGACAAGTCCTCAATTCCCGCCCCGGCTTCGACCGCGACGGCCATGCTTATGCCACGGACCTGAACGCCAGCTGGGAATTGGACATCTTCGGTGGCCTGCGCCGCGGAAGAGAGGCCGCCCTGGCCGAATATCAGGCCTCCGAAGCTGGTTTAGCTGCCGTGCAGCTGGCCGTTGCGGCACAGGTGGCCGACACCTATATCAGCATCCGCGGACTGCAGGAGCGTCTGCGCAACGCGCGCGAGCAGGTGCAGAACCAGCAGGAGCTGCTGGACCTGAACAGGCGGCTGCTGGAGCGCGGCCTGCTGGCGGAAATGCAGGTAAAGCAGATGGAAGGCAGTCTGGCCCAGTTCAATGCCGCCATCCCGGTCTTGAGCACCGCGCTGGAGGTCGCGATGAATGCCATGGACGTGATGTTGGCTTCGCCCCCCGGCACTTATGCCGCCGAGCTGAAAGAAGCTCAGGCCATTCCGCAACTACCGCAGTTCACCGATATCGGCGCTCCCGCGCAGTTGCTGCGACGCAGACCGGACGTCATTGCCGCCGAGCGTCGGCTGGCCTCCGCCAATGCCCGAATCGGCGTAGCCGTCGCCGAGTATTACCCCAAGCTGTCGCTGTCAGGCCTGATCGGCAGCGCCACCTCGGTCTCCAGCGCCAATCTCTTCAGCTCCGGGGCCAGCCAGGCCAGCGGCGCGCTGGGCTTGCGCTGGCGCCTGTTCGACTTCGGCCGCATCAATGCGCAGATCGAACAGGCAAAAGGACAAGAGGCCGAAATGCTGGCTGCCTATCGCCTGGCAGCGCTGAAGGCGACAGAAGACGTGGAGAATGCCCTCTCCGCCCTGACCCGCAGAGAGCAGCAGGCCACCTTCCTGTCGCAAGCCGTGCAATCGCTGAGCCAGTCGCGCGCCTCCACGTTTGCCGCCTACCGCAGGGGCACCGCGAGCCGGATCGATGTGCTGCAGGCAGACGAAAGCGTGCTGCGTTCTACCGATGCGCAAATCCAGGCTCGCGCCGAAGCTGCGCGCGCGGCCGTGCTGACTTTCAAGGCGCTGGGCGGCGGTTGGCAACCACCTGCCAGTTCCGAGGGAGCCTGAACCTCGCTCCGCCTGCTGATTTCGCTGGCGCAGACCAGTCAATTGCTGTGTTTGCGACGAGTTCCCCCCTCGTCTGCAAACATTTCACCCTGCCTTGATCTCCCGTCTTGGCGGGGTGTTTTTTTTCAAAATGAAAGGTGAAGATTTTTCTGAAGAATATATGTTGTGCCCAGCCATGTACTGGATCCGCGCAACATTGGAAGGACTTTTAGAGCAATTTCACTTGGGCCGAATTTCAGGTCCAATTTACCGGCGAGATCATCAAAAATGGAGTCCAAACGAATAACAAGAGCTCAAATGCAAGAGCAGACACGAACCCGTTTACTAGATGCCGCCAACATTTGTATTTCCAAAAAGGGCTATAGCGGGAGCAGCATAGATAACATCACAGAGCAAGCTGGCTATACGCGCGGCGCGTTCTATTCAAACTTTGCAAGTAAGAAAGATCTATTTATAGAGCTGCTTCGCCGCAACGAATACTTAGATCAAATAGTCTCACTGAATCTATCCATGGCAGACTTGAATGACGAAGATCCCAAAAGCATACTGAATTTGGTATGTCTGCATCAACATCTGAACCAAGAGAATACTATTCTTTGGCTTGAAGCAAGTTTGTACGCAGCTCGTGATCTAAATTTTCGACACCGCCTGATCGCTCTCATTCTCGACAAGCGGAAATGACTGGATAAGCTAACGCTAGGCATTGAGTTTTTTTAAAAAATAGAGGCAGCGCCAAAAAGCTGTTGAGTTGCCGCTCGTCGTCGACGCCTTGGAGAGGCCGATCCTTCCTTGTAGGGGTTTTTCTGACGCAGCAATCGGATACTGTCCGATCTGTTTTTTTGCAGTGCGACGCTACTATCCATTCCAACGCACTCGAAACCGATGGACATCAATTTTCAGGCCGGAACGTCCCCCTCCGTCCGACCATGGAAACGTCCTTCCCCAATCGGTTTATTCCCACGAGTCGTTTCATAAGCAGAAATTCATCGGAGATTCCCCCGATCTCCGGCGTCTTATATCCCTCCCCTCAGGCCGCCTCCCCCAGGCGGCCCTTTTTTTGCCTGTCTTTTTGCCTGTCGGGCCGGACTCGGGCAACTGCCGACAATACACGCCGCCCCTTCCACGTCGCAGACGGGCAACGCCGAGGCCATGATTCAGGTCAGCTTGTTGCGGGATGTCTGCCACGCCAGCCCAATGGGAAGTATTCTTATCCCAATTAGGGCCCGCGGCGCCAAGAAAATCATTAACGCCGGGGCACTGGCAATGGCATGGAAAATGCACGCCCACGGCGCTAATGCAGTTCAGTTAAGCCGAAATTTCTCCGTCGCCCTGACGAAGGTCAGGGTCCAGCGTCGTTCAACGGCCATTGAGGCTCAACGAAAGACACTGGATCCCGGCCTTCGCCGGGATGACGATTTGTAGATGGAAGGCTTAACTGAACAGCATTACGCCCACGGCGCAGTTCTTCCGACCCGATAACCCTGAATCCGTCATGCCGATCAATTACTTGCGCCAGCTTACCAGTCCGGCGCGCACCGAGTTATCAAACCGCCATCTCGGCCGTTCGCTGGCGTTCGTCGCCGGCGCCATCAATGCCGGCGGCTTCCTGGCGGTAGGCCAATACACCTCGCACATGTCGGGCATCGTCTCGGCACTGGCCGACGACCTGGTGCTGGGCCAGGTCATCCTGCTGGTGACCGGCGCCAGCGCCCTGCTCGCCTTCACCACCGGCGCGGCGACTTCGGCCGTGATGATCAACTGGGGGCGCCGCCGCCATACCCATAGCGAATACGCCATGCCGCTGATGCTGGAGGCCGTATTGCTGCTGTGCTTCGGCATCATGGGCAGCAACCTGGAAGGGCATCGGCTGCTGTTCGTGCCGGCCACGGTGGCGCTGCTGTGCTATGTGATGGGTTTGCAGAATGCGATGATCACCAAGATTTCCCGCGCCGAAATCCGCACCACCCACGTCACCGGGCTGGTGACCGACATCGGTATCGAGATCGGCAAGATGTGCTACTGGACGATGGCTCCCGGGATACCGGGCGAGCAGTTGCCGGACGACCCGATATCGCCGGCGCGCCGCAAGCTGTTCTTGCTGTCATCGTTGCTGCTGATGTTCTTCCTGGGCGGCGTCATCGGCGCGATGGGCTTCAAGACGGTGGGTTTCCTGGCCACCATCCCGCTGGCGGCCTCGTTGTTCCTGCTGGCGCTGGTGCCGTTGATCGATGACCTGGCGCGGCACTAGGACTGTCGGCGCTCAAAAAGGGGAAAAGGGAAACGAGAAAAAAGAAAAGGCGCCGCGGCGCCTTTTCTTTCGTTGGTCATCCGGCGGGCCGTCCTCAGCCTTGCTGGGGCGGATTGATGTCCGACTGATGCGGCTGCAATGCTTGCGGCGCACTTTGGGTCATCTGCGGCAGCGCCACGGCCATGCTGTCGCCGGCCGCGCCTGAATCGCCGGCGGCGGAAGCGGCATTGGCGCCGTTCTTGCGGCCATGGCTGTTCAGTCCGCCCTTGCGGCCCGCTTCGCGCGCCTCGGCCGAGGTGAACTCGTGGGCGGCGCCTTTGGCATGGGCCGCCTTGCCGCCCATGCTGGCGATCTGGCGCTGCTTGTTCGGATCCATCGCTGCAAAGCCGCGGCTGCTGCCGGGGTTTTGTACATTTGCCATGTCTGACTCCTTTGTCTGGAATAGTCAAAAGTGAAGTGGGAGGTAAACAGAGGGCAGCCGGAGATCCAGGCCTGTCTCGCAGTGATGCCAGGCCGGTTGCCGGATATCGCTGCTGGGGCAAAACCGTCTGTCCACGTCAGCAGTGTAAAAAGCATTCACCGCAGCCACTATCAGAAGAGTCCATCAGGCCATGTAGGCATTGGCTGTAGGAAATGAAGGAAAGCATGAAGATGAGCTTGCCGATTGCTGCCGGCATGCCGGCCGATCCGGAGTCCAAGCGTGCCTGCTGAAGCGGCTTTCAGACGATTTTGCAGGGGATCAGGGCATCTTCGTTGAATCCGTATACCGAGCACAAGCGGTGATAGCCGTCGGCAATGATGACTTTCACGCCGGCATCCCTGACCAGCAACAGGGGCGAAAGCTTGTTTCCCGCGAGAATCTTTTGACGGTCTTTCTCGACGTGCGCATTGCCGCTTCCGAGAAGCGCCAGGCCGGAGGCGCGAAAGATGTCTTTCGCCTTGAAGGTCGACATGGGCGCCTGCCGGAGCTGCTCGACGTAGCGCGCGGCTTTCGCATCGTCATACAGCAGGTTCAGATAGGACTTGGCGGCCGGGTAATCCTGCTCTTCCGGTTCGCTCATCCAGCGGATGTCGACTTTGTCGCTCATGGCGCGTCTCCTGTGATGACTTATTCCCGCTTCAGCAACTCAGTATGCCCCCATTTTCCGGAGCGGCACAATTCGTCGGTCACATCGAGCACCAGTTGCTCGACCGCGGCGGCGGCATTGGTCAGGGGGATGTTCTTGGAGGCGCACAAGGCCAGCGTGCGCGAGATTTTTTCCCCGGCGATGGAATGCGCCACCATTTCCCCGCGCTCGATGTCCGCCAGCAGCGGCGCCACCGGCAGGATGGTGGCGCCGATATCGGCCAGGATGGCCGATTTCAGGATCGCCACCGAATTGATCTCGATCACGTTCTCCAGCGCCATGCCTTTGGAGCGCACCAGGTTCTCGATGCGCGGCCGCACGCCATGCGCCAGCCCCGGCAGGATCAGCGGCGCCTCGATCGCCTTGGCCAGTTGCACCCCGCGGCGTCCGGCCACGCCATAACGCGACTTGGCGCGGGTGATGTACATCATCTCTTCCTCGATCATCGGGGTGGTGGCGAAGGAAGACAGCTGGCCGTCGTCGAACAGCACCGCCAGGTTGATGCGGCCGGACTTCAACTGGGTGATCAGGTTGCCGGTCAGCTCCTCGGTCAGCTGCAGCGTGATCTCGGGATAGGTGGAGCGCACCGCATTGAGCAGCGGCAGCGCCAGCGCGTTGGAGACGCTTTGCGGAATCCCCAGCGCCACCGTGCCGGAGGGCTTGTCGGTCGATTGCGCCACGGCCTGCTTGGCGTCCTGGATCTGTTTCAGGATCGCCAGCGCATGTTCATAAAACACCTTGCCGGCGTCGGTGGCGATCACCCCCTGGGCCGAACGGTGCAGCAATTGCGCTTCCATCTCGTCTTCCAGCTGGCGGATCTGCTGGGTCAGGGCCGGCTGCGCGATATGCAGCACGCGCGCGGCGCGCGAGAGGGAGCCGTGGTCGACGATGGCGACGAAATACCGCAGTTGACGCAATTCCATTCGGGAAAATCCAGTGATTCGTTCTTGATTGTCTTGCGCCGGCAGGCGCTTTATTTGTCAATTTACCTGACAACATGGCTTGATGCAGCCTCTGGCGCTACATCCCCGGCCGGCTGTTGAACATGCGCGTGCGGGCATTTTCAATATGGCCGCGCATGGCGCGCCGGGCGCCTTCGGCATCCTGCTCGCGGATCAGGTTGAAGATGTGGCGGTGTTCGTCCATCGCATCCTGCGAACGCGTCCATGGCGGGATATGCATCAGGTGGCGCAGCATGTTCACGGCGTGGCTGACATCGTATTCCAGCGTCTTCATCACCTGCACGAAGCGCACATTGGCGGTGGCCATGGCGATCGCCTCATGGAAGGCGAAGTCGAAATGGTGGGCGATGCCGCCCACGGCATTGGCCTGTTCGAAACCTTCCAGCAGGCGCTCCATCTTGTCCAGGTCTTGCGCATTGCGGCGCAGCGCGGCCATGTAGGCGCACTCCGGCTCGATCACCAGGCGCAGCTCCAGGCCGTTCATGATGTGGCCGATGCGGGTCTCGGGCTCGGCATCCTGCGGCGTCGCCGCCAGGCCCGGCTTTTCCTTCACATAGGTGCCGGAGCCACGGATCGACTCGACCAGCTGGTCTTCGCGCAAACGGTCCAGCGCCTGCCGCACCACCGGGCGCGAGACATCGAACAGCGTGGCCAGGTCATTTTCCGCAGGCAGCTTGCTGCCGACCGCGATGCGGCCTTCGACGATGGCGTGGAACAGCGTCTCGTAGATGCGTTCGGCGAAGCGTTCCGGACGTACCGGGCCGAGGCCGGCCGCAGTCAGCGTCAGGATTTCCGGCGAAGCGCCGGCGCCACGCGCCACGTTCTTCAAATTGACAACTTTGGCCGATACCTCGCCGCTTGCCGCATCGGGGCGGCGCGGCTGGCTGGACTTCGACATATCGTCCCTCCCCGCTTGGAACCCGTTCCACAATGAAACGGGTGCTTCATCTGTCGCACGAGGGGCATGGTAGCGGATTTGCCGCGGATGCAGATAGTTTTTGCCGAAGCTGACGTGCATTAAATAAGTAAAATAAATTGACAGCTTTTAAGACCTGCCTTAGATTGAGCACCCATAAACCGCGCCGCCATTGCCAAGCATCACCCAGCCTTGCAGCGGACGCCACATAACGACAGGAGACCACGTCCCATCGGGTTCGCGCATATCGTGCATATCGTGCATATCGCGCCGGCCTGCCCTGCCGTTTCGCCTTGCCTCAGCACCTGCCCAGGACTCAACCGAAAGGACGCATCGCCCATGAAACAGCACTTCATCGACAACCGCTGGGTCGCCCCCGCTTCCGGAGAAAGCATTCCCGTCATCGATCCCTCCGACGGCCAGGTCTTCGACGCCATCGCACGCGGCAACGAGGCCGACATCGAGCGCGCCGTCAAGGCCGCGCGCCGCGCCTACGAAGGCGCCTGGAGCAAGCTGTCGGCCGCCGAACGCGGCCGCCTGCTGATGAAATTGTCGATCAAGCTGCAGGAGCACCAGGAAGAGCTGGCCCAGCTGGAAGGCCGAGACTGCGGCAAGCCGATGAAGCAGGCGCGCGCCGATGCGGCCGCCATCGTGCGCTATTTCGAGTTCTACGCCGGCGCGGCCGACAAGCTGCATGGCGACACCATCCCCTACCAGGCCGGCTACACCGTGCTGACGCTGCGCGAGCCGCATGGCGTGACCGCGCATATCGTGCCCTGGAACTATCCGATGCAGATCTTCGGCCGCTGCGTGGGCGGCGCGCTGGCCGCGGGCAACACCTGCGTGGTCAAGCCGGCCGAAGACGCCTGCCTGTCCATCCTGCGCGTGGCCGAACTGGCGGCCGAAGTCGGTTTCCCGGAAGGCGCGCTCAACATCGTCACCGGCTATGGCCATGAGGCCGGCGATGTGCTGGTCCGGCATCCCGACATCGACCATGTGTCCTTCACCGGCTCGCCGAATATCGGCAAGGTGGTGGTGCGCGCCGCCGCCGAGCACCATACGCCGGTGACGCTGGAACTGGGCGGCAAGTCGCCGCAGGTGGTGTTCGACGACGCCGATATCGACGCCATGCTGCCGGTGGTGGTCAACGCCATCGTGCAAAACGCCGGACAGACCTGCTCCGCCGGCAGCCGCTTGCTGGTGCAGCGCGGCGCCTATGAGAAAGTGCTGGATCGCCTGGGCCAGCTGTTTTCCAAGTTGCGCGTGGGCTCCTCGCAGATGGATCTGGATTGCGGCCCGCTGATCCGCAAGACGCAGCAGGAACGCGTGGCCGGTTTCCTGTCCGACGCCCGCAGCGACAAGATCGCCATCGTCGCCCAAGGCAGTATCGATCCCAAGTCGCCCGCTTCCGGCTTCTACCAGGCGCCCACGCTGCTGCGCGACGTGCCGCCGCAGCACCGCCTGGCGCAGGAGGAAGTGTTCGGGCCGGTGTTGGCTGCCATGCCTTTCGACGACGAAGCCGAGGCGATCCGCCTGGCCAACGGCACCGACTACGGCCTGGTGGCCAGCGTCTGGACCAATGACGGCGCACGCCAGTTGCGCATGGCGCGCGCCATCCGCAGCGGCCAGGTATTCATCAACAACTACGGCGCCGGCGGCGGCGTCGAACTGCCCTTCGGCGGCGTCAAGGCCAGCGGCCACGGACGCGAGAAAGGTTTCGAAGCCCTGTACGGCTTCACCGTATTGAAAACCATCGCGATCCGCCACGGCTGAGCCGCGAGCATTGCACGATAAATCAATGAATCAACCAGGAGACAACATGCGTTTGCAAGACAAAGTGGCCATCGTGACCGGCGGCGGTTCGGGATTCGGCGAAGGCATCGCCAAGACTTACGCCCGCGAAGGCGCATCGGTGGTGGTGGCCGACATCGGCGAGGCCGGCGGCCTGCGCGTGGTGGAAGAAATCAGGCAAGCCGGCGGGCGCGCCGTCTTCGTCAAGGCCGACGTGTCGAAGGCGGCCGACATGGATCGCCTGCTGGCGGCCGCCCTGGAGCACTACGGCGCCATGCACATCATGGTCAACAACGCCGGCACCACGCACCGCAACCGGCCCATGCTGGAAGTGGAAGAAGCCGAGTTCGACCGCGTCTACGCGGTCAACGTCAAGAGCATCTTCCTGTCAGCCAAGACCTTCGTGCCGCATTTCCGCAAGGTGGGCGGCGGCGTGTTCATCAACATCGCCTCCACCGCCGGCATCCGTCCGCGCCCGGGCCTGACCTGGTACAACGGCAGCAAGGGCGCGGTCATCACCACCAGCAAGTCGATGGCCGCCGAACTGGGCCCGGACAACATCCGCGTGAATTGCGTCAACCCGGTGATCTCGGCCACCGGCCTGCTGTCGGAATTCATGGGCGTACCCGACACCCCGGAAAACCGCAAGAAGTTCGTAGCCACGATCCCGATGGGCCGTTTCTCGACCCCGCAGGACATCGCCAATGCCTGCCTCTACCTGGGCTCGGACGAGGCCGGGTTCGTCACCGGCGTGTGCGTCGAAGTCGACGGCGGCCGTTGCGTGTAAGCGCCTGCCCACGCCCTTCGACACTCGGCGGGCATCTCTGCACTGCGAGCAAAAAAAACGCCCGATACGGTGTATCGGGCGTTTTGTTGCAATCAAGCCTGTCCATCCATTGAGGACTGGACGGGCGATAAGGCTATAGCGGAATCACGCCAAGCAGCATGGCGATGCCAAGCAAGCAGAGCGAGAGGCCCCACATCCAAAACAGCGAATAGCGGATATGTTTGCCCATTTCCAGATTGGCCAAGCCGAGGGCTAACCAAAGCGCGGGAGAGAATGGACTGATGAAGGTGCCGACCACATTGCCGATCACCAGCGCATAGACGGTGACGGCCGGTTCCACCCCGTGCATGGAAACAATCTGCATGACAATCGGAAGCAAGCCGAAATAATAGGCATCGGTACTCAGTATCAACTCCATCGGAAGACCGAAGATGCCGAGAATGATATGCAGATGGGGAACCATGCTGGCTGGCAATATCGTCACGAGATCGGCTGCAATCGATTTCAGCATGCCGGTGCCATCCATCATGCCAAGGAAAGAGCCGGCGGCCAGAATAATGGCGCCCATCATCAATGCATTGGGGGCATGCGCCTTGAAACGCTCCATCTGCATGGGAAGCGATGGGTAATTGACCAGCAGCGCCACCGATAACCCGATCATGAATATATAGGCGGACGGCAAAATCCCTATCACCAGCGCACCCAATACGCTCAAGAAGATCAAGGCATTGAGCCAAAGGAGTTTAGGACGCAAAAGCGCTTCTTCCGCGCTGGAAAGCTGATCATGCTCCTCAATATGCTGCTCGCTGCCGGCATGGCCCGCAGACAGCCCCTGGGCCGAAATACGGCGTGTCTCCCTGATCCCCAGGACAACCGCCAGCAATACCAGAAGGACCACGCCCGTAAGCTGCACGGCGATTATCGGACGCCATAACATACTGACGTCGATTCCCGTTACCGCCGCCGCCCGCCCCAATGGCCCGGCCCACGGCAGCATATTGAGTATGCCGGCCCCAAGCGCCAGCACCATCAACATGAGATAGGGGCTCATTCTCAGTTTTTTGTAAAGAGGCAGAAGCGCCGGGATCGTTAACAAAAACGTCGTCGCGCCAGCGCCGTCGAGATGCGCCAGCATGCCCAATAACGCCGTGCCCACCGTCACCGCGATCACGTTGCCCTTGGTGATGGTCAGCATCCATTTGATCAGCGGCCTGAACAGGCCGACGTCCTGCATGATTCCAAAAAAAGTGATCGCGAAGATGAACATCGCGGCCACTTGTATCACTTTACTCAGCCCCTGCGTGAAAAAGACCCCGAGTTCGGCCGGACCGAAGCCCGCCAATATGGCGCCAAGCAGCGGGAACAGAATCAAGCCGATGATCGGCGCCCCCTTTCCCGTCAACAAGAAAACCACAACAGAGAAAATGGTTAGCATCCCTAGTAGGGTCATCAATGTATGCCTCCGTCTTTTTGATATTTCATCAGTTAATGTTCTGTGCGTTCGACTCCGGATTGGCGACGCGAATACTTATCGGCCGGCGCCGGTGATCAGGCACTGGCCGTGCCCCTTTTCCAAAAGAATCGAACGGGATTTGAGCGCTACGGGAAAAACGCAAACTATTTGCGGCAGCATCATTTCCCCGTGAATGCTTGCCGCCGAAAGAATGCCTTATCTTTGTATCTTTCGACGATCTGACGCAAAGGAACTCCGAACTCTTGTATTTGACTCGTATGTGCTTTCGTACATTTTTGAATCCAAGCGATCCGAGCCCCCCATCCCGCCGCTGCCGCTCAAAAAACATCGAATGATTGGCAAGGCATCCCGCGAGTTAATATATTAATTGTTTTATCAGGCCCTGGCGCATCTTCTCGCTATCTACATATCGCTGGCTACCTGGCGGCATATATTGACAACCGCACCGCCGCCACTACAATGCTGGGCACCCGCTGACTGAAGCGACGCTGCGCAAGTCATATGGCCGGATGTGGCTGGATGGCGCAGACAGACAACTATAAAAATTCCGCGCACACTTTTTGGAGTGAGACATGACCTACAACGCAGGCCTGAGCGCCTCGTCCGGCGGCGCCTTTGAAGATGCCACCTATGCCAAAGTCACCTGGCGGCTGCTGCCGCTGCTGTTCCTGTGCTATGTGGCCTCTTACCTGGATCGCGTCAACGTCGGCTTCGCCAAGCTGCAGATGCTGTCCGACCTGAAGTTCAGCGAAACCGTCTACGGCCTGGGCGCCGGCATCTTCTTCATCGGCTACTTCATCTTCGAAGTCCCCAGCAACATGATCCTGCACAAGGTGGGCGCCCGTTTGTGGATCGCCCGCATCATGATCACCTGGGGCATCATCTCGGGCGCGATGGCGTATGTCACCACGCCGGAAATGTTCTACATCATGCGCTTCCTGCTGGGCGTGGCCGAAGCCGGCTTCTTCCCCGGCGTGATCCTGTACCTGACCTACTGGTATCCGGCCGAGCGGCGCGGCAAGATCACCGCGCTGTTCATGACCGGCATCGCCTTGTCGGGCGTGATCGGCGGCCCGCTGTCGGGCTGGATCATGCACTCCATGCCGGGCATCTGGGGCCATACCGGCTGGCAATGGATGTTCATCCTGGAAGCCATCCCTTCGCTGGTCCTGGGCGTGCTGGTCATCCTCTACATGAAAGACCGCATCCGCGACGCGCATTGGCTCACCGAGGACGAAAAGGCCCTGCTGGAGAGCAATATCCGCAAGGAAGACAGCCAGAAAGAACACCTCTCGCTGTCGGCCATGTTCACCAACGGCCGTGTCTGGCTGGGCGCGCTGATCTACTTCTGCTTCGTGATGGGCCTGTATGGCGTGAGCTTCTGGCTGCCGACCATCATCAAGACCACCGGCGTCACCGATCCGCTCAATGTCGGCCTGCTGACTGCGATTCCCTACGCCTTCGCCGCCGTCGCCATGGTGCTGATCGGTCGCAGCGCCGATGCCCGCCGCGAGCGCCGCTGGCACGTCGCGATTCCCGCCTTCCTGGGCTGCGTGGGCCTGCTGGCCTCGACCGTGTACGACCACAACACCACGATGGCGATGGCCTCGCTGACGCTGGCCAGCATCGGTATCCTGGCCACCCTGCCGCTGTTCTGGAGCCTGCCGACGGCCTTCCTGTCGGGCACCGCGGCGGCCGCCGGCATCGCGCTGATCAATTCGCTGGGCAACCTGGCGGGTTTCGTCAGCCCGTTCCTGGTGGGCTGGCTCAAGGACGCCACCCAGAGCACCAACGCCGGCATGTACGTGCTGGCGGCCTCGCTGGTGATCGGTGGTTTGCTGACATTGACCTTGCCGGCCAGGCTGGTGAACAAGTAATACGCCGGCGCGCTTCCGGCGACAATGAAAACGGCGGCTCTTTCGGGAGCCGCCGTTTTTGCATGGCTTACTGCTTGTTCTGTGTATTCTGCTTGTTCTGCTTATTTTGTATTTCCTGCGGCGCCAGCAATTGACGCATGGCCAGCCGCACCGCATCCGCATGCGTGGCTTGCGGATGCCGCCGTTTCTGTTCTTCGACCAGAAGATCGACATGGGCGCGCTCGCCGTGGCACAACTCGGTCATGCGCGCAGTCAGTTCCAGATAGCCTTCGGGGTCATGCAGTTGCCGTCCCGCGCGCGCCACATGGCGCAGCCAGGCGCGGTCTGCCGCATAGACGGCGAGGACGCCGGTCGCAAGAAACAGTATCCAGTTGAGCATGGGCGGGATCCCTGGCAAGAGGAACGCCGATTGTGTACGCCCCCTGGCCGGCGAGCCATCGGCGCCATCCGAGAAAATCGACTATTCGTGGCGCAATCCCAGTCAGACCGACAGCCAATCGCGTTGCACCGTGGCATCGGCCAGCAATTGCGCAGGCGTGCCGTGGAACACAACCTCGCCACGCCCCATCACATAGACGCGCTGGGAGATATCCAGCGCGATCGCCTGTTTCTGTTCGATCAGCAGCACCGCCACGCCGCGTTCGCGCAATTCCTGCAGGTAGCGCGCCACCTGCTCCACCATCTGCGGCGACAAGCCTTCGGTCGGCTCGTCGATCAGGATCAGCCTGGGATTGCCCATCAATGCGCGCGCCAGCGACAACATCTGCTGCTCGCCGCCCGATAAGGCGCCGGCTGCCACCGTACGCCGCTTGTGCAGCGACGGGAACATGGCGTACATGTCATCGAAGCGCCAGCCATCGTCCGGTTGTTTCCCGCTTTTCTTGCCCAGCAGCAGGTTCTGCTCCACCGTCAAGGTGGGAAAGACGTCGCGGCTTTCCGGCACATAGGCGATGCCCCGATGGGCGATGTCATACGTCGGCAAACCGGCGATATCCGCGCCGCCAAAGCGCACCATGCCCTCGCTGCGCACCTGCCCGACCAGGGCCTTGAGCAAGGTCGAGCGGCCCGCGCCGTTACGCCCCAGCACGCTGACGATCTCGCCCGCGCCGACCTCCAGGCTGACGCCTTGCAGCACATGGCTCTGGCCGTACCAGGCGTGCAGATCATTCACTTCCAGCAAGGGGCTAGACATGGCGGCTCCGGTCCAGGTAAAGGCGCTGCACCTCGGGATTGGCGCGGATGCTGCGCGCATCGTCGCAGGCGATCACGCGGCCGTTGTCCATGACCGCGAT
Source organism: Herbaspirillum sp. GW821-FHT09A12 (assembly GCF_059418325.1). Lineage (NCBI taxonomy): Bacteria > Pseudomonadati > Pseudomonadota > Betaproteobacteria > Burkholderiales > Oxalobacteraceae > Herbaspirillum > Herbaspirillum sp. GW821-FHT09A12. The sequence continues at coordinate 701,920 of NZ_JBWKPR010000002.1, forward strand.
GCGGTCGGCCAGGTTGAACACCACCTCCATGTCATGCTCCACCATCAGCAAGGTCTTGCCGACGCTGACTGCGCGGATCAACGCCACCATCGCTTCGGCCTCGGCGCGATTCATGCCGGCGGTCGGCTCATCCAGCAGGATCACCGAGGCATCGGCGGCGATGGTGACCGCCACTTCCAGCGCGCGCTGGTCGGCATAGCTGAGCTCGCCGGCGGGCACATGCGCGCGCTGGCCCAGGCCGACCTGCTCCAGCACCGCGCTGGCGCGCTCGGCGGCATCGCGCAGGCGGCCAATGCGGCGCCAGAAGGCGTAGCGGTAGCCGAGTTTCCACAAGACGGCGCAGCGCACGTTTTCAAAGGCCGACAAGCGCGGGAACAGGCTCGATATCTGGAAACTGCGCGCCAGCCCCATGCGGTTGATCTGTTGCGGCGCCAGGCGCGTGATGTCGGCGCCATGCAGCAGGATGCTGCCGCCATCGGCGCTATAACGCCCCGAAACCAGGTTGAACAGGCTGGATTTGCCGGCGCCGTTGGGGCCGATCAGCGCGCAGCGTTCGCCTGTACGCAATTGCAGGTCGACGCCGGCGATGACTTCGGTACCGTCAAAGGCCTTGCGCACGCCGCGCAGTTCGAGCGCATGGCCGCTACTGCTACTCATGCCGCCTCCCGCCGTTGCGCCTGTTCGGAAGACTCCACCCGCTTCCATGTGGCACGCCAGGCCGCCAGCCATGGCCGGCGCAGGCGCACAATCGCACCGACGCCGACCAGCACCATCGCCGCAGCCAACAGCCAGGCCGAAGCCGCATGGACATCGATGCTGAAGCCGAACAACACCACCGGCGCCACGCCGCTGCCGCTGTCGCTGCTAATATTGGCCAGGCTGCCCAGGCTCAGTTGGTAAAGCATTTCGGTAGCGAGGACGATGCCCGCCAGCGCCAGCAAACCGGACAATGCCAGCGCCGCCAGCAAGCGCGCCAAGGCGGCATCCAGGGCCCGCGCCCGCATGGCGCGAACGAGGTTGTCCACCAGTTTGGCCAGGCCGCCGGGCAACGCCATCACGATCAGGATGAAGAACGCGCCAAGGTAGAACTGCCAGGCCTGGGTATAAGCCGACAGCAGCGAGGCGAACAGCACCCCGACCACGCCGCCGATGATGGGGCCGTAGAAGAAACCGGCGCCGCCGATGAAGGTGAACAGCAAGATGGAGCCGGAACGCAGCGCCCCCACGTATTCGGCGCTGACGATCTCGAAATTGATGGCCGACAGCCCGCCCGAGACGCCGGCGAAGAAGGCCGACAGGATCAGCGCCAGGTAGCGCACGCGCTGCGGATCGTAGCCGATGAAGGCGGCACGCTCGGGGTTGTCGCGCACGGCATTGAGGATGCGGCCCAGCGGCGTGTGCTTCAAGGCATGGATGGCGACGGCGCATACCAGCAGCCAGCCGGCGATCAGGTAATACACCTGGAGCTGCGGGCCGTAGCTGATGCCCAGCACCGGCTCGCCCGCCACCCGGTTGCCGGAAATGCCGCCCTCGCCGCCGAACAGGTCGGGAAACATCAGGGCGCAGGCCGATACCAGCTCGACCAGCCCCAGCGTGATCATCGAAAAGGTGGTGCCGGCGCGGCGCGTGGTCAGGTAACCGAAGACCACGCCGCACAGCGCGCCGACCAGGCCGCCGGCCAAGGGCACCAGCGTGATCGGGAAAGGCAGGCTGCCGTCGCCGATGCGGTTCATCAGGTGGATGGCGCCGAACGCCCCAAGCCCCGAATACACCGCATGGCCGAACGACAGCATCCCGCCCTCGCCCAGCAGCATGTTGTATGAGAGGCAGAGCAGCACCATGGTGCCCATCTGCGACAGCAGCGACAGCGCCGCGCTTTGCGGGAACGCCAGCGGCGCGGCCAGCAGCGCCAGCGCGAAGCACAGCCAGGGGAGCCAGGAACGATTCATCGCTTCACCCTTCCCGCTTGCCCATCAGGCCCTTGGGGCGCACGATCAGCATCGCCACCAGCAGCAGGTACGGCAGGATCGGCGCGACCTGCGCCAGCGTCAGCCGCAGCACCGGCGCCAGCGGCCCCGCCGACGGCACGCCCAGGCCCAGCGCCCCCAGCATGCCGGCCAGCGAGTAATCGAGCGCCACGGCGAAGGTCTGCATCATGCCGATCAGGATGGAGGTGATGAAAGCGCCGGCCAGGGAGCCCAGCCCGCCCACCACCACCACCACGAAAATGATGCTGCCCACCGCCGCCGCCATGCCGGGTTCGGTGACGAAGGCATTGCCGCCGATCACCCCGGCCAGCGCCGCCAGCGCGCAGCCGCCGCCGAACACCAGCATGAACACGCGCGGCACGTTGTGGCCGAGCGCTTCGGCCATCTGCGGATGGGTCAGCGCGGCCTGGATGGTCAAGCCGATGCGGGTATGCCGCAGCAGCAGCCAGATGGCCAGCAGCATGAGCCCGGCCACCAGCAGCATGAAGCCGCGATAGACCGGGAACGAGGTCGAATACAGCGTGAACAGCGTGCCGTCCAGCCCGGCCGGGATGCGGTACGGCACCGGCGAGCGGCCCCACACCAGTTGCACCAGCTCCACCACCAGGTAGGACAGGCCAAAGGTGAACAGCAACTCCGGCACATGGCCGTAGCGGTGCACGATGCGCAAGCCGTAATGCTCGACCAGGGCGCCGGCCAGGCCGACCAGCACGGGCGCGATGAACAGCGCCGGCCAGAAGCCGAGCACGCTGGAGATCGAATAGGCCACATAGGCGCCCAGCATGTAGAAGCTGGCGTGGGCGAAGTTGGGCACGCCCATCATGCTGTAGATCAGCGTCAGCCCGGAGGACAGCATGAACAGCAGGAAGCCGTAGCCCAAACCGTTCAGGAAGGTGATCAGTGCGAATTCCAAGGATGCCTTTGCAGCGCAGTACGGAAATTGCCTTCCCGCAATCGCGGCAAGGCTCAAAAGTAGCGCGATCCTATGGGATTAGCGGTTCTCTGTCAAAATGACGGATTACGTGCGGATGCCTCGCCACGCGCTTGCGATCGGCGCCGACAGCACCATTTACCTGCCATGACCACCATTCCAGACGCCACGGCGCCCCTGCCGACCTTTGGCAACCGCTTCGCCGACTTGCCGCCGGCCTTTTACACGCGCTTGCAGCCGACCCCGCTGCCGGCCCCCTATCTGGTCGGTTTCAGCGACGCAGCGGCCGCCGCCATCGGCATGGACCGCGCCATGACCGGCGATCCCGCTTTCCTGGACGTATTCACCGGCAACCGCATCGCCGACGGTTCGCAGCCGCTGGCGGCGGTGTACTCCGGGCACCAGTTCGGCGTATGGGCCGGGCAATTGGGCGACGGCCGCGCGATCTCGCTGGGCGATGTGCCCGCCGCCGACGGCCGCGGCCGCATCGAGCTGCAATTGAAGGGCGCCGGCCAGACGCCCTATTCGCGCATGGGCGATGGCCGCGCCGTGCTGCGCTCGTCGATCCGCGAATTCCTTTGCTCCGAAGCCATGGCCGCGCTGGGCATCCCGACCACGCGCGCGCTGGTGGTGACCGGTTCCGACCAGCGCGTCATGCGCGAGACCGCCGAAACCGCCTCGGTGGTCACGCGCATGGCGCCTAGTTTCATCCGCTTCGGCTCGTTCGAGCATTGGTACTACAACCAGCGCTTCGACGACCTGAAAGTGCTGGCCGACGCCGTGCTGGCGCAGTTCTATCCTGAATTGCTGCAGCAAGAGAACCCCTACAAGGCGCTGCTGACGGAAGTCACCCGCCGCACCGCCGAGCTGATGGCGCAATGGCAGGCGGTCGGCTTCATGCATGGCGTGATGAATACCGACAACATGTCGATCCTGGGCCTGACGCTGGATTACGGCCCGTTCGGCTTCATGGAAGCGTTCGATGCGCGCCATATCTGCAACCATACCGACCAGCAGGGGCGCTACTCCTACCAGATGCAGCCGCGCATCGGCCAGTGGAACTGCTTCGCGCTGGGCCAGGCCATGCTGCCGCTGGTGGGCAGCGTGGAAGACACCGAAGCCGCGCTGGCCGGCTATGAAGCGACATTCGAAGCCAGGCAGGATGCGCTGCTGCACACCAAGCTGGGCTTGAAGAGCTTCCAGCCCGATGACGACAAGCTGATCGACGCCATGTTCGCCATCTTGCAGAACAGCCATGTCGATTTCACGCTGTTCTTCCGCCGCCTGGGCGAGTTGCAGGTCGACAACCCGGCCGCCGATGAGCCGTTGCGCGACCTGATCATCGACCGTCCCGCCTTCGACGCCTGGGCCGCGCAATACCGCCAGCGCCTGCGCGCCGAAAACAGCGACGATGCCGGCCGCCGGCTTGCAATGCACGCGGTCAACCCCAAATACGTGCTGCGCAATTACCTGGCCCAGGTCGCCATCGACCGGGCGCAGCAAAAGGATTTCTCGGAAGTGGAAAAACTGCAGGCCATCCTGCGCCGCCCGTTCGACGAGCAGCCCGAGCACGACAAGTACGCCGACCTGCCGCCGGGCTGGGCCAGCCATCTGGAAGTGAGCTGCTCCTCCTGAAAACCATTACACTTCCGGCAACGCCATCGCATCAGCATTACAGGAGCCAGACATGACCAAACGCGTAGAAAAGACCGAAGCCCAATGGCGCGAGCAACTTGAACCGATCGAATACCAGGTGGCCCGCGAGGCCGCCACCGAGCGCGCCTTCACCGGCCGCTACTGGGATCACCACGAGGCCGGCACCTATACCTGCGTCTGCTGCGACACGCCGCTGTTCACCTCGGACGCCAAGTTCGACTCCGGCTGCGGCTGGCCCAGCTACTTCGAACCCATCGATGCCGCCAACGTGCGTGAAAAAATCGACCGCAGTTATGGCATGATTCGCACCGAGATCATCTGCAACGTCTGCGACGCCCACCTGGGCCACGTCTTTCCCGACGGCCCGCCGCCGACCGGGCTGCGCTATTGCATCAACTCGGCGTCGCTGCGCTTCGATCCGGCCTGATGCCGCGATGATCGCTCCCGATTAATTTATTTTCGAGAAGAAGTCCGCACAATGAAGTTTCTGTTCGACCTGTTCCCCATCATCCTGTTTTTCGGCGTGTTCAAGTGGGCCGAAGGCCATCCCTCGGCCGCGCAGGAACTGGTAATGCAATACCTGGGCGGCGCCATGTCCAGCGGCGCGGTCACCGCGGCGCAGGCGCCCATCCTGCTGTCGACGGCGGTGGCGATCCTCGCTTCGCTGGCGCAAATTGCCTGGCTGCTGCTGCGCCGGCGCAAGATCGACGGCATGCTGTGGGTGTCGCTGGCGATCATCGTCGTCTTCGGCGGCGCCACCATCTATTTCCGCGATGACACGTTCATCAAATGGAAACCGACCATCCTGTACTGGTGCTTCGGCGTGGCGCTGCTGTTCTCGCAGCTGTTCTTGAAGAAGAACCTGATCCGTATGATGATGGAAAAGCAGGTCAGCCTGCCGGAGTCCATCTGGCCCCGCCTGAACCTGGCCTGGATCGTGTTTTTCGCCGCCATGGGCGCGCTCAACCTGTATATCGCGTTCAACTACCCGCTCGATACCTGGGTGAACTTCAAGATGTTCGGCAGCATGGGGTTGATGTTCGTCTTCATCATCGGCCAGAGCCTGTTCCTGTCGAAGTACATGAAAGACGCCGAATGAGCGCCGCCGACACGCGGCCCGAACGCATCCGCGAACGTCTGATTGCAACTTTCTCGCCCAGCCAGTGTCTGGTCGAGGACGAGTCCGCCCTGCATGCCGGTCATGCGGGCGCGGCCTCAGGCGGAGGTCATTACAGGGTCCGCCTCGTCTCCAACTTGTTTGAAGGTAAAAATAGGGTTAATCGCCATCGGCTGGTGTATGATTGCCTGTCCGACCTGATGCAGCAAGAGATCCACGCGTTGGCCATTGTGGCGCTCACCCCATCAGAGGCAACCGACTGAAATCAAGAACAAAGAACAGACGCCACCCCTTCCTGTTTTCATCTCCATTTTGATCTACTCCTTTATTTTTTTAGGATGCAATAATGACATTTAAACCTGCTCGTCTGCTGGTTCTGCTGTTTGCAATCGCTTCGATCCCGGCTGTCGCTCAAAACCTGGCTGTCGTGAACGGCAAGGCTATCCCCTCCTCCCGCGCCGACCTGATGGTCAAGCAAATGACCTCCCAAGGCCAGCCCGACAGCCCGCAACTGCGCGGCGCCATCAAGGAAGAGCTGATCAATCGCGAAATCCTGATGCAGGAAGCCGACAAGCAAGGCCTGTCCACCAGCCAGGACGTCAAGAACCAGCTGGAACTGGCGCGCCAGTCGATCGTGATCCGCGCCCTGATCGCCGATTACCTGAAGAAGAACCCGGTGTCGGACGCCGACATCAAGGCTGAATACGACAAGTTCAAGGCCCAGGCCGGCGACAAGGAATACCATGCCCGCCACATCCTGGTGGACAAGGAAGAAGACGCCAAGGCCATCATCGCCAAACTGAAAGCCGGCACCAAGTTTGAAGACCTGGCCAAGCAGTCCAAGGACACCGGCTCGGCTGCCAACGGCGGCGACCTGGACTGGGCAACCCCGGCTTCCTTCGTCAAGCCGTTCTCCGACGCCATGGTCGCCCTGAAGAAGGGTGAAGTCACCCAGACTCCGGTGCAGACCCAGTTCGGCTGGCACGTGATCCAGCTGGAAGACGTGCGTCCGGCCAAGGTGCCGACCCTGGACGAAGTCAAGCCGCAAATCGCCGAAGCCCTGCAGCAGAAGAAGCTGCAGGCTTACCAGGAAGAGCTGCGCAAGAAAGCCAAGGTGCAGTAACCGCCCGGCTTTACGGCGGCCATCGCTGGCTGCCGCAGCGGCATCCGACAAACCCGGTCAAGGTCTCCTTGCCGGGTTTGTTGTTTTACAGGCATGATCTTTTGCGCGACTCGCGCCGTCGGACGTTGCAATGTCCTGATGCCATCCTCTTGCGCGGCATTCCGGTCACTTTGCATGCACTGTCGCATTCAAACGATGCATCGGAAAACGCCGGGCAAACCCATCGGTGGATACGCCCCCTTCAAGAAAAATAATTGTTATTTATTTTTTATCTTTTAATAATTTTTTTATAAATAATTAGAAAAATAAAATTATTGAGCCTCACTTCAATCATTTCACCAATACGCATTCTGCTATTCTTCGATCCTGTCCCAATCGGGACAAGGCCGTCCGCTCACCAAGCATCAACAGCAAAAAGAGCGGCGACAACAGGCATTTCGGAGGAGGCGCACAAGGTCGCTCCGTGATGCCGCCCATTACATAACATCGTGGTTTCAGGAGAGACACCCATGAAAAAGAGTTCCTTGTTGCTGCTCGCAGCGGGTTTGACCAGCGGCGGCGCAGCATTTGCCCAGACGAACGTGACCATCTACGGCATCATCGATACCAGCGTCCACTACCTCAGCAACGCCAATGCCAACGGCAGCAGCAACATCCGCCTGGACAACGGCGCCATTGCCAACAGCCGTATCGGCTTCAAGGGCACCGAGGATCTGGGTGGCGGTCTGAAGGCCATGTTCCAGCTGGAAAACGGCTTCTCCAGCGACACTGGCGCAATGAGCCAAACCAATACCCTGTTCAACCGTCAGTCGTGGGTTGGCCTGCAAGGCAACTTCGGCAAGGTCCGCGTAGGTAAGCAAAACACTCCGCTGTTCGACCTGCTGGCCGACCATTTCGACCCGCTGACCGTGGGCAACTATGGAAGCAATTCCTGGCTGCCGGCCGCCGGCACCTTGATTCGTACCCCAAACATGGTGCGCTATGACAACGACTTCGGTCCGGTGTCGGCTGCTGTCAGTTGGTCCTTCGGCGAACAGGCCGGTTCGGTGCGCACCGGTAGCCAGTTCAGCAGCGCTCTGCGCTATACCGCCGGCGCCTTCGCGGTCGGTGGCGGTTTCCAGCAAACTGTGAGCCCCGACAACTCCAGCTACAAGGATACCGTCTGGAACCTGTCGGCTTCCTATGACTTCGGTTCGGCGAAGGTGTTCGGCGGTTGGTTCAACATCAAGGACACCACTGGTACTACCGGAGCTTATATGGCTGTCGATAGCGATACCACTGGATGGACCACCGCCAGCACCGTCAAGGCAACTGCCGGCAATCAGCGCAAGGACAATGGTTTCTTCCTCGGCTCCAGCTACAAGGCCACCAGCGCCCTGACCTTGACCGGCGCGTTCTACTACGACAAGAGCAAGAACGTGTCGTACGAAGGCCTGGGCAATGTCGGTGACGGCAAGCGTTACGCCGTGGTCGGCTGGGCTGACTATGCGTTGTCCAAGCGCACCCAGTTGTATGCCACCATCGACTACAACAAGGCCAAGGACGCGGCCGTGTATGAGTTGACCAACTCGGCTTCGGGCAAGAACAGCCTGACCACCGTCGGCGTTGGTATCCGCCACTTTTTCTGATCCTGCCTGAACCGCGCCGCCTACCTTCAAGAGGTTGCGGCGCAAGTCAGACGATTCAGAAAGCAAAAAGCGCAGTTCCTTTCGGAACTGCGCTTTTTTATTGCCGCATCGCTTGAACGGCCCGCCAGGCGGGCCGGCCGAGGTCATCCCACCCACTTGCGCGCATTGCGGAACATGCGCATCCACGGCGAATCCTCGCCCCAGGATTCCGGGTGCCACGACTGCGTGACGGTGCGGAACACGCGCTCGGCGTGCGGCATCAGCACCGTGAAGCGGCCGTCCGGCGTGGTCACCGAGGTGATGCCCTGCGGCGAACCGTTCGGGTTGTACGGATAGCCTTCGGTCACGGCGCCCTTGTTGTCGACGTAGCGCATGGCGACGATGGCCTTGGTGATGTCGCCGGTCTGCGAGAAGTCGGCGAAGCCTTCGCCGTGGGCGGTGGCGATCGGCGCCTGGGTGCCGGCCATGCCCTGCATGAAGATCGACGGCGAATCCGCCACTTCCACGTTCACGAAACGCGCCTCGAACTGCTCGGACTTGTTGCGGGTGAACTTGGGCCAGTCTTGCGCGCCCGGGATCATCGACTTCAGGTTGCTCATCATCTGGCAGCCGTTGCAGATGCCCAGCGAGAAGGTGTCGCCGCGCTGGAAGAAGCGCGAGAACTGTTCGGCCAGCTGCGCGTTGAACAGGATGGTCTTGGCCCAGCCCTCACCCGCGCCCAGCACGTCGCCGTAGGAGAAGCCGCCGACGGCGATGAAGCCCTTGAAGTCGTCCAGCTTGGCGCGATTGGCGATCAGGTCGCTCATGTGCACGTCGACCGCGGTGAAACCGGCCTTGTGCATGGCGAAGGCGGTCTCGATGTGCGAGTTCACGCCCTGCTCGCGCAGGATCGCCACCTTGGGACGGGCGGCCGCGCCCAGCGACAGGAACGGCGCGGCGATGTCTTCCTGCGGATCGAACGTCAGCTTCGGGCTGATGCCGGGGTCGGCAGCGTCCAGGATGCGGTCGTATTCGGCATCGGCGCAGGCCGGGTTGTCGCGCAAGCGCGCAATGCGCCAGCTGGTCTCGCTCCACAGGCGTTGCAGCTCGATGCGGGGCTGGCTGTAGATGTTCTTGGCGTCGCGCAGGAATTCCACTACGTCGCGCTCGTTGGGCTTGCCGATGATGTGGCTGCAGGCGCCCAGGTTGAAGCTGCGCAGCACGTTCATCACGTCCGACTTCTCTTCGGCGCGCACCTGGATCACCGCGCCCAGTTCCTCGTTGAACAACGCGCGCAGCGTCAGTTCGTTGCGGCGCTCGGCCACTTGCGAGGTCCAGTTCTTGGAGTCGCCCCAGTCGGCCGCATGCTCGCTTTCCATGGTCAGGATGTCGAGGTTGACCGAGATGCCGGTATGGCCGGCAAAGGCCATTTCCGCCAGCGTGGCGAACAGGCCGCCGTCGGAGCGGTCATGGTAGGCCAGCAGCTTGCCGTCGGCATTGAGCTGCTGGATGGCGTTGAAGAAGCCCTTCAGGTCTTCCGCGCTGTCCACGTCCGGGGTTTCATTGCCGATCTGCTGCATGACTTGCGTGAGCGCCGAGGCGCCCATGCGGTTCTTGCCGCGGCCGAGGTCGATGACGATCAGCACGGTCTCGCCGCTATCCTTGCGCAGTTGCGGCGTGAGCACGCGGCGCACGTCCGTCACCGGCGCAAAGCCGGACACGATCAGCGACACCGGCGAAGTCACCGACTTGGGGCCGGCGTCATCGGTCCAGGTGCTGCGCATGGACAGCGAATCCTTGCCCACCGGGATCGACACGCCCAGCGCCGGGCACAGTTCCATGCCCACGGCCTTGACGGTGTCGAACAGCGCGGCATCCTGGCCGGGCTGGCCGCAGGCCGCCATCCAGTTGGCCGACAGCTTGATGTCGCCGATCTCGGCGATCGGCGCGGCGGCGATGTTGGTGATCGCTTCGCCCACCGCCATGCGGCCCGATGCGGCGGCATCGATCACCGCCAGCGGCGTGCGCTCGCCCATGGCCATCGCCTCGCCCAGATAGCCTTCCAGGCCCATCGCGGTCACGGCGACGTCGGCCACCGGCACCTGCCAGGGGCCGACCATCTGGTCGCGCACGGTCATGGCGCCCACGCTGCGGTCGCCAATGGTGATCAGGAACGACTTGTCGGCCACGGTCGGCAGGCGCAGCACGCGGTGCGACACATCCACCAGGTCCATGCCGGTCAGGTCGACCGCCGGCAGGGTCTTCTCAAGGTGCTTGACGTCGCGGTGCATCTTGGGCGGCTTGCCCAGCAACACATCCATCGGCATGTCGACCGGGTTGTTGCCCTGCTCGGGGTCGATCACCTTCAGCTGGCGCTCCTCGGTGGCGGTGCCGACCACGGCGAACGGCGAACGCTCGCGCTCGCACAGGTACTTGAACAGTTCCAGGTGCTCGGGTGCGATGGCCAGCACGTAACGCTCCTGGGACTCGTTGCTCCAGATTTCCTTGGGCGCCAGGCCGGACTCTTCCAGCGGCACCTTGCGCAGGTCGAACAGCGCGCCGCGCTTGGCGTCGTTGGTGATTTCCGGGAACGCGTTGGACAGGCCGCCGGCGCCGACATCATGGATCGACAGGATCGGGTTCTCGTCGCCCAACGCCCAGCAGGCGTTGATGACTTCTTGCGCGCGCCGCTCCATTTCCGGATTGCCGCGCTGCACCGAGTCGAAGTCCAGGTCGGCGGTATTGACGCCGGTGGCCATCGACGAGGCGGCGCTGCCGCCCATGCCGATGCGCATGCCGGGGCCGCCCAGCTGGATCAGCAGGCTGCCCGCGGGCAGGTCGTTCTTCTTGGTGTGCTTGGCCGAGATGTTGCCCATGCCGCCGGCGATCATGATCGGCTTGTGGTAGCCCATCACCTCGCCGCCCACATTCTGCTCATAGGTGCGGAAGTAGCCGCCCAGGTTGGGCCGGCCGAATTCGTTGTTGAACGCGGCGCCGCCCAGCGGGCCTTCGATCATGATCTGCAGCGGCGAGGCGATGCGCTCGGGCTTGCCGTAGATGCCGCCCTCGGCGTGGATGTCGCGCTCGGCCACCGGTTGCGCCACATCGCGCGCGTTTTCCCAGGGCTGCACGGCGTGCGTGACCATCAGGTTGGAGACGGTGAAACCGGTCAGGCCGGCCTTGGGCTTGGCGCCGCGCCCGGTCGCGCCCTCGTCGCGGATTTCGCCGCCGGCGCCGGTGGAGGCACCCGGGAACGGCGAGATCGCGGTCGGGTGGTTGTGGGTTTCCACCTTCATCAGGATGTGGGTCAGCTCTTCCGACGCCTCATACACGTTGCCGCGGCCGGCGCCGCGCTGGTAAAAGCGCGGCACCGTGGCGCCCTCGATCACCGACGAGTTGTCGCTGTAAGCCACCACCGTGCCCTTGGGGTTCAGTTGGTGGGTGTTCTTGATCATGCCGAACAGCGACTTGTCCTGCGCCACGCCGTCGATGGTCCAGTCGGCGTTGAAGATCTTGTGGCGGCAGTGTTCGCTGTTGGCCTGGGCGAACATCATCAGCTCGACGTCGGTCGGATTGCGCTGCGCGCGGGTGAAGGCGTCCACCAGGTAATCGATTTCGTCGTCCGACAAAGCCAGGCCGAGTTCGGTATTGGCGCGCTCGAGGGCGGCGCGGCCGCCGCCGGTCACATCCACCGACTCCAGCGGCTTGCCCTGCAGTTCGGCGAACAGGCCGGACGCTTCGCTCGGGTGGCGCAATACGGTTTCGGTCATGCGGTCATGCAGCAGCGCCGCCACGGCCGGGATGCTGGCGTCGTTGAGTTTCTTGGCGCCGCCCAGCAGGCCGCTCTTGATCTGGACGCGATAGACGATGCCGCGTTCGACGCGGTGGATATGGGCCATGCCGCAGTTGTGGACGATATCGGTGGCCTTGCTGGCCCAGGGCGAGATGGTGCCGAAACGGGGAATGGCGACAAAGGCCTCGCCTTCGTCGCTGCCGTTGAACGGGTCGCCATAGGTCAGCAGGCCGTTCAGGCGCGCCTCGTCTTCCTTGGTCAGGGCGCCCGCGGCATCGACAAAATGCAGGAACCGGCCGGAAATGCCGGTAATGGCGGGATCGACAGCTTGCAGTTGGGACAGGAGGCGTTGGGTGCGGAAAGCGGAAAGGGCATTGGAGCCCGGCAAGATCAGCATGGCGAGGTCGAGGCAGTTGGCTTGAATCGGGAAAACGGGTGCTGGCGCGGCTTGGAACCGATCCACCGACGCCGATGCATCCCATGGTTCCGCACTGCAACAGGCAGATGCCTGGCACGGACAAGGGATGCTGCATCGGGCTGATCTGATGGATCGTGCGCGCGTTTGCTAGCAAAGACCGAATTATACAGTGGACAAGGGGGTATTGGGCTCACTCAACGCGAGCGCGCGGCCCTGGCGCGCCTTTCTGCCCGGCGCTTGTCATCGGCCCATCCCGTCTGCGCGTTGTTCAACGAAAACACCGACGGTTCTTGAAACGCATTCCCTCCCGGAAATGGAACTTGCATGACATTCAGGCAATATCTCAGCAGCAAGACCATTTCGCGGTATCATTCCGGCCGCATCGGAAAACCGGCCTTGCCCGCATGGCGATATTGTCATCGTGGCCATCTCGACCATCAAGGCAGCCATCCGATGACGATGACAACAGCGGCCTGATCCGCCATCCAAGACACACAGAGTGAACAACACACATCGACAGATCGCCGTCATCGGCGGGGGACTTTCAGGGATTTGCAGCGCCTATTTCCTGGCCGCCAAGGGGTATGAGGTCGCCGTGCTCGAACGGCGCGCCCATGTTGCAGAAGAAGCCACGTTCGGCAATTCCGGCCTGCTCGCGCCCGGCGCGGCCATGCCGCTGACCCTGCCCGGCGCCTTCGCCACCTTCGCCGGCCGTTTCCAGGAAGAACCGCGCGTGCTGCTGGCCGCCGGCACCGACTTCAAGCGCAACCGCTGGATGCGCCAGACGCGCCAGGCCCAGCAGCAACGCCTGGCCGCCAACAAGCTCCGGCTCACACGCCTGTCAGCCTATGGCCAGGAACTCACGCGCCAGTTGCAGGAACATTATGCGATGGAGCACGAAAACAGCAGCGGCGTGTTCCATCTGTTCCGCACCCCGGCCGAAGCCGCGCGCATGGCGCCATTGCAAGAAAGCGCCCAGCAATGCGAGATCCGGCACAAGATGCTGGACACTGCGGCGCTCCGCCTGCTGGAGCCGGCCTTCTCGTCAGAAGCCGCCCTGGCCGGCGCGCTGTATTACCCGGACGACATCGCCGGCAATTGCGTATTGTTCGCCAAGCAGATGCGCAACGCAGCCCAGGAACTGGGCGTGTCTTTCCATTTCGGTTCGACCGTCAAGTCGATCCAGCCTGAATTCGGCGCACGCGTGACGCTGGAACTGGAGTCGCCGCACCTGGCCGGGCGCCTGACCACCGATGGCGTGGTGCTGGCCGCCGGCATGCAGACCGCCGAGCTGCTGCGCCCGCTGGACACGCCGCTGCCGATGCGCGCCCTGCAAAGCTATTCGGCGCTGGTGCCGATCAAGAACCCCGACGATGCGCCCGACATGGCGCTGTTCGATGACAGCTACAAGGTCGCCATGACGCGCCTGGGCAATCGCATCCGCATCACCGGCCTGCTCGGCTTTTTACCGCCGTCGCAGACGATCCCGCCCAAGGCACTGCGCAACCTGCTCAAGATCGCGGGCGACTATTACCCGAACGCCGCCAATTACAACCAGGCGCACTTCTGGAGCAGCACGATCCCGCTCCTGCCCAGCGGCATGCCGCTGTTTGGTCCGACGCGCCACGGCAACGTTTTCGTCAACGTCGGCCACGGCATCGCCGGCTGGGCCGCCGCCGTCGGCTCGGCGCGCGTGCTGGCCGATATGGTCGCCGGCGAGCAGCCGGTGGTGGATGCCGAGGGCTTCTTGCCGCAAGACCTGGCCGCCTGATCCGGTCTTCAATCTACGCCCCGGCCCTGGTCGGGGCGCTCCCTTTGCATCCGGCAAACGCGGCATCGCGCGCGGATTCATCTGCGCCGATTTTTTTCATCTGCCGTCGTGCAGCGCATTCTGCGCAATTGACTTAGAATGATTTCGAGGCAATGCCTCACCTCTGCAGTTCATCCCGATCACCGCAACACCAACGCATCAGCGATCACAGCCATGAGCGCGCTCTATTCTGCTGCCGAAATCCGCGAAGTCGAGCAGACCGCCCTGTCCGGACTCCCCTCCTATACCCTGATGCAGCGCGCCGGCGCGGCCGTGGCCGAATATGCGCAGCAGTTGCTGTCGTCCACCACGCAATCCTCACCTTCGGTGCTGGTCTTGGCCGGCCCCGGCAACAATGGCGGCGATGCGCTGGAAGCGGCCTGCATCCTTGAGGAAGCCGGCATCGAAGTCGCCGTGCAACTGCATGCCGACCAGGGCAAGCAACCCGAGGATGCGCGCCGCGCGCTGGCGCGTGCGCGTGAAGCGGAAATCCAGTTCATCGAAGACCTCACGCCGGCCGGCCTGCGCGAACAATCGTGGGCGCTGGTGATCGACGGCCTGTTCGGCATCGGCCTGACGCGCGCGCCCGCGAGCAAGCTGCGCGCCATCATCGACCACGTCAACGGCCTGCCCTGCCCGGTATTGTCGATCGACGTCCCCAGCGGGCTCAATGCCGACACTGGCAGCATCGTCGGCGGCGCCGATGGCGTAGCGATCAATGCCACCCACACCATGACTTTCATCGGCGACAAGCCCGGCTTGCATACCTGCGAGGGCAAGGACCATAGCGGCCTCATCGCGCTGCAAGCGCTGGAGATCGGCCCTGGCTGCTACCGGCCGACCCGCGCCTTCCTGAACGGGCCGGCGCATTTTGCGGCGTCCCTCAAGCCGCGCGCCAACAACTCGCACAAAGGCAGTTACGGCGACGTGATCGTCGTCGGCGGCGCCCGCGGCATGGCCGGCGCGCCGGTGCTGGCGGCGCGCACCGCGGCGTTTGGCGGCGCCGGCCGGGTCTACCTGGCGTTTGTCGATGACGGGCCGGCCTACGACAGCGTGCATCCGGAATTGATGTTCCGCGTCGCCGACCGCGTCGAGTTCGGCGCCAGCGCGGCGCTGGTGGTCGGCCCCGGCATGGGCACCTCGCGCCACGCGCACGACATCCTGGCCCGCGCGCTCGACAGCCAGGCCGACATCGTGGTCGATGCCGATGCCCTCAACCTGATCTCGGCCGAACCGACCTTGCAGCACAAGCTGCACGACCGCCGCGGCGGCAGCGGGGAAATCGCCAGCATCATCACCCCGCATCCGCTGGAAGCCGCGCGCCTGCTCGACACCACGACCCAGAACATCCAGAGCGACCGTCCCCAGGCCGCCCGCATGCTGGCGCGCCACTTCAATGCCATCACCGTGCTCAAGGGCGCCGGCACCGTGATCGCCTTTCCCGATGGCGAGATGGTGATCAACCCGACCGGCAATCCGGCGCTCTCCACGGCCGGCACCGGCGACGTGCTGTCCGGCCTGTGCGGCGCGCTGCTGGCGCAAGGATGGCCCCTGCGCGCCGCCGCGCTGGCCGCCACCTGGATCCATGGCGCCGCGGCCGACCGGCTGGTGGCGCAGGGCCTGGGCCCGGTCGGGCTGACCGCCAGCGAATTCATCCCGGCCATCAGAGCCGTGTTCAACAACATCATCCGAGACCATGTCCACCAGCGCCCTGCCGCAGTTCCGAGTCGTACATACTCCTAAGCTCTGGCTGGGGATCATTTTCCTGGTTACCGGATTGTGGACGCTGTCCCTGCTGGACGCAGCCGGCAAGCTGCTGGCCATCTCCGGCTACCACGTGGTGATGATCGCGTGGATGCGCTACACCATCAACGTGCTGTTCATGGCGACCACGCTGGTGCCGCTCTACCAGAAACGCAGCGGGCGCAGCATCTTCCGCTCCAACCGGCCGGGCCTGCAGATCGGCCGCGGCGCCCTGTTGCTGGCGTCGACGCTGATCTTTTTCTCGGTATTGAAGGTCGTGCCGCTGGCCGAAGGCACGGCGATGAACTTCTGCGCGCCGCTGGTGGTGCTGGCGATCTCGCCCTGGCTGCTAGGGGAACGGGCGTATGTCTCGCGCTGGATCGCGGTGCTGGTCGGCTTTAGCGGGATGCTGATCGTGATCCGCCCCGGCGGCGACATCCCGCCGCACGGCGTGGCGCTGGGCTTGCTGTCGGCCTGCACGATGGCGCTGATGTCCATCCTCAACCGCAAGGCCAACCAGGCCGACGACCCGATGGTGACGCTGTTCTACGGCGCGCTGATGGGCAGCGCGCTATCCACGCTGGCGGTGCCGTTCTTCTGGAGTTCGCATACGCCGGACCTGGTCGAATGGGCGATCCTGATTTCCACCGGCCTTACCGGCACCATCGGCCACTTCCTGCAAAACAACGCCTACCGCCACGCCGAAGC
Organism: Herbaspirillum sp. GW821-FHT09A12; assembly: GCF_059418325.1. NCBI lineage: Bacteria > Pseudomonadati > Pseudomonadota > Betaproteobacteria > Burkholderiales > Oxalobacteraceae > Herbaspirillum > Herbaspirillum sp. GW821-FHT09A12. Next base: position 718,814 of record NZ_JBWKPR010000002.1, read on the forward strand.
CTCGGTGCTGACGCCCTTCTTCTACGCCCAGATCATCTCGGCATCCGGCATGGGCTGGCTGGTGTTCGGCCAGTTTCCCGACCGCATCACCCTCCTCGGCATCGCCATCATCTGCGCCAGCGGCATGGGCATCGCCTATATTGAACACAAGCGCGCCCATCCGCTGCCGCCGGCCGATCCGATGGAAGCGGTCTAAATATCGGACTCAGGTACTGCCGGCAAGGCGGCCGGCAGCGATGGTGATGGTGCGCGCGCAGCGCGCGGCGATGGAATTGTCGTGCGTCACCAGCACCAGCGTGGAGCCGCGTTCCTGGTTCAGTTCGAACATCAGCTTGATCACCGATTCGCCGGTGGCGGCATCGAGGCTGCCGGTGGGCTCGTCGGCAAACAGCAGCGGCGGCTCGGTGACGAAAGCGCGCGCCAGCGCCACGCGCTGCTGCTCGCCGCCGGAGAGGTATTTGGGGTAATGCTTGAGGCGGCTGCCCAGGCCCACGCGCGCCAGCATCCGCTCGGCCTTGGCGCGCGCCTCGCCGTCGCCGCGCAACTCCAGCGGCAACATCACGTTTTCCAGCGCGTTGAGGTGGCCCAGCAACTGGAAGGACTGGAACACGAAACCCAGCTTGCGCTTGCGCAGCGCCGCGCGGCCGTCTTCATCGAGGGCGAAAATGTCCGCGCCATCCAGCCGCACGGAACCTTCACTGGGGGTATCCAGTCCAGCCAACAGGCCCAGCAGCGTGGATTTGCCTGAGCCCGAGGCGCCGACGATGGCCAGCGTGGTGCCGGGCGCCACGGTAAAATCGATGCCGGAAAGAATCGTGAGCTGGCCGGATTCGGCCGATGCATCGGCAACGCGTTTGGACAACTGAAGGACTTCAATGGCAGGGACAGCGGAAATGACGACAGGATCGGCAGCAATGGCGGCAGCGGAATCGGGCATGCAGGGCATTCAGTCAAGAAGGATGGCGACATTTGCAGCGCGAACCGGCCTCAGGGCATGGTTGCGGCTGCTGGCGGGCATCGCCCTGATGCTGGCGGCGATGAGCGCTTATTCTGCCCCAAAAACCCTGCTCGTGCTCGGCGACAGCCTCTCGGCGGAATACGGCCTGGCGCGCGGCACCGGGTGGACCCGGCTGCTGGAGCAGCGCCTGCAACAAAACAAGGTCGATGCCGTGGTGATCAATTCCAGCATCAGCGGCGACACCACCATCGGCGGCAAGAATCGCCTGCCTTCCCTGCTGGAAAAGAACAAGCCCGATATCGTCGTGATCGAACTGGGCAGCAACGACGCCCTGCGCGGCCTGCAACTCAACACCACGCAAGAGAACCTGCAGGCCATGATGGACCTGGCGCGCCAGAACAAAGCCAAGGTGCTGCTGGTGGGCATGCAGATCCCGCCCAACTACGGCGCCGACTACACGCGCCGCTTCACTGACATGTTCCAGCACCTGGCCAAACGGAACAAGGCGCCGCTGGTGCCCTTCTTCATGGACGGCATCGCCGCCAACATGGAGCTGTTCCAGGCCGACCGCATCCATCCCAACGAACAGGCGCAAGCCATGCTGCTGGATAACGTCTGGCCGCATTTGAAACCGCTGGTCGGATTGAAATAAACGCTCCCTTCGCTACGCCGCCAGGCGGCTACTCAGGGCGAACGGGCTTGGTCGAATCGCTCAATGCCGCGCATACAGTTCCAGAAACCGGCGCAGCAAGCCGGTCGATTGCGGCGTTTCGCTGACCTTTTCGCACAGCGCCATGGCGTCGATGCCGCAACCGCGATACACCTCGGCGTAGTAATTCAGGTGGGCCCGCACGAAGTCCGGCGAGAACTCCGGGTGAAACTGGGTCGAATAGATGTTTTCCGCATGCTTGAGCATGTGGTGCGGGTCCAGCGGCGAGCACGCCATCACGATCGCTTCCGCCGGTGGGCGCAGCACCGACTGCATGTGCAGCATGTGCGCCGGGAAAGTGGTCGGCAGCTCGCCCAGCAAGGCATCCTTGCGGCAGCAGTCGTAGGTTTGCACATGCATGGTGCCGGCGGCGCGGCCGGCCGGGTTGTAGCCGACTTCGCCGCCGAAGGCATAGGTCAGCAACTGGTGGCCGTAGCAGATGCCGAACATCGGGGTCTCTTCCGCCGCCGCATCGCGCAGCCATTCGGCGGTGCGCTCGCTCCAGTCTTCCTTGTCGGTCACCATGGCGGGCGAACCGGTGATGAAGACGGCGCGGTAGGAACAGGGCGAGCGCAAGGCCTGCCCCTGGTACACGGTCACGGTTTCGGTTTCATGATCGGCCAGTCCGGCGGCAGACTGGATCTGCTGCGCGTAACCGCCATAATTGCTCTTGAGGGTCTGGTTGGGATCGCCGGTTTGGATGATCAGGACTGGGGCTGGCATGGAAAGCAGTGGTCGACTATTCAATGGCAAAACATTGCACCGGAAGCATTTCCATTCAGGAATCCCTTCTGCGATGCCCTTCGAATTCGACTGGAGGCGACGATAACTTTACGGCAGCCGGATAACGCTGGAACGACGCAAGCCGCGATCAGGATGACAAGGAAAGCATGCTGAAAAATGCTGCGCCGCCTCAATAATGAAACAAAAAAGGCCGCTGGAGAAGCGGCCTGTATAAATTTTTTAGCTGATTGTCGCGCCCATGCACGGATGTCACCGGCATGGGGCGCCGCACGCGCACCGTTTCACATCTGTGGTGCGCCCTGCGGCGTGGCTGCCTTATTTGGCGGCATCGTCGGCGCTGATCGCGGCGGCCCCCTTCAACAGCTTGGTCTTGGCCTTTTCACGCAGGTAGCCGAGGTAAGCCAGCGCTTCCTGCTGCGACAGCGCATTGGCGATCTGTTCCTGCTCGGCCTTGCGGCGCGCGGCATCCGCGGTCTTGGGCTGCTCGACCTTGGTCACGCGGTAGATCTGGTAACCCATGCCCGGCATTTCCACGCCGGTGTAGGCCGGCAGCTTGGCGGCATCGACCTTCATGACGGCAACAAACGCCTCTTCGTTCCAGCCCTCAGCCTTGACGCGCGAGACTACCTTGGCCTCGCTGAAGCCGGCGCCGTCATCCTTGGCCTGCAGTTCGGCCAGGCGGGCCTGGCCGGCCTTGGTGGCCAGCGCCTGCTCTTCCTGCAGCAGCACGACCTTCTGCACGTCAGCCTTGACGTCCTCGAAGGCGCGCACGGCCACCGGCTTGTATTGGCTGATGCGGCCGGCCACCAGGATATTGGGGGCGACCTGCACCGCTTCGCTGTTGTGCCTGGACTTGATCACGTCGTCGGTAAACAGCGCCGTCAGGAACTTGGCATTGTTGTACGGCGCCGCGCCGGCCGCCGGGTTGGGCGCGCGCGTGACGCCGGTGGCGGTCTGGATAGTCAGCTTGAGCTTGTCGGAGACCGCCTTGAGGCTGTCGCCGTTTTCGTAGACCAGGTTATTGAACTGGTCGGCCAGTTCGGAATACTTCTTCGCCGCGATCTGCTTCTTGATCTCGCCGGCGATCTCATTTTTCACCGCATCGAGCGGCTTGACCGACGCCGGCTTGATGCCGGTGACTTCGATCACGTGATAGCCGAAGTCCGACTCCACCGGATCGCTGATCTCGCCCTGCTTGAGGCCAAACGCCGCATCCTCGAACGGCTTGACCATCGCGCCGCGGCCGAAGAAGCCCAGGTCGCCACCATTCTCGGCCGAGCCCGGATCTTGCGAATTGGCCTTGGCCAGCTTGGCGAAATCGCCCGGATTCTTGCGCAACTGGGCCACCAGGCCTTCCGCCTTGGCCTTGGCGGCCGCCTTGTCGGCCGCCGACGCATCCTTATTGACGGTGATCAGGATGTGGCTGGCGCGGCGCTGCTCTTCGGTCGCATACAGCTTCTGGTTTTGCTCGTAGTAGGACTTGATGTCGTCATCGGTCGCCTGCGACTGCGCGGCCACGGCGGCGCCATCGAGCACCACGTATTCGATGCTGGCCTGCTCCGGCGTTTCAAAGCGCTTGCCGTTCTTGTCGTAGTAGGCCTTGAGCATCTCGTCGCTCACCTTGACCTGGGAGGCGTAGCTCTCCGGCTTGAAGTTGAGCATCTGCACCGTGCGTTCCTGGTCGTTCAGGTTCGACAGGTTATCGGCCACGGTCTTGGGCGCGAATGCGGTGTTCTGGATCGCCGCATTCAACTGCTGCAGCGCCATTTCGCGGCGCAGGCTGGCCTCGTAACCCTTCGGAGTCATGCCCTGGGCCGCCAGCAGCACGCGGTATTGGTCGTTGTCGAAGGTGCCGTCCGGTTTGGTCAGGCCCGGGATTTGCAGGATGCTTTGCTGCAGCGCCTGGTCAGGCACCACCAGCTTGCTGGCTGCCACTTCGGCGCCCAGCGCGCGTTGCGCGATCAGGTTGTCGAGAATGGCGCGGCGCGCCTCGGGGGTATCGAACAGCCTGGTGTCGAACTGATCGCCATAAGCCTGGCGCATGCGGTCGAGCTGCTGGCGATGCGCGGCATCCCATTCTTCCTTGGTAATGGTCTGTCCGGCCACCTTGGCCACGGCGCTGCCGCTGTCGCTCAGGCTGCTGTAGCCCTCCAGGCCGAAGAAAGCGAACGACGGGAAGATGAACAGCAACAGCAGGAACTGCATCAGGCGCTGGTGGGTACGAATGAATTCAAACATGAATAGCCAATCAATAAACGATCCGGTCAATGAAGGTGTGCGCCCCTCGCTGTCTCGTGCCGGATTCGGGTAATAAAAAAGGCGAACTCACGTTCGCCCTGGTCCGGCGGAGCGGGAACCCGCCCGGAAACTCTTCCTGCGGCAGGCCCTCGGGCGCACAACGCACTCAGTCGTGCACGCGCGACATTATACACATGCCAATCCCCGGCAACACCCCCGCGCCGGCTGCGGATGCCTGCATTCATTCGCCCATCTGCGCCAGCGCCACGCTGCGCAACTGGAAGCGCCCATCGTTATTGAACAGCCAACTTTCGGACAATTCGATGCGGCCGTGCTGCAGCAGCGCCTCCGGCGGCTTGGGAAAAGGCGCCGTATTCTTCAGGCTGCCCAGCGCGCTGGCCTCGGCCTGCTTGTCGCGGTTGCTGCGCAGGATCTCGCTCTTGACCAGGTTGCCGTCGCGATCGACCACATACTTGACCACGATCACCGAGCGCAGCAACGCTTGCGGACGCTCGACATAGACGCTGGTGAAATTGACCTGCGAGATGCGCTTGGCCAGATCCTGCTTGTAGCCATCGGCGGTGGTGGCGGTCGAGGTGCCGTCCGGCGTGGTCTTTTTCTGTTCGATGATGGACTTGGCCAATTCGTCGCGCTGCTGTTGCGTACTCTCCGGCCCCGAACAGGCGGCCAGCAATGCCGCCGCGCCGATCCTGGCCAGCGTCAGGCGGGATGGCCCGCGATATCCCTGCTTCCTTGTTTGACTCATATTCGTTCTCCCCGCATGTCCGCCGCTGATGGCGCCCGGCAACAGCTTGCCGCCTTTCAACGCGCGCTCAGGAATATCGACATTACTCCACATTATTCGACACTATATCAGCGCCGCCGCGCCCTTCCGCCAGTCCGAGAAACGCACCATCCATAACTTCAATCTATAGGTCGGATATTACTCCGCTATCGCAGAGGGAGCTGTCATCCAGCAGTCATATTTGCCCCGTAACATCCGCTTGCCTTGAGACCGACAACGCCCCGCAAATGCGCGACAGCGCTGAGTTCCTGCAAACACGGCAAACGATTGCGGCAGCGTTGCGGCCCAGCCGCTCCACCAGCGAGACCAACCAGATGATGCAGACCGCTTCCCCCCTTCCCAGCGCCCTCGGTTCCCATGCCGGCGATCTGTCGCATACCGATGGCAGCGAGACTTTCCTGTCGGTGCGCGGCATCGACAAGCGCTTCGGCGCCTTCACCGCGCTAGACCGTGTTTCGCTCGAGGTCAGGCAGGGGGAAATGGTCTGCCTGCTGGGCCCGTCCGGCTGCGGCAAGACTACCCTGCTGCGCACCATCGCCGGCCTGGAACGCCAGGATGCCGGCAGCCTGCAGGCCGGCGGGCGCGATATCTCGCAGTTGCCGCCGCAGGCACGCGATTACGGCATCCTGTTCCAGTCGTACGCGCTGTTTCCCAATCTCACCGTGGAAGACAACGTGGCCTACGGCCTCAATGCCGCGGCCGGCCAGCGCAAGCTGTCGCGCCAGCAAAGGCGCGAACGCGTGGCCGAGATGCTGGGCATGGTGGGCCTGGCCGGCAGCGAGCGCAAATATCCCGGCCAGCTCTCCGGCGGCCAGCAGCAGCGCGTGGCCCTGGCGCGCGCGCTGGCGCCGTCGCCTTCGCTGCTGCTGCTTGACGAACCGCTATCGGCCCTGGACGCCCAGGTGCGCGAACACCTGCAACTGGAAATCCGCCGCCTGCAAAAGGAATTCCGCATCACCACCCTGATGGTCACGCACGACCAGGAAGAAGCCATGGTGATGGCCGACCGCATCGCCGTGATGAACCGCGGCCGCATCGAGCAATTCGGCACCCCCGACGAAATCTACCGGCGCCCGGCCTCGCCCTTCGTGGCCGACTTCATCGGCCAGTCCAACTGGCTGCCCTTCACCCGGATCTCGGGCTCCCAGGTCGCGGTCGGTTCGCTGCAACTGGAGATCCAGCCGGAGGAAGAAGAACTGTCCAGCGGCCGCCTGTTCTGCCGGCCGGAAGCGGTCGACCTGTTTCCCGCCGAGCAAGCCGCCAACCGCTTCCGGGCCCGCGTGGTCGACCGCATCTATCTCGGCAACCGTTACCGCATCGCCCTCGCCGCCGATGCCCTGCCCGGGCAAACGCTGATGGCCGACGTCATGGGCCAGGCGCATGACCGGCTCGGCGCCATGCGCGGCGGCGAAGGCATCTGGATCGCGCTGCCGCGCCAATCGCTGCAGGTCTTCGTCTGATGAGAAACGGCGCCGCGATGAACTCCACCGCCACCACTGCCAGCAGCGCCATGCCCGACCTGGGGGCGCCGGGCCTGCACAGCGCTGGCGCCAGGCGCGCGCAACGCCAAACAGACCCCGGCCAGTTGCTGCTGGCCGGCCTCAAGTGGCTGTTGCTGGCCGCGCTGCTGCTGGGGCTGGGCGGCCCGCTGGTGTTCATCCTGATGCAGGCGGCGCTCACCCCTGAGGGCCGCTGGGCCGGCTTGCAGCCGTTGGCCGCATTGTTCTCCAACATCAATTTCCTGCCCATGCTGGGACGCAGCCTGTGGGTGTCCTTTGCCACCGCGCTGGTCACGGTGCCGCTGGCCTATGCGTTCGCCTACGCCTTGCAGCGCACCTGCATCCCGCTCAAACCGGTGTGGCGCGGCATCGGGCTCCTGCCGCTGCTGGCGCCGTCGCTGCTGCCGGGCATCGCGCTCATCTACCTGTTCGGCAACCAGGGCTTGTTCAAGGAATGGATGGACGGCAGCATCTATGGTTTCTGGGGCATCCTGCTGGGCGAAGTGTTCTACACCTTCCCGCATGCGCTGATGATCTTGCTGTCGGCCTTGTCGCAAGCCGATGGCCGCCTGTACGACGCCGCCGCCGCGATGGGCTCGTCGCGCTGGCGCACCTTCAAAAGCGTCACCCTGCCGGCCACGCGCTATGGCATCTTCGGCGCCTTCTGCCTGGTATTTACGCTCGCCATCACCGATTTCGGCGTGCCCAAGATCGTCGGCGGCGCCTACAGCGTGCTGGCGGTGGAAGCCTACAAGGCGGTGGTCGGCCAGCAGCAGTTCGGCCGCGGCGCGCTGATCGGCCTGTTGCTGCTGGTGCCGGCGGTGCTCACCTTCGCCGTCGACGCCTGGCTGCAACGCCGCCAGCGCGCCCAGATGAGCAGCCGCTCGGAATCCTATGTGCCGCGCCCGGACTGGCGCCGCGATGGCGCCAACCTGATGGCGGTGACGGCGCTGGCCGCCGCCATCCTGACCATCATCGCGGTCGCCATCGGCGCCTCGCTGGTCAAGCTGTGGCCGTACAACCTGCAGCTCACGCTGCAGCACTACGATTTCGACAACATGGACGGCGGCGGCTGGCTGGCCTACTGGAACAGCCTCAAGCTGGCCTGCGGCACCAGCATCGCCGGCACCCTGGTGATCTTCACCGGCGCCTGGCTGATGGAAAAGACGCGCGGCGGGTCGGCGCTCTCGTCCGTACTCGGCCCGCTGTTGCGCTTCCTGTGCTTCCTGCCGATGGCGGTGCCCGGCCTGGTGCTGGGCCTGGGCACCCTGCTGTTCTTCAACCACCCGGCCAACCCGTTCAATTTCCTGTACGGCACGATGGCGCTGCTGGTGCTGTGTTCGGTGGTGCACTTCTACACCACCGCCCACCTGACCGCCGTCACCGCGCTCAAGCAGCTCGATCCCGAATTCGAAGCCGCCTCGCTGTCGCTGAAGGTGCCTCTGCTCAAGACCTTCGTGCGCATCACGGTGCCGCTGTGCCTGCCGGCGCTGCTGGAGATCTTCCGCTACCTGTTCGTGTCGTCGATGACCACGGTCTCGGCGGTGATCTTCCTGTACCGCCCCGACACCGTGCTGGCCTCGGTCGCCGTGCTCAACATGGACGACGCCGGCGATGTCGGCCCGGCCGCGGCGATGTCGACGCTAATCCTGCTGACCTCGGCCGCCGCCTCGCTGCTGATGCACGCCGCCGGCGGCCGCTGGATCGCCCGCGCCCAGGCGTGGCGCCGCGCGCGCACCCATTGAGCCGAACCTTGTTTCCCATCCGGCGTTCTACCGACGCCATTTCAACCCAGCCCATCCAAAGGCCATCATGAAAAAAACCAAGCTGTTCAAACTGCTCGCATCGGCCATCGGCGCCGGCATGCTGTTCTCGGCACAGGCCGCGCATGCCGCCACCACGCTGACGGTCTACACCGCCCTCGAAGCGGACCAGATCAAGGCTTACCAGGCCGCTTTCCAGAAGGCCAACCCGGATATCGAAATCAAGTGGGTGCGCGACTCCACCGGCATCGTCACCGCCAAGCTGCTGGCCGAAAAGGCCAATCCGCAAGCCGACGCGATCTGGGGCCTGGCCGCCACCAGCCTGGCCATGCTGGACAAGGAAGGCATGCTGACCCCGTACGCCCCCAAGACCCTGTCCAACATCGAAGCCAAGTACCGCAGCGCCGCCAATCCGCCGGCCTGGGTCGGCATGGACGTGTGGGCTTCGGCAATCTGCTTCAACACCGTGGAAGCGCAAAAGCTGGGCCTGCCCAAGCCGACTTCCTGGGCCGACCTGACCAAGCCGGTCTACGCCGGCAAGATCGTGATGCCGCACCCGGCATCTTCCGGCACCGGCTACCTGGACGTCTCGGCCTGGCTGCAGATGATGGGCGAGGAAAAGGGCTGGGCCTACATGGACGCCCTGCACAAGAACATCGGCCAGTACACCCACTCCGGTTCCAAGCCCTGCAAGCAGGCTGCCACCGGCGAGTTCCCGATCGGCATCGCGTTTGAATACCGCGCCGTGAAGACCAAGAAGGAAGGCGCGCCGATCGACGTGATCCTGCCGTCCGAAGGCCTGGGCTGGGACATCGAAGCCACCGCCATCGTCAAGGGCACCAAGAACCTGGAAGCCGCGAAAAAACTGGCCGACTTCTCCGCCAGCAAGGAAGCCATGACCCTGTATGAGAAGAACTTCGCGGTGGTCGCCATGCCCGGCATCGCCAAGCCGGACGAACTGCTGCCGGCCGACTATGAAAAACGCCTGATCAAGAACGACTTCACCTGGGCCAGCACCAACCGCGAGCGCATCCTGACCGAGTGGAGCAAACGCTACGAAAGCAAGGCCGAGAAGAAGCAATAAGCCGCACGGCCAAGGCAGTACGGCCTGCGCCGCCATTCGGTGGCGCAGGCCGCGCGAGCAACAGCGGCAACCGACGGGCGACGCCAGAGCGCCCGCTTAGAACCTGATTGCGATCTCGACGGGAGTTGAGCAAATGTCATTTCAATCAGGTTCTTCAACGACATCTTTGCAAACAGAACCAGAATCGGATGGAGCATTCATGAACAGCAGCGACTCCCAACACTTCGACCTGGCCGTGGTCGGCTCCGGCATCCTCGGCCTGGCGCACGCCTACGCCGCCGTCAAGCGCGGCCTGCGCGTGGCCGTCTTCGAACGCACCGGCACCCCGCTGGGCGCCTCGATCCGCAATTTCGGCATGGGCCTGGTCACCGGCCAGCCGCCCGGCATCATGCTGGACCTGGCCCGCGAAAGCCGCGAACTGTGGCTCTACCTGTCGACGCGCGCCAATTTCAGCGCCCGCGAAGCCGGCACCCTGCTGTTCGCCCGCACCGAAGCCGAACGCGACGTGCTGCAGGAATTCATGATCGTGCGCGCGCGCCAATATGAATACCGCGTCTCGCTGCTGCAAGGCGACAAGCTCAATACCCTCTACAACGGCCGTTTCAGCCATCACCTCGCGGCCCTGCATGGCACCGAAGACCTGCAGCTGTATTCGCGCGAGGCCATGCCGGCCCTGGTGGCCTACCTGCATTCGCAGGGCGTGCATTTCCGCTTCAATACGCTGGTGCATGGCGCCGGCGACGGCCGCCTCGCCACCACCGCCGGCGACTTCCGCGCCGAACGCGTGATCGTCTGCTCCGGCCATGACTACCAGACCCTGTTCGCCGACCGCCTGCAAGCGATGAACCTGAAGCAATGCCGCCTCCAGATGCTGCGCGTGAAGACCGAAGACGCGCTGCCGCTGACGCACGCGGTGCTGACCGGCCTCTCCTGCACCCACTACGGCGCCTTCTCCGACCTGCCCACCGCGCGCGCGGTGCATGCCGAGATCGACGCCACCGCGCCGCTGCTCAACAAGCACGGCATCCACCTGCTGGTCAGCCCGACGCCCTACCAGGAACTGATCATCGGCGATTCGCACTACTACGGCGCCGACTCGCCGCCCTTCAACAGCGAAGAGATCGACCAGTTGATGATCGGCCTGGCCGAAGACGCGCTGGCCACGCGCGTGCAGGTGCTCGAGCGCTGGCAAGGCGTGTACGGCAGCAAGGGCCCGGGCCCGTTCTCGGCGCTGCCGATCGATGACAAGACCACGGCCGTGCTGATGCATACCGGCATCGGCATGAGCGTGGGACTGGGGCTGGGCGAGCGCGTGGTGAAGGCGCTGCTGGCCGGCGATGCGCTGCCTTCGGGCAGTGACGCCGCGGCGCCGATGCCGACCACCGCGCTGGCATAAGGACCGGATACCCGCCAGGTTCAACGTCAACGTTCATAGCGACACGCAGACACGATGTCCGGCGCCGGCCGTAGAAACGCCGCATGCGTCCGGCATCGGGTTGCCCACCATCCGGGCTTTGGCCGCTGCACCGCAAAAACCTCTTCTTCCCCTGCCATGCGTGCCGGCATGGCTTCTCCATGCTGCGTCGCAACCAATTCCGCCGCGTTTCGCCTGTAAGCCTGTGTAAGTTTCAAGCAAGTCCTGCGTAAGTTTTGAGTCGCACACTCGGCGCGTGGACAAGTGGGCCATTACGCAAGCAATGCGGAACGAATACCGCAGTTTGTGTATGGATCGGTTGACGATCGCCGCCAAGGCGGAATCGTCGGCGGATTCGAAAACGGGGATGGCGTCGCACAGTCATGGCATCTCCGCTGCGTTCTTGCATAACGCCCCATTCGGCCATGCATCAGCCAATCAATTAAAACTAGGAGACCAGCATGACGACAGCATCAGTCAACACGACTGCGCGCGGCATCACACCTGAGGAGCGCAAGGTCATTTTCGCGTCCTCCCTCGGCACCATTTTCGAATGGTATGACTTTTACCTGTACGGCTCGCTGGCGGCCATCATCGCCAAGCAGTTCTTCGCCGGCACCGACCCCAACACCGCGTTCATCTTCGCGCTGCTGGCGTTTGCCGCGGGCTTCATCGTGCGCCCGTTCGGCGCGCTGGTGTTCGGCCGCCTGGGCGACCTGGTGGGACGCAAGTACACCTTCCTGGTGACCATCCTGATCATGGGCGCGTCGACCTTCATCGTCGGCATCCTGCCCAACTACAACGCCATCGGCATCACCGCGCCGATCATCCTGATCATCCTGCGCATCCTGCAAGGCCTGGCGCTGGGCGGCGAATACGGCGGCGCCGCCACTTATGTGGCCGAGCACGCGCCGGATGGCCGCCGCGGCGCCTTCACCGCATGGATCCAGACCACCGCGACCCTGGGCCTGTTCCTGTCGCTGCTGGTGATCCTGGGCGTGCGCACCTCGGTGGGCGAAGCCGCCTTCGCCGAATGGGGCTGGCGCATTCCGTTCCTGGTCTCCATCCTGCTGCTGGCCATCTCGGTGTGGATCCGCCTGTCGATGAATGAGTCGCCGGCGTTCCTGAAGATGAAGTCCGAGGGCAAGATCTCCAAGGCGCCGCTGACCGAAGCCTTCGGCCAATGGAAAAACCTGAAACTGGTGATCCTGGCGCTGATCGGCCTGACCGCCGGCCAGGCCGTGGTGTGGTACACCGGCCAGTTCTACGCGCTGTTCTTCCTGACGCAATCGCTCAAGGTCGACGGCGCCACCGCCAATATCCTGATCGCGATAGCGCTGCTGCTGGCCACGCCGTTCTTCATCTTCTTCGGTTCGCTGTCCGACAAGATCGGCCGCAAGCCCATCATCCTGGGCGGCTGCCTGATCGCCGCGCTGACCTACTTCCCGATCTTCAACGGCCTGACCCACTTCGCCAACCCGGCGCTGGAAGCCGCGCTGAAAAAGGCGCCGGTGATCGTGACCGCGGATCCGGCAAACTGCCAGTTCCAGTTCAACCCGACCGGCACCAAGAAGTTCACCTCCTCGTGCGACATCGTCAAGGCCAAGCTGTCGGCCGCATCGGTGAACTACGAGAACGTGGCCGGCGCACCGGGTTCGGTGGCCACCGTCACCATCGGCGACAAGGTCATCACCTCGTATGACGCCGCCGCCTTGTCCAAGGAAGAAGCCGCCGAGAAAGACAAGGCCCTGTCCAAGGAACTGTCTGACGACATCAAGGCCGCGGGTTATCCGAGCAAGGCCGATCCGGACCAGATGAACAAGCCCATGGTCCTGTTGCTGCTGTTCATCCTGGTGCTGTACGTGACCATGGTGTACGGCCCGATCGCCGCCGCACTGGTCGAAATGTTCCCGACCCGCATCCGCTACACCTCGATGTCCATGCCTTACCACATCGGCAACGGCTGGTTCGGCGGCCTGCTGCCGACCACCTCGTTCGCGCTGGTGGCCTTCAAGGGCGACATCTACTACGGCCTGTGGTATCCGATCGTGATCGCCCTGGCGACCTTCGTGATCGGCCTGTTCTTCGTGAAGGAAAGCGTTCACAACGACATCTACGCCGCTGACTGAAGCGGGGAGCAGATGGCGGGGGAGCCCCGTCCTGCAGCGGCTTGAGTGTTGAGTTGCTTGAGTTGCGCGGGACGGCGGGATCGACAGAAAACAATTATTCCTGCAATCGTTGGGCCGATCGGAACCGGATATCCGATCGGCTTTTTTATTTGGCGCCGCGCTTGCCTGCCGGCGGCCGCCCTTTCTCCGCAATGCCCATTTCCATTGCCGCTTTCTCTTCCACCAACGCCAGCAAGCCTTGCGCCGCGATCGACAGGCTGCGCTCCTTGGGCGTGACGATCAACAGCGGCCGCACCAGCTCCGGCGCATCCAGCGGAATCGCCACCAGGTTGGGAAGGCGGAACTGGAACAGCGTCAACTCAGGCACCACGCTCACGCCAAGGCCGCTCTCGATCAGTGCCGCCACCGTCGCCAGATGTTCCACTTCCAGCCCGGTGTTGACCGTCCCGCCGGGATGCAGCATCGCATCCAGGTGCTGGCGCACGCTGGTCGAACGCGCCAGGTGGATCAGCTCGCAACCGGCCAGTTGGGCCACCTTGATGCGCCGTTTGCCGGCCAGCTTGTGGTCGCGCCGGCACACCAGATAGAACGGATCGGAACACAGCGGCCGGGTATCGAATTCCAGCAGCCTGGGCCCCGGCGCGGTCAATGCGATATCGGCCTTGCCATGGCGCAGCAGGTCCAGGCAATGGTCTGAAATGGCGTCGAACAATTCCACCGTCACCCCCGGATAGCGCTGCCGGTACTGCGCCAGCACCGGCGGCAGCCAGCCGGCCGCCAGCGAAGGCAAGGCGGCAATGGCGACCCGGCCCTTGCGGCGCGCCACATAGTCGCTCATGTCGGAGAAAGCCGATTCGATATCGGCCACCAATTGGCGCGCCACTTCCACGAACAGCTCGCCTTCCGGCGTGAGCGTCACATTGCGCGTATCGCGCTCGAACAGCCGCGCGCCGGCGGCGGCTTCCAGCTTCTGGATCATCACGCTGAAGGCCGACTGCGAGACATGGCAGCGCTCGGCCGCATGGCCGAAATGGCGGCAGTCGGCCAGCGCCAGGAAGGCCTGCAGCAGACGGGTCGAAATATTGGCGGCCATGATTAATCCGAAAAAACGATTAATTGATCGAAAATACGCACTTTACAGCAAAATCGACCGCCACCTACACTCGTTGCACCGCACTTAAAACCATAAATGCGATGCTCCGCCGCCTGCGGACATCCTCGAATAAAAAACACCGGAGACATCTATGCTCGCCCTGCTCGGCTTTATCACGATTGTCGTTTTGCTGGCCGCCATTCTGACCAAGAAAATGTCGCCGCTGGCGGCGCTGATCGCCATTCCGTTTGCGGCGGCCCTGATCGGCGGCTTCGGCCTGGGAACCGGGAAATTCATGGTCGACGGCATCAAGGGCATTGCCCCTATCGTCGGCATGTTCGTCTTTGCCATCCTCTTCTTCGGCGTCCTGAAAGATGCCGGCATGCTCGATCCGATCATCAACAAGGTCCTGAAAGTGGTCGGCTTGCGGCCCTCGCGCATCGTGCTCGGCTCCGCCATTCTGGCCGCCATCGTGCACCTGGACGGCTCCGGCGCCGTCACCTTCCTGGTGACGATTCCGGCCCTGCTGCCGCTCTACGAGCGCCTGAACATGGACAAGCGCATCCTAGCCTGCGTGGTCGCCATGGCCGCCGGCGTGGCCAATGCCTTGCCCTGGGGCGGACCGACCTTGCGCGCCGCCGCCGCATTGCATATTCCGGTCGCGGACCTGTATCTGCCGTTGGTGCCGGTGCAGATTTGCGGCATGCTATTCGTCTTTGCCTGCGCCTGGTTGCTCGGCAAGCGGGAAGAACGCCGCCTCGGCCTGACCGCTTCCGGCGCCGCCCCGGCCTTGGCAACGCAGGATGCCGGCGCCGGCTACCACCAGCAGGAACTGAGCGAAGAACAACGCAGCCTGCGCCGCCCCGGCAAATTCCTGATCAATGTCGGGCTGGTCTTGCTGGTCCTTGGCTGCATGATTACCGGCAAGGTCGACCCCGTGGTCTGCTTCATGATCGGCACCGTACTGGCCTTGTTCATCAATTACCCTGAAGTCGCGCAGCAACGCGCCCGCATCGACGCGCATGCCAAAGCGGCGCTGATGATGGCCAGCATCCTGCTGGCAGCCGGCGTTTTCACCGGCATCATGAAAGGCAGCGGCATGCTGACCGCGATGGCCAAATTCGTCGCCTCCAGCATTCCGCTCGATATGGCGCATCACCTGCCCTTTTTGCTCGGCCTGGTGTCGATGCCGCTGAGCCTGCTGTTCGATCCCGACTCGTTCTATTTCGGCGTCTTGCCGGTATTGGCCGAAGCCAGCAATGCGCTCGGCGTTCCCAGCGTGCAGATGGCGCAAGCCGCCCTGCTTGGCCAGATGACCACCGGTTTTCCGGTCAGCCCTCTGACGCCTGCGACCTTCCTGCTGATCGGCCTGGTCGGCATCGAACTGGGCGACCATCAAAAATTCACCATTCCATTTCTGTTCGCCACTACGGTCTTCATGACCTTTGTTGCAGTGGCGTTCGGCTTATTCCCGTTCTAGAGATAAGTCAGTTTCAAGGAGCATGCAATGCGATCCATCCGCATCGGCGCCGGTGCCGGCTATTCCGGCGACCGCATCGAACCCGCTGTCGAACTCGCTGAAAAAGGCGAACTCGACTACCTGATCTTCGAATGCCTGGCCGAACGCACCATCGCCATCGGCCAGCAGGCGCGCCTGGCCGACCCGGCCAAGGGCTACGACCCGCTGCTGGCCGAACGCATGCAGGCGGTGCTCAAGACCTGCGCCGAAAAGGGTATCCGCATCATCACCAACATGGGCGCGGCCAATCCGCAAGCCGCCGCGCGCCGCATCCGGGAAATCGCCCGAGAGATCGGCCTGAAGCGGCTCAAGGTCGCCGCCGTCAGCGGCGATGACGTGCTGGATGTGCTCAAGCGCGGCAACTTCACCATTGAAGACAACGGCCAGCCGGTCGCCTCGCTGGGCGACAAGCTGATCTCGGCCAACGCCTATCTCGGCATCGCCCCCATCGTCGAGGCGCTGCAAGGCGGCGCCGATGTCGTGGTCACCGGCCGCGTGGCCGATCCGGCGCTGGTGCTGGCGCCGCTGGTACATGAATTCGGCTGGGCCGGGGACGATTGGGACAAGCTGGGCCAGGGCACGCTGGTGGGCCATCTGCTGGAATGCGCCGGCCAGATCACCGGCGGCTACTTCGCTGATCCGGGCAAGAAGGATGTGGCCGGGCTGGCGCGGCTGGGTTTCCCGATCGGCGAAGTCAGCGCCGACGGCAGCGTCGTCATCACCAAGGTGGCCGGCTCCGGCGGCCAGGTGACGGCGCAAACCTGCAAGGAACAATTGCTCTACGAAATCCATGACCCGCGCAGTTACTTCACGCCGGATGTGGTGGCCGACTTCTCGGCAGTGCAGATCACCGAGATCGGTCCCGACCGCGTGGCCGTCACCGGCGGCCGCGGCCGTCCCCGCAGCGCCACGCTCAAGACCACGCTGGGCTACCGCGACAGCTTCATCGGCGAGGGCCAGATTTCCTATGCCGGCCCAGGCGCCCAGGCGCGCGCGCAACTGGCGCTGGACATCGTGCGCGAACGCCTGCAACTGACCGGTGTGCAAGCCGACGAATTGCGTTTCGACCTGATCGGCGTCAACGCCATCTGCGGCAACGACATGTCATCTGCCGCCGCCGAGCCGTTCGAAGTGCGCGCCCGCGTCGCCGGCCGCACCGCCAGCATGAAGGAAGCGGTGCGCATCGGCAATGAAGTCGAGACGCTCTATACCAACGGCCCGGCCGGCGGCGGCGGCGCCACCAAATCGGCGCGCGAAGTGATCGCGGTGCTGTCCATGTTGCTGCCGCGCGAGCTGGTGAGCGCATCGGTTCATTTCGAGGAGATCTGACATGCTGCTGCGTGACATTGCCCATTCCCGCGCTGGCGACAAAGGCGACATTTCCAATATCTCGGTGATCGTCTATCGCCAGCAAGACTATGCCCTGCTGGAGCGCGAACTGACCGCCGAACGCGTGCGCGCGCATTTCGCCGGCGTGGTGCACGGCGAGGTGGTGCGCCATGCGCTGCCGCACTTGGGCGCGCTCAACTTCGTCATGCAAAAAGCGCTGGGCGGCGGCGTCACCCGTTCGCTGGCGCTGGACGCGCATGGGAAATCGTTGTCGGGTGCGATGCTTAATTTGCATTTGAACGAAAAATAATTCGTCCCGACGGAAAATCCCGATCGCGGCAAAACGCGGACATTCGCAAACCCGGCCGCTTCCAGCCAATCCGTTTTGCCGGCAATTGCGCGCCGTTGCCGGCGCATACCCAGAAGTTGGAATC
Organism: Herbaspirillum sp. GW821-FHT09A12; assembly: GCF_059418325.1. Lineage (NCBI taxonomy): Bacteria > Pseudomonadati > Pseudomonadota > Betaproteobacteria > Burkholderiales > Oxalobacteraceae > Herbaspirillum > Herbaspirillum sp. GW821-FHT09A12. The sequence goes on from NZ_JBWKPR010000002.1 coordinate 736,532, forward strand.
GAAGGTATTAATGGATTCGCATTGAAAGATTTCCACAAAGAAATCATTCGTTGCAGCCTATGCCGATATCGCGCATCCAGCCGTCATGACGACGGATAATGCGGCTGTCCAAACACGGCAAGATTTGGTATCGTCCCGCCGTTATCGATTCCTCGCACCGGATCAGGCTGTTCCTGATCAGCCCCCTCCCGTTATGAAAAAACCAATCCGACTCGGCACTCCGCTTTCCCCATCGGCAACCAAAGTCATGCTGCTCGGCTCCGGCGAGCTCGGCAAGGAAGTCATCATCGCGCTGCAGCGCCTGGGCGTGGAAGTCATCGCCGTGGACCGCTACGAGAATGCGCCCGGCCATCAGGTCGCGCATCGCGCCTACGTGATCAACATGACCGACGGCGCCGCGCTGGCCGCGCTGATCGAAAAGGAACAGCCCGACCTGGTGGTGCCGGAAATCGAGGCGATCGCCACCGAGACCCTGGTCAAGCTGGAAGAAGCCGGCAAAGCCCGCGTCATCCCGACCGCGCGCGCCGCCTGGCTGACCATGAACCGTGAAGGCATCCGCCGCCTGGCCGGCGAGACCCTGAGCCTGGCGACCTCCCCCTACCGCTTTGCCGACAGCCTGGAAGAGTTGCAGGCGGCCGTGCAGCAGATCGGTTTCCCGTGCGTGATCAAGCCGGTGATGTCTTCCTCCGGCAAGGGCCAGTCGAAGATCGATGGCCCCGATGAAATCGAGGCCGCGTGGAACTACGCCGCCGCCGGCGGCCGTGTCGATGCCGGCCGCGTGATCGTGGAAGGCTTCATCGATTTCGATTATGAAATCACCCTGCTGACCGTGCGTTCGCTCAATGAAAACGGCGACACCGTCACCAGCTTTTGCGACCCCATCGGCCACGTGCAGGTCAAGGGCGACTACGTCGAATCCTGGCAGCCGCACCCGATGCCGGCCGCGGCGCTGGACAAGGCCCGCGACATCGCCCGCAAGGTCACCGACAACCTCGGCGGACTGGGCCTGTTCGGCGTCGAGCTGTTCGTCAAGGGCGACATGGTGTGGTTCTCCGAAGTCAGCCCGCGTCCGCACGATACCGGCATGGTCACCATGGTCAGCCAGGTGCAAAGCGAGTTCGAACTGCACGCCAAGGCCATCCTCGGCCTGCCGGTCAACACCGCGCTCAAGACCCCTGGCGCCTCCGCCGTGATCTACGGCCAGCACGATGCCCGCGCGATCGCCTTCGAAGGCGTGGCAGATGCCTTGCGCATCCCCGGCGCGGACATCCGCCTGTTCGGCAAGCCGGAATCCTTCCAGCGCCGCCGCATGGGCGTGGCGCTGGCCTCCGGCGAAAACATCGAATCGGCCCGCATCCGCGCCAAGCAGGCGGCGGCCAAGGTCAAGCCGGTGATTCCCGAGTAAGCACTTTCCGCAGGAAACTCCCGAAGCCGGGCTCCGATGCAAGTCGGGGCCCGGTTTTCTTTAGAACCGGTGCTTGCCTTGTTCAGGCCGGAGTGAGCGTCAGGTGTCCGACGCCCGAACTGGAAGCATGGACGCGAATTTCAATGTCGTAACCCAGGCGGGTCAGGCAATCCATGAGCTTGCGTTCGGAGAAATTAGAAAACTCCCCATGCAGGAGTGCCGACACCTTGGGCTGCGTCAGGCCCATGCGTTGGGCCGCCTCAGCCTGGGTCAATCCGTGCTTGCGGATTGCCTTGGCGATCTCGATGGTCAATCCGGACTTGATCTTGAGCTTGTCGGCATCAGGCAGCGCCAGATCGGCAAATACGTTGCCCGAACTGGATTCGACCTCGATGCCTTCAATGACGCGCTTCTTCATTTCCCGACTCCTGTACGACGATTGCCGCCACCCGCAACCGTTTTCTGATGATTTCCATGTCCGCTTGCGGTGTGGCGATGCCACGTTTGCTTTTCTTCTGGAAGACGTGCAGCACGAATACCGCTTCAGCGAAACGCACCGTGTAGACGGCGCGGTACGTGCCATCGGCATCGTCTTCCACGACTTCCAGCCCCCCTGCTCCGCCAAAACCCCTGAGCGCCTTGGCCGCGGCATGTTGTCCGCCGTGCTGGGCAACATCCAGCGCGTGCCCGAAGAACTTGCGCACCGGAACCGGAAGCGCCAACAGATCCTTTTTACTGCTGCCGAGCCACACAAGCTGGCGTTCCTGATTGCTGGACATGATATACCATTTCAAGGATATTTTTTTCCTGTGCCAGACACTACTGCGATGCCGCTGCATTGGATATCGATCAATGGGGAATTTGTGGCAGATTTCAGAAAACCCGTGCATCTGCCGAATCCGGCCAGCTTTCACGGGACGACGGGGGAGGAATCGCGCGTCATGAAAACGCGCTAAACAGTTTCCAGCGCACGGTGGTTATAATCACTGCCCCACCCCTCACACAACAGCAGTGTTGCTCACGATCATGAAGTTCGATGTCGCCATCATCGGCAGCGGTCTGGCCGGTCTTTCCGTTGCACTCCACCTCGCCGAAAAACACCGGGTCGTCGTCGTCTCCAAGGGCGAACTGCTCGACGGCGCCAGCAACTGGGCCCAGGGCGGCATCGCCGCCGTGCTCGATTCCGGCGACAGCCATAGCCAGCACATCGCCGACACCCTGGTGGCCGGCGCCGGGCTGTGCGATGAAGGCGCTACGCGCTTCATCGTCGAACATGGCCGCGAAGCCATCGAATGGCTGATCGAGCAAGGCGTGCCTTTCACCCGCGACGACAGCGCCGAGCTGGGCTACCACCTGACGCGCGAAGGCGGCCACAGCCAGCGCCGCATCATCCATGCGGCCGACGCCACCGGCCATGCGGTGCAGGTAACGCTGGAGCAGCGGGTACGCACGCATCCCAACATCACCCTGCTGGAACACCACTGCGCGATCGACCTGATCCAGGCCCGCAAGCTCGATCCCCAAGCCGAGGCGCGCTGCCTGGGCGTGTATGTGCAAGACACGGATTCGGAACGCGTGCTTTCGATCGCCGCGCGCCATACGGTGCTGGCCACCGGCGGCGCCGGCAAGGTCTACCTGTACACCTCCAATCCGGATTCGGCCACCGGCGACGGCATCGCCATGGCCTGGCGCGCCGGTTGCCGGGTGGCCAATATGGAATTCATCCAGTTTCATCCGACCTGCCTCTACCATCCCTACGCCAAATCCTTCCTGATCAGCGAAGCGCTGCGCGGCGAAGGCGCGCATCTGTTGCTGCCGCAGTCGGCCGGCGCGGCCGCAGGCACGCGCTTCATGCCCGAGCATGACGAACGCGCCGAGCTGGCGCCGCGCGACATCGTGGCGCGCGCCATCGACTTCGAGATGAAAAAACGCGGCCTGGATCATGTCGACCTCGACATCAGCCACCAGAGCCCGGCATTCATCCAAGAACATTTCCCGACCATCATGGCGCGCTGCCTGGAGTTCGGCATCGACATCACCAAACAGCCGATCCCGGTGGTGCCGGCCGCGCACTACACCTGCGGCGGCGTGGTCACCGACATGGCCGGGCGCACCGACATGCCGGGCCTGTATGCCGTGGGCGAAACCGCCTATACCGGCCTGCATGGCGCCAACCGGCTGGCCAGCAATTCGCTGCTCGAATGCCTGGTGCTGGGCCGCTCGGCGGCAGGCGACATCGAACGGCAATTGGCGGCCAACGCAAAGCCCCTCGCCGAGGTGCCGCAATGGGATGAAAGCCGCGTCACCGATGCCGACGAGGAAGTGGTGATCGCCCACAACTGGGACGAGCTGCGCCGCTTCATGTGGAATTACGTCAGCATCGTGCGCACCGACAAGCGCCTGGAGCGCGCCCAGCACCGCATCCGCCTGCTCAAGGAAGAGATCGACGAGTACTACGCCAACTTCCGCATCACGCGCGACCTGCTGGAACTGCGCAACCTGGTCGACGTGGCCCAGCTGATCGTGGCCAGCGCGCTCACCCGCAAGGAAAGCCGCGGCCTGCATTTCAGCCAGGATTACCCGCGCACGCTGCCGCGCGCCACGCCGACCATCCTGCCGGGGCTATAAACGTCTGGCCGGAGGCTGCGCGGCCGATGACGCCGCGCAGCATCGAATCCCCTTGCCATGCCGCCCTGCACGCGGCTAGCATCGGCTGGAGCGTGCCAGAACCCCTGGATGCACGGTGCAACACGCTCCAGGCATGCGCATTGCGCCAGCGAACGGCCAAGGAGGTCATCATGAGCATCACCCGCATCAACAGCTTCCGTGCGCAGGAACACCACGCCGGCGACCTGAAGAACTTCCTGATGGGCATCTTGCCCGCCGTGCGCGCCTCCGCCGGCTGCCAATCCTGCGAACTGCTGCAAGACCATGCCGATCCGCGCCGCATCGTCATCGTCGAGGTCTGGGACAGCGTGGAAGCGCACAAGGAATCGCTGCGCCACGTGCCACCCGAAAGCATCCGCCAGGCCAAGGAGTTCCTGGCCGAACCGCCTACCGGCGCCTACTATTCCTGAGCCGCTCCGGATGCGATGCAATTGCCGCCGCGCCCTCGCGCCGGTGTAGCTGGTGTAATATCCGCCATCGATCATCGGCCATTTTTCGCCTGAGAGACGCATCCAGGCAATTGGCCGTTTTCCCTATTTCATTGCGGAACGCCCACCGTGCCACGGCCCTTTTTCCTATTTCCGCGCAGCCGTCTGCGCCTGTCCATCCCGTTCATTTTTCTGGTCACCCTGGCCCTGGCGGCCCTCCCGGGCGCACCGGCCAAGGCCGAGGCGCCGGCAAGCGGCCCGGCTGCCGGCAAGCAACGCCCGCGCATCTGCCTGGTGCTGTCCGGCGGCGGCGCGCGCGGCTATGCCCACCTGGGGGTGCTGCAATACCTTGAAAAACTGCACGTCCCGGTCGATTGCATCGCCGGCACCAGCATGGGGGCGCTGATCGGCGGACTGTACGCTAGCGGCATCCCGGCCGACGAACTGGAAAAGCGCCTGGCCGCCACCAACCTCTCCGATATCGCCTTCGACCGCAGCGAGCGCTCGCGCCTGCCGCAATCGCAGCGCGAGGACGAATTCCAGTACCCGATTTCGCTGTCGGCCGGTTTTGACGGCGACAAGTTCAAGCTGGCCTCCGGCCTGATCCAGGGCAACAACCTGCTGTCGCTGCTGCAGAACTGGACTGCGCAGCTGCCGGCCAATATCGAATTTTCCCGGTTGCCGATCCCCTTCCGCGCGGTGGCGACCGATCTCGGCAAAGGCAGCGAAGTGGTGCTGGAGGACGGCTCCCTGCCGCGCGCCATGCGCGCCAGCATGGCGGTGCCGGGGCTGTTCGCGCCCTTTCGCATCGGCGATCGCACGCTGGTCGATGGCGGGCTGGTCAGCAACCTGCCGGTGCAAACCGCGCGCGACATGGGCGCCGACGTGGTAATCGCGGTCAACATCGCCACCCCGCTGCAAGACGCCTCGCAGTTGCAGTCGCCCACCGCGGTGGCGCAGCAGATGGTGGGGATCCTGATCCAGCAGAACGTGAAGGCGCAAAAAGCCCTGCTCGGCAAGCCCGACGTGCTGATCGAACCGAACCTGGCGGGCATGTCCTTCACCGACTTCGCGCGCGGCAAGGATGGCATCAACGCCGGCTGGGAAGCGGCGCAGCAGCAAAATGAGCGCCTGGTGCAACTGTCGCTGCCGCCGGCGCAATGGCAGGCCTACATGGCCGCGCGCGCCCACACCGGCGTGGCGCTGGCCGGCGACACCCGCATCGATGCCATCGAGATCCATGGCAGCGCGCGTATCCCGGCGGCTTATGTGCGCAAGCGGCTGGGCGTGAAGGAAGGCGACGCCTACGACGGCCAGCGCATCAATGGGCAACTGGCGGAGTTGTCGACCAACGGCGACTTCAATACGGTGACGCAAGAGCTGGTGAGGCAAGACGATGGCCGCAACGTGCTGGTGATCGATGCCGAAGAAAAAACCTGGGGGCCGCAATACCTGCTGTTCGGCCTGGGCCTGTCCAACAACTTCAACGGCCGCGGCGGCTTCAACCTGCAGATCGGCCACCGTTATCCCTGGCTCAACAGCAGCGGCCTGGAGTGGCGCAACGACCTGGTGCTGGGCAACAAGCTGGCCAGCCTGCAAAGCGAACTGCGCCAGCCGGTATTCGGCGCGTCAGGCATGTACGTGGCGCCGTATGTGGAGATCAGCCGGCGCTACGTCGACCTCTACCCCGACGGCAGCGACGTCAAGGCCTCGCCCTTGAATGAATACCGCATCGATTCGGCCACCGCCGGCATCGACCTGGGCGTGCCCATCAGCCACCTGGGCGAGCTGCGGCTCGGGGTGAACTACCAGCACGTCAAGTATTCGCCTTCGTACAACATCAGCACCGACGAGGGCAATGTATTCCCCGACCTGCAGAGCAACCAGCCGGTGGCCCGGCTGCGGCTGACCATCGACCAGCTCGACGACGTGCTCTTCCCGCGCAAGGGTTATTACCTCTCGGCCGAGGCCAACCGCGGCTTCGGCGGCGAAGAACGCCGCTTCTCCGATGTCCAGGCCAAGACCCTGTGGGCCTTCAGCAGCGGGCTCGATACCATCAACCTCGCGCTGGAAGGGGCCAGCAGCCTGTCGGCAAACAGCGCCGGCATCGGCTTCACGCTGGGCGGCTTCCAGCATTTGTCGGCCTATGCGCCGGATCAGTTCTTCGGCAATTACCTGCTGTACGGCCGCCTGACCTATTTGCGCGACCTCGCCGAATACAGCTTGCCCGGCCTGCGCAATCCGGTGCTGGGCACCAGCCTGGAAGCCGGCAACGTCTGGCAGAGCCGCGACGCCTTCGGCGACGGCCCCTACAAGAAAAGCGTGAGCCTGTTCCTGGGCGGCACCAGCCCGGTCGGCCCGCTCTATTTCGGCGTGGCGCTGGGCCAGCAAGGCGTATGGAACGTGTACATGCAACTGGGACGGGTGTTCTGAGCCACGGCTAGGCTCCGCTTTCCCGCGACGGGGCCTCACCGCCCCGCTCCCGCCTGCGCGGGCGGAACGCCTGCGGCGGCAAGCCGAAAAACGCCAGGATGCTGCTGGCGACCTGGTCACGGTCATTGTCCACGCAGATCATGTGGTAACTGTTTTCCAGCACCACCACGCGCGCCTGCGCAATCTGCTCCTTGAGAAACTCGGCCGAACGCAGACTGGTCAGCTCATCCTCGCGCGCATGCAGCACCAGCGTGGGCGCCTTGATGTTCCTGGCGCCGCGCATGACCCAGGCGCGCAGGCGGTCGACCTGCCGCACGCAGCTCAGCGGCACCCAGCGGTAATGGAAATCGTCGCCGCGCTCGAACTTGGCTTTCACCACGGCGCGCACCAGCGTGTTCTTGATGCCGTAGGGCTCGCCCTCTTCCACCTTCATGCGCGCGGCCACGCCGGGGATCAGGTAGAACAGCGGACGCAGCATGGCGTACCAGGGCGTGGACCAGCCGTCGATATGGATCGGCGGCGCCAGCGCCACCAGCTTGCCCTGGGCTGCGCCGTGCTGCACGCGCTCGGCCAGCGCCAACGCTACCAGCGCGCCCATGCACATGCCCATGATATGTAATTGGTCGTACTGCGGCTGCAGTTCGCGGTATTGGTCCTCGACGGCGTCGACCCATTGCTCGGCGCGCACCCGCACCAGATCCTCCGGCCTGGTGCCGTGGCCGGCCAGGGTGATGGCGTGCGTTTCCACTCCGGCCTTCCGCAGGATCTTGTGCATCGAGCCCAGATCGTACTGGGTACCGCCCAACCCATGGATGAGCAAGGCGCCGACACGGCCGCTCACTACGCGCCCCGGCTTGGCGCCGTATCCTGTGCCTGCTGCGCCTGGTCGGAGAAACGCCAGACGCCGGCCACCAGCGCCAGGCGGTCTTCGGCGTCCAGCAGGCTACGGCTGCTGTCGAGCACCAGCGCGTTGCCATCCTGCAGTCGGAACTGCATGTCGGCGCGCTCATCGCCATCGCCATCGTCCAGCCAGCGCTGGCGCAGACGCGCCTGGTCCAGCGGCGACACCCGCCGCAGCACCTGATCCAGCGTGTGCAACTGCGTCGCCGGCACCCCCAGCAGCGCCTCGACATCGCCGCTCCAGGTGAAGACAAGCTGTTGCGGATCGAGCGTATAAGCCAACTGGCGGCTGGCCGACAGCGACAGCTCGACCTCGTTTTTCCAGCGCGCGACATCCTCGTGCAATTGCTCGCGGGTAGTCTTGAGCGCACTGATCAGCAGCGATAGCAGCGACGCCACCGCCAGGTAGATCTGCAGCTCCAGCAAGGCATTGCTGGAATGCAGCCGCACCAGCTCGACGAAGGGGCCGCGCCCCAGCGAGTTGTAGACGAAGGCCATCAGCGACAGCACCGCCACCGACAGCGCGCCGCCGCGCCCGCCCCATAGCAGGGTCACCAGCGCGATGAAAAACAGGGGAACGTAAGTTGTGGAGAATTCGACGTCGAATACCAGGCGGTCGATATCGCTGTCGAAGGCCAGGTAAGCCGATGCGACCATGGCGACGAAGGAGGCCAGGCCCAGCAGGAACTCGGTACGGGCAATGCCTCCCGAGCGGGTCGCGCGAAACTGCGACCAGCCGGCCAGCACCGGCGTCATGATCAGGATGCCCACCAAGTCGGACAGCGCCCAGATGCGCAGCGTCTGCCAGAACGACAAGCCTTGTGTGAACTGGAACCAGGCGGCGCCGAACATGCCGCTGACCACGCTGGCGCCCACGCCGATGATCAGCAGGCCGCGCACGAAGAACAGCCCTTCCATCGGGAAAGGTGCGCGCCGTACCAGCCACACGACGATGGCGGCCACGCCGATCTCGTCCAGCGAAAACAGCATCATGCGCCATAGTTCGCGTTGCTCGATCCAGCCCAGCAACACCTGGGCCGCCACCAGCAGCACCAGCAACGGGAACCAGCGCGCGGTTGGCGTCAGCAGCAGCGCGCTGACGGTGATGCCGGCCGGCAGCCAGATATAGCCGCTGGCGATGAATGCCCCGTTGAGCTCATGCGACGCGAAGCCGAACAGGAAATACACGACAGCCCACGCCAATGGCGCAACAAGATTGTCTGGCTTCACAATGGAGTCCCGGGAAATGAAGGTGGCGATGCCTGCGCGATCTCGGCCGCGGCAATGCCGGCCATTCTATCAGGCAGGCTCGCGGCTGCCGTAGCGGAACACGGCAAATGCCGACGAAATTCGCGCAACCTTGGGCTGCGCGTTCGAGGGCTGGCCAACAGCGCAAGCCGGTAGCATCACATGGATGACCTCCATGCCACGGCGGCGCGCTTCTTTGAGGACGATTCTAGAAAGCGGCAGCGATCAGCGCGCCTTGTTGGCGGAGATGCGCCTGGAAACGATCGGCATAGTCTTCGACTTGAGCTGCGCGCTTAGCCATTGAGCAAGCGGCCGCCGTCAAGAACGATTTCAGAGCCGACCGTCCAGCGCGACTCGTCCGATGCCAGATACAGCACGGCTTTGGCCACCTCGTCGGAAGTACCGAAGCGCCCAAGCGGAATGGTTGCCGCGATCTCTTTGTTAAGCTGCTCACGATATGCTTCCGGAACGCCGAGCTTGTCGTAAAGCGGCGTCTCGACGGGGCCAGGGCTCACAGCGTTGACACGGATGCCACGGCCCAGCAATTCGGTCGAGAGCGTCTTCGACATGTTCAGGAATGCGGCCTTCGTCGCGGCATACACGGACGAGCGATCTGCGCCCGCATGCGCGCTGACGGAAGTGGTCAACACTACGGAAGCAGGATTTGCGAACACCGGCAACAGCGCCTGCATCAGGAAGTACGGCCCTTTGACGTTGATGTCGAAAGAACGGTCGAACATATCTTCCGTCCATTCCTCAATGGGCCGCCAGACGGATACGCCGGCATTGAGGAAGGCAACGTCGAGTTGGCCATAGTGTTCCTTGATGACTTGTGCCAGCTCCTTTTGTGCTGCGATGCTGGCCGAGTCGGCGCGCAGCACCGGCACTTCCGGGCCCAATTCGGCCTGGGCCTTTGCAATCGAATCGGGGTTGACACCCGTGACGATCACACGAGCGCCCTCCGCCAGGAACTGCTTTGCCGTTTCCAGCCCGATGCCACTGGTGCCGCCAGTGATGAGAGTACGTTTACCTTGCAAGCGCGACATTTGAATTCTCCGGTGAATGACGACCACCACGGTCGACATGGAGCAATATGCGCTCATACCCCGCAACAGATAAGACTGCCCATTCGCATATAATTCATGCAAATCAGGCATGAATTGAGGTGGAGAAGTGGACCGATTTCTTTTGATGACATGTTTCGCGCGTGCTGTAGAAACAGGAAGCTTTTCGGCGGCAGGGCGCGATCTAGGGCTGGGACAACCCAATGTGAGCCGTTATGTAGCGGCTCTGGAGGATCATTTGCAGACGCGCTTGCTCCACCGGTCTACGCGGAAGCTATCCTTGACGCCGGAGGGCGAACGCTACTATGCGGACATCCGGCGCATCCTGGATGCGGTGGATGAATCCGAATCGTCCTTCAGGAACAATGTCGAGCCCTCGGGACTCTTGCGCGTAGCCTGTCCGACAGCGCTCGCACACGCGTTTGTGCTTCCGCATGTGCCGGCCTTTTTGGAGCGCTACCCTCAATTGACCCTGGATCTCCAACTCAACGATCGATACATAGACCTGGTCAATGAAGGCACCGAACTCGCCATTCGCATAGGACAACTGGAGGACAGCACCTTGCGCGCCCGGCGTCTTGGAGGGTACGACCGGGTCTTCGTCGCCAGCAAGGACTACTTGGCTAAACGCGGAGTTCCGCAGACCCCGGATGATCTACGCGACCACGATTGCATCGTCTACACCTTACTGTCGTCCGGGGCGACCTGGCGATTCCGGGACGCCGACATTCCGATTGCCGGCAGGCTCAGGGTCAACTCGCCCGACGCTGTGAGTGCGGCGGTCGCGGCAGGCCTGGGTGTGGCGCATGGCCCCGCGTGGCTGTTTGAGGACGGGCTCAACAGCGGGAGATTGCAGTTCATTCTCACCAACCATGCGGCGCCCCCGGTCCCCGTGCAGATGGTTTATGTCGCCAATAGACTGCTCCCCACGCGGGCTATCGTGTTCATGGATTTTATGGCTGACGTGTTTTCAAAGATTCCGGCCTTGAACGGCAGCACCCCTGTGCCGACGCTATAAAACGAGACCTGCTGTATCCAGTCCTGGCGTAGTTCAGCGAAGTGCCGGACTGCAGTCATGGTGAAATAAAAAACGCCGCGTTGGACGCTAATGCTGTTCAGTTAAACGATGAACGGCATTTGTGTTTGTGGAGTCCGGACTCCGTTCGCCCTGAGTAGCTGCGCAGCAGCGTATCGAAGGGCAGGCAAGACCGGTAAGGCTGACACGCTGGCTTCGATACGGCCCTGACGGGCCTACTCAGCCCGAACGGGGTCTGTGATGAGTAGTTCAGAATTAGCCTTAACTGAACGGCATTACGCGTTGGACGCGGCGTTTTTTCGGCAGCGCAAACGGCCGATGCTCAGCCGACCACGCGCAACGAGAAATCCGCCGCGCGGATGTCCTTGGTCAGGCTGCCGATGGAAATGCGGTCCACCCCGGTTTCGGCAATGGCGCGCACGGTCTGCATGTTGATGCCGCCGGACGCCTCCAGCACGGCGCGGCCGGCATTGTAGGCGACCGCTTCGCGCATCATCTCCAGCGAGAAGTTGTCGAGCAGGATGGAGACGGCGCCGGCGGCCAGCGCCTCCTTCAGTTCCGCGAGGTCTTCCACCTCGACCTGGATGGTCACGCCGGCCCCCAGTTTCTGCGCGGCGTTCATCGCGGCGGTGATGCCGCCGGCCGCGGCGATATGGTTTTCCTTGATCAGGATGCCGTCATACAGCGCCAGGCGCTGGTTGGCGCCGCCGCCCACGCGAACCGCGTATTTCTGCGCCAGGCGCAAGCCGGGCAAGGTCTTGCGGGTGTCGAGGATGCTCGCTCCGGTGCCGGCCACCACGTCGACGTAGCGCCGGGTGGCGGTGGCCACGCCCGACAGCAATTGCAGGAAATTCAGGGCGCCGCGCTCGGCGGTCAGCAAGGCGCGCGCCGGGCCTTCGATGGTGCAGACCTCGGTGTCGGGTTGCATCAGGTCGCCTTCGGCATAGCTCCAGCCGATTTGCAGGCGCGGGTCGAGGCGGGTCATGACGGCCTCGAACCAGGGCGCCCCGCACAGCACGGCGGCTTCGCGCACGATCACGCGCGCCTTGACGAATTCGTTCTCGGGCACCAGGAGGCCGGTGTAATCGCCATCCCCCACGTCCTCGGCGATGGCCTGGTTGACGTTGGCGTCGAACGCCGCATGCAGCGCGGCATCGAACGGGGCGAAGGGGTTGCGCAGGCTGCTGGTGGCGCTGATGCTGCTGGGGCTGGTTTTGATGGCGTGGAGTGTCATGCTGGGCCGATTCCTGCAAACAGGGTCTGTTCGTCTTCAAGCCGCGCCGAGGGGCGGACATTGGCTTTCTTGTTGGCTGCGAAATCCAGCATGCGGTCGATGCACACCACGGCTTGCTTGCCGACGGCGGGATCGACGTGAATCTCGTTAGCGCCGGTTTCCAATACGTGCAACAGATTCTGCAAGCCGTTCATCGCCATCCAGGGGCAATGCGCGCAGCTCTTGCAGGTGGCGCTGTTGCCGGCCGTGGGCGCGTCGATGAACAACTTGCCGGGCGCAGCCTGGCGCATCTTGTGCAAAATCCCGTTATCGGTCGCCACGATGAACGATGGCGCATTCGAGGCCTGCACAGCGGCGATCAGTTGCGAAGTCGAACCGATCACATCGGCCTGCGCCACCACCGCCGCGGGCGACTCCGGGTGCACCAGCACCAGCGCCTCGGGATGTTCGGCGCGCATCAGTTCCAGCTCGACGCCCTTGAATTCGTCGTGCACCAGGCAGGAACCCTGCCACAGCAGCATGTCGGCGCCGGTCTGTTTCTGGATGTAGCCGCCCAGATGCTTGTCGGGCGCCCACAGGATCTTCTTGCCCTGCGCGTGCAGCTCCTGCACGATCTCCAGCCCGATCGACGAGGTCACCATCCAGTCGGCGCGCGCCTTGACGGCGGCGCTGGTGTTGGCGTAGACCACCACGGTCCGGTCCGGGTGCTGGTCGCAGAAGGCGGCGAATTCGTCCGGGGCGCAGCCCAGGTCGAGCGAACAGGTGGCGTCCAGGTCGGGCATCAGGATGCGCTTTTCCGGGCTCAGGATCTTGGCGGTCTCGCCCATGAAGCGCACCCCGGCCACGACCAGGGTCTGGGCCGGATGGTCGCGCCCGAAGCGCGCCATCTCCAGCGAGTCGGACACGCAGCCGCCGGTTTCCTCGGCCAGGTCTTGCAGATCGGCGTCGACGTAATAGTGCGCCACCAGCACCGCTTGCTTTTCCTTGAGCAATTGCTTGATGCGCGCCTTGAGGTTGGCGCGCTCCTCTACGCTGGGCGTCGGCGGTACCTTGGCCCAGGCGTTGGCGGTACAACTCCCGCCGGTCTCCATTTGTGGCCGCTCGAATTCGACGACCTTGGTTGCGGTTGCTTGCATGGCAGTGGGATGGCTCTGCGGGTTATTGGATGCCCTGGCTGGCCAGGTAGTCTTCATAGTTGCCCTGGAAGTCGACGATCTCATTGTCTTTCACTTCCAGGATGCGGGTGGCCAGCGAAGACACGAATTCACGGTCGTGCGACACGAACAGCAGCGTGCCGGCGTATTTCTCCAGCGCGATGTTGAGCGACTCGATCGATTCCATGTCCATGTGGTTGGTCGGTTCGTCCATCAGCAGCACGTTATGGCGGCCCAGCATCAGCTTGCCGTACATCATGCGCCCTTTTTCGCCGCCGGACAGCACCTTGACCGATTTCTTGACGTCGTCGCCCGAGAACAGCAGGCGGCCCAGGATGCCGCGCACGGCCTGGTCGTCGTCGCCTTCCTGGGTCCACATGCCCATCCAGTCGGTCAGGGTCTCGCCCTTGGCGAACTCTTCGGTCGGGTCTTGCGGCATGTAGCCGACGTTGGCGTTCTCGGCCCACTTCACCTGGCCGTGGTCCGGATGGATGCCGCCGGCCGCATCGCCGCCGATGCTGCGCAGCAGGGTGGTCTTGCCGGCACCGTTGGCGCCGATGATGGCGATCTTTTCGCCGGCTTCGACCATGATGCTGAAGTTCTTGAAGATGTCGCGGTCGTAGGTCTTGGTGATGCCCTGGGTTTCCACCGCCAGGCGGTGCAGCTTCTTCTCGCCTTCAAAGCGGATGAAGGGGTTCACGCGCGAAGACGGCTTGATATCCTCGACCTTGATCTTGTCGATCTGCTTGGCGCGCGATGTCGCCTGGCGCGCCTTGGACTTGTTGGCCGAGAAGCGGCGCACGAAGTCCTGCAGTTCGGCGACCTTTTCCTTGGCCTTGGCATTGACCGCCAGTTGCTGCGCGCGCGCCTGCGACGAGGCCAGCATGTAGTCGTCGTAGTTGCCCGGATAGACCTTCAGCGTGCCGTAGTCCATGTCGGCCATGTGGGTACAGACCTGGTTGAGGAAGTGGCGATCGTGGGAAATGATGATCATGGTGGAATTGCGCTCGTTGAGCACGTCTTCCAGCCAGCGGATGGTGTTGATGTCCAGGTTGTTGGTCGGTTCGTCCAGCAGCAGGATGTCCGGGTTGGAGAACAGCGCCTGCGCCAGCAGCACGCGCAGCTTCCAGCCGGGCGCGACGTTGCTCATCGGGCCCTGGTGCTGTTCGATCGGCACGCCCACGCCCAGCAGCAGTTCGCCGGCGCGCGCTTCGGCGGTGTAGCCGTCGTATTCGGCGAACTTGGCTTCCAGGTCGGCGGCCTTCATGTAGTCGTCGTCGGTGGCATCCGGGTTGGCGTAGATGGCGTCGCGCTCGGACATCGCCGCCCACATCTCGACGTGGCCCATCATCACCACGTCCAGCACGCGCATTTCCTCATAGGCGAACTGGTCCTGGCGCAGCTTGCCCAGGCGCTCGTTGGTGTCCAGGCTGACGTTGCCGGCCGACGGCTCGAGGTCGCCGCCCAGGATCTTCATGAAGGTCGACTTGCCGCAGCCGTTGGCGCCGATCAGGCCGTAACGGTTGCCGTCGCCGAACTTGACGGAGATGTTCTCGAACAACGGCTTGGCGCCGAACTGCATGGTGATGTTAGCGGTGGATAGCACTGCGAAAAACCTTTTCTAAAATGAAACTTGCGCGCGATAAAAAGCAGACATTGCCGCCAGGCGCGCCAAAACGGGCGAAAACGGCAATTTTACCACTGCGAGCCAGTGCCGGCTTGCGTTGCAGCCCGTCTGCGGGACAACCGGCGCCGCCCGATTCCGCCGTCCTTTCCCGGCAGCAAGCCTCAGGCGCAGCCCGCCTGCCCGCCGGAAGCTACAATGGCCGGGATTTTTAGCCGGCCCAGAGCGTGTTATGAACTATTACAGCCCCCGCGTTCAAATGAGAAGGGTGCAGTGCAAGGCGCGGTGCGCCGCACAGGGTGGTGCCCTGTGCAAGCGCCGCAACGCCGCACTGTGCCCTTCTCATTTGAACCCTTCGGGCAGCCCCGGCAACGGGCCGCCTGCTGTGTTGCTCCTCCTTGCCGTGGCGCCACCACGGCGCGTCGTCGCGCCTTGCATCCGGCCCGTTGCCGGGGCTGCGCGGGAGCTGTAATAGCTCATAACACGCTCTCACTCCAACCGGCTTCGCAGCATTGAAATGAAGACGATATGACACAAGCAAAAAAGATGCCCCGCCGCACCACTCCCGCCGCCCTCGCCGCTGTTGCCCTCATCGGGATGGGACTTGCCGCGGCCAGCCATGCCGCCTACAACCTCTGGACCGGCGAATACAGCGTGTCAAAAAAGGAATTGGAGGCGGCGATCGCGCCGCAGTTTCCGCGCAAGCTGCGCTATATGGAAATTTTCGAGGTCACCCTGAGCAACCCGCGCCTGGGGATGGAGCCGGACAAGAACCGCCTGAGCACTGTGGTCGATGCGCAAATCGCCAACCCGTTGCTGCTGGCCCGGCCGGTCAATGCCGCGCTGACCATGAGCAGCGGCTTCAAGTACGATCCCGCCACGCGTTCGCTGCGGCTGGATGCGCCCAGGGTGGAGAACGTCGATTCGCAAGACCTGCCGCCGCAATACAGCCAGCAATTGAGCGCGCTGGGCAATGCCGCCGCCGACAAGCTGCTGCGCGACTATGCGGTCTACACCTTTACGCCCGAGCAGCTGCAAATGAACGGCAAGCGCTTCGAGCCGGGCAAGATCACCGTGGAAAAGGATGCGGTGAAGGTGGAGATCAAGGAGCAGTAGGAATGATCGGAAATATTGGAATTATCGCCTGCGCAGCGTTGGATAGCCCGACAGCGTCAGCGTGAAGCCTTCGGCCCCCTTCGAATCCAGCGCCGCATGCGCCCCCATCGGCAGCGTCACCAGGTCGCGCACGTGGCCGAACGGCAGGCCGGTGACGATCGGTGTGGCGATGCGCTGGCGCAGGAAGGCCAGCATCTCGCCGAAGTCGTAACCATTGTCGACCTCGCCCAGCCGGTAGCAGGAAAAGTCCCCCAGCACGATCGCCCTTTGCCGCGCCAGCACGCCGGCATGCTCCAGTTGCAGCATCATGCGCTCGACCCGGAACGGGTGCTCGTTGACATCTTCCAGAAACAGGATGCCGCCATCGATCTGCGGGAACCACGGGCTGCCGACCAGGTGCGCCACCATCGCCAGGTTGCCGCCCCACAGCTTGCCCTCGCATTGCAGGGCCGGGCTGTGCGGGTCGGTCCAACGGTCGCCGTTGGGCGCGCGCTCGGCGCCGGCCGGGCCGGTGTAGTTGCGCACCACGGTCTGCGGCGCAGACAGGGTTTTCCAGAACGTCGCCAAGGCCTGCCAGTTCGGCTGTTCAGCGCCGAAATCCCCAGCCAGCATGGGCCCCTGGAAACCGGCCATGCCCCTCAGCTTGAGCAAGGCGAATTGCAGCGCGGTGACGTCGCTGTAGCCGACCAGCAGCTTGCCGCTGGCCGCCAGCGCAGGAATATCCAGCGCCGGCAGGATGCGGCTCATGCCATAGGAGCCGCGCAGGCACAGCAGCACATCGATATCCGGATCGGCGGCCGCTTCCATCAGTTGCGCGGCGCGCTGCTCGTCGGTGGCGCCGAAGCGCTGGAAGCGCGCCTCATGACTGTAGAAATTGCGCACGCGGCAGCCCAGCGACGCCAGCAGCGCCACGCCGCGCTCCACGTTTGCCGGGTCGACCGCATGGCCGCACGGCGCAACGATCGCCACGCCGGTGCCGGCCGGCACCAGCCCATCGAGTAGTTCCCGGCCGGCGGCCGCTGCTGCCTCTGTCATTGCTGTTCGCTTTCATCGTCGGTTTGCCCATTCGCCGCCGCATCCAGCAGCCGCTGCTGCTTCAGCTGGTCGCGCCGCATGGCGAAAAAATCCTTCAGCAACTGGCCGCACTCTTCGGCCATCACGCCGCCCTGCAATTCGGTATGGTGGTTCAATTTTTCCTGTTCGAACAGGTTGAGCACCGAGCCGCAGGCGCCGGTCTTGGGGTCGGCCGCGCCGTACACCACCCGCGCCAGGCGCGCATGCATCATGGCGCCCGAGCACATCGCGCAAGGTTCCAGCGTCACATACAGCTCGCAGCCCGGCAAGCGGTAGTTGCCCAGTTTTTCGGCGGCCGTGCGCAGCGCCATGATTTCCGCATGTGCGGTCGGGTCGTGCTTGCCGATGGGATGGTTGAAGCCGGTGGCGATCACCGCCCCGTCCTTGACCACCACCGCGCCGACCGGCACCTCGCCCAGCGCCCAGGCGTTATTGGCCTGGTCGAGCGCGGCGCGCATGTGGCGCAGGTCGTCTTCGGTTGGCATGAAGTCGTCCTTAGTCGGCAGTGACTTCGGCCCAGCAATTGGGCGTCTCGTGCAGCACCAGCTTTTGCAGGTGCAGGCCGGTGCCGTAGCGGTCCTTGTAGGCCGCCTTGAGGATATGGAAGGCGGCGCGCGCCAGGTTTTCCACGGTCGGGATGCTGTCGATGACGACCGTCTTGTGGCCCGGCAGGCTGGCCAGGAAGTCGCGCACCGGCGTGTCTTTTTCATAGACCAGGAAGGCATGGTCCCAGACGTCGACCAGGTGTTCCTTGGCCAGCGACTTGATGTCGGAAAAGTCCATGATCATGCCATTGTCGGAGTTGCCTTCGATGTCGATCACCGCGCCGGTCAGCGTGATCTCCAGCGTATAGCGATGGCCGTGCAGGTTGCGGCACTGGCTCTTGTGGTCGGGGATGCGGTGGCCGGCATCGAATTCGAGTTTGCGGGTGATCGTCAGCATGAATGGTTTTCCGAGAGGGAGGCCGGCTCCGGCGCACAAGGTGCAACACGCGCAGCGGGCGGCGATAAGCGATTGTAATCAATCGGCGCGGCCTCGCGTAGGCGGATTGACCATGCCGGGTATTGGAGCGGGAAGATGTTCAGGGAATATTGAGCAGCTTGTGGGTCTGGATGCTCAGCTTCCACTTGGGGTTGCCCTTGACCATCTCGATGGCCAGCCTGGTATTGGCCGCCGCCTCCGGCCCGTCCATGGGCTGCAGCAGGAAGTGGGTGAAATCGAGCGTTTCGTATTCCGCCAGCGGTTGTCCGGCCTGCGGCACCACTACCTTGAGTTCGCTGCCCTGCTTCACCTTCAGCTCCGAACCCATCTTGGGGCTGACGCAGATCCAGTCCACGCCCGGCGGCACGGGAATGGTGCCGTTGGTCTCGATGGCGATCTCGAAGCCGGCGGCATGCATGGCATCGATCAATGGCCCATCGAGTTGCAGCAGCGGCTCGCCGCCGGTAAACACCACGTACTTGCTGGGCGCATAGCTCGCCGGCCACAGGCTGTTGATCTTGGCGGCCAATTCTTGCGGCGACTTGAACTTGCCGCCGTTCTCGCCATCGGTGCCGACGAAATCGGTATCGCAGAACTGGCAAATGGCGCGGCTGCGGTCTTCCTCGCGCCCGGTCCACAGGTTGCAGCCGGAAAAGCGGCAAAATACCGCCGGACGGCCTGCGTGGGCGCCTTCGCCTTGCAAGGTGTAGAAGATTTCTTTGATGCTGTAAGTCACGATATCGGTGCCGAAAGGCGTAAAACGGGCTGAAGGAAGCGGCCAGGGATGCCCCTGCTGCGGGATGGCTTCCTAAGCGCCTGATATTTCGGGATATTTTCCGAACGTCCAAAGGGGCATTATAGCGGGACGGCAGGCCTGACGCAGCCTCCGGCTGCTGCCGGTGGCCTTGTCATTGTCGTTTTGGGGATGCTCAGATCAAAGAAGTCCGTTCTTTTAATCGCTTATACGCTTGGATAATGTGATTGACGGGCCGAATACGAGGAGTGGACCAAGTTCTTTCATCACCTCGGCCACATGTGGATTAGCCGCGTGAGCGGCAACTGCTTGTTCGTCTACCCATCCATCGATGATGTAAAAAGTGTTGAGATCATCCATCTTTTGGTGGAGATCGTAATAGAGGCAACCGGCCTCGCGTCGGGCTGGTTCGACGAATTGCAGAACGAGTTCCCGAACCCGTTCCCGATCCGCAGTCTCACAACGCAATTCACAAACGATATGGCGTTCCTGTGCTTTAGCGTTTTGCATTCTTGCCACCTTCAATTTTTGCCAGCATATACACGGGTCATGCCGCCATCGACCACCAGGTCGATGCCGCAGATATAGCTGCTCGCATCGGACGCAAGAAACACCAAGGCGTCAGCAATATCTTCGGCCGTTCCAACCCGCCCTGCCGGAATCTCTGTCGATACGCGGCTGACGTAGCCTGCGACCTCGGCATCGGTCATTTTTTGCTCATGGCTATATCCTTCGGTAGGTACCACGCCAGGGCTGATCGTGTTGACCCGGATCTTCCGGTGCTTGAGATCGGTGGTCCAGCTGCGCGCGAGCGAACGCACCGCGGCCTTGGTCGCTGCATAAACAGCAAAACCCGGCAACCCCATATCGGCGGTAATGGATGCATTGAGAATGATTGATGCTCCATCGCGCAGAACGCCAAGGGTACTCTGTACCGTCAGAACAACTCCCTTGATGTTGATACTGAGTTCGCTGTCAATCTGTTCTTCGCTCAACTGTGCGAGTGGCGTTGCATGGCCGCCACCGGCATTGGCGAACAAAATGTCCAGCTGGCCGTGTGCCTTCCTGATCATTTCTGCGACTCGCAGCATGTCACTCTTGCTTGTGACATCGGCCTGAATTCCCACTGCACTTGCGCCAAGTTTGCTGACGGCGGCATCAAGCACCTCCTGTCGCCGGCCCGTGATGTAGACCACGGCGCCGTGTTCAATGAGACGTTTCGCGGCACCGAAACCAAGGCCGGTTGTCCCGCCGGTGACCAGCGCGACACGTCCCCTGAGTGTTTGATTACTCATCATTTTTTCCTTCGAAATATTTTGTACGGATAACGATCTACGAGTAGAACGTCGGCTCGGACCGAGCCCTTGAACTTTGAACTTAGCGGTTGATCGTCTTCATCATCTGCGCGTTGTATCGCTCACCCTGCACCGGAACCTTGGCCAAGACATCGCCGATTTCCTTCAGGTCTTCATTGGTCAGTTCGACGGTGGCGCCGCCGACGTTCTCTGTCAAACGATGCAGCTTGGTCGTGCCAGGAATAGGCGCGATCCAGGGTTTCTGGGCCAGAAGCCATGCCAATGCGACTTGAGCCGGCGTGGCTTGTTTGCGCTTCGCCACCTCGCCAATCAAGGAAACCAAGTTGTGATTGGCTTCACGTGCCTCGTCTGCGAAACGGGGCAAGTTATTGCGGACATCACCGCTGGCAAACGTCGTATTGGCGTCTATCTTGCCGGTAAGAAAACCTTTTCCAAGCGGACTGAACGGAATGAAGCCAATGCCTAATTTCTCAAGCGTCGGCAGGATTTCGCTTTCCGGCTCCCGCGTAAACATCGAGTATTCGCTCTGCAAGGCGGACAGCGGCTGCACGGCATGTGCCTGACTGATAGCTTGCACACCGGCTTCGCACATGCCGAAGTACTTTACCTTGCCCTCCTTGATGAGGTCCCGAACTGCGCCTGCAACATCTTCCATAGGAACATTCGGATCGACACGGTGCTGATAGAACAGATCGATTCGATCGGTCTTCAATCTTTTCAGCGATTGTTCCGCGACCAAGCGAATTCGCTCCGGCCGGCTGTCGAGTCCAGTGGCCGCATTGCCATCCTTGAAACCGAATTTAGTCGCAATAACCACTTGGTCACGAAAAGGCGCCACGGCCTCACCGACCATTTCTTCATTTACCTGACCGTAAGCTTCTGCCGTGTCAAATAACGTGACACCACGCTCGAATGCAGCTCTGATAAGTGCAATCGCCTCTGCTTTGTCTGTCGCGGGGCCGTAGCCGAAAGTGAGCCCCATACAGCCCAGTCCGATTGCAGATACTTCCAAACCGTTATTTCCCAATTTACGTTTTTGCATAGCGCTCTCCAAGATTTGTGCCGACTAAACATTGTCAGGCCGCCGACGATGCCCACTGACCCAACTTTAGGTCACCACAGTTCCCTTGAGAAGACCTATACTTTGCAAATCGATATGTAGAATTTCAATAAATGGAACGTATAAATCTTAATAACGTTGCCGCATTTGTCGTAGTAGCGCGGGAGCGCAGCTTTACGCGAGCTGCTGCTCAGCTCGGACTTTCGCAATCGACGCTCAGCCATACAATTCGAGTGCTTGAGGAAAAGATCGGCATCCGGCTGCTGACACGTACGACACGCGGCGTATCCCCTACGGAGGCAGGCGAACGCCTCCTTGCGAGCGTCGGTCCTTATTGTGAAGGGATTGAAACTGAATTGGCTTCGCTGAGTGAGCAACTAGACAAGCCGGCAGGCACTATCAGGATCAATTCGCACGACCATGCGGTTCGAACAATCCTATGGCCGAAACTATCGAAGCTATTGCCCGCGTATCCAGAGATAAAAATTGAATTCACGATAAGTTACGGACTGATCGACATTGTTGCCGAGCGCTTCGATGCTGGTGTGAGGCTAGGCGATCAAGTCGCCAAAGACATGATCGCGGTTCGGATCAGTCCCGACTTCAGGATGGTCGTTGTTGGTTCACCATCGTATTTTGCGACGCGCAAAAAACCGACAATGCTGCCAGACCTCACCGCCCATAATTGCGCGAATCTACGCCTGCCTACCCACGGCGGCCTCTATGCATGGGAATTTGCGAAAAACGGCCAGGAAATGCATGTACATGTACAAGGTCAATTGATTTTCAATACCTCGCCCGAGCTGCTAACCGCAGCCTTGGAAGGATATTGCCTGGCCTATGTACCAGAAGATGTGGCGCAGCAACATATTACTGATGGACGCTTAATACAGGTACTTGAAAAGTGGAGCCCAACCTACCCGGGTTACCATCTGTATTATCCAAGCCGGAGAAATTCTTCGCCGGCTTTTTCATTGGTACTGAACGCTCTGCGCGACACACGATAAATCTCGATGCCACGATGTCTGTGACCGCTTTGGCGAGTATTTTCGATTACGAAAAAAGCGTGCTCGAAACGTCCGACATTGGCGGTTTATGGCTTGAACGTTCCATGCGGTCTGGCGCCAGTGGACTTGGCGCCTGATACCCCTCCTGGCGAACCATCATTGCACTACTTCGAAACTGAGCGTGGCCACGTGCCGCACGTCAGTAAACTCCTTGCCGTCGATGGTGACCGAACCGTTCACCTTGGCCGTCACTTCCAGCACGTACAAACCCGGAAACGGCGTGCCCAGCGTGACGCTGCCATCCTTGGCGGGCGTCAGCACACGACGCCAGCCTTCGGATGTCTCGACGTTGACTTGGGACGCGGCCACCGCACTGCCCTTCCACATCAGCCGGAAAGTGTCGCCGCCCGGCTTGGTGGGCACCAGCTCGAGGTCATTGACGGCTTCGGTCTCGCTGCGGCCGTAGCGGGCCTGGTAGAACACCACGGTGTTCTTGCCGGTGATTTCGCGCGCGGAAAAGCGCAGGTCGCCGCCTGCCGGCGCCTTGTCGATCTGCAAATGGTCGCCTACCGTCGTCACCGGCAGGCTGGCGGCCTCATCCGCGGGAAAGGCTTTGGGCATGTCGATCTGCGGCATGGACACATCGCGCTTGGCGAGCTCGCCGGAATAGACGCGGAAGCGTCCATTGGCCCGCCCGTCGGCGTTGTCTTTCTCCAGCCACAGGTAATTGGCATAAGCCGGGTTGGCCAGCGCCAGCGAAGCGGTCAGCGCGACGGCTGTCATCAACTGCTTGCGGCCGCTAACCAGGCGACTGGAGACCGACATCGGCAATGAGGCATTTTTCTTGGTGGTCATGATAGTGGTTGTCTCGTGGTGAATTCAATGGAACAGCACGGTAGCAAAAGCATTGGCGCAACACGTAAAGATGATAATTATTCTTATTTGAATTCTACCCGTTGATCCGCATCCGCTCCATTGATAATCAATTCAAAACGTAACCTGCCATGCGCCGATACTGCCGCATCGCTTGCCGATGCCGCCGCGCAACTGAGCCTGGCCGGCCAGGCGAAAAGGAAAACCCGTGGCGATGCGCGAATCGCGAACCTTCCCCTGTTAAACTGCCGGCCAGCTTACCGATGACTTCCGCCATGACCATGCCTGCCATCACCGAATTCCGCCATCAATCCCCCGCCCCTGAATACGACCATCCGCGTGAAGAGCGCAGGCTGGAAGGCAATCCGAAACGCACCACCTGGAATCATTTCACCAACGCCGGCGGCGAAGTCAGCGCCGGCGTCTGGGCTTGCGAAAAAGGCAGTTGGCGCATCGCCTTCGCACCCAACAAGGATGAATATTTCTACGTGCTGGAAGGCCGCTGCCGCGTCATCGACGAGCAAGGCCACGCCGCCGAGGCCGGCCCGGGAGATGCGTTGGTGATCCCCGGCGGCTTCAAGGGCATCTTTGAAGTCGTGGAACCGGTGCGCAAGCACTATGTGATCGTGGAGCGGGCGGCCTGACTTATCCGCCCGACTTGTCCGCCCGCCTTATTTGCCCGCCTTATTTGCCCGTTTCCGGGAAACGCACAATCAGTTCTTCGCGCCTGCCGCATTGGCTCGCGCCTTATGCAGCTTGCGGTAGCTGTCGAGCAGGCGCTGGTGCCGGTCCAGCCCCTCCAGCTTCATGCTGGTAGGCGTCAATCCGTAGAAACGCACGCTGCCGTCCACTGAACCGATGACCGCATCCATCCGCTCATTGCCGAACATGCGGCGGAAGTTGGCTTCGTAATCGGCCAGTTCCAGTTCCTCGTCGAGCTGCACTTCCAACACCACGTTCAAGGCCTGGTAGAACAATCCGCGCTCGACCGTGTTGTCGTTGTATTGCAGGAAGGCGCCGACCAGCTCATGCGCCTCCTCGTACTGCTTCAGGGCCAGGCGGATCAGCAGCTTCAGCTCAAGCACCGTCAACTGTCCCCATTCGGTGTTTTCATCGAACTCGATGCCGATCAAGGTAGCGATGTCCGAGTAATCGTCCAGCTCATTGTTTTCCAGGCGATCGAGCAGCGCCGCCAGGCTGGCGTCGTCCAGGCGATGCAGGTTCAGGATATCGGCGCGGAACAGCAGCGCCTTGTTGGTGTTGTCCCAGATCAGATCCTCGATCGGATAAATCTCGGAATACCCCGGCACCAAAATCCGGCAGGCCGTCGCGCCCAACTGGTCGTACACCGCCATGTAGGCTTCCTTGCCGAGGTCCGCGAGAATGCCGAACAAGCCCGCCGCTTCCTCGGCGTTGGAGTTCTCGCCCTGGCCGGAAAAGTCCCATTCGACAAACTCGAAATCCACCCTGGCGCTGAAAAAGCGCCACGACACGATGCCGCTGGAATCGATGAAGTGCTCGACGAAGTTGTTGGGCTCGGTCACCGCGTTGCTTTCGAAGGTCGGCTGCGGCAAATCGTTCAAGCCTTCGAAGCTGCGTCCCTGCAGCAATTCCGTCAGGCTGCGCTCCAGCGCCACTTCGAAGCTGGGATGCGCGCCGAACGAGGCGAAGACGCCGCCGGTGCGCGGGTTCATCAATGTCACGCACATCACCGGATAAGTCCCGCCCAGCGATGCGTCCTTGACCAGCACCGGAAAGCCCTGCTCTTCCAGGCCCCGGATACCGGCCACGATGCCGGGATATTTCGCCAGCACTTCTTGCGGCACGTCGGGCAAGGCGATTTCGCCTTCCAGGATTTCGCGCTTGACCGCCCGCTCGAAGATTTCGGACAGGCATTGCACCTGCGCTTCGGCCAGCGTATTGCCGGCGCTCATGCCGTTGCTGACGAACAGGTTTTCAATCAGGTTGGACGGGAAATACACCGTTTCGCCGTCCGACTGCCGCACGTACGGCAGCGAACAGATGCCGCGCTCGGCATTGCCGGAGTTGGTATCGACCAGGTGCGAGGCACGCAACTCGCCATCGGGGTTATAGATGTCCAGGCAATACGCATCCAGGATCTCCTTGGGCAGCGCATCCTTGCGGCCCGGCTTGAACCAGCGCTCGTTCGGGTAATGCACGAACTGGGCGTTGGCGATGTCTTCGCCCCAGTAGGAACCGGCGTAGAAATGGTTGTTGCTGATGCGCTCGATATACTCGCCCAGCGCCGAGGCCAGCGCGCTTTCCTTGGTCGCGCCCTTGCCGTTGGTGAAGCACATCGGCGAGTGCGCGTCGCGGATATGCAGCGACCACACGTTGGGAATGATATTGCGCCACGAGGCGATTTCGATCTTGATGCCCAGGTTCGCCAGCAGGCCCGACATATTGGCGATGGTCTGCTCCAGCGGCAGGTCCTTGCCCAGGATGTAGGTGCTGGCCTCGCCGTCCGGCTTCACCGTCAACAAGGCCTGCGCATCGGCATCCAGGTTCTCGACCTCTTCGATGATGAACTCGGGGCCTTCCTGCACCACCTTCTTGACGGTACAGCGCTCGATGGAACGCAGGATGCCCCGGCGGTCGGCTTCCGAGATATCGGCTGGTAACTCGACCTGGATCTTGAAGGTTTGCTGGTAACGGTTTTCCGGGTCGACGATATTGTTCTGCGACAAGCGGATGTTTTCGGTCGAAATGTTGCGCGTATTGCAGTACAACTTCACGAAGTAAGCCGCGCACAAGGCCGACGAAGCCAGGAAGTAATCGAAGGGACCGGGCGCCGAACCGTCGCCCTTGTAGCGGATGGGCTGGTCGGCGATGACGGTAAAGTCGTCGAACTTGGCTTCGAGGCGCAGCTTGTCGAGGAAGTTGACCTTAATTTCCATGAGGGGCTCTAAAAATGGGAGTGGGGGCTATTATCCCCGTCAGGTCGGCGCCCTGCAAAACATTCTCGCGTGATTGCACAAAAAACATGCACAGAGACAGGACAGGCCGGGATGCGCGCACGCCCGACCATCAGGTTGGAGGGTGTTCATCCCGAATCCCTCTGCAACGGCAACTGATCCGCCGACTCATAATGCACGCGGCCCAAGTTTTTCTTAGCGAACTATCCGGCGCACGAAGTGCAATTCAACCGCGGATAGAGGGCCGCCGAGCTGTTGCATCGCACCGCCGTCGGCGAGAGAGCCGAGGTCGAGCGCGACCAGGCCCGTCGAATTAATCAGTTCGACCACGACCGCCTTGGCATCGCGATCGTCCCCCGACACGAACAGTACGGTCTTCGGCTTCTGTGGCGAGAAATCCTGTATCCAAGCCATCGGCATGTTGCTGATCGATTTCACCAGCCTGGCCCCGGGCGCCATTGCGGCGACTGTCTCGCTCGAGGTGCGGCCCTTCAATGCGGCCACCGATCTGGCGACGCCGGCAGCGCTGGTGTCCGGTTCCTCGCCCATATGGGCGTTGGTCCCGTCGACCAGGATACGGCCGCTCCAGTCGATCCCCTTGAGCGCCGCCGGCGCATCCGCCCAATTCGTGGCGAGGATCACCACATCGCATTGCGCGGCGTCCTGCCTGGATCCCGCGCTGGCGGCCGATCCCAGATCGGCGACGCGCCCCGCAAATGCCTCCGGCCCGCGCGAACTGGACAGGACGACCTCGTGGCCCGCGCCGATCAAGTGGCGACCGATGGTCGTCGCCATGCGGCCAGCGCCGATAAAACCAACTTTCATATCCGTTTCTCCTCGATCAAATGACGACGCAAGCAGCCATGGCCGATACAGTCGCTGCGCCGAACGCCGCCACCGCTGTCTCGCCTGCCATTCCATTTGACGAGCGCGCTGTGTTAATTAAAACCAAAGGTTGAGAGATGTGACCCCACGACTGGCCGGACTTGTGGGCCAGCCATGGGACCGCGTCGGGGTCAGGCCTGCGCCATGCCCCCATCGACGGGAAGATCTATACCGGTGATGTAAGAACTTTCATCGGAGGCGAGGAACGCGACTGCTGCGGCGATTTCCTCGGGCATGCCTCTGCGGCCCATCGGGATCTGCGTGGTGAACTGTGCGACTGCCTGCTCGGCCTGTTCGGCAGTCAGGCCCGTCGTCGTCGCCAGGGCCGGGGTGTCGATTGCTCCGGGGCTCATGCAATTGACGCGGATCTTGCGGTCCTTCAATTCCAAGGCCCAGCCGCGCGCGAAGTTGCGCACAGCCGCCTTGCTCGCGGCGTAAGCAGTAAACCCTGGCAGCCCGAGCACGTTGGAGACCGAAGAGTTCAGGATAATCGAAGCGCCATCCTTGAAGAGGGGAAGCGCCTTCTGCACCGTAAAGAACATCCCCTTCACGTTCACATCGAAGGTCTGGTCGAAATGGGCCTCGGTCGCGACCGCGAGCGGGGCGATCGTTCCTGCGCCCGCGTTCGCGAAGAGAACGTCGATGTGACCGTGCTTCTCTTTCACGACGGCATAGAGCCGGTCCAGGTCTTCCAGGCGCGACACGTCGCCGACGACCGTCGTAACGTTTCGCTTGATGGAGGCGGCGGCCTCCTTCAGCTCTGTCTCTCGCCGTCCAGTGATCACGACGTGCGCACCCTCTTCCACGAAGCGCCTGGCCGTGGCCAGGCCAATCCCGCTGCTTCCGCCCGTGATGACGGCAATCTTGCCTTCCAGTTTTTTCATGATCTTTTTGAACCTTTCGTTTGCGGTGTAAAGCAGCGCCGCTGTTCCCATCGGCACAAAGGCGCTGTATCATTTGGATCATCGATCCATATCCTGATCCGCAACATCTGAACCATTGATCCAAATATATGGATCAATGATCCACTTGTCAAGGGACACCCATGCGCGCTGACGCAAAAAAAAATTACAGCCACATCCTCGCGATCGCGCGTGAGGTTCTCATCGAGGATGGCGCCGATGCCTCGATGCGCGATATCGCCCGTCGCGCCAATGTCGGATTGGCGACGCTGCTTCGTCACTTCCCGTCGCGGGAAGCCTTGTTCGAAGCGCTGCTCTGCACGAATCTGGATGCGCTCACGCAAAAAGCAGGTGAACTCGAAAAATCGGGTTCACCTGGCGCAGCGATCATGTCCTGGTTCCGCGAATGGATGAGCTTTGCCCAAAGCTATCGGGGCGTTGTCGCCCTGATGGCGGCAGCCCATACCAACCCGGACTCCGCGCTTTACGCTTCATGCGCAGCAGTGCACTCAGCGAGTGCACGCCTGTTGCAACGTGCTCAGGCGGAAGGGACGGCACGTGCCGATATGAACGGGGACGACATGTTCGGCTTGATGGCGGCGCTCGGCTGGCTTGTCGATCTACCCTCATTCGCGCCACGGGCAGATCATCTTGCTCACCTTATTACGAGCGCCATCCTGACAAACTCGTCCAGCGATGACGTCAAAAGGAAAGGCGTCAAAAAGGCAGTGCCCTGAGTCGGATCGGGCAGGAAGGATTGGTGGAGATCCGCGGTGGCCGGCGCCCCGCGCTCGCGGCGCAAGCGCAAGGGTTCGTGCATAAGACGTTTTCTCCGCACGGATACGGCGATCACCCAAGGTCGCGGTGCGCCCATGCGATCCGCATCTATGACTACACAAAGGAACGGACGATATGCATCAGGCACATGCATGGACTGCGCGATCTCCGCGGAAATTCCGATCAGGTTGTCTGCCCGTTGGCAACAACATTGGTTGCGCGGTTCGCGGCGACGATATCGGCATGCGTGGGGTTGGCGCCCAGCTTGGCGTAGAACTCCAGCATCCGATCACGGATCGGGGCGGCGACGCCGGGAACCGCCGTGGCGAGCGCCTTGCGCATGGCGTCGGCATCGAAGTCGCAACAATACGCAGGAGTCGCTGGCTGCTGCCGCCAGGATTCTTCGAGTGAACCCGCATCGACGGCATCGAAGCCCGTCTGATTCACAAGCGCCATCACAATTTCCTTGGCGCGCTGGTCATTCCCAGCCACAGCGGCCGCAAGACGGCCACGCGTCCCCTCCGGCTGCCCCAGTTCTGCGAGCGTGTACGTCAGGACGTTGTTGAACGCCTTAATGACAGGGCGACCGATTTGCCGGGCCACCCACACGCTCTCTGGCATGCCCTCGTCGATCTCGGAGATGTGCGGGTCGCGCATGTCCGGGTAGTAATTGCCGGTGTCGATGATGACGGCATCGGCCGCTACCGAGTCGAACAAGTTCCGTGGCAGCGCCTGCACGGCGGGGAACGGAATCGACAGAATGACGACGTTGGCACCATCGACCGCGCCGTAAACATCTGCGGCTTGCGCGCCAACCTCATCGGCAATCTGGCGAACGCCATCCAGGCCGCGAGAGTTGGCGACGCGGACTTCATGGCCTGCCGCACTCAGCTTGCGTGCCAGAGACGCGCCAATGTTCCCTGTTCCGATGATTCCAATTTTCATAGTTCTGTCCTCAATCACTCATGATGCATGCATTTTAGATGGCTTATGAGATAATGGTAAGTACCAACCAAAAAGTAAGTAACGCACCGAGAAGAATATGTCACTAGAGCGTGAGTGGAATTGCGAAGATCCCAAAAAGCGGCTGGAGTGGGCCGAGGCGACGACGGAGGCCCTGCGGGTTCTTGAGGGCAAGTGGAAGATCGTCATCATCTGCCAGCTGTTTGCCGCAAAAGGGCCGTTGCGCTTCTCCAATCTGGAGAGGCTGATTGCTGACATCAACCAGAAGATGCTGACTCAGCAACTCAAACAGTTGGAAAAAGACGGCATCGTGCGGCGAACGGTGTACCCGCAGGTACCGCCGAAGGTGGAGTACGAACTTAGCGATATGGGATATGCGCTTGGGCCGTCAATGCAGGCCTTGATCGAGTGGGCCGAAATGCGGCGAAAAGTTGCCAACTAGCCGTACATACACTGCTGGGCGGCGTGTCGGGGGGGCCTGTAATAACAGATCCTGATTTTACGCGGCATCAACCGGTCTTTCGGGATTGTCCAGAGCGCCGCATCGAAGTCGCCCTCCTCCCACGTGGCCAGGATGAATTCCGACTTACGCACCATCGTAAGGAGCATGAACCTGATCGCCAGAAGCAGCGTGGGCAAGCCAGGCGTCCGCTCCAGCGCCTTAAAGAACACGTGGATCTCAGCGGGCGTCAGTACCCGATCGCGAGGCTTGAATCTGGCAATGGCCTCCCATCGCGGTGGGGACATAAGGCACGTGCAGCATCGCGCAAGATCCTCAATGAATACGCTACGTCCGTGGCGTCTCACATTACGTCGATGTATTGATGAATCCGAGCCACCAGCGCATCGAAATCAGGCTGGCCCTGGTAATACAGCGCTTGCGTCTTGCGGTATTCCAACGCGAAGCGCTCGCGTTGTACAGCGTCAGCAAAGACAAAGGCCTGGTTTCGTGCAATCACCTGCTCATCGCCGCTCCGAAAGCGCTGCGCCTTACGCTCCTGGTAGGCCGGTTCCCGTATGAATGCCTGCACCTCCTCCAAACCCAGAAGGCAGTACACGTCATAGTAGTGCCGCAGAAAATTGCCCGGAAACGCCTCCGACTCACCCAAGCGACGGTACTTGGTGGAAATTGTCTGAAGCTTCTCGACGAAAGTGTGCGTCGGCGCATAGCAAGGTACCGCTACTGCACGGTTGTCGAACATGTCTACGCCTCGATCTCTGGCAACATCGAAAGCCCATGATGAGATCGTGACAGCTCGATTGGGCGCCGTGTCGTCAAATCCAAGCTCCAACAAAATTCCATCCTTGACACCTGCCAATGCCGATACGCGCGGCGTGTAGATCAAGCGGATGCCGGCGCTGCGCATCTTGTCGTCGTCAAATTGCGTGTCGCGCTCAACGCTGCCGATGCCCGGGATACGGATACGCGCCGCCAGTTCGTCGTAATACGTACGGCGCGAAAGGACGTGCGCTGGCTTGTCTTGATTGCGCCCCGTCTTCACATCCATGTCGGCGGGCGGCTCGATGCGGATGTCGATGTCCTCGGAAAAACGGTGGATGACGCCAAAGCCCTTCGAGAGCGACGTCCCTCCTTTTAGTTCGAACTGGAAGCCCTGTGCCTGCAAACCCCACAGGCAATGCATGATCCAGTAGTCCTTCTCGACCAACATGGGATCAAGCCCCCGCTCGTCAGCGACAAGCGCAAGCAACTGATCAAAGTCCTTCCGCGCGTGCAGGAAATCAGGCACTCATCCACTCCCGCAGGCGCTTGCGCGTCGCCACATTGCCAAAACTGTCGGCAGCCCGCTGCAGCCGGACTGAGTCGAACGAGGACAGCTTGCTGCGCGCTTGGCGCAAAACGGCATCACGATCCTCGGCCAACTCTTCAAGGTTGTTTAGCAGATCGACATACAGAAACTCGGGGGTCAGCTTCTTCGGGAAGCGCGGCTTCATTCGGAAGTCGAACTGCCGGTTGCCAAGTTGGAAAACACCATGGCGCTTGTGGTTGTAGACCAGCGTGCGGTTATAGAGCTGAGTGGTACCAAGACCCACGGCGTTGTAGGCCGAGGGTGAAAACACCAGAAAATCCTTGTCACGAAGAAAGCCCCCCACCACTTGGTCATCAGTTGGCGGCAGCGGGCCAAAGCTGGACTGCTTCGGCGCGTGGTAGAGGCCCTGCGCAAGTTTTTTCAGCTTTCCTGTGGCTACCAGCTCACGGAGATGCCTATCCACTGCGGTGGACAGATGTGCCAGATCCTCGCGTCGATAGACACGACCGGCTTGCAACTCATCCGCAAGATGAGCTGCGGCCCCTCGGAGGGGCTCAACGGCAGATAGAGCGGCGACAGGCATGTCTGATTTCTCATTGAAGTTTCATGCATTTTATCGCATTCTGCCGACTACGTCAGCCGCAAGTATGGGCGCGCCAGCACTGCGACTCCGACACGTTGTGCATCTACACCGCCGGGATGCCTTCCCCTGCTTGGCGGGTGATGTATCTCCGGCTGCTTTCCGCAGCTTTCCGTCTCAATTCCAGTGCCGCACTGGGGCGATGGCGTTGGGATAATCCCGCGTGCGGCGGCTGTGCGGTCGGATAACGGCTCTCAGCCTTTTGCCAGCTTGTAGGATTCCTCCTCACTCCCACTCAATCGTCGCCGGCGGCTTGCCCGAGATGTCGTAGACAACGCGGTTCAGGCCGCGCACTTCGTTGATGATGCGGTTGGACACGCGGCCCAGCAGCTCGTGCGGCAGGTGCGCCCAGTGCGCGGTCATGAAGTCCTGGGTCTGCACCGCGCGCAGCGCCACCACGTATTCGTAGGTGCGGCCGTCGCCCATCACGCCCACCGACTTGACCGGCAGGAAGACTGCGAACGCCTGACTGGTCTTTTCGTACCAGCTCAGGCCGTCTTCGTCCTTGGTGTTGCGCAGCTCTTCGATGAAGATGGCATCGGCGCGGCGCAGCAGGTCGGCGTATTCCTTCTTCACTTCGCCCAGGATGCGCACGCCCAGGCCGGGGCCCGGGAACGGGTGGCGGTACACCATCTCCGGCGGCAGGCCCAGCGCCACGCCCAGTTCGCGCACTTCGTCCTTGAACAGTTCGCGCAGCGGCTCCAGCAGCTTCAGGTTCAGGGTTTCCGGCAGGCCGCCGACGTTGTGGTGGCTCTTGATGGTGTGGGCGGTCTTCTTGCCCTTGCCGGCGCTTTCGATCACGTCCGGGTAGATCGTGCCTTGGGCCAGCCACTTGGCGCTCTTGAGCTTGCCCGATTCGGCCTGGAACACTTCGACGAACTCGCGGCCGATGATCTTGCGCTTGGCTTCGGGGTCGGTCACGCCGGCCAGGTGGCCCATGAACTGGTCGGTGGCGTCCACGTGGATCACCTTCACGCCCAGGTTCTTGCCGAACATTTCCATGACCATCTTGCCTTCGTCCAGGCGCAGCAGGCCGTGGTCGACGAACACGCAGGTCAGTTGGTCGCCGATGGCTCGGTGGATCAGGGCCGCCGCCACGCTGCTGTCGACGCCGCCCGAGAGGCCGAGGATGACTTCATCGCTGCCGACTTGCTGGCGGATGGATTCGACCGCCTCGGCGATATAGTCGGGCATGTTCCAGTCCGATTTGCAGCCGCAGATGTCGAGCACGAAGCGGCTCAGCAAGGCCTTGCCTTGCAGCGTGTGCGTGACTTCCGGGTGGAATTGCACGGCGTAGAAACGGCGCTCTTCATCGGCCATGCCGGCGATCGGGCAGTTGCCGGTGGAAGCCATCAGCTTGAAGCCGGCCGGCATTTCGTTGACCTTGTCGCCGTGGCTCATCCACACCTTCAACATGCCGTGGCCTTCGGCGGTGGTGAAGTCGGCGATGTCTTTGAGCAAGGCCGTATGCCCATGCGCGCGCACTTCGGCGTAACCGAATTCGCGCAGTTTGCCGTTTTCAACCTTGCCGCCCAGTTGCTGGGCCATGGTCTGCATGCCGTAGCAGATGCCCAGCACCGGCACGCCCAGTTCGAACACCGCCTGCGGCGCGCGCGGGGTGTCGCCGTCGGTGACGCTGTTGGGGCCGCCGGAGAGGATCACGCCGGCCGCGCCGTAGTTGCGTACGAACTCGTCGCTCACGTCATGCGGAAAAACCTCGGAAAACACGCCGGCTTCGCGCACGCGACGCGCGATCAGCTGGGTAACCTGGGAACCGAAGTCGAGGATCAGAATTTTCGAGTGCGAATGCGTAGACATGGCGATGGGAGATAGCTGCGTTGATGGATGAAATGGCAGTGACGGCTGCGACAAAAATTCAACAGCCCGGCAGTCCGGCATCTTGCCTGCGGACTGTCGGGCTGTGGCCGCACCGGGGATTACTCGGCGCGGTAGTTCGGGGCTTCCTTGGTGATCTGCACGTCGTGCACATGCGACTCGCGCATGCCGGCCGCGGTGATCTCGACGAACTCCGCCTTTTCGCGGAAATCGTCGATGCTGCCGCAACCGCAGTAGCCCATGGAGGAGCGCACGCCGCCCACCAGCTGGTACAGGATCGCGACCACCGAGCCCTTGTAGGCGACGCGGCCTTCGATGCCTTCGGGCACGAACTTGTCGGCGGTGTTGTCGCCGTCCTGGAAGTAGCGGTCGGCCGAACCGTCGGCCATCGCGCCCAGCGAACCCATGCCGCGGTAGGACTTGTAGCTGCGGCCCTGGTACAGGATCACTTCTCCCGGCGCCTCTTCGGTGCCGGCGAACATGCTGCCCATCATCACGGCCGATGCGCCGGCGGCCAGCGCCTTGGCGACGTCGCCCGAGAAGCGGATGCCGCCGTCGGCGATGACCGGAACGCCGGTGCCCTTCAAGGCGTCGGCCACGTTGGCGATGGCCGAGATTTGCGGCACGCCGACGCCGGCCACGATACGGGTGGTGCAGATGGAACCGGGACCGATGCCCACCTTGACGGCATCGGCGCCATGCTCGACCAGCGCCTTGGCGGCAGCCGCGGTGGCGATGTTGCCGCCGATCACTTCGACGTGCGGGAATTTGGTCTTGACCCACTTGACGCGGTTCAACACGCCGGCCGAGTGGCCGTGGGCGGTATCGACCACCAGGACGTCCACGCCGGCCGCCACCAGCAGCTCGATGCGCTCGTCATTGTCCGGGCCGACGCCGACTGCCGCGCCCACGCGCAGCTTGCCATGCTCGTCCTTGCAGGCGAAGGGGTGTTCGGTCGACTTCTCGATGTCTTTCACGGTGATCAGGCCGCGCAGCTCGAACGCGTCATTGACCACCATCACGCGCTCCAGGCGGTGCTTGTTCATCAGGCGCTTGGCTTCTTCCGGATCGGCGCTGGCGCCGTTTTCCTTGACGTAGACCAGCTTCTCGCGCGGGGTCATCTTGGCGCGCACTTCGGCGTCCAGCTCCTTTTCGAAGCGCAGGTCGCGGTTGGTGATGATGCCCAGCAGGCTCTTTCCTTCGACCACCGGGAAACCGCTGATGCCATGCTGCTTGGACAGCGCGATGACGTCGCGGATCTTCATGGTCGGCGGGATGGTGATCGGGTCGCGCACCACGCCAGATTCGAAACGCTTGACCTTGGAAACCTCGCGCGCCTGTTCCTTCGGCGTCAGGTTCTTGTGGATGATGCCGATGCCGCCTTCTTGCGCCATGGCAATGGCCAGGCGGGCTTCCGTCACGGTATCCATCGCCGCGGAGACCAGCGGAATGTTCAGCGTGATGTTGCGCGTCAGGCGCGTGGTGAGCGAAGTATCTTTGGGAAGGATGTCCGAGAAGGCCGGGACGAGCAGCACGTCATCGAACGTGAGTGCTTTTTGGAGAAGACGCATAGTGTTTCCTATAGGCGCAAAAGCGAATTATACAGAAAAGTTTTGCGTGCGTCGCGCGACAGTTGCGTTTTGCCGTCCGGCCTGTGGCAAACAGGCCGGATCCGTTGAAATTCAGGCAAGCATCGCCTGCGATGCGTATGGGGGCCGGCCAGTGCGAGGTCGGGGGCATGTCAGCGCTGCGCCTTGTGCGCCACCCGGCGACGGCGTGAATCCTTGGGGTCGGCGATCAGCGGGCGGTAAATCTCGATCCTGTCCTGCGCCCGCAGCGGCGTGTCCAGCGCCTTGAGCTTGCCGAAGATGCCGACGCGGCATACGGTCAGGTCGATCGCCGGCTGCTCGCGCAGCAGGCCGCTGTCCATGATGGCTTGCTGTATCGTGCAGCCCTCGTCCACTTCGACCTCTTTCAAGACCTGCAAACCGGGGCCGGCGTAACAGATCTGCACTTGCAAACGGGTCGGCTCAGCCATATATCTGTTCGGCGCGCTTGCAGAAGGAATCGACGAAGCTGTTGGCGATCATGCTGAACACCGGGCCGATGACGCCTTCGAGGAGTCGACTGGAGAATTCATACTCCATGTCGAATTCGATCTTGCAGGCGTCTTCGCGCAAGGGCTTGAAATGCCAGCGCCCTTCGAAATGCTTGAATGGCCCCTCCACCAGGCGCATGGTCATGCTGGTGGGACGCACATTGGTATTTTGGGTGCTGAATGACTGTTTCAGCCCGTGGTAATTGATCTTCAGCTTGGCCGTCAGGCTGTGTTCGCCGCGCTCGGCCACTTCCACTCCCCCGCACCAGGGCAGAAATTGCGGGTAGTTCTCGACCTGATCCACCAGGTTGAACATCTGCTCCGCGCTATAGTTGATCAAGACGGTTTTGTGTACGACTGCCATCGAGGGTGATCCGTTTGATAAAATCGCAAAGTAATAATTTTAAACCGACGGGACGAGTTTTCCTTAGATGAGCATAGTTGACAACAAAAAAGCCTTTTTCGATTACTTCATCGAGGAGCGATTCGAAGCGGGCATCGTCCTGCAAGGTTGGGAAGTCAAATCGATACGCGCCGGCCGCGTGCAACTGAAAGAAGCCTATGTGATCGTGCGCAACGGCGAGGTATTCCTGTTCGGCGCGCACATCAGCGCCCTGACCAGCACCTCCACCCATGTGCACCCTGAAACCCTGCGCACCCGCAAGTTGCTGCTGAATGCGGCCGAGATCAGCAAGCTGATCGGCAAGGTGGAACGCTCCGGCTATACCCTGGTGCCATTGAACCTGCATTACAGCAAAGGACGCGTCAAATGCGACATCGGCCTGGCCAAGGGCAAGAAGCAGCACGACAAGCGCGAGACCGAGAAGCAGCGCGACAGCCAGCGTGAAATCCAGTCCGCCATGAAACAGCATCGG
Organism: Herbaspirillum sp. GW821-FHT09A12; assembly: GCF_059418325.1. Taxonomy (NCBI): domain Bacteria; kingdom Pseudomonadati; phylum Pseudomonadota; class Betaproteobacteria; order Burkholderiales; family Oxalobacteraceae; genus Herbaspirillum; species Herbaspirillum sp. GW821-FHT09A12. The sequence continues at coordinate 773,587 of NZ_JBWKPR010000002.1, forward strand.
CGCTGACCTGACCGCCGCTTCCGGCAAAAAAATAACGGCTGCCTGGTGCAGCCGTTTTCATTGGTCAATTGCCTGATCTGTCCCCGGCAGCAAGCGCACGCACGGCCGCGGCGACCTCTTCGAGCACATTGTCCCAATTGCCGCGCTCCCGCTGGCGAAACAGCCGCATGCGCGGATACCAGGCGCTGCGATCGGGCTGCAGCCCCCAGCGCCATTCGCCTTCCAGCCGCAGCATCAGCCATACCGGCATGCCCAGCGCGCCGGCCAGGTGGGTCACCGCGCTGTCTACGCTGATCACCAGATCGAGATTGGCCAGCAGCGCCGCCGTATCGCTCCAATCCTGCAATGGAAAGGCCTGAAGATTTTGCAGCGTATCGACGTACTGCCTGTCCGATGCCGGAACCGACTGCTGCAGGCAAATGAAATCGGCCCCGGCGTCCAGCATCGGCTTGAGCTGCGCCAGCGCCAGGTCGCGCGTATGGTTGACGATGCCATATTGCCGCCCGGCCCAGGCAATGCCGATGCGTGGACGCCGCGGCAAGCCGTCGCGCCGGCCCAGCCGCGCCGCCCAATGCGCCACATGCCCCGGGTCAGCAGCCAGATAGGGCGGCAGCGGGCCTTGCGCCGGATCCGGCCTGCCCAGCAGCAACGGCAGGCTGAGCAAAGGCGCATGCACGTCGTGGGGAGGCAGCGCCTTGTCGTTTCCGGTAAAACTGCAGGCCGGAAATGCAGGCTGCAGCAGCGGCAGCAATGCCGGCGGCACGCAGACGATGACTTGTTGCGCCCACCGCGCCACGTCTGGAATATAGCGGGCAAATTGCAGCGAATCGCCCAGCCCCTGTTCGGCCCACAGCAGCACCGTCTTGCCGGCAAGTTCCATCCCCGCTTGCCATGGCGGGCTGGCGCTGCGCAGGTCGGCACGGCGGATCTGCGCGATCGAGCGCCTGGCCTCATGCTCGCGCCAGCCTTCCTCGTAACGGCCCGCCATCAACAGCAAATGGCTGCGCGCCACGCGCGCCTCGGCAAAGCCGGGATGCCGGGAGATAGCCTGTTCATAGCACGACAGCGCATCGCCAAAACGCCCCATCTGGCGCAACACGTTACCGCGATTGAACTGGACCAGCGCCATGTCGGCGCCGCTGTCGAGCGCCCCTTGGCACTCGTAGCAGGCCAGCGCCTGCTCATGGCGATTCAGCCGGAGCAGGATATCGGCGCGCAGGTTGAGGATGGAAAAATCGGCGGGGAAAGCTGCTGCTGCGGGGGCAATCGCTTCCAGCGCGAGTTCCGGCAGCTCAAGCTTGAACAGCGCTTCCGCCTTGCGGATGCCGGCCTCCAGGGATGGGGATGAAGATGATTCGGCCTGCAGGCGGTCGCATTGCCCGACCAGCGCCTGCAATGCCTGCGTGCGCGCAGCCGTGGCATCCGCCAGCGCCGGGCTAAGCGCCAGGCAAGCCTCGTAACTGGCGACTGCGGCCTCGAAATCTCCAGCCTGTTCTTGCAGGCGCCCGCGTTGCATCAGGAGGGGGAGGAATTCCGGCTCGATGGCCAGGCCTGCGGCCACCTTTTCCAGGGCCGGCCCATGCATGCCGGCGCCGCCCAGCGCGATGGCGTCGCACATCAGGGACATCAACTGCGCCAGCCTGGCCGCATCCAGATTATTCATGCGGCCAACTTAGCACGGGGCCGACAAACGCAAACCGCGACGACGACGGCTTTACGCCGTCGTATCGATCAGGTTGCCGGCGCTCTTGCCATCGGCCAGCTTGCTCTGCAAGCTTTGCAGGAAGCTCGATAGCGACGTGCTGTCGCCGGACACGCCCAGCGAGCTGAGCAGGCTGCTAAAGCTGCTTTCCAATGAAGATAGGCTGCTGTCGGAACTGGAAGCGCCATCCGACTCGTCGCTGCCGCTGAGCTTGGAGATGAGGTTCTTGAGATCGGCTTCAAGCCCGCCGCCCGGCGGCGGCGGACGGCCTGCCGGCGTATAGGAGGATGAGGCAGTCGAGGTCGTCGCATCGGTCGCCGTATCGCTGCCGTCCGAACTGGCATCGCTGCCCGATGGCGGCTCGCCGCTGCCCTGCGCATGCAGCGCCGCCATCAGTTGCTGCAGGAAGGCATCCAGCTTGGTGTCGACGCTGCCGGTGGCGGCCGATGTTGCGGAGGTGAGCGAATAGGAACTGGTGGCACTGGTGGCGGCGGCATCGCTGTCCAGGTCGATGCCCAGCGATTCCAGCACATCCTTGAGGGCGCCCAGCAGGCCGCCGCCCTTGCCGCCTCCGGGCGGCGGCGGAGGCGGCGGCATGTCCATGCGCGTGGAGGCGCTGGACGTGGCGGAACTGGCGCTTGCCAGCCCGCTCAGGTCGGCGATGGTGTAATTGCTGCTCGATACGCTGCTGATGGTCATGATGGACTCCGTCTTGTATTTGCGATGCCGGTGCATCGCCCCCGTCGATATGGCAAAAGTATCCACCAGCGCAGCATGTTAAGTTCGCGCCGATCGGGTAAAACGGAGTAAAGTTTTGTCAGGCGCGGTCGGGCTGCCCATTCGTTGCCGCGGGCGCCGGGATTTTTCCCGCAAAAACGATGCGGCAATGGCAATATTCGCCGGCCGCATTCCTTGCGATATTGAAATAAAGGAATCCGAGCATGGGCGCTCAAAAATGTTCGCCAGCACCGGGTAAATGAATGTAAAGATGCAATTGTAAAGACGTTCTGAAACACCTCTGCAAAACCTTTTACGGCATATTAGCGACTGCCGACGTCCCGCGGCATTAATGCAGGGCAACTAAAGAATGGAATGCAGCAATGTCTAAAGTGCTTTTGATCGATGACGATGTCGAGCTGGTCGATATGCTCAAGGAATACCTCGAGCAGGAAAAATTTGAAGTCAATGTCGCCTATGACGGTGAAGCCGGCGCTGCCGAGGCCTTGACCGGCCAATACGCCATCGCCGTGCTGGACGTGATGATGCCGCGCCTGAACGGGGTCGACACCTTGCGCCGCATCCGCGCCAAGAGCAGCATGCCGGTGGTGATGCTGACCGCCAAGGGCGACGACACCGACCGCATCATCGGCCTTGAACTGGGCGCTGACGATTACGTTCCCAAGCCCTGCACGCCCCGTGAAATCGCCGCCCGCATCCGCGCCATCCTGCGCCGCGCCACGGCCGACAACACCGAGCAATCGCCCTACTCCCCGCTGGCCGTCGGCGCCTTGTCGATGTGGCCGGAACAACGCCGCGCGACCTGGTCCGGCCGCCCGCTGGAACTGACCAGCAGCGAATTCAACCTGCTCGAGGTGCTGGCGCGCAATGCCGGCAAGCCGGTGAGCAAGCAGCACCTGTCCGAACAAGGCCTGGGCCGTCCGCTGGCCCGCTTCGACCGCAACATTGACGTGCATCTCTCCAGCATCCGCCAGAAGATCGCCGCGCTGGGCAGCGACAAGAGCTGCATCCAGACCGTCTACCGACTGGGCTATCAGTTCATCAAGGAATAAAGTGGGTCGGTTATTCTGGAAGTTCTTCTTCTTCATCGCCATCGCCCAGATCACCGCCACCTTCGGCGTGGGCGTGCTGTTCTGGATCGAAAATCTGGAGCGCAATAACCGCACTTCCGAGATCGACCTCAGCCCCCCGGCCTCCTTCATGATCCGTTCGGCCGCCGCCACCCTGCAGTTCGGCGGCACCGAAGCCTTGCGCAGCCTGATCAACGAAGGCCGCGAGCATCGCCTGAAGTTGTATGCGGTCGATGAAGAGATGAAGGACCTGATGGGCCGCGAAGTCTCGCCCAAGCTGGTGGAAGAAGCGCGCGCCGTGCTCAAGACCGAAAAAGAGCGGCGCGTGGTCGAACTGGTGAAGGCCGCCAATGGCCATAGCTACCTGCTGTTCATCCCCGCCCCGCCCGAAGAATTCATCGGTCCCGGCGGCCCTGGCGGCCCCGAACCTGGCGGACGCGAGCCGCGCCACATGCGCGAGCGCGGGCCGCAGCCCTTGTTCTTCCCGAGCATGCCGATCGTGGTGGCGCTGCTGGCCAGCATGGTGTTCGCCCTGTTGCTGGCCTGGTATTTCTCCTACCCGATCCGCCACCTTAAAAACGCCTTTGCCCAGGCCGCTTCCGGCAACCTGGACCTGGAACTCGAACCTGTCATGAGTTCGCGCAGCGACGAACTGGCCGACCTCGGGCGCGACTTCGACGCCATGACCGCCAAGCTGCGCACGCTGATGGAGAGCCAGCGCCGCTTGCTGCATGACGTCTCGCATGAGCTGCGCTCGCCGATTGCCCGGCTGCAGGTCGCCATCGGCCTGGCCAGGGTGCAGGACAAGGACAAGCTGGAGATCACGCTGGAACGCATCGAGCGCGAAAGCGTGCGCATGGACAAGCTGGTGGGCGAGCTGCTGACGCTGTCACGGCTGGAAGCCAACGTGCCCGGCTCGATGGAAGAAAACATCGCAATCCAGCCGATGCTGGCCGACATGATCAACGACGCCAGTTTCGAGGCCAGCGCCAACGGCAAGCATATCGAGGGCCAGATCGATTGCCCGGTGGAGGTCAAGGGCAATCCGGAACTGCTCTATCGCGCCATCGAGAACGTGCTGCGCAACGCCATCAAGCACACCGCGCCCGATACCACGGTACAAATCCATACCCAGGTCGATGAGATCAACAAGCTGCTGCATCTATCGATTCTCGACCGCGGCCCCGGCGTGCCGGAAGACGAACTGAACAGCATCTTCGAACTGTTCTTCCGCAGCAGCCGCACCAAGAGCAACAGCTCAGGCCATGGCCTGGGGCTCTCCATCGCGCGGCGCATCGTCGAAGCCCACAACGGTTTCATCCGCGCCGCCAACCGCAAGGATGGCGGCCTGCGCGTGGATATCACCCTGCCCTTCATGGCGGATGCGCCGGCCAAAGGGCAGACGCTGGACGCCTGACGGCGCGCGCTCCGCAGGCAATGGCGATAACGGCCCGGCCGGCATCGATGCCGGCCGGGCCGTTTTTCTTGGCGGGGAGTTGCCGTCTTACCTGGCCTGCTCCGGATCCGGCCGGCCGATGATGGCCGCCATCAAGCCGCGCTGTACCGCGACCTGGAAGGCTTGCAGCTCGGCCACGGCCTTTTCGGGCGGATAGGCGATCGGCAGGCGATTGAACAGCACGGCCCACGACCAGCCGTCTTCACGCGCCTGCAGGTAGGCATAAGTGCCGGTGGTCAGCGCGCCGCTGTGCGAGAGGATGGTGACCCCATTCATCCTGGTGACCACCCAGCCCAGCCCATTGTTATTGTCCGGCATGGCCGGATTGCGCTGCATCATCAATGCCACCGTTTGCGGCTTGAGCAGCGCAGGCGACTTGCCGCGCCCCAGGGCGGCATCGGCGAAGCGCACCAGGTCGCCCGCGGTCGCCGCCCAGCCGCCGTGCGCATCCATGGACTGGAGATGGAAACCGAAATACGAGCCGGGGCCGGTGCCGCCGCTGCCGTCCTGGTCGGGTACCGGCGGCCAGCGCGGGTCATCGTAATAAACCGCCTCGTTGGCCACGCGCTGCATGCGCTTGTCTGCCGCGATCACCGCGCTGCCGGCACCCGCCGGCTCCAGCACCAGCTCGCGCACCGCCTGTGCATAAGGCTTGCCGCTCTTGTGTTCGATGATGCGGCCGAGGATGTTGTAACCGAAATTGCTGTAATGGACTTCGGTGCCGGGCGCCGCGTCCAGCAAGCGGTGCTTCAGCATGAAGGCGATGACGGTGCGCGCCGGGGCCGGCGCCGGCACGTTCATCGTGCGCGCGATCTCGACCAGGTCGTATTGCGGATCGTAGTCGCCCGCGCCCCAGCCCGCGGTATGTTGCAACAATTCACGCAACGTCACTTTCAGCACGCGCGGGTCGAGCGGATCGGCGAACTCGGGATAGGCGGCGTCGGGCAGCAAGCCGTCCGGGCCGAATACGCGCCGGTCCAGCGCTTGCGGCAACTCATCCTCGAACAGCTTGAGCAGCGCCACCGCCGTGATCGGCTTGGAGACGCTGGCGATGCGAAACACCGTCAGCGGCGTCGCCGGCGTGTTGCTTTCCGTCACCGCCATGCCGTAGCCGCGCTGGTAGACCAATTCCCCCTTGTAGGCGATGGCGATGCTGGCGCCGGGGATCGGGTATTGGGCCAGCAAGCGGCCCATCTGCCCGTCCACCCGCGCCGCCAGGGCCTCATCATCCTGCTGCTGCGGCTGCTGCTGTGACAGCTGCGACTGGGCATGGGCCGGCAGGCATGCGCCTGCCGCAAATAATGCGATGGACACGGCTGCCGGCAGCAAATGACGGATACGGCGAATACGGCGGATATGGCTGGACCTCGTGGCTTCCTGCGTTGCCCGACTCCTGCCGGCCGATATCCGCGATAGTGCAAACGACAGCATCACTTCGGCTGGCTCTTGACCACTTGCAGCGCTGCCGCGATCAGTCCGCTCATGTCGGACAGGTTGGCCGGCACGATGATGGAATTGTTGGTCTTGGCCAACTGGCCGAAAGCCGTCACGTATTGCTCGGCCACCTTCAGGTTCACCGCATCCGATCCGCCCGGCGACTGGATCGCCGCCGCGGTCTTGCGGATCGCTTCGGCGCTGGCTTCGGCAATCGCCAGGATCGCAGCGGCCTGGCCCTGGGCGCGGTTAATCGAGGCCTGCTTTTCGCCTTCCGACCTGGCGATGGCCGCTTCGCGCTCGCCGGTGGCGATGTTGATCTGCTCCTGCTTGCGGCCTTCGGAGGCGGCGATCAGCGCGCGCTTCTCGCGCTCGGCGGTGATCTGGGCCTGCATCGCGTGCAGGATTTCCTTGGGCGGGGTGAGATCCTTGATCTCATAACGCAGCACCTTCACGCCCCAGTTCTCGGCCGACTCGTCGATGGCGCTGACGATGGCGGTATTGATGTGGTCGCGCTCCTCGAAGGTCTTGTCCAGTTCCATCTTGCCGATCACCGAACGCAGCGTGGTCTGCGCCAGCTGCGTAATCGCCGCGATGTAATTGGACGAGCCGTAGGACGCGCGCATCGGATCGGTGATCTGGAAATACAGGATGCCGTCCACCTGCAGCTGGGTGTTGTCCCTGGTGATGCAGACCTGCGGCGGCACGTCCAGCGGGATTTCCTTGAGGATGTGCTTGTAGGCCACGCGGTCGATGAACGGCACCACGATGTTCAGGCCCGGCGCCAGCGTGGCGTGGTATTTGCCCAGGCGCTCCACCACCCAGGCATGCTGTTGCGGAACTACCTTGACCGTCTGCACGACGAACACGATGGCGATAAAGAAAATGACCAGGGTTACGCTTCCCAGCATGGAGTTCTCCTTCAGTGGTTCAAAAATGGATCAGCGCGGCGCGACGATGAGCCGGCTGCCGCGGATTTCGCGGATGACATATGTGCCGGGCAAAGGATGGTGCCCGGCTTCCAGTTCAATATCCCATTGGGCGCCGCGATAAGGCACGCGCGCCACATGGAGCTCGCCGTGCGCATCCCAGGCGGCCACTTCCACGGTTTGGCCGATGTCGAGGATGACGTTGGGATCGGCATTGGCGTTGCGCTTGCGCAGGCGGCCGAAACGGCTGCGGCGCAACAGCAGCACCGCGGCAATGCCGACCGCGGCGGCCGCCAGCAACTGCCATTCGAGCAGCGCGTCGCCCAGCGCGACCAGGCCGCCGGCTGCCAGGCCGAGGGCAATCATCAGCAGATAAAAGGTCCCGGAGAACAGTTCGGCGGCAATCAGTGCGCCCGCTGCCACGAACCAGATGGCCCAGTCGGTCATGTGCGTTTCCTCCATGAAGATGCGTCGGTTTTCCCTCCGACAAGGGCGGCATCAGTCTACCCCACAATAGTGCACGCAAAAACAAAGGCGCGGACATTTCTGTCCGCGCCTTCGAATTTGCTTCACGTCTATCTCGTATTGTGCGCCTGCCGGCGGCGCCCGAGGCCGCCGGCGACGATGCGCAATACGCTTACTTCTTGCCGGCCAGCGCCTGCCAGGTGTCGATGACCGTGTCCGGGTTCAGCGAGATCGACTCGATGCCCTGGTCCATCAGCCACTGCGCAAAGTCCGGGTGGTCCGACGGGCCCTGGCCGCAGATGCCAACGTACTTGCCCTTGGCGCGGCAAGTCGAAATCACCTTGGTCAGCAAGGCCTGCAGGGCCGGATCGCGCTCGTCGAAGTCGGCCGCCAGCAGTTCCATGCCGGAGTCGCGGTCCAGGCCCAGGGTCAGTTGGGTCAGGTCGTTGGAACCGATCGAGAAGCCGTCGAAGTGTTCCAGGAACTGCTCGGCCAGGATGGCGTTGGACGGCACTTCGCACATCATGATCACGCGCAGGCCGTTCTCGCCGCGCTTCAAGCCATTCTTGCCGAGCAGGCCGATGACCTTCTCCGCCTGGCCCAGGGTGCGCACGAACGGCACCATGATTTCGACGTTGGTCAGGCCCATGTCGTTACGCACGCGCTTCATGGCCAGGCATTCCATTTCGAACGCTTCGGCAAAATCCGCCGCCAGGTAGCGGGCGGCGCCGCGGAAGCCCAGCATCGGGTTTTCCTCGTCCGGCTCGTAGCGCGAACCGCCGATGAGCTTCTTGTACTCGTTCGACTTGAAGTCGGACAGGCGCACGATCACCGTCTTGGGCCAGAAGGCGGCGGCGATGGTGGCGATGCCTTCGGCCAGCTTGTCGACGTAGAAGGCCCTGGGCGATGCGTGGCCACGCGCCACCGATTCCACCGCCTTCTTCAGGTCGGCGTCGATGTTCGGGTATTCCAGGATCGCCTTCGGGTGCACGCCGATGTTGTTGTTGATGATGAATTCCAGGCGCGCCAGGCCGACGCCGCCGTTGGGGATCGACTGGAAGTCGAACGCCAGTTGCGGGTTGCCCACGTTCATCATCACCTTCAGCGGAATCTCGGGCAATTCGCCGCGCGCCACTTCGGTGATTTCGGTTTCCAGCAGGCCGTCATAGATCTTGCCTTCGTCGCCTTCGGCGCAGGACACGGTCACCAGCGTGCCGTCCTTCAACACATCGGTGGCGTCGCCGCAGCCGACTACCGCCGGCACGCCCAGTTCACGGGCGATGATCGCCGCGTGGCAGGTACGGCCGCCGCGGTTGGTGACGATCGCCGCGGCGCGCTTCATCACCGGCTCCCAGTTGGGGTCGGTCATGTCGGCCACCAGCACGTCGCCCGGCTGCACGCGTTCCATCTCGGCCGGGTCGCTGATCACGCGCACCGGACCGGCGCCGATCTTCTGGCCGATCGCGCGGCCGGTCGCCAGCACCGTGCCGGAACCCTTGAGTTTGAAACGTTGCTGGGCGTCGGTTGCCTTTTGCTGCGACTTCACGGTTTCCGGACGGGCCTGCAGGATGTACAGCTTGCCGTCGCGGCCGTCCTTGCCCCATTCGATGTCCATCGGGCGGCCATAGTGCTTCTCGATGATGGTGGCGTACTTGGCCAGCTCGACCACTTCGGCATCGTCCAGCGAATAGCGGTTGCGCAGTTCGACCGGCACATCGACGGTCTTGACCGAGCGGCCGGCCTTGGCTTCGCCGGTGAATTCCATCTTGATCAGCTTGGAGCCGAGGTTGCGGCGGATCACCGGCTGCTTGCCCAGTTCCAGCATCGGCTTGTGGACGTAGTACTCGTCCGGGTTGACGGCGCCCTGCACCACCGTTTCGCCCAGGCCATAGCTGGAGGTGATGAAGACCACATCCTTGAAGCCCGATTCGGTATCGATGGTAAACATCACGCCGGCCGCGCCCACATCCGAACGCACCATGCGCTGCACGCCGGCCGACAGTGCCACTTCGGCGTGGGTGAAGCCCTTGTGCACGCGGTACGAGATCGCGCGGTCGTTATACAGGGAGGCGAACACGTGCTTCATCGCTTCCAGCACGTTGTCGATGCCCACCACATTGAGGAAGGTCTCTTGCTGGCCCGCAAAGGAGGCGTCCGGCAAGTCTTCCGCCGTGGCGGAAGAACGCACGGCGAACGACATCTCGCTGGTGGAGTCGGCCACCAGCCGGTCGTAGAAGGCGCGGATCTCCTGGTCCAGGCGCGGCTGGAACGGGGTATCGACAATCCATTGGCGGATGTCGGCGCCGGCTTGCGCCAGCGAGCGCACGTCATCGATATCCAGCCCTTCCAGGCGCGTGGCGATACGCTTGGCCAGTGTCGGGCCACCGTCGGCGCTGTGCTCGAGGAAATCGCGGAAGGCTTGCGCAGTGGTGGCAAAACCGCCCGGCACGCGAACGCCCGCGCCGGCCAGCTGGCTGATCATTTCACCCAGCGATGCGTTTTTGCCGCCGACGGACTCGACGTCCGTCATGCGAAGAGTTTCAAACGAGGCTACGTATACTGCCCCCTGGGTATTTGCTGCGTTGGACATGACAACCCCTAGCTTGATGATAAGAAATCTTCGCGGGCGCAGCATGCGTCTGTTGATTTTTGTTATTCTGCGACGATGGCGGCAACAGTGGCGGCATGAGAGACGAACCCAGGGACCGGAAGCAACGCGCGCATGCGCCGAGGACGTTTGCCAATGCAAACATCGCAAGATACTCGGTCAAATTACGCAGGCGATGGATGGTCATTCAGGATGGGCTGCTCGATCAGTTGCCGGGCATTGTACCGCGTGAAACCATTTTTGTTCATCGCAGCACCCTTTTTTTATCTTTATTTCCGACAACATTATGCTCGATCCCATGCCTCTCCCGCGCTCGGCGCCTGCCATTGCCGCCAACCGCACCGTGTTCTTCGTTTCCGACGGCACCGGGATCACCGCTGAAACGCTCGGGCATTCGGTACTGAGCCAGTTCGAGCTGCGCTTCAAGCAGGTGCGCCTGCCCTTTATCGATACCGTCGACAAGGCCCACGACGCCACCCGCAAGATCAATGAGGCATCCCAGGTCGACGGCAAGCTGCCGATCGTCTTTTCGACCCTGGTGAAGTCCGAACTGTCGGCCGTGATCCGCAACGCCAAGGCGATGCACATGGACCTGTTCCAGACCTTTGTCGAACCGCTGGAGCAGGAACTGGGGCTGAAATCCACCCACACCATCGGCCGCAGCCACAATACCGCCGATTCGGAGGAATACAAGAACCGCATCGAGGCCATCAACTTCTCGCTGGCGCACGATGACGGCCAGTCCAACAAGAACCTGTCGGAAGCGGATGTGGTCCTGGTGGGCGTGTCGCGCTCGGGCAAGACGCCTACCAGCCTGTACCTGGCGATGCAGTTCGGCATCAAGGCGGCCAACTATCCGCTGATCCCGGAAGACTTCGAACGCGACAAGCTCCCCAGCGGCCTGGTGGTGCACAAGAAAAAGATCTTCGGCCTGACCATCGCGCCGGAACGCCTGGCCGAGGTGCGCAATGAACGCCGCCCCGGCAGCAAATACGCCGCACTGGAAAATTGCCGCTATGAAATCAATGAGGCGGAAAAGATGATGCGCCGCGAAGGCATCCGCTGGATGTCGTCGACCGCCAAGTCGATCGAAGAGATCGCGGCGACGATCCTGCAGGAAATCAAGCCGGAACCGCGCTGACGCCCGCTGCCGAGCATTCCTGCCTGCGAGGAAATATCAGGCGCGCCGGTATTCGGTCAGCAGGCGTGCATGTTTTTTCGGGCCGCGGATGAAGGTTTCCATCGTGAAGTGCCCTTCGCCATGCAATGTGTAGGCGGCCGTATAGCAATCCGGCCCGCAAATATGCTCGGCCGCCGGCGCCAGGAGATGTCCCTTCAACACATACTGCTGGTATGGCACGCCCACCCGCTCGCCATCGGCAAAGAAAACCTGCACCGCATCCTCCCCGAACCGGTATTCGAATACACGGGTAAAGGGAATCGGCCGGCCTTGCAGTTGCAATGGCAGCATGCGCAAGTTGCCGTGTTCACGGTACAGCAGTTGCCCCGCCTCCGCCGTCGCCGTGAATGAACATGCGCCATCGGCCTCGGCTTGCGGCGCATCCTGCGCGCCCCGGATGGTGCGGCTGAAATGCCAGTTCCCGCGGAAAAAACCGAACAGGCCGGGGATATCGCCGGGCAACGAATCCATGGCCCCGCTCAGCGACCGGCAGTGCGTTGCCGCACCTGCTCAAAAAAGCACACGGCCGCCGCCGCCGCCACGTTGAGCGACTCCATCTGGCCCAGGTGCGGAATCGTCACTTCCTGCGAAGCCATCTCCATCAACTGCGGCGATACGCCCTGCCCTTCATGGCCGAACAGCCAGGCGGCCGCGCCGGCCAGATCGCACTGGTAGATGGTCTGGGCCGCATGCGAACTGGTGGCCAGCACCGGGATCTTGCTATCGGCGCACAAGCGCTCAAGGTCGGCGTTCTCGTAGATATCCAGCACGAAGTGCGCGCCCATGCCGGCCCGCAGGACTTTGGGCGACCATGCGGCGGCGGTGCCGGCCGAGCAGAATATCTGGCCGATGCCGGCCGCCGCGGCGCTGCGCAGCACCGAGCCGAGGTTGCCCGGATCCTGCAAGCCGTCCAGCAGCACCGCCGACTGCTCCAGCGTCGGCGGCGCTTCGGGATGGGGCGTGGCGACCAGCAACAGCAGGCCGACGCCGTTTTCCACCTGGCTGAGCGCGCCATACAGGTTGTCGTTCAGAACCAGGCATTGCGTCCGGCTGCGTTCGCATTCAGCCAGGATGGGGGCGACTTCCGGATGCTGCTGCGCGCTTTCCGCCACCACGTATAACTGGGGCGCGCCCCGATGCTGCAGCCAGGCTTGCGCCAGATGCACGCCGTCCAGCAACGTCTGTCCGGCGCGGCGCCGCGCCTGGCTGCTGGCGGCCAGTTGCTTGAGTTCCTTGTACAGCGGGTTGTCTTTGGAGGTGATGAGTTTCATGCGATCGGCCTCAAGCGCGCTCTTGCGCCGCCAACAGGGCCTTGACCGGGGCATAGGAACGGCGATGCACCGGCGAGACGCCATGCAGGCGCAGGCGTTCCAGATGCAAGGCGGTCGGATAGCCCTTGTGGCGGTCGAAGCCGTAGTGCGGATAGGTATCGTGCAACACCATCAGCGCCGCATCGCGCGCGGTCTTGGCCAGGATGGATGCCGCCGAGATCGCCGGCACCTTGTCGTCGCCCTTGACGATGGCTTCGCTGCGGATGCTCATGACCGGGCAACGGTTGCCGTCGATCAGCGCCAGCGTGGGCTGCGTGGCGAGGCTTTCGACCGCGCGCCGCATGGCCAGCATGCTGGCGTGCAGGATATTGAGTTCGTCGATTTCCTGTTCGTTGCAGGAAGCAATGGCCCAGGCGATGGCCTTGGCCTTGATCTCCAGCGCCAGGCTGTCGCGCGCGGTTTCGCTGAGCTTCTTGGAGTCGCGCAATCCCGGGATCGGGCGCGCCGGATCGAGGATCACGGCGGCCGCGAACACCGGGCCGGCCAGCGGGCCGCGGCCAGCCTCGTCGACACCGCACATGATCTCGCCGGCGTAATCGAACAGGGACAACGTCTGAGGCGCCGCTTTGGGCATGATGGTCTTCTTTCTTTAAAACAATGAGGCGGCATGCGCCGCCTTGCTATCTGGCGCGGGCGCCGATCACTTCACACACGGCGTTGGCGCTTTCCCGGCTGGTATCGCGCAGCAGCGCATGGTGCATGTCGGTAAAGCGGCGCACCAGCCGCTGCTGCTGCGCATGGTCGTCCAGTTGACGCCACATGGCGTCGGCCAGCGCTTGCGGCGTGGCGTCGTGCTGCAGCAGCTCCGGCACCAGAAACTCGCGCGCCAGGATGTTGGGCAGCCCGACCCATGGCTGATACCCCATATGGCGCATGATCTGGTACGAGGCCCACATGACCTTGTAGGAAATCACCATCGGCTTCTTGTACAAGGCCACTTCCAGCGATGCCGTGCCAGAGGCCACCAGCACCGCATCGGCCGCTTCCATGGCCGAATGCGACTGGCCGGAAACGACCTTGACATCGAGGTCTTCATAGCCGCCCAGGCGGATCTGCTCCAGGAAGACGGCCATCTGCCGCTCGCCCGCCATGGGGGTGACGAACTGCAGGCTGGCTTCGCGTTGCCGCAGCAACCGCGCCGCCGCCAGGAAACCGTCGCCGTTCTGCTTCAACTCGCCCATGCGGCTGCCCGGCAAGATCGCCACCACGCGCGCATCCTGCTTCAGCCCCAGCCGCGCCCGCGCCGCCGGCATGTCGGGCTGCATCGGGATCACTTCGGCCAGCGGATGGCCGACATAGGTCACCGGGATGCCTGCGTTGCGGTAAATGCTTTCCTCGAAAGGAAAGATCACCAGCATGTGCGACACCGCGCGCGCGATCTTCTTGATGCGCCAGCCGCGCCAGGCCCAGATCTGGGGGCCGATGAAATGGATGGTGGGAATGCCCGCCTTGCGCAGTTGCTCTTCCAGGCCCAGGTTGAAGCCCGGGTAATCGACGCCGACGAAGACATCCGGCCGCTCGGCCAGCAGCCGCTCGCGCAGCGCCTGCTGGATACCCTTGATTTCGCGATAGCGGGGAATGACTTCGAACAGGCCGCGCACGGTCAGCTTGTCCATCGGCCAGTCGCTGGTGAAGCCTTGCGCCATCATGTGTTCGCCGCCGATGCCGTGCAAGCGCACATCCGGCAGGCGTTCGCGCAGGCCGGCCAGCAGGCGGCTGCCCAGCAAGTCGCCGGAGCTCTCTCCGGCCACCAGGGCGATCGATTGCTTGCGCGTCAGTTCAGCGGATGATGCCACGGGACGAGGCTTCGATGAATTCGCGCAGCAGGCGGATATGTCCGGCCGATGCAGCCGATTTGGCCTCCATGCTCGCCAGTTCCCCCTTGGCTTCATCCAGCGGCAGGTTGGAACGGTAAATCACCTTGTAAGCGCGCTTGATCTCCATGATCTGCTCGCTGGTGAAACCGCGCCGCTTCAGGCCTTCGCTGTTGATGCCGGCCGGCACCGCGCGATTGCCCGCGGCGGTGACGAAAGGCGGCACGTCCTGGCTGACGGCGGCGGTGAAGGCGGTCATCGCATGCGCGCCGATATGGCAGAACTGGTGCACGGTGGTGAAACCGCCCAGGAACACGTAATCGCCGAGATGGACATGGCCGGCCAGCGTGGCGTTATTGGCCAGGATGATGTTGTTGGCCAGCTGGCAGTCATGCGCCAGGTGGACATAGGCCATGATCCAGTTGTCGTTGCCGATGCGGGTGGCGCCGGCGTCCTGCACCGTGCCGCGGTTGAAGGTGACGAATTCGCGGATGGTGTTGCGGTCGCCGATCTCGACCGTGGTGGGTTCGCCCGCGTATTTCTTGTCTTGCGGCGCGGCGCCGATGGAGCCGAACTGGAAAATCTCGTTGTCGCGGCCGATGGTGGTATGCCCTTCGATGACCACATGGGCGCCGATGCGGGTACCCGCGCCGATGCGCACATCGGGGCCGATCACGGCATACGGGCCGACCTCGACCGAGGAATCGAGCTGGGCGCCCGGTGCAATCACTGCGGTAGGATGAATCTTCGACATATCCTGTTATTCGCTTGATGTTCGCTTGATGTTCGCTTGAGGGCTTGCGATATCGCAATGCCCAATGAATCAGGCCCGGCGGGATCGTATCCGATCGCCGGCCGGGCCCTCCATGCTCGGTTTGGCGGCCCTCGCAGATCCGGTTCGTGGACTCCCGGCGACGGGGCCACCAACAAGCTCTTAGGCGCTCTGGCTGGCGTCGGCGGCGCTGCGCATGGTGCACATCAGGTCGGCTTCGACCGCCACCTGTCCGTCCACCGAGGCAACCGCCGTGTACTTCCAGATGCCGCGCGCACGGCGGGTAATCTCGACTTGCATCTTCAACTGGTCGCCCGGCTCCACCGGACGCTTGAAACGGGCGTTATCGATGCCGACGAAATAGACCACGGTGTTTTCATCGGGCTTGCGGCCTTCGGTCAGGAAGGACAGCAGCGCGGCAGTCTGCGCCAGCGCCTCGATCATCAGCACGCCGGGCATGACCGGCTTGTGCGGGAAGTGACCGTTGAAGAACTCTTCATTGACGGTCACGTTCTTGATGGCGGTAATGGTCTTGCCGCTTTCCCAATCCAGCACGCGGTCCACCAGCAGCAGCGGGTAACGGTGCGGCAGGTACTGTTTGATCTCGTTGATATCGAGGACTTTTTTGATATCGGGACTATTCATTCTCTTCTTGATTCTCTGAATTGGCTGTAAGCGATTTGAGCGTTTTCTCCAACGCCCGGATTTTCTCACGCATCGTGCCCAGATTGCGCACCAGGGCGGCAGATTTTTCCCAGTCGCGATGCTCGGTGATGGGGTAGAAGCCGGTGTATTGCCCCGGCTCCAGGATCGAGCGCAGCGCCAGCGTGCCGGCCGAAACATGCACCCGGTCGACGATGGTGATATGGCCGTGGATCATGGCCGCGCCGCCGATCGAGCAATATTTGCCGATCCTGGCGCTGCCGGCGATGCCGGCGCAGGCGGCAATCGCGGTATGCGCGCCGATGTGGCAGTTATGGGCGATCTGGATCTGGTTGTCGAGCTTGACGCCCTCTTCGATCACGGTGTCGGCCAGCGCGCCGCGGTCGATGGTGGTGTTGGCGCCGATTTCGACATCGTCGCCGATCATCACGCGCCCGACCTGCGGGATCTTGATCCACTGCCCCGCTTCGTTGGCAAAACCGAAACCATCGGCGCCGATGACCGCGCCCGAATGCACGATGCCGCGCGCGCCGATTTCACAGGCGTGATGCAGCGTGGCGCGCGCATGGAAATGCGTATCGTCGCCGACTTTGGCGTTGCGGCCGATGAAGCTGCCGGCGTCGATGCGCGCACGCTCGCCGATCACCGCCCCGGCTTCGACTACCGCCAGCGGACCGATCACGGCGCTGGCGGCCACCTGGGCCGCCGGGTCGACCACCGCGCCGGGATGGATGCCGGCCGGCGGCAGCGCCTCGTCCAGGCGCTGGAACAACTGCGCCGCGCGGGCGAAATAGGCGTAAGGGTTCTTCGTGACGATGCGCGCCCCGGCGTAGGACTGGACTTGGGCATCGTCGGCCTCGGACAGGATCAGCGCAGCAGCCTGCGTCTGGTCGGCCTGGGCCCGGAATTTGGGATTGGAAAGGAACGTGATATGGGAGGCGCCGGCGGCGTCCAGCGGTGCGATGCCCTGGACTTCAATGTCCGCATCGCCCTTCAACTGTCCGCCCAAGCGCTCGACCAATTGTTCCAGCCGAATACTCATCTTGGCCTTCTGAATGATATGCGTTGCATGGAAAACACCAGCGCCGCTGTCCGGCATCGAATTTGCGCGGACAAACGGAACACCAATTGGCATGCGGGCGCGAAGGCGTCTCCGCCATCGCGCCCGCATCCATGGCCAGCCGATTACTTTGCCAGTTCTTTCAGCACTTTGTCGGTGATGTCGATACGCTTGCTGGCGTACACGGCTTCCTGGAACACGATGTCGTACTTTTCAGCTTCGGCGATCTGGCGGATCACCTTGTTGGTGCGCTCCAGAACCACCGCCAGTTCCTCATTGCGGCGCTGGTTCAGGTCTTCGCGGAACTCGCGCTGCTTGCGCTGGAATTCCTTGTCCAGGTCGGACAGGTCGCGCTGACGCTTGGCGCGATCCGAATCCGACAGCACGGAGGTGTCCTTGTCCAGCTTGTCCGACTGCGCCTTCAGGCGTGCCGCCATGTCTTGCAGTTCGCGGTCGCGCTTGGCGAACTCTTGCTCCAGCTTGGTTTGCGCAGCCTTGGCCGGCGCGGCTTCGCGGAAGATGCGCTCGGTGCTGACAAAGGCGATCTTCGAGCTTTCCTGCGCGTGCGCAACGGAAGCACTCATCAGGCCGACAGCCATCACGATGGCTTGCAGGGACAGAAACGATTTGGTAATGAACTTCAAGGTTGTTCTCCGTATTACAAAATTCAATGATGCCCGCTTCAAACTTAGAAGCCGGTACCCAGTTGGAACTGGAAGGATTGGGACTTGTCGCCATCCTTCAGGTTCAACGGTTTGCCGAAGCTCAGTTTCAGAGGCCCGATCGGCGACACCCAGCTGATGCCGACACCGGCAGAATAGCGCAAGTCGTTGAACTTGATATTCTGGCCGTCGGCGAAGACGTTGCCGCCGTCAAAGAACGTGAACCAGCGCAAAGTACGATCCTGGCCCGAACCCGGGAACGGGAATTGTAACTCCGCATTGGCATAGAAACGAGAGGCGCCGCCCATGGAGTCGCCATACTGGTCCTTCAGGCTGCCCAGCGACGATGCTTCATAACCGCGCACGGTGCCGATGCCGCCGGCATAATAGTTCTTGAACACCGGGTACGGCTTGCCGCCAAAGCCGCGGCCGTAGTCCAGCTCGCCGTTCAGCGCCAGCGTCACCGCCTTGCTGAAGAAAGGCTGGAAATACTGGTGTTGGTAGCTGGCGCGGTAGTACTTCAGCGTCCCCAGGGACGAGACTTCCATGTTGGCGCGCATGTACTGGCCGGTGGTCGGCACGAGCGCGCTGTCGCGGCCGTCGCGTTGCCACGCGATGGTCAGCGGGATGCTGGTGGTGCGGGCACTGCCGACACCGCAATCGTTGCTAGTCGAGGTCACATCGCATCCCGCGCCGCCGGCGCCGCCGAAATCGCGCACATACTGGCGATACAGCGAGGGGCTGGTGGTGTCGGTGCTGACGTCGGTATTTTCGACGCCCACGCCGAAGAACACGCGATCCAGTTCCGAGAACGGCACGCCGAACTTGACGCTGCCGCCCAGGGTCTTCACGCGGTAGTCGCCGGTCGCATACACCGATGGGCGGATCGTGCGCAGATAGACTTCATAGGTGCGGCTGATGCCGTCGTCGGTGAAGTAGGGGTTGGTAGTCGACACCGAGATCGTGCGATAGCGCGAGCTGGTGTTGACTTCGACGCCGACGGTGTTGCCGCTGCCGAAGGCGTTTTCCTGCGAAATCGAGCCGGTCAGGCTGAGCTTGTCCGATTGCGAGAAGCCGGCGCCCAGCATGATGTTGCCGGTCGGCTTTTCTTCCACCTTCATGTTGACGTCGACCTGGTCGCTGGTGCCGGGGACTTCCGGCGTTTCAAGCGTGACTTCCTTGAAGTAGCCCAGGCGGTCCACACGGTCGCGGGAGAGCTTGATCTTCTCGCCGTCGTACCAGGAATCCTCGAACTGGCGGAATTCGCGGCGGATGACTTCATCGCGGGTCTTGGTGTTGCCGGCGATGTTGACGTGGCGCACATACACGCGCTTGCCCGGATCGACCATGATGGTGAAGGCGACTTCCTTCTTCTCGCGGTCGACATTCGGGTTGGCGTTGACGTTGGCGAAGGCGTAACCGAAGTTGCCCAGGCGCTCGCCGATCTTCTTGGTGCTGTCGGTCAGCTTGGAGCCGGAATAGATATCGCCCGTCTTCAACTGCACCAGCGAGGCCAGTTCCTGGTCCATCCCGAACATCTCGCCTTCGAGCTTGATGCCGGAGACGGTGTACTTCTCGCCTTCCTTGATGTTGACGGTGATGTAGATGTCTTTCTTGTCCGGCGTGATCGATACCTGGGTGGATTCGACCTGCATCTCCAGGTAGCCGCGGTCCAGGTAGTACGAGCGCAGGGTTTCGATGTCGCCCTGCAGCTTTTCCTTGGAATACTGGTCGGCCTTGGTGTACCAGGTGAACCAGCCCGGTGTGGTCAGCTTGATCTGGTCGCGCAGCGTGCCGTCGGAAAACACCTTGTTGCCGACGAAATTGATCTGCTTGATGCGCGAGACTTCGCCCTCATCCACGGTGAAGCTGATCGCCACGCGATTGCGCTCGACCGGGGTCACCGTGGTCGACACCTTGGCGCCGTACAGGCCGCGCGACAGGTATTGGCGCTTGAGCTCCTGCTCGGCGCGGTCGACCTGCGAGCGGTCGAAGATGCGGGACTCGGCGACGCCGATTTCCTTCAGCGCCTTGGTCAGCTGTTCCTTGTCGAATTCCTTGATGCCGGAGAAGTCGACGCTGGCGATCGCCGGGCGCTCGACCACCTGCACCACCAGCACATCGCCTTCGGACTCGATGCGCACGTCGCGGAAGAAACCGGTGGCGTACAGCGCCTTGATCGCCGCGGTACCCTTTTCATCGGTGAAGGTGTCGCCCACCCGCACCGGCAGGTAGCTGAACACGGTGCCGGCTTCGGTACGCTGGATACCCTCGACGCGGATGTCCTTGACCACGAACGGCGTCACAGCCATGGCTTGGCTGGAGCACAGGGCGAATACGGCTGCTGCGATCAGGCGACGGGAAAGGGTCGGAATGGGATGGTGCGCAGGGTGTATTTTCATCTATCGTTCATCAACAGTGTTTTCGCCTCGGCACTGCCTGACAAGATGCTGGCAAGCAATTGAAAACGGATTCCAGATCCATTGCCAATTGCTTAACAACTGCCATGGGGGTTGGCCGGCAAATGTAAAAAATCCGGTCTTTCTTGCAAACCTTGGCGATTTCACTCGTCAAGGCCCGCAACAGCCCGGATTTATCCTTGAAACATCAGGCGCGCGATGTCGTTGAATGCAGCCACAAGCATCAGTGCCATCAGTATTCCCAGGCCGGCGCGCTGCGCGATTTCCCCAAACCGCTCGGGAACGCGTCGCCCTGTCAAAATCTCCAGCGCATAATACAGCAAATGACCGCCATCTAAAACCGGGATCGGCAAGAGATTCATCACGCCCAGGCTGATACTGATAAAAGCCAGGAAACTGAGGTAGCTGACCAGGCCCACGCGGGCGGTCTGGCCCGCATAATCGGCAATGGTGATCGGGCCGGTAATGTTCTTCCACGAGACCTGGCCGACGATCATCTTGCCGATCATCTTGACCGTCATGATACTGGTGTCCCAGGTGCGGCGCGCGCCCTTGACCACGGCTTCCAGCGGGCCGTCGCTGATGGTCGCCATCTCGGGCGCCAGCGGCACTTCAACCTTGATGCGGCCGATCTGCTTGCCCGAAGCGCTGTCGGCCACGCTGTCGGGAACCAGCGCCACATCGAATGCGGAAGTCCCTCTTACGCCATGCAGCACCAGGCGCTTGCCCGCCGACTCGCGCACCTTTTCGACGAACGCCAGGCCATCCCTGACCGGCTCGCCGTCGACCGCCAGGATCTTGTCCCCGGTCTGCAGGCCGGCCGCTTTGGCCGGGCCGTCGAGAATCTTGCCCAGCACCGCCGGCGGCCGCGCCAGCGCCAATCCCAGCGTGGCCAGGAAGTCGCCTTCCAGGTCGCCGCTGCCCACTTCATTCAGGCGCAACGTGACGGTATTGAGCAGCTTGCCCTGCCCGTTCGGGTTCGGGCGCTCGACATCGACCCGGGCATCGGCCTTTTCCAGCACCGATTGCATCAGCTTCCAGCGCACTTCCGACCACACATGCACCGGCTCGCCATTGATGGCCGTGATGCGGTCGCCGCCGCGCAAGCCGGACTGGTAAGCCGCCGTCGGCTCCGCCGCCGCACGCAGCGTGGGCACCGGCTCGGGTATGCCATGCATGTACAAGCCCGCGAACAGCAGGATCGCCAGCAGGAAGTTGGCCGCCGGGCCGGCCGCCACGATGGCGATGCGGCGCCATACGGACTGGCGGGTGAATTCGCGCTTGAGGTCTTCTTCGGGAAGGTCTTCCAGGTCCTGCTCGCGCGCGTCGAGCATCTTGACGTAGCCGCCCAGCGGCAGGATGGACAAAGCCCATTCGGTCTGGTCCCGGCCGAACCGGCGCGACCAGACGACGCGCCCCATTCCTACCGAGAAACGCAATACCTTGACGCCGCACCAGCGGGCCACCAGGTAGTGTCCCAGTTCATGCACCACCACCAAGGTGCCGAGCGCGACGAAAAACGCGATCAGGGTATGCAGCAACGTCATTGTGAAATCAAGGCCTCGGCATGGGCGCGGGCGGCGGCATCCTGTTCCAGCAGCGTGCCGACATCCGCCGCCTGCCGGTTGGGAACCGCGGACATCACCCGCTGGATCAATTGGTCGATCATCCTGAACCCGATCTTGCGGTCGAGGAAGGCTTGCACGGCGACTTCGTTGGCGGCGTTCAACACCGCCGCCAGCGTGCCGCCGGCGTGCAAGGCATCATACGCCAGTTTGAGGCAGGGAAAGCGGCCGAAATCAGGTTGACTGAACGACAACTGGGCGATCTGCGCCAAGTCCAGCGGCGCCACGCCCGATGCGATGCGGTCGGGATAGGCCAGGGCCGATGCGATCGGAGTGCGCATATCCGGATTGCCCAACTGCGCCAGCACCGACCCATCCAAATACGAGACCATCGAGTGGATCACGCTTTGCGGGTGGATCACCACCTCGATCTTGTCAGCCGGGGCGCCGAACAGCCAGTGCGCCTCGATCACCTCCAGCCCCTTGTTCATCATGGTGGCCGAATCGACCGAAATCTTGCGCCCCATCACCCACTTCGGATGCGCCACCGCCTCTTCCACGGTCACCTCGTTGAGCGTGGCGACATCGCGGGTAAGAAACGGGCCGCCGGACGCGGTCAACAGGATCTTTTCCACGCCGTGCGCCGGCATTGAACGGGTGTAGCCCGGCGGCAAGCATTGGAAGATGGCATTGTGTTCGCTGTCGATGGGCAACAGGCAGGCGCCATGCGCCGCCACCGTATCCATGAGCAACTGGCCCGAAATGACCAGCGCCTCCTTGTTGGCCAGCAGGATCTTCTTGCCGGCCTTGGCCGCGGCCAGGGTCGACGCCAGCCCCGCCGCGCCGACGATGGCGGCCATCACCATATCGCAGCCCTGCGCCGAGGCGATATCGCATAATGCCTCGGGGCCATAGGCGATGTCGGTCGGCACCCCCTTGGCGCGCAGCAACGCACTCAATTCGGCGGCGGCCGCGGCCGAACCCACCACCGCCACCTGCGGGCGGAAGCGTTCGCATTGCGCCGCCAGTTCCGCCACACGCGCATGGGCGCTCAAGGCATAGACACGATAGCGGTCGGGATGGCGGGCAATGACGTCGAGTGTGGAAACGCCGATGGAACCGGTGGAGCCGAGGATACTGATGGACTGCATGAGATTTCCGGATTTGTTAAGACGCTCAGGCTGCCGCCAGCCAGAGGTCGATCAGCGCCGCCAGCGGCAGCACCGGGATCAGCGCGTCAATACGGTCCAGCACGCCGCCATGGCCTGGCAGCAGGTTGCTGCTGTCTTTCATGCCGGCGCGGCGCTTGAGCTGCGATTCGAACAGATCGCCCACCACGCTGGCCACCACCATGACGCTCAGCACGGCCACGAAGCCCAGCCAGCCCCAGCGGTCATACAGGTGCAGCTGGAAGGTCTCGCCCAGGCCGACCGACATCGCCACCGCAGCCGAGATCACCAGCACCGCCAGCCAGCCGCCGATGGCGCCTTCCCACGACTTGCCGGGGGAAATCGATGGCGCCAGCTTGTGGCGGCCGAAGCCCTTGCCGGCAAAATAGGCGCCGATGTCGGCCACCCAGACCACCGCCATCACCGACAGCAGGTACAGCGGCGAACGCAGGAACAAGTCGACGATGGCGACAAAGCAGCCCAGGATGGACAGCATGTAGGTGCCATTGAGCAGGCGGTTGGCGAACGCCTCGGCCTTGGGCAGGCCCAGGCCCAGCGCCGGCACGAAACGTATCGCCCACAGCATCACGCACAGGACATACAGCGGGCGCACGCTGGGCAGGCCGCTGAAAAACAGGATCACGCTGAACGCCAGCGTCCACCCCACCGCCCACACCGCGGGGCGCGGGCTCTTGAACAGGCGAAAGCATTCCCAGGCGCCGGCGGCAAAAAACACCAGCACCACCATCGCAAATGCGGGGAAATAATCGAAATACAGGACAGGCAACAGGATTGCCAGCAGGATCAACGCCGTGATGACACGCGTCTTGAGCATCAGGAAGCCTTTTTCTGGTCCAGCACTTGTGCGCTGGTGCGCCCGAAACGGCGCTCGCGTTGTTGGTACGAGGCAATGGCCAGGTCGAGCGCCGCGGCATCGAAGTCCGGCCAAAAGGTATCGGTGAAATACAGTTCGCTGTACGCCAGCTGCCACAGCAGGAAATTGGAAATACGCTGTTCGCCGCCGGTCCTGATGAACAGGTCCGGCTCGGGCGCATAGGCCATTGCCAGGTAAGGCGCCAACTGCCCTTCGGCAAAGTCGTGGGTGCCGGGATTGTCCCGGGTCATGCGGGACACCGCCTGCATCACGTCCCAGCGGCCGCCGTAGTTGGCGCATACGGTCAGGGTCAGGCGATGATTGTCAGCGGTTTGCGCCTCCGCCCGCAGCGCCATTTCCTGCAGCTTGGGGTCGAAGCGGCTCATGTCGCCGACGATCTTCAGGCGAATCCCATTGACCGCCATCTTGCCGACTTCCCGCTCCAGCACCGTCATGAACAGGCGCATCAGCACCGACACTTCGTCGGCCGGACGGCGCCAGTTCTCGGAACTGAACGCAAACAAGGTCAGGAATTCGACGCCGCGCACGGCGCAGGCTTCGACGATGGCGCGCACCGCATCCACGCCTTTGGCATGGCCGGCCACGCGCGGCAGGAAGCGTTTGGTTGCCCAACGTCCATTGCCGTCCATGATGATGGCAATATGACGCGGAACCGCGGAAATATCCGGAACCGCAAGAGTTGAGCTTTGATGCTTCATGAAGAATTATTTAGTGCATTAATGGCTTTCGGCCGCACCATGGTAGCGGGACATGGGGACTTTGACAAACCTGGGAACCGGGAATATCCCGCCTCATGCCATCGGCGGCTTCGCCGCACATTTCCTTATTGTCTTTACTTCTGCGGCATGCTGCCGGCCCAGCCGGCAACAACCGCATGCAAGCCCTGCACGACGGGATTACACCGTCATCACATCCTTTTCCTTCTCGCTCACCAGCTTGTCGATCTCGGCGACGAACTTGTCGGTCAGCTTCTGGATTTCGTCCTGGCCGCGGCGCTCGTCGTCTTCCGACGCCACCTTGTCCTTGACCAGCTTTTTCAGGCCTTCATTGCCTTCGCGGCGGATATTGCGGATCGCGATCTTGGCGTCCTCGGCCTCGCTCTTGACCAGCTTGACCATTTCCTTGCGGCGTTCTTCGGTCAGCGCCGGCATCGGCACGCGAATCAGTTCGCCGTGGGTAGCCGGGTTCAGCCCCAGGTCGGATTCGCGAATGGCCTTTTCCACTGCGCCCACCATTTTCTTTTCGTACGGCTGCACGCCAATGGTGCGGGCATCGATCAGGGTCAGGTTGGCCACTTGCGACAGGCCGGTCGGGCTGCCGTAGTAGTCCACCATCACCTGGTCCAACAAGCCGGTATGGGCGCGGCCGGTGCGAACCTTGGCCAGGTTGGCCCTCAAGGTCTCGATCGACTTGCTCATCTTCTGTTCACTGTTCTTCTTGACCTCAGCGACACTCATGCTGCTCTCCTAATTTGATGCAATAACTTATCTTGAATGCAAATGCCCAATGCGGGGGCATTGTAAACGGGAATGCCGGCGCGTGGCCGGTTTGCTTGCCGCCGGCGCATGGAACCCATTCAGGTTCTCAGACGTGCACCAGCGTACCTTCGTCCTCGCCCATCACGACGCGCTTGAGGGCGCCCGGCTTGATGATCGAAAACACCTTGATCGGCAACTTCTGGTCGCGGCACAGCGCGAATGCCGTGGCATCCATCACCTGCAGGTGCTTGGCGATGGCCTCGTCGAACGAGATCGAGGCATAGCGGGTGGCCGACGGGTCCTTCTTCGGGTCGGCGGTGTAGACGCCGTCCACCTTGGTGGCCTTGAGCACGATCTGGGCGCCGATTTCCGAGCCGCGCAACGCAGCCGCGGTGTCGGTGGTGAAGAAAGGGTTGCCGGTGCCGGCGGCGAACACCACCACCTTGCCCTCTTCCAGGTATTGCAGCGCCTTCGGGCGCACGTAGGGCTCGACCACCTGTTCGATGCCGATGGCCGACATCACGCGGGCCGTCAGGCCGGCCTGACGCATGGCGTCGGCCAGGGCCAGCGAATTCATGACGGTGGCCAGCATGCCCATGTAGTCGGCGGTCGCGCGGTCCATCCCTTGCGCGCCCGGCGCCACGCCGCGGAAGATGTTGCCGCCGCCGATGACGATGGCCAGCTCGATACCCAGTTTGCTGATTTCTGCCACATCCGCGACCATGCGTTCGATGGTCGCACGATTGATACCGTAGGCGTCGTCGCCCATCAGTGCTTCGCCGGAAAGTTTGAGGAGTACGCGCTTATAAGCAGGTGTTGTCATTGCAGGGCTCCGTGTTCTATCCGATTTGAATTATTGCTTGTTGATTGGCCTGCTTTTTTTCGCCTGGGCGGGATGGCGCGTTCCCGCCGCGAAAAACCGCGGACACTTGCATGCCGGTACTGCTGCGCCAGTTTTTCCTACAATCGATCAACGCCTATTGCCGCCTTGCCTGGTGGATGGATCAGCCAAAGCCATGACAATAGATGCCGCCCACCCCAAAAGTTCCGGCCGGGCTTAAAAAAACGGGCCTCTCGGCCCGCTTTCTTTTACAACGCTTACTGGGCTTGTTTCGCCGCAGCCACTTGCGCTGCCACTTCGGCAGCGAAATCGTCCTGCTTCTTCTCAATGCCTTCGCCCACCACGTACATCACAAAGGACTTCACGGTGGAGTTCGCGGCCTTGAGCATCTGCTCGACGCTTTGCTTGTCGTTCTTCACGAAAGCCTGGTTGAACAGCGACACTTCCTTCAGGTACTTTTGCACCGAACCTTCGACCATCTTGGCGGCGATGTCGGCCGGCTTGCCGGATTCAGCAGCCTTCAGGGAGGCAACCGAACGCTCCTTCTCGATCAGGTCGGCCGGAACTTGCTCGGACGACAAGGCCACCGGCTTCATGGCGGCGATGTGCATTGCCACATCCTTGCCGACTTGCAGGTCGGCGCCGTCGAACTCGACGACCACGCCGATACGGGTGCCGTGCAGGTAGGACACCAGCTTGGCAGCCGACTCAAAGCGCTGGAAGCGGCGGAACGACATGTTTTCGCCGATGCGGCCGATCAGTTCGGTACGCAGTTCTTCCAGGGTCTTGCCGTCAGGCAGCTTGCAGGCGCCCAGGGCGGCCACGTCGGCCGGGTTCTGCTCGGCGACCAGCTTGGCAGCTGCTTCAGCCAGGCCGATGAATTCTTCGTTCTTGGTCACGAAGTCGGTTTCGCAGTTGACTTCGATCAGGGCGCCGACATTGCCGTTGATGTAGGTCGCGACCACGCCTTCGGCGGTGATGCGCGAGGAAGCCTTGGAGGCCTTGCTGCCCAGCTTGACGCGCAGGAGCTCTTCAGCCTTGACCAGATCGCCGTTGGCTTCGGTCAGTGCCTTCTTGCATTCCATCATCGGCGCGTCGGTCTTTGCGCGCAGTTCGCCCACCATTGCTGCGGTAATTGCCGCCATACTATTTCTCCTGACTTGATGGCGCGCTGCCCGAGGCAACGCGCCTTGATCCAACATTAGCTCGAAAATCGACTCAAAAAAAAGGGGCCACTGCGCGTATCGCTGTCACCCCTTTTTGTACTGCACCAGCGAAAGCGGAATTACGCCTGTTCACTGACCTCGACGAACTCGTCGCCCTTGACGGCTTCGACCACTTCGTTGACGGCATTGGCACGGCCTTCCAGCACGGCGTCAGCCACACCGCGGGCGTACAGCGCGATCGCCTTGGCGGAGTCGTCATTGCCCGGGATGACGTAGGTCACGCCTTCTGGCGAGTGGTTGGTATCGACCACGCCGATGACCGGGATGCCCAGCTTGGCGGCTTCGGTGATGGCGCCCTTGTGGTAGCCGACGTCGATCACGAAGATCGCGTCAGGGATGCCGCCCATATCCTTGATGCCGCCGATGGACTTCTCCAGCTTTTCCTTTTCGCGGCTGAACAGCAGCGCTTCCTTCTTCGACAGCTTCTCGACCGAACCGTCTTCGATGGCAGCTTCCATGTCCTTCAGGCGCTTGATCGAGGTCTTGATGGTCTTGAAGTTGGTCAGCATGCCGCCCAACCAGCGCTGGTCGACGTAAGGCACGCCGGCGCGTTGCGCTTCGGCAGCCAGGATTTCGCGCGCCTGGCGCTTGGTGCCGACAAACAGGATGGTGCCGCGATTGGCCGACAGTTGACGCACGTACTTTTGCGCCTCCTGGTACATGCCCAGGGTCTTTTCCAGGTTGACGATGTGAATCTTGTTGCGATGACCGAAAATGAACGGGGCCATCTTGGGGTTCCAGAAGCGGGTTTGGTGGCCGAAGTGGACACCGGCTTCCAGCATTTCACGCATGGTAACGGACATGAATTTCTCCAGGGTTAGGTCTGGAATCCGCTCGGTCATCCGGCTCATGCAGCCAGACACCCTTTGGCGAACGGATTCGCGTTTCAAAAATACATTTCAATAAGGCAACATGCAGCTTACGCCAATCACATTGCCCTCCAACCTGATTTCAGGTTAGCCCGAGATTGTACTTAACTACGCCATTTTATTCAAGCATCACTTCAACATGGCATACCTGCCTGCCGACGCGCCGGCAGCCTCTCGACTATAATCCCTACTTGACGATTTTCCTGCGAATTACGATACAACATGGGCAACATCACCATCAAGACCGCTGAAGACATCGAAGGCATGCGCGTGGCCGGCCGCCTGGCCGCCGAAGTACTGGACTACATCGCCCCCTTCGTGAAACCCGGCGTGACCACCGGCGAAATCGATCGCCTGTGCCACGAGTACATGACAAATGTGCAAGACACCATCCCGGCCCCGCTCAACTATTGCCCGCCCGGCTACACGCCCTACCCCAAGGCCATTTGCACCTCGCTGAACGACGTGATCTGCCACGGCATCCCGGGCGACAAGGTGATGAAGAACGGCGACGTGCTCAATATCGACATCACGGTCATCAAGAACGGCTACCACGGCGACACCAGCCGCATGTTCTACCTGGGCGAACCGTCCATCCTGGCGCGCCGCCTGACCGACATCACCTATGAATGCATGTGGCTGGGCATTTCCAAGATCAGGCCGGGCGCGCACCTGGGCGACATCGGCCACGTCATCCAGCAGCATGCCGAAAAGGCCGGTTACAGCGTGGTGCGCGAATTCTGCGGCCACGGCATCGGCAAGGTGTTCCATGAAGAACCGCAAGTGCTGCACTATGGCCGCCCCGGCACGCTGGAAAAGTTGCAGGCCGGCATGATTTTCACCGTCGAGCCGATGATCAACGCCGGCCGCCGCGAAATCCGCGAAATGGGTGACGGCTGGACCATCAAGACCAAGGATCGCAGCCTGTCGGCGCAGTGGGAACATACGGTGCTGGTCACCGAGACCGGTTTTGAGGTGCTGACGGTTTCGCCCGGCATGCCGGCGCCGCCCGCCTTCATCCAGAACCTGGCGACGGCGCCCGCCTAACCCTTTATCCAACCGGCTGCCACCTCCGGCGGAAATGACGATGAGCGACAATTTGGCCATCGCCATTTCCGCCGCAGCGTTTCAGGATCAACCGCGGCATTTCGCGCGCCTGCGGGGTATTCGGCATGAAACCTGCTAAGGAAAGCGAGCCGCATGGGGATGCGGCCCATAGGCCGCCAGCAAGCGGACAACCCTCCGCCAACCACAACACCAAGCCGATGCCGACACTAGCCGTCACGCTCAAAAAACATCTCAAGGCTGCGCGCCAGCAAGCTATCGATGCCTTCCAGTCCAACCACAAGACGGAACAGTTGCTGACCCAACTGCGCCGCAATGTCGACGAAGCGCTCACGCAGGCCTGGACCGAACTGGGAATGCCGGCCGACGCCGCCCTGGTGGCAGTCGGCGGCTATGGCCGCGGCGAACTGTTCCCGCATTCGGACGTGGACGTGCTGATCCTGCTGGCCAGGGCGGCCGAAGGCGCGGAAAAAGAGAAACTGGAATCGCTGGTGCAACTGTTCTGGGATATCGGCCTGGAAATCGGCCACAGCATCCGCACCATCGATGAATGCATGGACGAGTCGGCCGCCGACATCACGGTGCAGACCAGCCTGCTGGAAGCGCGCCTGGTCACCGGCAGCCGCAAGCTGTTCAAGCAACTGCAGGAGCGCTACCAGGCCGCGCTCGATCCGCTGGCATTTTTTCAGGCCAAGACGCTGGAAATGCGCCAGCGCCACGTCAAGTACGAAGATACCCCCTACAGCCTGGAACCCAATTGCAAGGAAAGTCCCGGCGGCCTGCGCGATCTGCAGGTGATCCTGTGGGTGGCCAAGGCGGCCGGACTGGGCGACTCCTGGAGCAAGCTGGCCGAACACGGCATGCTGACGGCCACCGAAGCGCGCCAGTTGCGCCAGAAGGAGCGCGCCTTCAAGGACATCCGCATCCGCCTGCACATCTACACCAACCGCCGCGAAGACCGCCTGGTGTTCGACATCCAGACGCCGATTGCCGAAAGCTTCGGCTTCAAGACCACCGACACCCGCCGCGCCAGCGAATACCTGATGCAGCGCTACTACTGGGCCGCCAAGGCGGTGACCCAGCTCAACACCATCCTGCTGCAAAACATCGAGGCTCACCTGTTCCCGCAGCAGGTCGTGCCCAAGCGCATCAACGACCGCTTCAACGAGGTCAACGGCTTCCTCGATATCGCGCACGAAGACGTATTCGAAAAGACCCCCTCGGCCATGCTGGAAGTGTTCCTGGTGCTGGCCGAGCATCCCGAACTCAAGGACATGTCGGCGCGCACCATGCGCGCGCTGTGGCACGCCCGCTTCAAGATCGACAACGCCTTTCGCAACGATCCGGAAAACCACCGGCTCTTCATGCAGATCATCCAGGGCAAGCGCGGCATCATGCACGCGCTGCGCCGCATGAACGCCACCAGCGTGCTGGGGCGTTATTTGCCGAACTTCCGCCATATCGTCGGCCAGATGCAGCACGACCTGTTCCACGTCTACACGGTGGACCAACACATCCTGATGGTGGTGCGCAACGTGCGCCGCTTCACCATGAGCGAACACGCCCACGAATACCCGTTCTGCAGCCAACTGATCGCCAACTTCGCCCAGCACTGGGTACTGTACGTGGCGGCGCTGTTCCACGACATCGCCAAGGGCCGCGGCGGCGACCACTCCAAGCTGGGCATGGCCGACGCCCGCCAGTTCTGCGAGCAGCATGGCATTTCCGAGGAAAACACCGAACTGATCGTGTTCCTGGTCGAACAGCACCTGGCCATGTCGCATGTGGCGCAAAAACAGGACTTGTCGGACCCCGACGTGATTTCGCAATTCGCCCAGATGGTCAAGGACGAGCGCCACCTGACCGCGCTCTACCTGCTGACCGTGGCCGACATCCGCGGCACCAGCCCCAAGGTATGGAACGCCTGGAAAGGCAAGCTGCTGGAAGACCTGTACCGCATGACGCTGCGCGTGCTGGGCGGCGAAGCGCCCTCGGCCGACCGCGAACTGAAGAACACCCAGCAGGAAGCCATCAAGACGCTGCGCCTGTACGGCCTGCCGGCCGACGCCCACGAGAAGTTCTGGAAGCAGTTGGATGTGGCCTATTTCCTGCGCCACGACGCCTCCGACATCGCCTGGCAGACCCGCTGCTTCTACGACAAGATCGACACCGACGTGCCGCTGGTGCGCTGCCGCCTGGCCCCCATCGGCGAAGGCGTGCAGGTCGCGGTCTACACGCCCGACCGCCCCGACCTGTTCGCCCGCATCTGCAGCTATTTCGATGAGAAGAACTTCAGCATCTTCGACGCCAAGATCCACACCACCCAGAGCAACTACGCGCTGGACGCCTTCCTGATCAATGCGCCGGTATTCGCCAGGAACTATCGCGACATCATCAACCTGATCGAGCACGAACTGGGCGAGCTGCTGAAGTCGGACGCGCCGTTGCCGGCGCCGTCGAAGGCGCGCCTGTCGCGGCTGTCGCGCACCTTCCCGGTCAACCCGGCGGTCGACCTGCGCCCCGACGAGCGCGGGCAGTACTACCTGCTGTCGGTCTCGGCCAACGACCGCGCCGGGCTGCTGTACTCGATCTCCAACGTGCTGGCCAAGTACAAGATCAACCTGCACACCGCCAAGGTGATGACCCTGGGCGAACGGGTGGAAGACGTGTTCCTGATCGACGGCCCGGGGCTGAACCAGCCGCGCAACCAGATCATGCTGGAAACCGAGCTGCTCAAGACCCTGCGCATCTGAGCCGCTCCGGCATCATCGTCATCGGCCGGCGCCCAGCCTTGGCGCGCCGGCTCCCAGGCCGTACAATCTCACCCTCGCCGCCCGCCGGCATCTTTACGCATTTGCAAGGCCCTTCATGACCGAACCCGTCCGCCTCTCCAAACGCATGTCCGAACTCGGCCTGTGCTCGCGCCGCGAAGCCGACGAGTGGATAGAAAAAGGCTGGGTGCGCGTGGACGGCGTGGTGGTATCGGTGCTCGGCAGCAAGGTGCTGCCGCACCAGAAGGTCACCGTGGAACGCCAGGCCAGCGCCGAGCAATCCCAGCGCGTGACCATCCTGATCAACAAACCCATGGGCTATGTCAGCGGCCAGGCCGAGGACGGCTACAAACCGGCGGTAGTGCTGGTCAATGCCGAATCGCGCTGGCAGGAAGACACGGCCGAGATGCAGTTCCATCCCAAGCAATTGCGCAGCCTGGTGCCGGCCGGACGCCTGGATATCGATTCGGTGGGCCTGCTGGTGCTGACCCAGGACGGGCGCATTGCCAAACACCTGATCGGCGAGGATTCCGCAGTCGACAAGGAATACCTGGTGCGCGTGAAGTACACGCGTCCCGGCAAGCTGCCGGAGCATGACCTCAAACGCCTGAACCACGGCCTGATCATGGATGGCAAGCCGCTCAAGCCGGCCAAGGTGGAATGGCAGAACGAAGACCAGTTGCGCTTCGTCCTGCGCGAAGGCAAGAAGCGCCAGATCCGCCGCATGTGCGACATGGTGGGACTGAAGGTGATCGGCCTGAAGCGCGTGCGCATCGGCGGCGTCAAGCTGGGCGAGCTGCCCACCGGGCAATGGCGCTATCTGCGGCCGGACGAGCAGTTCTGACCCTGCCCCCGCATGCCCCGACCGCTGGCGCCCGGATCAGAGGAAGCGATCCAGGATCTTGCGGCTGTGCTTGTCCAGCGCCTTCAGGTCGCGCACCAGGAACTGGATGCTGTGGCTGTCGGCGATCAGCAAGGCCGACTGCGGCAAGCGCCGGATATCTTCCTCGCCCTTCAAGGTAAACGTCGTGACGCCGCGGCTGGTTTCCACCGTCCAGTCGCTGGGGGTGGCGTAGGTGGAAACGCCGACGATGCGCAGGATCTCCGGCATGAACTCGCGGCTGGCCAATTCCTCTTCGATCAGGGCGCGCACTTCCGCGCCGACCTGTTCCAGCCGCTCGATCCAGGCCAGCTCGTGGCCGTCGCTGCTGACGATGGAAATGCCGTGGTCCGGCGCCCCGATCGGAAACGCCCGCACCGGGATCACATTCTCGCTCTCAATGCCGTCGGCGCCGATGAAGACCAGCCGGCCGAAGCTGTTGCGGCGCAAGGCGATAGACGCCAACGGCGTTGCCGTTATGGTTGGGATCGTGGTCATGCTCATTCTCCTCCCTCGGCCTGGCTGACCGAGACTTCCGCCTCGCCCTCGGGGTTGCGCGCCTGCGCCTGGTACAGCTTGTAATAGTGGCCTTCGCGCGCCATCAGTTCCTCATGGTTGCCGACCTCCACCACCTGGCCGCGATCCAGCACCACCAGGCGATCGGCCTTGCGCAGCGTCGACAAGCGGTGGGCAATGGCAATCGTGGTGCGGCCCTGCACCAGGTTGTCCAGCGCCTTCTGGATTTCCTTCTCGGTGGTGGTGTCGACCGACGAGGTCGCCTCGTCCAGGATCAGGATACGCGGGTCGATCAGCAGCGCGCGCGCGATCGAGATGCGCTGGCGCTCGCCGCCCGACAAGGCCTGGCCGCGTTCGCCCACCAGCGAGTCGTAGCCCTGCG
Source organism: Herbaspirillum sp. GW821-FHT09A12 (assembly GCF_059418325.1). Lineage (NCBI taxonomy): Bacteria > Pseudomonadati > Pseudomonadota > Betaproteobacteria > Burkholderiales > Oxalobacteraceae > Herbaspirillum > Herbaspirillum sp. GW821-FHT09A12. The sequence continues at coordinate 807,548 of NZ_JBWKPR010000002.1, forward strand.
GCAAACGCAGGATGAATTCATGCGCATGCGCCGCGCGGGCGGCGGCCACGATTTCTTCGCGCGTGGCCTCCGGTTTGCCGTAGGCGATGTTCTCGGCGATGGTGCCGAAGAACAGGAAAGGCTCCTGCAGCACCAGGCCGATGTTGCGGCGATATTCCGAAATCGGCAGCGAGCGGATGTCGACGCCGTCGATGCGGATCGCGCCTTCCGACACGTCATAGAAACGGCAGATCAGGTTGACCATAGTCGACTTGCCCGAGCCGCTGTGGCCGACCAGGCCGATCATCTCGCCCGGCGCGATGGACAGGCTCATGTTGCGGATCACCGCGCGGTTGCCGTAGCGGAAACCGATGTTGCGCACCTCGATGGCGCCCTTCACGTTCGCCAGGTGCACCGGGTTGGCCGGCTCGGGCACGCTGGAAACGTGGTCGAGGATATCGAAGATACGCTTGGCGCCGGCGGCCGCCTTTTGCGTCACCGACACGATACGGCTCATCGAATCGAGTCGGGTATAGAAGCGGCTGATGTAAGCCAGGAAGGCGGTCAGCACACCCACCGTGATCTGGTTGTTCGATACCTGCCAGATGCCGAACACCCACACCACCAGCAAGCCGACTTCGGTCAGGAAGGTCACGGTCGGGGTGAACAGCGACCAGATCTTGTTGACGCGGTCGTTGACCACCAGGTTGTGGCGGTTGGCCTCGCGAAAACGCGCCACCTCGCGCTTTTCCTGCGCGAAGGCCTTGACCACGCGGATGCCGGGAATGGTGTCGGCCAGCACATTGGTCACTTCCGACCAGATGCGGTCGATCTTTTCAAAGCCGTGGCGCAGGCGGTCGCGCACCACATGGATCATCCAGGCGATGAACGGCAACGGCAGCAAGGTGACCAGCGCCAGCCACGGGTTGATCGAGATCAGGATGGCCGCCGTCATGATGATCATCAGCACATCGATGGCGAAATCCAGCAGGTGCAGCGACAGGAACACGCAGATGCGGTCGGTCTCGGAGCCGATGCGCGCCATCAGGTCGCCGGTGCGCTTGCCGCCGAAATACTCTTGCGACAGGCGCAGCAAGTGCTCATAGGTGCTGGTGCGCAGGTCGGCGCCGATGCGCTCGGACACCAGCGCCAGGATGTAGGTGCGCGCCCAGCCCAGCCCCCAGGCCAGCAAGGCCGCGCCCAGGAGGCCGGAGAGGTACAGCATGGCAAGGTGGGTGTTGATCGGCGCGCCGTTCTGGAACGGGATCAGCACATTGTCCATCAGCGGCATGGTCATGTACGGCGGCACCAGCGTGGCGGCGGTCGACGCCAGCGTCAGCAGGAAGCCCAGCAGCAGCGAACCCTTGTAAGGCTTGGCGAAGCGCGACAGGCGGAACAGCGCCCAGGTCGACGGCGGCGCTTCCTTGACCTCGGGGCAGATGGCACAGGTTTCCTGCCCCTCTGGAATGGGCGCCTTGCACTGCGGGCAGATGTCGCCGCCCTCTTCTTCCGGCGCCACACCGGATGCCGCCATGTCGCGCTGCTGCTCGAACAGCTTGATCAGGCGCAGCGCCTGCGGATTCTGCGCCAGCGTATAGCGCCAGGCGGCCAGGCGGCCATGCTCATCGCATAGCTCCAGCGTGCCGACGCCGGCATGGTCGACATGCTTCAAGGAAAGTTCGGGACGGTAAACCCACTCCTGCCAGACGGTGCCTTCCGGCGTGTTGGCCAGCAAGCGGGTTTCGGTGGCAAGCACCAGCGAAGACCTGAATTGCAATTGCGAGTCGAGATCCAACTCCAGCCAGGCCACGATCTTTTCGTTGGCGGCCAGGCGGGCTGCGGTTTCCGTTCCCCAGCGTTCGGGCAAGCTGGCGATGGCGGAAGGATGGGAATCAATAGTCATTTAACGGCAACGTTGGGCCCGATGCGAGCGATTGGCAATCTGCAAAGTACAAAGTCGGAGCGCGGCCGGAAGCGTCGTCCGGCCATGAACAGCGCGCGATTATAGCGCTCACTAGGGGCTGTTGACATTCAATTTGCGAGTGCGAACGGTCATCAGGCGTTGCCTGCCTAGGCGTGGCGACGCGTCGTAGCGGTGCTACGGCAAGGAGCCACAACAACGGCAGGCGACGCCTGATGGCCGTTCCCGGAGGGTTGCCCCCAGAATGCGCGCTGGCCGCGTTGCCCGGCCTGACTGGTGGGGCCACCACCAGTCAGGCCGGGCGCCTTGCCACCCCGCATTCTGGGGGCAACGCATCTCGCAAATTGAATGTCAACAGGCCCTAGCATTCATAACGCAAGACACCCCAAAACGGTGGACGCCGGGCCGGATCGTCGAGAACCCTTTCCCAGCGGATGCGACAACGGCCGCGGCGCGGCGAAATTCACGCCATGGGCGGGAGACAGTCTGAGACAATACTGGCCGAGAAGCCCGCGCTATCGACCTTTTTGCCGCGACAGTAAACCAATCGTGCCCCGATGCGTTAGTGGGGCATGGGCTATTCTGACGAAATACTGACCATTACTTGCAAATAAGCAACAATACAGCAAAACATTGGCGCAACAGCAATCATCAACAAACGGTACAACAAACGGCACATTACGCGGCACATCATCCAGACATGAAAAATATCGAATTCCTCCGTTTCCTGCCCTTGCAAGGTCCCAACATCTGGACCTACCGTTCGGCCCTCGAAGTCTGGATCGACATCGGCGAACTGGAAGATTTTCCGTCCAATACCCTGCCCGGGTTCAACCAGCGCCTGACCACCTGGCTGCCCACCCTGATCGAACACCGCTGCAGCTATGAAGTGCGCGGCGGCTTCGTCAAGCGCCTGGAAGAAGGCACCTGGCCCGGCCACATCCTGGAACACGTCACGCTGGAACTGCAAAACCTGGCCGGCTTGCCGGGCGGCTTCGGCAAGGCGCGCGAGACCAATGTGCGCGGCGTCTACAAGGTAGTCGTGCGCGCCCGCCATGAAACGGTCACCCGCGCCGCCCTCTACGCCGCGCGCGACCTGGTCATGGCCGCCATCGAAGACCAGCCCTACGACCTCGAGGCCACGCTGGCCAAGCTGCGCCGCATGGTCGACAAGCTCTGCCTGGGCCCCAGCACCGCCTGCATCGTGGATGCCGCCGACGAGCGCCGCATCCCCACCATCCGCCTGTCCGAAGGCAACCTGGTGCAGCTCGGCCACGGCTGCAAGCAGCGCCGCATCTGGACCGCCGAGTCCGACCAGACCGGCGCCATCGCCGAGAGCGTCTCGCGCGACAAGGACCTGACCAAGACCCTGCTGGAAAACTGCGGCGTGCGCGTACCTGAAGGCCGCCTGGTCGACAGCCCGGAAGACGCCTGGGACGCCGCCGAAGACATCGGCCTGCCGGTAGTGGTCAAGCCTTGCGACGCCAACCACGGCCGTGGCGTCTTCATCGACCTCAACACCCGCGAAGAAATCGAGACCGCCTACAAGGCCGCCCTGGAAGAAGGCAGCGGCGTGCTGGTCGAACGCTATGTGCCGGGCCTGGAACACCGCCTGCTGATCGTCGGCGGCAAGCTGGCCGCGGCCGCGCGCGGCGAACCGATCTTCATCATCGGCGACGGCAAGTCCACGGTGCAGGAGCTGCTCGATGAACTCAACCGCGACCCGCGCCGCGGCCTGCTGGAAGAACACCTGCTCGACCCGGTGCTGCTGGAACGCGAACCGGCCGCCGTGCTGGAACTGCAACGCCAGGGCCTGAGCACCGAGTCAGTGCCGGCCGCCGGCCGCCGCATCCTGCTGCTGCGCAACGGCAACGTCTCGGCCGACGTCACCGACAAGGTTCATCCCAGCGTCGCCGCCGCCGCCTCGCTGGCCGCGCGCATCGTCGGCCTGGATATCGCCGGCGTGGATATCGTCGCCGAAGACATCTCGCGCCCCCTGGCCGAGCAAGGCGCCGCCATCGTCGAAGTCAACGCCGGCCCCGGCCTGCTGATGCACCTGAAGCCTTCCGAAGGCCAGCCGCGCCCGGTGGGCGAAGCCATCCTCGACAACCTGTTCGGCGCAGACGAGAACGGCCGTATCCCCATCGTCGGCGTCACCGGCACCCACGGCAAGACCACCATCTCGCGCCTGATCGCCCGCATCATCCACCTCTCCGGCAAGCATGTCGGCCTGGCCTGCGGCGACGGCCTGTATTTCGGCGAACGCGTGGTCGAGCGCGGCAACCGCGCCAACTGGGGCGCCGCCCATCGCGTCCTGCTCAACCGCGCGGTGGAAGCCGCCGTGTTCGAGAACGGCAGCGTCTCCATCCTCTCCGAAGGCCTGGCCTACGACCGTTGCCTGGTCGGCGTGGTGGCCAACATCGACCCCGACGACAGCCTGCCCGAGTACTACATCGAAAACGCCGAACAGATGGCGACCAAGGTCAAGCGCACCCAGATCGACCTGGTGCTGCCGGACGGCGCGGCCGTGCTCAACGCCGACGACCCGCTGGTGGCCGACATGGCCCAGCTGTGCGACGGCGAAGTGATCTTCTTCGGCGTCCACCCGGAGTCGCCGCTGTTGGCCGCGCACCTCAAGGACGGCGGCCGCGCGGTGTTCCTGCGCGGCGGCGACCTGATCCAGGCCGCCGGCGAGCGCGAGTTCAAGGTCAGTTCGGTGGACGCCATCCCACTGACCGAAAACGGCGCCGTGGCCTACCAGGTCGAGAACGTCCTGGCCGCAGTGGGCGCCGCCTGGGCGCTGGGCATCGGCCCCGAGGTGATCCGCGCCGGCATCGAGCTGTTCGGCACCGAACAGGCCGAGCAGCAAGGCTTCAAATTCAAGGCGCAGGCCGCCTGAACGCGGCACCAGCAGTCAGTAAAAACACCACTCAAGAGACACTCAGGAAAATTGTCCATGGACGTATCACGCATTCGCGCACTGCGCGGCCCCAACCTCTGGTGCAGACACACCGCCATCGAAGCCATCGTCTCCTGTCCCGCCGCGGAACAGGTGGTGAACGACATGCCCGGCTTCGAAGTGCGCCTGCGCGCGCGCTTCCCGCAGATCGGCTTCCTCGAACCCGATGGCGGCAAGCAGGTGGTGTCGATGGCGCATGCGCTGGCCTCGGCCGCGCTGGCGCTGCAGTCGCAGGCCGGTTGCCCGGTCACCTTCAGCCGCACCGTCTCCACCATCGAGACCGGCGTCTACCAGGTAGTGGTTGAATACAGCGAAGAGGAAGTCGGCCGCCTGGCCTTCGATCTGGCGCTGGAGTTGTGCCGGGCCGCGCAAGCCGATACGCCATTCGACCTGACCGGTGCGCTGGCGCGCATCCGCGAGCTGGACGAGGACGTGCGCCTGGGCCCCAGCACCGGCTCCATCGTCAATGCCGCCATCAAGCGCGGTATCCCGTTCCGCCGCCTGACCCAGGGCAGCATGGTGCAGTTCGGCTGGGGCAGCCGCCAGAAACGCATCCAGGCCGCGGAAACCAGCAACACCAGCGCCATCGCCGAATCGATCGCGCAGGACAAGGACCTGACCAAGATGCTGCTGCACGCGGCCGGTGTGCCGGTGCCCAACGGCCGCGTGGTCACCACCGCCGAAGATGCCTGGAAGGCCACTGAAGAGATCGGCGCCGCGGTCGTGATCAAGCCGCTGGACGGCAACCAGGGCAAGGGCGTGGCGGTCAACATCAGCAGCCGCGCCGAAATCGAGCAAGCCTTCGCCAATGCCGCGCGCATCAGCGACGAAGTCATCGTCGAGCGTTACCTGCACGGCCACGATTACCGCCTGCTGGTGATCGGCAACAAGCTGGTGGCCGCGGCGCGGCGCGACCCGCCGCAAGTCATCGGCGACGGCGTGCACACCATCCGCCAGTTGATCGACCAGGTCAACGCCGACCCGCTGCGCGGCGATGGCCATGCCACCTCGCTGACCAAGATCCGCCTGGACGACATCGCCATCTCGGTGCTGGCCGGCCAGCATCTCGACCCGGAAGCCATTCCGGCCCAGGGCGTGCGCGTGGTCTTGCGCAACAACGCCAACCTCTCCACCGGCGGCACCGCCACCGATGTCACCGACGACGTCCATCCCGACATGGCCGCGCGCGCCATCGCCGCGGCGCAGATGGTGGGCCTGGACATCTGCGGCGTCGACGTGGTGTGCAACTCGGTGCATGCCTCGATGGAAGAGCAAGGCGGCGGCATCGTCGAAGTCAACGCCGCGCCCGGCCTGCGCATGCACCTCTCGCCCTCCTACGGCAAGAGCCGCGACGTCGGCGAAGCGATCGTCTCGACCATGTATGAAGACGGCGACGACGGCCGTATCCCGGTGGTGGCCGTGGCCGGCACCAACGGCAAGACCACCACCGTGCGCCTGATTACCCATCTGCTGGCCGAGACCGGCCTGCGCGTGGGCATGACCAATACCGACGGCGTCTACATCGACAAGCAGCGCATCGACACCGGCGACTGCAGCGGCCCGCGCAGCGCCCGCAATGTGCTGTTCCACCCGGACGTGGATGCCGCCGTGCTGGAAACCGCGCGCGGCGGCGTGCTGCGCGAAGGCCTGGGCTTCGACCGCTGCCATGTCGCGGTGGTCACCAACATCGGCATGGGCGACCACCTCGGCCTGTCCTACATCAGCACGGTGGAAGACCTGGCCGTGGTCAAGCGCGTCATCGTCGAGAACGTGGCGCCCACCGGCACTGCCGTACTCAACGCGGCCGACCCGATGGTGGCGAAGATGGCCTCATCCTGCCCCGGCTCGGTGACCTTCTTCGCGCTCGACCCGCAGCACCCGATCATGGCCACGCACCGCGCCCAGGGACACCGCATCGTCTACCGCGACGGCGATGCCATCGTCGCCGCGCAAGGCGGCTTTGAGCAGCGCCTGAAGCTGTCCGGCATCCCGCTCACGCGCAACGGCGGCATCGGCTTCCAGGTCGAGAACGTGATGGCCTCGGTGGGCGCCGCCTGGGCGCTGGGCCTGGACTGGGCACACATCGCCGCAGCCCTGAACAGCTTCATCAGCGACAGCGACACTGCCCCCGGCCGCTTCAACCTGTTCGACTACAAGGGCGCCACGCTGATTGCCGACTATGGCCACAACCCGGACGCCATCGCCGCGCTGATCAAGGCCGTCGACAGCATGCCCTCCAAGCGCCGTTCGGTGGTCATCAGCGGCGCCGGCGACCGCCGCGACGCCGACATCACCCAGCAGACCGAAATGCTGGGCGATGCCTTCGACGAAGTGGTGCTGTACCAGGACCAGTGCCAGCGCGGCCGCGTCGACGGCGAAGTGATCGCGCTGCTGCGCCAGGGCCTGGAGAAAGCCACTCGCACCAGCGACATCAAGGAGATCTATGGCGAGTTCCTGGCCATCGATACCGCCTTGGCGTCGCTCAAGGATGGCGACCTGTGCCTGATCCTGATCGACCAGATCGACGAGGCGCTGGCGCACATCAACATGCGCGTGGCCGAAGCCTGACACGGCTGACCGGCAAGGCCTGAACGGCCGGCGGCGAAATCTCGCTGCCGGCCGTTTTCTATTGGGGCCCGGCGCCCACGCTGCGCAAAATGAAATCCCTTCTCTCCGCCAACTTTCCCGCCGGCACTTCCAGCAAGCGATACCCGAGTTCTTGATAGATCTCACGCATCACATCGTGGGTGGCGACGGCCTCTTCCCAGCTTTGCTTGCGCTCCCGGTCGGTTTCATAGATTTCTTTCCACGGCGGCAGGATGAACACCCGCCGGGAGTAGCGCCACGCCTTGGCCGCATGCCTTGCCAGTGCAAGCAGCGCGGCTGCTTGCGGCAAACTATCCAGGCCTTCCAGCCGCAGGTATCCAAGGAGATCGGGAATGCCTCGATCGCAAAAGACGATGCCCTCAATGGAATGCTTGGCCCGGACGGCATGTGCGCGGCAATGCGCGACCTCCGCCGCCAGCATCGCCTCGGCAAAGGCCAGTTTGTCCTTCCAGGGCAGCGCGCTGCCCTCTGACGCCATCTGCTGCCGGATGATGATGCGCCCGACCTCCTCCTTGATGCCGTGGCCTTGTTCCTGCAAGGCATGCAACAGGGAAGTCTTGCCCGCACCGGGGCCGCCGGTGACGATGCACAAATGCTCAAGATGACTGATCATGGATGGACTCCCGGAATTTCACTCATTGGATAACATGCCCCCGATGGCGTCGGACGCATGTTATCCAGAGAATTGCGGAGAATAGGTACGGGGAATATCGATGCAGCGTATGCCGCAGAAGGAAGGATGCACACCATCCCCGTGACCGCCGGGATGGTGCGTACTGCAGAAGGTTCTCAATCGTCCTGGTTGGGATCGAGTTCCGGAAACAGCACCTCGGTAAAGCCGAACTGCGAGAAATCGCGGATGCGCATCGGATACAGGATGCCCAGCAGATGATCGCACTCATGCTGCACCACGCGCGCATGGAAGCCATCGACGGTGCGGTCGATCACATTGCCGTCCAGGTCGTAGCCTTGATAACGCAGGCTGCTCCACCGGGGCACCACGCCGCGCATGCCGGGCACCGACAGGCAGCCCTCCCAGCCATCTTCGATGGCGTCGGACAACGGGGTCAGCAGCGGATTGATCAGCACCGTCTCCGGTACCGGCGGCGCATCGGGATAGCGCTGGTTGCTGCCGAAACCGAAGATCACCAATTGCAGGTCGACGCCGATCTGCGGCGCCGCCAGACCGGCGCCGTTGACCGCGCGCATGGTTTCGAACATGTCATCCACCAGTTGCGCCAGTTCCGGCGTGCCGAACCGGATAACCGGCTGCGCCTGGCGCAACAGGCGGGGATCGCCCATTTTGAGGATGTCGCGGATGGCCATCTCTTTCTTGCTCCCAAAAGAATGACGCCCGGCAAAACCGGGCGCCTCCCATCATTATCGTCGATCCGGCCGGCTGCCGCTGCGGCCGCCGCCGCAGACCTTATCCGGCTTTGCGGCCAAGTTCCTTGAGGTATTCGCTGAACTCGGGGCCGGTTTCCGGGTGCTTCATGCCCATCGCCACCATCGCCTTCAGGTAACCGAGCTTGGAGCCGCAGTCATAGCGCTGGCCCTGGTAGCGGTACGCCAGCACGGACTCGGCCTGCATCAGCTTGGCGATGCCGTCGGTGAGCTGGATCTCGCCGCCGGCGCCGCGGCCGATGTTTTCCAGGCAATGGAAAATGCGGTTGTTCAGCACATAGCGGCCGACCACGGCCAGCGTCGAAGGCGCATCTTCCGGCGCCGGCTTTTCGACGATGGCATTGACGCGCTCGAGATCGGGCTGATAAGGCGTGGCGTTGACGATGCCGTACTGCTTGGTCTCGGCCCTGGGCACTTCCTGTACCGCCAGTATGCTCATGCCTTCGCGGGCGTAGATATCGGTCATCTGCGCCAGCACCGGCTTGACGCCGCTGTCGGTATCCATGAAGTCGTCGGCCAGCAGCACCGCGAACGGTTCTTCGCCCACCACCGGACGCGCGCACAGGACCGCATGGCCCAGGCCCAGCGGAGTCGACTGGCGGATGAAGATGCAATTGACGTTCTTGGGAACCACGTTCTGCACGATCTCCAGCAGCTTCTGCTTGCCCGCCGCCTCCAGTTCGCTCTCCAGCTCGTAGGCCTTGTCGAAATGGTCTTCGATGGCGCGCTTGTTGCGGCCGGTGATGAACACCATCTCGGTGATGCCGGCGGCCACCGCCTCTTCAACGGCGTAGTGGATCAGCGGCTTGTCGACGATGGGCAGCATTTCCTTGGGCTGCGCCTTGGTCGCCGGCAGAAAGCGGCTGCCCAGTCCGGCAACCGGGAAAACGGCTTTCTTGATCTTCTTGATCATTATTGCTCCCTGAGGATAGGTAATCTTTTCGGGCCCGATCTGCGTCGGTTGACGTGAATCGGGCGCAGTTTAATACATCTTGAACAACAAATTATGTTCGTTTCATGACATCCCGGCGCACAAGGCCTTGAGCTGGTCCTCATCCAGGATCGGCAGGCCCAGCTCCTCGGCCTTGGCCAACTTGCTGCCGGCCTCGGCGCCCGCCACCACATAGCTGGTCTTCTTCGATACCGAACCGGTCACCTTGCCTCCGGCCGCTTCGATCAATTGCGCCGCCTGGTCGCGCGACATGTTGGGCAAGGTGCCGGTCAGCACGAAGGTCTTGCCCTGCAAATGCTTGGGCTGGCTATCGGCCCCTGCCGTTTCCGGCCAGTGCACGCCCACCGCGCGCAACTGCTCCACCAGCTCGACATTGAGCGCATCGCTGAAGAATGCGCGGATGGAGCTGGCCACCACCGGGCCGATATCGGCCACTTCCAGCAATTGCTCTTCGCTGGCCGCCAGCAGTTTATCCAAAGCGCCGAAATGGCGCGCCAGTTCCTTGGCCGTGGCCTCGCCCACATGGCGGATGCCCAGGGCATAGATGAAGCGGGCCAGCGTAGTCGCCTTCGACTTTTGCAATGCGGCCAGCACGTTCTGCGCCGACTTTTCGGCCATGCGGTCCAGCGTGGCCAGTGCCAGCAGCCCGAGACGGTACAAGTCGGCAGGGGTGGTGACAATATTGCTGTCCACCAGTTGCTCCACCAGTTGCTCGCCCAGGCCTTCGATGTCCATCGCGCGGCGCGAGGCGAAATGCTGCAAGCCGCCCTTGCGCTGCGCCGAACACTTCAGCCAGCCGCCGGAACAGCGCGCGATGGCTTCGTCTTCGGCCCGCACGATAGGCGAACCGCAGACCGGGCATGCGGTAGGCATGACGAAAGCACGCGCATCGGCCGGACGTTTTTCCGGCACGAACGCCACTACCTCGGGGATGACATCGCCGGCGCGGCGCACGATGACGGTGTCGCCGACCTGGATATCCTTGCGCCGGACTTCATCTTCGTTGTGCAGCGTGGCGTTGGTGACGGTGACGCCGCCCACGAACACCGGGTTCAGGCGCGCCACCGGCGTGATGGCGCCGGTGCGGCCGACCTGCACCTCGATCTCCAGCACCTGCGTCAACGCCTCTTGCGCGGGGAATTTATGCGCCAGCGCAAAACGCGGCGCGCGCGAGACGAAACCGAGATGCTTTTGCTGGTCCAGGCGATCCACCTTGTAGACCACGCCATCGATTTCATAGGGCAGCGTCTCGCGCTTCTCGCCGATGCCGCGGAAGAAGTCCAGCAGCCCGGCCGCGCCCGACACCACGGCGCGCTCCTTGCACACCGGCAAACCGAGTGCCTGGTACCAGTCCAGCAGCGCCGAATGCGAGGCCGGCATGTCCATGCCTTCCAATACGCCGATGCCATAGGCGAAAAAACGCAAGGTGCGTTGCGCCGTGATGCGGGAGTCGAGCTGGCGCAGGCTGCCGGCGGCGGCATTGCGCGGGTTGGCGAACTCCTTCTGGCCGGCATCGCGCTGGCGCTGGTTCAGGCGCGCGAAATCTTCCTTGTACATCAGCACTTCGCCGCGCACATCCAGCACCGTGGGAATCTTCGTCCCGTGCAGGCGCAAGGGAATGGCGCGCACCGTGCGGATATTGGCGGTGACGTTCTCGCCGGTAGTACCGTCGCCGCGCGTGGCGGCCTGCACCAGCAGACCATCGACGTAGCGCAGGCTGATCGCCAGGCCGTCGAACTTCAGCTCGGCGGCGTAGCGCACTTCCTGCAGCGTCTCCAGGCCGTCCATGACGCGCTTGTCGAAGGCCTCGATGTCCTCGTCGGAAAAACCGTTGCCCAGCGACAGCATCGGAATATCGTGGCGCACCGGGTCGAACTGCGGCAGCGGCGCGCCGCCCACGCGCTGGGTGGGCGAATCGGACGTCAGCAATTCCGGATGCGCCGTCTCCAGCTCCTGCAGTTCCTGGAACAGGCGATCGTATTCGGCATCGGGGATGCTGGGCTGATCCAGCACATAGTAGGCGTGGTTATGCCGGTTCAGTTCGTCGCGCAATGCATGCGCACGAACCAGCCAGTCCGGCGCCCCTGGCGGGGGCGGACCTGCGGAAAACAAATCTGGTTGCATCTTGAATGGCTGAAAGGCCTTAGCTGAACAGGCGCAGCGCGCGCGTGGAACCTGCGGGAATGTCGGCCGACTCCATGGCGCTGTAGAACGCCGCCACTTGCTCGGCGATATCGGCCAGCGCGGCGTCGGACAGCATCTGGTTGCTGTCGTCGACCATGGTGCCGCCCAGGCGCGCGGCCAGCGAACGGGCGCAAGCCACCAGCGCGCCGTAGCCGTCGCGCGAAGGCGCCACGCGCGGCACGTCCAGCAGCAAGGTCAGGCGGTCGGTCGTCTCGTCGGCCTGGGTGGCGTTGGTCGAGAGCGCGAACAGCACCTCGCCCTCGCCGTCCTGCATCACCAGGTAGCCTTCGGTGCGACGGTCGAAACCCTGGCGGGTCAACGCCGCCAGCAAGGTCGCCAGGCTCCATGGCGCGCCATTGGTGCGCACGTTCACGCTCAACTGGACATCATGGTCGGCGATGAACTGATGCAGGGCCTGGGCGGTCTTGATGATGTCCGGCATGTCGGGCAGCTCAGGCTCGCCGGACAGCGTATCGGTCAGGTCGCGCAGGCGCATGACCAGTTCCGAATACTCGATCTCGTTCATCGCATTGCTGCGGTTGGCCAACTGGGCTCCGGCCAGCAAGGCGGTATAGACGCCGCCATGGCCGACGGCTTCCCACTCGCCTTCGGCGCTGCGGCCGATGAAATGCACCGGCTTGTTGCCCACGTGGCGCAGGTTCTGCAGCGCCGGCAGCAGCTTGTCGCCGCGCAGCGGGTGTTCCAATGCGATCGGGATGTTGCAGTCGATCAGTTCGTCCACCGGCAATTCGCGCTTGGGCTTGGCCGGAACCTGCCGTTCCGGCGGCGACGCGAAGGCCGGCGCCGACTCGATCTGCTCTTCGGCGCCGGCGATGACTTGCGCCACCGTCGATTGCGGCGCCTGGGCCAAGGTCTCGGCCAGTGCGGCATCGGCCGCCGGCGACGCATCGCCGATATAAGGTTCGCGCTGCTCGAACTCGGCCTGGTCCAGATAGGCCTTGAGCGGCGCCGGCACCGGCTTGCGCTCGGGCAGGTCGTACAAGCCGGGCTCCATGCGCTCGTCCGAGGCTTCCGCGGCTGGCGTGAAACCGGCCGCATGCTCCGTATGTTCGGCTACCGGCGCCTGGGGAGCGTCCTGGTCTTGCGGCGACATCAGCACGTCGTCGTGCGATGAAGAAAAGGCGCGCTCGACGGTCTTGCGCGCCTTGTGTTCCTGCCACTTGTTGTAGGAGATGACGCCGACGACGAAGACGCCGCCGATCACGATCAGGCTGGTCTGAAGATCCATCATGCTGCTTGCCCCTTCAGTGTGGCTGGCGAAAATGCCGCGGCTCGGGCGGCGCGGCGAAACATGTTCGGCTCGATAAAGCTACTCATTGAAGGAATAAATGTTGTTATTTTTCATGGCCCGCAGGCCGTAAAAAGCATGCCAAAGCACGTCAAACCTGGCGAATCCGGCCAGGAAAAACGCCCCGGCCGGGCTGTATGACAAGGTTCTCAGGGTAGTGTTCCACCCCGGCCTTGTCAAGCTGGCAAAGGCGCGCAGCGCCGCCTCAGGCGGCCTGCTCGGCGCTGGAAAAATTGGCCGCCGAATCCATGTCCACCGCCACGATGCGCGATACGCCCTGCTCCTGCATGGTCACGCCGATCAGTTGCTGCGCCATCTCCATCGCGATCTTGTTGTGCGAGATGAAGAGGAACTGGGTGTGCTCGGACATGCGCTTGACCATGTTGGCGAAACGCTCGGTGTTGGCGTCGTCCAGCGGCGCATCCACTTCGTCCAGCAGGCAGAACGGCGCCGGGTTCAGCTGGAACATGGAGAACACCAGCGCCGTCGCGGTCAGCGCCTTTTCGCCGCCCGACAGCAGGTGGATGGTGGCGTTCTTCTTGCCGGGCGGTTGCGCCATGACCTGCACGCCGGAATCCAGGATCTCGTCGCCGGTCATGATCAGCTTGGCCTGGCCGCCGCCGAACAGCACCGGGAACAGTTCCGAGAAATGGTGGTTGACCTTGTCGAAGGTATCTTGCAGCAGGCCGCGGGTCTCGATGTCGATCTTGTGGATCGCGTCCTGCAGCGTGGTGATGGCTTCGTTCAGGTCGGCATGCTGTGCATCCAGGAAGTGCTTGCGCTCGGAGGCCGTCGCCAGCTCATCCAGCGCGGCCAGGTTGACCGCGCCCAGCGCCGCGATGGCATTGGTCAGGCGGGTCACTTCGCCTTGCAGGTAGGACGGCCGCATGTCGGCGGTCAGCTTTTCGGACAGCGCGGCTTCGTCGGCCTGGGTCTGCGCCAGCGCTTCCGAGAACTGCTCCTGGTTCAGGCGCGCGGCCTGTTCCTTCAACTGCAGCTCGGTGATGCGGTCGCGCTGCGGCTGCAGGCTGCGCTCGGCCTGCATGCGGTTCTCTTCGTGCGTGCGCAGCTGCTGCGACAACTGGTCCAGTTCGTGGCGGGCGTCGGCCAGCGCGCGCTCCTGCTCGCTGCGGCGGTCCAGCAGTTCCTGCAAACCGGCCTGGGCCGCCTGGTCGTCCAGGCTTTCCAGTTCCAGGCTGCCCTGTTGCATGCTGGCGAACAGTTGCGCCGCCTGCTCCAGCGCGGTGGCGATGCTGCGCTTCAATTCCTCGATCTTGCTGCGCTGGGACTTCTCGGCGAATTCGGTTTCCTGCGCGGCGCGCTCCAGTTCGCGCAAGCGGGTGCGCGATTCGTTCAACTGCTGTTCCTTGCCCAGGTAATCGGTCTGGCCGTTCTCATGCTGCTCCTGCAACTCGGCCAGCTCGATATCGAGCTGCTCGAAACGCGCCTCGGATTCGGCCTGCACTTGCTGCTGCTCGGCTTCCTGCATGCCGATCTCTTCCAGGTCGGTGGCGATCTGGGTGCTGCGCTGGTTGAAGCGCTCCTGCACTTCGGCCAGTTTCATCACTTCGATCTGCAGGCTGTGCGTCGACTGGGTCAGGCTGCCCACCCGCTGGCGCAATTCCTGCAGGCGCTGCGAAGCAGCTGACAAGGCCGCCTCGGCGCGTACCGCCCGGCCCTTGGCTTCTTCGGCCAGCATGTATTGCGCACGTTGCTGCTTGGTGATGTTCTCGATTTCCTGCTGGCGCGCCAGCATGCCGTCCTGCTCCGAATCCGATGCGTAGAAACGCACGCTGGACTGGCTCACCACATGCCCCTGGCGGGTAACGAACACGCCGCCCAGCGGCAGATTGCCACGCTCGGCGAAAGCGATGGCGGTGTCGTCGGCCACATACACGTCCCTGAGCCAGTCGTTCATCAAGGCGCGCTGGCCGGGGTCGTTCAGTTGCAGCAGGTTGATGAAAGGCTTGAGGCCATTGGCCGCCGGCAGCGCCGGCTGGGCGATGCCGGCATTGGGCGCGTACAGCGCCAGCTTGGCCGGCGGCGCGTCGGAAAAGAAGGCCTTGGCCCAGTCCAGGTTGGACATTTCCAGCGCCGACATGCGTTCGCGCAGCACCGCTTCCAGCGCGGTTTCCCAACCCGATTCGATATGCAGCTTCTGCCACAGGCGCGGCAGCTCGGCCAGGCCGTGCTTCTCCAGCCAGGGCTGGACCTTGCCCTGCGCCTGCACGCTTTCCTGCAGTTGCTTCAACGCCGACAGGCGCGCTTCCAGCTGGGCGTTGGCCGAGGTTTCCTTGCTGACCAGTTCCTGCGCGGCGCGGCGCTCCTCTTCCAGGCGCGGCAGTTGTTCCTGGGCTTCTTCCAGGTACATGCCGGCCTCTTCCAGCGAGGCCTGCTTTTCTTCCAGCTGCAGCCTGAGGTTGGACAGGTGCACGTCGTCCGGCATGCTCAAGCCGTTCTTTTCCTGCATCAGGCGTTCACGGCGCGAGGCCAGGCCGGAGAGGATGTTGGAGGCGTTGCGCTGGTGCGTGGACTGCAGCTCGATCTGCTGCTGCACCTGCATGATCTTGCCGCGCGACTCGGTGGTCTTCAGTTGCGACTCGCGCCAGGCCTGCTCCAGCGCCGGCAGGCGCTCATTGGCGTCTTGCACCGCCTGCTGCGACTGTTCGACGCGCATGCCGAACTCTTCCAGCGCGATTTCAGCCTCGGCCAGCTCATCCTGCTGCTGCGAACCCTGGCGCTGCCACTGGTCGCGCTGGGCGGTCAGCGAATTCAACTGCGATTGCAGGCGGTTGCGCGATTCGATGACGAACTTGATCTGCGCTTCCAGGCTGCCGATCTCGGAGTTGGTCTGGTACAGGTGGCCCTGCGCCTGGTGCAGGCGATCGCCGGCGCCGTAGTGCGCCTGGCGCATATGTTCCAGTTCGGCCTCGACGTGGCGCAGCTTGGCGGTCTGTTCTTCCAGGTCGATCTGGGCGCGTTCGATCTCCTTGAAGAATTTTTCCTGCTCGCTCTTGGCTTCGTTCTTGCGCAGCAGCCACAGCAGCTTCTGCTTCTCTTCCTGGTCGCCTTGCAGCTCGTGGAATTTCTTGGCCACGGCGGCCTGGGCTTCCAGCTTTTCGAGGTTGGCGTTCAGCTCGCGCAGGATGTCTTCCAGGCGGGTCAGGTTTTCGGTGGTGTCGTGCAGGCGGTTCTCGGTCTCGCGGCGGCGTTCCTTGTACTTGGACACGCCGGCAGCCTCTTCCAGGAAGATGCGCAGCTCTTCCGGGCGCGCCTCGATGATGCGCGAGATCATGCCCTGGCCGATGATGGCGTAGGCGCGCGGCCCCAGGCCGGTGCCGAGGAAAATGTCCTGGATGTCGCGACGGCGCACCGCCTGGTTGTTGATGTAATAGGACGAGGTGCCGTCGCGGGTCAGCGTGCGCTTGACGGCGATTTCGGCATATTGCCCCCACTGCCCAGCAGCCTTGCCGGCGGCATTGTCGAACACCAGTTCGACCGACGCGCGCCCGGCGGGCTTGCGGTGGGTGGAACCGTTGAAAATGACGTCCTGCATGGATTCGCCGCGCAGCTCGGAGGCCTTGGATTCGCCCAGGACCCAGCGCACGGCATCGATGATATTGGATTTGCCGCAGCCGTTCGGCCCGACCACACCCACCAGTTGCCCCGGAACCTGGAAATGCGTAGGTTCGACGAAGGACTTGAATCCCGACAATTTAATGGAAGTTAGACGCACGTTATCGACAAAATGAACTGGTTGGCAGAAAGCGGAAAATTTGCTTCCGGAAAGCCCGGTATCATAACATCGCCGGCCCCCGACTCGGCCAAATGGCAGGCCATTTGCCGGATGACAAGCGCTGCGCCTGGCAATGCAAAAAGACGCCGCGCTTCAAACCGCGGCGTCTTTCCGTCCGTCTTTCCAGCTCGTCTCCCCGCTTTTCCCGAGGACAATCAGAAGGTCTCCCACTCGCCATCGTCGATGCCTGGCTTGCCCTTGGCAGGCGCCGACTTCGGCGCCGGCAAAGGCGCGGCGGCAGCCGGCCTGGGTTTGGGCGTGGCCGGCGGCGCTTTCGGTGCGGCAGGCCTGGCAACGGCCGCCGGCCGATGGGCCGCCGCCGTCGACGACGATGGCGCCGGGGATGTCGTCACCGGCGCCGGCGGCACAACCGCATCGGCGCCCTCTTCGACCTGGAATGCCGCCACCGCCTGCTTGAGGCGGCGCGCCTGTTCTTCCAGCGAACCGGCGGCCGCGGCGGCTTGTTCGACCAATGCCGCGTTCTGCTGCGTTACCTGGTCCATCTGGCCGATCGCGTGGTTGACCTGTTCGATGCCATTGCGCTGTTCTTCGGATGCCGCCGAAATCTCGCCGACGATGTCGGTCAGGCGCCGCACCGCGGACACCACTTCGCCCATGGTCTGGCCGGCGCGCGCCACCTGGTCCGAACCGCTGCCCACACGCTGCACCGAATCCTCGATCAGGGCCTTGATCTCCTTGGCCGCCTGCGCGCTGCGCTGGGCCAGGCTGCGCACTTCGGAAGCCACCACCGCGAAGCCGCGCCCCTGCTCGCCGGCGCGCGCCGCTTCCACCGCCGCGTTCAACGCCAGGATGTTGGTCTGGAAAGCAATGCCGTCGATCACGCCGATGATGTCGGCAATCTTGCGCGAGCTTTCGGTGATGCCCTCCATGGTCTGTACCACCTGCCCCACCACGTCGCCGCCGCGGCTGGCGATATCGGAAGCGCTGTTGGCCAGTTGGCCGGCCTGGCGCGCATTGTCGGCGTTCTGCTTCACCGTCGAGGTGAGCGAATCCATGCTGGAGGCGGTGGTGGCCAGCGAGCCGGCCTGCTGTTCGGTGCGCGAGGACAGGTCGAGGTTGCCGGCGGCGATCTCGCGCGCGCCGATATCGATGGCATCGGTGCCGTGGTGGATGCCCTTGATCACCGTCGCCAGGCGTTCACGCATGGTTGCCATTTCGTACAACAGGCTCTTGGTGTCGCCGGGACGCGTATCGACGCGCACCGTCAGGTCGCCGGCGGCGATGCGGGTGGCGATATTGACCGCATAGGCCGGCTCGCCGCCCAGGCTGCGCGTGATGCGGCGGATGATGGCCAGCATCATGGCCGAGACCACCACCCCCACCACCAGCAGGATGCCCAGCAACTTGAACAGGTCGGAACGGAATTTCGCTTCAATGTCGTTGAGGAACACGCCCGTGACCAGATACCAGTCCCAGGTTTCGTTATGGACCAGGTAACTCAGCTTGCGGGTGCGGTTATTGTCGTCGGCGCCGGGCAGGCGCCCCATGTATTCGACAAAGCCCTGCTTCTGCTCCTTGCCGACCTTGACCATCTCGACGTAGTAGAGCTTGCCGTCCGAATCCTTGCGGTCGGCCACGTTCTTGCCGACCACGTTCTTGTTGGTCGGATGCATCAGCACCACCGGCGCGGAGTCGAACACGAACAGGTAATTGTCGCCGTCGTAACGCATGGAGGAAATGCGCTCCAATGCGGCCTTCTGGGCATCGGCCTGCTGCATGCGGCCGGCGGCGACGTCGTTCGCATAGCTGGAGACGACGCCATTGGCGGCCTCCACCACACGGCGCAGGCCTTCCTTGCGCTCATTGACCATGTTTTCCCGCGCGCTGAAGGCGGACCATGCGGCAAGCGTCAACAAGCCTATCCACATGACGACGAGCGCGAACAGGAGTTGTGCTTTGAGGCTTTTCATTAGTTTTCTCCGCAACAGGCTGCCGGCGCCAAAGAGCGCCGGGAATGAGTATTTCTTGGATGATTATTTTGGCGAATTGCAACAATACGCCACAAGCAAGCCCGACAATCGCATGAATACACCGCCATCGCCCCCGCGATTGTTGCGATTGAATCATTGACAGCCCGTCTTGCCGGCCGGCCTTCCGCTAGCGCTTTCGTGCCATTCCATCAAGCTTTCAACGGCCGCGGCGCTTCATCGGCCCCTGTTAATGACGGTATAATTCCGAGCTTTCCCCCAGCGCTTTGCCCAAGGCCGTCGGCGGCATGCCGGCCCGGCCCACAGGATCTTTCCAGTTCAGCACCGTGAATCCCTTACTCGACCAGTTACAGCCCTATCCCTTTGAAAAGCTGAAGAAGCTGTTTGCCGACGTCACGCCCGATTCCGCCTACCGCCCCATCAGCCTGGGCATAGGCGAGCCCAAGCACCCGACGCCGCCGTTCATCCAGCAGGCGCTGGCCGACAATCTCACGGGCCTGGCCACTTATCCCGCCACCTTGGGCAGCGAAGTCCTGCGCGGCACCATCGCCGACTGGCTGCAACGCCGCTATGGCATTGCGCGTCCCGATCCGGCGACCGAAGTGCTGCCGGTCAACGGCTCGCGCGAAGCGCTGTTCTCGCTCACGCAAACCGTGGTCGATCCGACCCGGCCCGGCGCGCTGGTGATGTGCCCCAATCCGTTCTACCAGATCTACGAAGGCGCGGCCTACCTGGCCGGCGCCCAGCCTTATTTCGTCAACTCCGATCCGGCGCGCAACTTCGCGCCCGATTTCAGCCAGGTGCCGGAAGAGGTATGGTCGCGCGTGCAACTGCTGTTCGTGTGCTCGCCGGGCAACCCGACCGGCGCCGTGCTGTCGCTGGAAGACTGGAAGGAACTGTTCGCGCTGTCGGACCGCTACGGCTTCGTGATCGCCTCCGATGAGTGCTATTCGGAAATCTATTTCAAGAAAGAAGCGCCGCTGGGCGGCATGGAAGCGGCGCACAAGCTGGGCCGTACCGGCTATCCGCGCCTGATCTCGTTCTCCAGCCTGTCCAAGCGCTCCAACGTGCCGGGCATGCGCTCCGGTTTCGTGGCCGGCGATGCCGCCATCCTGAAGAAATTCCTGCTCTACCGCACCTACCACGGCGGCGCCATGAGCCCCTCGATCCAGGCGGCCTCGGTGGCGGCCTGGAAGGATGAGACGCACGTACAGGACAACATCGCCAAGTACGTGGCCAAGTTCTCACAAGTGACGCCGCTGTTGCAGGAAGTGCTGGACGTGGCCCTGCCCGATGCCAGCTTCTACCTGTGGGCGCGCGTGGGCAAGCTGGTCGACATCGGCGACGAGGAATTCGCCCGCCGCCTGTACGCCGAATATAATGTCACCGTCTTGCCGGGCAGCTACCTCGCGCGCGAGGCGCACGGCATCAACCCGGGCGCCGGCCGCATCCGCATGGCCCTGGTAGCCGAAGTGGATGAATGCCTGGAGGCGGCGCAACGCATCGTCGCCTTCGTCAAGAAATTGGCCGCCGGAAAATAGGCTCCAATCAACCCGACGCATACCGCAATCCGTTTTTATTTTTCACCCAACCGTTCATCGACATCAACATGACACAGTCCATTCAGCAAATCATCGACCAGGCATGGGAAGACCGCGCCAGCCTCTCCCCCAAGACCGCTCCGGCAGACATCCGCAATGCGGTGGCGGAAGTGATCGCCGGCCTGAACGATGGCACCCTGCGCGTCGCCAACCGCCAAGGCGTCGGCCAGTGGGAAGTCAACCAATGGGTGAAGAAGGCCATCCTGCTGTCGTTCCGCCTGGAAGACAACGTGCCGGTCAGCTCCGGCATTCCCGGCTACCCGCAGTTCTACGACAAGGTGCCGACCAAGTTCGCCAACTACACCGCCGAAGATTTCGCCAAGGGCGGCTTCCGCGTGGTGCCGCCGGCGGTTGCCCGCCACGGCTCCTTCATCGGCAAGAACGTGGTGCTGATGCCGTCCTACGTCAACATCGGCGCCTACGTCGATGAAGGCGCCATGGTCGACACTTGGGCCACCGTCGGCTCGGCCGCGCAGATCGGCAAGAACGTCCACCTGTCCGGCGGCGTGGGCATCGGCGGCGTGCTGGAACCGGTGCAGGCCGGCCCGGTCATCATCGAAGACAACTGCTTCATCGGCGCCCGCTCGGAAGTCGTCGAAGGCGTGATCATCGAAGAAAACTCGGTGCTGTCGATGGGCGTATACATCGGCCAGTCGACCAAGATCTACGATCGCGAAACCGGCGAAGTGCATTACGGCCGCGTGCCTGCCGGCTCCGTCGTGGTGCCGGGCAACCTGCCGTCCAAGGACGGCAAGTACAGCCTGTACGCCGCGATCATCGTCAAGAAGGTGGATGCGCAAACCCGCTCCAAGACCTCGATCAACGAGCTGCTGCGCGGCGCCTGATCGGCGCGGATGAAAATTGCCGGCGAATGTCGGCAATTTTCTTTTGGCGCCAGAATTCGCGCGCAAGCCATCCCGGCCGGCACGACAAAACGCCGGCCTCCACTTTTTGTACGACGATTCGTACGACGAGAATTTGATTCCATGAGCACATCCGTCACCCTCTACGGCATCCCCAATTGCGACACGGTCAAGAAGGCGCGCACCTGGCTCGACGCCAACGGCGTCGCCTACACCTTCCACGACTTCAAGAAAGCCGGCCTCGACGCCGCGCTGGTCAAGGCCTGGCTCAAGGACATCCCGTGGGACACGCTGGTCAACCGCAAAGGCACGACATGGCGCGGCCTGTCCGACCAGCGCAAGGCCAGCATCACCGACAACGCCAGCGCCACTGTGCTGATGGTCGAGCTGCCGTCCATCGTCAAGCGTCCGGTGCTGCAAGCAAACGGCCAGGCGACGCAAGTCGGCTTTAGCGCCGATCTCTATCAACAGATTTTCAAGAACTGATTGCACGGATTCATCATGAGCAAAACCCTTGCCCTGACCCAGGAACTGATCGCCCTCTCCTCCGTGACGCCGGAAGACAAAGGTTGCCAGGCGCGCCTGGCCGAACTGCTGGCGCCGCTGGGCTTCGCCTGCGAAACCATCCAGTCCGGCGACGTCACCAACCTGTGGGCGCGCAAGGGCACGGCGCAGCCGCTGCTGGCGTTTGCCGGGCACACCGACGTGGTGCCGACCGGCCCGCTCGACCAATGGCAATCGCCGCCGTTCGTGCCGACCCAGCGCGACGGCAAGCTGTTCGGCCGCGGCGCCTCCGACATGAAGACCTCGATTGCGGCGATGGTGGTTGCGGTGGAGGAATTCGTGGCCGCGCATCCCGACCACAAAGGCTCGATCGGCTTCCTGATCACCAGCGATGAAGAAGGCCCGGCCACCGACGGCACCATCGTCGTCTGCAACCAGTTGAAGGCGCGCGGCGAACAGCTCGATTACTGCATCGTCGGCGAACCGACTTCGGCCAAGACCCTGGGCGACATGATCAAGAACGGCCGCCGCGGCACCATGTCCGGCAAGCTGGCCGTCAAGGGCATCCAGGGCCATATCGCCTATCCGCAACTGGCGAAGAATCCCATCCATCTGGCCGCGCCGGCATTGGCCGAGCTGGTCGCCGAGAAGTGGGACGAAGGCAATGAATACTATCTGCCGACCTCGTGGCAAATGTCGAACATCCACGGCGGCACCGGCGCATCGAACGTGATCCCGGGGGAAGTGGTGATCGACTTCAACTTCCGCTTTTCCACCGCCAGCACCGTCGAAGGCCTGCAGCAGCGGGTGCACGCCATCCTCGACAAGCACGGCCTGGAATACGACCTGAAGTGGACCGTCGGCGGCCTGCCCTTCCTGACCCCGCGCGGCACGCTGAGCGCTGCGCTGTCGGCGGCGATCAAGGACGAGACCGGGCTCGATACCGAGCTGTCGACCACCGGCGGCACTTCCGACGGCCGTTTCATTGCGCAGATTTGCCCGCAAGTAATCGAGTTCGGCCCGCCCAACGACAGCATCCACAAGATCGACGAATACATCGAAGTGCGGCATATCGATCCGCTGAAGAATATTTATCGCCGCACGCTGGAAAATTTATTGTTATAGTCAAAACTCCTGGCTGAACCATCGTAAGCCGGCGCTCTCCTCAATATCACTTTTACTGACCTTGGAGCCTCATGGATACAAGCAATCAAAACAGTATTGAACAGACTTACGATCAGACGCCTTACGCCTCGCATGCGATCGCCGGGACCGCGCTGGAACAGCTTGCCGCGGTTGCCTGGCTGTTCGGCATCGCCACGCCCGACCCGGCCACGGCCAGGGTGCTGGAACTGGGCAGCGCATCGGGCGGCAATCTCATCCCGCATGCGCAACGCCATCCCGAAGGTCGCTATCTGGGCATCGACCTGTCGCAGGTGCAAGTCGATGCCGGCCAGCGCCGCATCGACGCGCTGGGCTTGCGCAATATCACCTTGCAGCGCATGAGCATCGCCGACATCACGCCCGAGACCGGGACCTTCGACTACATCATTTGCCACGGCGTCTACAGCTGGGTGCCACCGGAAATACAAGACCACATACTGCGCGTGTGCGCGCAAAACCTGGCGCCGCAAGGCCTGGCCTTTGTCAGCTACAACACCTATCCGGGCTGGAAATTCAAGGAAACCATTCGCGACGCGATGCTGTATCGCGGCAGCAAGTTTGCCGACCCGAAGCAAAAGCTCGGGCATGCCTACGGCATGATCAACTTCATGCGCGAGATGACCGCGCCCAACAGCCTGATGCGGCAAGTGCTGGACGCGCATGCCGAGTCGTCCAAGGGACTGAGCGACGATTACCTGTTGCATGAATACCTGGAACTGCATAATGCGCCGTGCTATCTGAGCGAATTTGTCAGCCGCGCGCAGCCGCATGGATTGGCCTATCTGGCCAACAGCGAAGTGCCGCCGATGTTCGTCAGCAATCTGGGCCAGGACGCCGCGCAACCGCTGTTGCGCGAATGCGGCGACGACCAGGTGGCGATCGAGCAATATATCGATTTCCTGACCAACCGCCAGTTCCGCCAGACCCTGCTGTTGCCGGCGCAACGCAAAAGCGAGATTCGCTACCGCCTCGATCAGGCGCGCCTGGCCGACTTCCATTACGCCGGCAACTATCACACCGGCGCCGTGCCTTCGACGCCGGACGACCAGCCGCAGGTATTTTATGCCGGCAACTTGCAGATCAACGTATCGCACGCGATCGGCAAAGCCGCCTTGCTGGTGCTGGCGAAAGCCTTCCCCGGCACGCTGGCGCTGCCGCAAATCGTCGAGGCCGCCCAGAAAATGCTGGAGCGCGAACAGGCGGAAGACGCCGACCACATCCTGGCGCTGATGGAACACCTGCTCATGCGCGGCCTCGTGCGCTTCCGCCGGCAAGCGGTGCCGGCATCGGCGAGCGTATCGAAACAACCGCTGGCGGCCTTTTCGACGCCGGCCGATACGCGCCTCGATCCGCGGCAAAGCGTGGCCAATCTGTGGCACGAACATACGACGCTCAACGTCATCGAATGCCTGCTGCTGCCGGTGCTGGACGGGCAGCACTCGCAAACGCAGATCGTGGAGCATCTCAAATTGCAAGAACGGCAAGGTTTCTGCAAATTCGCGACGGCGGCCGGCGAACTGATTACCGACCCCGAGCAAATCCACGCCTGCGCTATCGAACACGTTGTCACTTCGCTGACTTCGCTGAAGAATAAAGGCATGCTAAGGATCGCTTGATCCGCCCCAACGCCCTGCCCGGTTATAATTCGCCGGGCTTGCGGAAATCCGGGCATGCCGAAACCTGTACCGAATCGGGCAATCAGGTATAGATGGCGTAGCGCATTGCGGCTGGCAACCTGCGGTTCAGTGCCTGGGGCCTGCCTATATCGATGCGCACAACCATGCCGCTGCAAGCAATCCGCAGAAACCGCTTGCGGCGGCAACTGCTTTGCCATCGCATCCCAACAAGGCCTTGCCGCGCCCGGATAGCCATGCGCATTGTCCATATACCCGTTTTTACAGATCGACCACGCCAGCATGACAACACATCATTTTTCCACCTTGCGCGATATGCTGCGCTACATGGTGACCCGCTTCAATCGCGCCGGCCTCTTCTTCGGCCACGGCAGCAACAATGCGTTTGACGAAGCCGCCTATCTCGCGCTGCACACCCTCAACCTGCCGCTCGACCGTCTGGAGCCGTTTCTCGATGCCCGCCTGCTGCCCGATGAACTGGCAGCCCTGCAGCACGTCATCGAACTGCGCACCGAACAGCGGATGCCGGCGGCCTATATCACCAAGGAAGCCTGGCTGGGCAGTTATCGCTTTTACGTCGACGAGCGCGTGATCGTGCCGCGCTCCTTCATTGCCGAACTGATTCCTGAATATTTCTCGCCGTGGGTGCAGGATCCGGCGCAGATCGAAAACGCGCTCGACCTCTGCACCGGTTCGGGCTGCCTGCCGGTTCTGCTGGCAGACGCCTTCCCGCAGGCGCATATCGACGCCGTCGACATCTCGCCGCAAGCCTTGCAAGTGGCGCGCCGCAACGTCGACGATTACGAACTGGGCGAGCGCATCAATCTGGTCGAATCCGATCTCTACGCCAAGCTGCCGGCGCGCCAATACGACCTGATCATCAGCAACCCGCCCTACGTCAATGCCGACTCCATGAGCAAGCTGCCCAAGGAATACCTGCAAGAGCCGCAAATCGCGCTGGCAGGCGGCGAGGACGGCATGGATCTGGTGCGCAAGATCGTCAAGGGCGCGGCACAGCGCCTGACCCCGCACGGCATATTGGTCGTTGAAATCGGCAATGAGCGCGCGCACGCCGAAGCCGCCTTCCCGGAGCTGGAACTGACCTGGGTCTCGACCAGCGCGGGCGACGATATGGTGTTCCTGTTGAGCGCAGACCAATTGCAGGGCCTGGCGTAAATCCGCGGCGTCCTTAGCGTAGTTTTCTCTTCTTTGATTGCAGTTTCACGATGATCCGTTTTCATCAGGTTTCCCTCGCCCGCGGCGTCAAGCCGCTGTTCGAGAATGTCGACCTCACGCTCAACCCGGGCGACAAGATCGGCCTGATCGGCGCCAACGGCGCCGGCAAATCCAGCCTGTTCGCCATGCTGCGCGGCGAGCTGCATGCCGACCAGGGCGATATCGGCTTCCCCGCCAAATGGCGCATGGCCTATGTGGCGCAGGAAACGCCCGCGCTGGAGCGCGCCGCCATCGAATATGCGATCGACGGCGATGCGCATCTGCGCCAGCTGGAGGCGGCGCTGGCCGAGGCCGAGGCGCAACCCGACAGCGCCGCCAACGGCACCCGCATCGCCGAGCTGCACAGCGCGCTGGCCGATGCCGATGCCTATACCGTGCGCTCGCGCGGCGAGCAGTTGCTGCTGGGCCTGGGCTTTTCGCTGGAACAGATGGAACGTCCGGTGGCCAGCTTCTCGGGCGGCTGGCGCATGCGCCTGAACCTGGCGCAGGCGCTGATGTGCCCGTCCGACCTGCTGCTGCTGGACGAGCCGACCAACCACCTGGACCTGGACGCCATCATCTGGCTGGAAGACTGGCTGAAGCGCTACCAGGGCACGCTGATCATCATCTCCCACGACCGCGACTTCCTCGACGGCGTGGTCAACGTGATCGTCCACATCGACGAGCGCAAGCTGAAGCGCTATTCCGGCAACTATTCCTCCTTCGAGCGCCAGCGCTCGGCGCAACTGGAGCTGATGGCCGGCATGATCGAAAAGCAGCAGCGCCAGCGCGCCCACCTGCAATCCTTCATCGACCGCTTCAAGGCCAAGGCCACCAAGGCGCGCCAGGCACAAAGCCGCATGAAGGCACTGGCCAAGATGGAAGAACTGGCGCCGCTGCGCGCGGCGGCCGAGTTTTCGTTCGAGTTCCGCGAGCCCTTGTCGGCGCCCAATCCCCTGCTGGTGATGGAGAAGGTCAATGCGGGGTATCGCATCGAGGGCAAAGGCAGCGAGCCTGACCAGGAAAAAGTGATCGTGCGCGGCATCGACTTCTCGCTGCAAAGCGGCCAGCGCATCGGCCTGCTGGGCGTCAACGGCGCCGGCAAGTCGACCCTGATCAAGACCGTGGCGGGCGAGATCGATCCGCTGTCGGGCACGGCGCGCCTGGGCAAGGGACTAGTGATCGGCTACTTCGCCCAGCACCAGGTCGAGATGCTGCGCCACGACGAGTCGCCGCTGTGGCACATGACACGGCTGGCGCCGGATGTGCGCGAGCAGGAACTGCGCAACTTCCTGGGCAGCTTCAACTTCAATGGCACCATGGCCTCCTCCTCGATCGCGCCGTTCTCCGGCGGCGAAAAGGCGCGCCTGGCGCTGGCGCTGATCGTCTGGCAACGCCCCAACCTGCTGCTGCTGGACGAACCGACCAACCACCTCGACCTCGAAACCCGCGAAGCGCTGACCATGGCGCTGGCACAGTTCGACGGCACGCTGGTGCTGGTTTCCCACGATCGCCACCTGCTGCGCGCCACCACCGACCAGTTCCTGATCGTGGCCGACGGCAAGCTGCAGCCCTTCGACGGCGACCTGGACGATTACAAGGACTGGCTGTTCAAGACCAAGCTGGCCGCGCGTAACGATGCCGCCGCCACCGCGCCATCGGCGCCCTTGCCCGGCAAGGCTGCGGCCGAGCCGGAACCGGTAGTGTCGCTGGCCGACCGCAAGGAACAGAAACGGCTGGAGGCCGAGCAGCGGCAAAAAATATCGGCGCTGAAAAAACCGATCGAGCAACGCATCAAGCGGCTCGACGAGCAGATCGCCAAGCTCAACGCCCGCAAGGCCGACATCGATGCTCGCCTGGCCCATCCGGACATCTACGACACTGCCAACAAGGAAGAACTGAAGACCCTGATCACCGACCAGGCCTACTGCGCCAAGGAGCTCGACCAGCTGGAGAACGAATGGCTGGAACAGCAGGAGGCGCTGGAGCAATTGCAGGCGTAAGGACAAACGCAAGGCCGCATGGCCAAATGCGATATCCTCGCGGCCTCCCGCCGCGTGCTTGCCCGCTGCATAAGCTTCCTACATCAATGTATGAAGCGAGCCCTTGTACTTTGGCAAAACGAAGGCATCATTGCGGCCTGGCTGCTTTTTCCGCAGCATTCATTCAGAAAGGAAGCATGCGATGAACAAGAACTTCAAGCAATGGCTGCTGGCCGCCGCCGGCGCAACCCTGCTGGCATCGAGCCTGTCGGCCTCCGCTGCCGACCTGTTGCAGACGGTCAAGGACCGCGGCACGCTGAAAGTGGCGCTGGAAGGCAACTATCCCCCGTTCAACTTCAAGGATCCCAAGACCGGCCAACTGGCCGGCTTCGAGGTCGATGTCGCCAACCTGCTGGCGGCCAAGCTGGGCGTCAAGCCCGAATTCACCGCCACCGAGTGGAGCGGCATCCTGGCGGGCCTGGGCGCCGGCAAGTATGACGTGATCATCAACCAGGTCGGCATCACCGACGAGCGCCAGAAAGCTTTCGATTTTTCCGATCCGTATACCCTGTCGAGTGCGCAGCTGATCGTGCGCAAGGATGAGACGCGCCAGTTCAACAGCCTGGAAGACCTGAAGGGCAAGAAGCTCGGCCTGGGCCAGGGCACCAACTTCGAACAGAAGGCCAAGAGCGTGCCGGGCATCAATGTGCGCACCTATCCGGGTTCCCCGGAATACCTGGCGGATCTGGCCGCGGGACGCATCGACGCGGCATTGAACGACAGCCTGCTGGTGAGCTATATCCTGAAGTCGACCAAGCTACCGCTCAAGGGCGGCAACCCGGTGGGCGCGATCGACAAGATCGGCATTCCGTTCCGCAAGGGCAACCCGGAGTTCAAGGCGGCGCTGAACAAGGCCCTGGCCGACATCAAGGCGGACGGCAGCTTCAAGCAAGCGTCCGAGAAATGGTTCGGCATTGACGTGAGCGAGCCGCCGAAAGCACAATAAGGCCGCCTTGGGGCCAAGGAAGCAAACTATCCCCGCATCGCGGGGATAATTTTTTATATCGAATGCTTATGGAAATCGTAGAACTGCTGCAGCAAGCCGCTCCCACGCTGATGAAAGGCGTGGGCTACACCTTGCTGTTCGCATTGTCGTCAATGATCGGCGGGCTGGCCCTGGGCTTCGTGCTCGCGGTGGCGCGCATTGTGCCGTGGCGCCCGGTGCAATGGCCGGCGGCGCTCTACGTGAGCCTGATGCGCGGCACGCCGCTGCTGGTGCAGATCTTCGTCGTGTATTACGGCCTGCCCAGCGTGGGCATCGAGTTCTCGCCGCTGGCCGCCGGCGTGCTGACCTTGAGCCTCAATGCCGGCGCCTATCTGTCCGAAAGCCTGCGCGGCGCCATCCAGGGCGTGACGCGCGGCCAATGGAATGCCGCCTACAGCATCGGCCTGACCTATTTCCAGACGCTGCGCTTCATCATCGTCCCGCAGGCGGTGCGCATCGCCGTGCCGGCCATGAGCAACACCCTCCTCAGCCTGATCAAGGACACCTCGCTGGTGTCGGTGATCACCGTCACCGAACTGATGCTGGCGACCAAGGAAGTCATCGCGGTCACCTTCCGCCCGCTGCCTTTGTACATCGCCGCCGCCGTCATCTATTGGGCCCTGAGCCTGTGCTTCGAGGCGCTGCAGCATCGCCTCGAGAAGAAGCTCGGGAAGGCCCATCAGCACTAGGGCCGGCGCAAAAAAAAATCCCGGACGCGGTTTTCGTCCGGGATTTTCTTTTCATAAAATTACCGCTTAACTGCGGTCTGCTGTATTCGATCCGCCACAATTGGGGCGCTGCATGAAGAGGGAGCAGGTTTTTTTATTTCCGCGCATCAACGTTTGCCGCGAT
The DNA here is from genome assembly GCF_059418325.1 of Herbaspirillum sp. GW821-FHT09A12. Taxonomy (NCBI): domain Bacteria; kingdom Pseudomonadati; phylum Pseudomonadota; class Betaproteobacteria; order Burkholderiales; family Oxalobacteraceae; genus Herbaspirillum; species Herbaspirillum sp. GW821-FHT09A12. Next base: position 837,468 of record NZ_JBWKPR010000002.1, read on the forward strand.
AAATATCCTGTCCGACTTCATTGATCTGGCGCCGCAATTCGCGCCGTTCGTCCGGGCTCAACTTTCCGCTGCGGCGCTGCTCCTGCTCATTGGCCATCTGGTTGCGATGATCTTGCTGACCGAATTCCATGCCGCGCGGCCTGAAGTCGCCCGGCGGCCCCGGCATCGGCCGGCCGCCTTGCGGAGGGGCCGCCATCGAGGCAGACACCACTCCCAGCGCCAGCACCGCGACCAGACAGAGCTTGTTGACGACTACAATCTTCATAACGCGTTTTTCCACAAATTCGGAGAATCGAAACCGGATACCTTCGGCGCGATTCCAGTGTAGGGCGCAGGCCGCGATGGTATAAGATGATTAAGGTAAGGGATGTAACACTTTGTAATGAATACTCGACCACGACTTGCTCAAAATCGCGGAGACGCTACCATAGGCACCATGAACTCTACCAACGGCAACAATACTAATACGACAACATCCGCCAATCAATTCAAAGTGTTGGTGGTGGATGACGATATTCGCTTGCGCGATCTGCTGCGCCGTTATCTGACCGAGCAAGGTTTCAATGTCGTGACGGCGGAAAACGCCCAGGCGATGAACAAGCTGTGGATTCGCGAGCGCTACGACCTGCTGGTGCTCGACCTGATGCTGCCCGGCGAAGACGGCCTGGCCATCTGCCGCCGCCTGCGCGGCGCCGGCGACCAGACGCCGATCATCATGCTGACCGCCAAAGGCGAAGACGTGGACCGCATCATCGGCCTCGAAATGGGCGCCGACGATTACCTCCCCAAACCGTTCAACCCGCGCGAGCTGGTGGCGCGCATCAACGCCGTGCTGCGCCGCAAGGGCCCCGACGAGCTGCCCGGCGCGCCGTCGGAAACGCCTGAAACCTTCGAGTTCGGCGATTTCATACTGGACCTCGGCACCCGTACGCTGAAGAAAAACGGCGAGACCATCTCGCTGACCACCGGCGAATTCTCCGTGCTGAAAGTGTTCGCCCGCAATGCGCGCCAGCCGCTGTCGCGCGAGAAGCTGATGGAAATGGCGCGCGGCCGCGAATATGAAGTATTCGACCGCAGCCTCGATGTGCAGATCTCGCGCCTGCGCAAGCTGATCGAACCGGATCCGGCCAACCCGCTCTACATCCAGACCGTCTGGGGCCTGGGCTACGTGTTCATTCCGGAAGGAAAACCGCGCTGATCCCCCGCTTCACCTTCACCGCCGCTCCTCAGGCCGTTCGCCGATGAAAGCCCGTACCCAATCAGGATGGTTTAGCAACGGCCTGTTCTGGCGCACCTTCTTCCTCCTGACCTTCCTGATCACCGCCAGCATGGTGGCGTGGGTGGCCAGCTTCCGCATGGTCGAACGCGGCCCGCGCGCGGAGCAGCTGGCCGCGCAGATCGTGTCGGTGGTGACCATCACCCGCGCGGCGCTGACGCACTCGGCGCCCGAGATGCGGCGCGAACTGCTGTTCGACCTGGCCAGCAACGAAGGCATCCGCATCTATCCGCTGGAAAAGACCGACAAGATCGTCCCGCCGGAAGACTCCCCCATCGTCCCCGAACTCGAATACTACGTGCGCGAGACGCTGGATGAGAACACCCTGTTTGCCTCCAGCGTCAACGATGTCGAGGGCTTCTGGATCAGTTTCAACATCGATGGCGACAAGTACTGGCTGATGCTCGACCGCGGCCGGCTCGACCGTACCTCCAGCCTGCAATGGCTGGGCTGGGGCTCGATTGCGCTGTTCCTGTCGCTGATCGGCGCGGTGTTCATCTCCACCCTGATCAACCAGCCGCTGGCGCGCCTGACGGCCGCCGCGCGCGCCATCGGCAAGGGCCGGCAACCGGAACCATTGCCGGAATCGGGCCCCACCGAAATCGAAGAGGCCAACCGCAGCTTCAACCAGATGGTGGCCGACATCAACCGCGTCGAATCGGACCGCGCGCTGATCCTGGCCGGCATTTCGCATGACCTGCGCACGCCGCTGGCGCGCATGCAGCTGGAAGTCGAAATGGCCAACCTGTCCGACGAATCGCGCGACGGCATGCATTCCGACCTGGCGCAGATGGACAGCATCATCGGCCAGTTCCTCGACTACGCCAAACCCTTCGACGCCAACAGCCTGGATGCCGTCGACATCTCCGGCCTGTTGCAGGACGTGGCCGCCAACGCCACCCGCCTGTCCGACGTGAAGATCGCCACCTCGATCGTCGCCAGCGCCGAGATCGCCGGCGACGGCACCGAGTTGGCCCGGGTGTTCAACAACCTGGTGGAAAACGCGCGCCGCTATGGCAAGACGCCCGGCACCGACTGCGCCGAGATCGACCTGCGCAGCCGCATCGAGGCCCACAACGTGGTGGTGGAAATCGCCGACCACGGCCCGGGCGTGCCCGACAGCGAATGCGAACGCCTGCTGCGCCCCTTCACCCGCCTCGATACCGCGCGCGGCCAGGCCAATGGCTCAGGCTTGGGACTGGCGATCGTCAACCGCATCGTGCTGCGCCATAACGGCAAGCTGCTGCTCAAAGGCCATGAAGAAACCCATGGCGGGCTGGTGATCCAGATTACGCTGCCGCTGCTGCATCACCGACGCCATGGCTGAATGCCGCCGGCCATGGCGCCGCCTTGCGCGGCACACCATGCCAGCGCTATGGCCGGCAGCCTGGCTGGGCATCGCCTGCACTGCCGGCGCGCAAACCTATGTCGACCGCAACTTCAGCCTCTCGCCCGCCGCGCGTGACGCCTCCAGGCCGGTCATCATCATCGCCCCGGCGCAACCTGCGCCGCCGCCCGCGCCAGCCCCCGCCCTCCCCAAATCCGGACCGATCGGCTCCTACGCATCGGATGCCGCCGGCCCCGACATCCGCGCCAAGAATGCCGATTACGCCACCCGGTTCCGGGTGGTCGAGAAAATCCCTCCCGGCGCCACCATCAACAAGGTGGCATGGCGCTATGGCGTGGCCAGGAAACCGCCGGGCTTCGAAGCCGTCCTGTGCTGGCAGGACGCCGCGACGTGCTGGACCGTCACCGATGCCAACGCCGGCGACACCGACTTTTTCAATGGGAAGGATGCCGCCCGGCCGTTCATGCTGTTCTACCGCGTCAAGGGTAGCGGTTACATGAAGGAAGGGCCGGTCAAGGGCGACATGAACCAGATCATCGTCACCTACGACGTTCCGGGCTGAGAACAGCCAGTAGATTCAGCCGGCAAGCTTCAGCCGGCGTAATCGTCGATCTCGCGCGACTTTTGCAAGGCATCGTCGATGCGTTCCACCGAAATCACCTTCAGGCCCTCGATCGGCTGCTTGGGCGCATTGGCCTTGGGGATGACGGCAATCGAGAAGCCCAGCTTGGCCGCCTCGCGCAAACGCTCCTGCCCGCGCGGCGCAGGACGGATCTCGCCCGCCAGGCCGACTTCGCCGAACACCACCAGCCCGCGCGGCAGCGGCTTGTTGCGCATCGAGGAGTTGATCGCCATCAGCACCGCCAGGTCGGCCGCCGGTTCGGTGATCTTGACGCCGCCCACGGCATTGATGAACACGTCCTGGTCGAACGCGGCGATGCCGGCGTGCCGGTGCAGCACCGCCAGCAGCATTGCCAGCCGGTTCTGCTCCAGCCCCACCGACAGGCGGCGGGCATTGGGCACATGCGAGGTATCGACCAGCGCCTGGATCTCCACCAGCAGCGGGCGCGTCCCTTCCTGGGTGACCATCACGCATGAGCCGGGCACCTGGGTGTCATGCTGCGACAGGAACAGCGCCGAGGGGTTGGACACGCCCTTCAAGCCCTTCTCGGTCATGGCGAACACGCCCAGCTCGTTGACCGCGCCGAAGCGGTTCTTGAAGGCGCGCACCAGGCGGAAACTGGAATGGGTATCGCCTTCGAAATACAGCACGGTATCGACGATATGCTCCAGCACGCGCGGACCGGCCAGCGCGCCTTCCTTGGTGACGTGGCCGACCATGATGATGGTGGTGCCGGAGGTCTTGGCCGCGCGCGTGAGTTGCGCCGCGCATTCGCGCACCTGCGCCACCGAGCCGGGGGCGGAGGTAAGTGCATCGGAATAGATGGTCTGGATGGAGTCGATCACCGCCACTTCCGGCTTGTGCTCGGCCAGCGTGGCCAGGATTTTTTCGAGCTGGATCTCGGCCTGCAGTTGCAGGTCGCGCGCATCGACCGCCAGCCGCTTGGCGCGCAGGGCGATTTGCGCGCCGGACTCCTCGCCGCTCACATACAGCGTCTTCTTCAACTTGGAAATATTGGCCAGCGCCTGCAACAGCAGCGTCGACTTGCCGATGCCGGGGTCGCCGCCGATCAGCGCCACCCCGCCCGGCACCAGGCCGCCGCCCAGCACGCGGTCGAACTCCTCGATGCCGGTGCTAAAGCGCGGCACGTCGATCGCCTCGATATCGGCCAGGCTCAATACCGGCGCGGTCTGCGCCAGGCCTTGCGGCTGCGCGGAGTAGCGGTTCACGCCGGCCGTTTCGGCCACGGTCTCGACCAGGGTATTCCACTGTCCGCAAGCCGAACATTGCCCTGCCCATTTGTTGCTGATGCCACCGCACTCGGTGCAGGTGTAATGGGTCTTGAGCTTGGCCATCGTATTTGATCCTTTTAATGTCTACCGCTGTCGCTGCTGTTTCTCTCTGGCTGCCCGATAAGAGGCTGGCGCCGTCACTGCGCCAGTTCTACCGCCTCATCGCCGTGCATGACGGACTTGTCGGTTTGCCCCATCACCTGGCTCGTGATGGCGCCCGCGGTCATGGAACCGCTGACGTTCAAGGCGGTACGCCCCATGTCGATCAACGGCTCCACCGAAATCAACAGCGCCACCAGCGTCACCGGCAACCCCATCGCCGGCAGCACGATCAGCGCCGCGAAAGTGGCGCCGCCACCGACACCCGCCACTCCGGCCGAACTGACGGTCACCACCAGGGCCAGGGTGGCGATCCACATCGGGTCCAGCGGATTGATGCCCACCGTCGGCGCCACCATCACCGCCAGCATGGCGGGATACAGTCCCGCACATCCGTTTTGGCCGATGGTGGCGCCGAACGACGCGGAAAAACCGGCAATCGACGCCGGCACGCCCAGGCGGCGAGTTTGCGCCTCCACGTTCAGCGGAATGGTGGCCGCGCTGGAGCGGCTGGTAAAGGCGAAGCTGAGCACCGGCCAGATCTTGCGGAAAAAGCGCAGCGGGTTGACGCCGAAGGCCGACAGCAGCACGCCATGCACCGCGAACATGATCACCAGGCCGAGATAGGAAGCGACCACGAAGCCGCCCAGCTGGACGATATCCTGGAGATTGGAGCTGGCCACCACTTTGGTCATCAGCGCCAACACGCCATACGGCGTCAACTGCATGACCAGTCGCACCAGCTTCATGACCCAGGCTTGCAGCAGGTCGATGCCGGCCAGCAGGCGCTGGCCCTTTTCCACGTCATCCTTGAGCAATTGCAGCGCCGCCACGCCGAGGAAGGCGGCGAAGATCACCACGCTGATGATCGACGTCGGGCTGGCGCCGCTGAGGTCGGCAAACGGGTTTTTCGGAATGAACGACAGCACCAGCTGGGGGATGTTCAGATCAGCCACCTTGCCCGCATAACTGCTCTCGATGGCGGACAGGCGGGCGCTCTCCCGCGCGCCCTGTATCAGCCCCTCGGCCGTCAGGCCGAACAGATTGGCCATCAGCACCCCGACCAGCGCCGAGACCAGCGTGGTCAACAGCAGCGTGGCGATGACCAGCACGCTGATCCTGCCCAGCGAGGATGCCGAATGCAGCCTGGCGATCGCGCTCAGAATGGAGGCGAATACCAGGGGCATGACGATCATCTGCAGCAGTTGCACATAGCCGTTGCCGACGATATTGAACCAGGGGATGGAAGCGCGCACGATGTCGCTGCCTTCGCCATAGACCAGTTGCAGGCCAAGGCCGAACAATACGCCCAGCGCCAGGCCGGCCAGCACTTTCTGCGCCAGGCTCCAGCTCCGGCGACGGGTTTGCGTCAGCAGCAGCAAGAGGACGGCAAACACCGCCACGTTGATCACAAGCGCCTGATTCATTCCTGGTTTCCCCTGCAAATATGGTCTTGAAATATGCTCTCGATATGAACGCCGCCCCTATGGGCGCATCCATTGATAAACATTGATAAAGCTTCCGTGCGGATAAATCCGCGTGTGCCGCGCTTTCCCGCTACGCCACATATGCCACTTACGCCACTTCGCGCACGGCCACGCGCGGCGCCAGCGCGCACATCAGCTCATAGCCGATGGTGCCGGCCGCGAACGCGACTTCGTCGATCGGCAAGTCCTCGCCCCACAGCACCACGCGACTGCCGATGCCCGCGCCCGGCACGCCAGTCAGGTCGACCGCCATCATGTCCATCGACACCCGGCCGACAGTACCGGTCTTGACGCCATCGACCACTACCGGCGTGCCGTTGGGCGCATGACGCGGATAACCGTCGGCGTAACCGCAGGCGACCACCCCCACCTTCATCGGCTGGTCGGCCACGAAGCGGCTGCCGTAACCGACCGCTTCGCCAGGCGCGACGTCTTGCACGCCGATGATCTTGCTCTCCAGCGTCATGACCGGGCGCAATCCGAAATCGGCCGCGCTGCCGCCGCCGGGCGTGCCGCCGTACAGCATGATGCCGGGCCGCACCCAGTCGCAGGCCAGTTCGCCATGCAGCAGGTCGGCCGCCGAATTGCACAGGCTCTTCGGCCCGGCCAGCCCTTGCGTGCCGGCATTGAAACGCCTGACCTGCTCCTGCAACGACAAATCCGGATTGCCGGCGTCGTCGGCATTGGCGAAGTGGGTCATCATCGTGACGCTGCGCACCGAAGCAATCTTCTGGAGCCGCTCGTAGGCGGCGCGGTAGACATCGGGCTTGAAGCCAAGGCGGTTCATGCCGCTGTTCATCTTCAGATGGGCATGCAGCCCGGCCTCGGTGGCGAACGCCTCCAGCATGGCGATCTGTTCGTTGCAGTGCACCGCGAACTGGATGTCGTGCCGGGCCAGGAGCGGCAAATCATCGGCATCGAAGAATCCTTCCAGCAACAGGATGGGCTTCCGCCAGCCCAGTTCGCGCAGCCGCACCGCGTAGTCCACCTCGACCAGGGCCAGGCCATCGGCCTGGGCCAAGCCGCGCATGGCGCGTTCCAGCCCGTGTCCGTAGGCGTTGGCCTTGACCACGCCCCAGGCCTTGGCGCCAGGTGCATGGGCGCGGGCAACGGCCAGGTTATGTTGAAGGGCAGAAATGCTGATGGAAGCGACGATCGGTCTTGGCATGATGAGCGATGGGCCTGTTAAACAATGGGCAAAGGCGGGGCAATACGACAAATACCGAGAGCCGGATCGAAAACCGGCTGCTGCGCCGCAAATCGCCCGGAAGTTTGCCCTGCCGGGGAACAAGCGGGCATTTTACCGGACGAATATCTTTCAGGTCAGACCAGGGCCTGTTAACATTTAAGGTTTACGCGTGCGAGTGTCCAGCAAGCGTTGTCTGCCCGGGCATGGCGCCCCTGGAGGCGATGCATCTCGCAAATTAATTGTTAACAGGTTCTAATCATTGGCACGCCATGGTTTCATGGTATAAAGCTAGCCGGAGCTAATTTGTTACATTTTGGACAGGGATGAATCGCGGTTTCTACACCATCATGGCGGCGCAATTTTTTTCGTCGCTCGCCGATAACGCGCTGCTGATCGCCGCTATCGCCCTCCTTGCCGAAATGCATTCTCCGCCATGGATGACGCCGCTGCTCAAGCTTTTCTTCGTCCTCTCCTACGTGTTGCTGGCCGCCTTCGTCGGCGCTTTCGCCGATGCCTTTCCCAAGGGGCGGGTGATGCTGATCACCAACATGATCAAGATCGTCGGCTGCAGCCTGATGTTCTTCACCGTCCATCCCCTGCTGGCCTACGCGGTGGTCGGGTTCGGCGCCGCAGCCTACTCCCCGGCCAAATACGGGATCCTCACCGAACTGCTGCCACCGGAAAAACTGGTCGCCGCCAACGGATGGATCGAAGGCCTGACGGTCGGCTCCATCATCTTGGGCACGGTACTGGGCGGCGCGCTGGTCAATCCGCATGTTGCCTCGGTCATCCTCAGTTTCGATTTCCCCCTCGTCGACCTCCCCATCGATACGCCCACCGAAGCGGCACTGTGCATCATCTCCGTCATCTACATCATCGCCGCGCTGTTCAACCTCAGCATCCCCGATACCGGCGCCCGCTATGAACACCAGCAACGCAATCCGATCCGCCTGATCATCGATTTCGCCGGCTGCTTCAACCTGCTGTGGAAGGACAAGCTGGGCCAGATCTCGCTGGCGGTGACCACCCTGTTCTGGGGCGCCGGCGCCACGCTGCAGTTCATCGTGCTGAAATGGGCCGAGAAGTCGCTGCACATGCCGCTGGACAAGGCCGCCATCCTGCAAGGCATCGTGGCCGTGGGCGTGGCGCTGGGCGCGATGGCCGCCGCCCGTTTCGTGCCGCTGAAGAAGTCGCTGTCGGTGATGCCGCTGGGCATCATCATGGGCATCGTGGTGATGCTGATGACCACCACCACCTCGATCTGGATCGCCTATCCGCTGCTGGTGATCATCGGCGCGCTGTCCGGTTACTTCGTGGTGCCGATGAATGCGCTGCTGCAACACCGCGGCCATGTGCTGATGAGCGCAGGCCATTCGATCGCGGTGCAGAATTTCAACGAGAACCTCTCGGTGCTGACCATGCTGGTGCTGTACGCCTTCATGGTGCGCATGGACCTGGATGTGAACACCGTGATCATCATCTTCGGCTCCTTCGTGGCCGGCATCATGTACCTGATCATGCGCCGCCACGCCGCCAACCAGCGCGAACACGATTCGCTCTCGCTGATCGGCGAAGACAAGCACCGCCATTGAAACCGCGGCAGGCGCCGCGGCCACCCTGCTGCCGGCTTCCCTTAACTGCTCAGATCCGTATCACCGCATGCCTGACATGCTCGGCCGCCCGCTGCTGCCAGCCGTCGGGAACGATGAAGCCGCGCTCGATTTCGAAGGCATCGCCTCCCTCGCCCGCCTTGGGCCCCCGGCACACCGCCAGCATGACCGGCGCCGGATCCGCATTAAAGCGCGCAGCCAATTCCTCCTGCAAGGCATCCATCCCCAGCGTGCGGCCGATATCGGCGCGCGCCGGCGCCAGCCATTCCAGCCGGGGCGGCAACAGGAAATGCAATGGGCCGGACGGCTGCGCATAACGCTGCCGCAAAGTGGCCGCATCGCACCAGAAGCCATGGCAATGGTCGGCCGCAATACCCATCGCCGGCGGCAACGACGACAACGGTTCGCGATAGAACAGCCATCCCTTGACCAGCGCCTGGGCGGACACAACAGGTTCCGACAACACCCCGGCGGCGGCGGGATGGCGCGACAACATCAACTGTTGCTGCATGATCTTGCGCATCTTGCGACCCAGCGAATCGGCCAGGTTGGGGCCGACAAAGGCATCGGGAGGCAGTTCGCCTGATTGATCCAGTTGGGAAGGAACCTGTTCGAGCAGGTAGAACTTGGTGGCGAATTCCCAATGCTCGAGCCCGTTGCCGGAATCGATATGGGGGCGGCGCACCAGAAAGTCGAATTCGCCCAGGGTCTCGCGGGTCGCGCCATGGTTGCGCACCTGCAGGTTGACGGCGACCAATTGCCGGCGCTGCTGCAAATAGAAACCGAGCAGCTTCTCGGCATAGCGGCCCAACCGGGCGGAAGGCTGGCGCGCCATATGGTCGTGCAGTTGCCGGTTCAGCTGCGCATCCTGCTCCAGCGCACGCAGCCATGCGGCGACCTCATCACTAACCGGCCCCAGGGTGGCGATACGCCCTTCCCAGCACGGCGCATCGACGGCCATCAGATCCGGCGCGTCCAGCAGCCAGGCCAGTGCGCGCACATGCGGATCGCGCAGCTCGGGCCAGCGCTCATGGAACCGCGCCTGGCAGCTCATTGAAGCAGGACGCTCCCGGGCGTCGGCCATGTCATTGCACCGGCTGGCGTTGGAAGGCGGTCATCGCCAGGCACAGGTCGGCCCAGGATTTGCTCTTGTCGCCCAGCGTACGCAGCAGATACGCCGGATGGTAGGTCACCACCAGCGGCAGCTCCTGGTAGCGGTGCACGGTGCCGCGCAGCTTGGATACCGGCGTCGACGGATCCAGCCCCAGCAGCGAGATCGCCGCGGTCTTGCCCAGCGCCACCAGCACCGTCGGCTGGATCAGCGCGATCTGGCGTTGCAGGTAAGGCAAGCAGGCCGCCACTTCCTGCGGCGATGGCGGACGGTCGCGCCCGTTGTCATCGGTCGGACGGCATTTGACGATGTTGGCGATGTAGGCATTGTCGCCACGCTTCAAGCCCATCGCCACCAGCATGTTGTCGAGCAGCTTGCCGGCCGGGCCGACGAATGGCTCGCCTTGCATATCCTCATTGCGGCCCGGCCCTTCACCGATGAACAGCCATTTGGCTTTTTCATCGCCGACGCCGAAGACGGTGTTCTTGCGGCCATTGCACAAGCCGCAGCGGCGACAATCGGCCACGCTTTCCTTGAGCTGCGGCCACTCCATGGCGGCAATCCTGGCGATCATCGGGTCGACGGCCGCAGGCGCACTATCTTCCTCATCGTCATGGGGCGGCACCAGCGGCTCCATCGATGCGGCGAAATCCATCTCGTCCAGCCACGCCGGCGGGCCGCCATCGTCTTCAGGCGGCGCGCTGCGATGCTCGGGCGCACGCAGTGGCGGCGGCGACGGCGCCGCCGGCATAGGACGCGCCACCGGCGGCGCTGCCGGAGCGCTTGCTTCAGAAACAGCAAAGGCAGGACGCGGCGCAGCAACCGCTGGCGCATCCTGACGCATCTCGGCGATTGCGGCCGGCGCTTCTTCCGCAGCCACGGCCTCTTCTGCAGCCTCTTCCACGGCCAGGTCGCGCTGCACCCACACCGGGCCGATGCCCAAGGCATCCAGCAATGCCAGCGAGGAGCCGTATTCTTTCTCGTTTTTCAATTCTTCATTCATAGCGCGAGACTCATGACGATAGCCCCTTCGCGGGTATTGTTCCCGGCCGGGTAGTAGTTCTTGCGCCGACCGATTTCGGAAAAGCCATAGCGTTTATATACCTTGATGGCATGCGTATTCGATTCCCGCACTTCCAGCAGCATGCTGCGCATCTGCTGGCTGCGGCCCAACGCGGCAGCCTGGTTGAGCAGCAATTGACCCAGCCCCTGATGCTGGTGCGCGGCAGCGACGCTGATGTTGAGCAGATGCGCTTCATCCACCGCCAGCATGACCAGGAAATAGCCCAGCAAGACATGCGCGCCGTCGCGCAGCGTCTGCGCCTGGTAACCGCTGTACAGCGAATCGAGGAAATTGCCGCGGGTCCACGGATGCGAATAGACGGCGTTTTCAATCTCGACCACGGCATCGATGTCGTCTGTCGTCATCGGAGCGAACCGCAGCGGCCCGAAGCGCGCCTCCAATCCGGACAACAGCTCGGCGCCGCTCTCGACCGACGCGGTCATGCCGCCCCCTTCAAGGCATCGCGCTGCTCGCGTTCAGCGGTAGTCAGCGCGACCTTGTTGCGCAGGTAGAGCGGTTGCGCTTCCTGCGCCGGCAAAGCGCGCCCCTGGGCAAAATGGAATTGGCCCAGGCTTGCCACATGGCGAGCATGCGGCATGTACTGCGGATAAGCGGCCGCGAATTCGTTGGCGCAGAAATCCGGCGTGAAGTGCGCCGCATACACCGCAAGGCCGTTGCCGCAGGCCACCGGCTTGCCTGCGCTGTCGACCTGCCCGGCCGCCGACAATGCCGGCTCGGCCAGCATGTCCCAAGCGCCGTTATCACCTGCGCGATAGCGCGCCCAATACACCTCCCCCATGCGGGCATCGAGGATGGGCAAGACTTCGCGGACATCGGGATGCGCCGCCCGGCAAGCCTGGGCCGCCGCTTCCAGCGTGACGACCGGCACTACCGGCCGGTCGATGCCGAAGGCCAGTCCCTGCACCACGCCGCAGGCCGTGCGCACGCCGGTGAAAGACCCCGGCCCGACGCCGAAGGCCAGCGCATCGCACTGGGAGAGGGTGATGCCGGCTTCGGCCAGCAATTGCTGGATCATCGGGAGAATCGAATCGGAATGGGTCTGCGCGCCGGCGGATTCGCGCGCGATCAGCTCGCCTTGGTGCAGCAGCGCTGCCGATGCGAGCTCGGTGGATGTTTCAATGGCTAAGATCGTGGACATCCCGCTATTTTACCGTGAGGCGGGCTTTTCCCTGTGCTGTTGGCAAGCACCGGCGACTGCTTCGCTCCAAAGCAAAACCACGGCTGCCGAAGCGGGTAAAATAGCGACGCCATGTCCTACCAGAAACTAGACCAGACCAACCGCCGCCAATTGGCAAACGCCCTGCGCAACGACACCTGGGTCGTCGCCTGCCTGTGCGCGGCCTGGTGCGGCAGTTGTCGCGATTACGACATTGCCTTCAGCGCCTGGGCGGCGCGTTACCCGCAACACCATTTCGTCTGGATCGATATCGAAGACCAGGCCGACCTGCTCGGCGACCTCGACATCGACAATTTCCCCACCCTGCTCATCGAACGCGGCGCCACCGTCGCCTTCTTCGGCCCGATGGAGCCCGACACCCGGCTGGCCGAGCGCATCCTGCTCTCGCAATTGGAAAAAAGCGATGCCGACTTGCAGCGCGAAGCCATCAGCACCGAAGAGCGCCGCACCTGGCAGGAAGAATGCAACCTGCTGGCCAAGCTGGCCGACGTCATCTGACCGGCTGCCGGCTCAAGCCAGCCAGGGATCGCTCTCCGGATGCGGATAGAGCGCGCTGACATGCTCCACGAAACTGCGCACCTTGGCCGACAGCAGGCGACGGCTGGGATAGGCCATCGAAATGCTGACCTGGCCGGTATCAAAGTCCGGCAGCACCCGCGCCAGCTTGCCGCTGCGTAAATCGTCGCCCAGCGAAAAGGACGGCCGCAGCACAATCCCCATTCCCCTCAATGCGAACTCCCGCAGCAATACGCTGCTGTTGGACACCACCTTGCTGACGATGGGCACATCCAGCACACCGTTGATCGTGTTGACATGCCAATGGTGGCGCAGATACTCGTGCGAAAAATTCAGGCAACAATGGCGCGACAGGTCTTCCGGATGCTGCGGGGAGCCATGCTTGTCCAGATAGTCGGGAGACGCGCACAGCACCACCTTGGCGATGCCCAACTGGCGCACGATCATGCTGGCGTCGACCTTCTGCATGCTGCTGAAAAACCCGATGTCGATCCCCTCTTCCACCAAATCGATGGCGCGGTCGGACAGGGTCACGTCCAGCACCACTTCCGGGTAGGCCTGGGAATAGCCGGACAGCAATCCAGCCAGCTGCGACTGCCCGAATCCCGCATGCGAGTAGACGGCCAGGGTTCCGCCCGGCATCTTGGTATCGAGCGAAACCAGCGCTTCGGCATCATCGATCTCGGCCAGGATCAGCCGCACACGTTCCAGATAGGCCTGCCCGGACTCGGTCAGCGACAGGCGGCGCGTCGAGCGGTTCAGCAGGCGCGTGCCCAGGTGCGCCTCCAGGTCGGCGATAAAGCGCGTGGCCACGGCGTTGGAAATCTCCAGGATTTCCGCCGCGCGCACGAAACTCCCCTGCTCCACCACCTTGGAGAACACCCGCATTGATTGCAGCCGATCCATAATTCAAGCCCTTGATTGTTCCAGATAGAGAAATAGTCAATTCCGATTAAACCCATTTTTCTTTGCTTAGGCAACATTTAGACTGCATTCATCGGTTGGACGAATGCAACAGAAAACGCTTCCAGCCGATTCCGAAGGAACAGCGCATGTTGACCGTACCCCCTTACCGGCCAAGGTGCCTGCGGATTTTTATCAACTTACCAAGAAGGACAAGATCATGAGCATCAAGAACATTACCGTTGCCGCCGCTCTCCTGGTCGCCGCTGGCGCCGCCCTGGCAGAAGCACCCTATCCCCCTGAAACCGCTTTCGTGTCGACCCAGACCCGCGCCGACGTCAAGGCAGAACTGCAACGCGCCCGCGCCAACGGTGAAATCGCCGTGCGCAACGAGTACCCTATCGTTCGCCAGGCCAGCTCTCACCTGAGCCGCCAGCAAGTGGAAAACGAAGTGCAGCAAGCCAGCAGCAACAAGGCCGCCGACAGCCTGTACAACGGCGCCTGATAGACGTTTGCGCACGACCGCCATCCAGCCCGACGGCAGCGTTCCGCCATCGCGCGTCCGAACCACCGGCACCGGGCTGAAGAACGGGTAATACGAAGTACGCAGTACCGACGCTTCACATCAGTACCGCAGCACCAACTGCCATGCCGCCTGCCAGACAGAGCCTGCAGCGCATGACAGCTGGTGCCCCCGCCCGCCCAATCCCCCCTCGCTTTCCTCTTTGCATCGTACCTCTGCACGCAATTTGCGTTGCCTGAGGCCAATCCTGCGCAAATTGCGCACCCTGGACGCGCCTGACGGGATGTTTTGCTGCGCCGCGACATGCAAAAGCTCATCAGAAAGCCTTGCCGGACAAGCTTTTCCTTGAGATTTTGGCGCACCGGATGTAAAGTCAAGGGTTTGTTCCCTCCGGCCTAGCTAGCGGTTGTTCGTCAAAGTCGGGCCACCTATTCTTATCCCTATGGCTTTATACGTTCACAAATACGGCGGCACTTCGATGGGCTCGACAGAGCGCATCAAGAATGTCGCAAAGCGCGTTGCCAAATGGCACGACGCAGGCCATCAGATCGTCGTCGTGCCCTCGGCGATGTCTGGTGAAACCAACCGCCTGCTGGGCCTGGCCAAAGAAATCATGGCCCAGCCCGACGGCCGCGAACTGGACATGCTGGCCGCCACCGGCGAACAGGCTTCCGTGGCGCTGCTGGCCATCGCGCTGCAGGCGCTGGGCAAAGAGGCCGTGTCCTACGCCGGCTGGCAAGTGCCGATCAAGACCGACTCCGCCTTCACCAAGGCGCGCATCCGCTCGATCGACGACGCCCGTGTACGGCGCGACCTGAACGCCGGCAAGGTCGTCATCATCACCGGCTTCCAGGGCGTTGACGCCGACGGCAACATCACCACGCTGGGCCGCGGCGGTTCCGACACCTCGGCCGTGGCAGTGGCCGCCGCCATCAAGGCCGCCGAATGCCTGATCTACACCGACGTCGACGGCGTCTACACCACCGACCCGCGCGTGGTCAGCGAAGCGCGCCGCCTCAACACCGTGACGTTCGAGGAAATGCTGGAAATGGCATCGCTGGGCTCCAAGGTGCTGCAGATCCGCTCCGTGGAATTCGCCGGCAACTACAAGATGCCGACCCGCGTGCTGTCGTCGCTGACCGACCCGCTCATGCCGCTCGCCGAAGAAACCGTCTCCGGCACCCTGATTTCGTTTGAGGAAGACACCAACATGGAACAAGCAACCATCACCGGCATCGCATTTTCCCGCGACGAAGCCAAGATCACCGTGCTCGGCGTGCCGGATCGCCCGGGCATCGCCTACCAGATCCTGGGCCCGGTCGCCGACGCCAACATCGAAGTCGACATGATCATCCAGAACCAGTCGGTCGAAGGCAAGACCGACTTCACCTTCACCGTGCCGCGCGCCGAATACGCCAAGGCGGTGCAAGTGCTCGACAGCAGCGTCAAGGCCCACATCGGCGCCGCCGCCATCAACGGCGACACCAAGGTGTCGAAAGTCTCGGTGGTGGGCGTAGGCATGCGCAGCCACGTCGGCATCGCCTCGCAAATGTTCCGCACGCTGTCGGAGGAAGGCGTCAACATCCAGATGATCTCCACCTCGGAAATCAAGATCTCGGTGCTGATCGACGAGAAGTACATGGAGCTGGCCGTGCGCGCCCTGCACAAGGCGTTCGACCTGGACAGCGCCAAGTAATCGCAGCACGGAAAGTTCGGTGGACAAATCAGCGGTTTTTTGCAAACCGCCGATTGACCAAACGCAGTTGAGAAGCTATTATGCGTGACTTCGCTGGGGCTACGTAGTAACTGCCCGCAGTGTGGAGACGTGGCCGAGTGGTCGAAGGCACTTCCCTGCTAAGGAAGCATATGGGCTTAAACCTGTATCGAGGGTTCGAATCCCTCCGTCTCCGCCAGAAACATTGATAAAACGGGCCTTCGTGGCCCGTTTTTCATTTCTGCCCGTAATACGCCCCTTAAATTATTATTGGCTCAACTGGGTTCAGCAGGTCTTGGTAAGTACGTACAGTTGTCGCCTAAGGATGCCGGCAGCCGATCTGCTGTTGCGAGTGGTTCCGCTGGCTGAGATTAAAACACAGCACTTCAGGTGCTATCTCACGCTGATTCAACAAGTCCGCCTTTCGAGATATGTTCTACATTTTCCAGCCGCTTCATTAATAGCGTCCTGGACAGATTGATCTATGGGGCATCTCACTATTTGGAGTAACGTTAGATAGTCCCGTAGATACGTTATTTCCCAAAGGCTGCGCAGCATCTGTAGAAGACTGGACTCCACTACCAAGAACATAAATGGATGGTGCGTTCATTCTTATTTATCTTTCTTTTGAGAAGAAAACATTAATGCATACAGGTCTACAAAGAAACCTGTAACTGCCATCCAAAATCCAATCGCGACTATTGGTGCAATACACGCGCTAGAAAGCCTGTTAATAAAAACAAATTTACTAGCCCTGCTAATTCCGCCAAAGAAATTCAAATGCAAGGTCGAATAAATAAAAATCAGAAATCCTCCGGCCAATAGATAACCAATCATCCGCGTTAATCCAGGCCTGGCCGTTCCAATGCTTCTCGTTAGTTTTTCTTCTTGAACAGCATAAAATATGGTCATTGGAGCAAAAAACAGATGACATAGACTATGCAGATAAAGCGCTCGGTCAGCGGTCTCGCCGAAGACGCGAATATTTGCTAACCATGGGAAGAATCCAAGCGAAAAAGCAGTTAATGCCACTGCATCTTCACTAGTTTTTAAGATCGAAGTTGGGACGACAATTGCACCAAAAAGAGCGACTACTATTAACGTCACTATTAGCAGCAGACCTGATATTTTCAGTGGAAGTGGCCCGCTCAAATGCGCATCAAACCATCGACGATATTCTTTAAAAGACATAATGATATTTATAGCCTATAGCCGCCCTAAATTGAGTGGCATTTCTACAAACCCTTTGTGCCAACTTCTTAAAACAACAATGGCATTGCCGGTAAAGCGGACAGCGTCTGACATCTGCGCCTCCAATTTCCCACGGCAAAATTCACATCGACGGTTCTTCCGTCGGCAACCTCGTCGGAACCACAAAATGCAATCCTGAATGATTGAGGATTCCCTGCTACATCTACTACCGAACCAATATAAAGTTATGCCGAAAAATGGCTGTCCGTGGCAGCAAGACTATCGACGATCGACGCCTGACACCCAGAAATATAGGCAGCATCAGTACTGTTATTAGTACTGATATACGGCTTCCGAAAAATAAAAATACGAAGCAAGCTGATTTTTGTCCACGATGGAACCCCGTTCTTATTTTTTTCCGCGAATACGAGAGGACGAAAGCATTTTTTGCAGCATTTCTCCACGTTTTTTGCTATCGGCTCGATCTATATCTTGCAGTTGCTCAAAGAACCATTTTGGAAATTCGATGACATACGCAACTTGTGAAAGAGGCAGACCGTTAATACTCCTGTTATCACTTGGCTGCTTGAAAATCAGAGCATAATGTTCAATGCCCAACTTCTCCATCCGAGGATTAACAAATCCTCCCATCGTTCCTTCCAGGGTCAAG
Organism: Herbaspirillum sp. GW821-FHT09A12; assembly: GCF_059418325.1. NCBI lineage: Bacteria > Pseudomonadati > Pseudomonadota > Betaproteobacteria > Burkholderiales > Oxalobacteraceae > Herbaspirillum > Herbaspirillum sp. GW821-FHT09A12. The sequence goes on from NZ_JBWKPR010000002.1 coordinate 855,280, forward strand.
AGATCGTAGCCGTACATTACGTCATCGACATAAATCTGCTGACCGAAGCCAGCAATGGGCCAAACGATTTTTGAATCTTTTACGCCAGCAAATATTATTGAGTTGACAGTAAATTTGCTTTGAGCCCCTGGGCGATCCTGAAACCACTGAGCCGATGTACTTTTTGAGGGCGCATTTACACTATTGGTTGACAATAAATGTTTTGAATAGTCAAGCATGTAGAGAGCACGAAAGCTAAATTTTGTATCGCTAACGGCTGGCATTTTTCTTTCTGACTTATAGTAAATCTCGATCCCATGAGAGGCTCTCCGTGCGCATGTCTCTTTATCCCCTCCCCATCCACAGTGCTCCACCGGTTCGTAAACGATCTTGTACGCAATCGCCTCGGCACCTTTTAAGCGATCATCGATAAATTCCTCCGGCATACAAAATCTTTTAGCAAACTCGGAAGTCACGATCCAGAGATAGCTATCTTTTGTATAACGCGTACGTCCCGGACGAGGACCGCTGTAATAGCCGCCCTCACAATTCTTGTATACCGAGTCGACATCATTCACAGCCTTTGATTGCTGGCCAGATGCAAAACCACTAATCGACAGCGGTAAGAAAAATGTAACGAAGAAAAGACTGGCGCGAACCCAATCAAAAGACCGTCGCGAGAATTTTTTAACAAATATCTTGTTTTTCATATTGGAGTTACCAGGATTTAGTGGACACCTAATTTCCGCTTGCGATGCATGGCTTCAAATTCGTTCGGACTGACACCGCCAAGATAGCTGTGCCGCCGTCTTAGCAGTATGAGAAATACACGTTTTATACAATACGCGAGATAGTTAATCTTTAACGCTTGCTTAAAATTAAATTCATCCAGCAGATTGTCCTGGACTGCGCTAAATCCAAGAGAAGCAACCTCTCCTGAATTTAGCCCGACAAGTTTTAAATGACTTGCAGTGTTCAACGAATTCGTTGACATTTTTATTTAATTTCCTTGACGGCCGTATCATTCTCATCTCTCCGATACGCATAAAAGTGAATTACTCTTCCAGCAACAACAGCAACAAGACTGGATCGTTCGCTAACGGAAATCCGGAATATGTCTCTGTAACTAGGAAATGCAAGTACCTCATCCGGCTTAGAGAAATTCCAGAAATGCAAATGACCATCTCCCAACCCTAACATGCCATCAGTACCTGGGATTGACGTCAGATAACCTATCGTTTTAAACGATGTTTCAATAATTTGACTTTCGGCGTATCCCTTATCAACAGACCAGGTACGAATCCATTTCCCTCCTCGGGATACCAATCGCTTCCCATCTGACGAATACGAAATACCGCTTAATCCAGTAGAGCTATATATGACGATTTTTTGCTCGCGGTTCTCCATATCGGCAATCACAATAGGTGTCGTTCCAATAGGAATCCGTCCCAGTTTCGGGACATCTCCCCAAAATTGACTTCCTTCTAAAGAGATATCAGGTTTAACTGGATGACAGTCCATTTTTTTATAATTTATACTCTTATTGGGATCATCTTTGAAAGGATAAGACAAATCCACGTCATAGAGCTTTCGCCCCGACGGAGATTCGTAGACACTGATGACAGATCGTCGCAAAACAGCTAGTTGATCCTGCTTGTTACCGATCCAGCACATTCCAGAATGACTTCCATCATGCAAACGGGAGCCAGGCCCTTTGATTTGAGCAACTTCCACTTGGGATTCCAAATCCCAAATCCTCGCCAGAATTAGTCGTTGATCATCAGCCTTGGTTATCAGGTCCTCGAGACTGTCTTTGATCTTCGAAAATGGGGGGACGCCATTCTTCGTATCAACGGTATCTTGGACAATTAGATATTTTCCGTCCTTACTAAAAATAACTTCTTGTCCAGATGAATTGATGGGACGACGTTTACTCGGGACTGAGAAAAGCATTTTCTTCGTCTTGACGTTCCAGACTGCGACCTCATCTTTCATGAAATAACCGATGGCCATGCGCTCTCCATCTGGATGCCAAGCAATCGATTGAATTCCATAAGTAACTTCTAACGAATCAACCTCTTTAATAAGTTCCTTAGATTTGCACCCGACAAATAACACCGATAAGAAGACAACAAATACAGGGTTAAACCTCATGAGTTCAATTCCTATCAGCAATATTTAGTTTGAGCTATTGGAAGAGGTGGCCCAGCGAAGCTCAGACCAGATAAAAAACTCAATCTCAATCAAAAAAATGAACACAATGCTGCCGATCAAGACGCAACAAACTCACAGCAAACAAAAATAGAGATATAAACGCCACGAACATTGCTTGCTCACCACTTTGCAGGCGATCGAAATATATCTCTTTTGCACGTTGATAGTTCAGTACATCATTACCCTCAATCTCGACCTTCCAGACACGTTGTAATTTATTGTTTTCACTAAGCCACAAATAAGCATACGGTTCCCTTGATAACCGGATCTTCTTTATAAGCTCATGAATTTTTATTCCGTGATTAAATTCATATTGATTTAGAAAATATCCTGGCTCCTCCCCTTTTACCGCTGAAAATCGCAAGCCACTAGTTCTTCCTCTAATTGATTCAACTGACCAAGGCCCAACCTTAATTAATTTTTCAAATTCTGGTTTTTTTTCACTTGGGATATAGCGGCTAAAACCTACAATTAAGAAAAAAATCCCAAAAATAAAAAATGTAATTTTGAGGAAATCAATTCTTAGAGATATGCTGACCCTCCATCCCCCAAAAGAAATTATTTTCAAATTCTTTTTCTTTTCTTGAATAGCCATAATGCCCTGTTATTTCATTTAGCTAAAATAGATAACTTCCACTACAGTCGATCAATTTTTCTGTTTCTGGTAAAAGTGAATTACTCTTCCAGTGACAACAGCAACAAGACTGGATCGTTCGCTAACAGAAATCCGGAATATGTCTCTGTAACTTTGAAACTCAAGAACCTCACTTGGCTTAGAGAAGTTCCAAAAGCGTAAATGACCATCGCCTAACCCCAACATGCCGTCAGTACCAGGGATTGATGTCAAATAACCTGTGGTTTTAAATGTTGTTTCAACAACGAGACTTTTAACGTATCCATCATTAACAGACCAAGTACGTATCCATTCACCGCCTTGGGATACCAATCTCCTCCCATCTAGCGAATAGGAAATTCCACTCAATCCGGTAGGGCTATATACGACCATCTTTCTCACGCGCTTTTCCATATCCGCAATCACAATAGGCGTCGTTCCGATGGGGACTCGACCTAGCTTTGGAACGTCCCCCCAAAACTGGCTTCCTTCTAACGCGATTTCCGGCTTTATTGGATGGCAATCCATTTCCAAATAATCCCTAGTTTTATTAGGATCATCTTGAAAAGGATGAGACAAATCTATGTCGTAGAGTTTTTTCCCAGAAGGAGATTCATAAACACTGACCACGGAACGTCGCAGAACGGCTAATTGATCTTTCTTGCCACCGATCCAACACATTCCAGAATGCCTTCCATCATGTAAACGAGAACCTGCTCCTCTGAGTTGGGCAACCTCTGTTCGAGATTCCAAATCCCAAATCCTCGCCAGAATTAGTCGTTGATCATCAGCCCTGGTTATCATGTCCTCGGGACTGTCTTTGATCTTCGAAAATGGGGGGACGCCATTCTTCGTATCAACGGTATCCTGGACAATTAGATATTTTCCGTCCTTACTAAAAATAACTTCTTGTCCAGATGAATTGATGGGGCGACGTTTACTCGGGACTGAGAAAAGCATTTTCTTCGTCTTGACGTTCCAGACTGCGACCTCATCTTTCATGAAATAACCGATGGCCATGCGCTCTCCATCTGGATGCCAAGCAATCGATTGAATTCCATAAGTAACTTCTAACGAATCAACCTCTTTAATAAGTTCCTTAGATTTGCACCCGACAAATAACACCGATAAGAAGACAACAAATACAGGGTTAAACCTCATGAGTTCAATTCCTATCAGCAATATTTAGTTTGAGCTATTGGAAGAGGTGGCCCTGCGAAGCTCAGACCAGATAAAAAAACTCAATCTCAGTCAAAAAATGAACACAATGCTGCCGATCAAGACGTAACCAACTCACAGCAAACAAAAATAGAGACTCGGTTGCCATAAATTATGACTCGAAGATGTCTACCAGGGGCTGCTCGGTCCACCTTGCGATTTCTAATTGTTATATTTCTGGGAAGGACATGCGGGTGCTGATGAAAAACATCCAACGACAAATTTAAGAAAAAGTAATTTTGCTTGTCGCTCCATACTCTCCCAATCTTTTAATTTAGACGGGGAATATTTAATGTAGCCTTCAACAACCGCATCAGGCCACATAGAAAAATAATGCTCACAACTGAAACTCCCCTGCGGAGATCGCGACGCTCCTGCTCGACATTCAATAAAAGTCACAACCTGTGAATCGACCCGACGAGAATAAAAATTAAAGTTATTTTGATCATATTTACTATCGTCCACTGGAGCAGTCTTTTCCATAGTGAGCCCGTAAACTTTTTCGTTCACCACTTCAAACCTAATCATCTCTGGAAATCTATACTTTCGGTTCACGACATGTCTGTTTAGAAACGAGCTAATCCCCCAACTTTTTAGCCCACGCGAATTTCCTTGATACGAGAATTCAATCCATTCACTGGAATTTCTATCCTTGAAAGAATTAAGCCAATTTTCGTAATTAACCGCAGTAAGAGGAGCTAGATCTGATTGATGCACATAGAAAGCCAAGTCGGCTATTCTAGAATTAACAGATCGTGGCGCTTTTATTGCATCTGGCTTTTTTATTTCCCACGGATGGTCGTCGTCATATTCAACCATGAAAGGACGCCCTCCTCTCATGTAGTTTGCCGGGACACGCACCTGAACTCCGCTTAGCTCCCCCTCAACAAAAGGCTCAGATGACAATAAATGCTCTGGAGCTCTCTCGCCAGAAACATTTTTATTTTCTTTAGTAATAGAGGTGACCTCTTTGTATAAGATAACCAGCAATACCAAGACAACGATCAGTAACAAAATGCGCTTTTTATTCATAAGCTCTATTCGATTCAACGCACTGATGCAACTCTAGAACAGTATCAAAAATTGCTAACAGCTCTACTCAGATAACTTCCCCATTCCCTACATTGGTGATTCATGAACTTCGAAATCACCTCCCGCAAGATGCTAATGATTTGTTCGTCGCTAAATCGCTTCTGCATTGAGCTCTTCCTACCTCTAGCACAAAAGAACTCACTTGCACGGTGGTTACAAGAAACGTTTCAGGTTATCTCTATACCCCCTCACTACAATCTGAGCACGCAAGAATAGTGACGCTTAGAAATTGCATGTAAATTGTAAATAGATGTAACCATTATTTCAAAAAAAATTAATATTTATAGTTGATTTTTTATTCACTTATTACGTCTCATATTTCTTTGCGCAGCATATAGAAAGCAGACAAGACCGCTACCGCTAATACGCTGACTTCGATACGCCCCTGACGGGCCTACTCAGCCCGAACGGGCTCTAATGATTGGTTCAGAGTTAATCTTGACTGAACGGCATTAACACGCAAGCGGACATTTCTATTTCCGCCATTCCGATTTGCGGAGGCGAGCAAGGCTGCACAGCGGACGTCAAGCTACGGCGACACACGCACAAAACCGTCCAGACAAACTACCTACCCGCGTCCATTCCCGTCCTTGCCGACCACCGCCACGCACAACCGGCAACTCGGCTATGCTATCCCGACAGCATCCACACAGCCCAGTCCGGAGATCCACTACAATGAAAATCAACGCCACCCTCATCCAGGGCATGCTTGCCCTGTCATTGCTCTCATCGATAGTCGCCATGCCTCAATCCGCCCATGCCCAATCCAGCGCAGCCATTGTCGCCAGCTTCGCTCCCACCGGAGCCCTGCGCGCATCGATCAACCTCGGCAATCCGGTACTCGCCAACCTGGACGCCAAGACCGGCGAAGCGGTCGGCGTATCGGTAGACCTGGCCCGGGAATTGGCACGCCGGCTCGGTGTGCCCTTGCAGTTGGTGGTGGTGAAGTCGGCCGGCGTTTCGGTGGAAAACATCGAACGCGGCCAGGCCGATATCGGCTTCTTCGCCATCGATCCCAAGCGCGGGCAGGAAATCAGTTTCACCCGGCCCTATGTGCTGATCGAAGGCTACTACGCGGTGCGCAAGGATTCGCCGATCACGGCCAATGAACAGGTCGACCAAGCGGGGACCAGCGTCGCCGTCGGCCAAGGCAGCGCCTACGATCTCTTCCTCACGCGCGAACTCAAGCGCGCGACCATCGTGCGCATCCCTACCTCGCCGGCCGTGGTGCAAGCCTTCCTTGACCAAAACCTGGACGTGGCTGCGGGCGTGAAGCAGCAGCTTGAACACGATGCGCAAAAAGCTGGCGGCCTGCGCATCCTGGAGCAACGCTTCATGGTGATCCGTCAGGCCATGGGCGTGCCCAAGCATCGTGGCGAGGAGGCGGCCAGCTATCTGTCCGCCTTTGTCGAAGAAATGAAAACGTCAGGATTTGTCGCGGCGTCACTCGCGCGGCACGGTATTGAAGGCGCAATCGTCGCCAAGGAAAACGACTGAGCAGGCACGCGCTCAGAAGCCGATATCGTCCAGCGGCAATGAAGGATGCTCGCCGATGATCTTGAGCCGCCGGCCTTCCAGCAGCATGCGATAGAAATCGTCGGCCGGCACCGGGCGCGAGAAAATATAACCCTGCAGCTCGTTGCAGCCGGCGTCCTTGAGGAAGTTGAACTGCTTTTCGGTTTCCACGCCTTCGGCGATCACCTTGTGGCGCAACTGCTTGGCGATGCCGATGATGGCGCTGGCAATCGCGCAATCGTTGGTGTCGTCCGGGATGCCCATGGTGAACGAGCGGTCGATCTTCAGGGTATTGATCGGGAAACGCTTGAGGTAGGACAGGCTGGAATAACCGGTGCCGAAATCGTCGAGGGAAATCGTGATGCCCAGGCTGCAAATCTTTTCCATGATGGAAATCACGCGATCGGTGCTGTGCATCAGCATGCTTTCGGTGATCTCCAGTTCCAGCCATTCGCCGCGCAGCTGGTGTCGGCTCAACGCCGCCCGGATGCGGTCCGGCAGCGAACGGGTGAATTCGCGTGCGGTCACGTTCAGGGCGATGCGCATCGGCGCCAGGCCGGCATCCTTCCATGCGCGCGCCTGGTTGCAGACCGCATCCAGCACCCAGTCGCTCAATTGCACGATCAGGCCGGTCTCTTCGGCGATGGGGATGAATTCGCCCGGCAGCAGCAGGCCGCGCTCCGGATGCTGCCAGCGCACCAGCGCTTCGGCGCCGGTGATGCCGCCGGTCAGCATGTCCACCTTCGGCTGGTAGTACAACAGCAGTTCGTTGTATTCGAAGGCATGCAGGAGGCCGGTCTCGATGCGCAGCAGGTCCAGCGTGTTGCTGTTCATCTCTTCGCTGTAGTACGCGTAACCGCCCTCGTTGTTCTCGCCGCCCTGCTTGGCGCGATACATGGCGATGTCGGCCAGGCGCAGCAGGGTTTCGGTATCGCCGGCATCTTCCGGATACATGCTCACGCCGATGCTGGCCCCTACGCGCAGTTCATGGCCATCGATGAAGAACGGTTCGTCGAACAGCGCCAGCAGCTTCTGCGCGACGAAGCCGGGGTGGTAATCCTTGTCGATGTCGAACAGCGCCACCGCGAACTCGTCGGCGCCCAGGCGCGCCACCACATCCTGCTCGCGCAGCGCGCGGCGCAGGCGGATCGCCACCTCCACCAGCAACATATCGCCGGCCACATGGCCCAGCGTGTCGTTGATGGGCTTGAAGCGATTCAGGTCGATGAACATCACGCAGCCGTGCATACTGTCCTGCCGGGCTTCCAGCAAGGCCTGGTCGACGGTGCGCGTGAGCAGCGTGCGGTTGGGCAGGCCAGTCAGCGAATCGTAATAGGCCAGATGGTGGATCAGCTTCTCGGCGTTCTTGCGTTCGGTAATGTCGTTGAGGTAGCCGATCAGGCCGATCGGATTGCCGTGCTGGTCGCGCATGACCGATAGCGACAGGCTGGCCCAGAAGGTTTCGCCGGACTTCTTGCGGCGGCGCACTTCCATCTCGCGCCCGCCCTGCTCCAGGAACATATCGGCCAGCGAATCCTCTTCGTCTTCGTTCTCATAGAGGAACAATACGTTGCGGCCGATGGCTTCCAGCGCGGTATAGCCGAACAGTTGCTCGGCGCCGCGGTTCCAGCTGGTGATGAAACCGGCCGGATCCATGGTGATCACCGACTCGTGCATCTGGTTCAGGATCTGCGCCTGCTGCTCCAGCTTGGCCTCGATCTGGTCGAGCGAGCGGGCCCGTTTTTCGGTATCGGCCTGGCGCTGCAACAGGCGGCCGGTAAAGCCCGCCAGCATCGCCAGGCGCTGGCATTCCGGCTGGCTGTAAGTGGCGGCCGGATCGGGAAAGAGGTAATAGCCGAAATGCTCGCTCTCATATCCGACGGCCTGCTTGAGCAGGTCCCCTTCCGGCGCCGGACCGGACTGGTATTTACCGCCGGGGCGCTTCAGGAAACCGGAAGCGATCCCCCCGAGCGCGGCGGACAGCGCCGGCCCATGCAGGTTCTGCAGCGCGTCCAGCAATGCGGAACAACATGCCAGATCGTCGGTGCTGACGGAGGAGATCATCGGTTCAAGCCTCGGTGCTGACTCTGGTTGCCCAGCCAAAAGCCTCCAGCAGGCATTCGCAATACACCTTGGCGTCGAGGCCGGCGGCCTCCAGGTCGGCATGCCGCAGGGGGATGCGGCCGTATTCGGAGCGCTCCACCACATCCAGCAACTTGCCCAGCCGCCCGGTGCGAGCGGTCAGCGCATTGACGATATCCACCGGCAGCTTGAGCGGCTCGATGATGTCTTGCAGCGGCATGCCCAGCAGGATGTCGAGCAGCGAGAACATGCCGGTGATGAAGGCGCGGTCGAGCTCCTCGCGGGTGCAATCGACCCGCTGCGCCATCGACTCCATCATCGCCGCACGCGCTGCCGCGCGCGGCAACAAGGGATTGGCCGACTCGTCGCCGGGGAAGCGCGCATACAGCAGCAATTGCAGCCAGCGCTGCAACTGGCGCCGCCCCAGCAGGTTGATGGCCTGGGTGAAATTGGTGATATGCGCCGAGAAGCCGAAGGCGGCCGAGCTGACCAGCTTGAAGAGCTGGTAGGACAGCGCGGGGTCCTGCTTGAGCAACGACTCCAGTTCGCCCGCATCGGCATCGCGCGCGACCAGTCCCAGCAGTTTCAGGAGGCGCGCGCGGGAAATCGAATTCTTTTGCGAGAGGCGGCTGTCGGGATGCAGCGCATAGTCGCCGGAAAACCAGCGGAAACCTTCCGCGCGGCAGCGATCGAACTGGATCGCATCGCCGATGTTTTCCGCCAGGTGCGGTCCGCGCAGGCGGTGCAGCCACTGCACCGCGTCCGGCAACTGGCCTACGCTGGCGTCAAGCGCGATCGATTCGACAAACGGAAACATGGCCGCGCCCTGCGCGGGCAGGCCGTCGGCGATGATCGAAAAGCCGCGGCTGTAAAGCCAGTCCAAGGCATCGATCTTGCCGGGATCGACGCAATGCTCGACCGGCACACGCAGGGCGATCTGCCCTTGGGGAACGGGATGGGCGAACTCAGGCGCGAATACCGCAGGATCCCGGACCGGGATGATGCAAGTCAGTCCGCCCAGGGCGTCATGCAGCTTGAACTCGTTGAATAGACGGGACAGCAGTGCACTGCCATCCTCATCAATGGGTGAAATGTGCAGAGACAGTGCAGTCCATACGTGATGAACGTCGGCTACAGGCTGTAAAAACACGAGAGGAAAAGAGACGCTTTTATCCTGGACAGCCATATTCTTTTATCGTTGGCGCCCCTCTTTTTATTGTTTGAGGCGCTCATTCATGATGGAAAACCAGAATTATTTTCACAAATAAGAGTGAGTTCCTAGTTTCCCAACAGAATTCTTAATTAAATTCAAATTTTTCCAAATATACCTGATAAAAATGGCCTTGCAAGCAGGCTTTAATCCGACAGGAAAATTTCTTGCAAATCGTTAAGAAAACGCCGGCCCAACTCCGTTGGGCGGATCAAAGCGTGATCGCGATACAACATTCCTTTTTCCTCCGCCAGATCCAGCTGCTTTTGGATCTGGTTCAAGCCCATGCCGGTGCGTTCGGCAAACAGGTTCGGCGCAAACCCTTGCGTCAGGCGCAGTGCATTGAGCATGAATTCAAAACCCAGGGCGTCGCGCCCGATCTCGGCCTCTTCCTGGATCGGCGCGCCGGCGCGGATCTGTTCCAGATAGGTCTGGGGATGCTTGTAGCGCGCCTGGCGCACGATGCGATGCGGGAAGGACAATTTGGAATGCGCGCCGGCGCCGATGCCCAGGTAATCGCCGAATTGCCAGTAATTGAGATTGTGCCTGGCGCGCCGCTTGGGCTGGGCATAGGCCGACACTTCGTAGTTGGCATAACCGGCCGCCGAGGTCAGTTGCGCGATCATGTCTTGCATGTCGGCGCTGGCGTCGTCGTCAGGCACGGCCGGCGGGAACTTGGCGAACAGCGTGTTCGGCTCCAGCGTCAGGTGGTACAGCGACAGGTGCGGCGGCGCGAAGGCCAGCGCGGTCTCGACATCGGCGCGGGCTTCGGCCAGCGTCTGCGACGGCAAGGCGTACATCAGGTCGAGGTTGAAGTTGTCGAAGTTGGCGTGCGCAATCTCCACCGCCTTCAAGGCTTGCGCGCCATCGTGGATGCGGCCCAGCGCCGCCAGATGGCCGGCATTGAAACTCTGGATACCGATCGACAGGCGATTGATGCCGCTGGCGCGGTAGGAACGGAATTTTTCGGCTTCGAAGGTGCCGGGATTGGCTTCCATCGTGATCTCGATGTCGCTGTCGAACGGCAGCAAGGTGCGCACATCCGACAGCAAACGGTCCAGTCCGGCCGCCGACAACAGGCTGGGCGTGCCGCCGCCGATGAAGATGGTGGTGATCTTGCGGCCCCAGATCAGCGGCAGCGCCATTTCGAGATCGGTGCGCAAGGCGTCCAGGTATTCCTGCTCCGGGAAGCTGCCCTTGACTTCATGCGAATTGAAGTCGCAGTACGGGCATTTGCGCACGCACCAAGGGAAGTGCACATACAGCGACAGCGGCGGCAAAGCCGTCAGTTGCAGGCTGCCCGGCTTCAGGAAAGCCAGCGCGGCCTGGGCCGGGCCGCCCTGCGCCGGCCCGGCGGGTAGCTTGGCTGCAACCGGTTTGATCGGGATCATTTCAGCTTCTCTACCAATGCACGCAAGGCCTGCCCCCGGTGGGAAACGGCATTTTTCTCGGCCGCGCTCAACTGCGCGGCGGTCTTGCCCAATTGCGGCAGCAGGAAATACGGATCGTAACCGAAACCGCCCTCGCCGCGCGCGTCGGCCACGATCTCGCCCTTCCATACGCCATCGGCGATCACCGGCTGGGGATCGTCGGCATGGCGCACATAGACCAGCACGCAATAATAGTAAGCCGACTTGTCGGCATGCGCGGCCAGATCCTTGACCAGCCTGGCGTTGTTGGCGGCGTCCGATTTCGGCTCGCCCGCATAGCGCGCCGAATACACGCCGGGCGCGCCACCCAGGGCGTTGACGCATACGCCGGAATCGTCGGCCAGCGCCGGCAGGCCGGTCAGGCGGGCCGCGTGGCGCGCCTTGGTCAGCGCATTCTCGACGAAGGTGCCGAACGGCTCTTCCGCTTCCGGCACGTTGAATTCGCCCTGCGCGCGCACGTCGAAACCGATGTCGCCCAGCAGGCTGGCGAACTCCTTGAGCTTGCCGGCGTTGTTCGACGCCATCACGATCTTTTGCTTGGTATTCATACTTTGACTGAGTGGTATTGGCATGGCATTGCGCCGGTGCAATGAAAAACGCCATGTCGTCAGTGCAACATGGCGTTAACAGGTTCTTATGCGATGTGCGCATTGTAAAACGATTCACGCGCCACCGCAGGATAGCGGGCAATCAGAGGCCCAGCGCCTGCTTTTGCAAGGTATTGAGCGTGGCGATGCCCTGCTGGGCCAGGTCCAGCAGGCTGTTCAGGGTAGCGCGGTCGAATGCCGCGCCTTCAGCCGTGCCCTGCACTTCGACGAAGTGGCCGGCCTCGGTCATCACCACGTTCATGTCGGTGTCGCAGTCGGAATCTTCCAGGTAGTCCAGATCCAGTACCGGCACGCCCTGGTAGACGCCCACCGAGATGGCGGCCACGAAATGCTTCAACGGGATCGACGCCACCAGCCCGCGCGACTTGAGCACCGAAAACGCATCGTAAGCCGCCACCATGGCGCCGGTGATGGCTGCGGTGCGGGTGCCGCCGTCGGCCTGCAGCACGTCGCAGTCCAGGTGCAGCGTGCGTTCGCCGAAGGCGTCCAGGTCGAATGCGGCGCGCAATGCGCGGCCGATCAGGCGCTGGATCTCCTGCGTGCGACCGGACTGCTTGCCCTTGGCGGCTTCACGATCCATGCGCGTATGCGTCGAGCGCGGCAGCATGCCGTACTCGGCGGTCAACCAGCCCTGGCCTTTACCCTTGAGGAAGCCCGGCACCTTTTCTTCGATGCTGGCGGTGCACAGCACGCGGGTGTCGCCGAATTCGACCAGCACCGAACCTTCGGCATGCTTGGTGTAATGGCGCGTCAGGCGCACCTCGCGCAATTGCGAAACGGTGCGGGCGCTGGGGCGGTGGGATGATGTCATGCTCGGTCCTTGTCTGGTCTGCCGGAGGGATGGCGGCAATGGTAAAACCGCCAATGTCGATGTTTTGATAGCGCTTGGCTGCCAATCTTCTTTAAAATGCGGGATCCGATGAGGCGATGCCGCCCGGTCTACCGGCGCGGCGGCAGCAACCGCCGCAGCCGCATTTTGCAAAACCGGCATTGTAAAGGATGGCGGGCCGCCTGCGCGGCGCATCCGCAGCGCGCGGCATGGCATCCCACTCATCACCATGACCCGCCAACGCACGGCCGCCGACTGCGGCAAGCACCAACACACCGGAGCCAGAATTTGACCATTTACAGCATGACCGGCTATGCCGTCACCACCCGTGAAACCACTGCCGGCACGGTCACCGTCGAAATGAAGAGCGTCAATTCGCGCTTCCTCGACCTGCAGTTCCGCATCAATGACGACCTGCGCGCGGTCGAGCCGATGCTGCGCGAAGCCATCATGAGCCGCCTGGTGCGCGGCAAGGTGGAATGCCGGCTGAGCTTCGGCCGCAAGGTGGCGACCGGCAACACCCAGGCGCTCAATGCCGGCGTGGTCGGCAGCTTGTCCAACCTGCAAGACCAGTTGCGCGCCCAGTTCCCTGACGCCGCGCCGCTGTCGGTCAACGAGCTGCTGCGCTGGCCGGGCGTGATGGAAGAAGCCGAAATCAGCCAGGAAACCCTGCAGGCCGACATCCTGGCCGCCATGCAACAGACGCTGGCGGCCTTCATCGACACCCGCGCGCGCGAAGGCGCGGCGCTGCAAGCGGTGATCCTGGCCCGCGTCGACGCGATGGAAGCCATCGTGGCCCGCATCACGCCGCTGGTGCCGCAACTGATCGAGCAATTCCAGCAAAAGGCGACCGAGCGCATGAGCGAGGCGCTGGGCCTGGCATTGCAGCACAACGGCGCATCCACGCAGTTGCTCACGCGCGAAGAATCGCTGGAGCGCATCCGCCAGGAAGTCACCCTGTATGGCATCCGCATCGACATCGCCGAAGAACTGGCGCGCCTGTCGGCCCACCTGGCCGAGACGCGCCATATCCTGAAAAAAGGCGGCCAGGTCGGCAAGCGCCTGGATTTCATGATGCAGGAGCTCAATCGCGAAGCCAATACCGTCGGCTCGAAGGCGGCCATGAAGGAACTGGCCGACGCTTCGATGGAATTGAAGCTGCTGATCGACCAGATGCGCGAGCAAGTGCAGAATTTGGAGTGAGTGCAATGGCGGCTAAACGCCTTGATGCCGCTAATCCATTGGATTAGAATACATCATGCACGAGGTTCCACACGGCATCGCCGAACTGCCAACCTACCTCCGCCTGGCTGACAAGCTCCTGAGTGCGCAAGAACGCCAGGATTTAATCAGCTACCTGGCCGAACATCCCAAGGCCGGCGACCTCATGGAAGGCACCGGCGGCGTGCGCAAGCTACGCTGGCGTCGTGGCGCGCAAGGCAAGAGTGGCGGTGTGCGAGTCATCTACTATTACCACGATGACCTCATGCCGCTGTACCTGCTGACGCTCTTTGCCAAAGGCGACAAAGCCAACTTGAGCAAGGCCGAGCGCAACGAACTGGCCGGCCTGGTGAACGTGCTGGTGGACATCTGGAAAGGAAAGGCAACATCATGAGCAGCGCATTCGACAGCATCAAGCAGGGACTTCAAGAAGCCATCGTTCACGCCAAGGGCGACGAGCCTAGCGTACGCGTACATCGCCCCCGCGCAATCGATGTGAAGGCCGTGCGCGCCAAGGTGGGCATGACCCAGGAGCAATTCGCCGCCCGCTTCGGCTTTTCCACCGCGACCCTGCGGCACTGGGAGCGCGGCGACCGTACCCCGCACGGCCCTGCGCTGGTACTGCTCAACGTGATCGAGCGCAACCCGCAAGCCGTTATCGAAGCATTGGCCTGAGTCGCCGGATATCCCGTAACAGAGCATCCACGCCAGCGCCAGGCGCCGACCGACACAACAAAAAACACTGAGAATCACATGCCAGCTAAAACCCCTACTTCCGGCAGCCTGTTCATGGTGGTCGCCCCCTCCGGCGCCGGCAAATCGACCCTCGTCAATGCCCTGCTGAAGCAGGAACCGGCCATCAAGCTGTCGGTTTCCTACACCACCCGCGCGCCACGCCCGGGCGAGGAGCATGGGCGTGAATATTATTTCACCGATGCCAACGACTTCCTGAAACGCCAGGCCGAAGGAGAATTCCTGGAATGGGCCGAAGTCCACGGCAATTATTACGGCACCTCGCGCCTGATGATCGCCGACCAGATCGCCAACGGCACCGATGTGCTGCTGGAGATCGACTGGCAAGGCGCGCAGCAGGTCAAGAAGCAGTTCACCAACGCCATCGGCATCTTCATCCTGCCGCCTTCGATCGCGGCCCTGGAAGAGCGCCTCAAGAAGCGCGGCCAGGACGAACCGCATGTCATTACCCGCCGTATCCTGGCCGCTGGCGGCGAAATCGCCCACTCTCCGGAGTTCGAATATGTTATTATCAACCAAGAGTTTGCCGTCGCTTTGTCAGAGTTGACGGCGATTGTCCAAGCAGCCCGCTGCCGCTTTCCGCAGCAAGCTGCCCGCAACGCCTATTTGTTCACCCAGCTCGGCATCCACGCCACCTGAACGGCGTCCCGAACAAATCGGCGCCGGCATCGCTGCCAGGACATTCCACCCATTCCAAGCAAGACCGTCACACAGGAGTTTACATGGCCCGTATCACCATCGAAGATTGCCTCAAGCAAATCCCGAACCGTTTCCAACTGACCCTGGCCGCAACCTACCGCGCCCGCCAGTTGTTGCAAGGCCATACCCCCAAGGTTGACGCCAAGGACAAACCGACCGTTACCGCGCTGCGCGAAATCGCTGCCGGCAAGGTCGGTGTGGAAATGCTGAAAAAGGTTCCGGCCTGATCCTTGTCCGTCCATGAAGCTGATAACGGCAAAGCATGAGCCTCACCCCCACCGAATCCACGTTATCAGCAACTCCCAGCACCAGCACCAAACGAGCAGCCGGTTCCGGCCGCTCGCATTCCCAGAACGAAGCCAACCCCGCCGCCCATAGCGGCGTGGCGACGTTCGCCCATCTCACGCCCAAGCTCGAAGAGTACCTGACGCCTTCCGAATTGAAGAAGGTCAAGGAAGCCTATCGCTTTGCCGACGAGATGCACCTGGGCCAGATGCGCAAGTCGGGCGAGCCCTATATCTCGCATCCGCTGGCGGTGGCCGAAATCTGTGCCGAGTGGAAACTCGATGCGCAAGCCATGATGGCGGCCTTCCTGCACGACGTGATGGAGGACCAGGGCGTCAAGAAGGAAGAACTGATCGAACGCTTCGGCGCGCCGGTGGCCTCGCTGGTGGATGGCCTGTCCAAGCTGGACAAGATCGAATTCCAAAGCCAGGTCGAAGCGCAGGCGGAAAACTTCCGCAAGATGTTGCTGGCCATGGCGCGCGACGTGCGCGTGATCCTGGTCAAGCTGGCCGATCGCCTGCACAACATGCGCACGCTGGGCTCGATGCCGCCCGACAAGAAGCGCCGCATCTCGCGCGAGACCATGGAAGTCTACGTGCCCATCGCGCATCGCCTGGGCCTGAACAACATCTATCGCGAACTGCAGGAACTGTCGTTCGCCCATCTGTATCCGCTGCGTCACCGTACCCTGCTCAAGGCGGTGAAGGCCGCGCGCGGCAATCGCCGCGAAGTCGTGACCAAGATCATGGAGTCGGTCACCAGCACGCTGATCGCTGCCGGCATCCCGGCCCAGGTCGACGGCCGTGAAAAGACCCTGTACGGCATCTACCGCAAGATGCGCAACAAGCACCTGACGTTTTCCCAGGTGCTGGACGTGTATGGCTTTCGCGTGGTGGTGGACAGTTTCGCCAACTGCTACGTGGCGCTGGGCACCCTGCATTCGCTGTTCAAGCCGATGCCGGGCAAGTTCAAGGATTACATCGCCATTCCCAAGCTCAACGGCTACCAGTCGCTGCACACCACGCTGATCGGCCCCTACGGCACCCCCGTCGAGTTCCAGATCCGCACCAAGGAAATGCACCGCGTGGCCGAGTCCGGCGTGGCGGCGCACTGGCTGTACAAGGACGACGAAGGCAGCCTGACCGACCTCCAGCAGCGCACCCATGCCTGGCTGCAATCGCTCCTGGACATCCAGAAGCAGACCGGCGATTCGGCCGAGTTCCTGGAGCACGTCAAGGTCGACCTGTTCCCGGATTCGGTCTACGTGTTCACGCCCAAATCCAAGATCATCGCCCTGCCGCGCGGCGCCACCGCGCTGGATTTCGCCTACAGCATCCACACCGACATCGGCGACCAGACCACGTCAGTCATCATCAACCACGAACCGGCCCCGTTGCGCACCGAGCTGCATAACGGCGACATCGTCGAGATCATCACCTCGCCGACCTCGCGCCCCAGCCCGAACTGGCTCGGCTATGTCCGCACCGGCAAGGCGCGTTCGGCGATCCGCCATCGCCTGCGCACCGCCAACATGGTCGAATCGCAGTCGGTCGGACGCCGCCTGCTGGGCAACGCCCTGCACACGCTGGGCATCGATCCCGAACTGCCGGTGCATATCGTCGAGCGGCTGCTCAATGAGTCCAGCGCCAAGACCATGGATGACCTGTATGCCGAAATCGGCATCGGCACCCGTATGGCGCCGCTGGTGGCACGCCATATCATGGGCATGATGGATACCGGCACCAACGTCCCGCAGCTCGACCCCGAAGGCCAGATGCTGCCCAACAAGCCCGATCCGGTGGTCATCACCGGCAGCGAAGGCGCCTCGGCCCAGCTCTCCTCCTGTTGCATGCCCATCCCGGGCGACCGCCTGACCGGCTACCTCAAGCCCGACCAGACGCTGATCGTCCACACGCAAGAATGCGAGACCGCCAAGCGCCTGCACGAGAAGGAACCGGATCGCTGGATCGAGCTGGTCTGGGGCCATGACCTCAACCGCCGCTTCGATTGCCGCATCACCATCCTGATCCATAACCAGCGCGGCACGCTGGCGCGCATCGCCGCCGAGATCGGGGAATCGGACGCCAACATCGTGTCGGTCAGCATGGACGACGATGGCGGCTCCTCGATGAAATACCTGCGCTTCACCATCCAGGTCGAGGATCGCGTGCATCTGGCGCGCACCATGCGCGGCATCCGCCAGATCGACAGCGTGGCCCGCATCCTTCGTGAACGGGGCTGAGCCCTTAAAGCCCGTCCGTTACCGCCAAAACCAAACGCCCGCATTTGCGGGCGTTTGGCCGAAATGAAGCGCATCAGGCCGGTATCAGATCACCGCCTTTTCCACGCCCTCAAGTCCCTGCAATTCCGATCCGGCCTCCGCGCCGCCAGCCTCTGCGTCGCCAACCTTGCCCCGCTTGGCTTGCTCCTCCCGGGCGAAATGCTCCTGGCATACCTGCTCCCCCTTGTCGGCGATACCGCGCTCCAGCTTGTCGACAAAGAATTCGATCAAGGCGCTGACCGCCGTGGGAAGCTGGCGGCGGTGGACATACACGGCGTACAAGCCCATCGCATCGCGCTGGTAGTCCGGCAGGATATGCACCAGCGTGCCATTGCGCAGGTCTTCTGAGGCCAGCATGGTCGGCAGCAGCGCAATGCCAAGGCCGGTGCGCGCCGCGCGCAACTGTCCTTGCGCAGTGTTGATGCAGAGCCGCGGATTGACGCGCACGCTTTCCAGGCCTTGCGGCCCCTCCAGTTTCCAGGTGGTGTGGTGCGGCGCCTGCGATGCGGCCAGGCAGGCGTGGCCGACCAGATCGGCCAGCGTATGCGGCGTGCCGAAGCGCTCCAGGTAATGCGGACTGGCCACCAGGCCGCGGTGGCTGTCCACCAGCTTGCGCGCCACCAGGCTTGAGTCCGGCAAGACGCCGCCGCGAAAAGCCAGGTCGATGCCCTCGGCGATCAAGTCGGCGCGGCCGTCGCTGAGCACGAACTCAAGCTGCACCTTGGGATACAGGCGCATGAATTCATGCATCCACTCGATGGAGAAATTATCGAAGAAGTCGACCGGCGCCGCCACGCGCAGGCTGCCGGACGGCTCCCCGCTGCTCTCGGTCAGGCTGGCGCTGGCGTATTCGATGTCTTCCAGGCCCGGGGCGCAGCGCTCGAAGAACTCGCGCCCGGCGGCGGTCATATTGAGCTGGCGCGTGGAGCGCTGCAGCAGGCGCACGCCCAGTTCGGCCTCCAGCGCCTGCAGGCGGCGGCTGATGGTATTGGACGGCATGGCCAGCCGGCGGCCGGCCGCGGCAAAGCTGCCGGCGCGCACAACATGGACGAAAAGCCAGATATCGTTCAGATCAACCATCATCATTACCGGCAAAAATGGATCAGTGAAATGACATTCTCGCATCTACTGATGTAAATGAAAACTGGGTAAGCTTCTTTCATCGCCGCAAGCAAGGCCAGGGGCAGCCCCTGACAGGAAGCAACGATACCTCGAAACCGCTTCTCCCGCTGCCGGCGCCGCATTCCGCCCCTTCCCAAGGCATTCCCCTGGGCAATGAAGACAAACCGATGCCGTTGCCATACAGACAAGCGCAACAGCATGCCAACCGAAAGGAAAGACCATGAGCACCTTGCTGCATATCGACTCCAGCGCCCGCGCCAGCGCCTCCATCTCGCGCCAGCTGACCGCCTCCTTTGCCCAACAATGGCAGGCAAAGAACCCCGCCGGTCGCATCGTCCACCGCGACCTGGCCAGCGACGCGCTGCCGCATATCAGCGAAGCGCTGCTGGGCGCCTACTTCACCCCCGCCGAGAACCGCAACCCGCAGCAAGCCGAACTGATCAAGCAATCCGACCAGCTGGTCGACGAGCTGCTGGCGGCCGACACCCTGGTGATCGGCGTGCCGATGTACAACTTCGCGCCGCCCTCCACGCTCAAGGCCTGGATCGACCATGTGTTCCGCGCCGGCCGCACTTTCCATTACACCGAGAACGGCCCGGTCGGACTGGCCACCGGCAAGAAGGCCATCGTGATCCTGTCGCGCGGCGGCATGTATTCCTCAGGCCCGATGGAAGCGCTGGATTTCCCGGGCAAGTACATCAAGAGCGCGCTGGCCTTCATCGGCATCACCGACGTCGAGCTGGTGGTGGCCGAAGGCGTGTCGATGGGCGACGAGTCCGTCAAGAATGCCCTGGCCAGCGCGCAGGAAAAGATCGCCGCGACCGTCTGACCCGCCATCGCAGGTTGGTCGCCATCGGGGCGAACCGTGCGCAGCGGTTCGCCCCGATTTCATTTCCCGCAGCCAGGCCGCTGCGGATTCAGGATCAGTGGCGCCCCAATCCCTTGTGCATGCGGCGCAGCCCCAGCCATACGCAAGCCGCCACCAGCGGCACCGCCAAGCCCGTGGCGAGGTCGGGATTGACCGCCAGGCCGGCCGCCTTGGCGGCCTTGCCGGCGTAGCCGATCAAGCCGATCACGTAATACGAGATCGCCGCCACCGACAAGCCTTCGACCGCTTGCTGCAGCTTCAACTGCTGCGCGGCGCGCGCATTCATCGATTGCAGGATCTGGCGGTTTTGCTGCTCCTGGACGATGCCGATACGGGTGCGCAGCAAGTCGTTGGTGTGGGCGATGCGCTCGGCCAGCGCTTCCTGCCGGCGCGCAACGGCCTGGCAGGTATTCATGGCAGGCGCCAGCCGGCGCTCCATGAACTCGCCGATAGTCGGCACGCCTTCGATACGCTGCTCACGCAACTCTTCGATACGCGCCTGCACCAGCTGGAAGTAAGCCTGGGACGCCGAGAAGCGGTAACTGTTTTCCAGCGACCGCTTTTCGATGCGCGCGGCCAGCCCGGTGATCTTGCGCAGCATCCGTTCATCCTCGGCATGCTCCTCGGGAGTGCCACCCATGGATTGCTCGGACTGCACCATGGCCGCGGTCAAGGCCGCCAGGTCGCCTTCGATCTGGTTCAGCAGCGGCCCCGATTGCTGGGCGTGCGGCAGACCCAGCAAGGCCATCATGCGGTAGGTCTCGATCTCCAGGATGCGCTGCGCGAGGCGGCCGCCCTGCAGTTCGCGCAAGTCGATGTCGCGCACCACGAAACGGCTGAAACCATCGGACTGGATCTGGAAATCGGTCCAGATCTCGCCGCCCTGCAAGACCTTGCTGGAACTCAGCAACTTGCCTTCGAAGATACGCTGCATGCTGCGCGCGGTATCGGCAAGGTCGTCGGCGCCGGGTTCGACCACCACATGCACCGCCACCATCAGCTTGCCCTGCAGCGACAGCAGCCATTGCTGGGGAATGTGCGACAGCGGCGCGCGCACGAACGCTTCGGCAGTCGACAGCGGCTCCTCATGGGCTTGCGCGAACGTGTAAGTGGCGAATTCGGTATGGCACTCCCATTTCAGGCGGAAGCGCCCGAAGTCATGATAAAAATGCTTGGCTTCGGCGCCCGGCGCCACTACGCCGAAATGGGTGCACAGCGCTTCGAGCAGCGCGTGCTGCGTCTTGGCGTGCTGATTGCCGTTGCCTTCCTCGCGCACATAGACGGCCAGATGCGTGAGCGTTTCGGACTGCGTCAGTTGCAGGAACGGACGCGAATGCACCTCGGCCGCCAGGACGATGCGCTGGGGATGGTTCAGGCTGGCATAGACGATAGACATGGGTTTTCCGCAGATGATGTTGAATACTGGCTTGGCGCCGTTGCACGCATGCGAAAAGCATGCCGGGAACGGCGCACGTTATTTTTTGCCGGTGCTTGGATGCCGGCCCCGAGCGTGTTCGCCGCGCTTATTCCGGCGCCGGATAGCTCACTTCAAGGATGGCCAGCTGTTCGATGCCCGACGGCGTCTGCAACACGACCTCGTCGCCTTCGCGCGCCTTGGTCAGCGCACGCGCCACCGGTGAAATCCAGCTGATCTTGCCGTTGAGCGGATCGAGCTCGTCGATGCCGACGATGGTCACCGTATGGGCCTCTCCCCGCTGGTTTTCATAGGTGACGGTAGCGCCGAAGAAGATCTGGTCGCTGCCATGGTGCACCGTGGGATCGACCACCTCGGCCAGATCCAGGCGCTTGGTCAGGAAGCGGATGCGGCGGTCGATCTCGCGCAGGCGCTTCTTGCCATACAGGTAATCGCCGTTCTCGGAACGGTCGCCGTTGGAAGCGGCCCAGGACACGATGCGCACCACCTCGGGGCGATCAACGTCGATCAGTTGCAGCAACTCGTCCTTGATGCGCCGATGCCCTTGGGGCGTCATGTAATTCTTGGACCCTGCGGGAATGGCGGGCAAGGCGATTTCATCATCGTCGTCACCGCCGTCGGATTCTTTTACAAAGGCCTTGTTCATCTGCAATGTTCGGTTCAATTGGGCTGCAGCCGCGCTGCGCACGGCTTAAACGTCATTGTAGCCGGATGCGGGAGGCAACGAGGGTACAGTTGAGGCTGCAAACGCCCCCTTTGCTGTGCTGCGCCACATAGCCGTCCCCGGCTTTTCTTGCCTGGCCCCTCGCCCTTTGCCGCGCCCTCGGCGATAATTCCGGGTAATGCAACTCCCCTTGCCCCGTTTCCATCAAGCGACCACCCATGTCCTCCATTGCTCCCCGTTACCGCATCGGCCTGATTGCCAACCGCGCCCACCAGGACGCCCCCGACTCCGCGCTGGTCCGGCTGCTGACCGGCTCGCGCCATCGCATCGAAGCGCTGCAGCCGGAACTGATCGTGGTCGGCCGCACCCTCGACGCCATCGGCCAGATGAACCTGCTGCCCGGCTACCCGCATCTGGTGCGCTTTCCCTACGGCCGTAACGGCGGCTTGATGAAACTGGTCTCGCGCACGGTGGATGCCGATCCCGAGCGCACACTGGATGCGGTGATCTATCTGATCGATCCGGTCGATCCCTCCTCCACCTTCCCCGAGGCGGTGGCGCTCAAGCGCCAGTGCGTAATCCACGGCAAGCCTTTCCTGTCGACGCTGGCCGGCGCCCAGGAATGGCTGGAGCTGGAGTCCATCGCCACCGGCGCCGCTGCCGACCCGGCTCTGGACAGTCGATTCAAGCTGGAGCAGGAAGGCATCGCGCTGATCGCCCACGATGCGATGAAGCCGCGCATGCTGGCACTGGCCGAAAAGCATTTCGACGTGCTCGACAAGTTTGCCTTCCGCTGCGCCACCGGCACCACCGGCGGGCAACTCAACCAGTTGGCCATGAAGATCAAGGGCGAAGCCGGCCGCCATTGGGTCAAGCCTTTCCTCTCCGGCCCGTTGGGCGGCGATGCGCAAATCGCCGAGCTGATCCTGGAACACCAGTGCCGGCGCGTGCTGTTCCTGGAAGACCCGCATGTGGCGCGCCAGCACGAGGCCGACATCCAGTTGCTGGAACGCGCCGCGCGCACCGTGACCGACTACGCCTCCTGCATGAGCGACGTCGAATGGGGCGACCGCTGGCTGTCGCTGATCGGCGCGCGCCAGGTCTGACCTCAAGCCTCATCGACGCTGCCATGTCCATTCCACCGCCCCCTGCGCCCCGCCGGCCATCGAGATGGCGACGGCGCTTGCTGGCGCCGCTGATCTACCTGGCGGCCTTGCTGCTGATATTGGAAGAATGGCTGTGGGACGTCACCCAGGCGCTGTTGGCGCGCATTCCCGCCTGGCCGTTTTTGGCGAAACTGCAACGCTGGGTGGAACGGCTCTCGCCTTATGCCGCGTTGGTGTTTTTCCTGGCGCCGACCCTGCTGCTGCTGCCGGTCAAGATCCTCGCCCTGCTCTCCATCACCCATGGCCACCCGACGCTGGGCGTCGGCATCATCCTCACCGCCAAGGTGCTGGGCACTGCGCTGGTGGCCCGCATCTACGCGCTCACGCGCCGCAGCATGCTGTCGCTGGGATGGTTTCAACGCGCCCATGACCGGGTACTGGCGTTCAAGGACAGGATGATTGCCCATCTGTACGCCAGTCCCGGCTGGCAGCAGATACAGCGATTGATCGCAAGCCTGCGACGCACGGTGCGCGGCGCCATCGGCGCCGTGAAAGCGCGCTTGACCGGGTCGCCGCGCGCCGAAGGCCCACGCTTGCCGCGCCTGTTCCGGCGCCTGGCGGCACGCATGAAAAAATGGCGTAAATTCCGCTCTCACTGAAAGCGCACCCGAGATGCCGGCCGTCGACCGCCGGTCATTCATCATCAGTCATTGAGTAGGGAGGTAGGAGAAACAGGACGCTAAAAACCAGCCAAAACTACCCGCGAGGCCGCGAGAAATCAGGCTTTTCGGGGTGGCGAGGCAAATTCTGATTTCCGGACAGTGTCGGTGGTTTAGTGCGGGATATTCGGGCATTAAATGTGGGAAATTCAATCCGGCAATGCGGATTTAATCCCACTTTAATGCCCGTTTTATTTCCGATTGGCGCGCCGTAAAACGGTGGTTAAATGATCATCCAAGACGTCCCCAACCAAGCGACGGTCGGAATCCGGGAAACCAACCAGCGGACGAGCCGGGATGCCTGGATGAGTCACGCGCTTGCGAACCAGGCCACCAAAAGCGAGGGCTTTTGCCGTTTTGGGCTTGATGGTATAGGGGGAACCCTTCGGCCCATAGGTGCCGGTGCCGCCGTGGTGGAAGATGGCCTTCCAGTCGTTCGTGCCCACTACGACGCTGGCGCCGTCGACCTGATATTGGAAGCGCAGCAGGTCGCCGCTGTCGTAGAGAATCCGGTTTCCTTTCTTCGCTATCACCTTCTTGGCCGTCGCCAGGCTCATCGTGCCGTTCTTTCGGAACGTCTTCCCCTGTGCCTTCCAAATCGCCGAGCCGAGCGTGGACGGCTTGAGGGGCGCCCATTTTGTGCCATCTGGCGCTAGACCCTGACTATGGCGGTCGTCATTCACGCGCAGCAGGCTTTCGCCGAGGGACGCCAGGAGCTGGGCGGGCGTTACGAGCGCATGCCCGACCGCCTCCAGGGCGCGGATCAGGTGGTCGGCTTGAATTTCATATTGGAATTGCATAAACTAGTCCCGTGTCTCGGTCAGACTGCGCTCCGGCGCTACTGCACAGTATCCGGGCCACTGAAAAGACGCGGCTTCGGCCGCGTTTTTCATTTCAGCGTTCAATGCGTGTAGAGGTAGGCCAGCAGCACGATAAATGCCGGCGTGCCGAGCATCCAGGCTAAGAAGTATTTCCACATCGTCCGCTCCCTTTAGTCTTTCTTGAACACCAAGCGGCCATTCCGCTGCCGGTCAAAGTACGCTGCGCGCGCCGCCTCGGAATTCTGGCTCCCCATGAAGGCGGTGGAGCCGTCCCAGCCGTTGTCGCCCCACTCGAAGACGCCAACGCCGAATTCCTTGCTGCCCTCCATCTCGAATGCCTTCAGATAGCGGCGCTTCAGACGCCAGCGCCCCTTCTCGGCAGCGTCCTTCACCCAGGCCCACCAGATTTCATCCGGCTCGATCAGCGTCGAGGCCAGGAGGTTGGCATATTCCATGCGGTCGGCCTTATCCGGCCTGGCCAGCCACTTGAATTGACCTCTGCCGTCCTGGAACAGCGCTTTGCTGATGGCCACGGTGCTCCCG
This sequence comes from Herbaspirillum sp. GW821-FHT09A12, assembly GCF_059418325.1. Taxonomy (NCBI): domain Bacteria; kingdom Pseudomonadati; phylum Pseudomonadota; class Betaproteobacteria; order Burkholderiales; family Oxalobacteraceae; genus Herbaspirillum; species Herbaspirillum sp. GW821-FHT09A12. The sequence continues at coordinate 880,587 of NZ_JBWKPR010000002.1, forward strand.
GCCGCGTCAGTGAATGCGGCGCCGTGCTCCATATTCGCGCCGAACACGTCCAGGAAATCCGCGACGGCCACTTCTGGCTTTGTTCCCGCCGGCACCAGGTCGCTCTTGGGAACAACGGTCGGCTTTGGCGCCGCCACCGGCCGCGCCGCTGTTGGCCAGGTGGCGCCACGCTCTTTCAGCACCGCGTCATAGCCCTGCAGCGGCGGGACGGTGTTCGGCTCAAGCCAAGCCTGGCCGGGGTTGTAGGCGAAGCCCGGGTCGATGCCTTTCGGCACCCGCACGGATCGGGGATTGCTGCCGTTCTTGCCCACGACACGCTCTTCCCATTCAATAGCCGGCTCCTCGTCCGGCCTGGTGCGGCCCTTCTTCTCCCACTCCCGCGCGGCTTCGACGCGCGACAGCGAGTATTTCTTGCATTTGCAGCCCCAAGCGTTCTGCGGCGTGTGCGTGGCCCACCACGGGCTGTCGAGCGGCAAAATAGTGCCGTCCCATGCCTTGTGCTCCAGGCGCGGATGTTCAATCGAGGTGTGGACATACTTGGCGTAGGGGCGCAGGTGCTTCAGCTCCTGCATTTGCTGCTCGCGGCCGGCGTTGTATGCCTGGGTGATATTGGTGTCGTAGATCACCTTGCTGCGCCAGCCAGGCGTGCCCTTGTAAGCCCACCCGTATTTGGCCGCGATGCTCTCGAATTGCTCACGGAACGCCGCGTAGCCGGTGCCATTGGCCTGCGCATCACGAATAGCGTTGTAGAAGTCGGAGACCAGGGCATCGTTGGCCGCTCCAGCGATCACGAAAGCGTGGCTGTGCTGCTTTTCCCAGATATCAGTCCAGCCCGAGGATGGGAGCTGGATTTTTTTCTGGAAAAAGTCGATTGCTTGCGGGAACGGTAGCTGCAGCGGAGATGCGGCCATGTCAGTTGCCGTCCATTACATCCGACCTGCCGCCTAGGTTCGCAGCCGCCATGCCGAATGCCAGGGCCTCGCCCCATTTCGGATCGGCCTTGAGTGCCTCGATACGATGGAGCGCGTCTTCGAAGTCACCGGCCTCGCTGACCGCTGCAGCGATCTGCTGGAACACAGCCTGTTCGAACGGAGCGCACAGTGCCGCCAGGCGGGCCGACATGGCGCCAGTGATCTCCTGGTCAGTCTTGCCGGTCGCAGTTAGCGCCGCCATACGCACCAGGGCGGCCTGCTCGGGGATGGCCTGCCTGGTAGTCAGCGTCAGAATCTTGTCGCCGTCCTTGGCGCGCGGAATCTGCATCACGCGATGGGCATACTCCACATCGATCTCCATGCCCAGGGCGGCCGCCTTGATCAGCACGTCGGCCATCTTGCCCTGGTCGGCCGTCTCTTCGGTGAGATAGCCAAACTGGGGGATGCGATCCTCCGGGAACATGCCGTTGATCAGCGCAATCGGCTTCACCAGTTGCGCGTTCCAGGTCGGTTCGATCTGGCGGACGTCATGCAGCATGATTTCGCGGCGCACCTTGTCATGGATCACGCCCAGGGCATTGGTAGAGGTCTTTCCATCGGCCTGGCTGGTAAGCGTGCCTCCTAGGATCGCCATAGACTGCTTGCGCTCCCAGTAATCGATGGCGTCGAGGAAGTCGCCGACCTTGCCGCTTGATGCCTCGACAAAGTCAATGCTCATCGTCGATGGCACCACGCCGGCCCCGTCGTTGCCGATGTTCCGGACGGCTTTCAGCAGCTCATCGCGTTGGCTGTTCGTGATGCCAGCAGGATATTTCCCGAGGCGCAGCGGAAGGCCATAGGTTTCCAGGAAGCGCTGCATGTCCTGGACGTTGTAAGCCTTATAGGCATACGTCCAGCAGAGCACGCGGAACAACGCAGCCTGCTCGATGTAGCCCGATTTTGCCTGGTGCTCATGTACCACCCAGCCCCATTCGCGCAACGGCTCGGGAATACCGTTATTCACGTACTGCAGGGCTCCTTTTTTCCTGTCGATCTCCAGGAGGCGCTGGGGAACCCACACCAGGCTGCTGGGAACCCATTCGCTACCGGTCTTCCAAGCGATTTCAAGGGCAGCAATGCCCTTGCCGACCGCATCAGTGATGTTGTACTGCGCGTCTTCGAAACGGGGAATGCTCCGCAGCATACCGGCCAGCTCTTCACACCGATCCAGCTCGGATTGCGTTGCATCATCCGGCGGGGTCAAGGCCCAGCCGAGGCCGGTAACGGCGCGGCGGCGCTTGGCCAGCTCGCTGAAGATGTGTGCATCCTGTTCCTCGACCAGCTCGAACAGCTCGGCTTGAAACGTGATGACGCCCTGATCCGCCGACGAAAAGGCTCCGGCCAGGCGCGTCGGGTCGATGGTGTTGCCGGCGCGATAGTTGAGCGAGCTGTTTTGGCCAGCGCGGGGGCCGGCCTGCAGGGCATCGATTCCTGCTTTGACCGCAGAGCGGAGCCGGTTTTTGATATCAGTGAAATTCATCAGTCGTCATCCTCATTGTCGCGGGCACCACGGCGGCCACCTCTGACAGCCGTATAGGCCCATTCGCCAGCAAATTGCGTTGTGATCTTGAACAGCTTTTCTAAAGCATCAGGGCCGTCATCGTGGTCGGCCTCGGGCCAGAACTTGAGCTGTTCCAGCATGACACTCTGCGAGCGATGGAGCCGAATCTTTCCATTGGCGACGTGCGGCTGCAGGCTGATGATGCGCAGCTCCTTTTCCACGCTTTCCGACATGGGAATACCCGGAAAGGCAATGCCTCGCAGTGCGGCGCGCTTGAGCAGCTCCGTATACATGAACTCCTGGAACTGGACGGTTTCAACGCCCCACGCCAGGCACCGGTATTCCTGCTGATAGTCAATCGCACGGTCAATAATCATGTCTGGAACACGGCGAGCGATATCGGCTTCGACGAGGTCGAGATCCATCGTGTTGCGGTTCAGCCCGCCAACCAAGATTGCGGACGGATCGCGCTTCTTGTTCTTCTTCCCCAAGGACGGATCAATAGAACCGAAAAACAGCCAGTCATTGCGACGGTCGACCCAAAAATGCACCACGCGGAACGGTGCTGTATCGTCGTTGCCTGCTTCGTTCTGCTGCTCCGAATTGAAGGCATCGTGATCGACGGCACGCATGCACATCAGGCGATACAGCGGGCGCACCTTTGCCCATGACAGCTCGGCGCCAGCAGTCATTTCCGCTTCGTTCTCCTTGAAGAAGGCGAGCGCATCTGCCTCCGCTGTTTCCTTCTCCCCGTCGCCGTCGCCGCCGCTGGAATAGATGGCCTCCCACTTTTCCCACAAGTCCATCCGGTCAGGCCAGCGCATGATCGACTTGAAGACGCGGCGGCGCCATCCAGGCTTGCGCGATACACGGTTGATCGCCGCGTCATAGTGCAGGCTGGTGCCGACCCAAAAGACGTCCAGGCCGCCGGCCGGCCCGGCAAGGCCCAGCACTGCCTTGAGAACGAAGTCTTGCACCTTGTCGCGCTGCGCCTTGTCCCGCACGTTCTCGTCGTTTTCGAGGTCGTCCAGGTGGATCAGATCGGGGCGGTAAGGGCCGTGGCGCATGCCGCGCAGCTTTTTGCCCGTGCCGGCAATCCGAATCTTGATGTTGTTGGCGGTAATGGCCGTAGTGGCATGCCAGATGCGGCCACGGCCGCATGCCTCGGGGAAGTCCATCGCCAGCCGCGGATTGAACTCCAGCTCGCTCTTGATGGCCTCCAGCATCTCGGCGGACTGCTCTTCGGTGTTCATGATGTTGACGATCAGATGCTTGCGCGCCTTGGCGGGCAGCAGGCCGTCCTTGATGCGTTGCGCGATGCGCGTCGAGCGACAAACGTTCCACAGTGAGCCCAACTGGGTCTCGTAAGTGGATTTCGCTTCACCGCGCGCCGCCTGGTGGACCTCACGGGCGTCCTGGGCGCTATTGATCACGCCGGGGTATCGCTCGAAAACGAACTTGTGAAACAGCGAGAAATCATTCGTCGGCACATAGTGCGGGAAGTAGGTCGAGCAGAAGTATTCGTAGTCGTCTACCGCGCGTTCGGCCCGCCTCTTACTGGCTGTGGAGTCGGTTTCAAACTTCTCGCATTCCAGCTCGATCAAATTCCGCAGGTCTTCTCCGAGCTGGGCCAGTTGCTGCTCGAACTCCCGCAGGTTGGCCACCTCCAGGGGGACGTAGTTGTCGTCTTCGAAGGTCGAATCAGCCATATCGCTTGCCCAAGATTGCGCCGATCTCTTCCAAGTGTGGATGCAGTGCCCGCAACGCCGACGGGTCGGAGGCGCGCAGATGTTCGGCGATGGTCTTCAGCGTGTCCAGCGCCACGGACAGCGCCGAGAACGCCGGGTTGACGCGGGCAAATGCCTTGCTGAACTTGGCATAGGCATCGGCCAGTTGCGCAAGCATCTGCGCCTTGTCGGCGGCCGGCATGTCACCGGATTCCAGCTCGCGCGTGGTGGTGATCACCTGGCGGGCGAAGTCCTCCACAAGCTGCTTGTTCAGATCGTCGACGCCCCGGTCGCTGATCCGATATGCCGCCCGCGCGGTATCCCAGTCGTCGCCTTTCTTGGCGGCGGCCTGCTTCCAGTCGCGCGCCGTGTCATAGCTCACGCCGCAAGTGACAGCAGCGCCCTTGAGCGGCATGCCCTCGACGTAGAGCTGGCGGACGCGGTCGCGCGTTTCTTGGTTGTGGGCCATTACTGCTGCCTCAAAATGCCGACGCCAGCCGCGACCAGCATTTCCTCCGGGCTTGGGCGCGCGACGCCAGGCATCTGCACCAAGCCGGCGGCGCAGTCCTTGCCGCGCGTCGAGATGGTGGCGAAGACGATGGCGCCGGTATCGCTATAGGTCAGCATCCCTTGTTCGTTGAGCCAGGCCAGCTCGGTGCGCAGCGCATCCTGGGACAGTGCATGGCCGTAGTTGATGGAGAGCTGCTGGCGCACCAAGCTTTCGTTGGCGCGATAGCCAGGAACGGTCGACAGCACTTGCAACACGCGCAGGCGAAGGTCTTCCCGTTGCATTTTTTCGTAGTTGTTCATCGCGTCTTGCTCCGCAAATGCTCGTCGATACTGTTCAAGAGACGGTTCATGCCATTGACGATGCCGGTGAGCTGCGCCAGGGCCGTACTGAGCTGATTGGTCTTCTCGTGCCATTGGCCGAGGTCTTGATGCGTGGGGCCGCTTTCCAACTTCGTCAGCCGGTTGCCATGCTGCAGGATGGAGTCATTCAAATCAGCCTCCACCTTGTCGATACGGCTGTTTGTGGCTTTGTTCTTGTTGGACAGGTACATGTACAGGGCCACGCCCCACGTCAAGATAAAGTTGGCCGCGCCCAGCAACAGCGACCACGTCATCAAGTCTTCCCGGCTCATTTTTCTCCCTCTGTAGTTTCAAAATCGATCAGCTTGTCGAGGCGGGTTCGGCAGATTTCATACTGCTCTTTTGTGTTTGCGATCCAGCCGGCGACGTCGGTATCGGTGGCAACGGCTCCACCCGCTGCAGCAGGGTTCCCGGTGGGCGTGGACATTCCCCCAGGCGCGTTTGCGGAACCTGCGGTGTCGTTGAGCAAGCGCACAGTGTCAGCAGCAAGACAAGTTCGGCCAGTAGTGGTTTTGTGTAGCGCATTTGATAGCTCCTGCTTTTTGGTCTTGAGGACGGATTCAGTCTTGGCCAGGTCAATGGCCAATTGGTCTCCGCGTGCATTGGCCTTCTTTAGGCGCTCGGCTTCTGCAGTCAATGCCAATGCATCGGCCTTTGACTGGTTGGCGTCTCTGGTCGCCAGGTCTGCCGAGTGCCTGGCGCCGATGTATTTCCAAGCAGCGAAAGCGCCACCGCCCAGGCCGATAGCCAGGGACACAACGGAAGCAATCAGAATCGCCGCAATGAATTCGGATAGCGTCTTCATGGCTTTGTCTCCGGGCCCCACGTCGCATAGCGCGGCTGCAGGGTCTGCATGATGCGGCGTGGATAGCCGAGGTTTTCAGGGCAAAAGATCGGGCTTCGCTTGGCCTGGCCACATGCAGCATCGACCGCCTCCCGATCAGTCGCCGGCTTTGCAGTTGCGGCCTCCTGGAGCCAGTGCCCCAGGCCGCCGTTATAGCTGCGGAACGTTGCCCAAAGACGGTCGTATTCGGTGGGGCCACGCACGCGCAGATACAGCCAGCGGTCATATTCGACCAGTGCGCGAAGTGCCCAGGTGGGATTGGTCGGCAAGCAGTCGCTCGCAGGAAGAGCCTGCAGCTCACACCACCAGCGCGCCGTGGCTGGCATGAATTGCGCCATACCCTGTGCACCCACCTTCGATACGGCGCTGGGGTTCCAGCCGCTCTCCTGGTGAATCTGTGCCGCAAACAGTGGGATGGGGGCATCCAGGCCCCAGACGGCATGCGCAGCGCGCGTCAGCTCGCCGCGATACTGATGAGCCGCCCTGGGAATTTCTTGGGCGGAGGCGCGGCCCGCGAGCAAGCCGGTACCAAACGCAACCACTGCCAAGAGCAGCAGCCAGTGACAAACGAGCGGCAGCAGGCCCAGCTTGGTTCGATGCCAGTTCATATCAGGCACCCAAGCCCATAGCGAGCATGGCGCAGCCCACGATCAGCGCGCGGCGAATCATGGAGGCAGCAAAGGATTGCTGCATCGACTCCTGGAAGTGGCCGACGACCATGCGGTCGCCGTCAGGCTCGATCTGGCAATGGGGGTGGTCAGGCTCCGGCTCGTCCTCGATGAAGGTGTGCGGCCGAGCGTAAGGGAACAGCCCACGGTCGAGCCAATAGCCGACCACGCCGGCCACCGTGACCAGCGAGAGCTTATAAAGGCTGACCAGAAACTGCTGCGGATACAGCAGCCAGATGGTCAGCAGAAGAGCAGCGGTAAAAACCAGCCAGCCGAACAGGCGTGGTGTTTCCAGCGACGAGAATTTGAGGCGAAGTTTTTGCATTGCGTAATCTCCGATAGGTTGCCTTGCGACAATCGGAAGTTACGCCTCCAAACTCATCTGTCCCACGCTGGAAATGTTTCCAGCGGCATGACGCCGCTTGGGTCAGCGGCGATAGATTTCGGTCAGGAACTGCGAAGCCCGGGTCTTTGCCGTGCCCAGCAGGTCAGCATCCAGGCGACCGCAATAGAGGTTCACATTGCTCTTGTCGCCCTCGTCAATTCGCGGACTCCCCGAGTTGAGAACGACCAGATACCAAGAGCAAGCCAGAACCGAGTTTTTTTCCTGACCAGGATATGGTTGCGCCGCGTAGCCGTAGGCTAGATTGCGCTGAGCCTGATAGTCGCCCGCATGCGCCTGCCGCATGACCTCCTGGAACTCTCCATTTTCTGGCACCTTTGCCTCCTGGGGGGCTGCGGCCGGCTTCGATGCAGAATTGAAGTAGCTGGCAGCGGGGATCAGCACCGCCATTGCAAGAGCAAATATCGTTACCTGTTTTGATCTTGAAAGCGATCCAATTTTGGTTACCTTTTCTGCGCCTTTTTCCATTTATTCCTCCCCCTCAAGTTTTCCACCGAAAGCCTTTCGCAGGCTGACAACCGATTCCAAGGCAGCCTGCCGCGCCTCTGCGGTGGGCATGGCTCGACTGTTCCGCAGGAATGCAAGCTCCTGCGGCGTCCGAGCCGCATTTTCGATCCGCATGCCCGTGATTACGTAGGAAATATCAAATCCGAGCCCTGCCACGATACTCAGGTAATTCGCGTCCGGTGGGGTTCGATTCTTCTCATAATCAATCTGCGTTTTCTTCGAAACGCCCACCGCGTCGGCCACTGCTGGCTGACTGAGTTTTAGTCGGTCGCGCTCTTCGCGCAGTCGCTCACCTATGGACACAAAAAACCCCCTAAAAAAGTAGTTGACGGTAACGAAATCGTTACTCATAATCCCTATCATTCGCTGTGTTTGATAGTTACCAATTTGTGAGGAGTATGACGACATGCCACCAGCAGTCAATAGGTCTGATGTGCTCGACGCCTTGAGGAAAGAAGGAACGACCCTCAAGGGCTGGTGCGAAAAGCACCGGTATGGCTACCGGAACGCCTCGGATGTGCTCCGGGGCATCAACAAAGGCACGTTCGGCCAGGGCAAGGAAATCGCCGACAAGTTGAACGCGGTGGCTGCTCGTTCGAAGACCAAGAAGCGTTAAGGAGGATTGAAAAGTGGGAAAAGGTACGAAAGCAAAGCCGGAATCGACGCCCGCCGTAGCGAGCGAACTGGTGCTGCCGGATAGCCCGGTCTCAGCCCTGTCGACTGTGGCGCCGGAGCGCTTGGCACAAGTCAGTGCCCAGTTCGGCATCGTGACCGAAGACCTGGGCGAGCTGGCAGTCCTGGGCGCGGATTCGATGAACCGGGCGATGTTCGAAATTACCCGGGCCGGCCTTGCCTTCATCAAGGCCCATGCGCTGCTCTCCCTGGGCAACGGCGGTGACCGAAAATCAGTGTCCGAACGTGCGGACACTGATCGCCCGGCGGGCTTTGGCGCGTGGATGGAGCAGCATGGTCTGGCCAAACAGCGCGTGTATGAGTCGATGAAGATCGCCAAATTCGTGACGCTGCTCCCGCCCGAGCAGCTCGACGACGTATTGACCCTCGGCCGCGTCAAAGTCGCCTTGTTGGCATCCCTTCCCCCTGACGTCATCGAAGCCGCAGCACAAAGCGGCAACGACCTGATGGACAAGGCGGACGTGATGACCACCGCCGAACTCAAGGAAGAAGTGCGACGCCTCAAGGGGCGCGAAAAGAACTATGAGGCCGAGCTGGAACGTGCCGAAATGAAGTTGCAGCGGGTGATGAGCGCCAATCAGCGTAGCACCACCGAGCTGCTGGATCGCACGGTCGAAATCCGCGAGGAATGCATGGCCTTCGAGGCAGGCGCCCGCCTGAATATCGAAAGCCTGCGAAAGCTCTTCGAGGATGTGAATCCGGAGGGGCCTGACGCCCCGGAATGGCGTATTCAGATCGAGCAGCTATGGGTGGCGGCGCATGTCGTGGCCGCGCGCGCCTCCGACCTCGTCGAGCTGATGCGCGACAGCGTCCGTGCCAGCGACATGCCCGAGCGCATTCAGGCCGGCCACATTCTCACGCCCGAAGAGGCGCAGCGTTGGCTGCTCGACTACCCAGCAATCGAAAACCGCCACGGCGCCGAGAGCGCCTCCCGCCAGGAGACGCGCGAAGAGGCCAAGCCACGCGGCCGTGGTCGTCCGGCCGGATCGAAGAACAAAGAAAGCAAGGGGGAATAAGCCATGAAGGGAGCGCGAAACATGGTGAGACTTGTGGGGACAACCGGCGGCGCGGTGGCGCCGTTGCCGACAGCCCAGGTGCTGGCGCTGCGCAGCCGCGATCCGTGGAAAGAGTCCACGGATCGCGCCCGCCAGGTGGCGATGTTCCGCGAGACCGTCGTCAACTATGTGCACGCCCTGACAGAGCAAGGCGTGACGCAAAACAACGCGATTGCGCTAATGCTGGAACGCGGCGAAGCCGACCGTCTGCCCAAGCACTTCGCCGTGGCGCTGCAGGAATCCGCTAAGTCCGGCCGCAAGACTCCTTCGCGCTCCGCCATCTGTGACTGGTGCGCCAAGTACCGCGAAGGCGGCATCTCGGCCTTGCTGCCCGAGCACAAGGGCCGTGTGGTCGAAGCGGCCGGATGGTGGGGGCCTGCCCTGGAATACTTCAATTCGCCGAGCAAGCCCGATATGTCGGCCGTGCATCGCCGCCTGGTCGAGGTTGACCACTTTCCGGTGAGCTATGACCAGGTTCGCAACTACCTGGCAGGCGTCCCGGCCATGCTCGGCCGCAACAGCCCGGCCCGCATCGGCAAGAACCTCTATCGCTTGACCGAGAAAGCCTATGTCCGGCGCTCGACGGAGAACGCCCTGGCCGGCGACGTCTACGTCGCCGACGGTTACCGGGCCGATATCTACCTGGCGCATCCTGTAACCGGCGATATCTGGCGCCCCGAACTGACCGTCGCCATCGACATGCGCAGCCGCTATCCAGTCGGCTGGCGGGCGGACGAGCACGAAGGAACGGTCGCGGTGCAGAACATGTGGGCCGAGGCGTTCGCACGCTGGAACCACGTGCCGCCGTTCCTGTACGTCGACAACGGATCAGGCCACAAGAACAAACTGATGAGCGACGAAATGACCGGCTTCTATGTCAGGGCCGGCGTGCAGCAGATCATCCACGCCATCCCTGGGAACCCCCACGGTAAGGGCTGGGTGGAACGCTTCTTCCGCATCGTCAAGGACGACTTCCTCAAGCTGTGGCGTCCTGAGTTCTACTGCGGCACGGACATGGCGCCGGAGGCGCTGAACGCGACAGTGCGTGAAATCAAGGCCGGCCGGCTGACGCTCCCATCGCTCGCCGAGTTCCGGGACGCCTTCGACGCCTGGATGGAGCGTTTTGTGGATCGCCCGCACCCGGAAGACAAGAACGCCACACGCCGCTCCCTGTGGGAGTCCCTGGTGCCGATCCCGCCGCACCAGAGTGCCCTGGAGCTGAAACGCCAGGCGGTGGTGCTGACCGTCGCCCGTGCCTCGCTGCGACACGGCAAGCGCGGCTACAAGCATCCTGACCTGCATTGCTTCAACGGCCAGAAGGTGGTGCTGGAGTACGACCTGATGGACGACCGCGTAGCGGTGATCCGCACCACCGAGGGCCGCTGGATATGCGATGCCCACCTGATCACGGCTATCGACGCTATCGCGCCGAATCGCTTGGAAGAGAAACGCCAGAACCGCGCAGCCGACGCCATCAAGCGCCTGGAGAAGAAGAAGGCCGAGCAGAAGGCCCGCGCCGGCCAGGTCATCGATGTGGACGCGGTGGCCGAAGGTGCAATGCCCGCCATCGAAGTAGAAGCGCGGGTGATCGAGGACGACGAACCGCTGCTGCTCGATCTGAACATCAACGACAACGAATAACCGATAACGAACTGGAGCCTTCCCATGCCCAAAGCTACCTCGATCAATCCGACCTCCCAAGCTGCGGTCGTCTACGCCGCCCACTACACCGCCGAAGACCGCGACGCTTGCATGCGCGTCACGCAATGGCTGGCCGAGCGCGAGTTCAAGCTGGTTCACCTGGCTCGCCTGGCCCGTGTGCATCAAAGCACGCTGACCCAGATCCTCAAGGGCTACTACGATTCGAGCCCGACCAAGCAGCTCCGCGCCGTGGAGTCCGCGATGCGCCACCGCGACGAGGTCGCCCTGGACGTGATTGCACCGGTCGAGACGAGCGTGTTCAAGCTGGTGCACACGTCCTGCCTGATGGCCCGCCGCTACCGGAATTTCTCCGTACTGACTGGCTACGTAGGCACCGGGAAGACGTTCGCCCTCAAGTGCTACCGCGCCGCGCATGACAACACGCATCTGATCGAGGCCACGCCGACCATGACCACGTCGAGCCTGATCAACCACCTGCATTTGGCGGTGATGGGCTTCGAGTCCAAGGCCAATCTGGAGGTGAAGTTCCGCGCCATCGTTGGTGAACTCAAGAACACCGACAGCCTGCTGATCATCGATGAAGCCGAAACACTGACGCCGCACCAGCTCCACACGCTGCGCCGTCTGCGCGACCTGGCAAACATAGGAATTGTCCTGGCCGGCACCGAGAACCTGCGCGGCCTGATCTCGCCTGAACATGGCCAGTTCGACCAAATCCGCTCTCGCGCCGGCTTCTGGCCGGAGACCATCACCAAGATCACCCTGGACGACGCGGCCGCGATGGTGCAGTCGGGTTTCGGCGACCGCGAGGTATCGGACGAAGTGATTCAGCGCATGTACGAATACAGCCGGGGCAGCGCCCGTGTGCTGACCGAGGGCCTCATCGCCGCGACCAAGGAATTCGGCAAGGGCCGTGCCCTGGACGTGAAGCTGATCGACGCTGTAGCCAAACAGGCGCTGTGCCTCCAGGTTGCGAACTGAGGGGCATGCCATGCAAGTGCTGACTGACAACTTCATCAAGCGCCTGGCCCAGGCCAACGAGGCATGCAGGCAACTGCGCAAGATCGGCTTCCGCGTTCACCGCTGCATCGTTAGCGGCGGCGACTCCCTGGAGAAGAGCCGCATTGAAGTGAGCGGCAAGGCGGCATACCCGCATGTCGAGTTCGCTGGCTGCGAAGTGCAGCGGTTCATCGAGGGGCGGCGATGAGCGGCCCGCGCCGGCCGCGCGGCAAGGCAGCGCCAGCAGTAGCCGACGTTTGGGCCAGCGCCGACATGGCACACGCCTTGAGCGTCGTTGGCCGGCTGCTGCCCGAGGGCATGCGTGTCGTGATCTTCCGCCCCGATGGGGAAACCCGGGCAGCGGTCGAGGCAACGCATGAGGGCGGCACCACCACGTCGCACTGGGCGGACGGCGCCACACACTGATTTTTCACAAGGAGAGCAAGCAATGAGCGAAAGCAAGAAGATTCCCGAGGGCTACCGCGAGGACGCCAAGGGGCGGCTGGTGCCGGAAGGCTTGATCAGCCAGGTAGACCTGATGCGCGATGCCCTGGTGGTCGAACTGGCGACCTTAGCCAAGGCCGCGAGCAATGGGCTCGCAGAGTTGAAGACGCGCGCATTCCATGACATTGGCGCTTTCGCCGAGCTGTCGGCCGAGAAGTACGGCGCCAAGATCGGCGGCGCCAAGGGCAACACCAGCCTGACCAGCTATGACGGACGCTTCAAGGTGCAAGTGGCCGTGGCCGAGCATACCCAGTTCGACGAGCGTATCCGGGCCGCCGAGCAACTTCCACTCGAATGCGCTGCTGAATGGGGCGCCGGTCTGCGCCCGGAAGTCCAGGCGCTCCTGCAAGCGGCCTTCCAGGTGGACAAGAACGGCAAGATCAGCCTGGGCCGTATGCGCGATCTGAAAAATCTCGCCATCGAAGACGAGAAGTGGAAGCGCGGCATTCAGGCTATCAACGACAGTCTCCAGGTGGCCGGCAGCAAATCCTATGTGCGCTTTTTCGAGCGCAACGCCCAGGGTGAATATCTGCCCATCACTCTCGACGCAGCGGCGGTGTGACATGAGCAAAGAAATCTTCTCGTTACTTGTTCCAGACACGTGGATGGGTACGCCGCTCGGCGATATCCTCGCCAAAATGGCGGACGCGAACGCGGGTTCGGTCAGCTTCGCCACGGCGGCGCCCGGCAAAAATCTCGATTTTGCCGTAGTGTTGCTGCAGGGCGATGGGACGCCCGAAATTCTGGAGGCAGTCAGCGCGGCCACTGATTCGCAACGCGACACCTCCGGCCCGGCTGGGGCACTGGCGCGCATCCGTGGGGTGATGAAGCGCCATCTGCATCCGATGGGCACCAGCAAGCACGAAGCGATAGCTGAGATTGCGGCCATTTTGGCGCAGGCTGACGGCATTCCTTCGCGTTTGGCAGAACAAAAACAAGGGGCAGAGGTAGAAAATGGCAGAGGCTAAAGCGACGCATTGCGCGTACTGCTGGGCCACCGGCCAGATCCAGTTTGCGGTGATCGGGGCGGCGCCTAAGACAGCAGTTGAGTTTGCACGTGGCCCGGAGGCTGCGTTGCGCGAAACAGTAACCGTCGCGGCCACACGCGACGAGAAGAACAAGAGCAGCGGCGAACTGTTGGTGCCTGGCGTCCAGGAAGCACCGAACCAGAGCGCCGGTGGGGACGCACTCGGGGATTTCGTCTCCTGGTGCCGCAAAGTCCTGCGCGTTCCTGGTGTCACCTTCCAGATCAGGGTGGTGCTATGAAGCGCATCTACATCAGCGGCCCGATGACGGGCCTTGCCAACCTCAATTTCCCTGCCTTCAATGCCGAAGCGGCCCGTCTGCGCGCCCTCGGCTACGAGGTGGTAAATCCGGCTGAACTGCATGGGGGCGTCCCCAACGAGGATATCTCTTGGGAGGAATGCCTACGTCTTGACTTGGTGGCCATGCTTGGGTGCGACACCGTGGCCATACTGCCCTCCTGGCATCAGTCCCGGGGAACTCACCTGGAATTGCACGTGGCCCATCGTGTGGGCATCAACATCGTTGAGGCCGCGTCAATCAACTTCCCCTGGACGCCGTCGGCTGAATTGTTGGCCGACGCAGCGCGCTTGGTCAGATGCTGACGGGGGCAGCATGATGGAATTCATCGAAATCAAAGTGCGCCAGGGGGGCGGCACCTACTCGGCCAGTTACAAGGGTAGGCGCGTCTCATGCACCACCGGCCCGGAGCAGGCGGCCGAGCGCCTGGCCACAAAATTGTGGGGCGCGGGAAACCACCAGGTCGAGCGCGCCGAGGCGCAGACCAATCCCGACGTGTACGCCCTGGTAATCTTCCGGGCAGCCGAGCCGACCCGTTGCCCGCGCACGCTGGAGCTGCCGCTATGAGCGAAACAGCCAAGCATCTGCGCCAGCTCCTGGGCATCGCCAAGAGCTGGGCGGCGAAGACGCTGCCCGGCTGGAGCGACGATTCCCACCGCGACCTCCTGGCGCGCTACGGCGCGCGGGCGGTTGAAGGCAGGATTTCGGCCAGCACAATGTCGCTTCAGCAGCTCGGCTCGGCGCTCGATGATTACGAGCGTCGCGGCTGGCCACGTCAGCGTGGCGTCTTCAAGCGAGACGGGCATGCCAAGGCAGTATCGCCTCAGATTGCCCATATCTTCCGCTTGTGGGGTCTCCTGGGAAAAGCCGGCAAGGTCAAGAATGCAGACCGCGCCGCGCTGCTGTCTTTCTGCGCCCGCCAGGTGAATCGTGACGTGCCAAACCTCGACGGCCTCACCGATGACCAGCGCCAGGCCATCATTGAAGCCCTCAAAGCGTGGATGAAGCGAACCTGACTATGTCCACGCCTCGACTCCCTCAGTCGTTACCCCTGACCTCCAACGTCGACGATATCGGCGATTGGCCAGCCTTGGACGACGACTTCCTGGCAACGCTGCCGGCCGTGCTGCGCGCTATCGTGCGTGCGCTCGGTCTGGTGCGGGCCAAGGACTGGCTGCGCGAGTACGGCGGCGTGAACTGCAATGTTCCGATGTTCCGTGAGCGTGCAATGGGGCTGATGCCCGACGAGCTGGCGCGCCTGCGCATTACCTTGCGGCCTCACTTGGATGCCAACGGGCGCTTGTGGCTTCCCAAGGCCGACAAACTGTTCCAGCGGCTGCGTAATAGCCACATTCGAAAAGAACGTGCTCGTGCCAGCTTGTCCACGCTGGCCCATCGCTACCACCTCTCATCGCGCCAGATTCAGAACATCTGTGCGGACGAAGACGACGCCCAACTCGACCTGTTTTAGCCAGGTTTCGCATTTCCTCGGTCAGTTCGACAACAGGAATAGGTCGAAAATCGTTTTATACCGATTTAGAAACGCCGTTCTCCCTCTTCTGAGTACGAATCCCTACGCAGCACCCCAAAACGTCTTAAAAGCCCTCTAAATCGGTCGGCCTTATCTCGTCCGCTGGAAATGTTTCCAGCGTGGGCCTTAATTCGCTGCGCCGCAAGAATGCTTCCTATCGAAACAGGGAGCAAAACGTGGCCCAAACCAAGCGCAATACATCCATCGCCGGCTGTTCATTTGAATTGGCTCTTGCCGCCGGTCAGGCACCGACCGAAGTACATCTGCTGCCGGCCGGCTCGTTCCGCTCGGTTGATGGCCGCCCGGATGATGTGGCAACCGGGGCTTGGCATATCAATGCTCCGGTCGCCGCTGACGTCATCGCTTTGGCCAAGTCCCGCAAGACCGACATTCTCATCGACTTCGAACACCAGTCGCTGAATGCTAAGAATAACGGGAAGCGCGTCGAAGCCGCCGGCTGGATTCCTCGCTCGCTGGAATGGCGCGATGGAGTCGGCCTGTTCGCAACTGATGTGCAGTGGGTCGACGACACCGCCGACCTGATCGTCAAGAAGAAGGTGCGCTACATCAGCCCGGTCTTCCTGTACGACAAGGACACCGGCGATGTGCTGGAGCTGATTTCGGTTGCGATCACCAATACCCCCGCACTCGATGACCTCGAAGCTCTGGCCGATCTGGCCCGCGCGTATTCCATTTTTTCCACCGAAAAGGAGGCTGAAATGCCTAATGAAGTAGCCGCGCTCACGGTTGAGCGCGATGGCCTGCAAACCAAGGTCGCAGCCCTGACCGCCGAGCGCGACACACTCAATACCAATGTTGCGGCACTGGCCAGGGAACGCGACGACTTCAAGGCCAAGGCCGAGAAGCTGGAAGGCGAAAAGACCGAAGCCACCAAGCTGGACGAGCAGCAGAAGCATTCAGCCCTGTTGCTGGCCGCGTTGAACGACGGCCGCCTGGTGCCCGCGCAAAAGCCCTGGGCCGAAAAGCAATCGCTGGCTGTTTTGACCGAATACCTGGACGCCACCAACCCGATTTCTATCGCCAAGGGCCAGCAGCACCAGGAGGCCAACAAGGGCGGCAACGGTCTGAGTCAGGAGACCCTGGCCATGTGCAGTCGCATGGGCGTGACGCCGGAGGAATACCTGGCTGCGAAGAAGTCCCGGGACTGATTCCTAGCAGGCATAGAGGCAACACCGAATTCAACATTAAGAGTCCAAGGAGAACCCAATGGGCAAGCTGACGCAAGACCAAATCAACGACCTCAAAACCACCCTGATCGCCCGCTGGGACAAGGGCCTGAAAGTCAGTTCGGATGACTGGAAAAAGATCTCCAAGCTGGTGAACAG
Organism: Herbaspirillum sp. GW821-FHT09A12; assembly: GCF_059418325.1. Classification (NCBI taxonomy): domain Bacteria; kingdom Pseudomonadati; phylum Pseudomonadota; class Betaproteobacteria; order Burkholderiales; family Oxalobacteraceae; genus Herbaspirillum; species Herbaspirillum sp. GW821-FHT09A12. The sequence continues at coordinate 897,191 of NZ_JBWKPR010000002.1, forward strand.
CAACGGTGCATCCAACACGTACAAGTGGCTGACCCAATTCCCGCAGTTCCGTGAATGGGTCGGCTCCCGCGTGCATAAGTCCGTCGAGGAGCGCGGCTACCAGGTGGTCAACAAGAAGTTCGAGGCCACCATCGACGTGCTGGTGGACGACATGGAAGACGACAACACCGGCCAGTACGGCACGCTCGCCGAATCCGCCGGCCAGTCGGCCAACGATCTCAAGAGCCGCCTGATCTTCCAGGCACTGGCGGCCGGCTTCGCCAGCGAGTGCTACGACGGTCAGTACTTCTTCGACACTGATCACCCCACCACCACCAACGAAGACGGCAGCGGCGATGTGACGCCCGTCAGCAACATGCAGGACGGCACCAAAGCGCCCTGGATTCTGCTGTGCACCAAGCAGGCCCCGGCGCCGATCTACCTGCAGGAGCGTTACAAGCCCAAGTTCGAAATGCTGACCAACATTCAGGGCGACCGCAACTTCGACTACGACCAGATTTCGTTCGGCGGCAAGTGGCGCGGCAATGCGGCCTATGGTTTCTGGCAGTGCGCGTTCGGTTCCAAGGCCGACCTGACCGCCGCGAACTTTGAAGCGGCCTTCGACGCGATGGGTCTGTTCAAGGGCGATGGTCAGGTGCCCTTGGGCATCATGGCCGACACCCTCCTGGTGGGCATGTCCAACCGCGCTGCCGCCGAGGCCATCCTGCTAAAGCAGAACCTGGCCAACGGCGAGAGCAACACCAACTACAAGCGCGTCGAGCTGATCGTCACGCCCTGGCTGTAACCAACACGTGAGCGGAAGGGAGCGCAGTTTGGCTCCATGTTTGCCCCCCGCCCAGGCGGGCGGGGGATTTTTTTAAGGACACAGCACCATGACGAAGGTCTATGTACGACTCGTTCCCGTAGCACGACAAGACTCGTTCTTCCGCTGCGGCACCCGCTTCATCAAATTATGGCAGCCGGTTGAGGTGGATGACGCCACCCTCAACCGACTGAAGGCAGAGCAGATGCTGGAGGTCTCGGAAGAGAAACCGACCGACCTGGAGAACGACACGCCCAACGCAGCTGACCCTGCGGGCGGCTCCGGCGCCGGCACCGCTTCCGTGCCTCCAGCGGCTGCACCCACCGGCAGCGTACAAGCTCCGGGCTCGGCTGAACCCTCGCCGCTCGCTGCTGCAACCAAGGGGGCAACAAAGACGGCCGCGAAACCGGCCGCAGCAAAGAAGGTGACCGCCAAACCGGCAACCAAGGCCGCAACCAAGGGCGGCCAGAAAGGTAGCGCGCAATGAGCTTCGCCGCCCGCGCCGACCTGCTCGCGCGCAGCAACGCCCGCCGCCTCGCCCAGTTGGCCGTGCCGGCCGACCTGGACATGGTGCCGGACGAGGCGCTGCGCCAGGCTATCGCGGGGGGCGACCTCTCCGCCTACTCCCAGGAGGAGCAGGACGCCATCGCACTGGCCCTGGATGCCATCGACAAGGCCCTGGCCGATGCGGACGCCTTGGTGCTCACCTACGGCATACCGGAGACCGTCCAAACACCGTTGCTGGCCCGGATCGCATCGACCATCGCCCTGTACAACCTGCAGGGCGCCGAGAACATGACGGAGGACGTCCGCAAGGCTTACGACGACGTCCTGACCATGCTGATCAACCACAGCAAGGGAACGCAGAACCTGATCCCGGCCGATCCGGCACAGCCGGCGCCATCGGGTGACCTGGCGATCATCGACAGCCGGAAGCGCCGCTACGGCATGCGCAGCGTCGGCGGAGATGCCGATGATTAGCCTTGATCCGCTGATCACGCTGCTAACGCCCAAGCCTGCCGGCTTCCCGCATGTCTGGTTTCGGAACGTCGAGGGCGCCGCCGAGTTCGCGCAGATCAAGCCCGAGTCGCTCCCTCTCCCGGCGTGCTGGGTGGTGCGTGCCGGCGAAAGGTCTGTGCATGCTGGTGAGCGGGCCGAAAACATCACGATATCGCTCGACCTGGTCATCGCCATCGAGAACGCCCGCAAGCACAAAGCCCGGGCCGAGGGCGACAACATGCTGCTGGCCTATCGCCAGGTGGTGAAGCAGCGCCTGCTGGGCTGGCAGATCGAGCCGGGAAAGAAGCCCATGAAATTTGCCGGCGGCCGCGTGCTGCAGTACACGGATGGCGACATGTACTGGGCCGACAAGTACGAATTCACCACCCTCATCACCAACTATTTGCCAGACCCGCCCCAGTTCGAGGGCCTCAGTAGAAAAGGAACCGATCTATGAGCACTATCCCCATGTCCTACGTCCCCGAGGCGCTGCGCTACCCGGGCGGCTATATCGAGATCGACGGCAGCCAGGCCGGCCTGGGCGGCGACCTGCCCATCATCCTCCTGGTTGGCCAGAAGCTGCCCACCGGATCAGCCGCGGCTGGTGAAATCGTCCGCCTGTCGGGTGTCGAGGACGCCAAGAAGAAGGCCGGTGACGGCTCGATGCTGCACCAGATGGCCAAGCGCTATCGCAAGATCGATCCGACCTACGACATGTACATCCTGCCGTATGCCGACCTGCCGGCCGGTGCCACCGCCGCAGGCAAGATCACCGTGGACGCGGCCGCCACCGAGGCCGGCGTCCTGGCGCTGTACATCGCGCAGCGCGCCATCGTGGCCCCGGTGGCCGCGAATGCCACGGCGGCCGACCTGGCCACCGCAATTGCCGCTGCCATCACCGCCGCAGGCACCGATATCCCGGTCACCGCTGTGGCGGCGGGCGCCGACGTCACGCTGACCGCGCGCCACAAGGGCACTTGCGGCAACAACATCGACATTCGCCTGAACCTGTACGGCGAAGAAACGCCCGAAGGCATGTCCCTGACCATCGCCGCGATGCATGGCGGTGCCGGCGATCCGGCGCCCGGCGATCTGCCGGCCATCATCGGCAGCGGCCGCTGGTTCCGTTACGTTGCCCTGGGCATCAATGACAACGTGACGATTGCGGCCTGGAAGACCGAATCCGACCGCCGCTATCAGCCGCCCGTGCAAGCAGGCTTCCGGCTTTTCAGCGCTTATCGCGGCGGCTTCGAGGCTGCGGCCTCCTATGGCGAGACCAAGAACGCGGTGCACGTCTGCACGGTCGGCATCGACAACCAGCCCATGACGACCTGGGAAACGGCGGCAGCAGTGTGCGCAGCCGCCGGGCCGCGTCTGCAAAGCCAGCCTGTGGCCTCCCTGGAAGACACGGCGCTACCCGGACTGGTGGGCGTGCCTGGGGAATACTTCGAGTGGACGGACGCCAACAGCCTGCTGTTCAAGGGCATCAGCATGCTGGAGATCGGCAAAGACGGCGGTGTCTACATCAAGCGCCTGATCTCCATGTATCAGTACAAGCCCGATGGCAGCGCCGACGACGCCTTCCTGGATATCAACTCGGCCGAGGTCATGGAGCGCATCCGCTACGCGCAAATCAGCGGCGCCAAGAAGCAATTCACCGGGACGACGGCGGCCAAGACCGATGAGGACTACCGCCCTGGGCTGCGCATCACCACCGAGGACAGCGTGCGCGGTTACCTGCTGTCGCTCTACCAGAACGACCTGATGCGCAACAAGGGATGGGTGCAGGCATATGCCTACTACAAGTCCACGCTGGTGGTGGAGCAAGATCCGGCCAACCCGAGCCGCTTCAACTTCCACGATACCCCGGTGATCAATTCGCCGTATTACATCATCGCGGGCAAGTCGAGCTTCTTGAAGGCCGTTCCGACCTACTGAGCACTGCCTCCGCACAACATCTGAGAGGAAAACAACATGGAAATGACGAACATCCGCACGGTGTCGGTTCCCTCCATCGGCAAGCTGCCGCTGGCGGACAATCCCGGCACCTTCACCCCGAGCGGCGAAAAGCGAAGCCACAAGCCGGGCCGGCTGCCCCAGGATGGTGGCCACACCTCCAGCGCCCAGGCCGCTCGCCTGGAGCTGAACCTAAACGCCGTTGGGATTGACCTGGTTGCGCTGGCGGCCGTCCAGGACGAAGACGTTACCGTCCGCTTGTCGGACGGCTCGGTTCACCTGATGAGCCAGGCGTCTATCGAGTCGCCGCCGCCGCTGGACGGCGAAGGCACCATCAAAATCGCCATCTTCGCCAACACCTCGGAGCGCATTTCGTAATGGGCGCGCCGATGAAGCTCAAGCGGCCCGTGAATGTCGGTGACAAGACCATCACCGAGCTGGCGTTCCGTGGTCACTCGGTGGCACGCGACTACCTGGCATTCGATATTCCCGGCGGCACCGCCCAGCGCCAGGCGCTGATTGCCAGCATGGCCGACCTGGATATCGCAGTCGTCCAGGCGCTCGACGGTCGGGACTATCAGAAGGCCGCGCGCTACTGCGATGAGCTGATCGACGCCGACGACGCCGCTATCAAGGCATATCTGGCGGCGCTGCAGAAGGACGGCGCGCACATCTTGGAGGCGAAGACCAAGCGCCTCAAGGAACCGCTGCAGTTCGGCAAAAAGACGTTCAGCGAGCTGACCTTCCGTGATCACACCATTGCCGGCGACTACCTGGCATTCGACATGCGCGGCGGCACGCTTCAACGCATCACCCTGGTGGCCGGCATCGCAGGCGTCGACGAAGAGATCGTCCTCAAGCTCCACGGCCTCGACTACCAGATCGCCATTGCCCACGTCGACGCAATGATCGAGGCAGACGAGAAAGAAGTGTTCAGCGATCTGCCTGCAGGGGACGCCGTAAAAAAGTAGCGAAGGTGCTGGGCGCCGCTGCAATGGTTGCTCGCGTGCTGAACCAACAGATGCCCGTCATTGAGTCCTGGCGGCTATCAAAGCTGTTTGTGATGGCCGATGTTTCGAAACGCATCGTCAGCCCGAGCCCCTAGCGTCACGCACCCGCTGGAAATGTTTCCAGCCTTAACCGCAGGGAAGGCGGTCTTTATGCTCCAGTCACCATCAGGTACTGGAGCATTTTTTTATGTCGAATTCCTCGGCTGTCGACGTCGAAGTCAGAGTCAAGCTGGTTGACAGCGCGTCGGCGGACATCCGCAACGCCACTCGCCTGGCCGAGCAGAGCGCGGCCAAGGCCGCCACGGCCACCGAGCGCCAGGCCGAGCGCGCAACCGCCGCTGCAGAGCGCAGCGCGGCTCGTCAGCGCACCGCCTACGAGCGTCTCAACTCTGCCCGGGAAACCCTGGGCGTGCGCTCCGAACGCACTATTCAGCGCGAAATCCAAGCTACTGAAGCCGCCTACAACCGCCTGGCGCGTAGCGGCGTGCTCTCCTGGAGGGAGCAGGCCCTGGCCGCTTCCAAGATGCGCGAGAAGGTCACCGAGCTGCGCAATGAAATGGGCCGCTTGACCACAGCACAGAAGCTGCAGGCGGGCATGAAGTTCGGTGCGGCGAGCGTCGCGGGTGTTGCCGGCGCGGCGTATGCCCTGAAGGGGCCGACCTCGGCCGCGATCTCGTTCGACGAGCGCCTGGCCAACATGTCCAACACCGCCTTTGCCGAGCGCGACTTCAAGGGGCGCCGCCAAGGCATGGCGGAGCTGGAAGCGGCAATCAATACCGCAGTGGGCCGAGGTGGTGGCGGCACCCGCGAAGAAGCTGCCGAGGCCTTGGACACGCTGATTGCCTCGGGCGCCTTCGAGGCCGATGACGCCAAGAAGATGCTGCCCCAGCTCATGCGCTTCCAGACGGCCACCGGCGCCAGTGCCAATCAGCTCGCGCAGATCGGCATCCGCGCGATGCAGACCTTCAAGATCAAGCCCGACGAACTCCCGAACGTCCTGAACATGGCGTTGGCCGCTGGCCAGGCTGGCGGCTTCGAGCTGCGAGACATGGCCAAATGGTTGCCGCAGCAGATGGCCGCCGCCACCATGTCGGGCATGTCCGGGCGCTCAGGCTTTGCAAAGCTGGCCGCGTTGAACCAGGCGGCGGTGATCACCGCCGGCACCAAGGACGAGGCCGGTAACAACGTTGTCAACCTGCTTTCCAAAATCAACTCCAGCGACACGGCTAACGACGCCAAGAAGCTGGGCATCAACCTGCCCAAGTATCTCCAAGAGCGCCGCGCCAAGGGCGTGGACTCGGTGGATGCGTTCGGCGAGCTGGTCTCGCAGACCGTGAACAAGCGGGATGACTACAAGTCCCTGCAGAAGCAATTGGCGGCAGCCAAGAACGACGACCAGAAGAAGGAAGCCCTGGAAGGCATGGCCACAATTGCCCAGGGCGCGGGGATTGGCAAGCTGATCCAGGACCGCCAGGCCCTGATGGCGTTGCTGGGCATGATGAACAACTCGGAATACATGAAGAAGGTGCTGGGCACCGTCCGGGAGAACGACGTCAGCATCAACGGGGCCGGGGACAAGAACTATGAGCTGATGGCCAGCACACCGTCGTTCCAGCTTCGCATGGCCCAGCAGCAAAAGGACATTGGGCAGAAGGCAGTGCTGGACGGCCTGACACCGGCCATCGGACGCGCGGCTGAAGCATTCGGCGACCTGGCCAACAAACATCCGCTCCTGGTTGGTTCGATCACGCTGGCCACCGGTGCCCTGGGTGCACTGGCGGGTGCGGCAGGCTTGGCCAGCATCGCTATGGGCGGCAAGGCTGGCCCGGTTGGTGGTGCCATCGGTCGCGCCGCAGGCGCCGCCGCTAGCAGCGGCGTAGGCAGAACCGTGATGCGTGGAGTGGGTGTGGGTGCGGCTGCAGGTATTGGCGCCGCTGCGGGCGATTGGGCGCTTGGGAAGGCGTTCGGCGACGACTCGGCAATCACCAGATACGGCTCCAGCGCCTTGAACGGCGCCGCCCTCGGCGCCACGGTTGGCAGCTTCATTCCGGTCATCGGCACAGGCATCGGCGCCGCAGTCGGCGGCGTTGGCGGCCTGGCCTGGGAAGGTATCAAAGACCTGATGAAGGGTGGCGAGCAGAAGCCCGTCGACGTCAATGCAAATCTCTCCATTGCCCTGGCGCCGGGCCTGGTCGTCCAGCAGCAAGGCATGGAGGTCAATGGGATCGCCAATTTCAAGATGAATACCGGTAATGTGTGGAACGGGGCACCGCGATGAGCTATCGAGAACGCATGGCCACCGCCTCTTTCCGAGGCTTTGATTTTCTGACCGACGACCATAGCGCCACGGGCGGCCGCCGCTTGGCCGTTACCCCTATTCCTGGCGCGGACGAGCCGCACGTCAAAGACCTAGGCGGCAAGGCGGATGAATGGAAGTTGAACGCTTATTTCATCGGCGAGGACTATGACCTGGAGCGGAATGGCTTCCTGGAGAAGCTGAATCAGCCCGGCGCCGACTGGCTGCTGCATCCTTGGCTCGGTAACCTCTGGGTTCGTGCCCAGGGTTGGACGGTCAGCGAGAGCAACGAGCGCGGGGGCATGGCCACGGTCGCCATCGAGTTCGTGCCCGGCGGGAAGCAGCCTTACGTCGTCCAGGTCGACAAGGTTGACGTGGCCATCGACAAGACGGCCAAGCTGTCTGACGCTGCAGTCGACGACTTCGAGCTGGAGCCGATGAGCGCCGATGGCATGACCGCCTTCATCGCCAATGTCAACCAGCAACTGGAGGGGCTGCGCAATCTGATCTCGATGGCCACGCTGCCGCTTACCTGGGCCGGCCAGGTGCTCAACCTCATCCAGGGCGTAAAGAACGATATCAACGAGCTGATGGCCATTCCTGGGCAATATGCCGCCATGCTCCGTAGCCTGACCAACGCCCTGGGCGGCGGCGGCGCCGAGCTAGACGACACCGACCGCCCTCGGGTGGTTACCCGGTTTGCCAGCATTGCCACCACGTCGGCCGTGCCGGCCTTGACCGGCGTGGCAGCGACGGATGGCGCAGTGAGGCGCAACCTGGAGCGGGAAAATACGCTGCGCAGCCAGCTCATGGTGTCGGCCACCGCCCAGGCGGCGATGGCGGACTACCGGGCCGAGAGTGACCGCGATGCGGCGCTGACCTCTGCAGTGTCGGCCCTGGATTCGTTGCTGCCTGGTGCGTCGGATGGCGTCTTTGAGGCTGCTGTGGATGCACGCACGTCCTTGATTGACGCGCTGATGGCCCAAGACCTGAAGCCGGCTGTGGAGCGCAGCGTTGTTCACCCCATGCCCTCGGCGGTGCTTGCTTACCTCCTGGAGGTCGATGAAGAGGTGTTCATCGCCCGCAATGCCGTGCGTCATCCAATGTTCGTCCAGGGAGTGGTCTATGGATGAGCCAATCGCAAGCCTGCGCTTCAACGGCAACCGCTATCCCCTTTGGCAATCGGTCGATATTCAAATGTCCGTCGATGATATCTGCTCGGCGGTGCGCCTGGCCATTGTCGGCCCGGGCCGAGGAAATAGCCTGGGCTTGGGTGTCAACACGGTGGCCGACGTGCTGATCGGGGACGCCCTGGTAACAACGGTGCGCCCGGATTCGCGGCGCCGCAAGGTCAGCGGGGAGCATCACGGTATTTCCATCGAGGCGCGGTCACTGGGGCGTGAGCTGGTCGACTGCCAATACTCGAAGACCTTGTCCGGCCTGACCCTTGCCGAGATCGTGAAGCGACTCTGCGACACGTTCAAGGTGCCGGTAGAGATCGCCGCCAAGACCGAGGCTGTACCCCAGTTCTCCATGCAGTGCGAGCAGCCGTCAAACGCCCTCATCAATGCTGTACGGGCCGCAAACCTGTTGCTGTATCCGCTGCCCTCCGGCGGCCTGATCCTGACCGAACCGACCAATGAGCCGCCTGTCACCACGCTGGAATACGGCGTCAACATCGCCGACTACACCATCGTCGACGAGTACAAGCTGCGGTTCTCTGAATACGTGGTCAAGAGCTTCGACTATGCCGCAGACGCCGCGCGGCGCGGATCGATCAAGGACGAGGGCCTCAACTTCTTCCGGCCCATGCACATAGTCGCCGACCGCTATAGCCACGGCATCGGTGGCTGCGAGCGCCGCGCGCTCCTGGAGCGAAACCGTCGCTTGGCTCGCGCCCACCGTATCGAGCTGGAAGTGCCGGAGTGGCGATACACCGATGCAGCCGGCAACAAAGTGCCCTGGGCGATCAATACCCAGGTTCGCGTCATCATCCCGGGTGAGGAAGATGGCGAGGAAGACATTGACGAAGTGCTGCTGATCGGTGAAGTGAACTTCACTTCCGACACGCGCGGCGGTGCGGGTAGCGGCGAGCGTGCCAAGCTCACCGTGATGCCGCGCAGCGCATTCCTCGGCGAACCCAAGAAGAAGAGCAAGCGAGGTGCTGGTGTGAAGAAGGGGAAAAACTGATGGATGAACAAGGCTGGGGCCGATTGAAGCTGCTCATCGCCCAGGGAACGCTGAACCTTGCCGAGGCCGACACGGTGCAAGTGACCGTCCTGGACGATGAGCCGCTGCCCAACGTCAAGCGCATCGAGCCGTATGGCTTCTCGCACAAGCCGCTGCCAGGTGCGCAGGTATATCTGATGTTCCCCAGTGGCGACCGCGCGCAGGGCCTGGCCCTGATCGTCGGCGACAAGCAGTACCAGATGGAGCTGAAGGACGGGGAAGTGGCCATCCATAACGACAAAGGGGATTTCGTTGCCATCCAGGAGGGCGGCATCGTGAGAGCCAAGGCCCGCGCCAAGGTGATCGCGGAGACGCCGCTTTTCGAGACCACCGGGGATGCCAAGATCGGCGGCAACCTGGAAGTGCTTGGCCAGACCTCATCTGCAGCAGGCTACTACGGCGCTAATGGCGGAGTGGCCGAGATGAAGGGCGGCTCTCATATTGACGGGGAATTTAAAGTCAATGGCGTCGACGTGGGAGACGGCCATACCCACACCAGCACGCCACCCGGCGAACCCACATCCACAGTGAACCGATGAAAACATGCTGAAACTAGTTCGAGTAGAGGGCAATGCCTTCGATCTTGCTTTCGACGACCCTATGCTGGATGACGCAGATGCGGCTGCAGCGACCGTCATCTATAGCGAGCTGTATACCGATGCCGAGGCGCCGGACAATCTGGTTTCCCAGCGGTTCGACCGCCGAGGCTGGTTCTATGATCCTACAGCAGGGGTAATCTTGTGGTGCGTCCGCCGACAACCACTGGATGACAGCGCTAGGCGTCAGACCATCAACGACCTAGCCACGCGTCTAACCTCTCGCGATCCGGCATTCACGGACGTCACGGTACAAGAGGAAGTCCCTACCACTCCCGCTGGAAACATTTCCAGCGTTCTCGTTAAAATCACCGGGTTCCACAATGGACGCAAGTTCATTGTGCGAGCCCCGTTGTGACCAACTACACCCGTCCCGCCTTTCCTTCTCTGCAGACCCGTATCGAGGCAGACCTTGCCTCGATGCCCGGTGTCTTGCGCCGTCCGCTGGCGGTGGCGCTCGCACGTGGCCACCACAGCACCAACGGCTATGTGCAATGGGCTGACCGCCAATCCTCCCCCCTGACCTGCGAGGAAGAGCGCCTCTACGACTGGGCCGCCCTCTACAAGGTGGAGCGCCTCTTGGCACGCGCCGCGGCCGGCGGCACCATCGCCATCGGAGCGGCCGATAAGCAAATCCTCAAGGATGTCCAGGCACGTGGCCCGAATGGGCTGGACTACGCCGTTACCACTGCCACGACAATCGGTACCGGCCCGACGCCCGTGTCGGTACGCTGCCTGACCGCTGGTAGCGCCGGCAACCTCACTGCTGGGCAGACGCTTACCTTTATCGATCCGGTTCCTGGTGTTTCTGCGACATTGACGGTCGACGACGCCGGCATCCAGGGCGGCGAAGAGCAAGAGACCGTCGATAACTGGCGGGTGCGGGTGGCCGATGAATGGCAGACGGTCGTAACGGACGGGGCGCGGGGCGGTAAGCCCAACGACTACCGCTTTTGGGCGCGCAGCGCCCACCCTTCTGTCACGACGGCCCTGGTGCAGCTCCATGTGCTCGGGCTGGGCACTGTGACTGTCCGGCCGATTTGCGATCGCCTGCCCGGGCGCATGCCGACTGATGCTGTGCTGCAGGCGGTCAAGGACTATCTGGCCACGGTCGCGCCTGGCGGCTCAGATTGGCGTGTTGTGTCACCCATCCAGCATTTCGTCGTTGTTCAGCTCGATCTGCCGCCTGTCTCGGACAACGAGGCCAACCGAACAGCTATCGAGGCCGCTATCAGCGCCACCGTGCTCGCAAAGGCCAACGAGGACGCGGTGCTGCAGGTGTCGGAGATCGACGCGGCTATTGCCACCGTCACGTCGCAGTACACGCGTCTTTTACCGATTGAGAGCGTCGTTGCCGGCCCGGGCGAGCTGCTCGTCTCAACGCCAGTGCAGTGGGCGCCATGAAAGTCAAACAGCATACCCAGCGCGAATTTGCCGCAGCCCTGCAGAGCTACTTGCCGCCTGGCTCGGCCTGGAAGTGGCCGGAGGGCGGGTTCGGTGACAAGTTGCTCATGGGAGCGGCCAAGGAATTTGCGCGGACAGAGGTGGCAGTCCAGCAGGTGCTGGACAACGCCGTCGACCGTCATCGGCCAAAGGTCAGTAGCTGGCACATCGAAGAATACCGACGCGTAGCCAGGGAGGCCATTGCGGGACACACAGAGACCTTTCCACGTCGTGCAGCAGCCATCGGTGGCCATATCGGCGACCGCTTATGGAGCCATGCAGCGCCGCAGGAAACCTTTCCGGTTGATCTACTGCGCGTGGAGCACCTAATCGGCCCGGCACGCATCGGTAGCCACATCGGCGACGGGTTGTGGGGGCATCGCAGCCGCTACATCATCCGCGTGCGCTACTACAGCTCGGTGGTTGATCCGAGTGTTCTATGGACAGCACTATCCGCTTTCAAACAAGCCCATGTCTATCTGTGGTTCGAAGATATTACGGGAACAGGAGGTTATTACAATGCATCGAATTGATGGCCCTGGCCATGTCAACAACCGTTGGGTAGCGGAAGATGCTGCCAACAACCGGCCACCTACTGAATTCACGGCAGAATTCAACAATGCGATTCAGGAAGAATCCGCATCCTTCATTGAGTCGATGGGCATCGTTCTCAACAAGGCAGACAACACACAACTGGCTCAGGCAATTCGGCGTGCGCTGATCGGCGCCAACGGTGCGCAATGCCGCCTCCAGGTGTCTGGGGCGAATCTTCTACTTGCGAGGGTGAAGAGTGGTACGGTTTTCATTCCTGGCTATGGCTTGGCAACGGTTCCTGCGGCAGGGGTGACGCTCGCAGCTGCTGGTCTGGTGGCGTCGACGCTGTACTACATCTATGCCTATATGAACGGCAATGCGATGGTGCTGGAGGCGTCCACTACACCGCATGCTACCGATGCGGCTACCGGAATCGAGATCAAGAATGGTGATAGTACCCGCCTGCTTGTTGGCATCGAATATGCCACGTCAGCGACAGCATGGTCTGGTATGGCGCGATCTTGGTACAACGATACGGGCTATGTTGCGATTAGCGGTGTGAGCACATCCAGTACAGGCAGTACCAGCTTTGTTGCGCTGGCGAGTTTAAAAATCAGCTTTCTGGCATTCGCGGGCGAGATGGCCAGGGCCACCTTTGTCGGCCTGGCCAACACGAGCGTGGCAAATTACTCGTCATACACACAGATGGGCTATGACGGCGCTGCCGCAGATGGGCAGCTCAGCACCCAAATCCAGTCCTATACCGCGAATCCGGGCAACACGTTGATTTATCCCATGCCCAAGAAAATGGCTGCTGACGGACTCCACTACGCTCAGTTGTACGGAAAAACGGATAACGGTTCGTCCACCTGGACTGGCGGCATGACCATCGAAATTCAACCGACTGGGAGGTAAGACATGGAAGATGTGACAGCAAACGGTGCTGAGTCCGGTACCAAGCCTATCGGCAAATCCTTTGTGGCCGAATTGGAGGCTGCCGGTCTAATCGGCCTCCCATTTTCCTGGGCCAGCTCGGGCGAATTCGAGTTCCACGAAGACATGACGCGGGAACAGATTGATGCAGTTCTGGCGGTGTACGCAGCACATACCCCAGCGGAAGACTGAGACCTCGGTCATCCATTAAAGACAGAGCAAACAGCCGCACGCGCTAACGTGCGATTGAACGCTCGGCACGCTGCAACGTGACTGCTTTGTGCTCCACCAAGGCCCTGCCCCCCCCCCGCAGGAGGCGGCCGAATGGTATCGCTGAGCAACTTTGCAAGATATTCGCTGTGGCCAATGCCGGAAGAAACTAAGTTCCGGTCAGTTTCAGTTTATGGATAAAGGGGCTTTAAGCCCCGTTCGAAGGCCGGGTAAATCCGGCCATAGTGCAAATTCAATGAAAGGAGTACCAGATGCTATTTTTGACCTTGCTGTTCTCGGTGGGGCGTACAGTCCTAGACTTGAGCTTTTCCTGGATCGTGGCGGCCCTGTTCGTGAATTGGTGGGCTCCGTTGTTTGCTGTGCAAACCACCTACAGCGATAGGGGACTGCTGAAGATGGGCTACAAGCTGCCAGCCTGGCTGGCTTGGTTTGATACCTTCGATGCGGATCTTGACCAGGGCGTGCGTGACGGAGCCATTCGTGGGAAGTCGACCTACTGGAACCGCGTCAAGTGGTTATACCGGAATTGTGGCTATGGCTTCAGCTACTGGGTGCTGGGACTAGAATTCGCTCCGACGAATTGGCGAGTGATACGGACAGACAATACGACCTTCGTCGCGGTGGCCAACGGATATTTCAGCCTACACATTGCCCGCATTGGGATTCAAGTCAAACTTGGCTGGAAAGTATGGGGCTGCTACGACAAGGGCGCGCAACAGTGGAATTCGGTGCCGTGGGGGCCAGTTTGGCGGGTTCCGTTTGTTTTTTCGGTCTCGAGAGCCTGACCCAGGTCGAGTCATCCCAAAATCAAGCCAAAATTGCCTGAAAATACTGTCCGAAAATCAAAGTGCTTTCGTCCGAAAATCAAAGCCGCTTTACTCATTGAGCGGCCAAAGAAAAAGCCGCCAATGCATCGGCATGGCGGCCTGGTCTTTGCTCAGGATCCGGGTCGGGCCAACTCAATCATCATCGTCGTCGTCGACATAGCCGTCCGGCGGCGGCGCCATCGAAGCGCCTGGCGCCTGGCCGACGTTATTGGTCGAGATGCTGTTGCCCCACTCGAAGGCATATTTTTCCGCCTCGAAAAAGTCGTCGGCGGACAAGCCCAGCTCATCGAGCAGTTGCTGCATTTCTTCCTGGTTCTGCTCGCGCTGTTCGGTGCACTCGACCAGCTTCAAGGCGGTTCCGTAAAAGCCGGTGCGGCGCAGCAGCGCTTCGCGGATCTCGGTGCTGACCGTGATCTGGCGCAACACGCTTTCCATGCTCATGCCAAACAGCGCATCCACCAGCGACATGATGCCGACCGTGAACGCCATTTCCGACATCTTGCGACGCCCCGGACGGATCTTCGCGGTCACCAGTTCGAGCATCTTGCCGCGGGTGGCCGCCAGGATCATCAAGGGCGACAGGGTATGCGCCTTGTTCTTGTCGGTATTGGCGAACAACAGGATCTGCAGCCAGCGCTTGAGCTGGCGGCGGCCGAGCACAATCAGCGCCTGTCCCAGCGAATCGATGAACTTCTGGAAACCGTAGACGGGGGTGTTGACCAGGCGCAGCAGCGTCAGGCTCAAGGCGACGTCGCGCTTGATGTAGCGCACGATCTCGCCGTTGTCGACATTGCGCACCAGAAGCGTCAGGAGGTGCATGATCACCACCTTCGAGGCTTCCAGCTTCTTGCCCTGGAGGATCATGGGCTTGGCGAAGTAATAGCCCTGGAAGTAATCGAAACCGAACGTGACGCAGTCATTGAACTGCTGCAGGGTCTCGACCTTCTCCGCCAGCAGCTCCTTGCCCGCGCGCTTGAAGTGCACGGAAAGCTTGAGCAGCTTGCTGGGATCGACTTCCATGACATCGATCTTGATGATCTTGACCAATGGCAGCAGCTCTTCGATTTCTTCCGATTCGGCCACCACGTCATCCAGCGCAAAGACATAGCCGGCCCGGACCAGTTCGCGCACGCGCTCCACCAGCTCCGGCGTGACCTTGACGGTTTCGAGGATCTCCAGCACCACCTTGTCGGTCGGCAGGAAATAAATGAAGTCGCTCATCAGCACCGCCGCATCGACGTTGATGAAGCCTTGCAGGTTGCCGATGACGTTGGACAGGCCCAGCTCCGACGCGTGCGCGATCACCGCCGCGGTCGCGGTGACGTCATCCTTCACGTTGGCGGGGCCGAAAGCGGCACTGCGGAACAGCAGCTCGTAGCCGATCAGATCCTGCTCACGGTTCAGGATAGGCTGGCGGGCCAGGAAAAAATCCAGCGCCTGGTGGGCAGGGCTGGACTGGTCGGATGGCTGGTCGGACATGGTTCTTATTTTAGGTGCCCCAAGCTTGGTAATGATTCTTTATTTTCGGCAATGCCGCACATTGTATGTCGGTTCGGCATCGCTTCGGCCGCCTGAGATAACGTCACCGGAAGAAAGTCACAAAAAATCACAAAACAGGCAGCGCGCCAGCATATCACGCCTCCCCCGCTTCCAAGACAAAGCCGGCGCTATCGTCGGTGCCCAGCACATCGGCCAGGTAAGGCATGACTTCTCTCAGCATCGGCTCAAGCGTCCATGGCGGATTGAGGATGAACATCCCGCTGTTGTGCAGGCCGAAACCGTCGGGCGCCGGGCCATGGATGGCCAGCGTCACGTTCAGCCAGCTCTTGGCGCCCAGGCGCTTGAGCCGCTCCGGCAACTGGCGCGACTCATTGCGCTGCAAAACCGGATACCAGACGGCATACATGCCGGTCGGAAAACGGATCAGCGCATCGGCCAGCACCTGCGCTACGTGCGTGTAGTCGCGCTTGTCTTCATAGGGGGGATCGATCAGCACCAGGCCCCGGCGCGAAGGCGGCGGCAACAGCGCCTTGAGTCCGGCGAAACCATCGGCGCGATACACCATCACGCGCTTGCCGCGCGCGGAGGGACGCTGGCCTTGCGCCAGCGCGTGGGCTTCCAGCTTGCGGAAATTATCTTCGAGTATCTTGACTTCGGAGGGATGCAATTCGAACAGGCGCAATCGATCCTGTTCGCGCATGACCTTCTCGGCGCAATAAGGCGAGCCCGGGTAGTAGCGCATCTTGCCGCTGGGATTGAGCGAGCGCACCAGATCGACATATTCCTGAACGGCCGGCGGCAGATCCTTGCGGCCCCACAATTGGGAGATGCCGGTCTCGTATTCGGCGTTCTTGCTGGCATAGTCGCTATCGAGGGCGTATACGCCGGCGCCGGCATGCGTGTCGATGACCATGTAGGCAGCATCTTTCTGCCCAAGGTAGCGCATCAGTTGAATCACCACCATGTGCTTCAAGACGTCGGCGTGGTTGCCGGCATGAAAAGCGTGGCGATAACTCAGCATGGGGAATTGTGCTCTTTATAAAAAGGTGGAAATCGTACGAGTTGGTAAATGATTATCGTGCGACAGAAGAAACGTTTGGCATTCTAGCAAGGATACGATGCCAGTAAACCGCACAGACGGTAATTGTTACAAAGAAACAGCGCTTCACGACAGCATTCCGGCCGTCTTTTCCCCCATGCCGGCGTCACGCCCGGATAGGCAGCACTAAGGCATGCGCGACTGCATCGCCCGGTTAACTAACAGGTTTTAATGCTTAACATAAATTTACGCAACTCAATTAATTGCCCGAGCGATCAAGCCGGAAATAAGCGTCAAGCAGGGATGTCTTGTAGACAACCCCCAATAACCTGGGATCGTCGGCATTGGCGATCACCGGCAAGCGCTCCCCCTGGTGGTTGAGGAACAGCTGCAGCGCCTCGCCCAGCGACATGTCGGGCGTTACTTCATGCAGGAAATGGCGACGCAGGAAATCCCTGGCCTTGCGATCGGTATCGTCTTTCTTGTCCAGCAGCCAGGAGGTGAGGTCCTGCAGCGCCACCACGCCCTGATAACGCCCGTCGTCATCGACGATGTAGATATATTTGACCGGGTATTTCAGGAACACCGCGCTCATGTCTTCCATGCCGGCGTCTTCCTTGAGCACCGTTTCGGCGGGACGGATCAGTTCGCTCATGTGGGTGCCGCGCAGCCGCAGGCGCTCTTCGGCGTCGCGATGGCGCTTGAGCGTGATGTCATACATCGAGCGGCCATCCAGGCCGCGGGCGACGACATAGGCCACCACGCAAGACAGCATCAGCGGCAAGACCACCTGGTAGCTCAGGGTCATCTCGAAAATCATCAGGATCGCCATCAACGGCGCATTCGACGCCGCCGCCAGGAACGCCCCCATCCCCACCATCGCATAGGCGAAAGGCTGCGACATATGAAACGGCATCAGCGCCTGCGCCGCGCCGCCGAACAGGAAACCGACCGCCGCCCCGACGAACAGCACCGGCGTGAAGATGCCGCCCACCGCCCCCGACCCGACCGTGATCGTGGTCGCCAATATCTTCATCAGCAATACCATCAGCACCGCCTGCCACACCCAGTCGGTATGCAGCAGCGAATTGACCAGGCTATAGCCGTTGCCCCAGACTTCGGGCACCTGCACCGAAATCAGGCCCACCAGCAAACCGCCCACGCCCAGGCGCACCGGCAACGGCAGGCGCAGCTTGCCGAAGGCCGTCTTGCCCAACTCCAATGTGCGCAAGAATTGCGGCGCCAGCAAGCCTGCCAGCACACCCAGCATCACGAACAACAGGATTTCCCAACCCGCCACCTCCGGGAAGAAAGGCATTTCATAGGCCGGCTTGTAGCCCGGCAGCTCGCGCATGGTGATGTTGGCCACCACCGAAGCCACCACCACCGGGCCGAAGCTCTCCATCACCAGGGAGCCGAGCACGATCTCGGTAATGAAGAATGCCCCCGCAATCGGCGCATTATAGGCCGAGGTAATGCCGGCAGCGGCGCCGCAAGCCACCAGCAAGCGCAGCCGCGACGCGGGGAAATGCGAAAACTTGCCCACCAGCGAAGCGCATAGCGCCGCCAGTTGCACCATCGGGCCTTCGCGGCCGATGGAGCCGCCCGACGCGATGGTCGCCAGCGACGACATGCTACGCAACAGGGTATGCCGCACGGGAATGGCGCCATCGCCGATGGCCACCGCCTCCATGTAGTCGCCGCCGCCGCCGGCCGGCACGCGCTTGGCCCACACCAGGAACAAGCCGGCCACGATGCCGCCGGCGGCCGGCAGCAACATGCGCATGTACCAGGGCAGCCCCTTGGCGATTTCGACGAAACTGCCGCTATGGCCGGTGAGCAGCAATTGCAGCAACGCGATGCTTTCGCGAAAGGCGACAGTTGCCAGCGCGCCGACGAAACCGGCCAGGGCGCCCCACAGCAGCATCGAATGGTTTTCGGAGACGCGGCAGGCATTGAGCACCCGCAGGCGGTATTTGAGCCAGATTTCTCGCATCGTCCGCGCCTATTTGTTGTCGGCCATGAGCGAATGCAGGTAGCCGAGGTCGGCGGCAATGCTGGCATCGGCCTTCTTCTGCATGCGCTGGTAACGCGCCAACACCTCGCGCCCCAGCCCGGTCACCGCCGCTCCGCCCCCGCGCGCGCCGCCGGTGGCGGTCGCCACCAGCGGGCTGGAGAAACAGCGGTTCATTTCCTCGACCAGCAGCCAGGCGCGCCGGTACGACATTTCCATCTCGCGCGCGGCGCCGGAGATCGACCCGGTACGCTCGATGGCCTGCAAGAGATCGGCCTTCCCCGGGCCGAAGGCGATGGTGTCGCCCTGCATCACGCGCAATCTGATGGTCTTGGAATAAGTCATGCGCGTGATTGTACAAGGGCCTTCCTGCACGTCCAACACCTCAGTGCCGCAATGGCAACGCTGATGCTGCCGGCGCGCTGGCAGCTGTCCGTCGCAGTCCACGAGGAAACAGCAAACAGGTTCCAGGGGCAGCACAGTTTTGCCTGCGGTTGACTCTCGTTATATCCTTGCGTATATTCCGATAGATTCGACAAGCGCGCGTCGGCCATCGGTCCGCGCGCTTTTGCTTGTCTGCTGCCGGCCTGCGGTCTGATCTGCGGCCTGATGCACGCGAGCGCATGCCGGCCATTTCAACAACACCAGAACAAAGAGGATCACAGATGCTGAAGCACACCCGCCTGAAAGCCGCCTTTGGCGCAGCCTTGGCCGCCGCCCTGATGTTTTGCGCAAGCGCCGCCCACGCTACCGACCTGGTGGTGTCGGCCGCGGCCAGCCTGACCAATGCCTTCAAGGAGCTGGCGCAGTCGTTCGAGCAGCAGAACCCCGGCGTGAAGGTGATCACCAACTTCGGCGCCTCCGACATCCTGATGCAGCAGATCGTGCGCGGCGCCCCGGCCGACGTATTTGCCTCGGCCGACCAGACCGCGATGGACAAGGCGATCGCCGAAAAAGCCGTCAATCCGGCGACCCGCAAGAACTTCGCCGCCAACCAGATCGTGCTGATCGTCCCGCATGACAGCAAGCTGCAGCCGGCCGCGCTGGCCGACCTGAACCAGCCCGCCTACCAGCGCATCGCCCTGGGCAACCCGGCTTCCGTGCCGTTCGGCCGCTACACCAAGACCGCTCTGGAAAGTGCCGGCCTGTGGCAGCAGGTCCAGGCCAAGGCCGTGATGGCCGAGAACGTGCGCACCAGCCTGGACTACGTGGCGCGCGGCGAAGTTGACGCCGGCTTCGTGTTCGCCACCGATGCCGCCGTGATGCCGGACAAGGTCAAGGTCGCCATCCGCATTCCGTCGGATGCGCCGGCCACCTATCCGATCGCCGCCACCGCCGGCAGCCAGCAGAAGGAACTGGCCGACAAATTCATCAGCTACGTACTCTCGCCCACCGGCCAGACCGTGCTGGCGCGTTACGGCTTCCTCAAGCCCTGATCTCCCCCTGCGAAATAAAGCCACGCCATGCATCCCGTCTGGACACCGCTGCTGCTCTCGCTCAAGGTCGCCGGCCTGGCGACCTTGCTCAACATGGTGCTGGGCGTGGCGGCAGCTTACGGTTTGTCGCGCTGGCGCTCGCCGCTGCGCGACTTCATCGACTCCATCCTGACCTTGCCGCTGGTGCTGCCGCCGACCGTGCTGGGCTATTACCTGCTGGTGCTGTTCGGCCGCCGCGGCACCTTCGGCGCCTGGCTTGAGAGCATCGGCATCCAACTGGTATTCACCTGGCAAGGCGCGGTGGTGGCCTCCACCATCGTCGCCTTCCCGCTGGTGATGAAGGCCGCGCGCGCCGCGTTCGAAAACGTCGACCACCAGCTCGAAAACGCCGCCCGCGTGCTGGGCGTGTCGGAAGCCGGCGTATTCTTCCGCGTCAGCCTACCGCTGGCGACCAAGGGCATTGCCGCCGGTGTGCTGCTGGCCTTCGCCCGCGCATTGGGCGAATTCGGCGCCACGCTGATGGTGGCCGGCAACCTGCCCGGCCGCACCCAGACCTTGTCGGTGGCCATCTATGAAGCGGTACAGGCCGGCGACGACGGCGCCGCCACCATGCTGGTGGTGATCACCTCCATCACCTGCGTGGTCATCCTGATGCTGGCCGGACGGCTGGTGCCGGATCGTACCCAGCTTACTTTGCGCTGATTTTGCGCTGATTGCAGACCACCCCGCCGTGAGCCCCACTTTGCCAACCCATCCCGAGCTGCCGTGAGCGTCGAACTCCAGATCCAGAAGAAACTGCGCGCCGGCGACCGCGTGTTCGACCTCGACATCGCCTTCGCCTCCGACAGCGAGCGCATCGTGCTGTACGGCCCGTCCGGCTCGGGCAAAAGCCTGACCCTGAAAGCCGTGGCCGGCCTCATGACGCCCGACGCCGGCCACATCCGGCT
Source organism: Herbaspirillum sp. GW821-FHT09A12 (assembly GCF_059418325.1). Lineage (NCBI taxonomy): Bacteria > Pseudomonadati > Pseudomonadota > Betaproteobacteria > Burkholderiales > Oxalobacteraceae > Herbaspirillum > Herbaspirillum sp. GW821-FHT09A12. The sequence goes on from NZ_JBWKPR010000002.1 coordinate 917,983, forward strand.
GGACGGCCGCACGCTGTTCGATGCGCAGCAGCAAATCAACGTGCGCGTGCAGGAGCGCAACGTCGCTTACCTGTTCCAGGATTACGCGCTGTTTCCGCACCTGACGGTGGCGCAGAACATCGCCTTCGGCCTGGCGCGCGGCTGCTTCAACCTGCGCCGGCCCGCTTCGCATCCCGCGGTACAACAATGGATCACGGCATTTGAGCTACAGGCAATCGCCGGCAGCCATCCGGCGCAGATTTCCGGCGGCCAGCGGCAACGCGTGGCGCTGGCGCGCGCGCTGGTGTCCGAACCCGACATCCTGCTGCTGGATGAACCCTTCTCCGCGTTGGACCTGTCGCTGCGCGAGCGCATGCGGCGCGAACTGGCCGAGCTGCAACAGCGCCTGGGCGTGCATATGCTGCTGATCACGCATGACCCGGCCGATGTCGACGCCCTGGGCGACGAAGTGTTCGAAATACGCGACGGGCGCATCTGCGCACAGCGCTCACTCTGATGCCACCACGAAAAAAAACCGCACCCTTTTGAGGTGCGGTTCCAGGATGGGGGGATACCCCGACCGGCTTGCGCTGGAGCCCAGCCGGTTTCACACAACACACAAGCAACTCAAGCCTGTCCGGCCATCAGGCGGCCTTCTTTTCCGTCTGGTCTTCAAAGAACTGCTCGTCCTCGGTCGAACCATGCAACGCGGTGGTCGACGACTGGCCTTGCTGGATCGCCTGGGTCACGGCGTCGAAGTAGCCGGTGCCGACTTCGCGCTGGTGCTTGACCGCGGTGAAGCCCTTGGCGGCGGCGGCGAATTCGGCTTCCTGCAATTCCACGAAGGCCGACATCTGGTTGCGGGCATAGCCATGCGCCAGGTTGAACATCGAGTAGTTCAGCGCATGGAAACCGGCCAGCGTGATGAACTGGAACTTGTAGCCCATCGCGCCCAGTTCGCGCTGGAACTTGGCGATGGTGGCATCGTCCAGGTTCTTCTTCCAGTTGAACGACGGCGAGCAGTTGTAGGCCAGCAGCTTGCCCGGGAACTTGGCGTGGATGGCTTCGGCGAAAGTCTTGGCGAACGCCAGGTCGGGCTTGCCGGTTTCACACCAGACCATGTCGGCGTACTCCGCATAGGCCAGGCCGCGCGAGATGGCCTGGTCGATGCCGGGATGGGTCTTGAAGAAACCTTCGACGGTACGCTCGCCCGACAGGAAGGCCTTGTCGTTGGCATCCACGTCGGAGGTCAGCAGGTCGGCCGCTTCGGCGTCGGTACGGGCGATCACCAGGGTTCGGGTGCCCATGACATCGGCCGCCAGGCGTGCGGCGTTGAGCTTCTCGACCGCTTCGCGGGTCGGCACCAGCACCTTGCCGCCCATGTGGCCGCACTTCTTCACCGATGCCAGTTGATCTTCGAAGTGCACCCCGGCGGCGCCCGCTTCGATCATCGACTTCATCAGTTCAAAGGCATTGAGCACGCCGCCGAAACCGGCTTCGGCGTCAGCCACGATGGGCGCGAAGAAATCGATGTCATCCTTGCCTTCGGACCACTGGATCTGGTCGGCGCGGGCGAAGGTATTGTTGATGCGCTTGACCACCATCGGCACCGAATTGGCCGGATACAGCGACTGGTCGGGATACATTTCGCCGGCCAGGTTGGCATCGCCCGCCACTTGCCAGCCGGACAGGTAGATCGCCTTCAGGCCGGCCTTGACCTGCTGCATGGCCTGGTTGCCGGTCAGGGCGCCCAGCGCGTTGACGAAGGGTTCGTTGTTGACCAGGTGCCACAGCTTGTCGGCGCCGCGCTTGGCCAACGAATGCTCGATCTGCACCGAGCCGCGCAGGCGAACCACGTCCTCGGCCGTGTAGTTGCGCTTGATGCCCTTCCAGCGGGGATTTTCTGCCCAATCCTTTTCCAGTGCCTGGATTTGCTGTTCACGTGTGCTCATGGTGATCTCCTTTTTCGTCAATGTTGAGGTGTTTGAAAACCGGATGAAATCGCTGATTCCATGACTTCATGGTAGTCCTGCCATGTGCGGAGCAACAATGTCTTGTATAAGATATAGGTAATATTTTTATCTGATTAAAATCAAATACTTATTTTTATTTTTTTGCGATACGGAATGAAATTTCTGGAAATGAAAAATGATTTTGATGCTCTGCACCCGCACTTTTCACCATGCGAAATGAAAAATTCTCATCGTGAAAAATGGCGGCCGCTCGCCAACCTTGCCGTTGCGGCAGCATCAATCCGCCCAAAATTAAGACGATCGTTCGAAAATTTTTGACGTTCCCACCCACCTCTTGCATAATAAAAGTCACTTGCCCAGACAAGACTTTCCATTCACATCGAGGGCGCCGGCCCGGAGGAAACATGACGACAAAAGAAGAGACGCTCGCGCTGTGGCGCAAACAAGAAGAAGCCGTGCGCGCCAAGCTGGCGCCGCCCGGCGTGGCCACCATGGCCGACCTCAAGGCCGGCAGCGGCATGGATTTCCTGCAGAAGATCTGGGACGGCTTGCTGCCGTCAGTGCCCATCGGCCAGACCATGGACTTCATCCCGGTGGAAGGCGAACCGGGCCGCATCGTATTCCAGGGCACGCCCGACAAACGTCATTACAACCCGCTGGGCAGCGTGCATGGCGGCTACTTCTGCACCCTGCTGGATTCGGCCGTCGGCTGCGCGGTGCATTCGGTGCTGCCGCAAGGCATGGGCTACACCACGCTCGAACTGAAAGTGAACCTGGTGCGGGCGCTGACCGAGAAGACCGGCCCGGTGCGCGCCGAAGGCCGCGTGATACAAGTCGGCAAGCAGGTCGGCCTCGCCGAGGGGCGCATCATCGATGCCGAAGGCCGCCTGTATGCCCATGCGACCACGACCTGCCTGGTCTTTCCCCTTCCCTGAGGCGCCGGAAGTGAAAAAACTTCACGCAATATCCCCGCTCGATATGCCCGCGTGCTGAAACCATCGGGGCCATTGCCGCCGCGCCTGCGCGCCGGAACGCGGCGACCGGCCCGGCGGCCTTTCGTTCCGCCAATTTCTTTTTGCGGCAACCTCACGGCTCGGTTGTTTAATCGACCAAGAAGGCACAGAATGAACGCCTACTAAAATTGAACGGCGATCCAACGTCGATAGTCTTCATGCATTACGCCCTGGACATCCGCACATTTCTATTCAGTCATTATTTCTATACTGGGGTGCGGATCGCAATCGGAGTGGTCGGCCTCACCATGCTGGTGTACAACGTGGCCGACATGCCGACCACCATGACGGTCTTCCTCGGCGCCCTGTGCACCAGCCTGATGGATCTGCCCAGCCCCTTGCGGCACAAGTTCAACGAGATGCTGGCCGGCGTGCTGCTGTGTACGCTGGTGATGCTGCTCATCAGCCTGTGCGCGCCGATACCCTGGCTGGTCGGCGCGATGATGGTGGTGGTCAGCTTCTTCGCCAGCATGATGGTGGTGTATGGCAAGAAGACCATGCCGCTGCAGTTCGCCGCGCTGATGGTGATGACGCTGTCGATGGAAAACCAGGTGTCGATCCCGGCCGCGCTGGCGAACTGCGTGCTGTTTCTGGGCGGCGGCCTCGGCTACCTGGCGTATTCGATGGCGGTGTCGTGGTTCCTGCGCCGCCGCATCAAGCAGCAGGTGCTGGCCGAAGCCCTGTTCGAGCTGGCGCGCTACCTGCGCATCAAGGCCGATTTCTACGACGTGCGGCACGACCTCGCCGCCCAGTTCAACCAGTTGGTGCGCCAGCAGATCGTGGTGGCCGACAAGCAGCAAGCCTCGCGCGATCTGATCCTGCGCGACCTCTACACCAAGCAGGACGGCCTGCTGGTGCAAGTGCACCTGTCGATGCTGGAGCTGTATGAGCAGGTGCTGTCCACCCACGCCGACTACGCCTTCCTGCGCGACCACTTCGGCGACAAGGACGTGATGATCTTCCTGCGCGACCTGGCCAACAAGACCGCCGAAGACATCGAATCGATCGCCTACGCCATCACCCGCAAGAAAGCCTCCGCCCCCACCGTCAACTACAAGGCCGAGCTGCGCGCCATCCAGTACGAGATGCAGCAGATGGCCCAGCCGGGGCCGAGCCAGACCTCCGAAGAGGCGCTGACCCTCCTGCGCGTGACCTACAACAAGATCCGCGACATCATCGAACTGATCGGCCAGCTGCACCAGGCCACGCAAAACCCGGTCGATCCCCTCCCGATCCTGCCCGGTTCGGACATGACGCCGTTCCTGACCCAGCAGAAGTTCAAGTTCAACATGCTGCTGGTCAACCTGCGCTGGCAGTCGCCGATCTTCCGCTTCGCCATCCGCGTCGCGCTGGCGGTGACCACCGGCCTGTGGATCTCCAGCCACCTGCCCTACATGGCGCACGGCTACTGGATCGTGCTGACCATCGTCATCATCCTCAAACCCAATTTCAGCGCCACCAAGCAACGCGTGGCCGACCGCCTGATCGGCACCATCATCGGCTGCCTGATCACGGCGCTGATCCTGCGCTTCGTCCATAACCCGATGGGCCTGATGGCGGTACTGTTCGCCGCCAGCGTCGCCGCGCCCGCGTTCACCTACGTGAAATACCGCTATACCGCCATCGCCGCCTCGGTGCAGATCCTGATGCTGCTCAACCTGCTGCTGCCGGCCGGCCACCAGGGCGTGGTCAGCGAGCGCCTGATCGACACCGTGATCGGCGTGGTGATCGCCACCCTCTTCAGCTATGTGCTGCCGGCCTGGGAATACCGCGACCTGCCCAAGCTGCTGCGCAACGTATTGAAGTCCAGCCAGCGTTACCTCACCGCCAGCCGCGACATGCTGGAAGGCAAGGTCAAGGACGATTTCTTCTATCGGGTATGCCGCAAGGGCTTCATGGATAGCCTGGCGGCGCTGATCTCGGCGCTGGTGCGCATGATGGATGAGCCGGTGACCAAGCACCGCGCGGTCAAGGAACTCAACCGCTTCATCGTGCAAAACTACCTGGTGGCGGCGCACATTGCCGCCCTGCGCCTGATGCTGCGGCGCCATCAGGAAAATATCCCGCAAGGCGCGGTCAACCAGCTGATCGAAAGTACTTATCTGGAAGCCAGTGAACAGTTGGCTGAGGCCCAGCGCATCCTGGCGCCGAAGTCGAAGAAACGCAACGGCGCGGTGACCGTCTCGCCGGAGGCGCCGCAAGACAAGGCGCTATCGGCCAAGATCGAACTGGTCGGGCCTGTCACGCCGGAACCGGTGCCGGCCGACGCCAGCGCGTGGTCAGGCTGGAGCACCTTGCAGCGCCGCACCAGCCTGCTCAATCAGGATTTGCGCGAAATCGTCGCCCAGACCACGGCCATCGACCATATCCTGCGCCAGCAGAACTGATCCCTGGCGGCGCATCCGGCCGGCCGTCGATGCCGGCCGCAGATGCAATCCGGCGTCACAGTTGGGTACGCGATACCAGTACGCCATCCACGTCCGCATAAATCCAGTCGCCCGGATACACCGCCACGCCCGCGATGCTGACCTTGAGGTCGGCGTCGCCGGCTCCCTTGCGGAAGCTGCGTTGCGGATGCGTGGCCAGCGCCCGGATACCGACATCGCAGGCGTTGAGTTCCGCGGCGTCGCGCACGCAGCCATTGACCAGGATGCCGGCCCAACCGTTCTTTTGCGCCAGCACGCCGAGGTTGCCGCCCACCAGCGCGCAGCGCAAGCTGCCGCCGCCATCCACCACCAGGACATGGCCATTGCCCGGCGTTTCCAGGGCGGCGCGCACCAGCACGTTGTCTTCGAATACCTTGAGCGTCCTGACCGGGCCGGCAAAGGCATTTTTCTGGCCGAACGAGGCGAAGATGGGCGGCAGCACATGCAAGGCGCCGGCGGCCAGCTTGTCTTCGTTGTTATCGCACAGGTCGCAGGTGGCAAAGCTCATGGTGGTCTCCGTGGTCGTGTGTGGTGCGGACAATGCTGCATCATACCGACAACATGCGATGCAGGCGCTTCTGGTCGAACATGCGCGAGTCGGCCATGCGCAGCAGGGTTTCCACATCGAGGCCGTCTTCGGGATACAGCGAGACGCCCACCGATGCATCCACCGTGTACTGGTTGCCGCTCCGCCCTTCGATGGGCCGGTTGACCGCATGGCGGATCTTGTCGGCAATGCTGCGCGCTGCCTCGATCTCGGTCACGCCGTGCAGATAGACCACGAACTCGTCGCCGCCAAAGCGCGCTACCGAATCGTCATGGCGCAACGCATGCTGCAGGCGCTCGGCGATAACCACCAATACCCGGTCGCCCTCGTCATGGCCATATTCGTCATTGACCGCCTTGAAGCGGTCGAGGTCGATGAACAGCATCGCGAAATGCAGCGGGTTGGCCTCCGATGAATTGCGGCGGCGGAATTCGATCTGTGCGATCAGCGAGTCGCGGTTGAGCACATTGGTGAGGCGGTCGGTGCGCAGGTTGCGTTCCATTTCCTGGAAACTGAGCGCCAATTGCCCGATCTCGTCGTCGCGATCGATATTGAGGGCCGGGAACGGGCTGCCGTTGCCGATGCTCTTGGCCGCCAGCGTCAGCTTGCGGATGTCGCGCAACACCCAGCGCAACAGCACGAAGCCGATCACGAAAGTCAGGCATACCGCCACCAGCCCCAACAGCAGGGTCTGATAGACGCCGCCGGTCACCGAACCGAGGAAATCCGAACGCGGCGCAGCGCTGATGGCCAGCCAGTCCAGGCCGGCCTCGTCGTGGTGCAGGCGGAAAGCGACCTCGATCTTGCTGCCCTGGCTGCGCGCGCCCAGCAACACCAGTTCGCCCGGCACGAGACGATGCTCTGCCATGTATTTCTGCACTTCATCGAAAGCCTGTTGCACCAGCGGCGACTTGCTTTGCCCGGCATTCAGGCGCACCACCTCGCCGGGGTTGCCCTTGATGTCGTGCAGCGTTTCGTTGAGGGAGGTGGCGATCATGTCGCCTTTAAGCTCGGCGACGAAGGCCACACCATTGGCGCTCAAGGGCAACTGCTGCAAAAAGGTGGTGAGCTGGCTCAGGCCGATGCTGCTGTTGGCCACGCCCAGGAAAGTGCCGTCGGTATCGAAAACCGGCTTGGAGAGATTGATGCCCAAAAACTTCTCGCGGAAATCGGCATACACCGAGGACCAGGTCTCGCGTCCGCGCGCCACCGTCTGGACATACCAGGGCCGCTTGCGCGGCTCGTAATCCTGCACCGCGGTCAGCTTCATCTCGGCGCCGGGGCCGCGCAGGTAGTAGACGTAATCCTTCCCTTCCGGCTCGCGGATGCTGTACCTGAACACGCTCGCGCTTTCCTGCTTGATGCCCAGGAAGCTGCCGTCGACACCGCCGAAATAAACGTAGCTGGGATCGCTGAACAGGAAATTGGCCAGCCACAGCCGTTCTTCCAGCTGCTTGCGGTCTTTGGGAAATGGCAATCCGACCGGCTGCTCGCCGGGGTTGGCCGGCGGCACCGGCGGCGGCGCCACCATATTGAGGCTCTCGTGCGCGCTCAGGGTCTGGCGGTCGATGGCCTGGCCGACGCGCCCCATCACCTCCATCAGCGCATTGCGCGCGAGGATTTCGGTGGCGTCGTCTCCAGCGCGATACAGGAACCAGCCTATCGTCAGCGCCAGGCAAACCATCAGGAAGATGAACGGCAAAATGAAAAGCCGCTGCAAAGACGATTGCCTCAGGATCGATCCCTTCGCGGACTCTCGCCGCCAATTATCTTGCGCATAATTCCCCCGCTGGTGCGCGTAGCCAACTGCTGTGGCGGGCGTTGCGGCGCACTGCACCAGTTCTTTCGATTGAACAATCATTGTATGCCAAAAGCCCGATGGCTGGCATTGGCGGATGGCCGCATCACGCGCCCGGCACGGATTTCCCCAAAGACAACAACAAGAATTGCGGCAGCGGAACTACGAAAAACCACGAAAAAAGCCGATTGCGCCCCAAAGCGCAATCGGCTTCCAACCGGACCAGGACGGCGGCGCAACACGCTGCCGCCGCACCCCGCCCCTCGTGCGGAATTACTTGGCGAACACCAGCTGGCCGTTGTGCACGTCCACATGCACCACATCCTTCGGGCCGAACTTGCCCGCCAGGATTTCCCTGGACAGCGGGTTTTCGATCTCCTGCTGGATCGCACGCTTCAAGGGCCGTGCGCCATACACCGGATCGAACCCGGCCTCGGCGATCTTCTGCAGGCCGGCATCGCTGATCTGCAACCCGATCTCCAGCTTGGCCAGGCGTTCTTCCAGGATGCGCAACTGGATCTTGGCGATGGCGCCGATATTTTTCTCATCGAGCGCATGGAACACCACGATCTCGTCCACCCGGTTGATGAACTCCGGACGGAAATGCGTGCGCACCTCGGCCATCACCGCCAGCTTCACCAGCACCGGGTCGCTGTCTTCCATCGATTGGATGCGATGCGAACCCAGGTTCGAGGTCATCACGATCACCGTGTTCTTGAAGTCCACCGTGCGGCCCTGGCCATCGGTCATGCGGCCATCGTCCAGCACCTGCAGCAGCACGTTGAAGACGTCCGGATGGGCCTTTTCGATCTCGTCGAGCAAAATCACGCTGTACGGTTTGCGGCGCACGGCTTCGGTCAGGTAGCCGCCCTCCTCATAACCCACATAGCCCGGCGGCGCGCCGATCAGGCGGGCCACGGAATGCTTCTCCATGAACTCGCTCATGTCGATGCGGATCATCGCCTCTTCAGTGTCGAACAGGTAAGACGCCAGCGCCTTGCACAGCTCGGTCTTGCCCACGCCGGTAGGGCCCAGGAACATGAACGAACCATACGGCTTGCCGGGGTCGCCCAGCCCGGCGCGCGAACGGCGGATGGCGTCGGACACGGCCACGATCGCCTCGTCCTGGCCCACCACACGCTCATGCAACACATCTTCCATGTGCAGCAGTTTCTCGCGCTCGCCCTGCATCATGCGCGAAACCGGGATGCCGGTAGCGCGCGCCACGATCTCGGCGATTTCCTCGGCGCCGACCTGGGTGCGCACCAGCTTGGGCTTCTCCGTGGCGGCACTCGCCTGGTCGCGCTTGTTCTGCTCTTCCAGGGCGGTCTCGAGTTCGGCCAGCTTGCCGTACTTCAGCTCGGACACCCGCTGCCAGTCGCTCTTGCGGGTGGCCTCTTCCATCTGCAGGCGGATCTTCTCGATTTCTTCCTTCAGTTGCTGGCCGCCCTGCGCGGTCGACTTCTCGGCCTTCCAGATCTCTTCCAGGTCGGCGTACTCGCGCTCCAGCTTGTCGATCTCTTCCTCGATCAGTTGCAGGCGCTTCTGCGAAGCCTCGTCCTTCTCGCGCTTGACCGCTTCGCGCTCGATCTTCAGCTGGATCAGGCGACGGTCGAGCTTGTCCATGACTTCCGGCTTGGAGTCGATCTCGATCTTGATCTTGGCGGCGGCTTCGTCGATCAGGTCGATCGCCTTGTCCGGCAAGAAACGGTCGGTGATGTAGCGATGCGACAATTCGGCCGCGGCCACGATGGCCGGGTCGGTGATATCCACGCCGTGGTGCACTTCGTACTTTTCCTGCAGGCCGCGCAGGATGGCGATGGTCGCCTCCACGCTCGGCTCGTCGACCAGGATCTTCTGGAAGCGGCGCTCCAGCGCGGCATCCTTCTCGATGTATTGGCGGTATTCGTCCAGCGTGGTGGCGCCCACGCAATGCAGCTCGCCGCGCGCCAATGCCGGCTTCAACATGTTGCCGGCATCCATCGCGCCTTCGGCCTTGCCGGCGCCGACCATGGTGTGCAGCTCATCGATGAAGACGATGGTCTGGCCTTCGTCCTGGGCGATCTCTTTCAGGACCGCTTTCAGGCGTTCCTCGAATTCGCCGCGGTACTTGGCCCCGGCCAGCAGCGCCGCCATGTCCAGCGACAGCACGCGCTTGGACTTCAGGCTGTCCGGCACTTCGCCGTTGACGATACGTTGCGCCAGGCCTTCGACGATGGCGGTCTTGCCCACGCCCGGTTCGCCGATCAGCACCGGGTTGTTCTTGCTGCGCCGCTGCAGCACCTGGATGGCGCGGCGGATTTCATCGTCGCGGCCGATCACCGGGTCGAGCTTGCCGGCGCGGGCGCGCTCGGTCAGGTCCAGCGTGTATTTCTTGAGCGCTTCGCGCTGGCCTTCATCCTGCTGCGAAGACACCGAAGCGCCGCCGCGCACGGCCTTGATGGCGGCTTCCAGCGACTTGCGGGTGAGGCCGTTTTCGCGTGCGGCGCGGCCGGCGTCGGACTTGTCGTCCACCAGGCCGAGCAGCACCATTTCGCTGGCGACGAACTGGTCGCCATGCTTTTGCGCTTCCTTGTCGGCCAGGTTCAGCAAGGCCACCAGTTCGCGGCCGATCTGCACTTCGCCGCCGTTGCCCGAGACTTGCGGCAGGCGCTGCAAGGCGCCCTGCAAGGCAATCGACAGGCCGTTCACGTTCACCCCCGCGCGCTGCAACAGCGAGCGCGCGCCGCCGTCGTCCTGGTTCAACAGGGCGATGACGAGGTGTACCGGTTCGATGTATTGGTTATCGTGGCCGACCGCCTGGGATTGCGCGTCGGCCAGCGCTTCCTGCAATTTTGTGGTGAGTTTGTCGAGACGCATGGTTCGCTCCAATTTTTCAATGTAATGAAAATTGGGCCGGACATTTGATTTTCAAGCAAAGTACCGGCGCGCAAATTTGATTTGCATCATGCCTGCAACAACCTCGTTCAAGATACGAGCGCGCGGTAAGTTGCAAAGCCGGCAACGCACAAGGCGATGGAGCCGAGCAAGTGCAGCGCCGAATGGCCGATGGCCCAGAGATAGTCGCCCCGCTGCAGCAGGATCATGGCCTCGGCGGAGAAGGTTGAAAAGGTGGTCAGGCCGCCGAGGAAACCCGTGATGGCGAACAGGCGCCATTCCGGCGACAGGCCGGGATGCTGCTCGAAACAGGCGACCAGAAAGCCGATCACGTAACCGCCGAGCCAGTTGGCCGCCAGCGTGCCGATCGGCACCAGATGGCCGCCAACGTTATACACCACCGAAAGCCGCCAGCGCAGCCATGCCCCCAATGTCGCTCCCACGCCTACCGCCAGCCATCCCATGCCGCCTCCTCGTTTTGCCCATCATTTTGTCCATCACTGCGATGATGCCAGAAACTGCAATCGTCCCGGCCATTCCATCCCCATCGGCATCAACCGGCTCAGGAGCTGTGTTCCTGGGCGGTAACAATCCCCTGCATTTCTTCACGCAGCGAACCGATGCGCTCCAGCGCCTGATGGTCTTCCTGCAATGCCTTGTCCACGCTCTCGTGCATCCAGTCGACCCAGGTGCTGATCTTGGCATCCAGGTACTGGCGCGACGGGTACAGCGCATAGACGCCCATGTGCTGCATGCGATGCTGCGGCAGCACGCGCACGATGGTGCCGGCGCGCAACGGATCCACCGCCGAATAGATCGGCAGCACGCCGATGCCCATGCCTTCGCGGACGCCGGCCAGCATGGCCTCGGCCACGTTGACCTGGAAATTGCTCTTGACGGCGATCGTATCCAGGCCTTCCGGCCCTTCGATGACCCACTCATCCAGCGGCGACACCGGACTGACCAGTTGCAGGCAGGTGTAATTCAGCAGATCGGCCGGCTTTTGCGGCATGCCATGCTTGTCGATATAGGCAGGCGAAGCGCACAACATGCTGAAAGTGCTGCCCAGTTGGCGGAAAATGAGGCCCGAATCCGGCAACTCGCGCGCCAGCACCAGCGAGACGTCATAGCCCTCTTCCAGCAGGTCGGGAATGCGCTGGGCCAGGGTCAGCTCCACCGCCACGTCGGGATAGCGCTTCTGGTAGCCGGAAATGGCCGGGATCACATAGCGCTGGCCGAAACTGGTCATCGCGTGGATTCGCAAACGCCCGGAAGGTTTGACATAGGCGGCGCCGGCCTCGGCTTCGGCCTCCTCGACATAGGACATGATCTGCTGGCAACGCAGCAGATAGCGCTCGCCGGCTTCGGTCAAGGCAATCCGGCGGGTGGTGCGGTTCAGCAGGCGGGTGCGCAGGTGCCGCTCCAGGTCTGCCACGGCGCGCGACACATGGGCAGTGGTCAACTCCATCTGCTGGGCCGCAGCGGTAAAACTGCCGGCATCGACCACGCGCACAAACACGCGCATGTTTTGCAGGGTATCCATACTATTTCCTATGCTGTGGCCAGTTCTCGGATAAGCTGCCCAGGAGCCGCCCACTTAGCAGACTCGCATTTTCCGGACTGGCGGATGACAGCATTGTTACCTAAAACAGCTCAGTTATTATTTCAATTCATAGGATAAACAATTGCGAATTGTCGAATTTTTCCCAAGATAATTACAAAATACAATACATATCATCTGATATTTGCATATTTTGGGGTAATTCCATGCACCGCCTCTCCCACCGTCACTTGTCTGCCCTGACCGTCATTGCGCTAGCGTTGACAATCGCCGGCTGCGCCGATCAGGGAGGCATCAAACCGCAAGCGCAAGTCCGCGACACCGCCACCTTCGACGCCGGGCAAGCCATCCGCCAGGCCGGCGCCGAAGCCGGCTGGCCGCAACGCGCATGGTGGCAGGCCTATAACGACCCGCAACTCGATGCGCTGGTGCAAACAGCCGTCGCCGGCAACCCCAGCATGGCCATTGCCGCGGCCCGCGTGCGCCAGGCGCAATCGATGGCGGTAGTGGCGCATGCCGGTGAATTGCCCAGCGCGCAACTGGATGCCGCCATCGGCCGCAAGGATTGGTCCGACAACGTCTATTACGGCGCCAGCTTCCGCGACAAGCTGACCTGGAACAACACCACTACCCTGAGCCTGGCCTACAACGTCGACCTGTGGGACCGCAACAAGAACACCACCGAACGCGCCCAGGATGAATTGCACGCGGTCGCCGCCGATGCCCGCGCCGCCCAGCTCGACCTGGAAAGCAATGTGGTGCGCACCTATGTCCAGTTGGCGCTGCAATACGGCTTGCTGGACAACACCGAAGCGATGCTCAAGGAAGAGCAGAATATCCTCGGCCTGGCGCACCGCCGCTTCACCGGCGGCATCGGCACCCAACTGGAAATCACCCAGGCCGAATCCCCGTTGCCGGAAACCCGCCGCCAGATCGAAGCCTTGCATGAAAGCATTGCGCTGGTGCGCAACCAGTTGGCCGCCCTGTTGGGCCAAGGCCCGGGCGCCGGCGACAACATCACCCGGCCGGTGCTGGCGCTGCACACGGCGATCGGCCTGCCCAGCGCGCTGCCGGCTGAACTGGTCGGCCGCCGTCCCGACATCAGCGCCGCGCGCTGGCGCGTGGAAGCCGCAGCCAAGGGTATCGCGGTGGCCAAGACAGCCTTCTACCCCAACCTCAACCTGCTGGCCGGCATCGGCCCGGCCGCCGCCGGCGGCGGCATGCTGTCTTTCCTCAGCATGAAAAACTGGCAAACCACCTACGGGCCGGCGATCTCGCTGCCGATCTTCGAAGGCGGCCGCCTGCGCGGCCAACTGGGCGCCACCACCGCCGGCTACGACATCGAGGTCGAGCATTACAACTCCCTGCTGTCGCAGGCCTTGAAGTCGATCTCCGACCAGGTCGTGACGCTGCAGTCGGTGGCCCGCCAGCAACAGCAAGCGCATGAATCGGTCGCCGCCGCGCAAAAGAATGTCGACATCGCCACCCGCGCCTACCAGCGCGGCCTGACCGATTACCTCAACGTGCTGCAAGCGCAGACCCAATGGCTGCGCCAGCAACAGATCGTGCAACAGTTGCAGGCCCAGCACCTGGCGGCCTATGCCGCACTGACCGCGGCCCTGGGCGGCGGCCTGGAGCCGGCCGCCGCGCCTGAAGCCGATGCCGGGATCGACAGCGGCGACACCCTCAAGGCCGCCGCAAAATGAACCAGCCCGCCAACCCCACCGCAGCAGCCGCACCGCGCCCGTCCTTCGGGGCGCAACTGCGCGAAGCCGCCAGCGACTGGTGGCAGAACGAACGGCCGACCTGGATCTACGTCTTCAAGATGGTGTTCGCCGGCCTGCTGGCGCTGGGCATCGGCTATGCGCTCGACCTCGAATCGCCGCGCTCGGCGCTGATCACGGTGTTCATCGTGATGCAGCCGCAAAGCGGCATGATCCTGGCCAAGAGTTTCTACCGCGTGATCGGCACCCTGATCGGCTCGGTCGCCATCATCGTGTTCGTCGGCCTGTTCGCACAGACGCCGGAACTGTTCCTGATCGCCTCGGCGCTGTGGATCGGCCTGTGCACCGTAGGCTCGGCGCACAACCGCAATTTCCGTTCCTACGGCTTTGTGCTGTCGGGCTATACGGTAGCCCTGATCGGCCTGCCGGCCGCGCTCAATCCGGGCATCACTTTCGATTCGGTCATGACCCGCGTCACCGAAATCACCGTCGGCATCGTGTGCGCCGGCCTGGTCAGCGCGCTGGTGTTTCCGCAAGCCAGCGCCCCCGGCCTGGTGCGCATCATCCGCGGCCGCTTCACCGCCTTCGTCGACCTGATCGGCGCCACCCTGGGCGGCGCCACCGACCGCAAGCAGCTCGATATCGCCAATGCCCGTTTCGTCGGCGACATCATCGGCCTGGAAGCGCTGCGCAGCTCGGCCATCTTCGAAGACCCGGAAATCCGCCTGCGCAGCGGCCGCCTGACGCGCATGAACAGCGAGTTCATGGCGCTGTCGACCCGCGTGCATGCGCTGCACCAGCTGATGAACCGGCTGCATGCCAATCCCGCGCCCAGCGCACAGGTGATCATTGACGCCATTTCCCCCTATTTCAAGGAAGTGCAGCCGCTGCTGACCCGCGCCAGCGGCGAACCGGTGATGAGCGCGATAGACGCCGCCGACGCCGCGCTGAAGCTGGAAACCTACAAGCGCGAACTGCCGCGCCGCGTGCGCGCCACCCGCAACACGCTGCAGATCGACAGCGATAGCGCCATGCTGGACTTCGACACCGCTTCCGAACTGCTGTACCGCGTCATCGAAGAACTGCACGCCTACACCCTGACCTATGCGTCGCTGAACCAGCGCCGCCATGAGCGCGAGCAATGGGAGCACGCCTACGCCTCCAAGACCAGCATGACCACCGCGCTGATCGCCGGCGCCCGCGCCGCCATCACGCTGCTGCTGCTGTCGGCCTTCTGGCTCGCCAGCGGCTGGCCCAGCGGCGACGTGGCCGCGCTCAATGCCGCCGCCTTCTGCGCCATCACCTCGGCCGCGCCCGATCCCGCCAAAGCCACGCGCACGGTCACCATCGGCGTGGTGTTCGCGGCCATTGCCGGCTACATCTATACCTTCCACCTGCTGCCGCGCGCCGATGGCTACTGGATGCTGGCGGCGATGCTCAGCCCCGTGCTGATGCTGGCCGTGTGGCTGACCACCAAACCCAAATGGGCCGGCTATGGCCTGGGGATCTGCATCTTCTTCCCGTTCCTCGCGGTGCCGGACAACTTCGCGCATTTCAACGCCGCCGGCTATCTCAACGAATCGATCGCCTTGCTGGTGTCGCTCATCGTCACCACCATCTCCTTCATGTTGCTGCTGCCGCCGACCACCGACTGGACTGTGCGCGTGCTGGAGAAACAGCTGCGCAAGCAAGTGGTGGACGCCTGTTTCGGCAAGCTCGGCCACCTGGCGCTGAAATTCGAAAGCGGCACCCGCGACCTGATGCACCAGATCACCATGCTCACCAGCAGCCGCCCGGCACTGCGCCAGAACGCATTCGGCTGGATGTTCGCCACGCTGGAAGTCGGCCACGCCATCATCGAGCTGCGCACCGAACTCAACGGCATCCGCACCGAGCGCCCCGACCTGCTGTCGACCGAAGCCTATGCCGCGCTGAACCGCCTGCGCGAAACCGTCCCGGCGCTGTTCGGCAGCCCCAACCGCGATACCTTCGCCAACGCCCTGGCCGCCAACGACCACGCGATCGTCCAGATCCAACAAACCATCGGCCCGCACTACCGCGAACGCAGCGAACGCCATCGGCTGCAACGTACGCTGAGCTACCTGCATTTCATCCGCACCGCCCTGCTGGACCAGCAATCGCCGCTGCACACCATGCGCGACGGCGCCGCCCACGCCAACACCACGCATTCCGGAGCCCGCCATGCCACGTGAGATTTCCTTTTTCGACGCCTACATCCCCACCTTGCTGTTGCTGGTGGTTGTGGCCGGCGCCGTGGCCTTCGTGGCCGACCGCATCCTGGTGCGCATCGGCCTGTATAACCTGGTATGGCATCCGGCGCTGTTCCGCGTGAGCATGTTCGTCTGCTTCGCCGCGCTGATGGGGCTATACGTGTATGCCTAGCTGAGCATCCAACGCCTGCCGCGCCAATCAATAACAAACACGCAATACGAAAAGATAAAGAAACATTCAGGAGTAGTTCATCATGTCGGTCAAATCGATTTTTCGCCTCGCCATCACCCTGCTGATTTTCCTGCTGGCCATCTTCCTCGCCTGGACGCTATGGCAGCACTACATGGTCTCGCCGTGGACCCGCGACGGCCGCGTGCGCGCCGACGTGGTCAACATCGCGCCGGACGTCTCCGGCCAGGTGGTCGAGCTGCCGGTGCGCGACAATCAACTGGTCAAGAAAGGCGACCTGCTGATGGAAATCGACCCGGCGCGCTACCAGTTGGCGCTGCAGCAGGCCGACGCCGCCGTGGCCGCGCGCAAGTCCGACCTCGATGTGCGCCGCGCCGACATTGACGTGCGCCGCGCCGACCTGAGCATGCGCCGCGCCCAGGCCCGGCGCCGGGCCGACATGGATGCGCTGGTGGTCTCGCGCGAAGCCCGCGAAGATGCCGGCACCCTGGTCACCTCGTCCGAGGCGCAGTTCCAGGCCGCGCAAGCGCAGCTACAGTCAGCCCAGGCGCAGTACCAGGCCGCCATCGCCCAGCGCGACGCCGCCAAGCTGAACCTGGAGCGCACCAAGGTGTTCTCGCCGGTAGACGGCTACATCACCAACCTGAACGTGCGCCGCGGCGACTATGCCACCGCCGGCGCGGCCAAGATCGCGGTGATCGACAGCCATTCGTTCTGGGTCTACGCCTACTTTGAAGAAACCAAGCTGCCGCTGCTGTCGGTGGGCGACAAGGCCAGGATCCAGCTGATCAACGGCGCCACCCTCTCCGGCCACGTCGACAGCATCGCGCGCGGCATCTATGACCGCGACAACCCGCAAAGCCGCGAACTGATCGCCGACGTCAACCCGACCTTCAACTGGGTGCGCCTGGCCCAGCGCATCCCGGTGCGTATCCATCTGGACGACGTGCCCAAAGACGTGCTGCTGGCTTCCGGCCTGACTTGCACCGTGGTGCTGGAACCGGGCAGCGGCAAGCAGCAGGAACAGGCTGCGCCGGCGCCCAAGAGCTGAGTTCCTGCATCGCAGGCATCCAAACCGCCCCTTCAAGCGTAATGCTGTTCAGTTAAGCCTTCCATCTGCAAATCGTCATCCCGGCGAAGGCCGGGATCCAGTGTCTTTCGTTGTGCCTCAATGGCCGTTGAACGACGCTGGACCCTGACCTTCGTCAGGGCGACGGAGAAATTTCGGCTTAACTGAACGGCATTACCCCTTCAAGCGGAGCGTTTTTGACTCACCGCCCCGACCGTCAAGCCCATCGGTTTAAGCAGCTTTTCCGCCGTGGCCAATGTGGGGCTGGACTCGCCTCTTTCAATATCTTGCAAGGTACGTGCCGATACGCCGCACAAGCGGGCATATTCGGCAATCGTCAGGCGCAACGCGGCGCGGATCTTGCGGATGACGGCCGGCACCGGCAGCGTCGGGTCGGCCGCCAACTCATCGGCCAATGCCTTGCGCTCGGCCAACTGCTCGACCGGCGTCAGCGGTTTGAATCGCTTGTCCATTACAGCGCCTCCAATTGCAGCACGACCTGGTTGACGGTCGCCGCCAGCGGAGTCAAAAATTTTTCCTCAATCCCGAGCGCGCGGGCGTCATCGAGCAAACTTGCCAGCGGCGCCGCCATTGGCCGCACACGCTGCGCGATCAAGCTGCGCGGCTTGTGCCGCTTGATCAATCGCGCTGGCCCATTGCGGCGAACCGCCGTCATCGGCCTCCCAGCGCATGCGCCGGGCGATGCCGTCCGGGTGCAACCACATCGGGGGCGAAGTCGAACAGCGGCATCGTGCCAGCACCCGTCGAGAAAGAGTTGGAGTGTGCAAGAAATATCCATATACACATCGCAATATCATTAATAAAAAATTAATTATTATTAATTATGATAGTTTAATGTGTAAATACTGCAGATTACTTCCTCCCAAACACGCGGGCAGAAACCAAGCCCGATCGCGCCGCACCGTGCGCGTCTCGGTCTCGCAATGGAGGATGCGGGTAAAGCTTGTGCGCCATTACGGCGGCGCCAATGATGGCGCGTTATCCCGGCGTCAGTTATCCCACTTGCCCAATGCGGCGTCATCGCTTTCGCGCGCGTCGACCCAGCGCGCGCCGTCCGGCGTCTGCTCCTTCTTCCAGAACGGCGCCCGGGTCTTGAGGTAATCCATGATGAATTCACAGGCGGCGAAGGCTTCGCCGCGATGACGCGCAGTCACGGCCACCAGCACGATCTGCTCCAGCGGCTGCATGGGGCCGACACGGTGGATCACCAGCGCGTCGAAGATCGGCCAGCGCTCCCGGGCTTGCGCCACGATTTGCTCCAGCGCGCGCTCGGTCATCTCCGGGTAGTGTTCCAGCTCCATCCCGGACACTTCCGCGCCATCATTCAGGTCGCGCACGGTGCCGACGAAACTCACCACCGCGCCGACCTTGGGATTGGCCAGGCGCAGTTGCGCCACTTCGGTTGAGAGATCGAAATCGGCGGTCTGGACACGGACGGGCATGGCGGCGGAAAGAAAAGTGAAGTGCGACGATAGATTCTAACAGTGCCGGCGGGCGCTAAAACGACGCAAACGACGCGGGGCCCGACTTTGGTCAGGCCCCGCATCATTGGCAATATCGAACCGGCTTAGACCAGTATGCCCCACAGCAGCAACGTCATGCCCAGCCCGATCACCGACACCAGGGTCTGGATCACCGACCAGGTCGCCAGCGTCTGTTTCAGGTTCAGGCCGAAGTATTCCTTGACCATCCAGAAACCGGCGTCATTGACGTGGCAGAAGAACACCGAACCGGCGCCGATGGCCAGCGCCATCAGCGAATTGTGGGTAGCCGAGAGGCCCGCCACCAGCGGCGCCACGATGCCGGCGGTGGCGGTGGTGGCCACCGTGGCCGAACCGGTCGCCTGGCGCAACGCCACGGCGATGATCCAGGCCAGGAGGATCAACGGCACATGGGTGCCGGTGGCGATCTTGGTGATGGTGTCGCTGATGCCGGCGCTCAGCAGCGCCTGCTTCAGGCCGCCGCCGGCGCCGATGGTCAGCAGCAGGCCGGCGATCGGCGGCAATGCCTTGCGCAAGGTGGCGCCGACATCGAAGCGGCTGGCGCCCTGGCCCCAGCCCAGCACCACCACCGCGAACAGGACCGTGACGGTCAGCGCGATGATGGGTTCGCCGAAGAAGTTCAGCATCTCATACAGCTCGGTCTTGGGCGTGACCCAGATGCGCGCCACGGTGCGCCCCAGCATCAGCGCCACCGGCAGCAGGATGGTGACCAGCGCCGGCACGAAACCGGGCTGCGATTTCCGCTCGCGCTCGGCGAACAGCTTGCCGATCTGGTCCGGCTCGGCCACGTTCAGGCGCGGCGCCAGGAAGTTGCCGTACAAGGGGCCGGCGATGATCACCGCCGGTATCGCCACCAGCAAGCCCAGCAACATGGTGGTGCCGAGGTCGGCATGCAGCGCGCTCACCGCGATCAGCGGGCCCGGGTGCGGCGGCAGCAAGGCGTGCAGCGTGGTCATGCCGGCCAGCGCGGGAATGGCCACGCGCATGATCGGCAAGCCGGAGCGGCGCGCCATGACGAAAATGATCGGCGCCATCATCACCAGGCCGACTTCGAAGAACAGCGGCAAGCCGATCACCAGCGCCACCACCGCCATCATCCAGGGGATGGCGCGGCCGCGCGCGTAGCGCAGCAAGGTGGTGACGATCTTGTCGGCCGCGCCGGAATCGGCCATCAGCGCGCCCAGCATGGCGCCCAGGGCGATGATGATGCCGGCTTCGCCGAGGATGCTGCCGGCCCCCTTGCTGAATGCCTTGGCGATGTCTTCCAGCGGCAGGCCGGCGCCGATGCCGGCCACGAAGGTGCCGATCAGGATGGAGAGAAAGGGAGCGATGCTGAGAAAACTGATCAGCACCACGATGGCGACCAGCGCCAGCAGGGTCACCAGCAAGAGCTGGGTATCCTGGGCCGCCCAGGCAGCCAGTTGGGTTGATATCACGACGGGTTCCTTCTTCAGGTGTGGATGAATGCGCATCGCTGGACGATGTCTTGTGCATCCCCTCGGTCAGGCATGTTTGGCGCATGCCCGGTCTCCTCCCAAAAAACGGATCGTGACCCGTATGCAGCGGGTCGCCGGTCAGTTCAGGTCTTTTGCCAGACGCTGGCCAGCCACGGTTGCTGCTCGCGCGGCAAACCGTCAGGGCGATAATAATGCCGCAATTCGACAAATCCTGCAGCCAGCAGGTAGCCACGCCAGCCCTCCAGGCTATGCCACACGCCATAGCGTTCCCCGCTCCAGCCTTCCACATCCGCGCCACGCGGATTGGAACTGAACAGAATGCCATCCGCTTTGAGCGTATCGCGCAGTTGCCCCAGCACGCGCGGCAGGTCGGCCGACGGTACGTGGAACAGGGAAGCATTGGCAAAGATGCCGTCAAAGCGCGATGCCGGCACATCCAGCTGCAAGAAATCCTGGTGCCACACTTCGCAACCCGAGGCTTGGCGCGCCATGCGCACGAACTCTTCGGCGCCGTCCAGCCCGATTGCCTCATGCCCCAGGCGCGACAACGCCAGCAAGTCGCGCCCCGGGCCGCAGCCGAAGTCGAGAATGGAAAATCGCGCCATGGCCGGGGCGCCAGCACGCCCCGCCAACGCTTCCAGCAAGGCGGCGATATTCTGGCTGACATCGTGCCCCCAGGTCCCCTCGCGAAACCCTGACGCATTGTGCCGATAGTGCTCCAGCGTGCCAGCCGAGGCGGCCGAGGTGGCCGAGGTGGCGTTACGCTCGCTCACAGCCGCCCCTTAGCCGCCGGTCACCGGCGGGAAGAACGCTACCTCGCCGCCATCGACGATCTCGGTGTCGGCCTCGGTCATGACATGGTCGTAAGCCATGCGCAAATTCTTTTCCGGCCCCAGCACTTCGGCCCAGATGCCGCCGCGGCCGATCAGGAAGGCCCGCACGTCGCCGATGGTCTTGACGCTGGCCGGCAGTTCGATGACTTCCTGCGTGGTCTGGAGCGCCTCGCGCACGCTGGCGAAGAAACGCAGTTCGATTTTCATGAGAGCAAATCCTGGAAAGAGATGAAGGAGACCATGTCCCCCACGGCAATGGTGTTGCCGGCAGGATTATCGACCACGCCATCGGCCCACACGGTCGAGGTCAGCACGTTGGAGCCCTGGCTGGGAAACAGGTCGAGCCCGCCATTGGCGTTGCGGCGCACGCGCAGGAATTCCTGGCGGCGGTCGGCCTTGGGCCAGGCGAAATCGGCGCGCATGGCCAGCGCCTGCGGCAGCACGGCTGCGCGCGGCAAACCCTGCAAGCGCAGCAGGAAGGGCCGCACAAAGACCAGGAAGGTGACCAAGGACGATACCGGGTTGCCCGGCAGGCCGATGAAGAAGGCGCGCCCCTCTTGCGCCGTCTGGCGGTTCACTTCGCCGAAGGCCAGCGGCTTGCCCGGCTTCATGGCGATCTGCCACATGTTGATGCGGCCTTCGGCTTCCACCGCCGGCCTGACATGGTCTTCCTCGCCCACCGACACGCCGCCGCTGGTGATGATCAGGTCATGCTGCTGCGCCGCGTCGCGCAGCGTCTTGCGGGTGGCGTCGAGCTTGTCCGGGACGATGCCGTAGTCGGTGATCTCGCAGCCCAGTTTTTCCAGCAGGCCGCGCAGCAGGAAACGGTTGGAGTTATAGATGGCGCCGGGCTTCAGCGGCTGGCCCGGCATGGTCAATTCATCACCGGTGAAAAATACCGCCACCCGCAAGCGGCGCCACACGGAGAGTTCGGCCTGCCCCACCGAGGCCGCCAAGCCCAGCTCCTGCGGACGCAAGCGGGCGCCGGCTTCAAGAATGGTGCTGCCCTGGCGGATATCTTCACCGATATAACGCACCCATTCGCCCTGCCGCGGGACGTGACGCACGATGACGTATTCGCCATCGGTGTCACAGGCCTCCTGCATGACCACCGCATCCGCGCCTGCGGGCATCATCGCGCCGGTGAAAATGCGCGCGGCGGTGCCGGCTTCCAGCGGCTGGCCGACATGGCCGGCGGGAATGCGTTGCGAGACGCGCAAGCGGGCCTGGCCCGAGGCGCAGTCGGCAGCCTGCACGGCATAGCCGTCCATCTGCGAATTGTCCATGCCCGGCACGTTGATGTGCGCCTGCACAGACGCCGCCAGCACACGGCCGCAGGCGTCGAGCGTGGAGATGGTTTCCACGCCGTCCACAGGCGCGGCTGCATTCAGCAGCATATCGAGCGCCTGCGCCACGCTTTGCAGCGGGGGACGGGTCGATTTTTCCGAGGAATTCTGGGTAGCGGTATTGGCTTGCATATCTAGGGCTGGTCTCGGGACAATTTATCGCTCCCCCACGGGTTTCGCAGGGAATCACCGCGCCATTTTTTGGCGCAGTTGCTCCGCGGTGATCTGCACCGGTTTGCCATCGCGCACCACGATGATTCCCGTATTGGTTTGAAGAGCCGTTTGCCTCGCCAATTCGGCCGCACGCTGCATAGCCGCCAGCGAGGCGCGCAAATCGGCATCCTTGGCTTTGGAAATATCTTGCTTGCTCATGAGTTCTCTCCCCACTTCAACAAAACAGGCTCATCGCTCGTATTGTCGTACAAGCCCACACATCCACCAACGATGAGTAGATGATGATAATTTCTTGCCCTGCGGCTCGATGGTCATACTTTGCGCCCTCGCCTTGACATGCTTACAGGCCGGTGTGCTGCGCCACGAAATTCTTGACCTTGGCGGCGTCGGCCGGCATCACCTCGAAGCGTTGCGGCAGCGCCTCGATGTTCTCGAACCCGGCCGGACGGTCGGCGTCGCGGCCCAGCGCTTCGCGGATGGTTTCGTTGAACTTGGCCGGCAGCGCGGTTTCCAGCACGATCATGGTCACCCCCGGCGTGAGGTTCTCGCGCGCCACCTTGATGCCGTCGGCGGTGTGGGTGTCGACCGTGATGCCATAGCTCTTTTCAGCGAAGCGGATGGTCTCCAGGCGGTCGGCGTGGGTCGATTTCCCGGAGGCGAAACCGTACTTGATCACGCTGGCGAACTCGTTGCCGTCGCTGCCCGGCTTGCCGGTCAGGTCGAAGCCGCCGGCGCTCTCGACCTTGTGGAACAGCGCCTTGACGCGATCGCTGTCGCGGCCCAGCAGGTCGTAGATGAAACGCTCGAAGTTGGAGGCCTTGCTGATATCCATGCTGGGGCTGCTGGTGTGGTAAGTCTCGGCCGACTTGCGCACGCGGTAGACGCCGGTGCGGAAGAACTCGTCGAGCACGTCGTTCTCGTTGGTGGCCACCACCAGCTTGTCGATCGGCAGCCCCATCATGCGCGCGATGTGGCCGGCGCAGATATTGCCGAAGTTGCCGGACGGCACCGTGAACGAGACCTTCTGCGCATTGGAGGTGGTCGCCGCCAGGTAGCCGCGGAAGTAGTACACCACCTGCGCCACCACGCGCGCCCAGTTGATCGAATTGACGGTGCCGATCTTCTTGGCGGCCTTGTATTCCAGGTCGTTGGAAATCGCCTTGACGATGTCCTGGCAGTCGTCGAACACGCCTTCGATGGCGAGGTTGAAGATGTTGGGATCCTGCAGGCTAAACATCTGCGCGGTCTGGAAAGCGCTCATCTTCCTGTGCGGCGACAGCATGAACACGCGGATGCCGCGCTTGCCGCGCATGGCGTATTCGGCGGCGCTGCCGGTGTCGCCCGAGGTGGCGCCGACGATGTTGAGTTCGGCGCCCTTCTTGGCCAGCGCGTATTCGAACAGGTTGCCCAGCAATTGCATGGCCATGTCCTTGAAGGCCAGGGTCGGGCCGTTGGACAAGCCTTGCAGCACCAGCTTCTTGCCATCCTTGTCTTCCAGCGTGCGCAGCGGGGTGATCTGCGACGCGTCTTCGCCGGCGCGGGTGTTGCGGTAGACATCGGCGGTATAGGTCTGGTGCGCCAGGGCCTTCAGGTCTGCCTCGGGAATGTCGGTGGCGAATTTCTTCAGCACTTCAAACGCCAGGTCGGCGTAGGAGAGTTTGCGCCATTGGTCCAGCTCGGCGCCGCTTACTTGCGGGTATTGCGACGGCAGGTACAAGCCGCCATCCGGCGCCAGGCCGCCCAGCAGGATTTCGGAAAAGGAAGGAGTGGCAGAATGACCGCGAGTGGAGACGTATTGCATGACGTGTAATGGCTGCAGGATGCGTGAATGCGGGGGAATCGGAGAAGTCGGACATTATAGCGCCCCGCCACTGCCGCGCTCACTTTTGCCGCCGACAGACCGTCAAATACGGATCGCCGGCTCCGCCATCATCAGGATGCGCAGGAGTTCCGCCTGGCGCCGCGTGCCGGTCTTGGAAAACAGGCTGGACATATGGGTGCGCACCGTATTGCGGCTGACACCGGCTTTTTGCGCGTAACTCTCGATGGTCTCGTTATCGAGCAGCGCTTCGGCCAGGCGGGCTTCGGCCGGCGTCAAACCGAACATCTTGCGCAATATGGCGCTGCGCGGCAGATGCTGCCGGCTCATGTCCTGCAGCAACACCAGGGCCAGCGGCCCGCCGCCATCGGCAAAGCCGGCCTGGCGATCCGGCTGCGCCGGAATGACCGACACCACCAGCGGCTGCCTGTCGCGCTCGCGGCGGGCGGCAAACCATTGCCCGCGCCGGCCCGCATCGCCGGTGGCCTGGCTGACGGCGGCCACCAGCATGCCATCGGCGCCGGGGTCGGCCAGGCGCAAGCGTTGCGCCTTCACGCAGATGCCATCGGCGCCGGCCAGCATGTCGGCCGCCACGTTGTTGAACGACACCACGCGGCAGGCGGCATCGACCCACACCGTACCGTAAGGAAAGTATTTCAGCAGGGCCTGGTCGGCCTGCTGCTGGCTTTCCAGGGCGCGCAGGCGCCGCCGCAGCACGGAGGAACGGATCATGTGCCCGGTCATGCGCTCCAGGAACTGGAGATCGCCGGCATCGTAGTGCTCGGCGCCGACCGGGCGCAGGAACGACAGCACTTCATTGTCCAGGGCCTCGCCGCCGATGCGGCCGAGGATCATGTGGCGCGCGCCGTACTTGAACAGGAAATCGTTATAGATCTCGCTGCGGCGTACGAAGCCTTCGTCGAAGCGCTGGTAGTCCGCGCGCCACTCGCCGACGGCGCCGGTGGCGACCCACTGCAGGCGCTCGTCGACGCTGTTGTAGTAAGTCCGGTATTCGGCATCGGCCGCGTTGAAGATGGGATTGCTGATGACGGAACTGAATACCTCCCTGCTCGACATGTCCATATGGAGGTAATGCCCGGCGACCGCACCGATCTCGTCGCACATCAACTCCATGAGCGGCGCCAGTTGCCCGACATCGTGCACCGACTCGTAAATCAGCCCGACCAGGTGGTCGAACCGCTGTTCCTGATTGGCGGTTTTCATTGTTTTATCCCCATGCCGCTCACTGTGGCGACTTGATTGGCCTTCCCGGTTCCGAGCATAGAACATTTCACTTTCTCATTCAAACGGATGAGGCTTTTTCTGTTGTGTTTCTCTAGAATTTTTTCTTGCCAAACACTCAGTCGGCTCGCTTTTTCACAGGAGCAATTGTCAGGGGACATGAAGGTTGAGGATGTGGGCAATTCCGGGGAGAAACACATCATGCAAAGCAAGCCAAACTGCCGGGGGGCAACTACCGCCCTGTTCTTGGGCAAACGCCTGTGCGCGGGGGCCATGGCGGCGGGTCTCATCGCCGGTTGCGCCACCCAGGGTTACGACCACAAGGCCGGCAGCACCGTCGGCGCCATGCAGGGCGGCAATCCCGATCTCGCGCTGCAGGCGCTGGAACAACAGAATCCCGACCAGGACAAGGACTTGCTCTACTTCATGGAGAAGGGCGAGCTGCTGCGCATGAAGGGTTCCTATGAAGCCAGCAAGGAAAGCTGGCTGGCCGCCGACGAGAAGGTGCGCGGCTGGGAAGAGCAGGCCAAAACCGATCCGTCCAAATTGTTTGGCGACATCGGTTCCTTCGTGCTTAACGACACCACTCGCCGCTACGATGGCCGCGATTACGAAAAGACTTTCGTCAACCTGCGGCTGGCGCTGGACCATCTGGCCATCGGCGACTGGGATTCGGCGCGCACCGAGATCAAGAAGATGCACGAACGCGAGGCCATCATCGCCGAGTTCCGCAGCAAGGAGCTGGAACAAGCCAAAGGCAGCGCCGAATCCAAGGGCCTGAAGACGACCTCGTTCAAGGAGCTCAACGGCTATCCGGTCGAGACCCTGACCGACCCGCAAGTGCAGGCGCTGAAGAATTCCTATGAATCCGCGATCGCCAACTACCTGGCCGGCTTCGTCTATGAAAGCCTGGGCGAGCCTTCACTGGCTGCGGCAGGCTACCGCAAGGCGATCGAGATGCGCCCGGGCGAGCCGGTGCTGGAAGACGGCCTCAAGGGACTGGACGGCCGCGTGCGCGCACGCTCGCCCAAGCTGGTCGATACCCTGATCGTGATCGAGTCGGGCAGCGCCCCGGCCATCACCTCCATGACCCTGCCCATCATGCTGCCGATTCCGGGACGCAGCGGCCTGTCCATCATCGCCACGCCGATTTCCTGGCCGGTGATTCGCGCCGCCGATAGTGCGACGGCGCCCGCGGCCATCAACATCGATGGCCAATCCGCGCCGGTCGCCCTGCTGACCAGCGTCGACCAGATGGCGCGCAAGGCGCTCTCCGACGAGATGCCCGGCATCATCGCGCGCTCCTCGGTGCGCGCCATCACGCGCGGCGTCGCACAGAAGGCCATCGACGACAACGCCGGCTCGATGGGCGCCTTCGGCTCGTTGCTGAGCCTGGCGGCCAAGGTCGGCGCGGTAGTGACGGAAGTGGCCGATGAACGCACCTGGCGCACCCTGCCGGGCTTCTTCTCGGTGGCGCGGATCAAGCTGCCGGTCGGCGCCCACACCATCAGCCTGCTGTCCGGCACCGGCCAACTGACACGGGAGGTCAAGCTCTCAGGCAATTACGCAGTGGTGACCATGCGCACCTCGGGACTGACGCTGTATCTGGCCCAGACGCCGTTCAACGAACAACAGGCCGCATTGGCCCTGGCCGCCCCGGACACCCCGCCCACCAAGGTCGCCAAGGCCGGCAAGAAAGCCGCGCCGGACAATGCCGCCAAAGCGGCTGCGGCGGCCAAGGAAAAGGCGCTGGCCAGCGCCGCCGCCAGGAAGAAGGCCATCGTGCCGGTTTCGGCCGCGGCCGGCCAATAACGGCCGTCCGGCAGCGTCATCACGACATCGACACATCGGAGAATCCAGATGCAGTTTTTTTTACGCAACATCGTGCTGGCAGCATCCTGCGCATTGTTTTTTGCGGCGCCGGCCGCAGGCCAGACCATCGGCTCCAAGATCGAAACCATGGGCGAGCCGGCCTCGCTGCAATTCACCGGTTTGCGCATGCGCGAACAAAACGGCCTGCTGCGGGTGCAAGCCGAACTGTCCAACCTCGACACCCGCCAGCAAAGCGCCTATTACCGGGTGCAATGGCTGGATGAGTCCGGCTTCCAGGTATGGGACGACGAAGCCTGGAAACCGGTGCTGCTGCATGGCGCGCAAAAACTGATGCTGCAGATCGTCGCGCCGACCACCAAGGCGCGCGACTTCAAGATCCAGTTCAGCGCCACCGATAACCGTTCGCTGAGCCAGCCCGGCGCTTCCGGCAACAGTCCATGACCCGCTGCATTCTTATCGCCATCAAAAAAGGAAACGCCATGTACGCCATCCTCCACTCCCGCCAGCTTCGCCATACGGCCTTGTGCGCCTTATGCGCCACCCTGTTCGGCTGCGCCACGCCCGGCACGCCGACCGTCGGCGGCAACGTCCAGTACGGCGACGCCAAGGCGGTGGAACAGGTGACCAACGAATTCGGCTCGACCGACCTGCAAACCATCGCCGAATCGATGGCGCGCTCGCTGGCGCAATCGGCCAGCGGTTACAAGAGCAAGCCGCTGGTCACCTTCGCCGACGTCAAGAACAAGACCAGCGAATACATCGATACGCGCTCCATCAGCGACTCGATCCGCACCCAGCTGGTCAAGAGCGGCACCATGCGCTTCGCCACCGACATCGACGCCATGCAGAACCAGACCGACGAGCTGACCCGCCAGAACAACAGCGGCCTGTACAAGAAATCGGCCACCGCCAAGGTCGGCAAGATGCAAGGCGCGCAATACCGCATCGAAGGCAACATCACTTCCATCGTCAAGCGCGGCGGCGATGTCAAGGATGTCTATTACAAGTTCAGCCTGATCATGACCGACATCGAGGGCGGCACCATCGAATGGGCCGACGAGAAGGAAATCCGCAAGACTTCGCGCCGCTGAACGGCGCTTCAGGAAACGCTCATGCACCCATCATCCCTCCTGCGTACCCTGTGCGCGGCCTGCGCAATCGGCGGCCTGGCTTGCATCGTGCTGGCCGCTCCCACGGCCGGCGCGCAAAACCTGCCCAAGATCGCCGTCACCGACCTGTCGTATGAAGAGCAAGTGAAGGAGTATTTCCAATACTTCGAAGCGCGCGAGAAGCACGACAACAGCGCCTCTTCCAGCGCCCGCTTCCGCGACTCGGCCAACAGTTCCTCGGGCTCGGCCTCCGAGCGCTCGTCGAGCCGCGGCGAAAGCTCGGTGGTGGCGGCCTCGGGCAGCATCACCGTCATCAGCCGCGGCGAGCTGCGCAAATTCACCGCCGACATCAAGGGCGAACTGCTCAAGTCCGGCTCATACCGCCTGGTGCAAGGCAAGCCGTGGACGCAGCAAAACACGGAAAAGCTGTACGACATCATCGCCCGCATCAAGCAAGGCTATTACCCCGGGGCCGACTATGTGCTGTTCGGCAGCATCAACAATATCGACTTCCGCCAGGAGACCCATCCCATCCAGGGATCGAATGCGGTGTCGTTCTCGCTGGCGCTGGAACTGGTGGGCGAGTTCTCGCTGATCAATACCAGGACCTATGAGATCAAGGCCGCCTTCTCGGCCATGGGCGAAGGTTCGGACACGCGCCTGGCCAATGCCGCCGGGACCCGGATCGCGCTCAACAAGAGCAAGGTGATGCAGGAGGTCTCGCGCTCGCTGGGCGATGCCGTGGCCAGCGAAATGGAGGCGCAATTCAACCCCGCGGCCTCCACCCGCGCGTCCCGCGCCGCGCGCAATGCCGGACCGGCCGGCGCCCCCGCACCTGAAGAGCGTACCGTGGTCTTCAAGTGACATGGCCGTCGATTTGTTTCCAAAAAGAAAACAAATCCCGCCCGGCCAGATGAAATAAAGCGTTACCACCCTTGAAAGCCCGGCAACGCCGGGCTATGCTGCGGCACTTCGTGCATCCGCCATGGCGGAAACTCCTGCACGGCAGCCACATCAAAGACGGCATTCAACTCAAGAAGGATGGAAACGGCATGAAACAAAAGATCAAGACCTTGCTGGCGATCTCCGGTGCATTCGGCGCCTTGCTGGCTGGCGCTCCCGCACATGCGGAGAACTGGCAATCGCTGGGGGACTCGGACCAGTCGACACTGCTGGTCGATACCGATTCCATCGTCGAAAGCGGCGGCATCCGCGAGGCGTGGTCGATGTGGAATTTCAAGGAGGCCCGCCCCAATACCGGCGACGCCGGCTTCCCCAGCCTGAAGTCCTACAAGGATTTGCACCAGTACAACTGCAAGGCCGGCACCATGAAGCTGGTGCGCGAGATCATCTTCGCCGAGAACGACGGCAAGGGCGACAAGCGCGACCATTCCGACGCGCTCAAGGGCATGGAATTCACCAAGCCCAAGCCGATGTCGGTCGGCGATGCCATGATGCAGGCAGTGTGCGGCTACGAGCTCAAGAAGAAGTAAGCCTCCGCTCCCTTGCGCCAGGCATAAAAAAACGGAGCCATACGGCTCCGTTTTTCATTGGCGGGCCATTGCCATTGGCCCCGCCGTTCAGTTCAGCTCTTCCAGGCGGATCTTGGTGACCTTGCCGACCACCGTCTCCAGCGCTTCGATCTTGGCGATGGCTGCCTCGATGTTCTTTTCCTGGGTCTGG
The DNA here is from genome assembly GCF_059418325.1 of Herbaspirillum sp. GW821-FHT09A12. NCBI lineage: Bacteria > Pseudomonadati > Pseudomonadota > Betaproteobacteria > Burkholderiales > Oxalobacteraceae > Herbaspirillum > Herbaspirillum sp. GW821-FHT09A12. The sequence goes on from NZ_JBWKPR010000002.1 coordinate 948,390, forward strand.
TGGGTCAGCATGATGATGTCGGTCTGCTGCTCGCCTTCGGCAGGCTCCTTCTGCAGCATGGCATCGATCGAAATCGACGAATCCGCCAGGATGCGGGTAACGTCGGCCAGCACGCCCGGCTTGTCAGCCACGCGCATGCGCAGGTAGTAGCTGGTGGTGACCTCGGCCATCGGCAGCACCGGCGTATCGGCCATGGCGCCGGGCTGGAACGCCAGGTACGGCACGCGGTGTTCCGGATCGGCGGTGGCCAGGCGGGTGATGTCGACCAGGTCGGCGATCACGGCCGAGGCGGTCGGCTCGGCGCCGGCGCCCTTGCCGTAGTACAGGGTCTCGCCGACGGCGTCGCCGCGCACCACTACCGCGTTCATCGCGCCTTCGACATTGGCGATCAGTCGCTGCGCCGGGATCAGCGTCGGGTGCACGCGCAGTTCGATGCCCTTCTCGGTCTGGCGCGTGATGCCCAGCAGCTTGATGCGGTAGCCCAGTTGCTCGGCGTAGGTGATGTCGCTGGCCTGCAGCTTGGTGATGCCTTCCACGTGCGCTTTGTCGAATTGCACCGGAATGCCGAAGGCGATCGAGGCCATGATGGTCAGCTTGTGGGCGGCGTCCACGCCTTCGATGTCGAAGGTCGGGTCGGCTTCGGCGTAACCCAGGCGCTGCGCTTCCTTGAGCACCACGTCGAAGTCCAGGCCCTTGTCACGCATCTCGGACAGGATGAAGTTGGTGGTGCCGTTGATGATGCCGGCGATCCACTGGATGCGGTTGGCGGTCAGGCCTTCGCGCAGCGCCTTGATGATGGGGATGCCGCCGGCGACCGCCGCTTCGAACGCGACCATCACGCCTTTTTCCTGCGCCGCCTTGAAGATCTCGTTGCCGTGCGTGGCGATCAGCGCCTTGTTGGCGGTGACCACGTGCTTGCCGTTGGCGATGGCCTTCAGGACCAGGTCCTTGGCGATGCCGTAGCCGCCGATCAGCTCGATGACGATGTCGATGTCAGGGTCGTTCACCACCAGGTTGGCGTCGTTGACAACCTTGACTTCTCCATTGGTCAGTTCGGTGGCGCGCTCGGTGTTGAGATCGGCCACCATGGTAATTTCAATGCCCCGGCCGGCGCGGCCCGCAATCTCTTCCTGGTTGCGCTTGAGAACATTGAAAGTACCGGAACCCACGGTGCCGATGCCGAGCAAACCTACTTTGATGGATTTCATATTGTCTTCGTGGTTGGTGAAAAATTGCCGCCCTGCTCACGGAACAGGACGGATGCTGCAAGTAAAACGGTAATCGCTGCGCGGCCTTGCCACGTTGCCGCGCGGTGATGCCGGATGCGCTGCCGACAGTCAGGCGGTGCCGTGGCGACGGCGATAGCCTTCGAGGAAATGGGTAATGCGGCCCATGGATTCGGTCAGGTCGTCGGTATTGGGCAGGAACACCACGCGGAAGTGATCCGGCGTCGGGCAGTTGAAGCCGGTGCCCTGCACGATCAGCACCTTCTCTTCGGCCAGCAGTTCATAGGCGAACTCCTGGTCGTCCTTGATCGGATAGATTTCCGGATCCAGGCGCGGGAACATGTACAACGCCGACTTCGGCTTGACGCAGCTCACCCCCGGGATATCGGTCAGCAGCTTGTGCGCCAGGTCGCGCTGCTTGGTCAGACGGCCGTTCGGGCCGACCAGGTCGTTGATGCTCTGGTAGCCGCCCAGCGCGGTCTGGATCGCAAACTGGCCCGGCGCGTTGGCGCACAGGCGCATCGAGGCCAGCATGTTGAGGCCCTCGATGTAGTCCCTGGCATGCTTCTTCTCGCCCGAGACCACCATCCAGCCGGCACGGTAGCCGCACGAGCGGTAGTTCTTGGACAGGCCGTTGAAGGTGATGAACAGCACGTCGTCGGCCAGCGAAGCCAGCGAGGTATGGGTATTGCCGTCGTAGAGCACCTTGTCGTAGATCTCGTCGGCCAGGATGATCAGTTGGTGCTGGCGCGCCAGTTCGATGATTTCCTTCAGCACCTCGACCGAGTACAGCGCGCCGGTCGGGTTGTTGGGGTTGATGACCACGATCGCGCGGGTGTTGGACGTGATCTTCTTCTTGATGTCGGCGATGTCGGGCTGCCAGCCTTGCTGCTCGTCGCACACGTAATGCACCGGCGTGCCGCCCGACAGGCTGACTGCGGCGGTCCACAGCGGATAGTCGGGCGACGGCACCAGCACTTCGTCGCCGGTATTGAGCAAGGCGTTCACGCTCATGACGATCAGCTCGGAAGCGCCATTGCCCAGATAGATGTCATCGATGGTCACGCCCTCGATCTTCTTTTGCTGGGTGTAGTGCATGACCGACTTGCGCGGCGCGAACAGGCCCTTGGAGTCGGTATAGCCGGAGGCGTTGCCCATGTTGCGGATCATGTCCTGGACGATCTCGTCCGGGGCGTCGAAGCCGAAGGCGGCCAGGTTGCCGATGTTGAGCTTGATGATCTTGTGGCCCTCTTCCTCCATCTGCCGCGCTTTTTCCAGCACGGGACCACGAATGTCGTAACAAACATCTGCCAGTTTCTTGGATTTCTGAATCGGTCGCACAGCCATTCCTCTACGTGTTCTGAAGCGGGACGCCGCGGCATGCCGGGCTGAATCCGTTTCGCTTGGCGCCAGGCGGATCAGGGACCTTTCCGGCTCCCGTCTCTCCATCACGGCGCATTCTTTGGTTCTTTGGGTGATATCCGGTGCCTTGCGGCAACTCCCGCGGCGGCTTCGCTTGGCGCGCATGCGTGCGGCGCAACGAAAGCGGCGCAAAACGCGCTTGCGCGCGCCCATTGCCCAGCGGCCGGGAACCGGCCATTTTGCCCAAAGCTGTTCATTTTATCAATCAAATAGGCGTGCGCCGGATAAGGAAACGGCTACAATGCAGCACTTTACGACCAGATTGCTGCAATGCGTGTCGGAATGACATCCCGGCGCTCCCCGCCGGCGATGATCCGCCCGCCTTCCAGCCCATCTTGCGATGAAGCTTCATTCAACCGAAACCAAGCAATACCAGACTGTCACCGCTTACGATGAAGACGGCGTCGAGCTCAATGCCATCCGCTTCACCCATAGCCTGGTCGTGCTGCCCGAAACCGAACCGGCGCCCTGGCCCGTGGCAAGCTTCGAGGCGCTTACCGTTGCCGACTTCGCCCAGATCGACGCTACCCAGCCCGACGTGGTCATCCTCGGCACCGGCGAGCGCCAGCGCTTCATCCATCCCAAGCTGATCGCCGCCCTGACCGCGCGCCGCATCGGCGTCGAATGCATGGACAACCAGGCCGCCTGCCGCACCTATAACATCCTGATGGCCGAAGGCCGCAAGGTGGCGCTGGCGCTGATCATTTCCCCCAAGAGCTGAGCGGCTTCGGCCTGCCGCGACAAAAAACCCAAGACCCGCACAAGGAACCGCCGTCAATGCGCGAACTGTACAAATCGAAGGCGTTCGTCTGGACGCTGCTTATCCTGTTTTTGCTGGTGTGGTTCTGGATGCTGGGCGCCCGCACCCTGGTGCCCACCGATGAGGGCCGCTATGCGGAAATGGCGCGCGAAATGGTCGCCACCCAGGACTGGATCACCACCCGCCTGAACGGCATCAAGTATTTCGAAAAGCCGCCGCTGCAAACCTGGATGAATGCCGTCACCTTCGAGCTGTTCGGCCTGGGCGAATGGCAGGCGCGCCTGTGGACCGGCCTGTGCGGCCTGCTCGGCATCGGCCTGGCAGCCTACACCGGCACCCGCGTGTTCAGCGGCCGCGTCGGTTTCTATGCCGCGCTGGTGCTGGCGTCGAGCTTCTTCTGGGCCGGCATGGGCCATATCAACACGCTGGACATGGGCCTGTCGGGCATGATGACCATCGCGCTGTGCGCGCTGCTGATGGCCCAGCGCAACGATGCCTCGCGTGACAGCCAGCGCAACTGGATGCTGCTGTGCTGGGCCGGGATGGCGCTGGCGGTGCTGTCCAAGGGACTGATCGGCGTCGTGCTGCCGGGCGCGGTACTGGTGCTGTACACGCTGTTCTCGCGCGACTGGGCGATCTGGAAGCGGCTGCACCTGGTCAAGGGCCTGCTCCTGTTCTTCGCCATTACCACGCCGTGGTTCGTGGCCGTGTCGCTGAAGAACCCGGAATTCCCGCAGTTCTTCTTCATCCACGAGCACTTCCAGCGCTTCACTACCAAAATCCACAGCCGTACCGGCCCCTGGTATTACTTCATTCCCATCCTGCTGCTGGGCATCATCCCGTGGCTGGGCGTGTTCTTCCAGGGACTGTGGCAAGGCATGCGCGAACAGCGCGACAGCGCCGCCTACAACAGCCTCAACGGCGGACGCTTCCAGCCGAAGAAACTGCTGCTGATCTGGGCCGTCTTCATCTTCGTCTTCTTCAGCATCTCTGACTCGAAGCTGCCCTCCTACATCCTGCCGATCTTCCCGGCCCTGGCGCTGCTGATCGCCTGCTACCTGGAGAAGGCCGACTACAAGGCGCTGGCCTTGGCCGGCTCGCTGGTGGCAGTGCCGTGCGCGATTGGGCTGGCGTTCATTCCGCGCGTCCCGTCGCTGGCCAAGGACGCCTTCTCGCGCCCGCTGGTCGAGGCGCATGTGCCGTATATCTATGCCGCCACGCTGATCTTCTTCATCGGCGGCATCGCCGCCATCCGCCTGGCCCGCCAGCACAAGGATGTGGCGGTGACCGCGCTGGCCGCCACCGCCTTCCTCGCCGGCCAGGTGCTGATGCTGGGGCACGATCCGCAGGGCCGCTATTCCGCCGGCGTCGACTATGTCCCCGCGCTGCAGGCCGAACTGAAGCCAGAAACCCCGATTTACCTGGTGGGCCGCTATGAGCAGGCGCTGCCGTTCTACCTGCGCCGCACGATGACGCTGGTGCAGCACGCCGACGAAATGGAGTTCGGCCTGAAGCAGGAACCGCAGCTGTGGCTGCCCACCGTGGATGCCTTCGTCGCCCAATGGGTGGCGGACCATGCGGCCGGCAAGAAGGACATCGCCATCGTCGATCCCACCCTCTACAAGCAGTTGCAGGCGCGCAAGCTGCCGATGCGCCTGATCGGCCAGGATCCGCGCCGCGTGATCGTGGCCAATGATCCGGCTCCGGAGGCCGCCGCCGGCGACGGCAAGAAAGCGGCGCCATGAGTCTGGCCACTTTCGGTTTCATCTTCGTCGGCATCTGCCTCAACGCGGTGGCGCAACTGCTGCTCAAGGCGGGCACCAATGCCGTGGGCGCGATCCACCTGAGCGCGGAGAACTGGTTTGCCACGGGCCTGAAACTTGCCACGCAGTTGCCGATCATCGGCGGCCTGGCGTGCTATGTGATTTCGGTGGTGGTGTGGATCATCGGCCTGTCGCGCGTGGACGTGACCATCGCCTACCCGATGCTGTCGCTGGGCTACATCATCAATGCCGTCGGCGCCTGGTATTTTCTTGGGGAAGTGGTGTCCGCCCAGCGCTTGCTGGCCATCGGGGTGATCATCGTCGGCGTGGTTTTGCTGACCAGAAGCTGATTTACAATAGCGCGCTGCCCTGCGCCTGGGCGCCCCATTACGTTATAGCCTGACCGAGAAACACACTCATGAGCCTGCCTTTCCTGCCGTTCGCCAAACCCACCATCGACGAACCCACCATCGCCGCCGTCGCCGACGTGCTGCGCTCCGGCTGGATCACCAGCGGCCCCAAGGTGCAGGCCTTCGAGAAGGCGCTGTCCGACTACCTGAGCGGACGCATCGTGCGCACCTTCAACTCCGGCACCTGCACGATGGAAATCGCGCTGCGCATCGCCGGCGTGGGTCCGGGCGACGAAGTCATCACCACCCCGATCTCGTGGGTGGCGACCGCCAACGTGATCATCGAAACCGGCGCCACGCCGGTGTTCGCCGACATCGACCCGGTCACCCGCAACATCGACCTGGACCAGCTGGAAGCCGCCATCACCCCGCGCACCAAGGCCGTGATCCCGGTCTACCTGTCGGGCCTGCCGGTGGACATGGATCGCCTGTACGCAATCGCCCGGAAACACAACCTGCGCGTGGTGGAAGACGCCGCCCAGGCGCTGGGTTCCACCTGGAACGGTCAGCGCATCGGCGCCTTCGGCGACTTCGTCTCGTTCAGCCTGCAGGCCAACAAGAACATCACCAGCTCCGAAGGCGGCTTCCTGGTGCTCAACAACGCCGACGAAGCCAAACTGGCCGAGAAGTACCGCCTGCAGGGCGTGACCCGCAGCGGCTTCGATGGCCTGGAAGTGGATGTGCTGGGCGGCAAGTTCAACATGACCGATGTGGCCGCCGCCATCGGCCTGGGCCAGTTCGCCCATGTCGATGCCATCACCGCCCACCGCAAGGAACTGGCCAGGCATTACTTCGCTACCTTCGGCGACCGTTTCGAAGCTGAATACGGCGCCCAGTTGCCGGTGGCCGACTTCGAGAACTCCAACTGGCACATGTTCCAGCTGGTGCTGCCCGAGCGCATCACGCGCGCCGCCTTCATGGAAAAGATGATGGAAAAGCAAGTCGGCATCGGCTACCACTATCCGGCCATCCACCTGCTGAAGCTGTACCGCGCGCGCGGTTTCAAGGAAGGCATGTTCCCGGTGGCCGAGCACGTGGGCCAGCGCATCGTCTCCTTGCCGATGTTCAATGCAATGAGTAAAGATGACGTGGAGCGTGCAGTGGCAACGGTAAAATCGGTCTTGCGTTGATTTTGCGGCAATTTTCCGTTTAAATTCGGCACTATTCGCAGTATTAGCAATTTCAGTTCCAAGCGGGCCTGAATGTCGCGACACCGAGCGGTCGCCGCGGCTTCGGGCCTTTGACATATTTCAGTATCAGGCATTGATGAAACCAGAACTGTCCGTCGTCATCCCGGTTTACAACGAGGAATCCGGCCTCGCCAAGCTGTTCGAACGCCTCTATCCGGCGTTGGACGCCTTGGGCTACAGCTATGAAGTCATCTTCGTCAACGATGGCAGCCGCGACCGCTCGGCCGGCATCCTGGCCGAGCAGTACCGCCTCCGTCCCGATGTCACCCGCGTGGTGCTGTTCAATGGCAACTACGGCCAGCACATGGCCATCATGGCCGGCTTTGAAGCCACCCGCGGCGACATCGTGGTGACGCTGGATGCCGACCTGCAGAACCCGCCCGAGGAAATCGGCAACCTGGTCGCCAAGATGCGCGAAGGCTACGACTACGTCGGCTCGATCCGCCGCAAACGCCAGGATTCGGCCTGGCGCACCGTCGCCTCCAAGGCCATGAACCGCCTGCGCGAGAAAATCACCCGCATCAAGATGACCGACCAGGGCAACATGCTGCGCGCCTACGGCCGCAACGTGATCGACCTGGTCAACCAGTGCCGCGAAGTCAACACCTTCGTGCCCGCGCTGGCCTACACCTTCGCCCGCAAGCCGACCGAAATCACGGTCGAGCACGAAGAGCGTTCGGCCGGCGAATCCAAGTATTCGTTCTACAGCCTGATCCGCCTGAACTTCGACCTGGTCACCGGCTTCTCGCTGGTGCCGCTGCAGTTCTTCTCTTTGCTGGGCATCTTCCTGTCGTTCGCCTCGGCCGCGCTGTTCGTCCTGATCGTGGTCCGACGCCTGCTGATCGGAGCGGAAGTGGGCGGCGTGTTCACGCTGTTCGCGATCGCCTTCTTCCTGATGGGCGTAATCCTGTTTTCCATCGGCCTCCTGGGCGAATACATCGGCCGCATCTACATGCAGGTGCGCGCGCGCCCGCGCTATGTGGTGCAGGCCATCCTCGAACAATCCTCCGCAGAGGACCAGCAGACATCATGAATGCCGTCGTATTCGCTTACCATGACGTGGGCGTGCGCTGCCTGAAGGTGCTGCTCGCACGCGGCGTGCAGGTGTCGCTGGTGGTCACGCATGAGGACAGCGCGACCGAAAACATCTGGTTCGGCTCGGTGGCCGGCGTGTGCCGCGACAACGGCATCCCGTTCATCACGCCGGCCGACGCGAAATCGCCGCAATTGCTGGCCCAGGTGCAGGCGGCGCAACCGGACTTCATCTTCAGCTTCTACTACCGCCACATGCTGCCGGTGGAACTGCTGGCCGCGGCCAAGCGCGGCGCCTACAACATGCACGGCTCGCTGCTGCCCAAGTACCGCGGCCGCGTGCCGATCAATTGGGCGGTGCTGCACGGCGAGACCGAAACCGGCGCCACCCTGCACGAAATGACGGCCAAGCCCGACGCCGGCGCCATCGTGGCGCAGACCGCCGTGCCGATCTTGCCGGAAGACACCGCCTACGAGGTCTTCGGCAAGGTCGTCGTGGCGGCCGAACAGACGCTGTGGAACGTGCTGCCGGCAATGCTGGCGGAGCGTACGCCACGCCTGCCCAACGACCTCGCCCAGGGCAGCTACTTCGGCGGACGCAAGCCGGAAGATGGCCGTATCCACTGGCGCAGCACCGCGCGCGAGGTGCATAACCTGGTGCGTGCGGTGGCTCCGCCCTATCCCGGCGCCTTCGAAGAAATCGCGGGTGATAAAATTACGGTCACCAAAACCCGGCTGGTTCCGCCATCGGCCCATCCCGCCCTGCAAAAGGCGCATGGCATGCAAGACAAGTTCTTTGAAGGAGGCAAGCTATACGCGCGCTGCGGCGACGGCAACTTCCTCCAGATCCTGGGCATCCAGATCAATGACCGGGATGCATCGCTCAACAATTACCTGAAATATATGGCTTCCTGAAATCAGGCCATTCACACTGCTCTCATTATGAAAAAAGTCCTCATCCTCGGCGTCAACGGCTTTATCGGCCACCACCTGTCCAAGCGCATCCTGGAAACCACGGATTGGCATGTCTACGGCATGGACATGATGACCGACCGCATCACCGACATTCTGGAAAACGAGGCCTACAAGTCGCGCATGCACTTCTTCGAAGGCGACATCACCATCAACAAGGAATGGGTCGAGTACCACGTCAAGAAGTGCGACGTGATCCTGCCGCTGGTGGCCATCGCCACGCCGTCGACCTACGTCAACAAGCCGCTGCGCGTGTTCGAGCTGGACTTCGAAGCCAACCTGCCGATCGTGCGTTCGGCCGCCAAGTACGGCAAGCACCTGGTGTTCCCCTCGACCTCGGAAGTCTATGGCATGTGCCATGACGAGGAATTCGATCCCGAAGAATCCGAACTGATCTGCGGCCCGATCAACAAGCCGCGCTGGATCTACTCCTGCGCCAAGCAGCTGATGGACCGCGTGATCTGGGGTTACGGCATGGAAGACAACCTCAACTTCACGCTGTTCCGCCCGTTCAACTGGATCGGCGCCGGCCTGGATTCGATCCACACCCCGAAGGAAGGCAGCTCGCGCGTGGTGACCCAGTTCTTCGGCCACATCGTGCGCGGCGAGAACATCTCGCTGGTCGACGGCGGCCAGCAGAAGCGCGCCTTCACCTACATCGACGACGGCATCGACGCGCTGATGAAGATCATCGCCAACGAAGGCGGCGTGGCAACGGGCAAGATCTACAACATCGGCAACCCGGTCAACAACTTCTCGATCAAGGAACTGGCCGACATGATGCTGAAGCTGGCCGCCGAGTACCCCGAGTACGCCGATACCGCCAAGCAGGTGAAGCTGGTCGAGACGACCTCCGCCGCCTACTATGGCAAGGGTTACCAGGACGTGCAGAATCGCGTGCCCAAGATCACCAATACCTGCGACGAACTGAACTGGAAGCCGCAGACCACCATGGCCGACACCCTGCGCAACATCTTCGACGCCTACCGCAGCCAGGTAGCCGAAGCGCGCGCACTGGTCGACTGACCCGCGGCAAGTATCGGCGTTGCCAGGAAACCGCGCTACGGCGCGGTTTTCTTTTTCGCGACGGCATTTGCCGTCTGTGTATTGTTCTGTGCGGCATGGGGTGCTAGTCTCCCTATCTGAGCCGCATTGCAGCAACTCCCGGGTTGCTCGTACTCCCCCGTCATCTCTCTGATTCGCCGACATTGCCCAAACTTACACTCAAGATCGACGCCGATACCTACCGCGGCACCCGCGTGGGCGTTCCCAACCTCATCACCCAACTGCGCCGGCACGGCGCCGGCGCCACCTTCCTGTTCTCGCTCGGCCCCGACCATACCGGCTGGGCCTTGAAGCAGATCTTCCGCCCGGGGTTCTTCAGCAAGGTGTCGCGCACCTCGGTGGTCGAACACTATGGCCTCAAGACGCTGATGTACGGCACCCTGCTGCCGGCGCCGGATATCGGCAAGACCTGCGCCGACTTCATGCGCGAAGCCTACGACGCCGGCTTTGAGTGCGGCATCCACACCTGGGACCACCGGGTCTGGCAAGACAGCGTCCGTACCGCCGATGCGCAATGGACGCAGGAAACCATGCAGCAGTCCTACGGCCGCTACCACGACATCTTCGGACGGGCGCCGGTCACCCACGGCGCGGCCGGCTGGCAGATGAACGACCACGCCTTCGTCCAGCTCGACCAGTTCGGCATCGCCTATTCCTCCGACGGCCGCTCGCAGTTGCGCGAAGACGGCCGGCTGGCCGATCCGGATGCCGGGCCGCACCGCCTGTCGGCCTTCGGCCGCCCGCTGTCCTGCGTGCAGTTGCCGACCACGCTGCCGACGCTGGATGAAATCCTGGGCCGCACCATCCGCGGCAAGCTGATCGATGCCGGCAATGCCGCCGAACTCTTGCTCGAATTGACCCGGCAACCGCGCGACCACGTCTTTACCTTGCACGCGGAGCTTGAAGGGCAGAAACTCGCCCCCATTTTTGAGCAATTGCTGGCAGGTTGGCGTACACAAGGCTACGAGCTGGTTTCCATGGGCGATTATTACGCCAGCGTGAAAAACGATGTGCTGCCCATCCTGCCGATCAGCTGGGGCGAATTGCCCGGCCGCTCGGGCGACATGATCGTACAGGCGATGTAAGCGCCGGTTTGTGATCTCGCCACTTCCGCCATTGCAGGCATACGCATTACCGACACACCAACAACCAACGACAAACGATTACGGGGCGCCATTTTGACCGACAGACCAACCATCCTGAACAAGACCGTGCCGGAGTTCTCGGCCAGCATGACCGGCGGCAAGGACTTCAAGCTTGCCGACTACCAGGGCCGCAACCTGGTGCTGTACTTTTATCCGAAGGACAACACCCCCGGCTGTACCACCGAGGGGATGCAATTCAGGGACCTGCATCCGCAATTCCAGCAGCACAACACTGATATTTTCGGCATCAGCCGCGACAGCCTGAAATCGCATGAGAATTTCAAAGCCAAGCTGGAGATGCCCTTTGAGCTGATCTCGGATCCTGACGAAACGCTGTGCGCCATGTTCGATGTCATGAAGATGAAAAATATGTATGGCAAGCAAGTTCGCGGCGTCGAACGCAGCACGTTTGTGATTGACGGATCGGGCAAAGTGGTGAAAGAATGGCGTGGAGTCAAGGTTCCAGCCCACGTGGATGAAGTGCTGGCCTTCATCAAAACCATTGCCTGAACAACCATCGGAAATCTTGTAGCGCCACCCGCCGGCGCTACCGGAACCGTGCAGTGCGAATCTGCCCGAACGATGTTTGCAGGCCGTGTCAGGATCGCCTGGCAAGCGATGCTGCCGCGTTCGACGAATATGCGGTCAATCGATACAAGCCATTGAATTCAAATAGAAAAACGTTTTTTGAAAGCCGTTTCTGGTTTAGGCCGAAGGCCTGCCGAAACGGCTTTTTTACTTTTCAAATCGCCGCTGACGCTAATCAAGCCCTCCTATCCCATGGTTTTGCCCATGCCACGATGCCATTTTTCGGCATGGCGGGCCATCAGAAGGTCTTCATTAGATCCTGCGGTGCCATTGCTCAGTCGATGTTCCCTTCGCTGTTAGCCGTACCGCAATACCTGTTCGCTCTGACAAAGCGGTGTTTTCTTCATTTACTACCGAGGTTCTGATGCCCCTGCCCAAAATGCCGAGCAAGCCAGCTGCGTTGTTGTCTCCCGAGGACTACCCCAAGGCTGATCGCAATAAACCTGTCAAACCGAACATCACTCTCGTCGAAACACCTGCCCCAAAACCAGCTGTTGCAGCACTCGTCGCCCCTGAAGCCAAGATTGCGGAACCGCGCGCGCGCATCAGCGGCAAGGCTCCGGTCGCGGAAAAGCCGAAGAGCGCCCCCAGAAACCTGGAATCGCGCGCCAAATCCCCCACCAGCCGCACCGCCGACAAGCTGGGCGTGTCCAAACTGTTCGTGCTCGACACCAACGTGCTGATGCACGACCCGACCTCGCTGTTCCGCTTCGAAGAGCATGACATCTACCTGCCGATGATCACGCTGGAAGAACTGGACAACCACAAAAAGGGCATGTCGGAAGTCGCCCGCAACGCGCGCCAGATCTCGCGCTCGCTGGATGCGCTGGTGTCCGACATCGCCGAAGATGCGATCGACCTCGGCATCCCGCTGGCCAAGCTGGGCAACAAGGACGCCAAGGGCCGCTTGTTCTTCCAGACCAAGCTGCAGAATGCCGCGCTGCCGGAAGGCCTGCCCGAAGGCAAGGCCGACAACCAGATCCTGGGCGTGGTGCGCGCGCTGGACCAGCAATATCCGGAGCGTCCGGTGGTGCTGGTGTCCAAGGACATCAACATGCGCCTCAAGGCGCGCGCCATCGGCCTGCCAGCCGAAGACTATTTCAACGACCATGTGCTGGAAGACACCGACCTGCTGTACTCGGGCATCCAGCAACTGCCGGACGACTTCTGGACCAAGCACGGCAAGGGCATGGAGTCGTGGCAGGAAAGCAAGCACGGCAGCAGCCTCACCTACTATCGCGTGACCGGCCCTTATGTGCCGTCGCTGCTGGTCAACCAGTTCGTGTTCATCGAACCGAAGAACGGCGAACCGGCCTTCTACGGCCAGGTCACGCAGATCAACGGCAAGACCGCCGTGCTGCAGACCCTGCGCGACTACGGCCACGCCAAGAACAGCGTGTGGGGCATCACCGCGCGCAACCGCGAGCAGAACTTCGCGCTGAACCTGCTGATGAATCCCGAGTGCGATTTCGTCACGCTGCTGGGCCAGGCCGGTACCGGCAAGACCCTGCTGGCGCTGGCGGCAGGCCTGGCGCAGGTACTGGAAACCAAGCTCTACAACGAAATCATCGTCACCCGCGTGACGGTGCCGGTGGGCGAGGATATCGGTTTCCTGCCGGGCACGGAAGAAGAGAAGATGGGGCCATGGATGGGCGCCTTCGACGACAACCTCGAAGTACTCAACAAGTCCGATGGCGATGCCGGCGAATGGGGCCGCGCCGCGACCCAGGACCTGATCCGCTCGCGCATCAAGATCAAGTCGCTCAACTTCATGCGCGGCCGCACCTTCGTCAACAAGTTCCTGATCATCGACGAAGCGCAGAACCTCACGCCCAAGCAAATGAAGACGCTGGTCACCCGGGCCGGCCCTGGCACCAAGATCATCTGCCTGGGCAACATCGCGCAGATCGATACGCCCTACCTGACCGAAGGCTCCAGCGGCCTGACTTATGTGGTCGACCGCTTCAAGGGCTGGTCGCACAGCGGCCATGTGACCCTGGCGCGCGGCGAACGCTCGCGCCTGGCGGACCATGCCAGCGACGTGCTGTGATGTAAGCGCGCTCGGCTCCAACAAAAAAACCACCGCAAGGTGGTTTTTTTGTGGGCAGCGCCGGAATCAAGACATGTGCGGAATCAGAGGATGCGCACGCCGACCCACCATGCGATTGCGGCGACGAACGCCGAAGCGGGGATCGTGAAAATCCATGCCCATACGATATTGCCGGCCACGCCCCAGCGCACCGCCGACATCTTCTGCGAGGCGCCGACGCCGACGATGGCGCCGGTGATGGTATGCGTGGTCGACACCGGGATGCCAAGCGCGGTGGCGATGAACAGCGTGATCGCGCCGCCGGTTTCAGCGCAGAAGCCGCCCACCGGCTTCAGCTTGGTGATCTTCTGGCCCATGGTCTTGACGATGCGCCAGCCGCCGAACAGCGTGCCCAGGCTGATCGCGCAATAGCAGGAAATGATCACCCACATCGGCGGCGCTTCGGCGCCGGCGCTGGAATAACCTGCCGCGATGAGCAGCATCCAGATGATGCCGATGGTCTTTTGCGCGTCATTGCCGCCATGGCCCAGGCTGTACATCGAGGCCGACAACAGCTGCAGGCGGCGGAACCAGCCATCGATCTTGCGCGGCGTGGAGCGGAAGAAGATCCATGACACCATGAGCATCATGACCGAACCGAACAGCAGGCCCAGCAAAGGCGACAGCACGATGAACAGGATCGTCTTGAGCAGGCCCGAGGAGATCAGCGCGCCGGTGCCGGCCTTGGCCACGGCCGAACCGACCAGGCCGCCGATGAGCGCATGCGAGGACGACGAGGGGATGCCGTAGTACCAGGTGACCAGGTTCCAGAAAATGGCGCCGATCAGCGCGCCGAAGACCACGTAATGGTCGACCACGGCCGGCTCGATCGTGCCCTTGCCCACCGAGGCCGCCACATGCAGCTGGTGGAACACGAAGACCGCGGCGAGGTTGAAGAACGCCGCCATGGCCACCGCCGTCTGCGGACGCAGCACGCCGGTGGACACCACGGTGGCGATGGCATTGGCCGCATCGTGGAAACCGTTCATGAAGTCGAACAGCAAGGCCAAGACGATCAGGAATGCGAGGATATGTAAGCTGATTTGAACTGTATGCATGGATAAACCGTTGTTTGAGGCCGACCCGCAGCCGTGGCCAGGTCACGCCGGCAGGCGGCGGTTGCCGCAACTGCCGGGCAACTTGGCATCAGGCGTTTTCGACGATGATGCCTTCAATGATGTTGGCCACGTCTTCGCAGCGGTCGGTGACGGTTTCCAGGATCTCGTAGATGGCCTTGAGCTTGATCAGCGTGCGCACGTCGGGCTCGTCGCGGAACAGCTTGGACATGGCCGCGCGCATCACATGGTCGGCATCGGATTCGAGGCGATCGATCTCCTGGCAGATCGCCAGGATCTGGCGCGAATTGTCCATGTTGTGCAGCAGGCCCACGGCGGCCTGCACCTTTTCCGCACAGGCCAGGCACAGCTCCGCCAGGCGCTTGGCTTCGGGGGTGATGGACTTGATGTCGTACAGGGAGATGGTCTGGGCCGCATCCTCGAGCAGGTCGAGGATGTCGTCCATGCGGGTGATCAGTTGGTGGATGTCGTCGCGGTCGAGCGGGGTGATGAAGGTTTTATGCAGCAAGTCGATGGTGGTGTGGGTCACCTTGTCGGCCTGCTTTTCGACGGTTTCAATCGCGTGCACGCGAATTTCGAGGTCATCGAAATTGGTCATCAGCGCGACCATTTCCTTTGCGCCCTTGACCCCCAATTCGGCATGCTGATTGAAAAGGTCAAAGAATTTGCCTTCAGTCGGCATCAATCGTCCAAACATGTTTCACTCTCTCGTCTATGATTCGCGCTTGCATGAAGCGCTGTTTCGGACCGGCGATACGGGCGCCGCTTCCATCCCTTGCGAAAAACCGCCCTGCCCGTCTTGCGCGCCGAACCGACCGGCTCCGCGCTTTACTTACACGACACGAGCGGCAAAAAGCCGCCCGTGGTCCCCTCATGGCCGCCGGCATTGCGCGCGGCCGAAAAATGATCCATCAATCGCCGCCGTAAGGCTGGGCCAGGTTACCGATGTAATTGTCGTACTTGGTATACATGCCCAGGAATGACAGTCGGATACTGCCGATCGGCCCGTTACGCTGCTTGCCGATGATGATTTCCGCCGTTCCCTTGTCGGGCGAGTCCGGATTGTAAACCTCATCCCGGTAAATGAACAAAATCACGTCGGCATCCTGCTCGATGGCGCCGGATTCGCGCAAGTCGGACATCACGGGACGCTTGTTGGGGCGTTGCTCCAGCGAGCGGTTCAGCTGCGACAGCGCGATCACCGGGCAATTGAGCTCCTTGGCCAGGCCCTTCAGGCTACGCGAGATTTCCGAGATTTCCGAAGCGCGGTTCTCCGAGGAACTGCCGCCGTTGCCGGACATCAGTTGCAGGTAGTCGATGATGATCAGGCCCAGCTTGCCGCACTGGCGCGCCAGGCGACGCGAGCGCGCGCGCAATTCGATCGGGCTCAGGGCCGGCGTTTCGTCGATGTAGAACTGCGCATCATTCATCTTCTGGATGGCGTGCGTCAGGCGGGGCCAGTCTTCGTCCAGCAAACGGCCGGTACGCAGGCGGTGCTGGTCCAGGCGACCGACCGAGCCCAGCATACGCATGGCCAGCTGGGCGCCGCCCATTTCCATCGAGAACACCGCCACCGGCAGGCCGCTGTCGATGGCAACGTTTTCGCCGATGTTAATCGAAAATGCCGTCTTGCCCATGGAAGGACGTCCCGCGACGATGATCAGGTCGCCCGGCTGCAGGCCGGAGGTCATCTTGTCGAGGTCGATGAAGCCGGTCGGCACCCCGGTGATGTCGCTGGAATTGTCGCGGTTGTACAGTTCATCGATGCGCTCGACCACCTGCGTCAGCAAGGGCTGGATTTCCATGAAACCCTGCGAGCCGCGCGAACCTTCTTCGGCGATGGCGAAAATCTTGGACTCGGCCTCGTCCAGCATCTGCTTGACGTCCTTGCCCTGCGGATTGAAGGCGTTGCCGGAAATCTCGTCGGCCACCGTGATGAGCTTGCGCAGGATGCCGCGGTCGCGCACGATCTCGGCGTAGCGACGGATATTGGCGGCTGACGGCGTGTTCTGCGCCAGTGCGTTGAGATAGACCAGGCCGCCCACTTCTTCAGCCTTGCCGCTGGTGGACAAGGCTTCGTAGACGGTAATGACGTCAGCCGGCTTGGTGCTGTTGATCAGCTTGACGATATGTTCGAAGATGATGCGGTGGTCGTAACGGTAGAAGTCGTCAGCGCTGACGAAATCGGCGATACGGTCCCACGCCGCGTTGTCCAGCAGCAAACCGCCGAGCACCGATTGTTCGGACTCGATGGAGTGTGGCGGCACGCGTAGCGAATCGACCTCGGGATCAGAGGAATCTCTGGGGCCGCGGAACGATGGAAAGGAGTCTTTCTTGGCGCGGGATGATTCTTTCATGGCGCGCATTATAACCTGCTATGGGTGTTGGCCGTTTCAGGCTGGAGGCAAATCGCAGCCCACATCTTGCGTGCTCATTTCCGTTTGCCGGGCTTGACCGCGCCGGCCTCGGGATACGGCCGGCAAGGCTTCCGTTCCGATGTCGGGCGGCAATAAAAAAGCCAGGCGAACCCGGCTTTCTTATTGCAAATTGAATTGCAGCGAATGCAATGCTTACGCTTGCTCGCCCTTGACGTTGATGGTCACATCGACCACCACGTCGGTGTGCAGGGCAACTGCAACCGGGTGCTCGCCAACGGTCTTCAACGGACCATTGGGCAGGCGAACCAGCGACTTTTCCACTGCAAAGCCTTGCTTGCCCAGCGCTTCGGCGATGTCGAAGTTGGTGACCGAACCGAACAGACGGCCATCGACGCCCGCCTTTTGCGAGATTTCGATGGTGGCGCCGTTGAGCTTTTCGCCTTGGGCTTGGGCAGCTGCCAGCTTTTCAGCGGCGGCCTTTTCCAGGTCGGCGCGCTTGGCTTCGAATTCAGCGATGGCTGCATCGGTAGCGCGGCGGGCCTTGCGTTGCGGGATCAGGAAGTTGCGCGCGAAACCGTCCTTGACGCGCACGACATCGCCCAGACCACCGAGATTAACGATTTTTTCCAACAGAATGACTTGCATGTTTTTCTCCTATTTCTCGGCGGCGATTATGCGTTGTGCAGATCGGTGTACGGCAGCAGGGCCAGGTAACGAGCACGCTTGATCGCGGTGTCGACCTGACGCTGGTAGTGGGCCTTGGTGCCGGTCAGGCGTGCCGGCATGATCTTGCCGTTTTCCTGAACGAAGTCCTTCAGGGTGTCCACGTCCTTGTAATCGACCTGTTCAACGCCAGCGGCGGTGAAACGGCAAAATTTCTTGCGCTTGAACAGCGGGTTTTGCTGTTGGCGCTTGTTTTTCAGTTTGCTTTTATCGAACTTTTTACCGAATGCCATGGTTTGGCTCCTGTATCTAAATTGGGTAATGTCTGTGTCGGATCAACCGACGGGATCAAAATCAACGATGTGAAACACGACGCTCTTGCTGTTGCGATTCCTGCGGGCCAGAAAACCGGTGAATTGGAACATGGCTCCCAGCGTCGCCTTGTTGAGTCGACCGGAGATTTCCCCGACGGCCATGGCCGCAATGTCGAACTCCACCAGGCGCTTGATCCCCGCTTCCATCTGCTCCGACTGGTGCTGCAACCTGGCAGTCACAATCGGGATACCGGCCGGCGTATAACGCAACACATCACGTTCGGCCAGGCTGGCGATGACTTGAAGCTGGTTCACTCTCCGCTACGAATCGCCGCGCAATCAGGCGGCCGGTGCTTCGGTGCGGCTCTTGGCTGCGTCTTCCTTTTGCACTGCCTTCAGGATCGGGGAAGGACCGGTTTCGGCCTTCTTCATCTTGACGGTCAGGTGGCGCAGGACGGCATCGTTGAACTTGAAGCCGGTTTCGATTTCGGCCAGCGTTTCGCTGTCGACTTCGATGTTCAGGCAGACGTAGTGCGCCTTGGCCAGTTTCTGGATCTGGTAGGCCAGTTGACGACGGCCCCAATCTTCGACACGGTGCACCTGGCCGCCGCGAGTGGTGACGATGCCCTTGTAACGCTCGATCATCGCAGGCACTTGCTCGCTTTGGTCCGGGTGGACGATAAATACGATTTCATAATGACGCATGTAGACTCCTTTTGGACTATTGACAAAACGCCCACCCCGGCGTCAAGACGAGTGTGGGAAGAGGAAAGCCGGCAATCATACAAGATATCCGGCCAAACAGCAATCCTGGCGAGCTTGTGCGAGGCCTGGCGGCGACAGTTCGGCCCACCGCATCCGGCGACGGGGAATCGCCCCTCTGCCTCGCTTCTATTTATATATGGATGGAGGATGGGCAATATCCGTTGCGCCGCCGCATGTTGCCGTTGACACAAAGATGGCAACTGTATAAAAATACAGACTGTTCATACAAACAGCCTTCCTTTACAGAAAGGCACTCCACATGCTCAAGCTCACCGCGCGCCAGGAACAGATCCTCAACCTGATCAAGAACGCCATTGAAAACACCGGCTTCCCCCCGACGCGCGCCGAGATTGCCTCGGAACTGGGCTTTCGCTCCGCCAATGCGGCCGAAGAGCATTTGCAGGCGCTGGCCCGCAAGGGCGCCATTGAAATCTCCCCTGGCACCTCCCGCGGCATCCGGCTGCGGGAGCCAGGGATCGCTGCCGGCCTGCCAGGCAACCGCCAGATGGCGCTGCCCCACCCGGCCCTGATGCAATTGAGCCTGCCGCTGGTCGGCCGCGTCGCGGCCGGCTCGCCCATCCTCGCGCAAGAGCATGTGGAAAAAACCTACCAGGTAGATCCCGCCCTGTTTTCGGGCAAACCCGACTACCTGCTGAAGGTGCGCGGCATGTCCATGCGCGACGCCGGCATCCTCGACGGCGACCTGCTGGCGGTCAAAAAGACCGAGCAGGCGCGCAACGGCCAGATTGTCGTTGCCCGCCTGGCGGACGACGTCACCGTCAAGCGCTACCAGAAATCCGGCACCACCATTACGCTGCTGCCGGAAAATCCGGACTTCCAACCCATCGTCATCCACCAGGATGAGCAAGACTTCGCCCTCGAAGGGCTCGCAGTAGGGTTGCTGCGTAGCTGGTAAGCCATTCATCCCCGCTGCCCGCCCATCGCCATCGCTTCGTTTTGCGTGCCGCATCAGCTCGGCAAAACGAAGCTTGAGTCTGAGCAAAAACGCCCTGTTTCGCTTTCTGTTCGCACTTTCATCCAGCCGCGTAGCCACATATCATGCCTAGCTGTCGCATTCCCCCTTCGTCTTCGCGAACGGTACTGATCCATCTAGCAAGGAAATTTGATGTCTACGCGCAAGGGCAAATCAAAAGCCTCCCCACCACCATCGAAATATCAGTTGCAAGATCTGCTTGACGTTCGCGCCAGCCTTGATCTGCTTGAAGCGCGCAAGCTTGCCGAAGCCCGGCAACAGTGCGATGCGGTGCTCAAGCGCGCCCCCAATCTGATCTTTGCCCACAATGCCCGTGGCTTGATTGCCGTACAGGAATACGATTACGCGCTGGGCGAAAAATGGCTGAGAAAGGCCATGGAGGGCGATCCAGGCAACGCGGAATACGCCACCAGCCTGGCAAATTGCGTCCTCAGGCAGGAGCGCGTCGATGAGGCGATCAAGCTGTTCGAACGCGCCATCGCCTGCGACCATGACAATCGCGAGGCCCGCATCGGCCTGGCCAACGCCCTGCATGAAAAGAACGACCCCGAGGCGACAATCGCCTATTTTGAAGATGCAGTCGCGCGCGAGCCCGGCGCGCCGGGCCCGCTGAGCCACCTGGGACGGGCCCTGATTGACGCCAAGCGCTTGAACGAAGCAGTATCGACGATCATGAAGTCGCTCGAGCTGCAGATCAGCTTCGCCCCCGCGCATACCGCACTGGGTGAAGCCTTCTATGCCATGAACATGTACAAGGAAGCCGTTGAGTCGCACAAGACCTCCTTGCTGCTGGACTCCACGGACACCTATGCGCATTACAAGATCGCGGATGCCTACCTGAAGCTCGACGAGGTCGACAAGGCGCATGAACATTACCGGCGCGTCATCGAACTGATACCCAACGATGCCAACAGTTATGCCAAATTGGCCGTCAGCCTTGCAAACACACAGGATCGCGTCGACGAGGCGCTGGCCTTGTTCAACAAGGCGCTCACACTCGATCCGAGCCACGCCCTGACTTACAACAACATCGGCGCCATCATGCATGACCATGGCCGCCGCGAAGAAGCCATCCCGTATTTCAGGAAGGCGCTGGAACTCAAGCCGAATTACTCGACCGCCATGCACAACCTGGCACTGAGCCAGCTCTTGCAAGGCAACCTGAAAGAAGGCTGGGCCAACCATGAAAGCCGCCTGGTCACGCGCGAACGGGCCGACGTCTATCGCGTGGTGCACAAGCTGTTCAAGATCATCCCCAAATGGGATGGCCTCGCCCCGCTCAAGGGCAAGCGCATCTTCTTGATGCACGAACAAGGCTTTGGCGACAGCATCCAGTTCCTGCGGTATGCCAAGCTGGTCCAGGAACTGGGGGCAGAGGTCGCCGTACACGTCAAGAATCCCCTGTATCGCCTGTTCCAGAGCTATTCGCCGGACATCATGCTGGTGCGCGAGAGCGACCCGATCCCCCGCTGCGATTACGCCTACATGCTGATGAGCCTGCCCCATGCATTAGGCACCGATACCATCGACGACATCCCCGTCCTGCCCTCCTATTTGTCGGCCGAAGCGAGCAGCAAGGCCATCTGGCAAGACAAGATCGAAAAACTGTCCAAACCGGGAAATCTGCGCGTCGGTTTTGTCTGGGGCGGCAACCCGGAGCACGGCAACGACCGCCGCCGTTCCATCCCGCTGACCCAGCTGCTGCCCCTGTTCAATCTTCCGGGCATCGACTATTTTTCGTTGCAAAAAGGCAAACCCACGGCGGACTTGAACAACCTGCCACCCGGACTCCCTGTATTCAATCTGGGCGACGACTGCGCGGATTTTGCCGATACGGCGGCCGCCATCGCCAATCTCGACGTCGTCATCAGTGTCGACACATCGGTCGTGCACCTGGCCGGCGCCCTCGGCGGCCCCACTTGGGTGATGCTGCCGCATACGCCTGACTGGCGCTGGCTGCTCGAGCGCGACGACTGCGTGTGGTACCCGAACACCCGACTCTTCCGCCAGCCGGATGAAGGCAACTGGGAGGCGGTCATTGCCAACATGGCAACCAAACTCACCGCCATGCGCAATCGCTAAAGAACCCTTGGCGCGCAAAACGAGAGCCGGATCGATATTTTTTGCGCGTCGCCCCGCCTTGAAAAAGGGGACATCAGACCCTGCATTGATTCATGCCAGGGTGTTTTCAGGGTGTTCGAAAAAACACCCTGAAAACACCCTAAAAATGCAAATCTGGAAACAAAAGGGCATTCGCCCTCCCCTTGACGCAGATTTTTTGCCATCCCATCTTCCCGCTGTGCAATTAAACCTAAAGTTTTGGACGGAGACGCCGAAAAGGGATTTGCTTGGTTACTTTTTAAGCACGCAGTTTTAGTTCGGAAAGCCCTGAAAAGATTTTTTGCGAATAGCCCTAAACTTTTTCCAAGGCTGCCCGATAACGCATACAACAGAGGTTGAAACGCCTGGGACTCATGGGTAGAAGACCAAAGTTAAGCACTGAAACTCGGATCATCGGTCTCAAATCTTAGGAGAATTAGCATGGCATCAATCATCAACACCAATATTCCGTCGCTCAATACGCAACGCAATCTGAGTGCGTCGCAGGCGTCGCTGAATACCTCGATCCAACGTCTGTCCTCCGGCCTGCGCGTCAACAGCGCCAAGGACGATGCCGCCGGCCTGGCAATTGCCGACCGCATGAACGCCCAGGTCAAGGGCCTGGCAGTGGCTCAACGTAACGCCAACGACGGTATCTCGATGGCCCAGACCGCTGAAGGCGCTCTGTCCACCGTGACCGACAACCTGCAACGTATGCGTGAACTGGCCGTGCAAGCAGCCAACGGCACCAACGGCGCCCAGGACCGCAAGACCCTGAACGACGAATACACGCAACTGTCGCAAGAAGTCTTCCGCGTGCTGAACGGCACCTCCTTCAACGGCCAGAACCTGTTCACCGGCGTCGGCCAAGGCGCTTCGGCCGGTATCGGCTCCGATTCCAACAGCGTTTCGTCTTCGCTGACCCTGTCGTTCCAAGTCGGCGCCAACGTCGTTGACAACAAGCTGAACGACCAGATCACCATCACCCTGGATGACCTGTCGAACAACGGCACCATCGCCAGCGTGATCGGCACCAGCGCCAAGGGCCTGATCGGCCTGGGCGACACCAGCGGCGTGAGCACCGCCCAAGCTACCTATACCTCGGCCAAGGCTGCCCTGGACAACCTGTTCGCCACCGGCTCGACCCTGACCGCTGACGCACTGGCCTCTTCGGCTGTGACCCTGCAAGCTTCCATCGACAGCGCCAAGCTGAGCCTGGATGCCGCAGTTGCCGCTCCGAGCGCGCAAAGCGATGCGCAAAACGCGATCAAGAACCTGGACAAGGCGATCAACCTGGTTTCGTCCAAGCGTGCGGAATTCGGTGCGGTGCAGAACCGTTTCACCGCGGTTATCAATAACTTGCAAGTGTCGAGCGAGAACATCACCGCGTCGCGCAGCCGTATCATGGATACCGACTATGCGGCCGAAACGTCGAACTTGAGCCGCGCGCAGATTCTGCAACAAGCCGGTACCGCAATGCTGTCGCAAGCGAACTCCTCGCCACAGTCGGTTCTCTCGCTGTTGAAATAAGCCTGAGAGCTAGGTAGGATGGCGTGCGGAGGATAGATAATATTCTCCGCACGTTCCTTTAAGGAAGGGAGTAACACCATGTCGATCGCCCCACTTAATATAACAACTGCAGGCGACTCGGGTACCGCATACGCGCTGCCGCAGACTGCCGCCAAGCCAGATCCAGTGGTATCTACCGTAGCTCCGGCCGCGGCCCCGGAAGCCCGCCGCGCAGCTGAAAGCGACGTCAATGATGCAGTCGGCAAGCTGAATGATTTCGCCGCCGCCAACGCATCGGCCTTGAACTTCTCAAAAGATGAGGACACCGGCAAAACGATTATCAAGGTTGTCGATACGGCGACCGATACCGTTATTCGCCAGATCCCCAGCGAAGAAGCGATTGCAATTGCCAAATCGATTGATAAGATGCAAGGCTTGCTGATCAACCACAAGGTTTGAGTCTGGTACGAACTGCAGTGGCATGTTTGTTTCATGCACCACAGTTCATAACGGATTCGAGTATTTATTTTGCACAGCGTCAACCCATTGCACCGACGCCGTACTTGAGAGCCAACAATCGTCACTCTTGACTGCGCCGTAGCCTGCATGATGCCGTGCGCAACGCATAGATTCAGGAGTGAACAATGGCGACTTCCACCGGCACCATCTCCACCTCGGCGGGTCCTCTCGACGTTGCAACGCTGGTCAGCCAACTGATCTCGGCCGAAAGCCAGTCCCAACTGACGCCGCTGACCACCCAGGCCAGCAGCTACAACACCCTCATCTCCGCCTATGGCAACCTCAAGAGCGCGCTGTCGACTTATCAAAGCGCGATCAAGGCCCTGACTTCGGCCAGCTTCAGCTCGCAAAAAAGCACCGTCAGCAATGCCGGCACCGGCACCAGCCTCACCACCGACCCATTCACCGCCGACGTCAACACCGACGCGTCGACCAAGATCCTCGCGCAGAAAATCCAGTCCGACGGCGTTTCCAGCGGTACAACATTCAATGCCGGCGACTCGATCGCCATCAAGATCGGCACCAACTCGCCCACCTTTGTCACGCTCAAGGCTGACGCGACCTTGGCCGGCGTACGCGATGCCATCAATGCCTCCAAGGCAGGCGTGACCGCGTCCATCGTTACCGACGGCAACGGCGATCACCTGGTACTGGAATCCAATACCGGCGGCACGGCCAATACCATCAAGGTCACGGCCAACAACTCCCTGTCCCGTTTTGCCTACGACGCCTCCAGCTCGACCCCGAGCGCGATGACCCAGATTCAGGCGCCGCGCGATGCATCCCAGGCAGCCTCGGGCAGCTACAGCGTGTCCGTCTCCCAGCTGGCGCAGACGCAAAAGCTGAGTTCGGCCGGATTCACTCCCGGCGCCACGTTCGAGAGTGGCCTGCTGGCGATCAAGACGGGTACCGGCTCGACCACGATCATCAAGCCGACCACCAACACCCTGCAGGGCGTGCGCGATGCCATCAACGCCAGCGACGCCGGCGTCAATGCCACCATCGTCAACGACGGCACCAACGACCACCTTGTGATCACGGCCAAGGACAGCGGCGCCGCCAACACCATCAAGATCACCGGCACCGGCAATTACGCCGCCTTCTCGTTCGACCCAAGCGGCGCGCTCACCTCGCCCAATGTGACGCCGGGCCAGTCATACAGCCTCACCAACGGCACCCTGAACCTGAAGGTCGGCGACACGACCACCGCCATCACCCTCAATGATGCCGACAACGACGGTTCGATCAGCCTGAGCGAAGTGATGGCCTCGATCAATGCCGCCGGCGCCAACATCACGGCCAGCATCAGCAACGACGGCAGCAACGACCACCTGGTGCTGACCCCGACCGGCTCGGCGGCCACCAGCGCGGTCTCGCTGACCGGCACCGGCGACTACGCCGGCCTCACCATGAGCGGCATGGGCCAGTTGCTCAAGGCGCAAGACGCCAAGATGTCGATTGACGGCGTGACAATCACCAGCGCCAGCAACAAGGTCGAAAACGTCATTTCCGGCGTCACGCTGAATCTGGCCAAGGTCACCACCTCGGCCGACAACTTCACCCTGAATATCTCCAACGACACGACCGGCGTCACCTCGGCGGCCAACAGCTTTGTTTCGGCATACAACACGCTGGCCAAGGCGATCACCGACATGACCAAGCAAACGCCGTCGACCACGCTGGGGCAAGCCACGACATCCTCGCCGCTGGCCAGCGAATCGTCGGTGCAAAACATCATGACCCAGTTGCGCAGCACGCTGTTCAGTTCGGTGGATGGCGGCAACGGCATCAGCACGCTGTCCGATATTGGCATTTCTTTCCAAAAAGACGGCACGCTTGCGCTTGACGCGACCAAACTGTCGACCGCGGCCAGCAGCAATTTTGCCGGCATCGCCAACCTGTTCAATGCCACCGACCCCGATACCACCAACACCACCTCGTCCAAAAATGGTATCGTCACCAAGCTGCAATCCCTCTTGGACGGCATCCTGAGCGACAGCGGCATCATTGCGTCCAAGACCAATGGCCTGCAAGCCAGCCTGAAAATCAACCAGGATCGCCAGACGGCGGTGCAAACCCGCCTGTCGAACATGAAGGATGCCTACACCAACCAGTTCAACCAGCTCAACATCACCCTGGCCAGCATGGCGTCGACGCAAAGCTACCTGACCCAGCAATTGGCCAACCTGCCCAAGGCAAGCAGCTGATGCTGATACAGCGAACATAGGAGAACGTCATGTTCGGAAGCATGAAACGCGGGGCAAATGCCTACGCCAATATCGGCATGGAAACCGGCGTGCTTGCCGCCAGCCCGCACAAGCTCATCACCATGCTGTTCGATGGCGCATTGGTGGCCATTTCGCTGGCAAAGAAGTACATGGCCGAAGGCGATATCAAGAACAAGGGCGAGTCCATCACCAAGGCCATCCTGATCATCGACAATGGCCTGCGCGCCAGCCTCAACAAGGATGTCGGCGGCGACCTGGCGCTGAACCTGGATGCGCTGTACGAATACATGAGCCGCCGCCTGTTCGAAGCCAATGCCAGCAACAACCCGGCCATCCTGACCGAGATCCATGGACTGCTCGATGACATCCGTTCAGCCTGGGAACAAATCGGGCCGAATGCGGCTGAACATGCGACACCGCAAATGGCGGTCGCCAATGGCGCCGGCCATCCCCAAAACAGCTTTGCGAAAGCATGAATATGAACGGTGATCACGTCATCGCCATTTATGAGTCGATTGCCACATTGACCGACGAGATGCTGTCCGCCGCGCGCGCCAGCGACTGGGAATTGCTGACCTCGCTGGAAACCCAGTGCGGCAAGCATATTGCCACCCTCAAGAACTTTGAAGATAACGTTTCCCTGTCCGAGCAGCACCGCAACCGCAAGGTCGACATCATCCGGAAAATCTTGGAGGATGACCGCGATATCCGCAACTTGACGGAACCGGGCCTGCGCCGCTTGTCGGCGCTTATCCAAAGCAACCAGACTGAACAAAAACTGCTCAATACCTACGGCATAGGTAATTGACCATGTTGCCGCGGGCCGACATCGCCAGCGCCGTCCAGCCCGTCAACGCCGCCGTGGCCGCGACCGCGATCGTTTCGGTCGCCGATACCAAGCAGGAGGCCTTCAGCCGCCTCGCGCAAATCGCCATCGGGCAGCAGATGCCCGGGCGCATCCTCTCCAATTTCAATGACGGCACCTACCTGGTCCGCATCGCCAACACCGCGGCGCGCATGGTGCTGCCAGCCAACGCGCGCACCGGCGACTCGCTGGTATTGACGCTCGTCTCCAAGGATCCCCGCCCTACCTTCGCCATCAAGGAAGGCAGCTTCCAGGCCGACGACGAAAGCGCCGCGGTGTCGCTCAGCACCGCCGGGCGCGCCATGCAGAAAGATCTGCAGTCGCTGCGGGCGGTCACCCGCGAAGGGGCCGACCAGGTCGCCGAAAACGAAGAAATCCCGCTCGATCCCGGCGCCAAAGGCAGCCGGCAAGCGCCGTCCAATGCCCCCGCCAGCAGCACCACCACCCTCAGCAACGCCGGCAAGCTGATCGACAGCCTGTTGCAGGCGTCCCAGCAAGGCAGCGTCGCCAATCACGCGTCTTCCCCTGCCGCACTGGTATCGCAGGCCGGCGCGCCGGCCGGCCAGGTCGCCGCAGCGCTGCACGACGCCATCGCCTACAGCGGCGTATTTTACGAGTCCCATGTCGCGGCCTGGGCCGAAGGCCGACGGCCGGCGGAAGAATTGATGAAAGAACCCCAGGCCCAGGTCGCCCGCCAACAAGCCGGCGACATCAACCTGCTGGACCAGAACGACCCGGTACAAAGCCAGTTGGGCCAAATCATCAACCTGCAGCTCAACGCCCTGGAGCAGCAGCGTGTCGTCTGGCATGGCGAAGTCTGGCCAGGACAGCATATGGAATGGGAAATCAGCCAGGAACACCCGGACGGCAATGCCCAGCAACAGGATGGAGAGGCCGAGCCGCCGGCTTGGCACAGCCTGGTGCGTTTCAATTTCGCGCACCTTGGCGGCGTATCTGCGTCGATCCGGCTGATCGGCCAGCAGATCCACGTACAGGTCAAGACAGACAATGAAAAAACCGCCGCCGCCCTGCGCAGCAACAGCGCCATGTTCGCCGACGCCATGTCGGCCGCCGGCACTTCTCTGGACTCGCTGATCGTCAAGCAAGATGGAGAAGCCTAACATCCCCCTGCAGAACGCGGTTGCGCTCGCCTATAACGCCAGCCAGGCCGCCCCTACGGTCGTCGCCAAAGGCAGCGGATTGGTGGCCGAGGCCATCATCGCCCGCGCCCGCGAAAGCGGCGTCTATGTCCATGAATCAAAGGAACTGGTTTCGCTGCTGATGCAGGTCGAACTGGACCAGCAGATCCCCCCCGCCTTATATCGCACAGTCGCCGAATTGCTGGCCTGGTTATATCGTATTGAAAATATGCAATTAAATGGATCCCTGATGTATGATACAGGGTCAACTACCACTAAAAATACTTCAGGGGAAGGCGATCCCATTCGCTGAATTCAGACGTACAAGAAACGCAGATGGCTAACCACGACGAGATCGATGACGACAGCCCATACCGGGTTCACTCACGGAGGGAGATCATTTCCCTTCTCAACAACATGCTGGAGAAAAACCAGCTGCTGAGCCTGCTGATCAAGGGCGGCGACGAATCCATCATCACCTCGATACTGGAAATCGATGAAGATGCCGATGCCCTGATCATCGATGCCGCCCCCAGCGCATCGCTCAATGAACACATCGTTACCAGCAACCGCATCGGCTTCGAGGCGCTGTACAACAACATCCGCATCACCTTTACCGCCGACAAGGCCTCCCACGTCCAATACCAGAACCGGCCGGCGCTCAAGGTCGGCATTCCCGCCAGCCTGGTGCGCCTGCAGCGCCGCGAATATTTCCGCATCGCCACACCGATCGCCAAACCGCTGCGTTGCACCTTCCGCGTCACACAACCGGACGGCTCCTTCGCCACCATCATCACCCTGCTCAACAATATCAGCGGAGGCGGCGTAGGCATTACCGACGAAAAAAAGGTTCTGCCGGTCACCGCCGGCGTGATCTATGAAGACTGCCAGCTGGAGCTGGCCGACAATACCCTGGTTTCGGTCAAGCTGCAGATCCGCGACTGCAAGGAATTCAAGATGCCCACCGGCAAGACGGTCAACCGCTTCGGCTGCGAATTCGTCAATCTCTCGCGCGCAGTTGAAGCCGCCGTCCAGCGCTTCATCACCAAGCTGGAACGCGAACAGAACGCCAAAGCCTCCGGCATGCTTTAAGAACCTGTTAAGCGAAATGCGCCGCCAAACGAAAAAACCCGCTAATGCGGGTTTTTTTATTGCAGTTCCAGCAACAAACTTAATCGTCGGAAAAACTGCCGAGCGTCAAGACAACTCCGTCACACCTGCATCGTCATGATGTCGCGATAAGCCGACACCAGCTTGTTGCGCACCTGGATGCTGGTCTGGAATGAAATACTGGCCTTTTGCGACGCGATCATGACATCGGAAAGGTTGACGTTATCATCGCCCAACGCAAACGCCTGGGACATCTTGGCGGCCTGCTGCTGCGAATCGTTGACTTGGTCGATCGCACCCTTGAGCACGTCGGAAAAGTCCACGCGCGGCGCGGCCTTCTCGGCTTTGGAAGAAGGCTCCACCGGCGCCACCGCGCCCTGCGCACGGGCGGCGGCAGCCTTCAGCTGCGCCACCATCGCCTCAATCCTGCTGGTATCAATTACACTCTCAACTGCCATATCCCACCCCGCGGTTTCAGTCTTCGCCATTGCCCTGGGCACGCTGCCCGCAATGACGCCCTCTATACCAGCACCTTAACATCATTGCATTTACAACTCGCAACAATAAGCGGGGAATTTGCCATTCTGTTCGGCCGATCAAATTCCCTCGCTCCACGGACAATCCACACTAAGCAAAAATCCTATTCAAGGACAAATAAGCAGTGAACAAAGTCATTATCAACCTGGCAACCGAGGGTACGCCAGAGGGGAAATCATGGCGGTAGCAGCCGATGGTACGATGACCAGCGACCCAAACTCCCCGGCAGACGAACACGGTGCCGCGGGATATGCTGCGTCCGATCAGATGGCCGCCAACCAGGGTGGCGTGCTGGGTTATGCGCGCTCGCAACAAGGCCGGCGCATCCTGCTGATTATCGCCGCGGCGGCCACCATCGCCCTGATGATCGGCATCTGGATGTGGAGCCAAAAGGTCGAGTACCGGGTCCTGTTCTCCAACTTCAATGACCGCGACGGCGGCGCCATCGTGGCCTCGCTGCAGCAGATGAACGTGCCCTACAAGTACTCGGAGGGCGGCAACGCCATCCTCGTCCCCGAGAACATGGTGCATGATGCGCGCCTGAAACTGGCGGCGCAAGGCTTGCCCAAGGGCGGCAACGTCGGCTTCGAGCTGATGGAAAACCAGAAACTCGGCATTTCCCAGTTCCTTGAACAAGTCAACTTCCAGCGCGCGCTCGAGGGCGAGCTGGCGCGCTCCGTGCAATCGCTGTCGTCGGTGCAAACCGCCCGCGTGCACCTGGCCCTGCCCAAGGCCTCGGTGTTCGTGCGCGACCAGCAAAAGCCGACCGCCTCCGTGGTGCTGAGCCTGTACCCAGGCCGCTTCCTGGATGGGCAGCAAGTCAGCGCCATCGTCCACCTGGTGGCCAGCAGCGTGCCCGAGCTTTCGCCCAAGGCCGTCACCATCGTCGACCAGAACGGCAACCTGCTCTCCGACACCACCAAGCAAGCCCAGACCAATACCCTGGATCCGACCCAGCTGAAGTACGTCCAGGATCTGCAGCAAGACATCGTCAAGCGCGTCGAATCGATCATCGCCCCCATCGTCGGCAGCGGCAACGTGCGCGCCGAAGCGACCGCGGACGTCGACTTCTCGCGCACCGAGCAAGCCGCCGAAACCTACAAGCCGAACCAGACGCAAGACACTGCCGCGGTGCGCAGCAAGCAAAGCAGCGAAGCCTCCAACTCGTCGACCGGCACCTCCGGCGTTCCCGGCGCGCTGACCAACCAGCCCCCGGCCCCGGCCACCGCCCAGATCGTCAATCCGGCGCCGCCGGGCCAGGCTGGCGCGGCCGGCACGCCTAACGGCGCTGCTCCCGCGCCCACGGCCAGCGGCAATTCGCGCAAGGATGAAACGGTCAACTACGAAGTCGACAAGACCGTCCGTTATACGCAACAGCCCATGGGCGGCGTGCGCCGCCTGACGGTGGCCGTGGTGGTGAACTACAAGCGCACCATCGACAACACCGGCAAGATCGTCATGCGCGCGCTGACCGAAGCCGAACGCAACCAGATCAGCGACCTGGTCAAGGAAGCGATGGGCTACAACAAGGATCGCGGCGATTCGCTCAACGTGGTCAACACCCAGTTCAGCACCGATCTCGAGCCGGAGCTGCCGCTGTGGAAGCAACCGGGCATGATCGAGCTGGCCAAGGAAATCGGCAAGTATGTGCTGCTGGCCGCCGTGCTGCTGTACCTCTACTTCGGCGTGCTGCGCCCGATCATCTGGAAACTGTCGGGGCGCGAAGAGCGCGAGCGCCTGGAGAAGGAAAAGGCCGATGCCGAAGCCGCCGCTGCCGCCGCCGCGGTCGCCGCCGGCTTCGATCCGGACGATCCGGACGCCATCGTCAACCTGTCCGGCAGCGACGCCGAAATCGATGAGCGCGCCCAATACAAGGCCAACCTCGAAATCGCCAAGCAGTGGGCCAAGAACGATCCCAAACTGGTGGCAAGCATCATTAAGGCATGGGTGAATAATGAGTAACGACGGCGTTCAAAAAGGTGCCATCCTGATGTTGGCACTGGGCGAGGACGAGGCCGCCGAGGTCATGAAATACCTCGGCCCGCGCGAAGTCCAGAAGCTCGGCGCCGCCATGTCGGCACTCAAAAACGTCAGCTTTGAAGAAATCAATGTCGTGCTGGAAGCATTCGTGGCCGAAACCGGCCAGGCTTCCTCGCTGGGCCTGGATTCGGACGAATACATCCGCAGCGTGCTCACCAAGGCGCTGGGCGACGACAAGGCGACCTCCCTGCTCAACCGCATCCTGGGCGGGCGCGATGCCAGCGGCATCGAAAGCCTCAAGTGGATGGACGCGCAGTCGGTGGCCGAACTCATCCGCAACGAACACCCGCAGATCATCGCCACCATCCTGGTCCACCTGGAGCGCGACCATGCCTGCGGCATCATCAACAACTTCACGGAACGCCTGCGCAACGACGTGATCCTGCGTATTGCCACCCTGGACGGCGTGCAGCCGGCCGCGTTGCGGGAGTTGAACGACGTCCTGACCAAGCTGCTGACCGGCAACGAAAGCCTGAAGAAACAGCAGATGGGCGGTATCCGCACCGCGGCCGAGATCCTCAACTTCATGTCCGGCGAGAACGAAACCTCGGTCATGAACAACCTGCGCTCCTACGACGAGGACATGGCGCAAAAGATCATGGACGAGATGTTCGTCTTCGAGAACATCATCGACATCGACGGCCGCGGCATCCAGCTGCTGCTGCGCGAAGTCCAGTCCGAATCGCTGATCGTCGCGCTCAAGGGCGCCTCGCAGGGCCTGCGCGACAAGATTTTCGCCAACATGTCGCAGCGCGCGGCGGAAATGATGAAGGAAGACCTGGAGTCCAAGGGCCCGGTCCGGCTGTCCGAAGTCGATGCGCAGCAAAAGGCGATCCTGCAGATCGTGCGCCGCCTGGCCGACGAAGGCCAGATCGTGCTGGGCGCCAAGGGCGAAGATGCCTTCATCTGATGCTGTCTGGTTGGAGCTAATCTAGAGCCATGCGAGCGAAGATCATTCCCAAGGAAGAAATGACGCCCTACCAGCGCTGGGAGCTGGCGTCTTTCAACGAGCAGGAACCCGAGCCGGAACCGGAGCCCGCGGCCTACGAGGATCCGCTCGACGAAGAACCGCCCCCGCCGCCGCAATTGACCGCCGAGCAGCTCGACGCCATCCGTGAAGCCGCCCGCCAGGAAGGTTTTGCCGAAGGCCGCCAGCACGGCCTGGAAGCCGGCCGCGCCGAAGGCTACATGGCCGGGCTGCAGCAAGGCCAGAAAGAAATCAACGAAGCCATCCAGCACTTCCGCCAGATCGCCGTCAACTTCGGCGCCGAAGTCGCGCAATGCAGCGAGACCATGGCGCCGGAGTTGCTCGACCTGGCGCTGGACCTGTCCAAGGCCATGCTCAAGACCGCGCTCAACGCGCGGCCGGAACTGCTCCTGCCCACCGTCAGCGCCGCCATCCATGCGCTGCCGGCGCTGCAATTGCCCGCCATCCTCTCGCTCAACCCCGAGGACGCCGCGCTGGTGCGCGAACACATGGGCGACGAGCTGGCCAAGCACCACTGGAAGATCGAAGAAGATGCACAGATCGAACGCGGCGGCTGCCGCGTCGAAACCCGCAGCAACCAGATCGACGCCACCATGCAAACACGCTGGAAACGCCTCGCGGAATCGCTCTCCAAGCAACTCGACTGGCTGGACTGAGGCCATGCCGTCCGTCCGCCCGGCCCGCTTTGACCGCCGCCAGGGGAGCGCCGCATGAACTCCCCGATGCCCTCCCACAGCAGCCTGTGGCGAGCCTACCTGCATAACTGCCGCAGCCTGGTCGACATGACCGAGGCCACCCAGACCGCCGGGCGCATCACCCGCGTCACCGGCCTGGTGATGGAAGCGGTCGGCCTGAAACTGCCGGTCGGCAGCCCCTGCAACGTCCCCCTGCCCAACGGCACCATGATCGAAGCCGAAGTGGTCGGGTTCCAGGACGACCGCCTGTTCCTGATGCCGCAAAGCGATGTCGAAGGCATCGTGCCGGGCACCCGCGTGTTCCCCGTCGAGCCGGTCAAGCCGCCGCCGCGCACCGGCCCCATCAGCTTCACGCCGCGCCGCGTCGACGAACACAGCCGTCGCCTGCCGGTCGGCGACGAATTGCTCGGCCGCGTGCTCGACGGCGCCGGCCGCCCGCTCGACAACCTCGGCCCCCTGCATACCGAACGCTCGGCGCCGCTGGCCGTGCGCGCCGCCAACCCGCTCAACCGCGCCCCCATCCGCGACATCCTCGACACCGGCGTACGTGCCATCAACACCATGCTGACCGTCGGCCGCGGCCAGCGCATGGGCCTGTTCGCAGGTTCGGGCGTGGGCAAGAGCGTCTTGCTGGGGATGATGGCGCGCTATACCAGCGCCGACGTGATCGTGGTCGGCCTGATCGGCGAACGCGGCCGCGAAGTCAAGGAATTCATCGAGCAGATCCTCGGCCCCGAAGGCCTGGCGCGCTCGGTGGTGGTGGCCGCCCCGGCCGACACCCCGCCGCTGATGCGCCTGCAAGGTGCCGCCTATTGCACCGCCATCGCCGAACACTTCCGCGACCAGGGCAAGGATGTGCTGCTGATCATGGATTCGCTCACGCGTTACGCCATGGCCCAACGCGAAATCGCCCTGGCCATCGGCGAACCGCCGGCCACCAAGGGTTACCCGCCCTCGGTGTTCGCCAAACTGCCGGCCCTGGTCGAGCGTGCCGGCAACGGCGAGGAAGGCGGCGGCTCCATCACCGCCTTCTACACCGTGCTGACCGAAGGCGACGACCAGCAGGATCCGATTGCCGACGCCGCGCGCGCGATCCTGGACGGGCACATCGTGCTCAACCGGCAACTGGCCGAAGCCGGGCATTACCCCGCCATCGATATCGAACAGTCGATCAGCCGGGCCATGCACAGCATCACCGACGAAGATCACCAGCGCCGCGCGCGCCACCTGAAGCAGTTGTACTCCCGCTTCCAGCGCAATCGCGACCTCATCAGCGTGGGCGCTTATGCGGCGGGCAGCGACCCCATCCTGGACGAGGCCATTGCCTTATTGCCAAGAATCGAGGCCTTTTTGCAGCAGGCAATTCAGGAGCGCGCCGATGTATCAGAGAGCTTGAGGCAACTTACCGCTCTATTCGGTTGATTGAGCGCCGGCCCCAAAAAATATAATCAAAGCTATCATGGCTACCCCCTCCGCACTTGAGACGCTGATCGACCTGGCGACCAAAGAGACCGACGAAGCAACCAAGCGTCTCGGCCGGGCGATCCGCGTGAGTGAAGAGGCGCAGCAAAAACTTTCCATCTTGCAACAATATCGCGACGATTACGCCGCGCGGTTCCAGGAAACCCTGACGACCGGACTGACGGCGCTGAGCTACCGCAACTTCCAGCTCTTCATCGAAAAGATCGATACCGCCATCAGCGGCCAGCAGGATGTGGTGTACAGCACCCAGCAGAAAGTGGCCGATGCGCGGCTGGCATGGCAAGCCTGCGAACGCAAGCGCATGTCCTACGACACGCTGGCCACCCGCGCCCGGGAAAAGGAATTGCAGAAGGAAAACCGCCGCGACCAGAAGACCATGGATGAACATGCATCGCGCATTACCTTCTACAAACGATAAACGAACGACCGACGCAACAACGATCAACAAGTTACTGGACAGGTCTATCCCATGAATACATCCCTGCCGCTGCTGAATGTGATCACCGGCTCGCAAAGCGCCGCCACCGGTTCGCGTTCGTCCAATCCGGCCGACAGCTTCACGGCCGACGTCCCGTTCAACCAGGTGCTCAACAGCCAGGTCAGCAACCGCAACGCCGAAAACCGGTCGCAGGACAAGCCGCGCGCAGCCGACAAGCCAGCGCAGCCGAGCCAGGCCGCGCAATCCCCGGCCGCCGCCAACAACGCTACCGCATCCGCTTCGTCCAGCGCCACCGCCGACAAGAAGCAGGACGACGACAAAGACGAGGACCAGGCCGACGACAGCACCGCCCAAGCTTCTGCCGAACTGCTGGCGCTGGTCGCCAACCTCGGACAGAACGCGGTCAAGCCGGCAACCGACAGCAAGGGCGAGAACCCCGATGCCGACCTGCTGGCGCAAGCCAAGCGCGGCATATCGAAGCAGTCGTCGCTGCATGGCGATAGCGATGAACCGCCGCAGGCACTGGACGGCAAGGACAAGAAAATCGACTTCGCGGCCCTGCAAGACAGCGTCAATGCCAACAACGCCAATCATGCCAACAGCGGCAAGAAAGAAGCCGCCCCCGAACCCGCGCAGCAGAATGCCGATGCCGCCGCACGTTCGGACAAAAGCGACAAACCCGCCATCGATTTGAGCAGCGCCGATGCCAAGGCGGCGCCGAAGGAAGATACCAGCACGCTGGCAACCCGCGCCCAAAGCGCCGCCAAAGCCGCACCGGAATTGACCGCGCCGAAACAGGATGCGCTGCCGGCCGCGCCGGCCCCGCTCGCCATGCCGGCCATACAGCAAGCCATTGCGGCCAACCAGCCGCAAGCCGTGTTCGCCGCCTATACCGACAAGATCCAGCCCAACGTCGGCAGCGCCGGCTGGGACCAGGCGGTCGGCCAGAAAGTCACCTGGATGGTCAGCGGCGGCATCCAAAGCGCTTCGCTCACGCTCAACCCGCCCGACCTGGGCCCGCTGCAAGTGGTGCTCAGCGTGAACAACTCGCAAGCCGACGCCACCTTCATCACCGCCCAGCCCGAAGTCAAGCAGGCGCTGGAAGCGGCCATGCCCAGACTGCGCGAAATGATGGACCAGGCCGGCATCCAGCTGGGCCAGGCCACCGTCAACACCGGCATGCCCAACCAGCAGCAAGGCGCCAACGGCCAGCAGGCGCGCAACCCATCCTCTTCCGGCGGCGTCGGCGGCAAGGGCGAGGATGGCGATATCGTGGCGGCCGCGGGCAGCGCCGCAGTCACCAGCAGCGGCCTGGGCCTGGTCGACACCTTCGCTTGAATCCAGCGAACGCAAGAAAAACAGGCAGCCAGCACACAGGCAGTACCGGGAATCGAATTATCGTCCGCGCCGGGCTCAACAATAAGAATTCTTTGCCGATAAGCACATATCAAGCAACACGCGCTGACGAACAGAAAGGAAAGTAGATGGCAACAAAAGGAAAAGCCCCGGTCAAGAGTGCCGAAGCAGATGCCGCCCCAGCGAAATCGAGCAAGAAATTATTGTTCATCATCGTCGGCGTCGTCCTGGTGCTGGTGATTGGCGGGGCAGCGTTCTTCATGCTGGGCGGCAAGGGCAAGAAGAGCGAAGAGCACGCCGAAGAGAAGGTCGAGGCCAAAGCGCCGACCTTCGTGGTGATCGAACCGTTCGTCGTCAACCTGCAGCAGGAAAGCGGCGACCACTACCTGCAAGTGGCGATGACCCTGCAAGTGCCCAACGGCTCGACCGCCGAAGCGCTCAAGCTGTACATGCCGCAAGTACGCAGCCGCCTGCTGATGGTATTGTCGAGCAAGAAAGCATCCGAGCTGCTGACCAGCGAAGGCAAGCGCAAATTGACCGACGAGATCATCGACCAGTTGGGCGAACCCTTCTCCGGCAGCGGCAAGGGCCCCGTGATCACCGACGTGTTCTATACGTCCTTCGTGATCCAACAGCAGTAAGAGCGTAAGAGAAGTCAGAGACCATGGCCGAGCACTTTCTATCACAGGAAGAAGTCGATGCCCTATTGAAGGGCGTGACGGGAGATGAAGACGACGAAAAGGTCGTCGAAGAAGCTCCTGGTACGGTACGTACCTATAACCTGGCAACGCAGGAACGCATCGTCCGCGGACGCATGCCCACGCTCGAAATCATCAACGAGCGTTTCGCCCGCCTGTTCCGCATCGGCCTGTTCAACTTCATCCACCGCACCGCCGAGATCTCGGTCGGCCCGGTGAAGGTGTCCAAGTACAGCGAATTCATCCGCAACCTGGTGGTGCCGACCAACCTGAACCTGGTCCACATCAAGCCCTTCCGCGGGATCGGCCTGGTGGTGTTCGACCCGCAGTTCGTGTTCATGCTGGTGGACAACATGTTCGGCGGCGACGGCCGTTTCCATACCCGCATCGAAGGCCGCGAATTCACGCCCACCGAGCAGCGCATCATCATGCGCGTGCTGGAAATCACCTTCGAGACCTATTCCAAGTCCTGGGAACCGATCTATCCGATCGAATTCGAATTCATCCGCTCGGAAATGAACACCCAGTTCGCCAACATCGCCACGCCCAACGAAGTGGTCGTGGCCACCACCTTCACCATCGAGCTGGGCCCGGTCAGCGGAGAAATCCACATCTGCACCCCCTACTCGATGATCGAACCGGTGCGCGACCGCCTCACCAGCAGCATGCAGGGCGAGGCGCTGGAAGTCGACAAGCGCTGGATCCGCCTGATGAAGCAGCAGATCCAGACCGCTGAAGTCGAACTGATCGTCAATTTCGGCACTGCCCGCGTTACCTTTACCGACCTGCTCAACATGCAAGTCGGCGATGTGATCCCGCTGCAAACCGCGCAGACCGTCAATGCACAGGTCGATGGCGTGCCAGTGATGGAATGCAGCTACGGCCAGTTCAACGGCCAATACGCCCTGCGCGTCGAAAAGCTGCTTTCCATCACCCAAAATGAACCACCGGAAAGCTTTCAAGGAGAGTAGCAATGGCTGATGAGAACGTAGAAGGTCAAACCGCGGCGGAGGATGATCCGTGGGGCGCGGCCATGGCCGAACAGACCCAAGCCGAAGAAGAGCAGAAAAAAGGCCAGATGGAAGACGAACAGGGCATCGCCGCCCAGCCGGCGGCAGCCACCGTGTTCAAAGACCTGAGCTCGACCGACATCCAGACCAACACGCCTAACGACATCGATTTCATCCTCGACATCCCGGTTCAGCTGACAGTCGAACTGGGCCGCACCAAGATCGCCATCAAGAACCTGCTGCAACTGGCGCAAGGTTCGGTGGTCGAGCTTGACGGCATGGCTGGCGAGCCGATGGACGTGCTGGTCAACGGCTGCCTGATCGCCCAGGGCGAAGTGGTGGTGGTCAACGACAAATTCGGTATCCGCCTGACTGACATCATCACGCCGGCAGAACGCATCCGCAAGCTGAACCGCTGAGCGCCGCGGCCGCCATTCGATGAATCACCTCTTCGCAGCACCCCCTTCACGCAGCCCACGGCGCACGTCATCAGCTTCAAGGCCCGTGACCGCCCTGCTCCTTGCGGGCGCCGGCTGCATGCTCCACCTCAACCAGGCATGGGCGGACAACGCCGGCGCCTCTGCGCCGGCCGGATCGCCCCTGTCCTCATCCGGCGGCAGCGTGCTGACCATGCTGCTCGGCCTGACCGCGGTATTGGCGCTGATGGCCGGCATCGCCTGGCTGTTCAAGCGTTTCGGCCTGGCACAGAACCAGGCCGGCAATGCCGCCGCCAAGGTGATCGGCGGCGTCAGCGTGGGCACGCGCGAGCGCGTGATGGTGATCGAGGTGGGCGACCAGTGGATCGTGGTCGGCGTCGCGCCCGGCCGCGTCAATGCGCTGGCCACCATGCCGCGCCAGGAACACGCGGCGGCCCAGTCCGCCAAAACAAACGGGCCGGCATTTTCTTCCTGGCTCCGGCACACCATGGACAAACGTAACAGCGACCCCGCCAGCGGCGGCCGCGCAGGCAATGATGGCAGCACAACCTAACCCGCAAGGGACCCGCTTCGGACACGCTTTGCGGCTTCACCCATGGACCGCCGGCGCGGCATCGCTGCTGCGCTCCGGCCGTTTCTGGCTGCTGCTCCTGCTGTGCCTGCCGCTGGCGGCATCGGCCCAGCAAGGCATCCCCGCACTGAGCAGCGCGCCAGCGCCTGGCGGCGGCACGAACTACACGCTGCCGATCCAGACGATGCTGCTGCTGACATCGCTGTCGTTCATTCCGGCGGCGCTGCTGATGATGACATGCTTCACCCGCATCGTGATCGTGCTGTCGCTGCTGCGCCAGGCCCTGGGCACGCAATCGACGCCGCCGACCCAGGTGCTGGTGGGGCTGTCGCTGTTTTTGACCTTCTTCGTAATGGGGCCGGTGTTCGACCGCATCTACACCGACGCCTACCAGCCCTTTTCGGAAAACAAGATCCAGATGATGGAAGCCCTGGACAAGGGCGCCGCGCCGCTCAAGGAGTTCATGCTCAAGCAAACGCGCCAGTCCGACCTGGCGCTGTACGTCAAGCTCTCGCGCGGCCCCGAGCTGCAAGGGCCGGAAGACGTATCGCTGCGCCTCCTGATCCCGGCCTTCGTCACCAGTGAGCTCAAGACCGCGTTCCAGATCGGCTTCGCCATCTTCATCCCCTTCCTCATCATCGACATGGTGGTGGCCAGCATCCTGATGTCCATGGGGATGATGATGATGTCGCCGGCCATCGTTTCATTGCCGTTCAAACTGATGCTGTTCGTGCTGGTCGACGGTTGGCAATTGTTGATCGGCTCGCTTGCCCAAAGTTTTTATTAGAGGGTGCTATGACTCCTGAAAGCGTCATGAACATGGGTCGCCAGGCCATGGAAGTTACCCTGATGATCGCCGCGCCGATGCTGCTGACGGCGCTCATCATCGGCTTGCTGGTCAGCATTTTCCAGGCCGCCACCCAGATCAACGAACAGACCCTGTCGTTCATTCCCAAGCTGGTCGGCGTGTTCCTGGCGCTCATCATCGCCGGCCCGTGGATCCTCACCGTCATACTGGACTACATGCGCACCATGTTCAGCGGCATTCCCGCCATGGTCCAATAAGGCCGCGCAGCGCGTCCACACTCCTTTGCGGGCCGGCATCGCAACCTGCCCGCGGCACAGCGTCAGATGATCAACTTCACCAGCCAGCAACTCTATACGTGGATCGCCATGTTCATCTGGCCGACTACCCGTATCCTGGGCCTGCTGGCGATCGCGCCGCCGTTCGGCAGCGCCAGCGTCCCCATGCTGGTCAAGGTGATGCTGGGCGTCGCCATCGCGCTGGTGATCGCCCCCGACGTGCCGGTACCGCCCGCGCTCGACCCGATGTCGATGAGCGGTTTGCTGATCCTGGCCCAGCAACTGATCATCGGCCTGTCCATGGGCTTTGCCATGCGCATCGTGTTCGCCGCCGTCGAAGCGGCGGGCGAACTGACCAGCGCCACCATGGGCCTGTCCTTCGCCGCCTTCTTCGATCCGCAAACCCAGGGCCGCACCTCGGTGGTCAGCCAGGTGTACTCGCTGCTGGCGACCATGGTGTTCCTGAGCCTGAACGGCCACCTGATCCTGCTCTCGGTCATGGCCGACAGTTTCCATACCCTGCCCATCAGCGCCCAGCCGGTCACCGCCGAAGGCTTCCACAGCCTGGCCCTGTGGGGCGCACGGGTGTTCAGCATGGGACTGCAATTGTCGCTGCCGCTGCTCATCGCGCTGCTGATCACCAACTTCGCGCTGGGCATCCTGACGCGCGCGGCGCCGCAGCTGAACCTGTTCGGCATCGGTTTTTCGATCACCATGCTGGCCGGCTTCATCCTGATCGGCATGGGCCTGCCCTACATGCTCACGCCGCTGCAGCACTTCCTCTCCGACGGTATCGAGATGGTGCGCCTGCTGGGCAGCGTGCCGCCCATCGGCGCCGCCCCCAAACCCTGACAAACCCTGATGCAGGGGCCTTGCCGGCGCCCGCCGAGCGAAATCCGCACCCCGCAACTTCGCGCAAACTCTGGCAAGCTGCGCGCAACATTCATTTACAGCATGGAAACCAATAATTTACACATTCTGACATTCGCGCCGGCAGGCTAGCGGCACACTTGACGGCTGAACCACCAAAGGCCTCTGCGCCGTTTGCCGCCTCGCATGAATATCAGCCAGTTCCGCAAGCCGAAGTACCTCGTCCCAGCCATCCTCGCCGTCGCCATTGCCGGGTTCCTCGCCTACCGATTCCTGACGCCGCCGGCGGCGCCCTCTTATCTCACGGCGACTGCCGCCATCGGCGACATCCAGGATACCGTCATGGCCAGCGGAACCGTCAAGGCCTACCAGCAGGTCAGCGTCGGCGCCCAGGCATCGGGGCAGATCAAGTCGCTCAAGGTCGCCCTCGGCGACCCGGTCGGCAAGGGCCAGCTGGTGGCGGAAATCGATTCGCTCACGCAAGCCAACGCCTTGCGCACCGCCGAATACTCGCTGGAAAACCTGCGCGCCCAGCTACGCGCCAAAGAGGCGACGCTGATCCAGGCGCAGCTGGCCTATGCGCGCCAGAAGCAGATGCTGGCCGGCGACGCCAGCTCGCGCGAAAGTTTCGAGAGCGCGCAAGCCACGCTCGATATCACGCGTGCCGATATCCAGGCGCTGCAGGCACAGATCAATGAAGGCCGCATCTCGGTCGACTCGGCCAGGCTCAACCTCGGCTACACCAAGATCAGCTCGCCCATCGACGGACAAGTGGTCGCCATCGTTGCGCAAGCCGGCCAGACCGTGAACGCCAACCAAAGCACCCCGACCATCATCAAGGTGGCGCGTATGGACATCGTGACCGTCAAGGCGCAGATCTCGGAAGCGGACGTGATACGCGTCAAACCCGGCCAACTGGTCTATTTCACCATTCTCGGCGACCCCGACCACCGCTATGCCACCACGCTGCGCGCGATCGAGCCGGCGCCGGACTCGATCCTGCAGGACGACACCTCGACCTCGTCGACCAGTTCCTCTTCCACCACCAGTTCCAGCGCCAGCTCCACCGCGATTTACTATAACGGCCTGCTGGATGTGCCCAATGCGAACGGCAAGCTGCGCATCTCGATGACCACGCAGGTCAACATTGTGCTGGCGGAAGCCAAGGGCGCGGTACTCATCCCCTCCACCGCCTTGGGCGAAAAATTGCCCGACGGCGGCTACACGGTGCGGGTGCTGGACGAACAGGGCCATGCGCAGGCGCGCAAGGTAAAGACCGGCATCAACACCAACGCCCAGGTGCAGATTACCGAAGGCCTGCAGGCCGGCGAAAAGGTGGTCACCGGCAGCGCCATGGCAGTTGCGGCGGACAGCGCGTCGTCGCAGCGCCGCGGGCCGCCGCCGATGATGTGAGCGGCGCGCCATGACGACTCCCTTGCTTCAATTGCGCGGCCTGCAGCGAGATTTTCCTGCCGGCGAAGACACCCTCTCG
This sequence comes from Herbaspirillum sp. GW821-FHT09A12, assembly GCF_059418325.1. Taxonomy (NCBI): domain Bacteria; kingdom Pseudomonadati; phylum Pseudomonadota; class Betaproteobacteria; order Burkholderiales; family Oxalobacteraceae; genus Herbaspirillum; species Herbaspirillum sp. GW821-FHT09A12. The sequence continues at coordinate 991,410 of NZ_JBWKPR010000002.1, forward strand.
GTCCTCAAGGACATCCACCTCGACATCGCCGCCGGCGAAATGGTCGCCATCGTGGGCGCGTCCGGTTCCGGCAAGTCGACCCTGATGAACATCCTCGGCTGCCTCGACCGGCCCACGCTGGGCAGTTACCGCGTGGCCGGCCGCGAAACCGGCGAACTGGCGCCCGACGAACTGGCGCAACTGCGGCGCGAACACTTCGGCTTCATCTTCCAGCGCTACCACCTGCTGCCGGACCTGGACGCCACCGGCAACGTCGAAGTGCCCGCCGTCTACGCCGGCCGGCAAGCGCGGCAGCGGCGCCTGCGCGCCGAACAATTGCTGGCCCGGCTGGGCCTAGCCGAACGCACCCGCCACCGGCCCGGGCAACTGTCCGGCGGCCAGCAGCAGCGGGTCTCGATCGCGCGCGCGCTGATGAACGGCGGCGACGTCATCCTGGCCGACGAACCTACCGGCGCACTGGACAGCCACAGCGGCCAGGAGGTGATGAACATCCTCAAGGAACTGCATGCCGAAGGCCACACCATCATCATCGTCACGCACGACATGCAGGTGGCGCGACATGCCCAGCGCATCATCGAGCTCAGCGACGGCGTGGTGATCGCCGACCGCCGCCACGGCGGCGGCGCACATGCCAGCGGCGGCGTAAGAAGGTCCAGGCAACACCAGGCCGGCTCCTGGCGCGCCTGGCTCGATCGCCTCAAGGAAGCATTGCGCATGTCGCTGCTGGCAATGAATGCGCATCGCCTGCGCAGCTTCCTCACCATGCTGGGCATCATCATCGGCATCGCCTCCGTGGTGTCGGTGGTGGCGCTGGGCAGCGGTTCGCGCGAGCGTATCCTGAAAGACATCAATGCGATGGGCACCAACACCATCGACATCTTCCCCGGCGCCGACTTCGGCGACATGAAATCGGCCGCGGTGCGCACACTCACGCCGGCCGATGCCGATGCCCTGGCGGAACAGAATTTTGTCGACAGCGTCACGCCCAGCGTCTCCACCGCCTCCTCCGCGCGCTACGGCAATATCTCGGTATCGGCCACCATCAATGGCGTGGGCGAGCAGTATTTCCGCGTACGCGGGCTGGAAATGGAAAGCGGCAAAAGCTTCGATGGAGACAGCATCCTGCGCCGCGCGCAAGAGGTGGTGATCGACGCCAACACGCGCAAGAAACTGTTCCCGGACGATGCCAACGCGCTGGGTGAAGTGATTTTCCTCGGCACCGTTCCCTGCCGCATCATCGGCGTGACCCAAAAGCGCGAGAGCGGCTTCGGCAACAACGACTCGCTCAACGTCTGGGTGCCTTACACCACCGCCATGAGCCGCATCATCGGGCAACACTACCTCAAGGGCATTACGGTGCGCGTGAGCGACCGGATACCGACCTCGGCGGCGGAACAGGGGATCGTCAAGTTGATGCTGCTGCGCCATAAGACCCGCGATTTCTATGTCTTCAACACCGACAGCATCCGCCAGACCATCGAAAAAACCACCGCCACCATGACCCTGCTGGTGTCGATGATCGCCGTCATCTCCCTGGTCGTGGGCGGCATCGGCGTGATGAACATCATGCTGGTGTCGGTCACCGAGCGCACCCGCGAGATCGGCGTACGCATGGCGGTAGGCGCGCGCCAGGCCGACATCATGCAGCAGTTCCTCATCGAAGCGGTGCTGGTGTGCCTGGCCGGCGGCCTCCTGGGCGTGCTGCTGGCGCTCTCGTTGGGTGTCGCTTTCTCGCATTTCACCAGCGGCTTTCGCATGGTTTATTCGGCGACATCGATCGTCAGCGCCTTTGCCTGCTCGACACTGATCGGCATCATTTTCGGCTTCCTGCCGGCGCGCAACGCGGCCCGCCTGAACCCGGTCGACGCCCTGGCGCGCGAATGAAGGTTTTTATCATGTCCATCGATATGCATCCCCTTAAACGCATCGCCGTCGCGCTTGCCGTGACGCTGCTGGCCGGCTGCGCCTCGGTCGTGCGCGCCCCGTATGCGCCGCCGCAAACGCAGACGCCGGCCAACTGGAGCAACCGCGCCGACGCCCGGGAAGTGAGCGCCGGCCAATGGTGGCGACAGTTCGGCGATGCCGAGCTCGATCGCCTGGTCGACCAAGCCCTGCGCAAGAACAACGACCTGGCGGTGGCCGGCATCAAGGTGCGCCGCGCGCAGCTGGAGGCGGGCCTGGCGGCCGACGCCCGGATGCCGGCCTGGTCGGCCAGCGCCGCGGGCAACGACAACAAGTACCTGAGCGGCAGTCGCGGCAGCTACAGGGCCGCATCGACCACGACTACGCTCTCCTACGAAGCCGACCTGTGGGGCCGCCTCGGCAGCAACTACGACGCCAAACGCTGGGAAGCGCTGGCGACCGGGCAAGACCGTGAAAGCACCGCGCTCACACTGATCGGCACCACCGCCAATCTTTACTGGCAAGGCGCCTATCTGAACCAGCGCCTCGCGCTCAGTGCGCAAAGCATCGACTACGCACAGAAAACGCTGGACCTAGTGCGTACCCAATACCAGGCAGGCGCGGTCTCCACGCTGGAGGTGCTGGAAGCGCAACAGAACCTGATCACGCAACAATCCAGCCACACCGAATTGCAACAACAGCAGGTGGAGAACGACAACGCGCTGGCGATCCTGTTCGACAGCCCGCCGGGCAAGACCTTTGCCCTGCCCGCCCAACTGCCTCAACAGCCGCTGCCCGAGCTGGAAGCAGGCCTGCCGGCCGACCTGCTGGGGCGGCGCCCCGACTTGCGCGCCGCCGAGTTGCGCCTGCGCGAATCGCTGGCCACCGTGGATGCCACCCGCGCCAGCTACTACCCCAAACTGACGCTGACCGGCTCGCTCGGCACCAGCAGCGACGCGCTGGTGAACCTGCTGCAAAACCCATTGGCCACGCTCGGCGCAGGATTGACGCTGCCTTTCCTGCAGTGGAATGAAATGAAGTTGAACGTGAAGGTGTCGCAAGCCGATTACGAAAGTGCAGTCACGGCTTTCCGCCAGACCTTGTACGCAGCCTTCAGCGACGTCGAAAACGCCCTGTCGGCGCGCCGGCAATACGCCGCGCAGGAAACGCTGCTGCGACAAAACCTCAGGGCGGCCCAGCGTGCGGAAAACCTCTACGCATTGCGCTATCGCGCCGGTTCGGCAACGCTGCAATCCTGGCTGGACGCGCAGGAGAAACGCCGCACCGCGGAAACCTCGTTGGCGCAAGTGCGCCTGAACCGCCTGAAAAACCAGATGACGCTATACCAGGCGCTGGGCGGCGATATGCATGCGCAGACCGAGGTATCCGGCACCTGAGCCAAAGGCCGGCCGCCGGAATGAAAAAAGGCGAACACGGTTCGCCTTTTCCTTTGCTTGCGCACCCGATGTGCGCCATGCCGCTTCTTACTTCAGGTAGTTCAGCAACGTCAGGCTGCTGGTCGAGACAAATACTTTTTGCGCCGCCGACAGGTAAGTCTGCTTCAGCGTCAAGTCGCTGATCAGTTCAGACACGTCGGAGGTATTGCGGCCCAGCAGGTCGTTGATCGTCGCCGTGTAGTTCACATTCTTGGTCTCGCCGGCGGCGTCCAGGCTGTCGAGTTCATTCTGGCGCGCGCCGACCGATGCGGTAGCTGTGCCGACGTTGTCGATCATGCCGTCGAATTGCGTATTGAACTTGGCCAACTGCTTCGTCAGGTAAGCCTGGCTGCCGGTCACCGGAGTGCGCGCCGCCTCGGCGGCGTCGGCCTTGAGCTTGGCGGCGGCAGCAGCGGAAAAACTGGCGGCATAGGTTGGGTCGTTGGGGTCGGTCGCATCCAGCGTCGCCTGCGCAGTCTTGTAAGCCTGGATCGGGAACTGACCCGAACCGGCTGGATATTCAAAGGTATTGGCAGCCGTTTCGTCAGCATTGTTGGCGGCCTCGGTCACCGGCATCGACAACACGTTGATCAGGTTGTTCATGGTCTGGAAGATATCCTGGCCATTGCCCTGGAAGATGGATTGCCCGGAAGTGCTGATCTCCATCTGGCGCGACGAATCGACCTGCAAGCTCATCGCGCCCTGGTCGCCGTTGTACACCGCGTTGCCGTTGCCATCCAGCGTGAATGGCTGAGTGGTGCTCTTGAAACCGGAGAACAGATAATTGCCCTGGCCGTCGGTGGCATTGGCATAGCCCAGCACTTCCTGGAAGTTGCCCTTGAGTTCGGCGGCCAGGTTGGTGCGTTCGGCATTGCTGAACGACTGATTGCCGGCCTTGATCACATCCGACTTCAGCTTGGTCAGCATGTCGGTGAAACTGGAGAGCGTACTGGAAACCTGCGCCAGCGAACTGTTGGCGTTCTGGCGGTTGATCTTGTACTGGTCATTGAGCGCCTGGCTCTGGTTCAAGTCCAGCGCGCGGGCGGACGCTACCGGGTCGTCCGACGGCACCAGTACCTTCTGGCCGGCCGAGACTTGCTGGTTCAGCTTGAGGAGCTGGCTTTGCATGTTTGTCAGATCGTTATTGCTCATCTGATACAACATTTGAGTGCTGATACGCATGTCGGTCTTCCCTCAAAATCTTCGATTAATTGCCCAACGTGAACAGCACGTTGAGCATATCGCTGGCCGCCTGGATGATCTTGGCCGCAGCCTGGTACTGCTGCTGGTTCTTGATCATGTTGGCCAGCTCCTCATCCTGGTTGACGCCGGACTCGGATTGCTGTTCCGCCGTAATCGATGCCAACCGCGCCTTCTCGGCGGTGTTGGTCACGTTGATTTCGTTGGTCTTGTTGCCAATGGTGGCCACCAGTTGCGAATACGAGCCCTGATAGGTGGTATTGCCGATGGTGTTCTTGGTCTGCAAGCCCGCCAGCAACAACGCGTTACGGTTGTCGGCGGTGCCGTTGGTATTGGGCGAGATGGTGAACTGGTCGCCGTTGGCCGGCTGCCCGCTGATGGCGAACGTCATGCCGCCGAAGGTATAGGAATCTCCGGCGACATACGGCAAGGAGGTCGCGCCGCCGGCGATGGTCGTGGTCGTGCCATCCTTGTGGGTAATGACGCCGCCGGCCGCCGGCACCGCCGGGGAAATCGCGAAACCGACCGGCGCGGTGGTTGAATAGGTCATCTGTACCGGCGCGGTCAGCGGCGATGCCAGATAACTCGAGTCGACCGAGCCGGCGCTGATGGAGGCCGTTCCCTTGTTGCCCGCCACCGGCGCGAAATTGAAATTGTCGCCGGTGGCCGGCGTGCCCGACAACGTGAAACTTACCCCGCCGCTGCTCAGGGTCGAGCCCGGGACATAATCGAATGCCGTACCCGCCGCTACCGTGGACGATGTGCCGTCGGGGGCGGTGACGATGATGGATGGCGCGGGAGTCACCCCCGCCCAAGTGCCGGTAAGTTGCAGTTGACCGCCGCCGCCGGTGGTGACCGCAAAACCCAGCGTCGAACCTTGCACGAACACCGAGGTATCCAGCGCCGTGTTGGATGCGATGCCGCTGCCGGTATTGCCGGTCGTCGTCAGGCCTACGCTGCTGGCGGCATTGCCGCCGGTGACGATGGGCGCCGCGGCCGCGATCAATTGGGTATTGGTCAGCGCCAGCGACAGTTGCGCGGCGCCATCGACGGTGGGCTTGATCCTGAAGCTGTCGCCGGCGGCCATGGTCACCCCGGAATACGACACCCCATCCACCACCGGCGCCGGCACGGCAGCCGGGTTGATCACGGTTTGGGTATTGTCGGACAAGCGGGTGACGGTGTAGTTGGTGCCGTCATAAGACAAGGTGTAGTCGCTGGTCGTCAGCGCCGAAGCGTTGGTGATGGTCGCCGTCATCGCCGCGGTGGCGCTATTGGTCGACTTGCCCGACACCGCCGGGCTGGCGATGTTGAAGAAGTCGGTGCCTGCCACACCGTTCTGGTCCAGGCCCAGCTTTTGCTGGTCGTTGAAGGTGGAACCGAGGATGGTGGCGATGCGGCCCAGGGAGTTTTGCGCCGGGTCGAGCGTTTCGGTGCGGTATTTCAGCAAACCGCCCAGGCTGCCGCCATCGTAGAAGAAACTGTCGGGAATGATGGCGGTTTTACCGCCGGACACCGGATAACCGATCTGCAGGCGCGACACGTCATCCGCCGAAGGCGTGGCCACCAGCGTGGTCACCTGGTCGCCCACCACCAGCGGCTGGCCGGAACCGATGAACACGCTGACCGAGCCGCTGTCCTGCGGCACGATGCTGACCTTGACGTATTTGTTGATCTCGGCGATCACCTGGTCGCGCTGGTCCAGCAGGTCGTTCGGCACCTGGCCGCCGCCGGAACCTTGCGCCTTGACGATGGCCTTGTTGAGCTCGGACAACTGGGTAGCGTACGAGTTGACCGTGCTGACGGTCGAGGTGATCTGGTTGTTGACGCTGGTGCGGCTTTGCGCCATCTGGTCGTTCAGGCTCTGGAAGCGCGCCACCAGGGTGGACGCCATCGACAGCACGGATTGCCGCGAGGCGTCGGTATTCGGATTGGAGGCCAGGTTCTGGACGGCCTTGAAGAAATCCTGCAGCGCGGGCGACAAGCCGGCATCACTGTCGGCCAGCAGGTTGTCGAGCTGGGAGATCTGGGAGTAGTAGGAGTCCAGCGAGCTGGCCGTCGTCTGCGATGCCAGTTGCTGCTTGACCAGGAAATCGTTATAGACGCGCTTGATCTCGGCAACCTGGGTACCCTGCCCGACAAAACCATAGCCATAGTTGATGCCGCCAGCCGTGCTTTGCACGACAACCTGGCGGTTGTAACCGGGAGTGGTCGCATTCGAGATGTTGTGGCTGGTCGTGGCTTGTGCCGCCATCGCTGCCTGCAACGCGCTCTGACCGATGCTAAAGATATTGGTTGCCATGCTGGATCTTCTTTAACGGAATAACCAAGTCTACGGCACGCTTTACAAAAACTTTAGATCGGGCCGGCCGTTTTTGTTGCCGGACGGCACCCGATCAGCGTTGTACGCGTGCTGAAAACCTGTATTCACCATGCCATCGGGCCATCGAACCACTCCCGATCAGCGCGTAAGCCGGTTCTTATGCCGACAAGGATTGGCGGATGATGCGGGAGAGCTTCTCGGCATAGTGCGGATCGGTCGCGTAACCTGCGCGCTGCAGGCCATAGGCGAATCCGTGCGCGTCCTGCGCGCTGGCCAGCACCTTCTCGTAACGCGGATTGCTGCGCAGCAAATTGGCGTAGTCGCGGAAAGCGTCGGCATACGAATCGTAGGCACGGAATTTTTCCACACGCTTTTGCGGCTTGCCGTTGATGTATTCGATCGTGGTCGCTTCGACAACCTTGCCCTTCCAATTGCCGGTGGCCTTGATGCCGAACAGGTTGTGCGCCGAGCGCCCGTCGCGCGCCGTGATTTCCTTTTTGCCCCAGCCGGTTTCCAGGGCCGCCTGGGCCAGCATGAACTTGGCCGGAATGCCGGTCATGCGGCTGGCTATTTCGGCATCGGCCTGCAAACGGTTCTGGAATGCCTCGACGTGGGCCGGCTTGTTGGAGCGGCGCTTGTTGCGCCCCTGCCCATTCGGGTCGCTGCCTTCCGCGGCCTGCTGGCTGGCAAAGCTCTGGATGAACTTGGCGCGGTCGGCCTCGCTCATGTCCTTGGCCAGCGGGATGTTCATCGGCAAGCTGTCGTCCAGCTGCTGTTGCTGCGGGTCCAGGTCTTGCGCATCCGGCAGTTTCTTCGGCAATGCGGCCGACAGCTGGCGCGTGAGCACATCGGCCAAGCCGATGCCGCGCTGCGCCAGGTTCTGGCTCATCTGCTGGTCCAGCATGGAGGTGAACATCTTGGTCTGTTCGTTATCGAACGGGCCATTCTGCGGCGTGGCGTCGCGCATGCTTTTCATCATCATGTTCAGGAACAGCGCCTCGAACTGCTTGGCCGCGCCCTTGACCGCCTCCGGCGAATTTCCATTCTGCCGTGCCGCCTCGCGCAGGCTGTTCAGCCCATTCGCATCAACGGCCAGATTTTCGGTCGGATTGGATGGGTTGATCTTGTTGAGCATGAAGTACCTTGATTGGCGATCAGTTATCTGTTGGCAAAGCCAATTGCGGCTTCGTCCTTGCTGCCTTGCTGCATAAGCGCCGTCTCGGCGATCAAATCACTTCAAGCTCGGCACGCAGCGAACCGGCCGCCTTCATGGCCTGCAAGATCGCCAGCAGATCCTGCGGTGTCGCCCCGATGGCGTTGAGCGCCTTGACCACATCGGCCAGCGAAGCGCCGCCCTTGAGCAGCATGACCTTGCCGGGTTCCTTGTTGATCGAGATCTGCGCGTTCTGGACAGCCGCGGTCTGCCCGCCGGCAAAGGCGTTGGGCTGGCTGACCGCATTGTCGGCCTGGATCACCACCGACAGGTTGCCGTGCGACACGGCGCAAGTCTCCAGCATCACGCTCTGGTTCATCACCACCGAACCGGTACGGGCGTTCAGGATGACTTTTGCCGACAGCTTGCCGGGCGTCACATCGATGTTTTCCAGCGCGCCCAGGAAGGCCACGCGGTCGCCGCTGGAAATCGGCGCGCGCACCCGGATCACCCGGCCATCCTGCGCCACCGCGGTATCCGAACCGAAACGCTTGTTGAGCGCATCCACCACGCGGCTGGCGGTGGAAAAGTCGTTGTCGTTGAGCTCCAGCATGACCACGTCCCCGCCGCCCAGCGTGCTGGGGACCGCCCGCTCCACGGTGGCGCCGCCCGAGATGCGGCCGGCGCTCAGATGGTTGATGGTGGTGCTGCTGCCGGCGGCCGAAGCGCCCGCACCGCCAACCACGACGTTGCCCTGGGCGATCGCGTAGATCTGGCCGTCGGCGCCTTTCAAGGGCGCCATCAACAGCGTGCCGCCGCGAATGCTCTTGGCGTTGCCGATGGATGACACGGTGACGTCGAGCAATTGCCCGGGTTGGGCGAAAGCCGGCAAGGTTGCCGTCACCATCGCTGCCGCCACGTTCTTCAACTGCATGTTGCTGCTGGTGCCGGTCGGCACGTTCACGCCCAGCTGCTGCAGCATGCTGATCACGCTTTGCACGGTAAACGGGGTCTGGGTGGTTTGGTCACCGCTACCGTCAAGGCCGACCACGAGACCGTAGCCGACCAGTTGGTTCTGGCGCACGCCCTGGATGCTGGCGAGATCCTTCAGGCGCTCGGCCTGCGCCGGCATGGCTGCGACCACGCACAGCCCCGCCGCAACGGCCAACAGCCCCTTGCGAACCAGGTTAACAGCGGAAAACCTTCCCACGAACATGACAAAACCCCACATCAGAAAGGAGAAACGCTAAAGAAGAAACGTCCCAGCGAAGACATGAACTCGGCCATGTCGATGCGGGTATTGGTGCGGTATTCGACCTTGGCATCGGACACCACGGTCGAGGAAACGGTATTGCCGGTCTGGATGTTGTCCGGACTCACGGTGCCCGAAAAGCGTACGTATTCGACCCCCTTGTCGAGGGCCACCTGCTTTTCTCCGCTCACCACCAGGTTGCCATTGGGAAGCACCTCCGTGACGGTGACGCCGATGGTGCCGCTAAAGGTATTGCTGGAGCTGATCGCCCCCTTGTCTTCAAACGAATTGGAAGACGTGCCGTTGGCCGACAGCTCCTTGATGGTGGTGCCGAAAATGGTCGGCGCCGGCGATGCGACCGTGCCGGTCTTGCTGGCCGAACTGCCGGCGGTCTTGCCCGCGCTGGTTCTTTCATTGATCACAATGGTCAGCGTATCGCCCACCAGGCGCGCACGGCGGTCTTCCAGCAACGGGCGATAGACTGCCGACTGGAAGATCGCGCCGGATGTCGCTGGCGCATACGATGCCGGCTGGGGGCGCGCCGTCATCGGCCCCTTGACAATCGATTCGGGCACGGTGTTGCAGCCGGCGACGGCCAATGTACCCACCACGGCGGCGAGCTTCAGCAAGCGATTCATATTTGCCCCTTCCTTCTTCAAACTGCTAACTACCCATTCAACTGCGTGACGATTACAACTGCGTGACGATTACAACTGCGAAATCTTGGCCAGCATCTGATCCGAAGTGGTGATCGCCTTGCTGTTGATTTCATAGGCGCGCTGGGTCTGGATCATGTTGACCAGTTCTTCCACCACGTTGACGTTCGAGGTTTCCACATAGCCCTGCCACAGCGCGCCGGCGCCATTGGTGCCCGGCGTATTGGGGTTGGGCGTGCCCGATGCGGAGGTTTCCACATACAGGTTTTCGCCGCGGCTTTCCAGGCCGGCCGGGTTGATGAAGGTCGCCACCTGGATGGTGCCGATCTGCGTGCTGGCGGTAGAACCGGCCTGCATGATCGAGACGGTGCCGTCGCGGCCGACCGACAGCTTGGTGGTGTTGAGGGGAATGGTGATCGGCGGCTGCAATGTGTAGCCGCTGGAGGTCACCAACTGGCCCTGGTTGTCGGTCTGGAAGGAGCCGTCGCGGGTGTAGGCGGTGGTGCCGTCCGGCAGCAGGATCTGGAAGAAACCCGCGCCCTGGATGGCCAGGTCCTTGTCATTGTTGGTCTGGTTGACGTTGCCCTGCGTGAAGATGCGCTCGGTCGCCACCGGACGCACGCCGGTGCCGATCTGCAGGCCCGACGGCAGTTGGGTCTGCTGCGACGACTGCGCGCCGGGCTGGCGCACGGTCTGGTACAGCAGGTCTTCGAACACGGCGCGCGAACGCTTGAAGCCGTTGGTGCTGGTGTTGGCCAGGTTGTTCGAAATCACGTCCAGCTGCGTCTGCTGCGCATCCAGGCCGGTCTTGGAAATCCAAAGGGAACGAATCATTTATTTCTCCGGTAATCGGCGATTAAAGCAGGGCCATCAGGATGGTCAGGTCAAGGACAGGATCTGGGTCGCCTTGGTCGAATCGCTTTCGGCGGTCTGGATCATCTTCATGTTCATTTCGAACTGGCGCGAGAGGTTGATCATATTCACCATCGCCTCCACCACGTTCACGTTGCTGCCTTCCAGCGCGCCGCTGGCCAGGCGCACATTGGCATCGGGCTGGGCGGCGCCGCCGGTGATGGTGCGAAACATGCCGTCGTCGCCGCGCTTCAAATTCTTGTCGTCAGGATTGACCAGCTTGATGCGGCCCAGGATGTTGACCGCATTCGGAATGCCATCGGTCGGGATCGTCGACACCGTGCCGTCGGCAGCGATCGCCACCGTCACGTCGGGCGGGATGGTGATCGGGCCGCCGTCGCCCAGCACAGGCTGTCCGGACTGGGTCTGCAGGACACCGTTCTCGGTGGTCTTGAAGCTGCCGTTGCGGGTATAGGCCTCGCCGCCATCGGCCGTTTGTACGGCGATCCAGCCCCGGCCCTGCACCGCTACGTCGAGCGCGCGGCCGGTGTCCTGGATCGGGCCCTGCGAGAAATCGTTGCCCGCCGTGGAGTCCACCACGAAGGCGCGCGTGGGCAAGCCATCGCCCACCACCGGCGCCGAACGGAACGTGTTGAGCTGGGCGCGAAAACCCGTGGTCGTGGCATTGGCCAGGTTGTTGCTGGCGGTGGCCTGTTGCTCAAGCGTGTGCTTGGCGCCCGACATCGCTGTGTAGACCAGACGATCCATAGAACCCCTCTGCGCGGCGAAGCCAGGCCCCGCCGCTGATTGAAACCGGCCGCCGGCGCCGCCGGCGGCTGTGAAGCATATGCGCCCCGAAGGGCGCACCCATCACCCGATCAGCGCATGCTGACCAGGGTCTGCAAGACGGTATCCTGCACCTTGATGGTTTGCGAGTTGGCCTGGTAGACACGCTGGGCCACGATCATGTTGACCAGTTCGGCGGTCAGGTCGACGTTGGAGTCTTCCACCGAGCGCGACTGCAACGTGCCGTAGGTGCCGGTGGTCGGCTGGCCGACCATTGGCGAACCGGCGTCGGCAGTGGCCTGGTACAGGTTGTTGCCCAGCGGTTGCAGGCCGTTCGGATTGGCAAAATTGACCAGCACCACGGTGCCCAGGTTCTTGGTCTGCTGGTTGCTGTAGGAACCGATGATGGAACCATCCTTGCCGATCGAGAAGCTCGACAACGAGCCCGGCGCCACGCCATTTTGCGACTGCGCCAGATTGACGAAGGCCGAACCGGTCTGGGTGGAACCGGTATAGCTGACCGCGATCGTGCTGGCAAAATCGCCACCGCCCTTGGCAATGTTGGGATTGACCCCGGCCGAGGTCAGGTCGATCGTCATCGCGCCGCCGCTGGTCAGCGCGCCGGTGGAATCGAAGGTCATGGTGCCAATCGCCAGAGGCGTCGTGCCGCCGGAGGTAGTCGTCAATGTCGTGCCATCGACAGTCGCGTAGACGTTCCAGGTAGTCGACGGCGGCGTGCCGGCCGTAGCGCCCTTCACATAGTAAGTCTGCACGCTATAAGGATTACCCAGACTGTCGTAGACAGTGACGCCAGTGGAGTTGTTATAGGTGGTCGGATCGGCAGCATTGAACGTGGTGGTGGCCGGGATCTCGGTCAGCCGCGAATCGAGGTTGACCTTGGTGCTGATGGTGGTGGTCGGCGTCGCCGGGATAGACGAAGTATCGATCTTCAGCGCGGTCGGATCACCGCCGGTTACGCCTGCGGCCCAGCCCATCAGGTAAGCCCCGTTCATGCTCGGGTTGACGATGTAGCCGTCCTTGTTCAATTCAAACTGGCCGTTACGGCCGTAGAGCGGCGACTTGTTGTCCGTGGTGGCCGACACCTGGAAAAAACCATCGCCGTTGATGGCGATATCCAACGGATTGTTGGTCGAAGTGATGTTGCCCTGAGTGAATGCCTGGGCCACATTGGCCACCGTCACGCCGATGCCCACCGGCGAATTGCCGGAACGGTTCATCGAGTTGGCGTACATGTCGGCGAACTGCGCCTGCGCCTGCTTGAAGCCGACCGTGCTGGCGTTGGCCACGTTATTACCGATGACATCCAGGCTCTTTGCTGCGCCGTTGATCCCGCTCAGACCTTGTTGAAAACCCATTTGTTGCTCCCTGTCGGTAATGACGATTAAAGAATTTGCACGACGTCGGTCGGCTTGATGGTGCCGATGTTCGAGACGTTGAGCTTGATGCTGCCATCGGCGGCCGTGGTGACGCTGGCAACGGTGCCGAATGCGAGCGCGGTCGCATTCACGCCGACGCCGTTGCTGGCGGCGGTCACGGTAAAGGTGTAGTTGCCGTCCGCGGCCTTGCCGCCGGCGTCATTGGTGCCATCCCAGATCACCGGCATGGTGCCGGCGGCCTGCGTTCCCAGATCCATCGTGCGCACCACGGCGCCGCTGGAATCCTTGACAGTGACGGTGACCGAAGACGCCGTCGAATCCAGCTGCACGCCGAACACCGCTTTTTGCGACGTGGTTTCGGTGCCGTCTTCGGCCTTGGTGGTGTCCGAGGTCAACTGGATGCTGTTGCCCGGCGCCAGCACGCTGTGGCCGATCATGTTGGCCGACTGCAGCGCCTGCGAGGAGTTCAGGTTGCCCATCAGGGTCGACAGCGTGGTATTGAGCTGGCTGATGCCCGAGACGGTCGACAGTTGCGCCATTTGCGTGGTCAGCTGCGAGTTGTCCATCGGGTTGCTGGGATCCTGGTTCTTCATCTGCGCGATCAGGAGCGTCAGGAAGCGATTCTGGATCGCATCGGAGCTATTGTCGTTGAGGCTGCTCGAGCTGCTGGATGAGCTCGTGCTGCTCGTGCCGTTCATGGACGTCAGCAGGTCGGAAGATACGGTGGTCATGGGCTAGAGTCCTATTGGCCGATGGTGAGGGTTTTAACCAGCATGGACTTGGCGGTATTCATCGTTTCCACGTTGGTCTGGTAAGAGCGCGAGGCGGAGATCATGTTGACCATTTCCTCGACCGGATTGACATTGGGCATCGCCACGTAACCGTTGGCGTCGGCCATCGGGTGCTTGGGATCGTAGACCAGCTTGGGCGGCGCCTGGTCTTCGACCACGGCGGCCACCTTCACGCCGCTGTCCTTGACGCCGCCGACCGGAATCGCCTGGAACACCACCTGCTTGGCTTTGTAAGGCGTGCCGTCCGGGCTGGTGGCGCTGTCGGCGTTGGCGATATTGCTGGCCACGGCGTTCAGGCGCTGCGACTGCGCGCTCATGGCCGAGCCGGCCACATTGAAGATATTAGAAAGGGACATGGCTTATCAACCCGGTTGGATGGCGTTAATCATGGCCTTGATCTGGCCGTTGACTGCAGTGACGCCGGCTTCGTAACGAATGCCGTTGTCGACGAACTCATTGCGCTCGACGTCCATGTCGACGGTATTGCCGTCGACGCTGCCCTGGGTCACGGTGCGGTACAGCAGCGGCGAACCGCCGATGCTGCCCTCGCCCGAAGCCGCCGCCTCGCCGGCGACGTGCGCGGCGGCGGTGCGCGCCATCTGCAACGGAGGCAAGGCGGTCGATTTATTGTCCAGGGCGTTCTTGAGCGCATCGGCGAAGTTGACGTCGCGCGCCTTGTAGTTCGGGGTATCCGCGTTGGCGATATTGGAGGCCAGCACCTGCTGGCGCTGGGCCCGCAGGTTCAGCGCCAGTTCGTTGAAGCGGAAAAAGTCGTCGAGCTTTGAGACCATCAGGCCCTCCTGGAATACCGGCGCCGCTCAAGTTATCGCGGACTGCGCCGATGATGGAATTACATAAGCTCGATCATACGGTTGCCCCCGGAAGTTTAATGGGCGATAAGCAGAGAAAAGCCTCCCTTGTTCCTGCTTTTGACCTCACGCGCGCGAAGTAACATTGCTGCCAAGATTCGCCAATGCCCCGTCCGGGGCGAGTTGCAAAAAATGAAACAGCCTTTCCGCGTATTGCGCCATGCCGTGGCCGCCCTCGCCCTGCTGGCATGCGGCCTCCAAGGCGCGTTCGCCCAAGCGGACCCGAATATTCCCCAGCGCCAGGACTTGCCGGCCTTGCAACAGACAGCCGAGCAATTCCTCAAGATGCAGACCTCCGGATTGCCTGGCAGCGTCACCGTCGACGTCGATCCGGTGGACCCCCGCCTCAACCTGACCGCCTGCATCGAGCCGCAGGCCTTCATGCCGAATGGCGCGCGCCTGTGGGGCCGGACCACCATCGGCATCAAGTGCGTGGCGCCCGCCCCGTGGACCGTTTATGTGCGGGCCAACGTCCGGGTGGTTTCGGATTACCTGGTGGCAGCCGTACCGCTGGTGCAGGGGCAAACCATCAGCGCCGCCGACGTCACGCGCATGCGCGGCGATTTGTCGGGATTGCCTAACGGCATCATCACCGACGAGTCCCAGGCGGTGGGACGGGTCATCTCCATGTCGGTGCGCGCCGGCACCCCCTTGCGCATGGACGCCGTGCGCAACCAGCGCGTGGTGCAACAGGGCCAGCCGGTACGCGTCGTTTCCAATGGCCCCGGCTTCCAGATTTCAACCGAGGCGCGCGCCCTGACCAACGCCTCCGAGGGGCAAATGGCGCAGGCGCGGACAGCGGCCGGACAAGTTGTCAGCGGCATTGCCAAGGCGGGCGGGATTCTGGAAATCAACTATTAATACAGGGCAATTCATTTCCCCCGGGAATCCGCCCGGGACGAATGCAAAGAAAAATGGCGACAGGGCTCAAATTGCGGCGCCAGCTGTTAAAGTTTGCGGATAAATAGCCGATAATCTAAGCGACAGGCGGTGCGAAGCACCCTCACCCTACAAGGAATACTGCCGTGAATGTTAATGACGCCCTGAAATCCACCGCCGGACGCACTACCGAGCAGGCCCAGCCGCGGTCGGGCGTGCCAACCGGCGACAGCGCAGCCTCGACGGCCGCCGCGTCGGACAGCGTGCGCCTGTCGGCCACCTACCAGTCGCTGGAAACCAAGGCCAACGGCAGCGGCGGCAGCTTCGATGCGAAGAAGATCGCGGAAATCAAGGCGGCCATCGCCAACGGCACTTTCCAGGTCGACCCGGATAAAGTCGCCAGCGGCCTGTTCGATACCGTCCAGACACTGATCAACGCACGCAAGGCTTAATCCGACTCTGCACGCTCATCAAACAATGAACAACCCGGCACAAAGTCTGACACAGGAAAAAACGGCGCTGGCCCGGCTGGTTGAAAAACTGCGCCAGGAGCAAGCATTGCTCTCCGAGACCGCGTCCGAAGGCATGACCGACCTCATCGGCGAAAAAGCCGCCATCGTTGCCGAAATGACCACCTTGGCCGGCCACCGCCACCAGGTCCTGGCCAGCCTCGGCTATGCCGACGATGAAAGCGGCATGCAGCAATGGATGAATGAACAAGGTGCGGATGACGACAAGGAAGTCTGGGCGGCCCTGTTCGACCTAGCGCAAGACGCCAAGGAACTGAACCGCGTCAACGGCATCCTGATCGGCAAGAAACTGTCGATCAACCAAAGCGCGTTGACCATCCTGCAAGGCAAATCCAATGCCGGCAACTTCTATGGCCCGGACGGCCAAAGCAGCATCAAATCGGTCGGTCGCCGCCTTGGCGTGGTGTGAAACCGATCGCGGGCGCCCCGACTGAGAATCGAGAATCGGCGCAAACCATATGAGAAAGCCCGGCACAGCCGGGCTTTTCGTTTTTCCTGTATTGCCGCGCCAGCGCTCAGGCCACCCCGGACCAGGCATGCTCGCGCAAATAGGAACGCATGCGCGATATCGCCTGGCTATGCAACTGGCATACGCGCGATTCGGACACGCCCATGACGGCGCCAATTTCCTTGAGGTTCATCTCCTGCTCGTAATACAAGCCCATCAGGATTTGCTCGCGCTCCGGCAAGGCCCGGATCGAGTCGACCACGGCCTCGCGAAAGCCGCCGTTGATCAGGTTCTGCAGCGGATTGTCGGTGTCGGCCGATTGGTAGCGGTCGAGGAAATGCTCATGGCCGCTGTCGTCATCGTGGAAGTCTTCATAGTAGATCAGCTGGTGACCGCCGCAGTCGGTGAGCATGGCCTGATATTCGGCCAGGCTGAGCTTCATGTGCTGCGCCACCTCGTTCTCTTGCGGCTGGCGCCCCAGCTTCTGCAGCAGCGCCTGCATCGCATCTTCCACCTTGCGCGCGTTCTGGCGAATGCTGCGCGGCAACCAGTCGCTGCTGCGCAACTCGTCCAGCATGGCGCCGCGGATGCGCTGCACGGCGTAGGTCTCGAACTGCGCCCCGTGCGTTTCCTCATAACGGTTGACTGCGTCCAGCAGGCCTATCATGCCGGCCTGGATCAGGTCGTCCACCTCGACGCTAGGGGGCAACTTCGCCTTGAGCTGATGCGCCAGCTTCTTGACCAGCGGCGCATGCAGCTCCAGCAAATCGTTCTTGCCTGTTTTTCCCTTGACGTTATACATGCACGTCACACTCCGAGACTTGCACCGTCGGTTGCCATGCCGTAAGCGCTTTTTGCCGCATCCTGCCCTGCCAGCTGCTTGGCCAGGCGATGGAAGGCGATCGACGCGCCCGCGAACGGAAACACGTCCATCACCGCCCTGCCTTGCCCGCAGGCGCGCCGGATATGATCGTCAGCCGGAATCGATCCGAGGAAATTCAATTGTGCCGCCAGGTAACGGCTGGCCGCCTGCGCCATGTTGGCATAGACGGTCTGCGCTTCCGCTTCGCTCGCATCGTTGACGATGAGGCTGAACGGACGGCGCCCGATCCTGTCGGTCAAGTTCTTCAAGAGCACGTAGGCGGCCTTGATCGACGATGCGCTGGTGGAAAGCTGGATGACGATCTCCCCCATTTCCATGGTCGAGACCGGGAACGAATCGTCCTCCGCCAATACGCCGTTGACCAGCGTAATTTCAGCCTGCTCAATCAGGGTATCGAAGATCGCGAGCAGCCGGCCCGCTTGCGGATGGCCGGCCGCGGGCACCGCGCGGCGCGCAATGCGGGCCATCGAGAAACCCTCCGGAAGCAGGCGCACCGCCTCATGCAACGGCCGCTCCATGTGGGCCACTTCCTGCAACGTGGCCACGTCGTGGCGCAGGCCGATACGGGTCAGCAAGCCCGACGATGCGACACCGCCGTCAACCAGCAGCACCTGATGGTTGGCCTGGCTCAGCGATGCCGCCAGGTTGATCAGCATCGCGCTCTTCTCTTCCTCGCCCAGTACCGACAAAAAGGTAAACAGGCGCGGCACCGGACGCTCCAGCATCCGGCGCAGTCCTGCCGCCTGGTCGATGTCGTAACTAGCCAAAGGTCACCTCGCGCAAGCCTTTGTCATTCATGGAAAGTGCGGTCGGACCCACCACCACCGGCAACTCGCCCTCCTGGAATTCGAACGGCGCGGTTTCGCGCTTTTGCTTGAAGGCGCGGTCGGCCAGGTAGAGCTTGTTGGCCACATGCAGGTCTTCCGGCACCCGCTGGCCATTGGCCACATAGTGCAGGTTGAGCTTGTGGCGGATCACCACGTCGAGCACATTGCCGATGGTGGCCGCCTCGTCCAGCTTGGTGACGATGCAGCCTGCCAGGCCCGAGCCCGAGTAGGCATGCACCACTTCGTTGAGGGTGCCGCCGGTGGCGGTGGCGTTCAGGCACAGCAGGCGCTTGATGTCGACGCCGGCGCCGGCCAGCATCGCATCCTGCTCAGCCACCATCTGGTCGCGCTGGCCCACGCCGGCGGTATCGATCAACACGGTATGCTTGCCCTTGAGTTCTTCCAGCGCAATGCGCAGGTCGGTTTCATCCTTGACCGAATGCACCATCACCCCCAGGATCTTGCCGTAGATGCGCAGTTGTTCGTAGCCGCCGATACGGTAGCCGTCGGTCGTGATCAGCGCCAGCTTGCCGGAACCATGGCGCATCACGCAACGCGCCGCCAGTTTCGCGGTCGTCGTGGTCTTGCCCACGCCGGTCGGCCCGACCATGGCGAACACGCCGCCGTTTTCCAGCAATTCGCTTTCATCGGCCAGTGTGCTCAGGTTGCGCGCCAGCACCGACTTGACCCAGAACATGATGTCTTGCGACTTGGAGTTGTTGGGCAAGTTTTCGGTAATCAGGCGCGACAGGCTGGCGCTGAAACCGGCCGCCAGCATTTCCTTCATGACCAGGGCCTTGAGCGGCTCGCGCTTTTGCGTGCCGCCCCAGGAAATCTCCGCCAGTTGCGTTTCCAGCACGCCGCGCATGGAACGGATCTCGCTCATCACTTCCGACAGGATCTCATCATAATCCTTGCCGTCGAATTCGGGTAGCGAGGAACGCGGGGCCTGCTCCTGCCCGCCTTCCTGCGCCGCATCGCGCGCACGGCGCTGGTCGCTGCTGCGGCTGCGCCAGACACGCGCATCGGCAAGCGCGGCCTGCTCGGCTTCCCTCGAGGCGGCCCGGCCCAGCGGCTGCTGGTCCAGCAACGGCCCGGATTCGGCGCGCGGCACCCGCGGCGTCTGCTGTGCCAGCGGCGAGGACAGCAAGGCCGGGCGCTTGGGCTGCGGCGCCGGCGGCAAGCCCGACTGCTGCTGCAGCGACGCCGCCTGAGGGCGGGCGACCGCTTCACGCGCGGCCCCCGGCGCCACCAGCGTAGTCATGTCCTCATTGGCCATCGCCAGGATTTCCACCCCGTCGGGGATATTGCGGTTGGAGAGGATGACCGCGTCCGGACCGAGCGCTTCACGGACTTGGCGCCATGCTTCGCGAGACGAATTGGCGATAAATTTCTTGACGTTCATGCTTGCCCTCCAACTAGGCTGGTAACTTTAATCGTTTTCGAATCTGGTATTTCAGAGTGGGACAGTACCCGCAACTGCGGCATGGCGCGTCGCAGGAAGCGCGACAGCAATGAGCGCAACGGCGCAGGCACCAGCAATACCGGCGTCAGGCCCAACTGCTCCTGGCGCTGCGCCGCCTGTTCGGTTTGCATGACCAGCGAATCAGCCAGGCCGGGCTCGATGCCGCCGCTGTCGCCGCCGGCCTGCAAGGCTTGCAACAGCAAGCGCTCGAGCTTGACGTCCAGGGTCATGACGGACAGTTCGCTCTCGCCCGGGAAAATCTGTTGCACGATCGCCCGGCCCAGTGCGATACGCACGATCGCGGTGAGCTCGTTGGGCTCCTGGATGCGCGCCGCATGCTCGGCCAGCGTTTCGATGACGGTGCGCATGTCGCGGATGTGCACGCCTTCCAGCAGCAGGTTCTGCAACACCTTCTGCAGCGTGCCCAGCGGCAGCATCTTCGGCACCAGGTCCTCGACCAGCTTGGGCGCTTCCTTGGCCAGGTGGTCCAGCAGGCTTTGCACTTCCTGGCGCCCCAGCAGCTCGGCCGCATGCGTGGTGATCAAATGGTTCAGGTGGGTCGCCACCACGGTGCCGGCGTCGACCACCGTATAGCCCATCGTGGAAGCCTGTTCGCGCAGGCTGTTGTCGATCCACACCGCCGGCAGGCCGAAAGCCGGATCGCTGGTCATCATGCCCGGCAACGGCCCGGTGACCATGCCTGGATTGATGGCCAGATACTGCCCGGCATGGGCCTCGCCCTTGCCCACATCGACGCCCTTGAGGGTGATGCGGTAGGCCGAAGGTTTCAATTCCAGATTGTCGCGGATATGGATGGGCGGCGACAGGAAACCGACTTCCTGCGCGAATTTCTTGCGGATGCCCTTGATGCGCTTGAGCAGTTCGCCCCCTTGCGCCTTGTCGACCAGGGGAATCAGGCGGTAGCCGACTTCCAGGCCAAGCGTATCGACCGGCATGACGTCTTGCCAGGTGGCTTCTTCCATTTCCTGGGTCGGCGCCGTGGTGACCGATTCCGGTTGCGCGGCGGCGGTCTTGGCCAGTTCCTTGCGGTTGCTGATGACGTAGGCGCTGCCGGCCATGGCCGCTGCCAGCAAAATGAACGCAAAGTGCGGCATCCCCGGAATCAGGCCCATGCCGCCGATGATGACGGCGGTGATGTAGAGCACCTCGGGCTTGGCAAACAGCTGGTTGATCAGTTGCCCGCCCACGTCCTGGTCGTTGGCCACGCGCGAGACCACCACGCCGGCCGCGGTCGAAATGATCAGGGAAGGAATCTGCGCCACGAGGCCGTCGCCGATGGCCAGCAAGGTGTAGTTCTTCAACGCGGCGTCGAACGCCAGGTCGTGCTGCACCATGCCGACCACCAGGCCGCCGACGATGTTGACCACCGTCACGATGATGCCGGCCACGGCGTCGCCCCGCACGTATTTGCTGGCGCCGTCCATCGCGCCGTAGAACTCGGATTCCTGCGCCACTTCCTTGCGGCGGGCCCGCGCTTCCGGCTCGCCGATCAGGCCGGCATTGAGGTCGGCGTCGATCGCCATCTGCTTGCCCGGCATCGCATCCAGGGTGAACCGCGCGCCCACTTCGGCGATACGGCCGGCGCCCTTGGTCACCACCATGAAGTTGATGATGGTCAGGATCACGAACACGACGATACCGACCGTGTAATTGCCGCCGATCAGGAAGTGGCCGAAGGCTTCGATCACCTTGCCGGCGGCGTCAGGCCCGGTATGCCCTTCGGTCAGCACCACCCGGGTGGAGGCGACGTTGAGCGACAGGCGCAGCATGGTGGACACCAGCAGCACGGCCGGGAAGGCGATGAAGTCCAGCGGCTTGACGGTATATAGCGCCGTCATCAGCACGATGACCGACAACGAGATGTTGAAGCTGAACAGCAGGTCCAGCATGAAGGCCGGCAGCGGCAACACCATCATCGCCAGCATCATGACGATCAGGATGGGCGCGGCCATCGCCCGCGAGCTTTTCACCGGCACCCAGGCCGGCAGTTTCATGGTATTGAGTTTGGCCATAGTCATTGCATCGTTCTACGCTGCGCCGCCCGCGACTTGGTCGCGGTGGCAGGATCGAGTTCCTTGGGCACCTGAAGTTCGGTCGGCTCGGTAGGCCGGTGGCCGCCAAACTGGCCGTAGGTGCGCAGTTGGAAGACATAGGCCAGCACTTCGGCCACGGCGGTATAGAGCGCTTCCGGAATCTCGTCGCCGATTTCGGTGTGGGTGTGCAGCGCACGCGCCAGCGGCGGCGCTTCCAGCAGCGGCACTTTGTTCTCGCGCGCCAGTTCGCGGATCTTGGCGGCGATGTCGTCGGCGCCCTTGGCCACCACCTTGGGCGCGCCCATCTTGCCCTCGGTGTACTTCAGCGCGACCGCATAGTGGGTCGGGTTGGTCACCACCACGTCAGCGGTCGGCACTTCGGCCATCATCCGGCGGCGGGCCATGGCGCGCTGCATCGCGCGGATCTTGCCCTTGATATGCGGGTCGCCTTCGGCTTCCTTGTGTTCCTGCTTGACTTCCTGGCGCGTCATGCGCAGCTTCTTGCCGTAGTTCCAGATCTGGTACGGCACATCCAGGATGGCGATGAAAATCAGCGACGACACGATGATGATGAAGCTGATCCACAGCAACTGCGCCGAATGCCGGCTGCTGGTCTTGATCGACTCCACGCCCAGCCCCATCACCGCATCGATCTGGCTCTTGATCGCCAGCCAGGCGATCGTGCCGACCAGCAAGGTCTTGAGCACGGCCTTGAGCAATTCGGCCAGCGAATTGACGGAAAACATGTTGGTGAAGCCCTTGAGCGGGTTGAGCTTGCTGAATTTGGGCAGCAGCGACTCGGTGTTGAACAGCCAGCCGCCGAGAATCAACGGCGAAGCGACCGCGGCCAGGGTCATCATGAATGCGATCGGGATGATGGCGATGGCGACATCGACGAAGTGCGCGCTGAGCATGTCGAACAGCACGATATGGTCATACGCCGCGGCGCGTTCAAAGGTGAGGGTGGCAACCATGATGCGATCCAGGCTGGTCACCAGCGGCCCGCTGAACATCCATACGCAGCAACCGCCGATGAGCAGCATCACGCACGTCGCCATTTCACGCGAACGTGGCACATCGCCCTGCTCACGAGCGCGCTCAAGGCGTTTGCTCGTGGCGGGTTCGGTCCGCTCCATGTCGCTGTCGTCGGCCATTTGCCGCATTCCCCCTGCATAAGCTCGTTCCCGATCAACAGACGGATTTCGAGAACAATAGCCAGAATTATTGGGGAGCCGGCATCGGTATCATCAGGGGAATAGGGGCAAAAAGGTCCCCCATTTCGGACTAGGCAAAAGCACAAGGCTCTGCCTATCGCAGAACGAGGCGTATCGAAAAGGAAAGAAAAAACGATTGAAACGACAACATTCAACCTGCGCCGGCCGAATTTCCCCCGGGAATGCCGCCTCGTCAAAGACGCGTCTTATCGTATTGCACGCTATTGCGTGCTATTTCTCGTTATCGCATCCAGACCAGGCCAGCCATTGCCATTGCAGCAACGGCCGCCGTATTTCTCAGAAGCCCAGGCTTTCCAGCAGATCGTCCACCTGCCCCTGGTTGGCGATCACATCCTTGCCGGCCGGATCGATCTGGGGCCCGTTCAAGAGGCCGGTATCTTCCTTCTTGGCCTCGTTGGGCGAGTAATCCACCAGCAGCTGCACCAATTGCGACTCCAGATCATGCGCCAATTGGGTGACGCGCTTGATCACCTGCCCGGTCAGGTCCTGGAAATCCTGGGCCATCATGATATCGAACAGTTGCTGCTTGGTGACGCTGCTGTCCTCGCCGGCCTGCGCCAGGAACGCCGATGTCTTCGCGCCCAGCGCCAGATAGCCGGATTCGGAAAACCCCGATGCCGCCGCCGCATCCCACTGCGCCTTGAGCTCGGCGGCGCCGTCCTTGATGCGCTCTTGCAGCGGGCTGGCCAGCTCGGTGGCGGTGAGCACGCGCTGCGCCGCCTGCTCGGTCATGCGCGCCACGTATTCAAGGCGGTCGCGCGCGTCCGGCATGTCGCTGGCGGCCCGTTCCAGCAAGCGGTCGAAGCCCAGGCCGCGCAAGCTGTCGTGCAGATTGCGCGTCATGTGCCCGATGCGGGAGAGCACCTCGTCGTTGAGCGCGCCTGTGGTGTCGGCGCTTGCGTCTCCGCTCACCTCAGCCACCTGCCGCCATCTTTTCGAAAATCTTGGCCAGCTTCTCGTCCAGCGTCGCCGCGGTGAAGGGCTTGACCACATAACCGTTGGCGCCGGCCTGGGCGGCGGCCACGATGTTTTCCTTCTTGGCTTCGGCCGTGACCATCAACACCGGCAGCTTGGACAGCGACGGATCCTTGCGGATTTCCTGCAGCATGGTCAGGCCGTCCATGTTGGGCATGTTCCAGTCGGAGACGACGAAGTCGAATTGGTCGCTGCGCAGCTTTTGCAGTGCCTGTACGCCGTCCTCCGCCTCGTCCACGTTGGTATAGCCCAACTCCTTGAGCAGGTTGCGCACGATGCGGCGCATGGTCGAAAAGTCATCGACGACTAAGAACTTGGTATTGGGACCCGACATGCTAAGACTCCATCTAATCGATTGATTTCTTGGTTAACGGCCGATCCGCATACGAACTTGAACCGCCCCACCTTCTTATTCCTTACGCACGACATCCCGTCCATGCGTCCCTCTTCATTGCCACGGCATTGTAGTGCAGCGACCACGAAAATGGCAGCGGAATCGGCGCTGCCGCCGTGTTTTACACGCGCAAGGCCCGGCTTCCGTGTTCGGCCAGCCATGCCAGCACCCGGCCCGGCATCGCCTGCAGCGACAGCACCTCATGCGCGGCGCCGATCGCGATGGCTTCGCGCGGCATGCCGAACACCACGCAGGAGGCCTCATCCTGCGCGAAATTATAGGCCCCGGCCCCCTTCATCTCCAGCATGCCCTGGGCGCCGTCCTTGCCCATGCCGGTCAGGATCACGCCGACGGCGTTCTTGCCGGCGCAAGTCGCGGCCGACTGGAACAGCACATCCACCGACGGCCGGTGGCGGTTGACCGGCGGCCCCTGGTCGAGCTGGGTCATGTAGTTGGCGCCGCTGCGCACCAGCTTCAGGTGCGAGTGGCCGGGGGCGATGTAGGCATGGCCGGGCAGCACCCGCTCGTTGCCGGCCGATTCGATGACCGATATCTTGCACAGGTTGTTGAGGCGCTGCGCAAAGGAACGGGTGAACCCCTCCGGCATGTGCTGGGTGATCAGGATGCCGGGGCAGTCCGAGGGCATGCGGATCAGGAACTCCTTGATGGCCTCGGTGCCGCCGGTGGAAGCGCCGATGATGATCAGCTTTTCGCTGCTGGTCAGCGGATTGCGGATCTGCGGCAAGACGTCGCCCGGCACATGTCCCTGCTCGGCCGTGCGCGACGCGCGGGCCTTGACCCGCGCCTTGGAGGCGGCGCGGATCTTGTCGGCGATCATGTCGGCATATTCCTGCATGCCGCTCTGGATCGATATTTTGGGCTTGGTGACGAAATCGATCGCCCCCAGCTCGAGCGCGCGCAAGGTGATTTCCGAGCCGCGTTCAGTCAGCGAGGACACCATCACCACCGGCATCGGACGCAGGCGCATCAGCTTTTCCAGGAAATCCAGGCCGTCCATGCGCGGCATTTCCACGTCCAGCGTCAGCACGTCCGGATTGGTCTGCTTGATCAGTTCGCGGGCGATGATCGGGTCGGGCGCCACGCCCACCACTTCCATGTCCGGCTGGCTGCCGATAATTTCGCGCATCACGCTGCGGATCAGCGCGGAGTCGTCAACGATGAGTACTTTAATTTTCATAACCATGCTTTCCGTATTGCTTGCTACGCCGCGCGGCGCCACGCCTCACTGCCATCCACGCGGCCATACTCAGAACAGGTCGACTTCGCCGCCCACCGGCTTGGTGACCAGCTTGCTTGCATAAGCCTTTTCCCGCACTGCCAGCGTGTCGTTGTGCAGTTGTTTTAACTTTTTGACCAGCACCTTGCCGGTGCGGGGGAAAAAGTAAACCTTGCGCGGCCAGATGTCGTTCAGGTCCTCCGCCACCACCCGGATGCTTTCCGCCTTGAGATAGCGCCGGACGAATTCGGCATTGCGTTCGCCGACGTTGATGGTGGAAAACCCGCGCAGCACATTGCCGCCGCCAAACACCTTGGCCTCCAGATTATCGCGGCGCGCGCCGGCCTTGAGCACGTCGTTGATCAGGATTTCCATGGCGTAGGTGCCGTAGCGCGCCGATGCCGATACCGGGCTGCCGTCATCGCCGCCGCCGTCGGGCAGCATGAAGTGGTTCATGCCGCCGATGCCCGATACCCGGTCGCGGATGCAGGCCGAGACGCAGGACCCCAGGACCGTGACGATCATCATGTCCTTATGCGTAAAGTAATACTCCCCCGGAAGGATCTTTGCCGCATCGCAGTCGAACGTACGATCGTAGTACAGGTTGGAGGCAAACTGCTCAGGGGCTTGACTCATGTCTTGTTCCTTGCGCCACGCTGCGCCGCATTCAGTTCATAAACCGTCTTGCCTTTGAGCTTGAGCGCATCGGAAACGTACAGGAAGTTTTCCGAGTGCCCGGCAAACAACAAGGCATGGGGCTTCATCAACGGCACGAATCGCGACAGGATCTTGCCCTGGGTCGGCTTGTCGAAGTAAATCATCACGTTGCGGCAGAAGATGACGTCGAACTGGCCGCTGATCGGCCAGCCATCGGCCAGCAGGTTCAATTGCTTGAAGGTGATCAGCTTGCGCAACTCTGGCCGCACGCGCACATAGCCCTCATGGCTGCCCTTGCCGCGCAGGAAGAATTTTTTCACCCGCTCCGGCGCCAGCTTCTCGATGCGCTCCATCGGATAAACGCCATTGGCGCCGGTAGCCAGCACATTGGTATCGATATCGGTCGCGACGATCTGCACCGGCGGCGTCAGCGTGCCGTAAGCCTCGCACACCGTCATGGCAATGGTATAGGGTTCTTCGCCGGTCGATGCCGCCGAACACCATATGGAAGCAGGCTCTTTTAGCGTCTTGACAAAATCGGCGAGAATCGGGAAATGGTGCGACTCCCGGAAAAATGAAGTCAGGTTGGTGGTCAGCGCATTGGTAAACGCCTCCCATTCATCGGACTCATGGGTACGCTCGAGCATATCGAGGTACTGATTGAACGAGGTGATGCCGGTCGCGCGCAGGCGGCGCGCCAGGCGGCTGTAGACCATCTCCTGCTTGCTGTCGGCCAAGGCAATGCCCGCACGCTGATAAATAAGCCCTCGGACACGCTCGAAATCACGGCCGGTGAAATCGAACTCCTTCCCGGACTCGCCTTTGCTTGGCACAGTAGGCTTCACTGGTTTTCCTTCTCTGGCAAATCGCGCCAGCGGCGCGAATGCATATGATTTTTACTTCCCCGGCTCCTCGCGGGCAGGGTACCCCCTTGTCGAATAATCTATCAGCCGCCGAACGGGGTCAAGCGAATCAACCTTGGAAATGAAATGGATTTACCCCCCTATTGCGCCACGTCAAGCAGGTTTGCCGACGCCGGCCTGCGCCTTTGAAATACTGGTGCGGCCGGCTGGCCGCGCCCCAACCGGCGCCTGGCCTCCCGCCGCGGATGGCGCCGGCGCATGGCTGGAACGGTAGCCGACACGAAAACCGCCCCAATGTTTGCCGTTGACATAGATCGGCACCGACAGGTCGTGCATCACCTCCCCGGTATCGCGCTTATACGTTTGCAGCAGGAAAGGCTTGGTGTTCGCGCCGCAACGCTTGCCGGTACGGTCGCTGAAGATGCGTTTGGTCCGGTTGTTGACCAGGTCGACGTCATAGTTGCCCGTCAGCGGCTGCGAAAACTTCTTGTTATGCGTGGGGAAATAGCCGTTATTGTCGACCGCGCCGGCATACGCCAGTTGCGGCATCTGCGCCAGGATCGCCTCCTGGACTTGCGGCAGCACACGATCGGTAAAACCGTCGAACTGCGTGGAATGCTTTTGCGGCGAGGTATTCGGGATCGGCTTGTAAGTGCGGTCGAACAGCGCCGCCTCGGAAATGCGGCCGGCGGCGATCGATTCCGCAAACAGGCGGCCGACCCGATGCGCGCCTTCCGCTGCCGCCGCGCGGATCGCATCGTGCGCCGTGCCCGCGCCGCTTTCGGCGATCGCCTCGAACACGATTTCGGCGCGCTCCGACAGCGCCATCGCCGACGCCGCCACGCGCGGCAGTTCGGCATCGGTTTGCAGCATCCCGTTGCGGATGGCCGAAATGGATTCGGCGATGTTTTGCGTGGTCTGCACGTGTTCGCGCGAAGCCAGCGCGATCTCCTCGATCTGCTCTTGCGACTGGCCGGCCGAACGCTCGATGCCGTTGAGCAGCGCATGCACCTTTTCGACATTCTGCGCCGCTTCCAGCACACGGCCGCTGAGCGCATTCATGCCCGATGCGGCGCGCTCGGCCTCTTCGTTGATGGCGCGCACCATCACGCCGATATCGTCGGTGGCCTCCTTGGTGCGTTGCGCCAGCTGGCGCACTTCCCCGGCCACCACGGCAAACCCGCGCCCCTGCTCTCCCGCGCGCGCCGCCTCGATGGCGGCATTGAGCGCCAGCAGATTGGTGCGGGCCGCGATCTCGCTGATCACTTCGGTGATGCCATGGATGCGGCGCGACTTTTCCTGCAGTTGCGCCATCATGCCGGAAGCCGCCTGCGCATCGGTGCGCGCCTGGCCGATCTGCTGCAAGCCGCGATCGACTTCGGCGCGGCCGCTGATGCTTTCCGAGCGCACCTTGGAAGCGCTGGCCGAAGCGCGTTCGGCATTGACCGCAATCTGTTCGGTGCTGGCCGCGCTTTGCTCGGCGCTGGCCGCGATGTTATTGGCGGTGTCGACGTCCTGGCTGATCTTGCCCTTGATGGAATCGACGAAGAAGGAAGTTTCGGCAGCGCCGATCATGATGTGGTCGATCTCGTTGCCGACCTTGTCGACCAGTTGCGCGCCGCCCGGATGGCGCCGGCGCTGCGCCAGGGCCAAACACGCCAGCGCCGCCAGCACCGCCAGGCAAGCCGGCAATGACGCTCCCAGCGCCGCGCCGGCATGCAAGGCCTCCAGCGCGAAAGCCAGGCCGCCTCCTGCCAATCCTCCCGCCAGCCAGGGCCACAGCCTGATGCTCCAAGCCTTCATGCGGCCCTCAGAGCTTGCCTTCAACTTTGCCATCGCTTGTCTCCCTGCGGATATTCCGCTTATCTGCGCCTGCTTCAAGGCAGGCATGGCTGCGCGCATAAAGAGCCGCATTGTCCACAATGTAGAGCGGATAACTTACGCATAGCTTATGAACGCACGGCTGTTCGCCTATTTTCCGCCTCGGGATTGCCTGAATGACATCGGCAACCGGGAGCGACACAAGCGCCGTATATGGCGATATAATCCAGCCCACATAGGATAGGGGGGTATGGTATGGGCCACATTACGCAGCACAAGGATCAGTTGCTCAAGCGCGTACGCCGCATCGGCGGCCAGCTACAAGCACTGGACCGCGCGCTGGAAACCGATGCCGATTGCAGCAAGACCTTGCATCTGGCTGCGGCCATCCGGGGCGCACTCAACGGCCTGATGGATGAGCTGATTCAAGCCCATGCGCGCGAACACGTCGCCCGCCCCGGCCTGTCCGACCATGAGCGCAGCCAGGGTCTGGATGAAGTGCTGCAGGCAATTCGCCGCTACTCAAAATAGGAACACGTATGCAATCGCCCTCCTTCGCGCATGAGCACATCTACCTCGGCGCCGACCATGACCGCAATACCAGACGCACGCTATGGGTGGTCCTGCTGACCGCGCTGATGATGGCGGCGGAAATCATCGCCGGCTACCTCACCGGATCGATGGCGCTGCTGGCCGACGGCTTCCACATGGCCACCCATGCCGGCGCACTGGCGGTCTCGGTTGGCGCTTATGTGTTCGCGCGACGCCATGCGCGCGACACGCGCTTCAGCTTCGGCACCGGCAAGGTCGGCGACCTGGCCGGCTTTGCCTCGGCCCTGGTGCTGGCCGGGGCATCCATCGGCATCGGCGCCGAATCCATCTGGCGACTGGCCCGGCCGACCACGGTCCAGTTCGGCGAAGCCATTGCCATCGCGGCCATCGGCCTGGCGGTCAACATCGCCAGCGCGCTGCTGCTGGCCAACCACGGGCACGCACATCATGGCGATGGCGACGGCCATGGCCATCCGCATGACGATGCGCATTCGCACCACCGGCAACATGGCCACGACAGCCAGCATCACCACGACAACAATCTGCGCTCGGCCTACATCCACGTCCTGGCCGATGCGCTGACCTCGGTACTGGCCATCGGCGCCCTGCTGGCCGGCCTTTACCTGGGCTGGACCTGGCTCGACCCGCTGATGGGCGTGGTGGGTGCGGTGGTGATCGCGCGCTGGTCTTATTCGCTGCTGCGCGAAACCGCCGCCGTATTGCTCGACGTCACCGACGACCGCATTGCGCAGCGGATCCGCCATGCGCTTGACGGCGACGCAACCCAGATTGACGATTTGCATGTATGGCGCATCGGCCCGACCGCACGCGCGGCCATCGTCAGCGTGTCGGCTCCGGCGCGCGTCAGCGAAGCCGCCCTGCGCGAAAAGCTGGCCGCGATCGCCGAACTGAAACACCTCACGCTGGAACGCCGGATTGCCTGAAACCGGCGCCATCATGGCAAGACCATCAAAAACAGCGGCACTCGGCCGCTGTTTTTGACTTCATATCGATGGCCAAACTTGCGGCCTCAACGCCAACCCCGATGCCAGCCATACTGCGGATGATGCCAGCCCCAGCCATAATGAGGATGGTATTCCCAGATATAACCGGGGCCCGGCGATACATACGTGGGTTCAACGTACACCACTCCGGGAGGCGCGACATAGGCTGGCCGCACCGTAGGCGGCGTCACCACGCAGCCACCCAACACGAGTGTTGCGGCAACAGCCGGAATCAATAAATGGATTTTCATTCTTGCGCTCCTGATCTTGTTTGGCGAATTGTTCCCCGGAGAGTCGACAGTCGAATCCGGATCTCCACATGCCGTTCGTGGTGATCAGATAACGTCCGAAGCAAGAGCGATGTAGACGTGAAATTGTGTGTTTGTGTAACGCCCGGAGCCGCGGCGCACAAATGAAAAAACCGCCGCCAGAACATGTTCTGACGGCGGTTTTCTTTGTCCGCATCAACTGCGAACGCTTGTTTTTTTGGTCGGGACGGAGTGATTCGAACACTCGACCCCTTGCACCCCATGCAAGTACGCTACCAGGCTGCGCTACGCCCCGACTGAGCTCGCAATTATAACAGGGCATGTGTTTTTTGCTCAACTATTTCTCAAGGCCATCAATATTCTTCCTGTGCGTTCTTGAGAACCCGGCGCAACACTCATCCCAAGCGCCAGTTACTGCGCGAACGAGCCTTGGAACGGATGATATGCATCTCCTCATCTTCCAGCTCATCACCTTGGTAGCCCTGCGGCGTGCGGCGAAACACTTCCCTGCCGGCACGCGTCAGGTTGAAAGCGCCGCCGAGGTTGGGGATGCCCAGCCCCTTGGAGATGACGCTCTTGACGATGCGCGGCGGGACGATGCGAAATTCGCCCTTGAATACGCTGTACATCCAGCGCAATTCTTCACCGGTCAATTCTATATTCATTGGAATGTTCCTTTGCCCTCCGGAAACAGTATGAATCCTAGCACGAAATATTTTGATTTTCCGCAAGGAAACCCCATTCCAGACAAAAAGCCTCGCAACTCTTGGCACGGCACAAACGAAACGTTGGAATTTTGCGGGTGATGTCCGATGCAGACATGCCAGGAAGGCAATCAAACCGGATGCCGCCACGGCATCAGCCGCCGCTACTGAAGAATTCCTTCAGCAGGAAGGCCTGCAGCCCTTTGGTGTCGCTCTGGCGGGCCGACAGCACCACCACCCGTCCCAGGCGTTGCGAATCCCAGTTGAAATCGCCGGAATAGTATTTCCGGATCAGCGCAATCATGCTGTCCACCACCGCCAGTTCGACATTGCCGCCTGGGCCGGCATCGACCTCGATCAATTGCTTCTGGCTGCGCCGCTGGTCGCTGGTCCAGCCGCGGAAAGAATACTGGGCCACGCGAGGCCCCTTGCTGACGATCTCGAATACGCCGTTGGTGCCGCGTCCGCGCTGCTCCTGGAACGCGATATTGGCCTTTGCGATGTCATTGGCGGAGGGATTTTCCGCCGCACGCGCCGCCGCGTTCTCCTGTGCCGCCGCATCCTCCAGCGCCTGCCGGCGCTCGCGGTTACGGTTGATCATGGAACTGAAATCCATCTCGGGCGATGCTTGCGCCACCGGCGGCACGGTTCCCTGGGGAGCGACCGGCGCCGGCGCGGCACGCGCCGTTTCGGTCTTGCGGGGGGCGGCGGCGCTGCGTTTGGGCGGCACCTTGGCCGTTTGTTTCTTCGGCGGCGCCGGGGCTTTCTGGGGCGGAGGGGGCGCCGGCGACGGCTCGGGCCGGGGCGGCGGCGGCTTGATAAAGGTCACTTGCAGCGGCGCATCCGGCTTGCCGGAAGTTTCAATGCGGGGCGGCTCGCTCAGCTTGGCCCGCAACACCATGAACATGCCGGCGTGGATCAGTACCGACAGCACGAGGCCGAGCACGGTTCGGCGTCGTGCGCGGGAAACAATGTCTGATCGGGTGAACGAACTGAAAAAACTCATACCGTACGGCAGCGGTTCCTGATATTCGGCGGAATGGAGGCAACAGCGGCAACAGCGTGGACAAATACTGCAGCGCCCCACGCGCCGTCAGCCATGTGCCATGTCGAGGACGCGATATTTTAACGGTTTTGTACGCCCCAACGCGTCCGGGTTCCATGCTTTTTTCAACGCCGAAACCGCAGGATGCCGCCATCGCGGCGATCCTGCCGTACTTTTAACGGCTTTCAACGGCGCCAATACCCCCGGCCGCCGCCCCATCCGCCGCCGTAACCGAAGTAGATGGATGTCGACGGATAAGAATAATACGGATAAGGCGCCGCATACACCGGCTGCGCCGGATAGGCCACCGGCCCGCCGTAATAGGGATCGTACGGCATCGCCACGCAGCCGCCCAGCAGCAGCACGGCAGGCACCGCAAGCAGGTAAAGAAAACGCTTCATGGCCGTTGCTCCTCCGGCGCGTAGCACCGGTAATTAGAACTCATCCCATAAATAGGAGTGAGATCTCATAGAATATGCCGCAGCCGCTTGCGCGCATCCATCGCCCTTACCTTTTGTTACGCACCGCTTGCACTGCCCGGCCTTGCCCGCGGGAAACCGTACCGGCATTCTCTAGTGCCTATACCTTCGCTTCAATAATCGGATAAGGCTCTGCTTATATAATTGCCGGGTTGCGCCAGGCTCGCCATCCAAACCGGCCTGTTGCGACGCGCATCCAGAACAAGCAGAGAGACTCCCGCAATCCAGGCAACCGCACCGGCAACGCCGCCATGGCGCCTTTTTCAAACCATATCCATGACCAACACCAGCACATCGCCACGCCCGCCCATCGTCGTCATCGCTCCCGACTCCTTCAAAGGCTCGCTGAGCGCTGAGGAAGTCGCCGCCGCCATCGGCGCCGGCATACAGGCCGCCATTCCCGGCGCGCAGATACGCCTGCGGCCGATCGCCGACGGCGGCGAAGGCACGCTGGACGCGCTGATGCATGCCGGCGGCGAACGCCTTGCCCTGGCCTGCCGCAACGCCGCCGGGCAACTCGCCGACTGTCCGGTCGGCATCCTCAAGGATGGCAGCGCGGTGATCGAATCGGCCGCCATCGTCGGCCTGACCGATGCCGCCGGCATCGCCGTGCCGGTGGAGCAGCGCAGTACCCTGGGCGTGGGCGACGCCATGCTCAAGCTGCTGGATCGCGGCGCACGCCATTTCCTGGTCGCGCTGGGCGGCAGCAGCACCAATGACGGCGGCGCCGGCCTGCTGTGCGCGCTCGGCCTCAAGCTCTATGACGCGGCCGGCGAAGCCGTGCCGCCGCTGCCCGCGCAATTGCACAAGGTGACGCGCATCGACGCCTCCGCTATCGACGCCCGCATCAGGGACGCCAGGATTGTCGCCATGTCCGACGTCAACAATCCCTTATGCGGCGAGGAAGGCGCCACCGCGGTATTCGGCCCGCAAAAAGGCGTCACGCCCGAACAAGTCGGATTGCTGGACCATGCGCTGGCTCATTTCGCGGCGGTGCTGGAACAGGAACTGGGGCGTTCCGCTTGCGGCAAGCCCGGCGCCGGCGCGGCGGGCGGCCTGGGTTACGCATTGCTGATGCTGGGTGCGGAATTCCGCTCCGGCGCCGAAACGGTGGCCGACCACATCGACCTGGACGGGGCGCTGGCCGGCGCCGACTGGCTCATCACCGGCGAAGGGCGCAGCGACGCGCAAACCCTGCATGGCAAGGCCCCCTTCATCGCCAGCCAAAGGGCGCGCCGCGCCGGCGTGCCGACCACGCTGCTCTCCGGCGGCATCGACCGCAAATCGCTGGGCGAACTGCAAGGCAGCTTCTCGGGTTGCTTCTCCATCGTATTCGGCCCCGGCAGCCTGCAAGATGCGATCGCAGGCGCGCCTGATTTGCTGCGCAGCAGCGCGGAACAAATGGCGCGGCTATGGCACACCGCCGCCGGCGCCAAGAAATAAACCCAAGCACGCGCCGGCACGCGAGCTTTTCCACAGGCGGCCTCCCCTGCCGCTTCTACCGAAGTTGTTCACACAATTCGGGGACAGGCCTGTGGAAAAGCTGAGGAAAACTCATCCAAGCCATTGATTGAAAAGCCTTTTCCAAAAACGGTTCAAAGGCGTGCAACGCGCCTGTTTTTCAATCTTGCGCCGTAGAAAAGGCATTCCGGCCAACGCATAGCAGCGTTTCCAGCGTTTCATCTCCGCCGGTCGCCGCGCGCTCCCACTTATCCCCAGAAAATGGGGGCAAGCCTGTGGAAAACCCTGGGAAGAGCGACTTAAGCCATTGATATAAATCGTTTTTCTTATTCTGTGCGCAGTGAATGCATGGCATGCATTGCATTCACTGCCGCAGTCGGCCCAATAACGATTGCTAGACGCGCTTGTAGATGTCCTCAAAGCGCACGATGTCGTCTTCGCCCAGATAACTTCCCGACTGCACCTCAATCAAGTGCAGCGGCAGCTTGCCCGGGTTCTCCAGGCGGTGCGTCACGCCGATGGGCAGATAGATCGATTCGTTCTCGCTCAGCAGCTTGACCTCTTCCCCGCGCGTCACCAAGGCGGTGCCGCTGACCACCACCCAGTGTTCGGCGCGGTGGTGGTGCATCTGCAGCGAGAGCTTTTCGCCCGGCTTGACGATGATGCGCTTGACCTGGAAACGCTCGCCGTCGGCGACGCTCTCATAGCTGCCCCACGGACGGAATACGCGCTTGTGATAGAGGTGCTCGCTGCGTCCGGACGACTTCAGGGCATCGACGATCTTCTTGACGTCCTGTACCTTGTCCCTGTGCGCGACCAGCACCGCGTCGTCGGTTTCGACGATGACCAGGTCTTCGACGCCCAAGGCCGCCACCATGCGGCTCTCGGCGCGCACCAGGGTATTGGAGACATCCTGCAACAGCACGTCGCCGCGCGCCACGTTGCCATTGGCATCGCTTTCCTGCACCGCCCACAAGGCGCTCCATGAGCCGACATCGCTCCAGCCGATATCGGCCAGCACGACCACCGCCTTGCGGGTCTTTTCCATGACCGCGTAATCGATCGATTCGGAAGGCGTGGCTTCGAAGCTGGCCTGGTCCAGGCGGCAGAAATCGAGGTCTTCATAACCGTTGGCGACCGCCTGCTCGACCGGCGCGGCGATGTCCGGGCGGTGCGTATTCAACTCTTCCAGATAATCGGCAGCCTTGAAGAGGAACATGCCGCTGTTCCAGGAATAGCTGCCTTCTTCAAGGAATACCTTGGCGGTGGCGAGGTCCGGCTTCTCGACGAACTTGTCCACCACAAAGGCATCGCCGACGCCGGCCACCTGCTTGCCGCGGCGGATATAGCCGTAACCGGTCTCGGGCGCGGAGGGCAAGATGCCGAACGTCGCCAGGGCGCCGCCGGCGACCGCTTCCGATGCGCGCGACACGGCATCCTTGAAGGCATCCACATCATCGATCACATGATCGGCCGGCAACACCAGCATGACGGCCTCGGGGTCGCGCTTGAGCAGCAGCTGGGCCGCGGCCGCCACCGCCGGGGCAGTATTTCTCCCCACGGGCTCGAGCATGATCGCCAGCGGCTTGACGCCGATCTCGCGCATCTGCTCGGCCACCATGAAACGATGGTCGTTACCGCACACGAACAAGGGCGGCATGATCTGCGGCCAGCTGTTCACGCGGGCCACCGTGTCTTGCAGCATGGTGCGCTGGCCCACGACCGAGATCAGTTGCTTGGGCAACGCCGCGCGCGACAGAGGCCACAAACGGGTGCCGGAACCTCCGGAAAGGATGACGGGATAAATTTTCATGGTTTCCTCGCAAAATTCTGATGTTTCAGGCGTGTTTCCGTGGCTTGACGCGCCGGTCTCGGGCGTCGTTCCAATGGTTGTCGGCGTATTCGGAAATATGCTTCATTTCGCCCTCGCGCGTCACGCTGTAGTGGCCGCAAACGACCGATTCTTCCACCTTGGTGCCAGGCGCGGTGCGAGTGTACTCGAACAACACGCTCCTGACGATCTCGGACCCTGCGCAAATATGGCTGCCATGGCCGATCCAGGAAGGACCGACGATCCTGCTGCCGGCTTCGACATGGGTGCCGGCGCCAATATACACAGGCCCTTCGATGACCGTTCCCTCCCAATCGATCCGGGTATTCAGGCCGACCCACAGGCCTTCCCGCACCTGCGTTCCCGGCACATACATCTGCGCCACCTTGCCGCTGAGCACGCCTTGCAGCACGGCCCAGAAATCGGTGACGTTGCCGATGTCGATCCAGTTGAAAAAGCGCTTCTGGGCGAAAAACGGCAGTTTCCTTTCCACCAGCAACGGGAACAGGTCCGAGCCGATGTCAAACACGGTATTGCCTGGGATCAGCGCCAGCACTTCCGGTTCCATGATGTAGATGCCGGTGCTGGCCAGGTTGGACAGCGCCGCTTCGCGTTCGGGCTTTTCCTGGAAGGACTGCACGCGGCCATCCTGGTCCGCCACCACCACGCCGTAACTGGAAACCTGCTCCAGCGGCACTTCCTTGGTGATCACGCTGACCATTGCGCCCTTGCTGCGGTGTTCGAACAGCGCGGACTGGATATCCAGGTCGATCAGCGCGTCGCCGCAGATGACCAGTGTGGTCTCGTCGAAGAAAGCGCCGAATTCCTGGATCTTCTTCATGCCGCCGGCGGAACCGATGGGATGGGGATGCACCGCGCCGGCATCGTCCACGTAGCCTTCAAAGGAATAGCCGATGCGCGCACCGAAACGCTGGCCGTCGCCGAAGTAATCCTCGATCTTTTCATGCAGGTAGCTGACATTGACCATGATGTCATGGATGCCGTACTTCACCAGATGCTCGACCAGGTACTCCATCACCGGCTTGCCAAGGATGGGGATCATCGGTTTGGGCAACTCGTAGGTCAGCGGCCTTACCCGCGTTCCCTTGCCAGCCGCCAGAATCATCGCTTTCATAGTGTCCTCATGCTGGTTGAATTCAATCTTTAGCGCCATGCCAGGAACCGCCCTTCCATGCCTGGCCTGCGATGCACGCGGGATCAGCGGCGGCCGATGGCGAAGTACTCGAAGTCCTTCCTGCGCAGTTGCTCGGGCGAATACAGGTTGCGGCCGTCGAAGATCACCGGGTGCTTGAGCGCGCGCCTGATGGCGTCGAAGTTGGGGGCGCGGAATTCCTTCCACTCGGTCACGATGACCAGGGCATCGGCGCCGGCCACCGCGCCCGACGGCGAATCGGCATAGATCAGCCGGTCGTCGTTGCCATAGATACGGCGCGCCTCGTTCATCGCCACCGGGTCGTAGGCGCGCACGACGGCGCCCATTTCCCACAGGCCTTCGATGACGACGCGGCTCGATGCCGCGCGCATGTCATCGGTATTGGGCTTGAACGCCAGGCCCCACAGCGCGAAAGTCATGCCGCGCAGGTCCGAACCGAAACGGCCGCGGATCTTGTTGAGCAAGACATGCTTCTGGTCGTCGTTGGCGTCTTCCACCGAGCGCAGCACCTTCAGCCCGATCTCGTTTTCTTCGGCGGTGCGAATCAGCGCCTGCACGTCCTTGGGAAAGCAGGAGCCGCCATAGCCGCAGCCGGGGTAAAGGAAATGGAAGCCGATGCGCGGATCCGAACCGATGCCCACGCGAATCTGTTCGATGTCGGCGCCCAGCTTGTCGGCCAGGTTGGCCAGCTCGTTCATGAACGAGATGCGGGTCGCCAGCATCGCATTGGCGGCGTATTTGGTCAGTTCGGCCGAACGCACATCCATCACGATCACGCGGTCGTGGTTGCGGATGAACGGCGCGTACAGGTCGCGCATGGCGGTGATGGCGCGCTGGTCGTCGGCGCCGATGACGATGCGATCCGGACGCATGAAGTCTTCCACCGCCGCGCCCTCCTTGAGGAACTCGGGATTGGAGACCACCGCGAACTCCTGCTGCACGCCGCGCGCGGCCAGCTCGGCGCCGATCGCCTCGCGCACCTTGTCGGCGGTGCCCACCGGCACGGTCGACTTGTCGATGACCACTTTATAGTCGGTCATGTACTTGCCGATGCTGCGCGCCGCCGCCAGCACGTATTGCAAGTCGGCCGAACCGTCCTCGTCGGGCGGAGTGCCGACCGCGATGAACTGCAGCTCGCCGAACGCCACGCTCTCCTCGATGCTGGTGGTGAAGCTCAGGCGCTTGGCCGCCTTGTTCCGCTGCACCATATCCTGCAGGCCGGGCTCATGGATCGGGATGCCGCCCTCGTTGAGCACCTTGATCTTGTTCGCGTCCAGATCCAGGCACAAGACATCGTTGCCCATTTCCGCCAGGCAGGTGCCAGTGACCAGGCCAACGTAGCCGGTGCCGATAACTGTGATTTTCATAGCGCGCTTTCCTCAGGAAGTATGCAAAAAAGAAATTGATATTGGTTGATGGAGTAGCCGCGGCCCGGCGGCCTCAAGCCTCAAGCCGCACGACCGGTTCGGCCAGGTACTCGGCGCAATGCCAGCGCAACAGGCGGCGCAACGCCGGCGACAGGTTGAGCAGTTGCAGCGAGCGGGCCTTGGCCACACAGTCTCCTTGCAGAAGCATCAACAGCGCCAGTACCGCGCTGTCGACGAAATCCGTGCCGGCCAGATCGATGCAGGCCAGGATCGTCGGCGCCGCGGCAAGCTGCTTGACGGCCGGACGCAGGCGCTCGATGTTCTCCTCGCCCCAGGGGCCCGACAGCGTCAGCACCACCCGGTCGCCGTCCGCGCGCAGCGCCAGTGCGGCGCGCTCGAATTCGGCCTTGGCCGGCCGCTGGCGCCTGGCCAGCAGGCCCGGCAAGACGCGCGTGGCCAACAGCCGCAGCAAGGCCATGCCGTCGCCCCGGTAACGGCGCCACAGCTTGGGTTCTTCCTTGATGCGCCAGACCCACTCGAGGCCGGACTTCTGCAGCCATCGGGGCGCGCGCGAGACCGTGCCCGCGACAAAATTGACGACTGCGCCGAGATGGCTCACCAGCGGCGCCTGCAATGCGGGCAGGTTGTACTGGATCCACTCCTGTCCCTTCTTGGCGCCCAGCGCCACCACCAGGAAATCGGCGCCGCTGCGGTTGATATGCGCGATGGATTGGGCATCGCTCATCTGCTCCACGCTGCCGAAGCCGGGCGAATTGAAGCCCACGCATTGCATCCGGGAAGGCCCGGCATTGAGCTTTGCGCTCGCTTCTTCGGCCACGCCCGGCGGACCGCCGAAGAAGTACACCTTGAGCGGCCGTCCCAGGTCCGCTGCCGGACGCCGCGCCTGTTCCAGGCGCAAGGCCTGGAACAGGCTGGAGCCGGCCACGCGTTCATGCAATGGGATGCCGAGCGCCTTGGCGATCCATATCAGCGGCATGCCGTCGGCAATCGAGAGGTCGCTCTGGATCACCGAGTTACGGAATTCCGGA
The DNA here is from genome assembly GCF_059418325.1 of Herbaspirillum sp. GW821-FHT09A12. Lineage (NCBI taxonomy): Bacteria > Pseudomonadati > Pseudomonadota > Betaproteobacteria > Burkholderiales > Oxalobacteraceae > Herbaspirillum > Herbaspirillum sp. GW821-FHT09A12. Next base: position 1,031,230 of record NZ_JBWKPR010000002.1, read on the forward strand.
TCGTCCAGGCAGGCAATCGCGAAGTTCAGGTTGGGCGTGGAAAAGAAACAGCGGCGGCCATCGCGCGCGGCAACCCGCAGTTGATCCGCCGCCTGCTCCTGGCTCACGCGGTCGAACGGCAAGCCCAGTATGCAATGCACCTGGCGGTCGAAATCGGTTGCGGCAAGCGGCGCCGCCGGCAGGGCTCGCGCCTGCGGCGCGGCCAGTATCCGGTCATTCTGTGTCACGTTTTGACCTCACCCATTCCACCTGGCGATTGACCAGGAATTTCAGATAGAGCGGCACCTTGCGCAGCACGTAAAGCACCGCCATCAGCAACTCGCCGAACGCGATGACCTGCCTGCCGTACTGCGTCCATGCCGCCACGATGGACAGGCCGATGGCCAGCGCCAGCAAGGCCGCCACCAACGCCGGCGCCCACAGCGCCGATACCGCCCATGCCAGCAGCGAGACCGCCAGCGCGCCGCCACACAGCAGCACCAGCAACGCCAGCGGCGGCACGCACAGGTCCAGCGCAAGTCCCAGCAGCGCGCCATTGCCCGTCCCCACGCCGGCGGCCAGCAGGCGCGGCACCTGGCTCAGGATGACGCTCATATGGCCATGCTCCCAGCGGGTGCGCTGGGTGCGCGTGCCGGATTCGCTGCTCGGGAAATGGCTGTACACCAGCGCCTCGGGACAGAACAGCGGGGCCTTGCCGGCGCGCGCCAGATCCACGCCCAGCTGCATGTCCTCGACGATGTGCCCGGTCGCCAATTCAGCCTTGCCGATCAGCGCCCAGGGAAAAGCCATGCCGGTGCCCATCAACTGGCACGGCATCCCAAGCCGCTGGAAACCGAGCGGACGCACCAGGTTCTTGACCAGCCAGGCGAACTCCGCGATCTTGCGCATCGGCCCGCCTTCGGCCGGCGAATACATCAGGTACAAGGCCTGCACCGGCCGGCCGCTGTATGCGGCCGCGCGCGCCACCTGCTCCAGCGCTCCCGCTGCTGGAATGCAATCGGCGTCGACGATGATCACCACCTCCGGCGCATCGGCGGCCAGCCGGCCCATGCCGTGATCGAGCGCATATCCCTTGCCGCGCTTCTCGTCGTGGAAACGCTCGGTGACTTCCGCTCCCGCAGCGCGCGCGAGTTCGGCGGTGTTGTCGGAACAATTGTCGGCCACCACCAGCAAGCGGTCGCCCGGCGCCAGCTGCGCACGCACACTGGCAATCACCGCGACGATGCCGCCCGCCTCGTTGTGGGCCGGCATCAGCACCGCCACGCGCGGCCGCTGCGCAGCCAGTCCGGTGACCCGGCGCGGCGCGACGATCGCCGACGCCACCTGCACCAGCAGCACGCCAACGGGGATGGCCAGCAAAGCCAGCCCAAGAAGCAAAATTAGCTGCACTGCAAAATTCATTTTTATGGTTCTTCCCTGGCTGGAGTTGTCATGCTGACACTCTTACTTCTCATAGGTAAATCATTTCTTTGACAAGGATGGCGGCAAAAGAAATTCAGCCCGCCATGAAATATTTAAACAAAATAATGCGGCGCAGCAGCATATGCATTTCCATGGTCCGTTGCGCGATTGAACGATTGCCGCCAAGCACAATCGCATACGGTGCGGCCAGTTGAATCCTTTACTTGTCGCCGATGTGAATTCATGTCCTCATCGCTATACTGAAAAACGAAATCCGAAAGCCAATCGCCCGTATCCAGCTCAGCAGTAATCCCTCATTCATCCAAACCACAAGGAACCCGCATGCAAAAACGAACCCGCCTACGAAGCGCCATGGCTGCCGCTGCATTACTAAGTTTTTCCCTGGCGCTCTCGCCGACGGCAATGGCGGCCGAATTCGGCACTTACCAGCAACCCTTCGCCGCCAACTCCCTGTGGAACAGCCGTCCGATCGAACCGACCTTCGCCGGCGACGTCATTCCCACTTCGTCCTACTTCCCTTCCATCAGCACCGGCACTTACTCCACCGGCATCTTCCTCGCCGCGGCCAATGACGGCCCGGTGACCGTCAAGGGCGCCAGCGGCAAGCAGGGCCTGCTCAACGCCGACGACGAGACCTACCACGACGTCACCATTCCGCGCTGGCCGGCCTCGGCCGCACCTGCCACCGGCAGCGACGGCCACGCCGACATCGTCGACCCGGTCACCGGGATCATCCACTCCTTCTGGCAACTGAAGAAGGAAGGCACGCAATGGGTCGCCACCCAATACGCCTGGACCAGGCTCAACGGCAGCGGCTGGCCCGAGCCCGGCCATTACTACCAGGGCGCCCGCGCCACCGGCGTGCCGGCCGCGGGCGGACTCATGCGCATCCACGAAGTGGCCGACCGCAGCGCGCCTTACTATCCGCATGCGCTGTGCCTGTCGCTCACCACCAACGGCCTGTCGGCCAACCCGACCTACGTGTTCCCGGCCACCACGGCCGACTGGAACGCCGCCACCGTCAACACCGGCGCCTTCCCTGAAGGCTCGCTGCTGATGCTGCCGCCGTCCTTCGATACCGCGCAGATCACCGATGCCGACTTGCGCAAGGTGGCCGAAACGCTCAAGCGCTTCGGCGCCTACGTGGTCGACACCAACGTCGGCACGCCGTTTTCCATCTATGCCGAGATCGGTTCCGACATCAACCTGCACCGCAACGGCTGGAACACCACCAACGCCAACCAGCTGCAGTTGATCCGCGCCAACCTGCGCCGGGTGACCGGCGCCAAGAGCTGGGTCGACGGCAACGGCAATGCCTTCACGCCGGAGAAAAACCTCAACCTGCTCTCCATGCGCGGCAACTGGACGCTGCAGTCGGGCACCGTGGCCGGCGCCTACCAGTCGTGGGAGCAGGCCGTGGTGTTTCCCGCCACGACCACCCAATCGCAAGTGGTGAACTACAACAGCAACAACCTGCACCCGGTGTCATGGGCCTTGCCCACCGCCGGCGTGAGCTACAAGCTCACCGCCAAGACCACCGGCGGCGGCAAGCTGCGCTTGACCGTGGTCGACAAGGGCAACGGCAACAAGACCCTGGTCGACACCGGCTTCCTGGACAACGGCCAGAGCGCCACCTTCCAATGGAGCGGCGTCAACCCGCTGGCGATCGTCTACGTCCAGAGCGGCATCGGCGCCGGCTCCAAGGTCGGCGGCCAACTGCTGCGCGCCAACTGAAGCACCCGCTTCCCTGCATTGCCCGCGGCCATCCGGCCGCGGGCATTTTTCCGCCGGCTCACGCCGGCCGTCCATTCAGGGCCCCTGCAACTGCAGCAGGCCCTGCCGCGCCATCTGCTCCAGCACCATCTGCGACGCGGTCACGCTGATGTGCTGGTTATCGTTGTACAAATACTTGCCCTGAACCTTGGCCAGGCACTTGCCGTCGCCGCAGAACAGCGGCGTCGGGTCGTACACCACCAGCCCCGGCAAGCCCGCCTGCAATGCCTGCACGGCATCGTTGTATTGCGCGCGCAATGCCTTGTTCTCTTGCGGCGTGTAGGCGCAGTCGCGCTCGGCCGAGGCATCGAAGCGGCTCACGCAGGCATGCGGATCGCGCTTGAGGTGCGGCACGTCCATCACATACACCACCTTCTTGCCCATCTTCTGGAACTGCCCGATCAGGCTGGCGTTGCCGGCCAGGAAAGCCTCGCGCTGCGACAGCGGCTTGCCGTCCGGTTCATAGCGCGAAGCCTTGGCCAGGTCGCCGCGCGGATAGGTGTTGCTGATCACCACCGTATCGATGGAGGGCGTGCGCGCCGCCAGCGCCAGCGCCTCCTGCGCGATCGCGGTGCAGTTGTTGCCCCAGTCGTGCGCACCGCCGGCCCGGTACGGCAGGTTCGGGTAGAGATAGCAGGAATGTCCGGCCACCATGATGGAACTGGCCTTGACCGCGTGCGAATAAAGCGCCGAATGCAAGGCCATCATGTGGCTGTCGCCGACGAACATGAGCTTGGGCGTGGCGGAGTTGGACAGGCAGACCTCTTCCGGCAGGATCTTGCTCTGGTTGAGTTTGGGGCAACTGGCGTCGGAATTGCGCGACCCCAGGAAGACATCGCCGGCGGCGATGAAGTCGAGCCGCTCATTCAACGGCCGCTGCACGAAGCCGCCGTTGAAGTAGATCCCCAGGCCGACCGCGCCGACCACCACATTGGCCGCCGCCAGCGCCAACACCGGGCGCAGGCTGTTGGCGCTGCGCAGCGGACGTTCGATGAAACGGTAGGTAAGCCACGCCAGCACAATGGCGGCCAGCGCCGCGCCCAGGCGGATGGCGGGGTTCGGCGTGGCGCCTTCGATGATGGTGGCGAAGGCCAGCAGCGGCCAATGCCACAAGTACAGGGGATAGCTGATCAGGCCGAACCATACCGGCACGCGGCTGGCCAGCAACTTGCGGTTGCACCACGCACCCGGCCCCGCCGACAGGATCAGGAAAGCGCCTGCGGTCGGCAACAGCGCCCACCCGCCGGGGAACGCCCGGGTGTTGTTGACCAGCGCGAAGCCGATCGCCAGCAGCGCCAGGCCCAGCACCGACTGCAAGTCGCGATGGAAGCGGTTCAGTTGCGGCCGGTGCAGGTTGATGTAGGCCAGCGCGCCGCCGACCATCAATTCCCAGAAGCGCGACAACGGCGAATAGAAGGCCGCGGTCTGGTCATGCCCGACCAGGTAGAGATTGACCGCGAACGACACCAGCCCGATCGCGCCCATGATGCGCAGGAAACCCCACTTGCGCCGCCACACGAACGCCAGCAGCAGCGGCCAGAACAGGTAGAACTGCTCCTCGATGGCCAGGCTCCACAGGTGCAGCAGCGGCTTGGTCTCGGCCGCGTTGTCGAAGTAGTTGCTCTCTTTCCAGAACAGGAAGTTGGAGATGAAACTGGAGCCGCCGAACAAATGCTTGCCCAGTTGCTTGTACTCGTCGGCGTACAGCAGCATCCAGCCGCTGGCGATGCACAGCAGCATCACCGTCATCAGCGCCGGGAAGATGCGGCGGATGCGGCGGATGTAGAAGTCGACGATGCTAAAACGCCCCTGCTCCAGGTTCTTGAAGATGATCAGCGAAATCAGGAAACCCGAGATGACGAAGAAGATGTCGACGCCGATGAAGCCGCCCGGCAAGGCCTCCGGGAAGGCATGGAATGCCAGCACCGACAGGACGGCGATCGCGCGCAAGCCGTCGATATCGGGACGATATTGCGGGTGTAGCGAGGCGCCTTGTTCGTGAGCTTTTGCAGTTGCCATGTCGGTCTGGTTGAAAGGTTTTCCGGTAACGGTGAGCGCGGCCTTAGCGGAACCGCACGCGCAGTTGGCGAAGATAGTGGTCGAGATAACGGTCGACCAGGAAAGCGAAGGCGAGCGCTGCCGCCGCCGCGACCAGGCCGTTGAGCAACAGCGACGGGCTTGCCGCTTCCAGGTTCTCGAGCAGGATGTGGTGGATCAGATAAATCGAATAGGAATAGACGCCGATCTTGCGCACCGGCGGCAAGTTCAACAGCCGGTGCAAGACGCTCGTGCTGTCGCCGATCGAGTAATAGAACAGCGGGATGAGCGCCAGCCCCTGCAGCGAATAGCGCAGTCCCTGGCGGAACGATTCCTCGCGCACCAGCAGTGTCAGCAAGATCACCAGGCCGCCGCCGGCGATGCCCAGGCGGCTGGCGGCCTTGCTGCGCAATGCTGCCTGCCAGCGCTGCGGCAGGCTGGCCGTGGCCAGGATGCAGCCGTACAGGATCGAATCGATGCGGGTGTCGGTGGCGTAGTAAGTGCGTGAAATCGAGAAGTCCGGCATGGCCACCAGATGCAGGCGCCACAACAGCACCGCCACGCACAGCACGGCCAGCAGGAGCGGGATGAAGCGGTGGCGGGTGCGGTTCAACAACAGCAGCAACAGCGCCGGAAACACGAAATAGAAATGTTCTTCCACCGCCAGCGACCAAAAGATCCCGGTGCCCGCCGGAACCGTGTGGCCCGGATCGAAGAACAGCACGTAGTAATTCGCGAAGTAGAACAACTGGGCGAAAAATCCGCGCCAGGTGGCGTCGCCCTGCAACAGGCCGGCCGCCGTCAGCAGGTAGACGCAAACCAGCACCAGCACCAGGGGCGGTGTCAGGCGCAAGGCGCGGCGGATATAGAAATTGCGGATGTGGATGGTGCTGGTCGCGCCATACTCCCGCAGCAGCAGCGTGGTGATGAGATAGCCGCTGAGGAAGAAAAAGATGGTGACGCCGAGCCCGCCCGGCACCAGGTTGCCCAGCCCCGCATGGCTCAGGAACACGATGGCGATGGCCACCGCCCGCCAGCCATCCAGGGATGGAATCTCCTTGTGATGTGTATGCGCCAGGTTCAAGCCGCCGCCCCCGCATGCGAAGGCAGCGAACCGCGGATCATGGCGGCCAGCTTGCCGGCTTCGGTGTCGACCGAATGCCGTTCCACCACGCGCGCATAGGCCGCGCGCCCCATCTGCTCCAGGCGGGCCGGCGAGCATTCCAGGCAAGCGCGCATGGCGCGCGCCAGTTCCTCGATATCGCCGGCCGGGAACAGCCAGCCGTTCTCATCGTTTTTCACCAGCTCGGGGATGCCGGCCACGTAGGTGGTCAGCACCGGGCGATGCAAGGACATCGCCTCCATCAGCACCACCGGCAGCCCCTCGGCGAAACTGGGCAGCACCAGCGCCCGCGCGGCCAGCAGCTCGGTTCGCACCTGCTCGCTGCTGATCCAGCCGGTGATGCGGATTTTCTCCCGCAGGCCGTACTCCGCGATGATGCCGTCGATCTCGCGGCGCATTTCGCCGTCGCCGGCCAGGACCAGCTCGAAATCGACGCCGGCCCGGTCCAGCAGATGCGCGGCCTCGACCAGCAGCAACTGCCCTTTCTGCTCGCACAGGCGGCCCACGCAAACCAGGCGCGGCGCGGCCGACGGCGCGCTTTGCTCGCCGGCATAAAAGGCCGGTTCCAGTCCGCAATGCACGATGCCGACTTTGCGCCAGTCGCGGTGGCCGGCCCAGCGGAACAACTGGCTGCGGCCATACGAGCTGATGGCGACGGTGAAGGCGGAGCGATGGATCTTCTCGCCCAGGCCAAGCTGCACCGGCTTGTCGAACTCCTCCGGGCCATGCACGGTGAAACTGTACTGGGCGCCGCCCAGGCATTGCGCCAGCATCGCGATCTCGGCCGAATTGGTGCCGAAGTGCGCATGCAGGTGCAAGGCGCCGCTACGCCGCATCATCCGCACCACCCTCGCCGCCTCGGCCAGGTAGGCCAGGTGGTAAGGCAGCGAACGTTCGCCATTGCGCGCCATGCGCATGGCCAGCACCAGCGACTTGAGAAAAGCCTGCGGCCGCTCGATCGCCGCACCCAATACATCCTTGAGCAAGGCGCCCATGCCTGCGCGCAGCACATACTCGGTGCGTTCGCGCTCGGCCCGGTCTTCCTGGTCGACCACTTCCGCATCCCAGCCGCGCAGTGCGATGCGCTGCACCTCGAAACCCTGCCGCTCCATCGCGGCGATCTCGCGCCGGATGAAGCTGTGGCTGACTTTGGGATACTGGTTCACCAGGTAGGCAATTTTCATAGGCACCGTCGTTGTCTGAATGTGAAAGTTGGCCGTATCGCCGGCTGCCGCTCAGCGCGCACGCGCAGTGGCGGGCAGGCGGCGGCCGGGAAGTTTTTTCTGGCGCCGCCGCTCCTGCTCCGCCTGGTAGGCGTCGCTGTTGTAGTACAGCGCGCAACCGGCGCCGCACAGCAGCCAGAAGTACCAGTTGAAGGCCAGGTAGGCCAGCACGTTGTCGGAGGCCGACACCACCAGATGCTCGACCGCGATGAAGATCAGCATGCATGCCGCCAGCTTGTCGGTCGGATAGAGTTTGGCCAGCATGCGGATGACCGCGTAGAACACCAACAGGTACGCCGCGATGCCGATCAGGCCGGTATCGAAGAACCACTGGACGTAGACGCTGTGCGCCCCCCACGGCATGCCGCCGGCCAGCGGGAAGAACACCACCGAATAATGCAGGAAGGATTCGACGCCGTAGCCCTGCAGGTAATGCGACGGCGACATCCAGTTCAGGCCCGATTTCCACAGCAGCACGCGCCAGGCGAAGGAATTGAGCTTGGCATACGTCTCGACCGTGTTGCCGCTGTCGAGCTGCGCGATGCGCTCATGCACGCTGGGGATCATCAGCGCGATGAGCGGCAGCACCATGAGGTACAGCAGATAGCGCCGCTCGAACAATGTGCCGTACAGGAAGAACATCAGGAAGCAGGCGATCCACGCGCTGCGTGTCTGCGTCAGCAGCAGCAGGCCCATCAGGAAGAACATCCACGACATCAGGCCGATCCGCTTCAATTGCGTCAGGCGGAATTCCGGGCTCTTCAGCACGTACAGGCCCATCGACAGCACCAGCGTCAGGTAGAAGGCCAGGATGTTGGCATGGCCGAAGGTGCTTTGCAGGCGGAAGCCGCTCAGGCCGCCGCGCGCATTGAGCGCCACGGTAACCACGCCATACAAGGCAGGCAGCACCGACGACCAGATCACCAGTTTCACCAGCGAGCGGAAATCCTCGGGCGTGCGCACGATATAGAACGCGCAGATGAACATGGCGCAGTACGACAGCAGCGACAGCACGATCTTGAGGGCCGCCCCCAGTTCGGGCGACACCGCCAGGCCGTAGAACGACACGACCAGCAGGATGATCCACGGCACCATGACCGCGCGCGGCAGGCGCTGCGGCTTCTCCACCACGAACAGGAAGGCGATGAGGATGATCAGCGCATTGATCGCCCCGCCCAGGCCGGGCGAGAAGCCGGAGGCGTTGGTCGCGCGCGTGGCTTCCAGGACGATGTCCCCGGCCGAGCGCAGCAGCACGATGATCAGCAGCAGCAGCGTGCGGTTGAAGATCATCAGGCCGCCCAGGATGAACAACGCCGGCAGCGCCGCCAGGCGCCCATAGCTGTCGCCCACCATGCCGGCGAAGATCGGCACGATCATCCCGATCAGGAGCGCCAGCAACAGCATGCCTCCCAGGAGGGCCCGCTGCGATGTCTGGAAATCTTTTCTTTTCATGATTGGCTTTCCTCCCGCCCTGGCCGCCGGCCCGTTGCGCTGTTCATTTTCAATATCCGATATTGCGGGTGATCTTGCGCTTGCACACCCGCGCCAGCGTCAGCAGCGCCCACACCAGGTTGGCGGGCGTGGGCATCAGCTTGAGCACTTCCGTGATCATCCGGGTGACATTGGCCAGCGAAGCGGCCGACACGAACACCTTGGCGAATTCCTTGAAGGTGGCGACCTGCACCGCCACGCCCATCTCGTCGAGCTGCGGGCGCAACTTGGACAGCATGCGCTGGTGGCCGGCGATGATCTTGGTCGGGTTGGCCGAGATGCGGTGCCGGTCGCCCGAGTTCTGCAGGTAGCGCACCAGGTATTGCTGCACGCAGCAGATCTTGGTGACCTGGTTGATCCGCACGAACAGGTCCCAATCCTGGCAGCTGCGCATCTGCTCATCCATGCCGCCGGCGGCGACCAGGGCGCTTCGGCGAACCATCACGCTGGAAAACGTGCCCACCGCGTTGCGCATGAACAGCGCCTCCACCCTGGCGCCGTCGAGCACGTCGCTGAAGCGCCACAGCTCCTTGCCTTGCGGGTCGACGCCGATCAGCCAGGTATAGACGAAACCGTAGTCGGGCCCCTTGCGTTCCAGTTCGGCCAATTGCAGCGCGAGCTTGTCGGCGGCCCAGGTGTCGTCGCTGTCGAGGAAAGCGATGAAGTCGGCGCTGGCGGCCTGGATGCCGGTGTTGCGCGCGGCGCCGCCGCCACGGTTGCTCGCGTGGGCGATATAGCGCACGCGCGGGTCGGCGATGGACTCGACCTGGGCGCGCGTGTCGTCCTTGGAGGCGTCATCGACCACGATGATTTCAATGTCCTGCACGGTTTGCAGCAGGACGCTGTCGATCGACTCGCGGATGCAATGGCCGCGGTTATAGGATGGAATCACCACGCTGACGATAGCCATTCATGCTCCTGTCGTGTGCTGCGCCGTCCGCCGCCTGTCGGCGCGGAGGCTGGTTGTCCGGGAGTCGCTCATGCCGCCGACCTCCGCCGGAAGAAAGCGAGGAAATGCCCGATCTGCGGGCGGTTGGCCAACAGGCTGCCAACCAGGTAGATGCCCATGCCGAGCAGCACATTGGCGGCCAGGCTGTCCAGCGCGGACCAGCCGGCCGCCATCAGGGCCGCATGGGTATAGCGCACCACGGCGCACATCGCCGCCGTCAGCAGCAGCGAGCGGTACAGGGCGCGCAACAGGGCGCCGAAACCCACGCCGATGAGGCGGCCGCTGTAGTGCAGCGCCGGCCAGGCGTTGATGATGCTGGCGGCGAGATAGGCGATGGCCACGCCTTCCACGCCCCAATGCGCGCCGGCGAAGAAAGCGGCGATCTGCACCACGGTGGAAGCCACGCCGATGCGCAGCAGCAGGTCGGTGCGGTTGTTGGTCATGAAGATGGTGCCGGTGGTGCTGATCACCGACTGGATGAACCCGACCGGCGCCAGCCAGGCGATCACCATCGCCGCGGCCGACCATTTCGGCCCCAGCACCACCGCCACGAACGGTTCGCGCAACGCGAACAGTCCGCCCATCAGCGGTGCCGTGAGGAAGGCGATGAAGCTGACCGACTTCAGGTACAGCTTGGCCAGCTCGCCCTTGTCGTCCTGCCGGCGGCTCATCACCGGATACAGCGCGCGAGAAACCACGTAGCTCATGTTCTGCACCGGGAACAGCATCACCCGGTAGGCGATCGAATAGGCGCCCAGCACTTGCGCCCCCAGCAGGCGGCCCACGATCATGCTGTCGGCATTGCGCGAGAGGTACAGCACCACGTTGAACAGGGACAGGTTGCCGCTGAAGCCGGCGATGGACTTGAACTCCCCGCGGCTCCAGTGGCGCAAGGCCTTGAACTCAGAATTCCACAGGATGATGGCGGTGGAGATGATGCTGGAAACGATCATCTGCAGCACCAGGCTGAACACGCCGGCGCCCCACCACGCCAGCCCCAGCGCGACGGCCAGGCCGACCAACGCGGCCAGCGCTTCGGCCTTGGCCACCACGGCGAACTTCGATTCGCGCTCCAGCAAGGCCTGGTGCACCACGCTGAAACTGACGATGGGAAACACCCAGGCCAGCACATACAGCACGTCGGCCAGCCCCGGCTCGCGAAACACGGTCGCCATCACCGGCGCGGCCAGCAGGATCAGGATGCAGATCAGCACGCCCAGGCCGAGGTTGGCCCAGTGGATGGTGCTGGCCGTCTCGCGTGAAATCTCCTTGGCCTGGATCACGGCCGCCGAGGTGCCCATGTCCTTGAACAGATAAGCCAGGTTGGTGACGATGGCGGCCATGGCCATCAGGCCATAGGCATGCGGCTGCAGCAGCCGCGCCAGCACCGTCATGCCGATCACCTGGGCCAGGATGCGGGTGCCCTGCGAGAGCGAGACCCAGCGCGCGTTGGAAATGGCCGACATGTCAGGCGCCCCTTCCCAGCGCCAGCCCGAGCGCGCGGCGCACGGCTTCGTCGCCGAATTGTTCTTCGATACGCGCAGACAGGTCCTGCGCCACCTCAACCGGCGCGGCCGCGGCAATGGCCGCGCACAGCTCGCGCATGTCGCGGCCCAGGTGCACCACTTCATCGCCCACGCGCGGCGCGACCCAGCGCAGGAACGGCGTCTCGATGGCGAACACCGGGCGGCGTACCGACATCGCGTAGAAGAAGGTGCCGCTGACCACCACATCGCCGTCCGCATGCGAGATCACCACGCCGCGCGCGCCGGACACCAGCTTTTGCGCCTGCGCCTCGCTCAGCTTGCCGGGCATGACGATGACATTGTCCCGCCGCAGCGCCAGCAGGCTCTGCGCATAGGCTTCGTCGGCGACGGCGCCGGCTACCACCAGGTTCCGGTTGGCGGGAAAACCGGCGATCAGCTGTTCGATCTTCTTGTAGCGCGAGATGCGACCGAACACCACGAAGTACTCCTCCGGCAAGGCGCGCGGCAAGTCGGCGTCGCGCTGTTCGGCGAGGCGGTACAGCGGATGCGGACAATAGACGGCGCCCACCGCGCTCAGCGCGCCGGAATGCGACACCACATTGGCGAACAGGCGGCAGTACCAGTCCACCAGCTTGCGCGAGCGTTCCATCGCCGGCCCTTGCGCGGCATGCGGATAGTTGTTGTGGCGCACGTAGACCAGGCGCCGCACGCCGGCCTTGATGACCAGGGTCTTGGCCAGCACCTTGGCGAATCCCTTCCATGAGATGCGGCCGCTGCGCAGGTCGACGAACTCGTTCTCCATCCAGTTCAGCACCGCGTAGTCATAGCGCCAGAAACGCCCCTTGAGCAGACGCAGGGCCCAGGCCTTGGTGCCTTCGTAGCGCACCACATCGCCATAGCCGGCCAGCAGCTCGCGCATGCGCGCCGTGTACTCATTGCCCACATCCTCCATCGGGATATAGGCAATCTTGGCGCGGCCGGTATGTTGGTCTGGCTGATTCATCGTCTTGTGCATCGTGGCTCTTGGCGTTTGCTGTTGACAGGGCGCGCCCGGATCGGCGCCGCCCTTGGCTGCAATTTACTTGGCGAACCAGACCGGATAATCGATCCGGTATTGGATGTCGTCGCGGCGCATGCGGATCTTGCGCGCCGGGTTGCCGCCGACCACTTCCAGCTCGCCGACGTCGCGGGTCACGACGCTGCCCGGGTACACCACGGCGCCGCGTCCGATCACCACCTTGGGCATGATCAGCACATTGGGGAAGATCCATGCGTCGTCATGGATGGTGACCTTGCCGCCGACGGCCGCGCATTGCGGATCGTCGATGTCGTGGCCCAGCGTATAGATCTTCACGTCATGCGAGATGTTCACGTTGTTGCCGATGTCGATGCCCAGGCGGTTGTCGAGATAGCAGCCGCCATTGATGGTGACGTTGGAGCCGATGCGTACATTCCTCCTGGCCTCGAAAAACGTCACCCAGGAATGGATCGACACCTTTTCCCCGATGCGAAAACCCAGCATCTTGAGAAACCCGCGCCTGGCGCCGAAACCCGGCAGGCAGTTGAACGCCAGGTTGAACAATGCCGCGGCGATCTTGCTGCGCTGGTTGGCACTGAAAAAGCCGTCAGCCATCATTTGCTTCCATTATTTACTTCCATTATTTGCGTCCATCATCTGCTTCCATCAAAAGTCTTCTGGCTCCGCGCGGCACGCCGGCCGCGGCGATGCCGCCGTCATGGCGGGGCCAACAGGCCCGGTTGGCGGGGCTGCACGGCCTTGAGCAGATCTTGCAGGAACTGCTCCTGCAATGCGTATGCCTGGTCTTTCTGCGCCGCGTCGGCAATCAGGCTGGAAGCGCGCACGAGGATGCCGTCGGGCACGACGCCGCGCATGCCGTCGCGGAAAATCTTCCAGCGCGTGGCCAGCGCGCCGTCCGGCATGCCGTCGCCGATGCGCACCCAATAGCTCACCGCTTCCAGCCGCTCCTTGTTCTGCGCCAGGAAGCTGCGGCCGCCGACCGCTTGCGGCGCGCCCGCCACCGCGAACCGCAGCGGCTGGCCGCCCAGCAAGTCAAAGCCTTGGGCGCGGTAGCAAACTTCCGGCAGGTGGATCTTCACATCCTGCTGCTGCTCCCTGGCATAGGCCAGCGCCAGCATCACCATCTGGCCATGCTCGTTCACATAAGTGCGGCTGAGCACATCGTCGTACACCTGATCGACGGCGGTGCCGCCGTCAGCCGACAGGCTCACCTGCAGATAGGGCGACGGCATCTCAACCCAATGGCCGAAACGTTTAGGCACCGCCGCATCGAGCTGGGCCCAAGCGGCCGCTGCCGATACCTGCGGCTTGAGGGCGACCGACAACGCCGCCGCGCCCAGCATGCCGGCCAACAGCCACAAGGCCGGCCGAGCCGCGATCGCCAGCAAATCCTTGTTCGCCGCAAACGGCGCTTCCCTGGCGCCGGCCAGCGGCGAGTCCAGGCGCGTCGGCACGGCATGCCCGCGCCGCCGGGCATAGGCCGTGACGGCGCGCGTGAGCAAGCCGTCCACGCCCATGATCAGCAGCAGCGCCGTCAGGAACAGCACGATGCCGGCGAATCCATGCAGGAACCCCTGCCCCGCGGCATCGCCCATGTAGTAGGTGACCAGCGTCAGGATGATCACCCGCACGGTGTTGGCGGTGAAAGAGATCGGCACGATCAGCAGGGCCAGGATGACATTGCGCGCCAGCGACTGGTGGCGCACCAGGTTCATGTACAGCAAGCCCAGCGCCTCCAGCGTGAACAGCGAGTTCAGTCCGGCGCAGGCATCGGCCACCAGCAACTGGTACTGGCCGATGAACAGGATCACGCCGTTGCGGGCGACCGGATATCCCAGCGCATGCAGCAGGTATTGCGTGGCATGGGAAACCCCGATCTTCATCGGCTGGGTCAGGGTATCGACCACCGAAGCCGGCAGCGGCACCATGAACAGCATGAAGAAAAAGGCGAACCACAGGCGCGCGCAAGTGCGCGTCCCGAAAAAGCCCAGCACCAGCGCCGCCATGACCAGCACCAGGGAGCCGGACTCCATCGCCAGCACGCTCTGGGAGCGGCCGATGGCAAAGCACAGCAGCGCAACCGCCAGCAGGATGCCGCCGGCCAGCGGCGCCGGCTTCTTCTCGACCTGGCCCGCGACCAGCAACTGGCGGATGCGCACATACAGATAGACGCAGGCGACCACCAGCACGATCGGGCCGTGCGCATTGCGCTCGGTCGACCACACGCCACGGAACAGGTCGATGAAGCTGGGCACATACATCGCGGCAATGCCGAGCGCGATCGCGATCCAGGGCGATAGCGATGCGTTCTTGCGCGGCAGCGCGAAGCTTTGCTCGATGCTCATCGGATGCTTTCCTGATCCCTGTCGCAGTCCGTTCAGAACTCGTTGAGCACGCTGCCGACCACCACCACGCTGGCGTTGGCCGAACTGTCGACCAGCTCGCGCACCGAGGAAATATGGCTGACGTTCTTGCGCACCACGATCAGCGAGGCGCCGCTGCGGCCGGCCACCATCTGGCTGTCGGCGCATCCGGAATGGGCCGGGGTGTCGATCAGGATCACGTCGAACAGCGGCGCCGCCTCTTCCAGCAATTGCTGGAACGCGGTGCGCCCCAGCAGCTCTTGCGGGTTGGGCGGCGTGGGGCCGGCGGTCAGCACCGACAGGTCGATCAGCGAGGGGACGCGATGGATCGCCGCCTCGCGCTCGCCGCGGCCGGCCAGGATGGCCGACAGGCCGTTGCGGTTATCCAGGCCAAACAGCTTGTGCTGGCGCGGCTGGCGCATGTCGGCGTCGATCAGCAGGGTGCGTTCGCCCAGTTGCGAGAACACCACCGCCAGGTTGGCGGCGATGAAGCTGCGCCCTTCGCCCTTGTCGGCGCTGATGATGGTCAACGCCTTGCGGCCGGCGCTGGCGTCGAACCAGCGCAGCATCAGCTGGCTGCGCAGCGCCCGCAGCTCTTCGACTTGCGGGCTGAAAGGGTTGTAGGCGGCGACGATTTCTTCGCTGACCTTACTTTCGCCCTTGAGCAGATAGGGATAGTCGAACTGGCGCGACAGCGCCTGCTCGATATCGGCCTGCGCCAGAAACCCCAGTTCGATGGCGGCATCGCCAAACCGCATGCCGCGCTCGCGCTGCAGCCGCATGATGCGTTCGGCCTTGTCGGCAGTCAGCTTGCCGCTGTCGACCAGGATTGCGCCAATCGATTGGTTCGGCAGCGCACCGCCGATATTCTTGTCATTGATCAAAGTTGCAGTGTCCATATTCGTCGAGTCCGGTTGGGGTTGGTGTTCCACGGTGGCGCAGGCCAAGCGTTACGAAATTCACCAGAAAAAGGCGGCTATGCGCCCAAGGCCTTGGGACCGCGCCTGAAACTCAGGCGCTGCACGCGCGTCTTGCCTTGCGCCGGCCGCGCCAGCTGGCCGAGCACCTGGATGCCCAGGCCTTCGATCAGGTCTTCTTCCGAACGCACGCGGCGGTTGATCAACTCCAGGCCCAGCGCGGCGGCCACGCCCAGGATGGCGCCGACGAAGATCGACAGCAGCGTGTTGATCAGGATGCGCGGGCTGGATGGCTTGGTCGGCGGCACGGCGCTGGCCAGGATGGCGACGTCGGACTGGTTGGACTGCCCTTCCAGGTTGGTTTGCATAAAGCGCTGGGAGGTCAGTTCGAAGGCGCGCTGGGCGCTGTCGAGGTCGCGCTGCAGCACCGACATTTCATCGCGGGTACGGTTCAGTTCCAGCACCTTGATCTTTTGCGCGTTGAATTCGGCGCGGATTTCGGATTCGCGCTTTTGCAGGATGGTGGCATTGGTGCCCACGCTGGCCGAGGTGGAGGCGATCGCCGAGTTGAGCTGGGCCCGCAAGCCGTCCACTTCCGCCTTGGCGGTCTGGTAGCCGGGGTGGTTGGCGCCCAGGCGGCGTGCGGCCTGTTCAAAGCGTGATTCGGCGCCGGCCAGGTTGGCCTTCAGGGTCTGGATCAGCGGATTGGCGTTGACGTCCGGCGAGTCGGCCGCGGAACCGTTGGCCTGGTTGCGGCGCGAAGTGGCTTCCGACACCGCGGCCTGGGTCAGCACCAGTTGGGTCGACAGGTCATTGAGGCGGTTGTTCTCCACATCCAGGCGGTTGTCCATGTTGGTGATGCCATGCCCCTGCTGGTACGCGGACAGCTTGGCTTGCGCCTTTTCGAAGTTGTCGCGCAGCCCCTTGATCTGGTCGTTGAAGTATTGGGACGCCTTGCGGGTTGGCTCCAGCTTCAGTTGCACGCTCACCTGCTGGTAGGCTTCGGCGAAGGCGTTGGCCAGGGCCGCGGCGAACTGCGGATCGGCGCCCTTGAAGGTAATGTCGATCACGCTGCTGTCCTTGGAGGCGACGGCATCCAGGTTCTTCAGCAGGACATCGGTCAGCCAGTTGCGGATGTCGGTATTGCCGCCGTTGTCGTTGGCGAAGCTCTGCTTGATCGCGGGCTGGTCGGCCAGCTTCAGGTCGTCGATGACGCGCAGGGCGACGCTGCGGCTGTTGATGATGTCGACCTGGGTCGGCATGTAGCCCGGCAGCGCCTGCGCGGTCACCACCAGGCCGGTCACCGGGTCGTTGGCCTTGTAGTTGAGCACCACCGAGGAGGTGGCCTTGTATTGCTTGGGCAGCAGCAGGCTGACGACGATGGTCGTGAGCACGGTGACGCCGAAGATCGCCAGGATGATCTTCAGGTGGGCCCGCAGGATCAGCAGAAATTGTGACAGATTCATATCGCTACCTCTTCGCGGCCGGTTCGGCCTGGGTTACTTGGTGATGGTGGGAAACAGCGCTGTCAGAACCAGCTTTCCTTGACGTAGACGATGTCGTCCGGCTTCAACATATCGTCCTTCTTCAGCGAGAGCTCTTCCGTCTCGCCGCTTTCGGTCTTGCGCTTGACCAGCAGGCCGCGCTCGGTGCCGCGCGGGGTCAGGCCGCCGCCGACCGACAACGCCTGCAGCAAGGTGGTGCCGCGTTCCAGGCGGTACATGCCGGGACGCTGCACTTCGCCGTAGATGTAGAACTTCTGCGAACGCTCGATGTACACCACATCGTTGGGCGCGACAAACGGCAAGGCCGTGCCGTCGCCGTTGTGGGTCAGGTCGTAGATATCGACCAGCTGCTTGCTGACCTGGCCATTCTCGGTGTGGACGATGGTGACGCTGTCGCCGCCATCGGGAGAGACGCCGCCGGCCAATGCGATCACGTCGGCCACGTTGCGCTGGCCGTCAAGCGGATAGCGGCCCGGCTTGACCACCTGGCCCAGCACCGAGATCATCTGGCTTTGCGGCACGGTCACCAGGATGTTGACCTGCGGGTTGACCAGGAAGCCGCCCTTCTTGAGCAGGTCGGCCATCTTGCGCGAAGCTTGCGCGGGCGACAGGCCGCCCACCTGGACGTCGCCGATCATCGGATAGCTGATGCTGCCGGCTTCGCTCACGCGGGTTTCCAAGGTAAGGTCGTCGCTGCCAAAGACATTGACCCGGATCACGTCGCCCGGTCCGAGGGGAATGTCGGCCGCGCTGGAGGCGGCGCCCCAACCGGCAATCAGCAATCCAACCAGCAACAGCAACACTTTTTTCATCATTTTTGGGACTCCAGTTTTTCCGGTTTATGCGTCTGTTTCATTCGGGCCTGGCCCGCCGCTGCATTTGCTTGGCTTACTTCAATCCCGCCGCTCCGCGCGCAAGCGCAGCGCTGTCGGCGCCGGGGCCGATATCGCCTCCCGCAGTGGCGGCGGCAGCCGCCGTGCCTGCGGGTTGCAGCGATGGCGTCGGCCCCAGGGGGGTCTGCGCCCCCAGGTCCTTGAGCTCGCGCCCTTTGCCCAGATACTCCACCTTGGCTTGCGCCTTGAGGCGATTGATCTCCTGGTCCGTGAGCTGGCTTTGCTTCTGCGCCATCAGGAACTGCTCGATCTGGGGCGCGGCCGCGGCCAGGCTCATCGGCGCATTGCGCACATCGGCCAGCGCCGTCAGGATGGCGCTCCGCCCTTCCTTGACGATGAACAGCCGGCCCTTGTCCATCTCCTTGAGTCCGGCAATCATCGGCTTGGGCAAGTCCGCCGTGGTCTTGCTTACCTGCAGGCGCGCATAACGGATGCGCTTGGCGTCAAGCCAAGCCGCCACTTCGGACAACGGCCGCGAACCGCTCATCAGGCGATCCAGTTCCGGGCTCAGATCGTTGCTGTCGATCACCAGCTCATCAAACTCGTACTGGCGGCGATGGCCGAACCAGTCGGGATTGCCGGCATAGAAGCCTTCAATCTCGCCGCGCGTCGGACGCGTCACATTGCCCAATTTGGTACGCATGTAACTCTGCGCCAGCACCAGCTCCCGCGTGCGCTCCAGCTCGGCCATGACGTCCGGATCGGTATCGAGCTTTTGCTTCTTGGCCGCATCCACCAGCAACTGGCGCGCCACCAGCGCATCCAGCAATTGCTTGCTGGCTTCCTGCGCGCCGGTCTTGGCCAACTCATTGTTGAGTTGATGGATGGTGATCTCTTCGCCATTGACGCTGGCCAATGCCTGGCCCGAACTTTCCTGCTTGCCGCTGCAGGCCGCCAGGCTGGCCGCCATCACGGCCAGCGCCGCCATCTGCAGGCAAACCGCGCCCTTGCGGGCAAGCGCATACTCAACTTTCACTATCACTTCTCCATTCCCAGGTGGTGCGGCGGCGGTGCGTGACCACCGTGACGGCATCCCGTCTTCGCCGCATTTTTCTGTGCCCCTCGGCCCGGCCTAACGGCCAAGGCAGGCGGGCGTGCGCGAACGGCGCGCTTTTTTCTTCCTAGTACGCGTTGTCTTTCTTGAGCACCATGCGCACGGTCTGCATGATGATCCACAAGTCGAACACCAGCGACCAGCGGCGCAGGTATTCAAGGTCGAATTCAATACGCGCCCTCATCTTGTCCAGCGTCTCGGTCTCGCCGCGCAGGCCGTTGACCTGCGCCCAGCCGGTAATGCCGGGCTTGACCTTGTGGCGCAGCATGTAGCCCTTGATCTGCTTGCGGTAGAGCTCGTTGTGGGCAACCGCATGCGGGCGCGGGCCGACGATGCTCATGCGCCCCTGGATGACGTTGAAGAATTGCGGCAACTCATCCAGCGACGTCTTGCGCAGGAAACCGCCGATCTTGGTCAGGCGCATGTCGCCCTTGGTGGCCTGCTGCACGCTGCCGCCGTCTTCCATCACCGTCATCGAGCGGAATTTGTAGACCACGATTTCCTCGCCGTCCAGGCCGTAGCGGCGCTGCTTGAAGATCACCGGCCCGGGCGAGGTGGCCTTGACGCAGACCGCGATCACCAGCATCACCGGCAACAGCATCAGTTGGATGATCGACGCCAGCACGACGTCGCTGATGCGCTTGACGAACTTGTTGACGCCGGTAAAGGGCGTCTCGCAGATGGCCATCACCGCCATGCCGCCGACGTAGTCGAAGCGGGCCTGGATCAGGTTGAAGATGTAGATGTCGGGAATGAAGTAGACCGAGGCGGTCGTGTCCTGCAATTCGTCGATGACTTGCAGCACCCGCGGCTGGGCCGAGATCGGCATGCTGATGTAGACCCGGTTGATGCCATGCTCGCGCACATAGGCCGCCACGTCGGACATCTTCCCCAGCAGGGGCGTGTACGTGCCTTCCGGCTGGCGCCCCACTGCGCGGTCGTCGAAATAGCCCATCAGGTTGAGCATCAGCGCGGGGTAGTCGGCCAGGCGTTCGGCCAGTTTCAGCGATGCCGGGTTGACGCCGATGATGATGGCCTTCTCGATATCGCCCTTGGTGCGCATGTCCTTCATGACGCGCGACTGCACATGCTGGGTCACCACCAGTCCGAACGGCGTGCCGATCACCCACGGCGCAAGGATCTTGAGGGTGAACAAGCTGTACAGTTCGCAGACATAGCCCAGCACTGCGAGCAGCGCCACGACCAGCAGCCAGTCGATGAAGATCGGCGCGATCCAGCGCACGCTTTTGGGGTTGTGCCGCAAACGCCGCCCATGCATTTCCCCGAAGATGTAGGAGCTGGCGAAAAACGCCATGATGGCCAGCACCCAATAATCGCCGCTGAAAGGCTGCCGTTCGATTTTGGTGATCAGCCACAGGTAGGAAACGATCAGCGAGGGCTCGAGGAAACGCTTGAAAAGCAACGCCACCGAATTCGGCTTGATGTTCGGCAAGGGCAAGTGGTCATGGATCTCATTCATTTCGGACCTCAGAACTCGTAGCGCGTTGTGATCGCGACACCATTGGAGACGTAACCCAAACTATCGATATTCGACTGCAGATTTTCGCGAAAGATCGAGCCGATCAGTGACAGCGATGTTGTCGGCGAGTAAGTCACGCTCAGGCTGGCCCTTTCATACTTGTCGCGACGCGACGACGGCGTCACGCCGGTGATGACCGCAGCGCCGTTGTAATTGCGCTTTTCAACATCCAGCAAACCGTCGAAACGCAGCTTGGCGGAGGATTGCAACGTCGCGGCGAGGCTGATGCCGTTGGTCAGCGCATAGTTCGCATCGACATCGCTCAGGCCGCCGATTTCACGCCACAGGTTGACGGTCACCAAGGTCTTGCCGGTAGCTGCCCAGTCCGCAATCGCGCGCGCATTGAAGCCCGAATAGTCGGCCACGCCGGACATGTCGCGCTTGCGGTCGACCCAGCCGCCCAGGAACTGCAGCCGCGTCTTGCCGCTGAACAGCCACAGGATCTTCGCCTTCACCTCATCCTGCTTGAACGAGTTGTTGATCTCGGTGCCGCTGATGACCGTGGAGTACGGGAAAGTGCCGCGCGAATGGCGCAATTGCACGCCCGCCACACTGCCGCTGCGCGCGGTATAGTCCAGCCCCAGTTCGCTGGTGCTCTGCTCCAGCGTATTGGACAGCTGCGACGCCAAGCCGTAATCCAGGCTGAAGCGCGTAAATTGGGTGCGCAGCGTCCAGTCCGGATGGATGCGCCACGCGACCGTCGCATAGCGCGTTTGCTGGGTACGGATGTTCTTCTCGAATACCCGGAAATTCTGGAATGGGGTCAGCGCCTCGGAATAGACATAACCGACATCTCCGGACAGATAGTCGCCGGCGGTCCAGCCCCAATCCGCCTTCAAGTCCTTGCCGTTGTTATTGAACTGCTTGAAATAATCAAAGTCGGTCCGGCTCAAGCTCGCATCCAGCATGATGTGCTGGCGGCTGATCAACTTGTCGATCTTGATCCCGCCGACGGCAGTGCGCACATAATCGGACATCTGCGTAGTGCCGACCGCGGACAATGCCGCACTTTCATTACGCAGGCGCAGCAAATTGTCGTCATAGAGAATCGAGTACTGCGCATAGGGCGTGACAACCTTGCCGTCTTCATCGGCCGCATAGGCCGGATGCAGCATTCCCAAGGCTACGAGAGCGATAAATGGGGTACCTGATCGACCGGAAAAAACGGATGAAAACCGCAAAATCATTCTGCCCAATGTCCTTTCTCGTTGTGAATATTGCAATATCGGAGATTCTTGAAACCATCTCATTGCTGCGTCGCAACAGAAAAAAATCAGGTGTCATCATGCATCATTTTCTACATTTAAGCAAAAAAAATGTGAGAAAAATATTGCAATATACAAATTATTGTGGTAAGGAAATTTTCGAAGAAAAAGTCAATCAGCAGATGCCCACATGCGCTGTAGGACAATGCGACGAGATGCCGAAAATTGCTCCTGCATGAGATGCGCCCAGGAACATTCCGATGAATTTTGGGGCACTAAAACACGCCTTACGGCATCCCTTAAAACCTGCGGCAACTGGCACACTTTCTGCTGGATAATGCACACCGGCACAGCGCGCCTGCCTGCGGCGTCAACGTCGCAGGCGCTGGCCGCACTTGAGCAACTTCACTTCTTTTTTTGACCTATCGACGATGATCTGGAATGCAGTCACTTTCTTTGGCGACAGCGCCATCACTGTTCCTGGCGCCCTGGTTCTTGCCATCTGGCTCGCATTGAACGGCGCCTGGAAACAGGCCGCCCGATGGCTTTTTTATTTCTGCTGCGCGATGCTGCTGGTGGTCGTCAGCAAGCTCCTGTTCATGGGCTGGAATATCCGTCCGCCCCTCTTCAACTTCACCGGCATCAGCGGCCATACCGCCTCCGCGGCGGCGCTCTACCTGTCATCGGCATTCCTGCTCGGCAGGGATCGCTCAACGCACCTGCACCTGGCCCTGCTGGGGGTTGCCACCGCGCTGGCGCTTACCGTCGGCGCATCGCGCCTGCTGCTGCACATGCACTCCGAATCGGAAGTCATCGCCGGCCTGGCGACCGGCGCGATGGCTGCCTGGCTTTTTTGCCGGGGTTACGATTTTGCACCGGGCCCGCTCTCGGCGAAATGGGCGCCCGCCGTGCTCGTTGCCGCCCTGCTGCTGGGCGCCGGCGGCAAGCCCGCTCCGACCCATGACCTGCTTCAGGACATTGCGATGAAGTTGTCGGGCCGCGAGCAGGCGTTCATCCGCACCGAGCCGCTTTAAGGCCGGGGACCGGCCCTGCCCGGCCTGCGGCAGGAAGCCGGCGGCGGCGCCAGGCGACCAGCGCGACCAAGGCCAATCCGCCCAGCATCAAGGCATAGGTTTCAGCCTCAGGCACCGCCGACACATTGCCGCTGAAAGCCTGCAAGTGGATCTCGCCGTTCTGGATCAGGCTGTTGACGTACACGCCGCCTTCGATATTCTGGTTGTTGGTCAAGGTTGCCTGGGTCGCCAGAATGGAGCCGCCGAACTGGCTGTTGATCGTCAGGCTGGTGGCGTTGTAGAAATTCCAGATGATCTTGCTGCCCAATGACTGCGCCTGGCCGCCCAGGAAATTGGCGGCGATGGTCGCCGCAGTCACGCTCGAATTGATGATGATGGTGCTGGCGCCATTGGTCGTGAACGAAAATTCGCCCGCGCCAAAAATCTGGCTGCTCTGGGCATTGGTGAGGTCGAACACCGCCACGCCGGAAGCGTCGGCCACGGCATTGAAGCTGGCCTTGTTGCCGCTCACCGTCACCGTGCTGTTGCCGGACATCTGTGTCAGCTGCGACGACAGCGCGGACAGGGTCGCGCCGAAATTGGTGGAGGTCGAGGCGGAAAGGGCCGTCTGCATGGCCGCGGTCGGACTCGACGGCTGGCCGCCATTGAAGTTGCTGCCGCTCTTGCTGCCGGCTACGTAGGCGGCGCCATTGAGGTTGCTGTTGCTGACGCTGCCGCTGATGTAGCTGGAGCCGGAGTTGACGATGGAGTTGGACAGGCTGCCGCCGATCACCGCCCCCAGGCCGTTGACGTGCACATTGGAAGCGCTGCCCATCACGGTCAGGCCGGCATAGTCGGATGCGGCCGCATCGCCGGCATGCTGGACGTAATCGCCGCCGGAGAGCGAACCGCCGATGAAGACGCGGCCATCCACGTGTGAAGTCGACTGGGCGCTGCCCAGCACGACCAGGTTGAATTGCTGCAAGATCTGCGTAGCGCTCAAAGAGTCGGCGGCAAGCGCGTTGGCGGAAAAGGACAGGCACAGCATGGCGACAACTGCTGCCAGCAAAGACTTTAAACGGTACGGCATGACACCCCCCAGGCGACGATCATGTTCTTATGATTTGCCTTGCCTCACCCCCTTCGGTACCGGCAGGCAACTCTATGTGCATACGCATCACGCGATATGCAAAGTGATGCATTTTTTTTAACAATTGTAAGCTACCTCGAACTTGAGTGGCAAGCTAAAAGGCAAGCCTGGCATGGATTTCCGAGATATTGCCTTGTCCGGCGGAAACATGCTGCATGGCACCACCATGACTGATCCCCTTGCCGGCACAGGGCGCGCACTTACCCAATGGCCTCGCCCGGCGCCATGACCATGTATGCCGCCTGCGCATCGTAGCTCGCCAGTTTTTCCTGCAATGCCGCCGGCGCCTGCGGCAGGACGGCGAAGCCCGCCGCCTCCCAATACGATCTGGAATTGTGTACCGCGATCAGCGCCGCCTGCTTGAGGCCGGCGCGCCGCATCTGCTCGCGCAGGATCAGCAACAAGGCGCGGCCAAGGCCCGCTCCGCGCGCATCGGCCAGCAAAGCCACGTCATGCAGGTAGAGGCAATCGGCATGATCGTCCAGCGCATGCAGGAGGGAATTAAGCGCCGGCGGCTGCCCCAGGCGCGCCGGGTGCATCACCGCATAGCCGACCGCTTGCGCCGGCAGCGCGCCATCCACGCATTGGGCGATCCAGCATCCTGGCGCGAACAATGCCAGGCGTTCGGCAAACACCCGTTGCTCTTCGAAATAGCCGGCATGCACGACAGATGCCATGGCCATGACCGCCGGCAGGTCCGCGGCCGCCATGGGCCGCCATTGATGTTTCATCTGCTTATCCTTTCGCGACATCGGCATCGCGCCCCTCGCAAGCGGCATCATCATAAAAAAAACGCTGCATCATGCAGCGTCTTCTTGTTCGCCACCAGGTCGGCGAAAATCAGGCAAGCGCCCCGGGTTTCAGGATATGCAGCACCGCGCGCAGTTCCTCGCGCATCTTCTCGATGCCCAACTCGTCCAGGCTGACGCCTGCTTCCTGGAAAACCTCAGGCTGCTCGAGCCCATTGCTCCCATCCAGCTTGTTGCGCGCGCCGCTGATGGTAAAGCCTTGCTCGTACAGCAGCTCGCGGATGCGGCGGATCAGCAGCACTTCATGATGCTGGTAATAACGGCGATTGCCGCGGCGCTTGACCGGCTTCAACTGGGTGAATTCCTGCTCCCAGTAACGCAGCACGTGCGGCTTGACGCCGCACAATTCGCTGACCTCGCCGATCGTGAAATAGCGCTTGGCGGGAATCGGCGGCAAGACGATTGCCGCAGGTTTGTTGACACGATCGTTCATAGATTAGACGGACAGTTCAACGGAGTTGCCGTTGGAGAGCTCCACCATTTCCTTCAATTTCTGGCTGGCGTGGAATGTGACCACGCGCCTTGCCGTAATGGGAATTTCTTCACCGGTCTTGGGATTTCGGCCCGGGCGCTGGGGCTTGTCGCGCAACTGGAAGTTGCCGAAGCCGGACAGCTTGACCGCCTCGCCGCGCTCAAGCGCGTTGCGAATCTCATCGAAAAAGGTTTCCACCATGTCTTTCGCTTCGCGCTTGTTCAGACCGACCTGTTCAAATAAAAGTTCGGCCAGTTCGGCCTTGGTCAGGGTCGGCAGGTTTTTCTCGGCCTGCGAGCGCGCCTGGGATTCCAGCACGGCGCGCTGCAGGTCGGCGTCCAGCACGGATTGAAATTCGTTTGAATTCACGTTGTTCATGGCGATGAATGGCTTGGTCCGTGTTACCGGTTCCGGTCCGTAATTATTTTTCGGGGACTCACATCAGGCACGCAATCTGGCGCCAAGCTTTGCGCTTGCAGCTGTCACCAGTGCACTCATCGCAACGTCGACTTTGTCATCCTGAAGGGTGTTTTGAGTATCTTGCATGGTGAATCGGAACGCAAGGCTTTTTTCGTCATTTTCCAGTCCCTTGCCCTGATATTCATCAAATAAAACAATGGCTTGGATGATAGCGCATGCCGGATTGGCCTGTTTCTCCGCGGCGAAAATATCCAGCAATTGCTGGGCTGCCACCGGCTGCTTGACGACCAGCGCGAGGTCGCGGCTGACGGCCGGGAACTTGGAGATTTCGGCATAGGACGGCAAGTCGCGCTGCTGCAGTGCATCAGCGCTGACTTCGAACACCACCGGCGGCAATGGCAGGTCGTACTTCTGCTGCCACTTGGGGTGCAATTCGCCGATCACGCCGATCACCTCTTCGCCCAGCATCACGCTGGCCGAACGGCCCGGATGCAACGCCGGATGCGCAACCCTGGAAAAACGCAGCGTGCGCGGCGCAAACAGGGCTTCCAGGTCGGCCTTGACGTCGAAGAAGTCCACATTGCGGCCAGCCTGGCCCCACTGCTCTTCAACCACCGGTCCATAGGCCAGCGCGCCGACGCGCTTGGGCTGGTCGAAGCCGGCCACCGACAGCGGGCCGTCGGCGATGGCCGGGTTCTTGGCAAATACCGCGCCGACTTCAAACACGCGAATGCGCGCGGCCTTGCGGTTGATGTTGTAGCGCGCATTGGCCACCAGGCCGGCGATCAGCGACGAACGCATGACGCTCATCTGGCTGGCGATAGGGTTGAGCAGCCTGATCGGATCGGCATTGCCGGCGAAGTCCGCTTCCCATGCCGTTTCGACGAAACTGAAATTGACCACTTCCTGATAATCCTGGTCGGCCAGCAGGCGGCGGATCGCAAACAGCGAACGCGACTGTTCCGGTGCGATGCGCATGGCATTGGCGGCCACCGGCGGCAGCGTCGGGATGTTCTCGAAACCATAGACGCGCGCGACTTCTTCGATCAGGTCTTCCTCGATCTCGAGGTCGAAACGGTAGGATG
Organism: Herbaspirillum sp. GW821-FHT09A12; assembly: GCF_059418325.1. Taxonomy (NCBI): domain Bacteria; kingdom Pseudomonadati; phylum Pseudomonadota; class Betaproteobacteria; order Burkholderiales; family Oxalobacteraceae; genus Herbaspirillum; species Herbaspirillum sp. GW821-FHT09A12. The sequence continues at coordinate 1,058,200 of NZ_JBWKPR010000002.1, forward strand.
GCGGCGTCACCGAGAACAGGCCGGGCTCTTGCGTGAATTGCAAGCCCAGGCGCTTGAAGATGTCGGCCACCATCGCGTCGGTGATGTCAACCCCGATCACCTTGGCCGCGCGCGCGGTGCGCAATTGCACCGGGTTGCGCTTGGGCAGGTTGACCACCTGGTCGTCGACCGGGCCGACCTTCGTTTCAGGCGTGCCGCAGATCTCGATCAGCAAGGCGGTAATGCGCTCGATGTGCTCGACCACGGTGGCGAAATCCACCCCGCGTTCGAAGCGGTGCGCGGCATCGGTCGAGAAGTTGTAGCGGCGCGCGCGGCCCTGGATCGCCTGCGGGAACCAGAAGGCGGCTTCCAGGTAGATATTGGCGGTGTCCAGCGACACGGCGGTGGCGTCGCCGCCCATGATGCCGGCCAGCGATTCGATTTCGCGGTCGTCGGAGATCACGCCGACCCATTCGTCGACTTCCACGGTATTGCCGTTGAGGAGCTTGAGCGATTCGCCCTTCCTGCCCCAGCGCACGTCCAGGCCGCCGTGGATCTTGTCCAGGTCGAACACGTGCGACGGACGGCCCAGTTCCAGCATGACGTAGTTGGAGATGTCCACCAGCGCCGAGATCGAACGCTGGCCGCTGCGCTCCAGGCGCTGCTTCATCCATTGCGGGGTCGGCGCCTTGGCATTGAGGCCGCGGATCACGCGGCCGGCGAAACGACCGCACAGGTCGGGCGCGGAAATGCGCACCGGCAGTTGTTCGTCGAGATTGACCGCCACCGCCTGGAACTGCGGCGCCTTCAGCGGCGTGCCGGTCAGCGCCGACACTTCGCGCGCCACGCCCAGCACCGACAGGCAGTCCGCCTTGTTGGGGGTGAGCTTGATGGTGAACTTGAGGTCGTTCAGTTGCAGGTAGTCGCGGAAGTTCTGGCCGACCGGCGCATCGTCGGGCAGCTCCATCAGGCCGCCGTGGTCTTCCGACAGCTTCAGTTCGCGCGCCGAGCACAGCATGCCTTGCGATTCCACGCCGCGCAGCTTGCCGACCTTGATCTCGAAGGGCTTGCCGTCGGCGCCCGGCGGCAGCACGGCGCCAACCATGGCGCATGGCACCTTCAACCCGGGGCGCACGTTGGGCGCGCCGCACACGATGTTGAGGATGGTGCCGGTATGCACGTTGACGCGGCACACGTTCAAGCGGTCGGCATCGGGGTGCCTGGCCACTTCCAGCACTTCGCCCACCACCACGTTGGTGAACGGCGGCGCGACCGGCTCCACCTCTTCCACTTCCAGGCCGGACATCGTCAGCAAATGCGAGAGTTCATCCGACGTCATGTTCGGATTGACCATCGTGCGCAACCAGTTTTCGGAGAATTGCATGATTCAGACTTTCAGCTATCAGCCGGACGCGCACCGCCCACGCAGGCGGCGCCGCTCGTTATCGATTTAATTGAATTGCTTGAGGAAACGCAGGTCGCCTTCGTAGAACAGGCGCAGGTCGCTGATCCCGTAGCGCAGCATGGTCAGGCGCTCAAGGCCGGAGCCGAACGCGAAGCCGATGTATTGCTCGGGATCCAGGCCCATGTTGCGCACCACGGTCGGGTGCACCTGGCCGGCGCCGGAGACTTCCAGCCAGCGGCCCTTCAGCGGACCGCTGCCGAAGGCGATGTCGATCTCGGCCGAAGGTTCGGTGAACGGGAAATAGGACGGGCGGAAACGCACCTGCAGGTCGTCGGTCTCGAAGAAGGCCTTGACGAAATTGAGGTAGACGCCCTTCAGGTCGGCGAAGCTGATGTCCTCGGCGATCCACAGGCCTTCGACCTGGTGGAACATCGGCGAGTGGGTGGCATCGCTGTCGACGCGGTAAGTGCGGCCGGGCGCGATCACCTTGATCGGCGGCTTGTTCATGCGCGCGTAGCGCACCTGCATCGGGCTGGTGTGGGTACGCAGCAGCAAGGGCTTGCCCTGCGTATCGTTGCCTTCGATGTAGAAGGTATCCTGCATCGAACGGGCCGGGTGGTTTTCCGGGCTGTTCAATGCGGTGAAATTGGTCCAGTCGGTTTCGATCTCGGGGCCGTCGGCCACGTCGAAGCCGATCGAGCGGAAGATTTCCTCGACGCGCTGCCACGAGCGCATCACCGGGTGGATCCCGCCCACGCCGCGGCCGCGGCCCGGCAGCGTGACATCGATCGCTTCCGCATTCAGGCGCGCCTGCATCTGTGCGTTGGACAGTTCGTCACGGCGTGCGGTCAGCGCGTTTTCGATCTGTTCCTTGGCGACGTTGATGATCGCCCCCTGCGCACGGCGCTCATCAGGGGCCAGCTTGCCCAGCCCCTTCATCTGCTCGGTGATCTGGCCGGTCTTGCCCAGATATTTTGCCTTGGCGTTTTCCAGTGCGGCAGCGTCGGTCACGGCGGCAAAATCGCTCTGCGCCTGTGCCACGAGTTGGTCTAGGGGATTCATGCGGTAAGTCTCGCTCCAATCGAAAATCCGACGACGAAGTCGAAAAGAAGAAGATCCACAAAGCGGTGGATCAAAAACATACGGGGCATCGGTATTACACCTTTGCCCCGCAGGATTTTGCAGCGCCGACTGCTGTGCTACTTTAGGCGTTGAACCATTCAGCGGCCGGCAACCGCATCAACACGCTGGCGATCAGGCCGCAGCGATGTTGGCCTTCACCTGGTTGACGATGGCGGCGAATGCAGCCTTGTCGGTGACAGCCATGTCGGCCAGGACCTTGCGGTCCAGCTCGATCGAGGCGCGCTTCAGGCCGTTCATGAACACGCTGTAGGTCACGCCATGCTGACGGGCAGCGGCGTTGATACGGGCGATCCACAGGGCACGGAACACGCGCTTCTTGTTACGACGGTCACGGTACGCGTATTGGCCAGCGCGCATGACTGCTTGCTTGGCGATACGGTAGACGTTTTTGCGGCGACCGCGGTAACCCTTGGCGAGGGCGAGGACTTTCTTGTGACGGGCACGCGCTGTTACCCCACGTTTGACTCTAGGCATAGTAGCTCCTTAATTGAGTGTGAGGTTAAGCGAACGGCAGCATTGCGCGAACCGATGTCAGGTTAGTCTCGTGGACTCCCACTGCACCGCGCAATTGGCGTTTGTTCTTGGTGGTCTTCTTGGTCAGAATGTGACGCTTGAAGGCTTGACCGCGCTTGACGGTGCCGCCTGGGCGCACGCGAAAACGCTTCTTCGCGCTGCTCTTCGTTTTCATCTTAGGCATAGCAACTCTGTCCTTCCGGACAGCTCCATTTTTTGATGATTGCAGGTGGCAGCAATGCTCGCTGCTCTTTGATGCCTGCTCTCACTTATTTGACAGCGCAGGGTATTCCACCCTCCGCTGCTTTTGCCTGCCACATTTGACTGCAACAGGCAAATCCTTTGTCGGCCCTACGCTTCACTGCTTTCACAGCGCGGATGGCATCGGCAGACGCCATCCGGATACGGCAATTCGACTGACTTCTTACTTCTTTTTCTTGGGTGCCAGCACCATGATCATCTGGCGGCCTTCCATCTTGGGAAACTGCTCGACCTGGCCGTAAGGCTCCAGGTCTGCCTTCAAGCGCTCCAGCATACGCATGCCGATTTCCTGGTGCGCCATCTCACGGCCGCGGAAACGCAGCGTGATCTTGGTTTTGTCGCCTTCATCCAGGAACTTGGTCAGGTTGCGCAGCTTGATGTTGTAATCGCCATCATCGGTACCCGGGCGGAACTTGACTTCCTTGACCTGGATGACCTTCTGCTTGAGCTTGGCTTCGTGGGCCTTCTTCTGCTCCTGGTACTTGAACTTGCCATAATCCATCAGGCGGCAAACCGGGGGCTGCGCAGTGGGTGCAATCTCGACCAGATCCACTTCCGCCTCTTCAGACAGTCGAATGGCTTCGGCCAAACTGACGATGCCCAGCGGCTCGTTATTGACGCCCGATAAGCGCACTTCCGGCGCCGTGATTTCGCGATTCAGGCGATGCGACTTGTCAGTAGCTATTGCAGTTTCCTTTTAAAAACCAATAAATTAAGCCGTGCTCTTGCGCTGAGAAGGAAGCTTCCGCTTCCTCCGATCGACTGATCAGGCTTTGGCTTCCACCTCAGTCTTGAGGCGCTCCACCAAGGTGTCGATGGACATTACGCCCAGATCGACATTGCCCCGCGCACGCACGGCCACTGTGTTTGCATCCCGCTCTTTATCGCCGACAACCAGGATATAGGGCGGCTTCTGAATAGAATGCTGCCGTATTTTATAGGTAATCTTTTCGTTACGCAAATCGGTCTCTACCCTAAACCCTTGTTTTTTCAGCGTTTGTGCAACGTTCTTCACGTAATCGGCTTGCGCGTCGGAGATATTCAGGACAACAACTTGCACAGGAGCAAGCCACAGCGGCATGGCGCCGGCGTGGTTTTCGATCAGGATCGCGATGAAACGCTCCAGCGAACCGACGATCGCCCGGTGCAGCATGACCGGCACCTTGCGGCCGTTGTCTTCCGTGACATATTCCGCGCCCAGGCGCGCCGGCATCGAGAAATCGACCTGCATGGTGCCGCACTGCCAGGAACGGCCGATCGAGTCCTTCAGGTGGTATTCGATCTTGGGGCCGTAGAAAGCGCCCTCGCCCGGCAGCTCTTCCCATTCCGAGCCGGATGCGCGAATGGCTTCACGCAGCGCGTTTTCCGCCTTGTCCCAGACTTCTTCGGCGCCAATGCGCTTTTCCGGGCGCAGGGCCAGCTTGACCGCCACCTCCTTGAAGCCGAAATTGTCATACACCTCGCGCACCACCTGGTTGAAGGCGGCGACCTCTTCCTGCACTTGGTCTTCAGTACAGAAGATGTGGCCGTCATCCTGGGTAAAACCGCGCACGCGCATCATGCCATGCAAGGCGCCGGACGGCTCGTTGCGGTGGCATTGGCCGAATTCGCCGTAACGCAGCGGCAAGTCGCGGTAGCTGTGCAGGCCGGAGTTGAAGATCTGGATATGGCCCGGGCAATTCATCGGCTTCAACGCATACGCGCGGTTCTCCGACTCGGTGGTGAACATGTTTTCACGGTAGTTCTCCCAGTGGCCGGTCTTTTCCCACAATGAACGGTCCAGGATCTGCGGCGCCTTCACTTCCTGGTAGCCGCTATCCTGGTAGACCCGGCGCATGTATTGCTCGACCTGTTGCCAGATCGACCAGCCCTTGGGGTGCCAGAAGATCAGGCCTGGCGCCTCGTCCTGGAAGTGGAACAGGTCCAGCGCGCGGCCGAGTTTGCGGTGGTCGCGCTTTTCGGCCTCTTCCAGCATGTGCAGGTAAGCCTCCTGGTCTTCCTTCTTGGCCCAGGCCGTGCCGTAGACACGCTGCAGCATCTCGTTGTTGGAGTCGCCGCGCCAGTAAGCGCCGGCCAGCTTCATCAGCTTGAATACCTTGAGCTTGCCGGTAGAGGGCACGTGCGGGCCCCGGCACAGGTCGGTGAAGCTGCCTTCGGTGTATAGCGACACATCCTCGTTTTGAGGAATGGACGCGATGATTTCGGCCTTGTAGTCCTCGCCGATCGACTTGAAGTAAGCCACCGCTTCGTCGCGCGGCAGCACCTTGCGGGTCACCGGCTCATCCTTCTTGGCCAGCTCGGCCATCTTCTTTTCGATCTCCTCCAGGTCGTCCGGCGTGAAGGGGCGCTTGTACGAGAAGTCGTAGTAGAAACCGTTGTCGATCACCGGGCCGATGGTCACCTGCGCGTCGGGAAACAATTCCTTGACCGCGTAGGCCAGCAAGTGGGCGGTCGAATGGCGGATCACCTCCAGGCCATCCGCATCCTTGTCGGTCACGATAGCCAGGTCGGAATCCTTGTCGATCAGATACGAGGTATCGACCAGCTTGCCGTCAATGCGGCCGGCCAGCGCGGCCTTGGCCAGGCCGGCGCCGATATTGGCGGCGACCTGCGCCACTGTTACCGGACCGTCGAATTGGCGTTGCGAACCATCGGGAAGACGAACTGAAACCATTTTGCACTCCATGTCGGCAGCCATGCTGCCTTGCCTGATTTGGGTATTGATGTCGAAATGACGGACGAAAAAAAACGCGGACCAGCCGCGCTTTTTCAAAAAACGAAAAAGAACCCGACTAGCGTCGCGCAAAAAACTCGGTGGTAGTTCGCGGTGTCATAACCGGTTTGCCTTTCTCGCTCTTACAGAATGTGGTGAACCCATTGCAGTGCCGCATTGCCGCCTTTTGAAGACGACATCCGCCTGCACAAGCCGAAATTATAACAAATTAATTTACCGGCCTTGCCGGATCTTCTTTTTACCATTGAGTAATATCGATAATAGAAAAACAACTTTACGCATAAGTACGCAGAGTCATCACTAAACTCAACTATCGATTACAGCCATCCCGGCAGGACAATCGAGCAAAAATCTCCATCGTTTACAATTGCAAATGCGTTTTTAACACACAACGGTCATCAATTTTCCCCCACTCCCATGCTAGGATTTAGAGAGATCATGGAGAACCGCATCATGCCAGACGAACACAATTGCATCGAACATCTGACCGTCATCAACAACGTCGAATACACGCTGCAGAGCCGCACAGTGGAACTGGAAGATGGAGAGCGGCACCTGGAATACCGGGTATTACTGAACGGAGATGAAATCAAATCATGGACGCGCGGCGATATCCTGCCCTATTTCGGGCTCAAACAGGATTAACCTCCACCAATGAAAACGGCATCCATCAGGATGCCGTTTTCATTCCGGGGAAAAGCGCTTATGTCGCTTGCGCAGCTTATGCCGCTTACGCTTTCTCCAGATTGGCGCGCCGCGCCAGAATCTTTTCAATCTTTTCTTTCAAGGTCGCCGCATTGAAAGGCTTGACGATATAACCGTCCGCCCCCGACTGCGCAGCCTCGACAATATTTTCCTTCTTGGCCTCGGCGGTAATCATCAGCACCGGCAGATGGCTCAGCGATGGCGTCGAGCGAATTTTCTTGAGCAGCGTCAAGCCATCCATCACCGGCATGTTCCAGTCGGTAAGCACGAAAGTCACCGGCAAGGCGCCCGCCTCCAGCACCTTCATGGCCGAAGAGCCGTCATCCGCCTCGACAATCTTGTTGTATTCCAACTCTTTCAGCAAGCCGCTAACGATGCGCCGCATTGTCGAAAAGTCATCAACCACGAGGAAATACTGGTCATCTGCTGCCATAGGTAATCGAACGCCTGTATGAAGATAAAGCTTGGAGAGAGGAAAATATAAAAAATTCGACTCTCAGTTTAAAACATTTTAAAAAAGTTTCCGCAACACAGCAAAATATTAATCACCAATATTTACACCGTCATGAACCGCAAGCACCTCATCCGACAATAAATTTCATGCGCCAGGCCAATGCCAAACCCGACCTTACGCTTTTCCACGGCCGGCATCGCGCCCCATGCAAAGCAAAAATACGCACTGAATTAAAACCGGGAAAAGTAAAAACGAAGGGCAGAAAACAAAAATGGAAGCCGCGAACGCGCTTCCATTTCAGTTTGACTTCGCTGCCAACTCGACTGAACCGCCAGAAGAATTGGTAGGCACGATTGGACTCGAACCAACGACCCCTACCATGTCAAGGTAGTGCTCTAACCAGCTGAGCTACGCGCCTAACGAAGAAGCGAGATTATAGGGGGCTTTTTAAAATTTGCAAAGGGGTAAAAGAAAAAACCTGAAATATTTTTCCGATACGGCCATGCCCCCGCAACCATGCTGGAACTGCCGGCCCCCTTCTCCATCACTGCCGCTTCACCTCGATGACGCCCTTTACCTCGCGAATTACCGTCAGCGCTTTCTGCAGTTGTTCGGTCGAAGCGATTTCAGCGGTAAAGGCCATGCGCGCATGGCCGCGCGCGCTCTGCGTACTCACGCCGATCACATTGATTTTGTCGCGCAGGAAGATATCCGAGATATCGCGCAGCAAACCCTGCCGGTCATTGGCCAGCACAAAGATATCGACCGGATAGACCGTATCCTTGGCCGGCGCGCCCCAGGTTGTCTGGATCACACGCTCAGGCGCATGGGAGCTCATCTCGGCGAAGTTCTTGCAGCTCGCGCGATGGATCGACACGCCCTTGCCGCGCGTGACGAAGCCGGCGATCGGATCCGGCGGCGCCGGCTTGCAGCAGCGCGCCAGCTGGGTCAGCAAACCATCGGTGCCGACCACCAGCACGCCGGACTTGGCGCCCTGCACGATGCTCGATGCGCGGCTCTTGCGCGTAATCGCGGCCTCGTCGTCGATCTCCGGCTTCTTGGCCTCCGCATCGTGCAAGGCCTGCTCGACGTGGCGCAGGCTGAACTCGTCCTTGCCCAGCGACAGGCACAGGTCATCCACCTTGGCGAAGCCCAGCTTCTGGGCCAGCTCTTCCAGGTTGACCGCGGTCTTGCCCTCGCGCTGCAAGGTCTTTTCCAGCAGGCCGCGGCCCACCGACAAGGTTTCTTGCTGCTCGATCGCATTGAACCAGGCGCGCACCTTGGAGCGGGTGCGCGAGCTCGCCGCATAACCCGGACTCAGCCAGTCGCGCGACGGCCCGACGCCGGGGCCGCTCTTGACGGTAATGATGTCCACCGTCTGGCCGTTCTTCAACGGCGTGTTCAGCGGCACCATCACGCCATCCACCCGCGCGCCGCGGCAACGATGGCCAACGTCGCTGTGCAAGTGGTAGGCGAAATCGATCGGGGTGGCGCCGTTGGGCAGCTCGATCACCCGCGCCTGCGGCGTCAGCACGTAGATGCGCTCGTCCAGCGTGGTGGCCTTGAGTTTTTCCACCCAGTCGCGGCGCACGTCATCCTGGTCCACCACGGCGTCGGTGACCTCGGACTTCCAGGCCAGCAGCTGGCGCAGCCAGGCGATCTTCTCATCGTACTTTTGCGCGGAGAAGCTGGAACCGCCGCTTTCCTTGTAACGCCAATGCGCCGCCACGCCGTATTCGGCGAAATGGTGCATCTCATGCGTACGGATCTGCACTTCCAGCGCCCGGCCGTCCTCGGCCACCACGACCGTGTGCAAGGACTGGTAGCCGTTTTGCTTGGGGCGGGAAATATAGTCGTCGAACTCCTCGGGAATCGGCGTCCAGATATCGTGCACGATGCCCAGCACCGTATAGCAGGTCTTGACGTCGTCGACGATCACCCGGAATGCGCGCACGTCATAGAGCTCGGAAAAATCGATCGCCTTGCCGCGCATCTTGTTCCAGATGCTGTAAATATGCTTGGGCCGGCCGCTGACTTCGGCCTTGATATCCTGCGATGCGAGCTCCGAGCGCAGACGGGTAATCGCATTGGCGACAAACTGCTGGCGCTCAAGCCGCTTCTCTTCCAGCATCTTGGCGATGCGCTTGTAGGTGACCGGCTCCAGGAAACGGAAAGACAAGTCTTCCAGCTCCCACTTGAGCTGCCAGATGCCGAGACGGTTGGCCAGCGGCGCATAGAGATCGAAGGTTTCGCGCGCATATTGCCGGCTGACCTCGTTTTCCTGCTTGGTCTCGGCAAAATAGCGCAAGGTCGCCACGCGGGAGGCCAGACGCACCAGCACGGCGCGCATGTCGGAAGCCATCGCCAGCAACATCTTGCGCAGCGTCTCGACCTGGGCGGCGGCCTGCTGCGCGGCATTCTTCCCGCGCAGGACTTCCTGCTGCGGCGGCTGGAAGCTCAGGCTATGGAAACGCATCAGCTGGCGCACGCCGCCGACCAGGTCGGCAGTTTCCTTGCCGAAGCGCTCTTCCCATTTTTCGTCCAGCTCGGGATGCAGCATCTGCGCTTCGAACAGCAGCCCGGCAATGCGCGTTTGCGCATCCGCGTTCAAGGCGGTCAGCACCGAGGCCACGGAAAATACGAACTGCAGCGCGTTTTGGCCCGACAGGATCTGCCGGTCCGCATACAAGGGCTCGACCTCAGCCAGCGCCTGTTCCACGCGCGCGGCATCGTCCGCCCCCAGACCGGCGGTGATCGCCGCCAGGCCTTCGCCCGGTATGGTTGCGACTGAAACCATGGCCGCTTACTTCTGGGCTGCGATGATGATGATTTCCACCAGCAGTTCGGGACGGGCCAGCTTGGCTTCAACCGTGGCGCGCGGCGGCGCATTGCCTTGCGCAACCCATTCATCCCACACCGCGTTCATGCCGGCGAAATCCTTCACATCGGCCAGGTAGATCTGGCACGACAGGATCTTGCTCTTGTCGCTGCCGGCTTCGGCCAGCAGGCGGTCGATGTGACCCAGCACTTCGCGGGTCTGCCCTTCGATATTCTGGGCCGTGTCTTCGGCGATCTGGCCGGCCAGGTAAACGGTGCCGTTATGGATGGCGACTTCGGAAAGGCGCTTTCCGACATGCAGGCGTTGTACAGACATGTGACTTCCTTTATGCGTTATTGCTGTTACAGGTAAAGATGAATCGTGCCGGGAAAAATCGAAAGCTCAGCCCAGCAGGAACTGTTTGGCGATCTCGATCTGGTCGGCATGCATGAAGGTCGGCGCATGGCCGACATCAGGCAATTCGACCAGCCGGGCCTTGGGCCCGCGTTGCGTCATGGCCTGCGCCACCTCAGGCAGCAGCAGGTCGGAATGGGCGCCGCGCACCAGCAAGGTTGGACAGCGGATGGCATCGTAAGCGGCCCACAACATCTGCTCGGCCACGGTGGCGGCTTCGGGCGTGGTCAGCTTGAACGGCACCGCCAGCGACAAGTCATAGTGGCGAATCCACTTGCCTTCATCATTCTGGCGCAGCACGTCGCTGGCCAGCTTGTGCCATTCTTCATCGCTATGCGCGCCGAAGCTGGCCGAGATGGTGCGGATGTATTGCGCGGCTTCGCCAAAGCTGTCGAAGCGCACATCCTGGCCGATGTACTCGCCGATGCGCGCCAACGCGGAGCCATTGATGGAGGGACCGATGTCATTGAGCGCCAGGCGGCGGATGGGATTGTCCGGCAACGACGCCAGGCCCATGCCGATCAGGCCGCCCATGGAAGTGCCGAACCAGTCGACAATCTCCGCATCAAGGCGCGCCAGCAAGGTCACCATGTCGCTGATGTATTGCGGCACCGTGTAATACTGCGGATCGCGCAGGCGCCCGGAGCGGCCACGTCCGACCACGTCGGGACAGACCACACGATAGGTGTCGCACAGTTCGCGCGCCATGCGGTCGAAGTCGTCCGACACGCGCGTGACGCCATGCACGCAGACCAGGACATCGGGATTGCGGGCATCCCCCCATTCCTTGTAGGCCATCGTGTGCAGCCCGCCGGGAGAAATGCACTGCACCGTCTTCACTACAGCTTCTGTCATCGTCGCGGCCCTCATGATGAATGAAGGCTCCATTTTACTCTCTCGCCGCCGCTTGCCGGATGCCCGGCAGCAGGAATCGAATCGGAAACGGCTCGCGCCCCGACGTTCGACGGCGCCGGCAAACAGAGGAGAGATGGGAAGTTTAGAAACCCGAAAGCCGGGCCGCGGAACGGTACCGCATTGGTGCCTGAGACCGGAATCGAACCGGTACGCCCCCTCGCGGGTAAGCGGCGGATTTTAAGTCCGCTGTGTCTACCAATTTCACCACTCAGGCGTGTGGAAACGGCGCTGGCCGCCGAAAAAGGATCGCATTATAGCAGCGAGTCACCGCAGTTCCGCTGATTGTTTTGCCGAACAGCGAATAAAACCGCCTGCGTGCAAAGATGGCTGCCTGACACCGGCTTGGCCGCCGGATGTAAGGCGAAGCGGGCAGGACAATCAAGAAAGAGGTAAACGTTGAAGAACCCGGTTATCCGGAATCATGGAGACACGCCCGTCAGCGCTTGAGCAATTCCAGCGCATCTTCGGCCACGCTGCGCAAATTGGTAATGGTGGCATTGAGGGCGGCCAGCTCGGCTGCCGTAGGCGGCTGATCCATGCCGTTTTTGACAAGGGATGCCTTGATGATGGTGGCTGCCATTTGCCAGGCAGCCTTGTTGTGCGCATCAATCAATTCCTTCTGGATGCGCTCCAATTCCACTTTCTGATTTTTATCCATTGCTATCTTTAACAAGGAAGTTATTCGAATCCGGCCGGGTCTCGGACAGATTCACGATAGTTCTGATGGAAAACGATACCATTGAATCATTAAACCTTACTTACAGTACGGTAATTGCACAAGCAATTTTACTCATGCATGTCCCAATTTGGCGAAGCATTTCAACATTCCCGCCAGATGGTAAATTTCATTTTGCTTCGACAATCCCGGCACGGGCTCCTGAACGCATCAACGGCGACTGGCCATCCGCAACTCCGCCACCAGCTCTCGCGTCAGATCCGCAGCCGGGATCTCCTTACATCCGTCCGGGTTCTGCCCCGCCCACATCGACGTGAAATCGTCGCGCCCGACAGCCTCGGCCTTGGCGCGCAAAGGGGCGATAGCCGAGGTCGCCAACGGGAACGCCGGCGCTTCCGAACTGAGCGGCCCCAACTCGCGTATCGCACGGTTGACGATGCCGCGCGCGGGACGCCCGGTGAACAGATTGGTCAAAGCCGTATGGCGTGCGCGTTCGCTCTTCAACGCAGCGCGGTGCAATGCGCTGGTGGTCGCCTCCGGACACAGCATGTAGGCGGTGCCGACTTGCACCCCGGCGGCGCCCAGCGCCATGGCCGCCGCCACGCCGTTGGCGTCGACAATGCCGCCGGCGGCAATCACCGGCAGTTTCACGGCGCGGGCGATCTGCGGCACCAGGCAAAATGTTCCCACCTGGGTCGTCAGGTCGCTGGAAAGGAAAATGCCGCGATGGCCGCCGGCCTCCACTCCCTGGGCAATGATGGCATCGACGCCGCGTTCGGCCAGCCACTTCGCTTCCTCCACCGTGGTGGCTGAAGCGATGATGCGTGCGCCCCAGCTGCGCACCCGCTGCATCAGCTCCGGCGCCGGCAGCCCGAAATGGAAACTGACCACCTTGGGCTTGAACTCTTCCAGCAAGTCAGCCACCGCCGGGCTGAACGGCTGGCGGCCGGGGCCTGCGGCAATGGACGAGGCATCGACGCCGAACTCTGCGTAATACGGGGATAAGGCCCGGCGCCAACGTTCCTCATGGGCGGCATCGGGCTCGGGATTGGCGTGGGCGAAAAAATTGACGTTGTAGGGCTTATCCGTCGCCGCGCGCAGCTTGCCGAGCTCCTCGGCCAGCGCCGCTGGCACCAGCATGGCGCCAGGCAGGGAGCCGAGCGCGCCGGCGTTGGACACGGCCGCCGCCAGCCCATGCAGTTGAACGCCGGCCATCGGCGCCTGGATCAATGGATATTCGATGCCAAACAGTGCTTGCAGTGAATTCATAGGGTTCGCCCGGAGATTGTGTCGGCGCGCTCCGCAGAGAAGCATTTATTATCCGGCGCGCCGAAAAACATGATGGCCAACAGGATAGCAGGCCGCGCGCGCGATCGCCGTATCCGGCACGGCGGCAAAGCGCCGCGAACCATTGAAAAGCGCACATATGCAAGGCAGATCGCCATCGTTTCGAGCGCTTACGGCTCCGTTACCGATATTTACGAACTCTTCGAACCCGCCGCGCATCGAATCCCTTACAATTCAGGCCACCTGTCGTCGGAGATCTGTTGCATGCCCCGCCCGCCCTTTCCTTACCCCCTGCTCCTTATCGCCGTGTTCTCATTGGGCCTGTCGGCCTGTGTCACCGACAAGACGGCTTTCTACCATCAGGAAGAATTCAACGACACCAACGCCTTCTCGCGCAGTTTCCCCGGCACCGAAAAGGCGGTCTGCGAAGCGGCGCGCCGGGCGTTGCTGGGCCAGGGCTATGTCATCAGCAAGACCACCGAGACCACCATGGATGGCAACAAGAGCTTCCAGCCGGCCAGCGACAAGCACATGGAAATCGCATTCCATGTCGTGTGCGCCTCCAACGGCAACGGCAAAAGCTCGACCATGTTCGTCAGCGCCACCCAGGATGGATTCGCCTTGAAGAAGAGCAACACTTCCGCCAGTCTTGGCGTGGGCGTACTGGGTTCGGTCTCGATGCCTTTCGGCTCCAGCGACGATTCCCTGGTGCGGGTCTCCAGCGAAACCATACGCTCCCCGGATTTCTATGACCGTTTCTTCGGCGCGGCCGAGCGTTACCTGCTGGTCGATACCGACGAAGACGATCCGGCGCAACCGAAAAAATAACCGCTCAGGCGCCCGGTATCGGGGAAATGGGGAGATGGAGACAATCAATAAAAACGGCATCCACCAGGATGCCGTTTTGCATGGCCCGGATCATTGCAGACCCGGCCGTCCTGCCGTACATCAACGCTGCCAATACGGAGGCGGCGGCGGGCGGTGCCAATGGCGATGACGGCGATAATAATCGCGCTCGACATATACCGGAGCCGGGTTCATATAGTAAACCGGGGCTGGCCGGACATACACCGGAGGCGGCGCGACATACACCGGCGCAGGCTGGACATATACCGGCTGCGGAGCTGCGTAATAAGCGCCCGGAACGCCGATATTCACACCGATCGAGACATGCCCGGCCATGGCCGGCGCAGCGGACAAACCGGCCACGGCCGCGATGGCAAACATGCCGGCAATCATGGGAATCGACTTTTTCACGATAGCTCCTTTATCCATTCTTAAATACGTACCCAGAATATATGCCCCGGCGCGATGCCCAGCTAGAGAAAAGGCGTAATGTTTGTAAGCAAATGCTTCACAAGCATCAAGAAAATTAACGCCAGGCAATCCGATCCGGCGTGAAGCGGCCTATTTACCCGCTTCACGCTTTGGCGCCGCTCCAATCAGGCCGCGCTCAACGATGGCTGGACGCCTTCGGCAGCCTTGATCTCCGCCAGTTTGGCGACAGTCGTCGCGCAGGCGTGGGCCGCTTCGCGCCCCTTGACCAGGAAATGCTCATGGAAGAAGGTTTGATGCTCGCCATGCGAATGGAAATGATGCGGCGTCAAGACCGCCGAGAAGACCGGCACTTCGGTTTCCAGCTGGACTTGCATCAGCGCCGAGACCACCGACTGCGCGACAAAATCATGGCGATAGATACCGCCGTCGACAACCAGGGCGCTGGCAACCACGCCGGCATATTTGCCGCTCTTGGCCAGGATCTTGGCGTGCAACGGGATTTCAAAAGCCCCCGGCAGCTCGAAGAAATCGATGCTATCGGCGGACCAGCCCAGCTTGGCGATTTCCTCGGCGAAGGCAATGCGGCACTGGTCGACGATCTCCTTGTGCCAGCTCGCCTGGATAAAGGCGATGCGCTTGCCATGATCGGCATGACCGGCAGAAAAACGCGGATGGGGGATGGTGTGAGATGCGGTTTGAGACACGGTTCAGGACTCCTGTTCGATGAATAAACAGGGCGTGGGAATGCGCGGCCGCACGCGCGCAGCGCGTGCGCGGTATCGCGCATCCCGTTCTCTTTCATCCGGACTGTGACCGTCGGCCCCGGGATCTCACCAGGTCTGCTGACCCCGGCGCCGAAAGGAATCGGCATGCCAGGCGCTCGCGGGCTACATGCCAGCGCCGCTAAAGGCGCCACATGATCACCGCCGGTGGGGAATTGCACCCCGCCCCGAGAACTTGTTGCCGCGCGTCGGGCGCAAACCCCATCGGCACGGCAACCGGGACTTTATCATGGCTTGACGAATGCTGCAGGGCGCCATGGATTTGGCCACCGGCTCCTGCACTCGCCAGCCCGGCAGGCTCAGGCGCCCTGCCCCAGCGCCCCCAGCATACCGCGG
This sequence comes from Herbaspirillum sp. GW821-FHT09A12, assembly GCF_059418325.1. Taxonomy (NCBI): domain Bacteria; kingdom Pseudomonadati; phylum Pseudomonadota; class Betaproteobacteria; order Burkholderiales; family Oxalobacteraceae; genus Herbaspirillum; species Herbaspirillum sp. GW821-FHT09A12. The sequence continues at coordinate 1,073,900 of NZ_JBWKPR010000002.1, forward strand.
GCGATCTCGCGCTCGCCCATGATCACCTGATTGGCGCCGTGCTTCTCAAGATGTTCGATTTCGGCATCGGAATGAGCCCGCGCCACCACTTGCAGGTTCGGATTGGCGGCACGCGCATGCTCGATCAACTGGCCGGCTTCGAATGCATCGGGAATGGCCACCAGCAGCCAGCGCGCGCGTTCGATGGCGGCCGGCTCCAGCAGGTCCGCCTGCGCGCCATTGCCATACAGTACCGGGATGCCTTCGGCGCGCAAGGCTTCGACATTCTCGATCTGCGCCTCGATCACCACAAAGGGCCTGCCCTGGGCCCGCAATTGCTCGCCGATGCCGCGTCCCACGCGGCCATAGCCGACCAGCACCACATGGTCTTCGAGGTCGACCGCCTGCTGCGCCGCTTCGGCCGGCGCCTTGACGCCCTCACGGGTTTCGAGGCGCGCCTTGAGGCGATCCAGCAGCGAAAACAACAGCGGGTTGATGAGGATGGAAAGAATCGCGCCGCCCAGGATCAGGTCGCGCGCCATCGGCGACAGCAGGTCCAGCGAAATGCCGAGCGTGGCCAGGATGAAGGAGAATTCGCCGATCTGCGCAAGACTGGCGGAAATGGTCAGCGCAGTCGACATCGGGTGACCGAAAATACGCACGATCACCAATGCCGCCAGCGACTTGCCGACCACGATGATCAGCACGGTGGCCAACACCAGCAACGGCTCGCGCAGCAATATCGACGGGTCGAACAGCATGCCCACCGAGACGAAGAACAACACCGCGAAGGCGTCGCGCAACGGCAATGACTCTTCCGCCGCGCGGTGGCTGAGTTCGGACTCCGACAAGATCATGCCGGCGAAGAAAGCGCCCAGTGCGAACGATACGCCGAACACATACGCCGAACCCAAGGCAAAGCCGAGCGCGATCGCCAGCACCGCCAGGCGAAACAGCTCACGCGAGCCGGTATCGGCAATCCGCTCCAGGACCCACGGAATCATGCGGCGTCCCACGATCAGCATCACCGCCACAAAGGCCACCACCTTGCCCAGCGTCATGCCCAGCGTCAGCAGCAAGGCATTGCCGCTCATCGCCTCGCCCTTGCCGCCGAGAATGCCGCTCAATGCCGGGATCAGCACCAGCGCCAGCACCATCGCGATGTCTTCCACGATCAGCCAACCCACGGCAATGCGCCCGCGCTTGGTTTCCACCAGGCGCCGCTCCTGCAGCGCCGTCAGCAACACCACCGTACTGGCCACCGACAAGGCCAGGCCGAACAGGAAACCTTCCCCGACCGGCCATCCCAGCGCCCATCCCAGCCCCATGCCAAGCAAGGTGGCGATGGCGATCTGCGCCACGGCGCCGGGAATGGCGATGTTCTTTACCGAGAGCAAATCCTTCAGCGAAAAATGCAGGCCGACGCCGAACATCAGCAGGATCACGCCGATCTCGGCCAATTCCTGCGCCAGGTCGGCGTCGCCGACGAAGCCCGGCGTGAACGGGCCGATCGCGATACCGGCGACCAGGTAGCCGATCAGCGGCGGCATCTTGAAACGATTGGCCAGGGTGCCGAAAATGAACGCCAGCACCAGGCCACCGACAATGGTGGCGATCAGTGGGGTGTGATGAGGCATCAGTCAATGGTCCTTTCGAGGTGGATGATTTGAATTGTTTTTTGAAACGGCTGCACAAAAGACGGCAGAGACTGCACCGACGGCGGCCTAAAGACTATCACGGACGCCGCCAGTCGTCCGCACGACGCATGGCGTGACGCCGTAGCGGACTGCAACGCCGGATCGACTGCAACGCCGGATCAACGGCGCGCCTGCAGCGCGGCGATGCGCGAAGCCAGCGGCGGGTGGCTGGAGAACAGGCCCAGCCACGACTCGCGGCCGGAAATGCCGGATGCCTGCAGGTTCTGCGGCAAGCCGTCAGGCTGCATGCCGCCCAGGCGGCGCAAGGCATTGATCATCGGCGCATTCGATCCCATCAGCGCAGCGGCGCCGGCGTCGGCACGGAATTCGCGCTGGCGCGAGAAATACATGACGATGACGCTGGCCAGGATGCCGAACACAATCTCGCAGACGATCACGGTCACCATGTAACCGATGCCCGGCCCGGACTGCTCGCTGTTGCGGCGCAAGGCCGAGTCGACGAAATACCCGACCACGCGGGCGATGAACATGACGAAGGTATTGACCACGCCCTGGATCAATGTGAGCGTCACCATGTCGCCATTGGCGATGTGCGCCACTTCGTGCGCCAGCACCGCCTCGACCTCCTCCTTGCTCATCCCCTGCAGCAAGCCGCTGGATACCGCCACCAGTGAATTGCTCTTGCTGGCGCCGGTGGCGAAGGCATTCGGCGGGCCGTCATAGACGGCCACTTCCGGCATCGGCAACTGGGCGCGGGTGGCCAGGCTTTGGACGGTATTGAGCAGCCACAGTTCGGTAGAGTTTTGCGGCTGCCCGATCACCCGCGCGCCAGTCGACCACTTGGCGATCGTCTTGGACATGAGCAGCGAGATAAAGGAGCCGCCGAAGCCGATCAGGGCGCAGAACGCCAGCAGCATGCCGTAATTCATGCCATTGGCGGTCAGGTAGCGGTTGATGCCGAGCAGGCTGGCGGTAAAGCTCAACACCAGCATCACGGCAAGGTTGGTCACGAGGAACAGGATGATGCGTTTCATGGTTTTTCCCGATTGAGTGAGGATGCGCCCGCTCCCGCGCGCGGAATGGACGGCAGACGAAACCATGCGCAGGCGTGCGGGCGGCACAACCGCCTCGCGCACCGTCAGCGCACGGAAAAGGGAGTCAGGCTAATGGAGGCGGACGCAACTGGTCGCGCACGAAGGACAGCCAGCCCAAGGGGGCCGTGAAGAGATGGGGAAAAGGTTGCCAGGACGCGTCCGGGGTGGCGATGCGCGCCGGCATGGTATGGTCTTCGCTCTCCGCCTGGGGGGCGGGGAAATCGCTGTCGTCGCCAACCGGCTGGTCGGCGGCGGCTACGGCCGGTTGCTGCAATTCCGCCGCCAGGACGGCGCCCGCGGCAACGGCGAGCATGTTCTCGGCCGCATCGGCCGCATCTGCAGCATCGGCCACTGGGGCGATGCCGTACGAAACGTAACCGGGGAGGCCGGGAGGAGCAGGCAAGGCCGCCGGCCCTGATTCCCACGCGCAACTTTGCTCCTGCCCTGCGGCAATTGCCGGCGGCAGGTCGCCAACCGTCGCCGCCAGCAATTGCAGCGGGAGCAGGAAGGTCAGCAGCAGTAACAGCAGTCGTCGCATCGTTTCGTCGTCGGGGGAAGGAATATTGCCAGCAAATTAACAGGCCTGCGGCAGCCCGGCATTATACGCAAATGCGCACCGATCCCGGGCGGGCCCATTTTTTCCCTGGATAAAAAGTTACTCACAGAAGCTGTGAACAAGTCTGTGGACAAGCAGTTATCGGGTATCGGACAGCCTTTCGCGGCAAGGGTTTCCAATAAATTGCCCGTAATTTGGACATGCCGGCCGCCGCCGCTCGGCGCGGTACGGCGCAAGCGTCGGCGATGGCCCGCAAAAAAGGAGGCCCGAAGCCTCCTTGCCGGTGCCGCCGGATGCGCAGTTGGTCAGCAACAGCGCCCCACCCGCCCCTTCCCGCCGTAGCGCGCTTCCTGCCTTTCGCGGAAGAACTCTTCATAACTCATCACGCATTGGTCGGGATGGGCATGCTTCATGTGGGCAACATAATTATCGTATTCCGGCATGCCGACCATCAGGTTCAGCGTGCGGCCGGCCTGGCGGCGCCAGGCCAGCAGTTGCGCCAATGCTCCCGAGATTTTCATGGCCGGCCTCCTGTCAATGTTGCGCCATAGCCGTCGCCGGCAGGGATTCATACGGCGCTTCCCGCACGCTGGGCTGGCTGGCCGCGCGCGCCTTGAGCACGGTGCGGATGCCGAACACCAGCACGCTCACCATCACCAGCATGAACATCGCCGCCAGGCCGGCATCGATGTAATCGTTGAAGATCACCTGGCGCATCTGCTCGATCGACTTGGCCGGCGCCAGCAGCTTGCCCTCGTCCAGCGCGGCCTGGTACTTGGCGGCATGCGCCAGGAAACCGACACGCGGGTTGGCGTCGAACACCTTCTGCCAGCCGGCCGTCAGGGTGCACGCCAGCAGCCACACGGTCGGCGCCACCGTCACCCAGGCGAAGCGGTCGCGTTTCATCTTGAACAGCACGCAGGTGGCCAGGATCAGCGCGATGCCTGCCAGCATCTGGTTCGAGATGCCGAACAGCGGCCACAGGGTATTGATGCCGCCCAGCGGATCGATCACGCCCTGGTACAGGAAGTAACCCCAGCCGGATACGCACAGGCCGGTGGCGATCAGGCTGGCGGCCCAGGAGTCGGTGCGCTTCATCGGCGGGATGAAGGCGCCCAGCAAGTCCTGCAGCATGAAGCGGCCGGCGCGCGTGCCCGCATCCACCGCGGTCAGGATGAACAGCGCTTCGAACAGGATGGCGAAGTGGTACCAGAACGCCATCATCGCCTCGCCGGTCACGCCGGAAAGGATCTGCGCCATGCCCACCGCCAGCGTCGGGGCGCCGCCGGCGCGCGAGATGATGGTGTGCTCGCCGACCGCCTGCGCGGTGTGGGTCAGCATCTCGGGCGTGAGGTGGAAGCCCCATTGCGAAATCACCTGGGCCACGTTTTCCGGCGTGGTGCCGATCAGCGCGGCCGGGCTGTTCATGGCGAAGTAGATGCCGGGCTCGATGCAGGAAGCGGCGATCAGCGCCATGATGGCGACGAAGGACTCCATCAGCATCGCGCCATAACCGATGAAGCGCGCATGCTTTTCATTTTCCAGCAGCTTGGGCGTGGTGCCCGAGGAGATCAGCGCATGGAAACCGGATACCGCGCCGCAGGCGATGGTGATGAACAGGAACGGGAACAGCGAGCCCGACCACACCGGGCCGCTGCCGTCGATGAAGCGCGTGACCGCGTGCATCTTCAGGTGCGGGGCGATGAACACGATGCCCAGCGCCAGCGCCACGATGGTGCCGATCTTGAGGAAGGTCGAGAGATAATCGCGCGGCGCCAGCAGCAGCCACACCGGCAGCACCGAAGCGACGAAACCGTAGCCGATCAGCATCCAGGTCAGTTGCTTGCCGTCGAAGGTGAACATGTGGCCCAGCGCCGGATGCTCCTGCACATACTGGCCGCCGACGATGGCCAGCATCAGCAGCACGAAGCCGATCCACGACACCTCGCCGATGCGGCCCGGGCGGATATAGCGCGAGTACACGCCCATGAACAGCGCGATGGGAATGGTCGCCGCCACGGTGAAGGTGCCCCAGGGCGACTCGGCCAGCGCCTTGACCACGATCAGCGCCAGCACCGCCAGGATGATCACCATGATCATGAAGGCGCCGAACAGCGCGATCACGCCCGGCACCTGGCCCAGCTCGGACTTGATCAGGTCGCCCAGCGAACGGCCGTCGCGGCGGCTGGAGATGAACAGCACCATGAAGTCCTGCACCGCGCCGGCAAACACCACGCCGGCCAGGATCCACAACATGCCCGGCAGGTACCCCATCTGCGCGGCCAGCACCGGTCCCACCAGCGGACCGGCGCCGGCGATGGCGGCGAAATGGTGGCCGAACAGCACGTACTTGTTGGTCGGCACGTAATCCAGGCCATCGTTGAATTTATAGGCCGGCGTCATGCGCTGGCCGTCCAGCCCGAGCACGCGCTCGGCGATGAACTTGCTGTAGAAGCGGTAGGCGATCAGGTAGACGCATACCGAGGCCACCACCAGCCATACCGCGTTGATCGATTCGCCGCGCTGCAGCGCGACGTAGGCGCATGCAGATGCACCTGCCAGGGCCAGCGCGAGCCAGCCCAGCCTGGGAATAATCCGGTTCATTGTTCTCCTCCCGAGAAGGGAATCTTGATAATAGAAATGTTTTATTGTTGGTTTGCCTTGGCGCGGCCCGTTCTCGAACGGGCGTTTCTCCGGCCTGTGGAGGCGCAAAAAAATATTCGAGAAACGGGCAGTAGTATTCGATATCTGGCGCCACATCCACAAGCGCAGGACTACGCAGAATCTCTACGTAGAATTACTGAGAATGGCGCAAACCCTTGCAAATCCCCGCCTGCAGCCGGGCAAATACGCCATCTTTCCAACGAATATGAAAAAGCATTCGGTAAAATCGCGTCATGAAACTGCGCCAGAAAATCATCTTCCTCGCCATCGTGCCGCTCTGCCTGGCCATCGCCGCCATCGCACTGGTGGTGCGGCACCAGGCGGTGGAACTGGGACGCCAGCAGCGCGCCTCGATCGAAGCGGCCTACCTGGCCAGCAAGAACGCGGAGCTCAAGCACTATGTGGATCTGGCCATTCACGCGGTCGGCCACCTTTACAGCACCGGCCGCAGCGACGAAGCGATCCAGAACGACGCCAAGCGCATCCTGGCCGACCTGGAGTTCAGCGACGACGGCTATTTCTTCGTCTACGACCAGGACGGCCGCAACGTGATGCACCCGCGCCAGCCCGAATTGGTCGGCACCGACATGTGGGACTGGCGCGACGCCTCGGGCAGCCCGACCATCCAGCACCTCATTGAACGCGCCAAAAACGGCGGCGGCTACGAACGCTACCTGTGGCAAAAACCATCGAGCAAGAATGTCGCGCCCAAGCTCGGTTACGTGGCGGGCTTGCCGCGCTGGGGCTGGGTGATCGGCACGGGCATCTATCTCGACGATGTCGACGCGGCGCTGTCCGAGATCGACAGCCAGATTTCCGGCCACGTCCGCCAGACCATGCTGATGATCGCCATCATCGCGGTCTTGAGCGCGCTGGCGGTGGCCTTGTCGGGCCTGCTGCTCAACATCAGCGAACACCGCGTCGCCGATGCCAAGCTGCGGCAATTGGCGCAACGGGTGGTGCGCTCCCAGGAAGACGAGCGCGCCCGGCTCTCGCGCGACCTGCATGACGGCATCAGCCAGTGGCTGGTATCGATCAAGCTGCAAATCGAAGCCGCGCTGATCCGCCTCAACGGCACGCCGGAACAAGTGCAAGCCGCGCGCGGCGCGTTTGAAAAGACCGCCGGGCAAATCAACGGCGTGCTGGCCGAGGTGCGGCGCATCTCGCACGACCTGCGTCCGGCCATCCTGGACGACCTGGGGCTGGCGGCCGCGCTGGAACACCTGTGCGGGGAATGGCGCGAAACTACCGGCGCCGACGCCGGCACGGCGATCCATTTCGACACCGAGGGCGACATCGGCCCGCTGCCGGATGTCGTCAATACCGTGCTGTTTCGCGTCACGCAGGAGGCGCTGACCAATATCACGCGCCATGCCGGCGCGACCGAGATCGCGGTCCGCCTGCACGGCGCAAAGAATTTCGTGATGCTGCAGGTGCGCGACAATGGCTCCGGCTTCAATGTGGATCAGGTGGACCACCATCCGCGGCGCGGCATCGGCCTGCGCAACATGCAAGAACGCATGGAAGCCGTGGGCGGCGAGCTCGCGCTGGATTCATCTCCCGCCGGCACCCAGGTCACGGCCCTGGTTCCCCGTCACGCCTTCCTTGCCCCTTCCCATGCCTGATATCCAAGCACCCGCTCCTGGCGCCATCACCCGCGTGATGCTGATCGATGACCATCCGCTGGTGCGCGACGGCTTGCGCGCCCGGCTGGAAGCGGTGCCCGGCCTGGCGGTAGTGGCCGAAGCCGGCAATGCGGAAGAGGCGCTGGCAACGGCAGCTCGCCAGAATATCGACCTCGCGCTGATGGACATCAACATGCGCGGCACCAACGGCATCGAACTGACGGCGCAGTTCCATGCCCGCCATCCGGAGATCGCGGTGCTCATCCTGAGCATGCATGACAAGGGCGAATACGTCATGCAGTCGATCCAGGCCGGCGCCCGCGGTTACGTGCTCAAAGACGCCCCCAGCCAGGATATCGTGCAAGCCATCGAAACCGTGAAATCGGGCGGGATCTATTACAGCGCCGCACTGCTGCGCCAACTGACGCAACCGCTGCCGGAACGCGACCTGTTGACGCTGCGCGAGCGCGAGGTGCTCAAGCATATCGCCAACGGCGAATCCAACAAGCAGATCGCGCGCGAACTCGACCTGAGCGTGCGCACCGTGGAAACCCACCGGCTCAACATCAAGCGCAAGTTGAATATCGACGGCCAGGCCGAACTGATCAAGTTCGCGGTGGAGTCGCTGCGCCTGGAAGGAAAGATCTGAGCTTGGCGGCCGCCGGAATCAGCTCTGCACCAAGGCATCGATCTCAAGCGTAATCAGCTCGCCGAATCCGATATCGCGCTTATCGGCCGCGGCCCGCAAGGCGATCGCCTCCATCACGCTGGCATCGGGCGCGGCATCGGCGCCGTGTTCGGCATGCCATGCAGCGCAGGCGCGCAGCATGCGGATCGAACCGCCGTGGCATACCGCGATGACTTGCGCATCGCCAGCGCGCCGCAGCGCATCGAAAACATCCCATACGCGCCGGGCCACCGCCAGCAGCGTCTCGCCGCCGCCGGGCGCATGGTGCAGCAGATCGCGGTTCCAGGCCTCGACTTCGGCCCAGGCGATATCGTCCCAGGCACGCAGTTCCCAACTGCCGAAATGCATTTCTTGCAGGCCGCTATCGAGGGCGATGCTGTCGACATCCAGCGCCTGCGCCAGGGCCAGCGCCAGATCGGCGCAGCGCTGCAAGGGGCTGGAGACGATCGGCGCGGCGCGGGGCAGCAACAGGCTGACGCGCTCACAACACGACGCCAGCGTGTCGGGCGCCACGGCGACATCGCTGCTGCCGTAGCAATAACTTTTATCGAGGATGGGCGCCGGATGGCGGACCAGATGAAGTTGCATGGCTCAGTTTCCGATAAAGCCGGGAGCCACGGCCAGCACTCCCAGATAGAAAGCGATCTCGCTCAATTGCTGGACGGCGCCCAGGCAGTCGCCGGTATAACCGCCCAGGCGCCGGCTGAACTTGTGCGCCAGCCACGCCGTGGCGGCCACGGCCAAGATGAGACCGGCGGCAATGCGCTGCCAGGACATCAGCCCCCAATACGCCACACCGATCACCGGCAACACCGCGAAAACGGTCGCGAGCAGGAATTCGCCGCCCTTCATGTGCTGCGCCAGCGGCTTGGCCTTGCCCTCTTCGCGCACGTAATCCATTCGCCAGATCAGGCAGGTCGCCAGCCAGCGCGACAGCGGATGGGCGATCCCCAGCGCCGCCAACAGCTGGAACGGCAGCATGGCGTTGAGCGCCACCAGCTTCAATGCCAGCAGCATGGCGATGCCGATCGCGCCATAGGCGCCCACGCGCGAATCGCGCATGATGTCCAGCGCACGCTCGCGGCTGCTGCTGCCGCCCAGGCCGTCGCAGACATCGGCAAAGCCGTCTTCATGGAAAGCGCCGGTCAGCCAGATGCCGGCCGCGACAGATAAAAGCACCGCCACCGCATGCGGCCAGAACTGGGCCGCCAGTACATATGCCAGCGCCGTCAGCCAGGCGACGATCCAGCCGACCAGCGGGAAATAACGCGTACAGCGCTGCAGCCAGTCCGGATGGAAGCCGACCCAGCGCGGGATCGGCAAGCGCGTGAGAAACTGCAGCGCGATGAAAAACAACCGCAGCTGATGCGCTGCGCCACGGCTGACGGGCGCGGGCTGCGGTTGCCCGGTCGAGGAGTGTTCAGCCATTTTTTCCATTGACGCTGGCGGAAGAAAAAGTCGCCATGCGTTCCAGAAAATTGACTGCCGCGCGCAACAGCGGCAACGCCAGTGCGCTGCCGGTCCCCTCGCCCAGGCGCAGGTCGAGTTGCATCAGCGGGCGGGCCTTGAGGTAGTCCAGCATACGGCGGTGGCCGGCTTCTCCGGAGCAATGCGAAAACACGCAATAGTCCAGCACCGAAGGCCGCAAGGCCGCCGCGGCCAGCAGGGCCGAGGTGACGATGAAACCGTCCACCAGCAATACCATGCGCCTTTGCGCACCGCGCAGCATGGCGCCGGCAATGAAGGCAATCTCAAAGCCGCCCAAAGCGGCCAGCACCGCCAAGGGCGCCTTGGCATCGGCATGCCGGCGCAAGGCGCGCTCGACGACCTCACGCTTGCGCGCGATGCCCTCCGCATCCAGGCCGGTGCCGGCGCCCACGCAATCGGCCGCCGCGATCCCCGTGAAAGCGGCCATCAATGCCGCCGCCGAGGTGGTATTGCCGATGCCCATTTCACCGAAACCGAGCACGTCGCAATCCAGGCCGTCGACGAAGCGCATGCCGGCCTCCAGCGCGCGTGCGCAATCTCGATCGCTCATCGCCGCTTGTTCGCAAAAATTGCTGGTGCCAGGCGCCACCTTGCAGTCAAGCAGGCCAACGCGCTCGCCGAAGTCATGGTTCACCCCGGCATCGACGATATGCAGCGCGCAGTCGTTCTGCCGGGCGAACACGTTGATGGCGGCGCCACCGGCCAGGAAATTCTCGACCATCTGCCAGGTCACGCTTTGGGGATAGGCGGAAATTCCCTCCGCGGTAACGCCGTGATCGCCGGCGCAAACCACGATGGCCGGCCTGGCGAGCGCCGGACGTTCACTGCGCTGGATCAGCCCGATCTGGCGCGCCAGGCGCTCCAGCACGCCCAGGCTGCCTTGCGGCTTGGTCTTGTCGTCGATACGGAGGTCGAGTCGCGCCGCCAGCTCGGGATCGTGGATCGATGGAATGGCGGGAATCTGCATGGGGTGCTGGGCCCGGCGCCGCTTGCGGCGCGGCATGGCGTAGTCGAAAGAGCGACAGTATAAGAGATCGACACGCTTCGAGGGAGGAACAGCCGGCGAGTATTTGCCGGGGCTCAGTCAGGCGCAGCCGGCCCTTTCAGGCGCATGGCGACGGCCGGCAAGATATCTCATCCCATCATGCGAAAGGGCCCGGATGGGCCCTTTCGCGTGCGCGCCGCGACCTCCGGCAAGGTCGGCGGCTCAACTCGACATGCGGTCCATCACCCCGAAAATCGTGGCGGCCAGCTCATTGGCCTCGAACTTGCCGACATACGCGTCCGCGCCCACGCTCTTGACGTGGTCTTCATTGGTCGAGCCCGACAGCGAAGAATGGATGATCACGGGAAGACCTTTCAGGAACTCGTCGCGCTTGATGTTGCGGGTCAGGGTAAAGCCGTCCATCTCCGGCATTTCCAGGTCGGTCAGCACAAAGGAAATCTTGTCCGAGATCGGCCGCCCTTCGCTGCGCGCCTCCTGCGCCAGCTTCTGTATCTTGAGCCAGGCTTGCGCCCCGGTGATGTGCATGTCGAATGGGATCTCCATGGCGCGCAGCCCCTGCTCGATCAGCGAACGCGCGACCTTGGAATCGTCCGCGGCGATGGCAACGGCGCCGGCCTTTATGCCGTGCTTGCTGCCCTTGCCCAGGTTTTCCATTTTCATGTCGCGGTCGGTCGGCATGATGTCGTGCAGGATCTGTTCGACATCGAGCACCTGGGCCAGCCTGCCGCCGTCCTTATCGGCATCCAGGCGTGCGATGCTGGTGACGAAGTTGCCGCCGGTCTTGGATTCCGCCGACAGCACCTGGCTCCACTCCAGGCGCACGATTTCGTCCACCGACTCCACCGCGAAGGCTTGCGTGCTGCGCGCGTATTCGGTCACCAGCAGGATGTTGAGACCGGTCTTGGGCACACAGCCGACCACGGCCGGCAAGTCGATCACCGAAATGATCTGGCCGCGAATGTTGACCATCCCCAGCATCGGCGATTGCGTGCCGGCCGCCGTGGTGACCGGCGGCATCGGAACGATTTCGCGGATCTTGAACACATTGATGCCGAACAGTTCGGAGCGCTCCCCATAGACATCCGCCCCCAAGCGGAACAGCAGAAGCTCGAATTTGTTGGATGCAGTGAGATTGGTTCTTTCATCAATCTCTTTCTGAAAACTGTCCATGTTTCCCCCGAATGATATGGATAAACAGGCAACAAGCCTGATCTTGCCAATGTAGATGGGAAACCCTGCGCTGGCAATCAGGGTCATCCTTGCAAGATGGGATATGTTGCTTTTCGTTGTCTGCGCTCAAAAATTGATGCCATGCGACGTGACATTTCCCATCAACAATTTTCTGCGCGGGCCGGGCCGGGCCGGGCCGGGACGAGACGGGACGGGACGAGCCAGAACGAAATGACTGCATGGCAACTTGAGGATGGGAACAGGCCGGGTTTCGGGAAGAAACCGGCAACATCGGAAACACCGAAGACAGACGTGAAAAGAGGAAGCCATCAGGCTTCCTCTTTTACAATTTGGAGCGGGAGAAGAGTCTCGAACTCTCGACCTATACCTTGGCAAGGTATCGCTCTACCAACTGAGCTACTCCCGCAT
>NZ_JBWKPR010000002.1:1086354-1115818 GCF_059418325.1 Herbaspirillum sp. GW821-FHT09A12
GAGCGGGAGAAGAGTCTCGAACTCTCGACCTATACCTTGGCAAGGTATCGCTCTACCAACTGAGCTACTCCCGCATGGAGTTTTGGAGGCGGGGGTCGGGATCGAACCGGCGTAGACGGCTTTGCAGGCCGCTGCATAACCACTTTGCTACCCCGCCTTGGGGACACGCATACTACCTAAAACGCGCGTTGTTTGCAAACGACTTCTTTGCAGACATCCTATCGATTGATCCAACCTTCATTGCGACCACATCGCTGATGCGTGCGCGCCTCGTACAATAAAAAAAGGAAGCTTTTTTAGGCTTCCTTTTTTCCAAGTAACCTGGAGCGGGAGAAGAGTCTCGAACTCTCGACCTATACCTTGGCAAGGTATCGCTCTACCAACTGAGCTACTCCCGCATCGACAACAGAACGCTATTATAGGACGCGCTCGGAAATTGTCAACTATCAATTACTATTTTCCTGCACCTTCTTGATGAGCGGCATCGCCTTGCGCAGATAGTAGAGCATCGACCACACCGTCAGCACCGCCGCGATGAACAGCAGGATGGCGCCCCACAGCCGCGTGTCGACCACACCCAGCAGCGTGTCATAGTAAAGCAGCATGGGGATGGCGATCATCTGCGCGGTGGTCTTGATCTTGCCCAGCGAACTCACGGCCACCGACTTGGAGGCGCCGATCTGCGCCATCCATTCGCGCAGCGCCGAAATCGCGATCTCGCGGCCGATGATGATGAAGGCGATGATGGGATGCACCCGGTCCAGATGCACCAGCACCAGCAAGGCGCCGGTCACCATCAGCTTGTCGGCCACCGGGTCGAGGAAGGCGCCGAACGCCGAAGTCTGGTTCCAGCGGCGCGCGAGGAAGCCATCGAACCAGTCGGTCAGCGCGGCGACGATGAACACGATGGTGGAGGCGATGCCTTGCTCGTAGCGGTTCAGGCCGATTTCCGGCAGGTAGAACACGCCGACGACCAGCGGAATCAGCGCAACCCGCAGCCAGGTCAGCAAAATGGGAATATTGAAGGGCATACGTCTTGTTGGTGTTGGGGCGGCGTACACAAAAAATTTTACCGAATAGTAGCAGAGTCGCCCTGTCCGCGGCGCATGGGACGATGTGAAGCATCGCTTGGCGGGCTCAATGCAGCTGGCGGTAGATCTCTTCGGCCAGTTGGCGCGAGATGCCATCCACCGACGCCAATTCATCCACGCTGGCGTCGGCCACGCCGCGCAAGCCGCCAAAGCGCGCCAGCAAACGCTGGCGCCGCTTGGCGCCGATGCCCTCGATCTCTTCCAGGCGCGAGGTCTGGCGCGCCTTGGCGCGTTTGGCGCGCATGCCGGTGATGGCGAAGCGGTGGGCTTCGTCGCGGATCTGCGCAATGAGCATCAGCGCCGCCGACTCCTTGCCCAGTTCCCTGGAGGGACGGCCATCGGCGAACACCAGCGTTTCCAGGCCGACGCGGCGCCCTTCTCCCTTGGCCACGCCGACGATCAGGCTGATGTCCAGGCCGAGTTCGGTCAGCACCTGGCGCGCCATTTCCACCTGGCCGCGGCCGCCATCGATCAGTACGATATCCGGCATCACGCCTTCGCCGTTGGCGACCTTCTCGTAGCGGCGCATCAATACCTGGCGCATGGCCGCATAGTCGTCGCCGGGCGTGATGTCGTTGATGTTGTAGCGGCGGTATTCGCCGTTCTGCATCGCATGGTGATGGAACACCACGCACGACGCCTGGGTCGCTTCGCCCTGGGTGTGGCTGATGTCGAAGCATTCGGCGCGCAGGTTTTCCAGATCCTCGCCCTCCAGCCCCAGCACCTCGGCCAGCGCGCGCGTGCGCGACTGCTGCGAGCCCTGTTCCGACAGCAACCGCGCCAGCGACAATTCGGCGCCCTTGGCCGCCATCTCCAGCCATTGGCGACGCTGGCCTTGCGGCTGGAAGGTCAGCGCGATGCGATGGCCGCATTGCTCCATCAGCGCCACCATCAGGGCCGGGTCGTCGAACTCGGCATTGACGATCAGCGAGGCGGGAATGAACTTGTCGATATAGTGCTGGGCCAGGAAGGCCTTGAGCACCTCCACTTCGATGCTCTCTTCGCCGGTGGCCAGCGCATCATCCACCTGCGTCGGGAAATAAGCGCGGTCGCCCAGATGGCGGCCGCCGCGCACCATCGCCAGGTTGACGCAGGCGCGCCCGCCCTGCACCACCACGGCGATGATGTCGATGTCGGCGTCGCTCACCGTCTCCATGCTTTGCTGGTGCAGCACGGATGACAGCGACGAGATCTGGTCGCGCACCGCCGCCGCCTGCTCGAACTTGAGGTCGGCCGCGAAGGCGTGCATCTTTTGCTCCAGTGCCTGCATCACCTCGGTCTGGCGCCCGCGCAGGAATTTCGATGCGTTCTCGACATCGATGGCGTAATCCTCAGTGCTGATCAGCTTCACGCACGGCCCGCTGCAGCGGTGGATCTGGTGCAACAGGCAGGGCCGCGTTCGGTTGGTGAAGACGCTGTCTTCACAGGTACGCAGCAGGAATACCTTCTGCAGGATCTGGATCGATTCCTTCACCGCGCCGGCATTCGGGAACGGCCCGAAATACTGGCTGCGCTTGTCGACCGCGCCACGGTAATAGGCCATGCGCGGATAGGCATGGCCGGTGAGTTTCAGGTAGGGGTAGGACTTGTCGTCGCGAAACAGGATGTTGAAACGCGGACGCAAGGTCTTGATCAGGTTGTTTTCCAGCAGCAGCGCCTCGGCCTCGCTGCGCGTGACGGTGGTCTCGAGGCGCGCGATGCGCTCCACCATCATGGCGATGCGCGGGCTGGTCAGGGTCTTCTGGAAGTAGCTGGACACGCGCTTCTTCAGGTCGCGCGCCTTGCCGACATACAGCACGTTGTCTTGCGCATCGAAATAGCGGTAGACGCCCGGCAGGTGCGGCAGCCGGGCGACCGTCTCCAGCACCAGGTCACGTGGATCGGGCGGATCGGGAGGAATATCGGGCGGGGTAACGATGGGTTCTGACATGGCGGCGGCTGGATGGCGAAACGCGCGCCAGCGTTACAGCGACAATACCAGCTCGCGCGCGGCAAGGTAGCGTGCGTCGGCCTGCAATGCAGCCCAGTCCAATGCCGCAGACGTCGGCGCCAGCGCCGCGCGGCGCGCCGCCGAGGCGGCATCCGCGCCGCCCTTGAGGCCATTCAATATCTGCCAGGCCTTGTCCGGCGAATTGCAGATCAGCGCGACATCGCAGCCGGCATCGATGGCGGCCTGCGCCGCATCGAGCGCGCTGCCGGCGACGCTGGCGCCGTGCATGCTGAGGTCGTCGCTGAAGATCACGCCCTGGAAGGCGAAACGCTGGCGCAGCAGGCCCAGCCACTTCTTCGAGAAACCGGCGGGCTGCTTGTCCACCTTGGGGTAGATCACATGCGCCGGCATCACCGCCGCCAGGCTCATGCCCAGCCAGTCGTAAGGCATCGCATCTTCGCCGAGGATGGCGTCGAGCTCACGCTGGTCCACGGGAATAGCCACATGCGAATCGGCCGCGACGAAACCGTGGCCGGGGAAATGCTTGCCGCAATTGGCCATGCCCGCCAACGCCAGGCCGTGGTTCAGGCTCTTGGCCAGCAACGTCACCACACGCGGGTCGCGGTGGAAAGCGCGCGCGCCGATGACCGTGGATTCGCCATAGTCGAGGTCCAGCACCGGCGTGAACGACAGGTCGATGCCGCAGGCGCGCAATTCAGAAGCCAGCACGAAACCGGTGGCCGTGGCCAGCTTGGCGGCATGCAGCACGTCCTGGTCCCAGGCCTGCCCCAACTTGCCCATCGCCGGCAGCAGCGTGAAACCGTCGGTGCGGAAACGCTGCACCCGGCCGCCCTCATGGTCGACCGCGATCAGTATGCCGGGACGCACGCGGCGGATGGCCGCGGTCAATTCGACCAATTGGGCGCGATTCTCATAATTGCGGGTGAACAGGATCACGCCGCCGGTCAGCGGGTGCTGGAGGCGCTTGATATCGTCCGCCTCCAGGCGCGTGCCGACCACATCCAGCATGACCGGCCCCAGGGCCTTGCCTGCTTTACTCATGACTTCTCCACAATGACAAAGGCGACGGCGTATTCCGCCTCGTCGGTAATCGATACCTGGGCGGACAGGCCCTGCTGCTCCATCCATGCCTTCAGGGCGCCGCTGCAGACTGCCACCGGCTTGCCGCTGGGCGCGTTCAGCACCTGCATGGCGCGCCAGGTCATGGGCATGCGCATGCCCATGCCAATCGCCTTGGAAAAGGCTTCCTTGGCGGCAAAGCGCGTGGCGAGGAAACGGATGCCGCGCGCTTCGACCTTGGCTTTGCGCCGCAGGTATTTCTGCATTTCCTCCGGCCCCAGGATCTTTTCAGCGAAGCGGTCGCCGTGGCGGCCCAATGCGGCCTGCACGCGCGAGATCTGGAGGATGTCGGTACCGATGCCGTAAATCATGCGCGCGCCGCCTTCAGGCCTTGCCAATGGCAGCCAGGCGCGCCTTGACCATGATCGCCTTCATCTCGGAGACGGCATTGCGCCAGCCGGCGAACACCGCATGCGCCACCACCGCATGGCCGATATTGAGTTCGGCGATTTGCGGGATGGCGGCGATCGCCTGCACGTTGGTGTAATGCAAGCCGTGCCCGGCATTGACCTTCAGGCCCAGCTTGACGCCTTCCAGCACGCTGCCCTGGATGCGCTCCAGCTCGTCCTGCTGTTCCTTCTGGCTGGCGGCGTCGGCATAGCGGCCGGTATGCAGCTCGATGACCGGCGCGCCCGCTTCGGCTGCGGCCTTGATCTGCTGTGGATCGGGATCGATGAACAGGGAAACGCGCACGCCCTCCTGCTGCAGCTGGCGGATCGCCGCCTGCACGTCGGCAAAATGGCCGATCACGTCGAGGCCGCCTTCGGTGGTCACCTCGGTGCGCTTTTCCGGCACCAGGCAGACGTCCTGCGGCTTGATGGCGCAGGCGAAATCGATCATCTCGCGCGTCACCGCCGCTTCCAGGTTCATGCGCGTCGTCAGCAGCGGACGGATCGCCTTGACATCGGCGTCGCGGATGTGGCGGCGGTCTTCGCGCAGGTGCAGCGTGATGGCGTCGGCGCCGGCTTCTTCCGCTTCCAGCGCAGCCCTGAGCGGGTCGGGATAAGCCGTGCCGCGGGCATTGCGCAAGGTGGCGACGTGGTCGATGTTGATGCCCAGTTCAATGGATGGGCCGGCCGGCTGCAGGAAACTCATGGCGTCTGGAATCGTGTGTGCTTGGTTCTGTCAAAGTGGCGCCTGCACGGCGCCGGGAAACCGGTGATTTTATCCATATCGGCGCATGTCCGGTGCAGCCCCGCATCAAACCATGCTTCAAAGCTGCATCAGGTCGATCAGGATCTGGCGCGTATTGAGCTGGGCGCCGCCGAGATGGTGGGCCAGCAGGTAGCGCATCAGGAATTTGCTTTGCAGCTGGGTGGTCGGATCGCTGTAGTCTTCGCGCTCCATGTCCAGCAAGGTCTTGCCGGACACCTTGGGCGCCCGGTCGGACAGGCGCTCGGGGCGGGTGCCCTGCTCCGGATCGACCACATAGACGCCATCCGGCTGCACCGTCTTGCCGCTGACCGTGCATCGGCCCCAATTGCCGGCCACGCCGGTTTGCTTCAAGAGGAAGCGTTCGAACTGGCGCAGCACGATGGGCGCATTCTCGCCGTGGGCCAGCTTGTTCAGGGTGGCCACGTAATGGTCGAACAACGCCGGGTGCGCATCTTCGCGCGCCAGCAGCTTGACCAGCAATTCGTTGAGGTAGAAGCCGCACAGCAGCGCCGACTTCTCCAGCGGCAGCAGGCCGCCTACCCATTCCGCTTCGGTCAGCGTGCGCACTTCGGACTTGCCGCTCCACGACAGCGAGAGCGGCTGGAAAGTCTGCAGCGCGCCGCGCAGCTTGGAATGCGGGCGCTTGGCGCCCTTGGCGACCAGCGCCACCCG
Source organism: Herbaspirillum sp. GW821-FHT09A12 (assembly GCF_059418325.1). Lineage (NCBI taxonomy): Bacteria > Pseudomonadati > Pseudomonadota > Betaproteobacteria > Burkholderiales > Oxalobacteraceae > Herbaspirillum > Herbaspirillum sp. GW821-FHT09A12. Next base: position 1,092,343 of record NZ_JBWKPR010000002.1, read on the forward strand.
CCCATGGTCGCGTGAAAACACGTCGACGATCAGGCTGGTTTCCTTGTAGGGGTAGCTGTGCAGGATGAAGCCCGGCTGCGCCTGTATCCGATGCTCTTTCTCCGGCACGGCACGGCTGCGCGCCGGTGCGCGCGCGGGCTTTTTGGCTTCGGCCCTGGCCGGCGCGACAGTGGCGGCGCCGTCAACCTGGGCGGCAAGCTGGGATTCGGAAAGCACGGTAGTCATCAAATATCCGTCCTGAATGCGTTGTGCCGCGTCAAGCTGGGCGGCGGTATGCCATTGAATGCGCTGCTGCGCCTGCCGACCGGCTCACTCGTAGCCGTAGGCGCGCAAACCGGCTTCGTTGTCGGCCCAGCCGGATTTGACCTTGACCCAGATTTCCAGATAGACCGGGCCGCCGAACAGGCGCTCCATGTCGAGCCGGGCCTGGGTCGAGATTTCCTTCAGGCGCGCGCCCTTCTGGCCGATCACCATGGCCTTGTGGGTGTCGCGCTCGACCAGGATGGCGGCGAACACGCGGCGCAGGTTGCCTTCCTGCTCGAACTTCTCGACCAGCACGGTGCTGGTGTACGGCAGCTCTTCCCCGACGAAGCGGAATACTTTCTCGCGCACGATCTCGGAGGCCAGGAATTTCTCGCTGCGGTCGGTGATGTCGTCTTCGTCGAACATCGGCGGATTGTGCGGCAACAGCTTGCGGATCTCTTCCTGCAGGCGATCCAGCTGGAAACGCTGCTTGGCCGAGACCGGCACCACGGCGGCGAAATCGCGATGGGAGGCGACTTCCTGCGCGAACGGCATCAGCGTGGCCTTGTCCTTGCTGCGATCCGACTTGTTCAGCACCAGGATGCACGGCACATTGGCCGGTAGCAGATCCAGCACCTGCTTGTCGGCCGGGCCGAACGTGCCGGCCTCGATCACGAACAGGATCACATCGGCCGCCGTCAGCGTGTTGGTGACGGTGCGGTTGAGCGTCTTGTTCAGCGCATTGCTGTGGCGGGTCTGGAAGCCCGGCGTATCGACGTAGACGTATTGCGTCTCGCCGATGGTCTGGATGCCGGTGATGCGATGGCGCGTGGTCTGCGCCTTGCGCGAGGTGATGCTGACCTTGGCGCCGACCAGGACGTTCATCAGGGTCGATTTGCCGACGTTGGGACGGCCCACGATGGCGATATAGCCGCAGCGATAATCGCCCGGGGCCGGTGCCGGCGCAGTGCCGGGCATTGGAGTGTCTGTCATGCTGTCTTGGATTGCGTGGCAGCCGGGGCTGCCGATATGGGTTCTGCCACCGCTTCGTTGCTGCGGTCGCCGCCGGTCTTGCCGTCACCTCTGGCGGCCTGGTGTCGGGCCTCCTTGGCGTCTTTCGGCTCTTTCGCGGTTTTGTCCTGTTTGTCGCCCTTGTCCTGTTTGTCGCCCTTGTCAGCCTTTTCGGCTTTCTCGGCTTTTTCTACTTTCTCGGCCTTTTCCAGTTTCTCCGGGCGCTCGGCCTTGTCGACCAGATCGCCCTTGTCGGCCCGCGCTTCGCCCTTCAAGGGCTTGACGTTGGCGCCGCGCTCGGCGGCATCCGGGCGCTGGCCCTTGGCCGGCGGCTCGGGGGCATCCGGCTGGATGGTGGCGATGCCGGCCAGCTTGAGCTGGGTCGTGCGCGCGCGCGGCTTGCGGCTCGCGGACGGGGTCTTGACCAGCGCCAGTTGCACCGCTTCCAGCGCCAGCTTGGCGGCGGCCTGTTCGCCGGCACGACGGCTGCCGCCAGTGCCGAAGACCTGGATATCCAGCTTGGGCACCAGGCATTCGATCTCGAACTCCTGGTTGTGGGCCGCGCCGTGGGTGGCGATGACGTTGTATTGCGGCAGCGGGATTTTCTTGCCTTGCAAGAACTCCTGCAGCAGGGTCTTGGCATCCTTGCCCAGGGTCCGCGGGTCGACGTGTTCCAGCACCGGCAGGTACAGTGCGCGGATCACCGCGCGTGCCGCTTCGAAACCGGAATCCAGGAAGATCGCGCCGAACAGCGCTTCCAGCGTGTCGGCCAGAATCGACGGGCGGCGGAAACCGCCCGATTTGAGCTCGCCCTCGCCCAGGCGCAGGAACTGCGACAGCTCAAGCCGCTGGGCGATTTCATAGAGGGATTGCTGCTTGACCAGATTGGCGCGCAGGCGCGACAAATCGCCTTCGTCGATCTTTTCATAACGGTCGAACAACAGCGAAGCCACCACGCAGTTCAGCACCGAATCGCCAAGGAATTCCAGCCGCTCATTGTGCAAAGCGCTATGGCTACGGTGCGTCAAGGCCTGCTGCAGCAAAGCAGCGTCCTTGAAGTTGTGGCCTAGCCGATGTTGCAAGAGTTGAGGATCCATTTTCTCATCCGTCATTCAGGCTCGCCGTCCGTGTGGCGCGCGCAAGGCGCTGCGCACATCGGCCCAGCCTGATTAGTCAGCGGGATCGGTTCAAAGCAAAGCTGAAAACTGCTCCGGTCTGCCTCCACAATGCAAAAATGCCCAATGGAAACTGCTTGGAACCTGCTCCCGCTATCCCTGAGAGTCGGTTCTTACCAGGATGCGGCGCCTTACTTGAAGCTGCCGATCCGTTTTAAGTCGCCCAGATTCATCCAGACGAAGAATGCTTTTCCGACAATGTTCCGGTCGGGGACAAATCCCCAGTAACGGCTGTCCAGGCTGTTGTCCCGGTTGTCGCCCATCATGAAGTATTCGCCCTGCGGCACCGTGCAGGCAAAGCCTTCGGCGTTATAGGTGCACAGCTCGTGATGCGGGAAGGCATCCGGGTTGGGTACGAAATTCGGGGCACGCTCGTCGGTCAGGATCTTGTGCTCCACGCCGGTCAGGTTTTCCTGCCACTGCTTATAGTACGTCAGATTTTCTTCATCCAGATAATCCGGCAGCGGTTTATAAGAAATTTCTTCACCATTCACCGTTAAGCGCTTGTTTTTATAGACTATTTTGTCGCCAGGCACGCCTACAACACGCTTAATGTAATCGACCGTCGTGTCCTTCGGATATTTGAAGACCATGACGTCGCCGCGCTTGGGATCGTTCAGTTCGATGATCTTTTTATTGATGATCGGCAGGCGGATGCCGTAGGTGTACTTGTTCACCAGGATCAGGTCGCCTACCAGCAAGGTCGGCACCATCGAGCTCGAAGGAATCTTGAACGGCTCGAACAGGAAGGAGCGCAGGCAAAACACCAGTGCGATCACCGGGAAGAAACTGCCGGAATATTCGATCCATGCCGGCTGCTTGAGCAGCTTGGCCTGGAGGTCGGCGCGGCCGCTGGCCACATTGCCTTCGCGCTTGATGCCCTCGGCGTTGTCGCGCGCCACGCGGGCGTCGAACTCGGCCAAGGCGGCATCGGCGCGGGCGCGGCGCTGCTTGGAAAGGAAGAACACGTCGGCAAACCAGACCACGCCGGTCACCAACATCAAGACGAACAGAATCAGTGCGAAGTTGCCCAACAATGCCTGCATGTTATTTCTCTTCCACTTGTAAGATTGCCAGGAATGCTTCCTGCGGGATTTCCACCGAGCCGACTTGCTTCATGCGCTTCTTGCCGGCCTTCTGCTTTTCCAGCAGCTTGCGCTTGCGCGAGATGTCGCCGCCGTAGCACTTGGCCAGCACGTTCTTGCGCATCGCCTTGACGTTCTCGCGCGAGATGATGGTGGCGCCGATGGCGGCCTGGATCGCCACGTCGAACATCTGGCGCGGGATCAGCTCGCGCATCTTGGCCGCCACCGCGCGCCCGCGGAACTGCGCCGCCGCGCGGTGCACGATGATGGCCAGCGCATCGACCTTCTCGCTGTTGATCAGCATGTCGACCTTGACCACGTCGGCCGCGCGGTATTCCTTGAACTCGTAGTCCATCGAGGCGTAGCCGCGCGAAGTCGACTTGAGGCGGTCGAAGAAGTCGAGCACGATCTCGGCCATCGGCATTTCGTAGGTCAGCTGCACCTGCTTGCCGTGGTAGCTCATGTTGATCTGGACGCCGCGCTTTTGCGTGCACAGCGTGATGACCGAGCCGACATACTCCTGCGGCATGTACAGGTTGACCGTGACGATCGGTTCGCGCACTTCCTCGATCTTGGAGACTTCCGGCATCTTCGACGGGTTGTCCACCATCAGCAAGGTGCCGTCGCGCTGCTGCACCTCGTACACCACGGTCGGCGCGGTGGTGATCAGGTCCATGTCGAATTCGCGCTCCAGGCGTTCCTGCACGATTTCCATGTGCAGCAAGCCCAGGAAGCCGCAGCGGAAGCCGAAGCCGAGCGCTTGCGAGACTTCCGGTTCGTACATCAGCGCCGCGTCGTTGAGCTTCAACTTTTCCAGCGAGTCGCGCAACGCGTCGTACTGGTTGGCCTCGACCGGGAACAGGCCGGCGAACACCTGCGGCTGCACTTCCTTGAAACCGGGCAACGGCGCCGGCGCGGGCTTGGCAACCAGGGTCACGGTATCGCCCACCTTGGCCGACTTGAGCTCCTTGATGCCGGCGATGACGAAGCCCACCTGCCCCGCAGTGAGCGCATCGCGCGCTTGCGACTTGGGCGTGAACACGCCGATGCTTTCAGTCAGGTGCTGGGCGCCGGTGGCCATGAACAGGATCTTGTCCTTGGGACGCAAGGTGCCATTGACGATGCGCACCAGCATCACCACGCCGACATAATTGTCGAACCAGGAATCGATGATCAAGGCCTGCAGCGGCGCATCGGCGTCGCCCTTGGGCGCCGGCACCTTGGCGACGATGGCTTCGAGCACGTCTTCCACACCCAGGCCGGTCTTGGCCGAGCACGGCGTGGCGTCGGAAGCGTCGATGCCGATGACTTCCTCGATCTCGCTCTTGGCATTGTCCGGATCGGCCGACGGCAGGTCGATCTTGTTCAACACCGGCACCACTTCCACACCGAGATCCAGCGCGGTGTAGCAGTTGGCAACCGTCTGCGCTTCCACGCCCTGGGAGGCATCCACCACCAGCAACGCGCCCTCGCAGGCCGACAGCGAGCGGCTGACTTCATAGCTGAAGTCGACGTGTCCCGGGGTATCGATCAGGTTGAGGTTGTAGACCTGGCCATCCTTGGCCTTGTACGACAGGGCGGCAGTCTGCGCCTTGATGGTGATGCCGCGCTCGCGCTCGATATCCATCGAGTCCAGCACCTGCGCTTCCATTTCACGGTTGGAGAGGCCTCCACACAGCTGGATGATGCGATCGGCCAAGGTGGATTTGCCATGGTCGATGTGGGCGATGATCGAGAAATTACGAATATTGTTCATTAACAGACAGGTAACGATAAAAAAAGGCGCTCTGTAGCGGGAGCAGTCCCAGCCGAGCGCCTTTGCAACAGCTTGTTCGACCCGGCATTTTACCGGATTTCAGAGGGAGAATCGCGTCTTTCCTGTAGTCCAGGCCATTCCTGTCAGCCATGACTACGCTCTTCGCAGATGGAAAATTCCCTTTATGCGCCCGCAAAAATCCTATCGTGCGCCGACGCCGTGGCCGTCGAAACCATCGATAAAGGCCTGCAAACGAGGCTCATCCAGAAAATAATGGCAGAGTTGCAACCATTGCCCATCACGCTGCTGCGCCATCAGCACTGGAACAAGTTCGTCATAGCGCGCCACCAAGCCAGGATCCGCATCGACATCCACTATCTCGATATCGGCCGCGCGGCCGCCAAGCCTGGCCAGCAAGGCTTGGCGCAAGTCCTCGCACAAATGGCAATAACTGCGGGAATAAATCACGAAACGAAGCGTATCGGCCATCTTACCTCTTGCCCACCCGGCTCAGACAATAAAAAGGGCTGCAGACCACGGTGTGCAGCCCTTGACGCCAACCGGCGCGCTTTTGCCTGTCGGCCTCAGTTGCCGCCGTTAGGCCGCAGCGGCACGAATTGCGAAGAATCTCCACGACGGATCAATACCGCCGCGCGCTTCTTGGCATCCAGCTTGGCCACCAGTTGGTTGAATTGCTTGGCATCCCTGATATCGACGTCGTTGAGGCGCTGCACGACATCGCCGGGACGGATACCCGCCGCGGCGGCGGCGCCGCTTGCCGCTTCAACCAGCACGCCGTTGTCCGCCTTGAGTTCTTTCTTCTGTGCCTCGGAGAGATCGCTGACGACCAGGCCCAGCGCATTCGGGGTGTTATCCGGCTTGGCCTTCTTCTCGTCAGCCGACTTGGCCGGCTTGTCGGCCTCCAGCTCCACCACGGTCACGCTGACGTCGCGCGCGCTGCCCTTGCGCCAGATATTCACCGTCGCCTTGGCGCCCGGCTTGGTGGCGCCGACCATGCGCGGCAGGTCGCTGGGCCGCTCGATGGCGGCGCCGTTGTACTTCAGGATGATGTCGCCGGCTTCCAGGCCGGCCTTCGCGGCCGGGCCATCCGGCTCGACGCGCTGCACCAGCGCGCCTTGCGCACGCGCCAGGCCGAGCGACTCGGCCACATCCTTGGTGACTTCGCCAATCTGCACACCGATGCGTCCGCGCGTGACGCGGCCGCTGGCTTTCAATTGCTCGGCCACGCGCAGCGCCTCATCGATGGGCACCGCGAAGGAGATACCCATGAAGCCGCCCGAGCGGCTGTAGATCTGTGAATTGATGCCGATCACCTCGCCCTTGAGGTTGATCAGCGGGCCGCCCGAGTTGCCGGGATTGACCGCCACGTCGGTCTGGATCAACGGCAGGTAATCGCCGGTATCGCGCGCCTTGGCCGAAACGATGCCGGCCGTCACGGTATTCTCCAGGCCGAACGGCGAGCCGATCGCCAGCACCCATTCGCCGGCGCGGATCTTGTCGGAGTCGCCCATTGCCAGGCGCGGCAGGTTGCTGCCGTCGATCTTCAGCACGGCAACGTCGGTGCGGGTATCGGCGCCAACGATCTTGGCCTTGAATTCACGCTTGTCGGTCAGCGTCACATAGACATCGCTGGCGCCATCCACCACGTGCGCATTGGTCAGGATAAAACCGTCCGATGAAATGATGAAACCGGACCCTACGCCACGCGGCACTTCTTCCGGCTGGCTTTGGCTGCCCTGCTTGCCATTGCCGCGGGGCGTGCCCGGCTGCGGCTGCTGCTGGCGCGGAACGGGAATACCGAAGAAACGGCGGAAAAATTCCTGCATCTCAGGGTCGTCGATGCCCCCTTGCGCCTGGCCGCTATTACGCACACGTTCGGTGGTGCGAATATTGACCACGCCCGGACCGGTGCGGTCGACGATGTCGGCAAAATCGGGCAACGCCGCCACGCTGGGCGCCACCACGGCCGGCGCCGCGGATACGGCGGGAACGGCCACAAAAGCGGAGGCTGCCAGCAGTGAGCAAGCGACGATGGTTTTCTTCAGTGAAGTCATTGCAACGTTCTCTTCTATTTGGTTTTTAGCTCGATCGAATCAGAAACCTGGCGGATCGCGGCAGCAGGCACTTCCCCCACCACAGTCAGCCAGTAATCGCCTTGGCGCCGGCCGACGATATTCAGCGCCCCTTGCTGGATTGCACCTTCATTATGGTTCTGGCCGCCGGCTTCAATGAACACCGAAATGGCCGCCAGCCCGTCGGAAAACACGATCTGCGACACTTCACGCTCGGCCGGCCGACTCTGGGCCGCAGGAGCGCCCGCGCCTGCGGTATCGGAAATCAGCCTGCGCACTTCCTGGATCTTGCGAAATCCCGGCGGCGGCGTGACGTTCCAGCCCGACAGGTCAACCGAACTCATCGCAGCCTTCTCGATGCGCCAGCCACGCGTATCGGCATAGCTGGGGCGTATCCGCGCACGGTCGATAGGGCCGATTTCAATCTGGGTAAAGGAAATCTGCTCGACGACATCCCCCTTGCCGTCCAGCGTCTGCGCCCGCAGCAACAGGCCGGAACTCTTGTCGGCCCAGAAGCGGTAACCATAACGCAGCTTGTCCTTGGGCTCCAGCACAATCGACTGGCAATCCCGGCCGGCCACCCGCTCATCCCCGCCCATGCTCAGATTGTAATGGTTGACCAGATCTTCCGGGTTGGCGCCCAAAATGGCGGGGAAAACATCGCGCGTGACGCGTTTCTCGATCAATACCGTCTTGGCGTCCGGGATGTAACAGGCGACATCATCGTTGTTACGGAGATATTCGCGCGGCTTGCCGTCCAGTACTTCGAGTTTTTCCAGTTCGTTCTTGCCGGCCAGGATGTGCGTGATGCGTGAGGTGCGCATCTGGCTGGCTTGCTGATAAACGAAAGTCCCCGAATAACTGAGGCGCTGTGCCGCGGACTGGATCTTCTTCAGTTGGGCCTGGGCCGCTGCCGAGGAGGCCGACGGCGCCGGGGGCGCTGGTGGCGTACTGTCCGCCGCTTGGGCGGACAGTACGAATAGGGCGGAGAGGAATGGGAGTAGCCTGAGCAAATGCCCTGTTTGCCGCATATTATTTATCTGCGCCAACCGCGAAGGCGGCAGAACGTGCGTATTGCGCCGAGCTGTACGATGGCGAGAAGCGCTGGTGGGCGAAGAGGTAATCGTCGATGCGCGGGTCGCGCTTGACTTCCCCTTGCTGGGCCAACGTACTCAACTGGGTGACGTTTTGCGAACCGTCCCCTGCCGCGCCGCCAGCCGACACGCTGGAAATCGCCGACGGCACGATGACCGGCGCGGCGGCGACCTGTACCGGGGCAGGCCCCGAGTCGGCAGTCACGACAGCCTGCTGCGGCATCGCCACGAATACGGCCGCCACGACAGCGGCAGCCGCAGCGGCGCCCGGCAGGAAAAAGCGGCTCCGGCCACGCGAACGCACCGCCCGGTGGTTGCCGTTGGCAGCCACGGACGACTCCGCCGCAACCGCCTTCGCCACGTCCGCAGACGCCTGGGGCGCCACGATCGCGGGTTCTGCGTCCAGCAAAGCGTTCATTTTGGCCGAAAAGCCGGCACTCAACGAGATGTCCATCTCTTCGGAGCGCAGGACATCTCCAATCTGGTGGTAGACCTCCCATGCTTCACGGCCATCTTGCGACGAACGCAAGGCGGCAAGGGCAATAGTCATCTCTTCAGAACTCAGCTCGCCATCGGCAAGCGTAGAGATCTGTTCTCTGGTTGTTACTTTGGCATCCATAAGCAGTCACCCGGCAAAAATCTTAGTTCCATACCCGCTTTATTATTTTGCTTCTTATCAACAACATTGCAGCTGCGTCACCAGCGCTTGTCTGCTGCCGTATCCAGCAACGGACGCAACTTTTCGGCGATTGCCTCGCGCGCACGGAAAATCCGGCTGCGCACGGTGCCGATCGGACAATTCATCGCATCTGCAATCTCGTCGTAGCTCAACCCCTCGATCTCGCGCAACGTGATGGCAGTACGTAATTCTTCCGGCAATGCCTCCATCGCCACGTTGACCGTCTGCGCAATCTGCTTGGTGGCCAACATCGACTCAGGAGTGTTGATGTCCCTTAGGTGATCTCCATCGTCAAAAGTTTCCGCTTCTTCAGCGTCCGCTTCCGTAGAAGTTGGAGCTCGCCTTCCCAAAGTGACGAGATAATTTTTCGCGGTATTGATGCCGATGCGATAAAGCCAAGTATAAAAGGCCGAATCGCCGCGAAATTGCGGCAGCGCGCGGTAAGCCTTGATAAAAGCTTCCTGCACCACGTCCTCGGCCTCCGCCTGGTCGCGTACGAGCCGCGACACCAGGCGCATCAGCTTGCGTTGATACTTGACCACCAATAGCTCGAACGCCTTCTTGTCGCCACGCTGGACGCGTTCAACAAGCAGCTGGTCTATTTCGCGTTCTGTCGTCAAACCGGGTTCCTTGTTCTTTTATCGCCTTGTTTTTCTGTGGCTATTGCCGTTAACCAGATGATTCCGATTTGGCAATTTTCAAGCTTTATCGACCTATTTTTCCAGCATCTGGGCTTTGGCCATATTGTGGCTGATCAACCAGCGGCATGCCACGGACAGCGCCCTGAAGGTGTCTTCCGAGACCGAGTCCGACAGGATCGGGATGGTGCGGGTCTTGCCATTTTCCAGACGCAGCCGCAAAAACAGCATGCCAGGCCAAACCGTGGTGCCGGCCAGCAATTGGGCCAGGCCCGCCTTCATCACCTGGGGCTTGGCCCGGGCGCTACTGCTGCTGATGAGATGTTCCACGACACGGATCTGGCCGGTAGCGGAAATATGCAGCCAGATGGTCTTGCGTCCACGCAAGACCAGATACAGCGCGATGGCCGCGGCGATGAGACAAGCTGCCGCCAGGGTGCCGCGCAGCGGCCAGGAAAGTTGCCCCGGCAGCAACAGGCACACCACAACGCCGATCAACGCCACGCACAGGCAGGCGAAGGCCATGACCAGCAAAAGCAAACGGGAAGGTTTGATATCCGCAGAGACTGCTATGGTCGACATAAGACGCCATCAAAATGACAAACCCGGCTTTCACCTGAAAGCCGGGCACAGCATTTTACATCTTGCCGAGAACCAGTGTACCGTTGGTACCACCGAAGCCGAAAGAGTTCTTCACGGCGATATCGATTTTCAGATCGCGCGCCTGATTCGCACAATAATCAAGATCGCATTCCGGATCCTGATTGATGATGTTCATCGTCGGCGGCGAGACCTGGTGGTACATGGCCAAGACCGTCAGCACCGTTTCCAGGCCGCCGGCACCGCCCAGCAGGTGGCCGGTCATCGACTTGGTCGAATTGACCACCATCTTGTAGGCGTGGTCGCCGAAAGCGGCCTTGATCGCCTCGGTTTCATTCTTGTCGCCCAGCGGGGTCGAGGTGCCGTGCGCATTCAGGTACTGCACTTCATCCGGATTGACGCCGGCGTCGCGCAGTGCGTTGAGCACGCAACGGCGTGGGCCATCCAGGTTCGGCGCGGTCATGTGGTAGGCATCGCCGCTCATGCCGAAGCCCAGCAGCTCCGCATAGATCGTGGCGCCGCGCGCCTTGGCGTGTTCATACTCTTCCAGCACCATCACGCCGGCGCCTTCGCCCAGCACGAACCCGTCGCGGTCCTTGTCCCACGGACGGGACGCGGTGGCGGGGTCATCGTTGCGGGTCGACAGCGCGCGCGCCGAGGCGAAGCCGCCGATGCCCAGCGGCGAAACGCTGGACTCGGCGCCGCCGGCGATCATCACGTCGGCATCGCCGTACATGATCATGCGCGCGGATGCGCCGATGCAATGCAAACCGGTGGTGCAAGCGGTCACGATGGCCAGGTTGGGGCCCTTCATGCCGTACTTGATCGACAGGTTGCCGGAGATCATGTTGATGATCGAGGCCGGGATGAAGAACGGGCTGATGCGGCGCGGGCCGCGGTTGGTCAGCTCCGCATGGGTTTCTTCGATCAGGGGCAGGCCACCGATGCCGGAACCGATCATGACGCCGATGCGCTCGGCATTCTCGTCCGTGACCGTCAAACCACTGTTTTCAATGGCCTGGATACCGGCTGCCATCCCATAGTGGATGAAGGTATCCATGTGACGCGCTTCCTTGGCGGGGATGTAATCCTCGATATTGAAGCCCTTCACCTCACCCGCAAAGTGCGTGGTGAATGGCGAAGCGTCGAACTTGGTGATGGTGGCGATGCCGGACTTGCCTTCCTTGATGGCACTCCACGTATCGGCGATATTGTTGCCGACAGGTGAAATGCACCCCAGGCCGGTAATGACTACACGACGTTCACGAGTGCGGCTCAAGCAATTCTCCTACAAACTGGGTCCAAAGCCCTTATCAGGCCTTGACTTGCGACTTGGCGTAATCGATCGCCTGTTGCACGGTGGTGATCTTCTCTGCCTGCTCGTCAGGGATTTCCATTTCGAACTCATCTTCCAGGGCCATGACCAGCTCGACGGTGTCGAGGGAGTCGGCGCCCAGGTCGTCAACGAACGACGATTCGTTCTTGATGTCGGCTTCAGCGACGCCCAGTTGCTCAGCGACGATCTTCTTAACGCGTTGTTCGATATCGGACATATTGTTCCTCCAGAGGGATAGATAGGTTACAAAAGTGCGCGCATTTTAGCAGGTTTGCGCGGGGAAAATTTACTTTTAACTATTCTTGGCAAGATTGCGCCAAGTCAAGCTTAACTTCAAACAAAAAGCGCCAAAAGGATTCAGATCAATCCCTTGGCACAGGCTTAACCCATGTACATGCCGCCGTTCACATTCAGCGTGCTGCCGGTGATGTAGCCAGCCTGCGCCGAGGCCAGGAAGGCCACCGCCGCCGCCACCTCTTCGGCAGCGCCCAGGCGCCCCAGCGGAATCTGCTGCAGGATCGCGGCCGACTGTTGCTCGCTCAAGGCCTTGGTCATGTCGGTATCGATAAAACCGGGCGCCACGCAGTTGACGGTGATGTTGCGGCTGCCGATCTCGCGCGCCAATGCGCGGCTCATGCCGGCCACGCCGGCCTTGGCGGCGGCGTAATTCATCTGGCCGGGGTTGCCGGCCTCACCCACCACCGAGGTGATGCTGATGATGCGGCCGTGCCTGGCCTTCATCATACCGCGCAGCACCGCGCGCGACAGGCGTCCCACGGCGGTCAGGTTGGTGGCGATCACGCTGTCCCACTCCTCGTCCTTCATGCGCATGGCCAGTTGATCCTGGGTAATGCCGGCGTTGTTGACCAGGATCGACAGCGAACCGTAGTCCTTCTGCACCTGCTCGACGACGGCGACGCAAGCGGCGGCATCGTTGACGTTGAGCACCACTCCCTTGCCGCACTCCGGCTGCAGGGCATTGAGGTATTCGCTGATGGCGGCAGCGCCGGCCTCCGAGGTGGCGGTCCCCACTACCTTGGCGCCCTGCCTTGCCAATTCCACCGCGATGGCGCGGCCGATGCCGCGTGATGCGCCGGTGACCAGCGCGACTTGTCCTTGCAGATTCTGTGCACTCACTTGAGCAACTCCAATACTTTTTCCAGGGACGCCTGGTCGACGATAGCCTCGCCGACCAGTTCGCCGTTGATACGCTTGGCCAGGCCGGTCAGCACCTTGCCCGGACCGCATTCGATCACATGGGTGACGCCGTCGGCGCCCATCTTCTGGACGGTCTCGACCCAACGCACCGCGCTGGCCGCCTGGCGCACCAGCGCGTCCTTGATGGCGGCGGGTTCGTTGACGATCGCCACGTCGACGTTGTTGATGACCGCAATCTGCGGCGCGGCGAACGCCACATCGGCCAGGTACGCCTGCAGCCGGTCCGATGCCGGCTTGAGCAGCGACGAGTGGAACGGCGCCGACACCGGCAACGCCAGCGCGCGCTTGGCGCCTTTGGCCTTGGCAATCTCGCAGGCGCGCTCGACGGCGCCCTTGTGGCCGGCGATCACGACTTGCGCCGGCGCGTTGAAGTTGACGGCCTCGACCACCTCCGACTGCGCCGCTTCCGCACAGGCGGCGCGCACGTCGTCGTCGGACAAGCCGAGAATGGCCGCCATGCCGCCCTGCCCGACCGGCACGGCTTCCTGCATGGCCTGGGCGCGGAAGCGCACCAGCGGCACCGCATCCTTGAACTGGATCACGCCTGCCGCCACCAGCGCGGAGTATTCACCCAGGCTGTGGCCTGCCACCAGCGCCGGGGCCTGGCCGCCGGCGGCCAGCCAGGCGCGGTAGAACGCCACGGCGGCGGTCAACATGACCGGCTGCGTATTGGTGGTCAGGTCGAGGTCTTCCTTGGGGCCTTCGGCGATCAACTTGCCCAGGTCGAACTGCAACGCATCGGACGCTTCGGCCACGGTCTGGCGGACGGCTTCGTTATCGGCGAAACCATTGAGCATCCCGATCGCCTGAGAACCTTGCCCCGGGAAAACAAAAGCAAATTTTGTCATGCTTGGATTTGATTGAGGTTGGATGAAACAGAAAACGAAACGCCGCCCACGAAACCGCCATGCGACGGCCCCGGCAGCGCTCCAGCCTTACATTCGGGCAAGCACCGCGCCCCAGGTGAAACCGCCGCCCACGCCTTCCATCATGACGGTATGGCCCGGCTTGATGCGGCCATCGCGCACCGCCTGGTCCAGCGCCAGCGGAATCGAAGCGGCCGAGGTGTTCCCGTGCTCGCCGACGGTGACCACCATCTTCTCCAGCGGCAGCCCCAGTTTCTTGGCGGTGCCTTGCATGATGCGGATATTGGCCTGATGCGGGATCAGCCAGTCGATCTCGGAAGCGTCGACCTTGGCGACCGCCAGCGTCTCGCGGGCGACCTTGTCCAGCACCGACACCGCCAGCTTGAACACCGCCGGGCCATCCATGTACAGGTAAGCGCTGCCGGCCACGGCGCCATTGTCGACGCTGCCCGGCACGCACAGGATGTGGCCATGGCTGCCATCGGCATGCAACTTGGATGCCAGCACGCCCGGTTCGCTTGATGCGCTCATCACCACCGCGCCGGCGCCATCGCCGAACAGCACGCAGGTGGTGCGATCCTTGAAGTCGAGGATGCGCGAAAACACTTCCGTGCCGATCACCAGCACGTTCTTGTGCGCGCCGGACTTGATGAAGCTGTCAGCCACCGACATCGCGTAGACGAAGCCGCTGCACACCGCCTGCACGTCCATCGCCGGCGAACCGTTGGTGATGCCGAGCTTGTGCTGCACCACACAGGCCGTGCTGGGAAAACCGCCCAGATGGTCCGGCGTCGATGTCGCCAGGATGATCAGGTCGATGTCGTTGGCCTGCATGCCGGCCGCTTCCAGCGCACGCTGCGCCGCCGCCAGCGCAAGGTCGCTGGAGAGCTGGGTCGGCTCCGCATAGTGGCGCGCGGAAATGCCGCTGCGCGTGACGATCCATTCATCCGAAGTCTCGATGCCCTGCTGCGCCAGTTGCGCCGCCAGCTCATTGTTGGTCACGCGTTTGGCCGGCAGATAACTTCCTGTTCCGACGATTTTGCTATAAATAGTCATACCGTTTTTGCTCTGTTAGTTCGGTTGTTGCAGCGAGGCCTGCACCACCGCAGGCTCTGCAGCCGCGACGGCCGCCCCGGCCGGGCGCCCCTGTCCCTGGGGCATCAATTCCGCCATGCTCGCGCCGATGCGCGAAAGCACGTCGTACTTGGCGGCATCATACGCGCGGCGGATGGCCCATTCAAAGGCATACACGTCGGCGCCGCCATGGCTCTTGAACACCAGCCCCTTCAGTCCCAGCAGGCTGGCGCCATTGTAACGGGATGGATTGAGGCGGCGCGACAGCGCCTTGATCGCGCCATAAGCGATAAGCGCGCCGAGCTTGTTGACCAAGCCCTTCTTGAATTCGGATGTCAGCACGGTCTTGACGAAACGCCCCAAGCCTTCCGAGGCCTTCAGCGTCACGTTGCCGACGAAACCGTCGCAGACGACCAGGTCGGTCGTGCCTTCGAAAATGTCATTGCCTTCCACGTTGCCGTAGAAGTTGAGGATACCCTTCTCATGGTCCGCCCGCAGCAATCCAGCGGTTTCCTTGACCAGTTCATTGCCCTTGGTGTCTTCCTCGCCGACATTGAGCAAACCGATCGTCGGCTTGGGCTTGCCTTCCATTACCGACACCAGGGCCGACCCCATCAAGGCAAATTGATGTAAATGCTGGGGCTCGCAATCGACGTTGGCGCCCAGGTCGAGCATGTAGGTAGGACCATCCTTCTGGTTCGGCAGGATGGTGCAGATGGCGGGCCGGTCCACGCCCGGCAGGGTCTTGAGCACATAGCGGGACACCGCCATCAACGCGCCGGTATTGCCGGCCGATACCGCGGCATGCGCCTGGCCGTCCTTGACCAGGGTCACCGCCACGCGCATGGAGGAATCTTTCTTGCGGCGCAAAGCCACCTCGATCGGGTCGTCCATCGTGACCACTTCGGAGGCATTGCGGATTTGTACGCGCGGCTCGCCGGCCAGCTTGTACTTTTTCAACAACGGTTGCAGTACGCTTTCCTGGCCAACCAGGATCAGCTCCGCATCGGATTGACGACGGATGAAAGAGGCAGCGGCTGGGAGAGTGACTGACGGGCCATGATCGCCACCCATGCAGTCGATTGAAATTTTGATGGTCATCGATTTGATTCTGAGCCTTGCCAGCCCACATTATGAGGCAAGATCGGGCGCCATTCAAAATGGCGCGCACAAGCCAGTACGCAATTGACGTACCGACAAGCAGGCAGGCATCCCCGCAAACACGAATGTCGCAGGCATAAAAAAGCGGCGCAAAATGAACCTCCTGGGATGGAAGCTCATTGCGCCGCTTTTCTCCAAAAACAGCAAGCTCAATAAATGAGATTACTCGTCGTTCTTGGTCTTCAGCACTTTGCGACCGCGGTAGAAACCGTTCGGGCTGATGTGGTGACGCAGGTGGGTTTCACCAGTCGTCGGCTCGACAGCCAGCGGAGGTGCAGTCAGAAAGTCGTGTGCACGATGCATACCGCGCTTCGACGGGGTCTTTTTGTTCTGTTGAACGGCCATGATTACTCCTAAACCTTAAGATTGAAAATTTTAACACACCGGATTCAGGTTTCCATCAACCCGGATGCTGCTGCCCGGCACTTGCCGGACATCCCCTAACAATTACTGCTTCAACTTCTTCAGCACTGCAAACGGGGAGGCCCGCTCAGTACCTTCGGCTTCAGCCGCCACGCCATCCCCGGGACAGGCATCGTGCTTGGGCGCCACAGGCAGCGCAAGCAACGCATCATCCTCGACCAGGTTGGCCACGTCGAAGGTTGCCGAACCGACAATGACATCAATCCCGTCATCGTCGACCAGTTCTTCGATCGCATCGGCCTGCGCCTCATCTTTTGCCAGTACCAGCAGCGACTTCGAATCAATCTCGAAATGCAATGCCGTCAGGCAACGCTGACAGATCAGATTAACCGCACCCGACACTGCCAGACTAAGTCGAGCCTGCCCCAGCTTGTCGATATCGCCGGCCAGAGCCCACTTTATCGTGCCGGAACGGTCAACCGTCTCTTGCGCCAGACGACCTAATTCAGCCACCGGAATCTCGCCCTGGGCCTGCTGTTTCAGCCGGCAAAACTCGAACGCGTCGATCACAAGTGCATTCATATCCAAAGCTGCAATCCGGAAAACCTGCGATAATAACAGAAAATTTCCTTACCAGTCAAAGCGTTAGCGCGCTTCCTGCGAATTTGTCGCATGACTGTCGCCGCGCAACGTCTTTTCGGCCGGATTTGGATGGCAATCTTGCCTTTCCGGCCATATCAATATCCGCACAACAACACCGCCGCCATGCCGCAAGACACCTCTATCGCCGCACCGACACGCCTGATTCTCGGATCAAGCTCGGCCTATCGCAAAGAATTGCTCAGCCGCCTCGGCCTGCCCTTCGACACCATGGCGCCGGACATCGACGAAACGCCGCATTCCGGCGAAACGCCCGCTGCCACCGCCTGGCGCCTGGCACGCGAAAAAGCGGCGGCGGTCGCGGCCAAGGCCGGCGCGGCGCTGGTGATCGGGTCGGACCAGGTAGCAACCCTGGACGGCGAACAGATCGGCAAGCCCGGCAACCACGCCAATGCGCTGAAACAACTGCAGAAAATGCGCGGCCGCCAGGTCATCTTCCACACCGCATTGTGCCTGTGGGATGGCCGCAGGC
Organism: Herbaspirillum sp. GW821-FHT09A12; assembly: GCF_059418325.1. Taxonomy (NCBI): domain Bacteria; kingdom Pseudomonadati; phylum Pseudomonadota; class Betaproteobacteria; order Burkholderiales; family Oxalobacteraceae; genus Herbaspirillum; species Herbaspirillum sp. GW821-FHT09A12. Next base: position 1,109,867 of record NZ_JBWKPR010000002.1, read on the forward strand.
CCGATGCCGCTTCCGCCGCGCAGATGCGCAACGTGCAAACCCTGGTGACATTCCGCGACTTGCCGGACGCCGAACTCGACGCCTACCTGCGCATCGAGCAACCCTACGATTGCGCCGGCAGCGCAAAAAACGAAGGCCTGGGCATTGCCATCCTGCAAAGCATACAAAGCGACGACCCCACCGCCCTCACCGGACTGCCGCTGATCGCGCTGACCGATATGCTGCGCCAGGCCGGCATCGGCTTCTTCGGCCAACCCGCGACGCAGCCGCGCTGAAAAGACCGCCCTGCCGGCAGCTCAGTAATTGCGGCGCGGATATCCCTGCGCCAGGATGCGCTGCCACACCACTTCGCGCTCCTCGGGATTCATGAACACCCATTGCGCCACCTCATCGACCGTCCGTCCGCAGCCGCGGCAAACGTCGTCAAAGGTGGTGGAACAGACCGCCACACAAGGCGTATCGGGCCGTTCAGGAGGAGGGGAAGACGGAGGTGTTGGGGACATTGGACGGTTCTGGAACGAAAAACACAAGGCGCTGCCGGTCGGCGCGCAGCGCGTCGGACTGACCGCGCAACAGCCTCCATCTTACCAAGAAGCACCCGCCCATCGCCGACACCATCAAATCGCCTGTCCGCGCCAGGGAAAACAGGCAAAAAAAAGCCCGCGAACCTGTTGGCTGCGGGCTTGAATCCAATTTCTTAAGGAGGAGATTGGAGGAGACAGGTGCAACTATAGCGATGCGCCAAGGCCCGGTCTGCTTTATTGTGGCAATAGCAGATATTCACCTTTCCAATAACTCCCGCCAGACGCGCCTTTCAGGCCGGCACAGGCATGGTGTGCGCCGATGTCATCGGCTTGGGCGGATTAACGCCCTTACGCTCGCAAGCGGATAGAACCAGCATCATGGCGATCGCGACCGCCAAAGCACACTTTCTCATCACACCTCCCTTAGAGCGTGTTTATGATCTCCTTCGGGGCCGTTCAAATGCCCTTTCAGGCGGCCTGCGGCGTTGCAAAGCCTCGCCGGGCCAACCGGCCCGTCTACGTTTTGCGCCTTGCATCCCATCCTGACATGACATTTGACCGACTCCCGACGAGATCATAAACACGCTCTTACGCCCGAACTCTCCCTCAAGAATATCGCATCGGCAACAACCCATCGCGGGGAACCGTTCCGGGCAGAATCGCCCTCCCCGGCCACCCTGTCAAGCCGCACTGCGCAAGCCGGCGCCAACAGATGCCGCACGCGCCGCCGCCAGATTCTTTTCATACAACGCGGCGATCATGTCGGACTGGGTCAGCATGCCCGCCAGCTTGCCCTCGCCGTCCAGCACGGGAATCTGGTGCAAGCCATCGGCCATGCGCGGCACCAGCTCCAGCAGCGGCGTGTCCACCCCGGCGGAAATCACCGGCCGGCTCATGATCTGGCCCACCACTTCCGGCTTGTCGGAATGGGAAAACGGCACGCGGCGCAACAGCTTGCGCAATTGCACAGCCAGGCCGGTATGCACTTGCGCACCGGCGTGCTCAAGGAAATCGCTGCGGCTGACAATGCCGATCACATGCCGCCCCCGGTCGATCACTGGCAACGCGCGCAGGCGATGCTTCTGCAACAAGCCCCAGGCGTCGTCCAGGCCGGTGGCGAACTCCACCGCCACGACATCGCGCGACATCACCGCCGCGCAGCGCGTCTCGCCGAAACGGCGGTGATAGGCGCGCATCTCGGTTTGCATGAAGATCTCTTCCAGGTCGTCGCGGCCGATGTCGATCACCTGGTTATAGCTCTTGAGCACCGCGTCCAGGTCCTCATGCGAAAAACCCAGCCGGGTGATCGGCAATTCGTCCCTGGTCTGGTGCGGATGCGGCGCGGCGCTCTGCTGGGCATGCGGATAGCGGCGGCCGCTGGCGTTATTGAAAAACAGCGCCGCCAGCAACAGCAGCACCGAGTTCAAACCGACCGGCGCCAAGACGAACTGATAGCCCATATCGTGCACCGCCGGCCCGCCCAGCACGGCAGTCAAGGCGACCGCTCCGCTGGGCGGATGCAGGCAGCGCAACAAAAACATCGCGCCGATCGCCAGCGAAATGGCCAGCGCCGCGGCCAATGCCGGCTCCTGGACCAGCTTGGCGCAACTGATGCCAATCAGCGCGGCGCTGAGATTGCCGCCGATGATGGACCACGGTTGCGCCAGCGGGCTGGACGGCACCGCAAACAGCAGCACCGCCGATGCGCCCATGGGCGCAATCAGCCAAATGGTCCGGGCTTCATGCGGCAGGATGGCGTAGCTCGCCAACCCCGCCAGCAAGATACCGAACAGGCTCCCCGCACAGGAACGCATGCGCTCAAAGCGGTCGACGTTGTTTCTGGGCGGAATGAAACTTTTAAGCCACAGCAAGATAGAATCGGGCATATCTGTTTTCGGCGTCTTTTGTCTTTTCATACATTCAACGGCCGCGCCGGCGCAGCGCAGCCAAACCGTAATTACATCATAAGATGATATTCATGTCCGATTCCACCTGCCGTGCAGCTACCTTGCCGCGCATGCGCACCACAGACTCCATGTCCGCGGGACATGGACGCCGCCAATGAAAAGCGCCTCCCGCCTGCAGAAGGAAGACTTCGAAGCGCTCTCCGACTTCCGCTACCAATTGCGCCGCTTCCTGCGCTTTTCCGAAGATGCCGCCCAAAGCGAAGGCCTCACGCCGCTGCAATACCTGCTGCTGCTGCACATCAAAGGCTTTCCCGGCCGCGAATGGGCCAGCATCAGCGAGCTGGCGGAACGGCTGCAGGCCCAGCACCATGGCGTGGTGGCGCTGGTGACCCGGTGCGTGAAGGCCGGTCTGGTCACGCGCGCGCCGGATGACCGCGACAAACGCCTGGTGCAGGTGCGCCTGACCAACCTGGGGGAGCAATACCTGCACCGGCTGGCGCAGTTGCACCGCGACGAACTGCAATCGCTGTCCGGCGTGTTCCAGGTGTCGCACATCTCGGCCTTCAACGACCGCGACTGATACTGACATTGAGGCTGGCGGCAAACTGCGGTTTTCCGCAACTGATTCCGGCAAGCCATGCTGTTATGCTGGAACGCGTTTCATCGATAGACGCGATAGATAGACGCAATAAAGAGGCGTGATATCTCGCCATCCGGGTCCGCAATTGAATCCTGCCAATGACAAGAAAACCGAATACCGAGACAGCAGCAGCCCCCGCTCCAATGCGCCCAATCACCAAGGAAGACGTGGCCCGCGCCGCCGGCGTGTCGCACATCACGGTGTCGCGCGTGATCAATACGCCGGAAAAGGTTTCACCCGAAACCCGCGCCAAGGTGGAGTCCTTCATCGCCAGCATGGGCTACATCCCCAACATGCTGGCCGGCGGCCTGGCCTCGCGCCGCACCCGTATCGTCGCCGCCATCGTCCCCACCATCAGCCATTCGATCTTCGCGGAAACCGTGCGCGGGCTGTCGGAAAAGCTCAGCGAACAGGGTTACCAGCTGCTGCTGGGGCAGACCAATTATTCTGAAACGGCCGAGACCGCCCTGGTGGAAGCCTTCATCGGCCGCCGCGTCGACGGCCTGGTGCTGACCGGCGTGCAGCATACCGCCCGCACGCGCCAGCGCCTGAAGGCGGCCGGCATTCCGGTAGTGGAAACCTGGGACCTGACCAAACGCCCCATCGACATGCTGGTCGGCTTCGACAACCATGCCGCCGGGCGCGCCATGGGCGACTATCTCATCGGCAAGGGATACCGCCGCATGGCCTTCATCGGCGGCGAAGATCCGCGCGGCATGGCGCGCTTTTCGGGCATGCGCGAGGCCGTGCTGGCGCAGGGCGCGCAAGAGCCGATACACATCAAGATCCCGCTGGGCTCCTTCCTCCACGCCGGGCGCGAAGCGATCGGCTTGCTGCTGAGGGAGCATCCCGATGTCGATGCCGTCTTCTTCAGCAACGACGTCATCGCCGCCGGCGCCGCGATGGAATGCATCCGGCGCGGCATCCAGGTGCCCGGGCAGATTGCGCTGGCCGGCTTCGCCAATCTCGAGATCGCCCCCGAAGTCACGCCGGCGCTGACCACGGTGCAGATCAGCGGCCACCAGATCGGCCTGACCACGGCGGAAATGTTGCTGGCGCGCTTCAACGGCCAGGGCGTGGCCCAGCCGATATGCGATCTGGGCTATTCCATCGTCGAACGCGAAAGCGCCTGAACCACTGCCATTGCCATTCAGGCATAACGGCCGGTGCGGCCAACATTTGACCGCACCGGCCGCTTCCATTGCCCAGCCGGTTTGCGCGCGCTATTGCTCCTCGTCATACACGATGCCGCGCGTCTCCGGCGCGATCAGCAAGGCCACCAGCGCCACCCCGCCCATGAACATGATGTAGCCGATGATGGGATAGTAGCTGCCGCCGTAATACGCCAACAGGCCCGTGGCAATCACCGGCGCCATGCCGCCGGTGATGACCGAAGACAGCTCGCGCGCGCAGCAGATGCCGCTCATGCGCATGCGCGGCGGGAACAACTCGGCGAAGAAAGCCGCCTGCACCGAAAACATCGGATACAGCCCGAACACGATCATCATCACGAAAGCGCCGATGATCATCGGGGTTTCCCGCGTCTCCAGCATCCAGAAAAACGGGAAGGCGCCCAGTATCATCACGAGGATACCGAGGATATACACTGGTCGCCGGCCGACACGGTCCGACAGCGCTCCCCAAAACGGATTGAGCAAGGCCCCGATGCCCGCGCCGATCAGCACCGCCATCAGGCCGACGCTGGCCTCGACCTTGAGCTGGGCAGTCAGATACGACAAGGCCCACACCTGGAAGATGTAGCCTGCCGTGTTTTCCGAAAAGCGCGCGCCGATGGCAATCAGCAGGCTGCGCTTCTGCTCCTGCCAGACCGCCTTGATGGGCGCCTTCGCCACCGCCATGCGCTGCTTCATCTTTTCGAAAGTGGGCGACTCCTGCACGAACAGGCGGATATAGATCCCCACCGCCAGGCCGACCGAGGAAAGCAGGAAAGGAATGCGCCATCCGTAACGCATGAAATCGGCCTCCGGCATCATGCGCACCAGCGCGAAGGCGCCCGCCGAAAGCACCACGCCCAGCGCCACGCCGACGCCCGGCCAGCTGGCGTAGTAGCCGCGCTTGTCGGGCGGAGCATACTCGGCCGACATGGTCACCGCGCCGCCGAACTCGGCGCCTGCGGCGAAGCCCTGCACCAGCCGCAGCAAGGTCAGCAGGATCGGCGCGGCGATGCCGATGCTGGCATAAGTCGGCAAGACGCCGATGAGCGTGGTGGACAAGCCCATCATCACGAGCGTGACCACCAACACGTTCTTGCGCCCGATCTTGTCGCCGATATGGCCGAACACGAAGCCGCCCAGCGGGCGCACCACGAACCCCAGCGCGTAAGAACCGAAAGCGGCCAGCGTGCCGATCATCGGATCCAGCCTGGTGAAAAACAATACGTTGAAGACGATCGCCGCCGCCGTGCCGTAAAGGAAAAAGTCGTACCACTCCAGCGCCGTGCCGATGACCGACGAACGCAGCGCCATCTTGCGTTGCCGGATCTCTGCCTCGCTCAGGTTCTCCGCCGCTGCCGGCGCCTGGCCGTGGCCCACCGGGTGCACCCGGGTACCTGCAATTGTGTTCATGTGTCTGTCTCCTGTTGGTTGACGGGCGCATGCGGTGCTTTGCGCACCGGCCGGCTGTTTTGTCGTGCGTCCGGCATCAGGGCCTGTTCACATTAAATCTGCGAGATGCGTTGCTCCCAGAAGGCGGGGTGGCAAGGCGCCCGGTGAGGCTGGTGGTGGGCCACCAGCCTCACCGGGCAACGCGGCCAGCGCGCCTTCTGGGGCAACCCTCCGGGAGCGGCCAGCAAGCGTCGCCTGCCGTTGTTGTGGCTCCTTGCCGTAGCACCGCTACGACGCGTCGCCACGCCTAGGCAGAC
>NZ_JBWKPR010000003.1:0-458832 GCF_059418325.1 Herbaspirillum sp. GW821-FHT09A12
GGGGCCGCCTTTCTTTGCTTACTTTCTTTGGCGGGCCAAAGAAAGTGAGCGGCTGCCGGGCCGCCCCCGGCGCTCCCTTCCGACCGAAGAAAGAAAAGCATCAAGCCAGTACACCAAAACGAAGCAAGACCAGACTACCCAGACTACCCAACACAACTCCCACCCCACCCCACCCCGGCTGCTATGCCGAAAACTGATTGTCCAAACAGATTTCTGTATTGGACGGCCCCGCAGGCGCGCTCTACGATGGCCGCTCCAGTCATTTGATCAGGGGACACCCAGTTTATGAACAGCTCAAGCAGCTCACCAGGCTCGGCCGACGCGCAGCAGAATTGGCGCGAGGACATCTTCACCATCCTCAAGACCGGCGGCGTCAAGCAGGTCGCCTATGTGCCCGATGCCGGGCATTCCCATGTGATCCGCCGCGTGCATGGCGATGCCGATATGCGCGGCATCGTGCTGACCACCGAGGAAGAAGGCGTGGCCACCGTCTGCGGCGCCTGGCTCGGTGGCCAGCGCGCGGCATTGCTGATGCAAAGCAGCGGCGTGGGCAATTGCATCAACATGTTCTCGCTGATTTCCAACTGCCGCTTCCCCTTCTTTTCCATCATCACCATGCGCGGCGAATGGGCCGAATTCAACCAATGGCAATCGCCCATGGGCCGCGCCACACAAGCCGCCATCGAGCTGATGGGCATCACAGTGCTGCGCGCGGATCGGCCGGAAGAGGTGGCCGCCACCGTCAGCGCCGGTTTCGATGCCGCCTTCGAAGGCGGCGAAGCGGTCTGCGTGCTGCTGGGACAACAACTGATCGGCAAGAAAAAATGGGAGGCAGGAAAATGAGTGCAGTACAGCAAACCGGCGGGCTCGACCGTCGCGCATTCGTGCGCCAGCTGGTGGAAGCCTTTCCGCAGGCGCTGGTCGTGACCGGCCTGGGCTCCTCCTCCTACGACCTTTACGCCGCAGGCGACCGCGACGAGAACTTCTACCTGTGGGGCGCCATGGGCGGCGCGGCCGCCGTCGGACTGGGCCTAGCCATCGCCCAGCCGGCGCGCACCGTGATCGTGGTCACCGGCGATGGCGAACAACTGATGGGCATCGGTACGCTGGCGACCATCGGCGCACAACAGCCACCCAACCTGAACGTGGTGGTGCTGGACAACGGCCACTTCGGCGAGACCGGCATGCAGCGCAGCCACACCAGCCTGGGCACCGACCTGGTGGCGGTAGCCGCCGGCTGCGGCATCGGGCAAACCTGCCGCGTCACATCGACGGAAGACATCGGCGCATTGTTTGCCGCCATCGCCGCCAACCGTGGCCCATTGCTGGCCCAGGTCAAGGTACAGGCCGACGAACTGCCGCGCGCATTGCCGCCGCGCGATGGCGTCCATGTCAAGAACCGCTTTCGTGCCGTGCTGGGCCTGGCGCCGATGTAGCCTGCGCTTTCAAGGCAGTTCTTATGGCCCGCCGATAATGGCGGGCTTTTTTTCGTCCTTCATCCTTAGTGCTGATGCCGCGCCGATGGCGCCGCCCAATCCGCAGGCGTAAAAAATGCCGCCTGCATCTTGCCATGCAGGCGGCCCGCTTACCCAGGCCGGATCAACGCGCCGCGGCGCGCACCGCCGTCACTTCCAGTATTGGCACTTCGACTCGGCCTTGCTCATGTAAGCCTGGTCGCCGGGAATGGTCTGCACGATTCTCGCGTAATCCCAGGGATACCTGGATTCGGCCGGCGCCTTCACCTGCATCAGGTACATGTCATGCACCATGCGGCCGTCCGGACGGATCACGCCGTTGCTGGCGAAGAAGTCGTTGATCCTGGTGGCGCGCATGTGCTCCATCACCTTGTCGGCATCGGTGCCGCCGACCGCCTTCACGGCCGCCAGCCAGGTTGCCGTCACCGACGCGTCGCCGGCCTGCAGCGAGCTGGGCATGCGCTTGGTCTTGGCGAAGAAGCGCTTGGACCAGGCGCGCGACTCCTCGGTGCGATCCCAGTAGAAAGCGTCGGTGAAATACAGCCCTTGCGAAAGTTGCAGGCCGAGCGCATGGATGTCGTTGATGAACATCAGGATGCCGGCCAGCTTCATGCTCTTGGTGACGTTGAACTCGGCCGCGCCCTTGATGGCATTGACCAGGTCGGTGCCGCCGGTGGACAGGCCCAGCACCTGCGCCTTGGACGACTGCGCCTGCAGCAGGAAGGACGAGAAATCCGACGCCCCCAGCGGATGCTTGACCGCGCCTACCACGGTGCCGCCATTGGCCTTGACGGTATCGGCCGTATCCTTCTCCAGCGAGTTGCCGAAGGCGACGTCGGCGGTCAGGAAATACCAGCTCTTGTAACCCTGCCTGACCATCGCGGTGCCGGTGCCACGCGCCACCGACAGCGTGTCGTAGCTGTACTGCACGGTGTAGGGATTGCATTCCTCATTGGTCAGGCGGGTGGTGCCGCTGCCTGGCGAGAGGAACACGCGCTTCTTCTCCGCCGCGATCTTGGCAATGGCCAGCGCGGCCGAAGAATTGGTGCCGCCGATCACCACATCGTAGCCGGCGTCATACCACTCGCGCGCGCGGCTGGCGGCGATATCGGCCTTGTTCTGGTGATCCACCACGGTCAGTTCGATCTTCTTGCCGTTGATGCTGCCGCCGGCGTCGGCGATGGCCATCTTGATGGCTTCAACACCGCCGGGGCCGTCCAGGTCGGCATAGACGCCGGACATATCGGTGATGAAGCCGATGCGGATGGTATCGCCGGCGGCCGTGGCCGGGCCGGCCGAGGCCAGCGCCAGGACAGCCGCGAGCGCACCGGCCATGGTGGTCAGTTTCAGGTTCATGTCGTCTCCGTTGTTGTCGTAGGGTGCCGCAGCGGCCGTCGCGCCTGCCACATCTCCCCATGCCGGCGACGCACCGCTTGCGGACGAGCAGACCTTAGCCCGAGCCGCGCCGAAGCGTCCAATGCTAGCTTGTGATGACGCCATTGCGCTTTGCTATGGATGCATTTGCGTTGCAGCAAAACCAGCTGGCGCAAGGCTTGGCGCTGGCATGCGCAAACGTGATGGCTTGATCAAAATCCGGTATTGGACGTCGCCGCGGGCGACATGCAATGCTGCGGTTCCGTCTTCTCTTCCAGCAAGGAATCCCGATGATGCAATACAAGAACCTGATCGCCGGCGAATGGGTCGCCGGCGCCAGCGAGGCCGACAACATCAATCCTTCCGACACCAACGACATCATCGGCCGCGCCAGCCATGCCAGCGCCCGGCAAGTGGCCGATGCCATCGCCGCGGCGCGCGCCGCCCTGCCCAAGTGGAATGCCGGCACCGTGCAATTGCGCTCGGACCTCCTCTCGGCGATTTCCAATGAGCTGTTCGCGCGCAAGGAAGAGCTGGGCGAATTGCTGGCGCGCGAGGAAGGCAAGACCCGCGCCGAAGCCATCGGCGAAGTCGGGCGCGCGGCCAATATCTTCCGCTTCTTCGCCGGCGAGGTAGTGCGCATCCGCGGCGATAAACTGGCGTCGGTGCGGCCCGGCATCGATGTCGAGGTCACGCGCGATCCGGTCGGCGTCATCGGCGTCATCACGCCATGGAATTTCCCGATTGCCATCCCCGCCTGGAAGATCGCGCCGGCCCTGGCATTCGGCAACGCGGTCGTGTTCAAGCCGTCGGAAGTCACGCCCGGCACGGCCCATGCGCTGGCCGACATCATCCATCGCGCCGGCGTGCCCGCCGGCGTGTTCAACCTGGTACATGGCACCGGTCCGGTGGTCGGCGATGCCTTGCTCGCCAGCGTGGACGCGGTCACCTTCACCGGTTCGGTCAAGACCGGCAACCAGATCGTCAAGCGCGCCGGCGAGCGCATGATCCGCGTGCAGGCTGAAATGGGCGGCAAGAATCCATTGGTGGTGCTGGACGATGCCGACCTCGATGTCGCGGTGGCCTGCGCGCTGGATGGCTCTTTCTTCCAGACCGGCCAGCGCTGCACCGCCTCCAGCCGGCTGGTGGTGACTGCAGGCATCCATGACCGCTTCGTCGAGGCGCTGGCCGGGAGGCTGGGCCAGATCGACATCGGCCACGCGCTCAAGGCCGGCACCCAGGTCGGCCCGGTGGTCGACCGCCGCCAGCTCGACCAGGACCTGCGCTATATCGACATCGGCATCAACGAAGGCGCCAAGGTGCGCGTGAAAGGCGAATTGCTCAAGCGCGAGACGCCGGGGCATTACCTCTCGCCGACGCTGTTTACCGAGACCGACAACCAGATGCGCATCAACCGTGAAGAAGTCTTCGGCCCGGTGGCAGCGGTGATCCGCGTCAAGGACTATGACGAGGCGCTGGCGGTGGCCAACGACACCAGCTTCGGCCTGTCGGCGGGCATCTGCACCACTTCGCAAAAACATGCGCGCCACTTCCAGCAGCATGCCGAAGCCGGCCTGACCATGCTCAACCTGGCCACCGCCGGGCTGGACTATCACGTGCCTTTCGGCGGGCGCAAGGGGTCGAGCTACGGCCCGCGCGAGCAAGGCACTTATGCCATCGACTTCTACACCATCGTCAAGACCTCTTACCTGAGCGTATAAGCGATACGAAAGCGATACGAAAGCGATACGAAAGCGACACGAATCGGCACCAAACTGCACGGAGCCGGCGGCGGTGACATAGTCGGCCTGCGCCGCGGCGCAGGCCGGCGCCGTGCCCGGCCACCACGACAACAATATCCAGGAGACATCAAATGAGTCAGCAGCAATCTTCCCTCAAGATCGGTTTCATCGGACTGGGCCGCATGGGCCTGGGCATGGCATCCAACCTGCAGCGCAAGGGTTTCGGCCTGACTGTATACGACGTCAACCGCGATGCGGTGGCTGCGCTGGTCAAGCTGGGAGCGCAACCTGCCTCGAGCGTGGCGGAAGCCTCGCGCGGCTGCGACGTGGTGGTCACCATGCTGCCCAACTCGGCGGTGGTGCTGGAGGTGGTAGGCGGCGCCGGCGGCGTGCTGGCCAACATTGCCCACGGCGCGCTGGTGATGGACATGAGCACGGTGGAACCGGAAGCCACCGATCGCCTGGCGGCCGAGGCGCTGGCCCAGGGCAAGTCTTTCGTCGACGCGCCGGTGGGACGCCTGGCCAGCCATGCCGACCGCGGCGAATCGCTGTTCATGGTGGGCGGCACGGACGCCGACTTCAACCGCGTCCTGCCGCTGCTGCAGGCCATGGGCACCACCATCCACCATTGCGGCGCGGTCGGCACGGGCACCCGCACCAAGCTGGTCAACAACTACCTGGCGGTGGTCTCCTGCCAGCTCAATGCCGAAGCGCTGACGCTGTCGCAGCGCTTCGGCCTGTCGCTGGAGAAGACGCTGGATGTGATCTACGGCACCACCGCCACCAACGGCCAGTTGAAGATCGCGTGGCCGGACAAGGTGTTGAAGGGCGACATCGCCCCCGGCTTCACCATCGACCTGGCGCACAAGGACCTGACCCTGATCGTCAACGCCGCCAATTCGGCGAAGTCGCCCATGCCCATCGGCGCGGCCGCCAAGGAGGCCTTCAGTACCGCGCGGGCGCGCGGTTTCGGCGGCAACGACTTCTCGGCGATGGTCGATGTGCTGTGCGACCTGTCCCACACCGACAAGCCGCGCCTGAAAACCTGAAGGCGGCAAGGAGAATACTGTGCAGCGTTACCAACTTTTCATCGACGGCAGCTTTTGCGATGCGGCCGGCGGCAACTGGTTCGATTCCTGGAATCCCTTCACCGGCGAAGTGTGGGCGCAAGTCGCCGCGGGCACCGCCGACGATGTCGAGCGCGCCGTACAGGCCGCGCACCGCGCCTTCACCAGCGGCCCGTGGCCGGCCATGAGCCATAGCCAGCGCGGCGCGCTGCTGCGCAAGCTGGGCGACCTGATCGCGCGCGATGCCGAGCGGCTGGCCCAGACCGAGGTGCGCGACAACGGCAAGCTGATCGCCGAGATGCGCGGCCAGCTGAACTATATCCCGCAGTGGTTCCATTACTTCGGCGGGTTGGCCGACAAGGTCCAGGGCGCGGTGATTCCGCTGGACAAGCAGGATTACTTCAACTTCACCCGCCATGAGCCGGTCGGCGTGGTGGCCGCCATCACGCCGTGGAATTCGCCACTGCTGCTGACCGCGTGGAAGATCGCCCCGGCCTTGGCCGCCGGCTGCACGGTAGTGCTCAAACCCTCGGAATTCACCTCGGCCTCGACGCTGGAATTCGTCAAGCTGTTCGAAGAGGCCGGTTTCCCGCCCGGCGTGGTCAACGTGGTCACCGGTTACGGCCGGGATGTCGGCACGCCGCTGGTGGAGCATCCCTTGGTGCGCAAGATCAGCTTCACCGGCAGCGACGCCACCGGGCGCGCCATCAACCGCGCCGCCGCCGGGCAATTCAAGCGCGTCAGCCTGGAGCTGGGCGGCAAGTCGCCCAACATCGTGTTCGCCGACGCCAACCTGGAGGACGCGGTCAACGGCGCGGTCTCAGGCATCTTCGCCGCCACCGGCCAGACCTGCATCGCCGGCTCGCGCCTGCTGCTGCAGGATCAGATCCACGATGCCTTCCTGGAACAGCTGACCGCGCTGGCGCGCACCGCGCGCATGGGCAACCCGCTCGATGCCGGCACCCAGGTCGGCCCGGTCACCACGCGCCAGCAGTACGACAAGGTACTGAGCTACATCGACGTGGCCAGGCAGGATGGCGCCCGGCTGGTGCTGGGCGGCACGCCGGCCGCGCGCGCCGAATGCGGCAACGGCTGGTTCATCGAGCCGACCATCTTCGCCGACGTCGACAACAAGATGCGCATCGCGCAGGAGGAGGTATTCGGTCCGGTGCTGTCGGTGATCCGTTTCAAGGATGAGGATGAGGCCGTGGCCATCGCCAACGACTCGGCCTACGGCCTGGGCGCGGGCGTGTGGACCGGCGACATCGGCCGCGCCTTCCGCATGTCGGCGCGCATCCAGTCGGGTACGGTGTGGGTCAACACTTACCGCGCAGTGAGCTACATGTCGCCCTTCGGCGGCTACAAGGATTCAGGGCTGGGACGGGAAAACGGCATGGATGCGATCCACGAATACCTGCAGGTGAAAAGCGTGTGGATCAATACCGGGGCCAAGACCGGGAATCCGTTCACGATGCGCTGAACGATGGCCCCGGAGGGAATGTGCGGAAACGAAATAAGCCACGCGATGAAGCGTGGCTTTTTTCGTCCCTGTGACCCGTCCTGAATTAGCTTGACACTTTTCCGACGAAAGAAAGGAGTGTCAGATGGGCAAGGATCACGGCGTAGTCGCAATCTGCCAATCACGCTCGGCAAGCTGATGGCCGCCTAGCGCTTGATCATCAAGGCCGACAGGGCACTGACGAGACACAGCCCGGCCACGATGGGAAAGATGATGCTCGTGTTCGCGGTGTGGTCCATGGTGCGTCCGATCAGCGGTTCGCCGATCCCGGCAAACGCATAGGAGATGCAGTTCAGCAAGCCGGTCGCCGTGCCGGCCAACCTGCGTCCGAACAGGTCGGGGCACAATGCCCAGAACGACGACGCCGGGCCGAACACGAAGAAGCCGCACAGGAACATCAGCACTATGCTCGCAACACTGCCGGCCGGCACCAGTTCCATGCACAGGGCGAAACCGCTGGCCGCGACCATGTACGTGATGATGGCGACGTAGCGGCGCGAACGGAACAGGATATCGGACACCCAGCTGTTCGAAATTGCGCCGAACGCCATCCCGACCGGCAGCGCCAGCGTGATCCAGGTGGGGTCGATCGCGCCGTGACCGGCTTTCCAGTCCGGCCCCAGAAGATGCACCGGCACCCAGATGATGAGGGCATAGCGGGCGGCGTTCTGGCAGCCGATGGACAGGCCGGTGACATACAGCTTCCAGGTCTTCAGCACCGCCAGGTAGCGCTCGTAGCTGCTGGCCGCGCCCGTCGTGGTCCCGGCATCGCCAGCCGCGGCCTTCTGCCCGTGGCGCCCGGCTTCCGTCGGCGCTTTCATGCCCTTGTCTTCCGGGCGCTCGCAGACGAAGAACCAGAGTACGACCGCCCCCAACAGCATGCAGAACACGGGCAGGCGGAATATCCAGTGCCAGTCCAGCTTCAGTTGTCCCAGGATCAGGATGGGCAGCGCGAACGCAATGACCGAGGAAAATCCGGAAAAGCCGACGTAGATACCGTACACGAAGCCACGGCGTTCCTCGCCCCACCAGTTGGAGAGCAGGCGGCTGCCGGGTGCGAAGCCCATCGACTGGAAAAAGCCGTTGGCGCACCAGAAGACGAGGAGGAACAGGAAGCTTTGCCCGAAGCTGAGCGCCCAGTTCGCCGCGAACGACAGGACCGCGCCCATCACCATCATGCGCCGGCCACCGAACTTGTCGCCGAGATTGCCGTTGATCGACTGCCCCACGGCATACCCCCACAGCATGGAGGCGCTGATCCAACCCAACGCCTGCTTGCTCAGGCCGAGCTCGGCCTGGATGCCGGGAATGGCGAACCCGAAGGTCTGCCGTCCGGTGTAATAGAACAGGTAGCAGAAGGTGACCCCGATCAGGGCCCGCCATTGCCACTTCGCATACTCGCTTGCCGACTGTACCGGCGCCACCGCCAGGCGCGCCTCTTCGCTCGTGATGTTCATCCTCGTCTCCGTTATTTTATTTGAGGCTGAATGGGGTCAGCCAATATGATTCAGGGCGATGTCGATCACGTCGAAGTTACGCAGACGGGATTGGATAATGCCCTGCGCCGGTTGGTTGAACAGCAGCGGCACGCGTTGTTCGGACAGGCCGCCATGCGAGCGCAGCGGCACGGTCAGGCCCGACAGGTCGTGCCGGGCGGCGGCGCTGCCCAGCACCGTCAGCCTGTCGCTGATGACGACCAGGTCGCCGATCCGGTCCGGGGGCAGCTCGAAACGTGCCGCCGCCGCATGCCGCTCGAGCACCAAGTCGACGCCCGCGATGCCGGCGGTGAACTCCTTCACCTGCGGCAGGCTGGCAGCGTCCTCGAGATAGATCGTCGCGAACGAGCCCAGGGCGCCGTGGTGCACGACATAAGGATCGGTGATCGGCAGCAGGACGCGCGTGGCGGTCCCGGGGAAGCGCCGGTCCAGCTCGTCCTGCAGGAACACGACATTCGGCCGGCCCGCGGCATCGGTCTTCGCGTTCATGCCGTGGTCGGCCGTGATGCCGATGACGGCGCCGAGCGCGTCCATGCGCCCCAGATAGCTGTCCATCATCGCGTAGAAATCGTTCGCCCCCGGTGTGCCGGGCGCGCACTTGTGCTGGACGTAGTCCGTGGTCGAGAGGTACATGAGGTCGGGCCGTTCGGTCTCGAGCAGGTGCAGGCCGGCGGCGAAGACGAATTCCGACAAATGGGCGCTGTAGACCGAAGGCAGCGGCTGGCCAACCCGCTCTAGCACGCGATCGATGCCGTTGTCCGCGACGGTCGCCTCGTTCGCCTTTTCCGCCGAAAAGCAGATCCCTTTCAATCCTTTTCCCAACAAGGCCCGCAGCTTGTCCTTGGCGGTGACGACGGCCACCTTGGCGCCCTGTTCCGCGAGCGCGGCCAGGATGGTCGGCGCGCGCAGGTATTTCGGGTCGTTCATCAGGACTTCGCTGCCCTGCTCGGGGTCGTAGAAGAAATTCCCGCAGATGCCGTGAAGGGCCGGCGGCGCGCCGGTCACGATGGACAGGTTGTTCGGATTGGTGAACGACGGTACGACACAATCGCCCGCCAGCACGGTGCCGCGCGCGGCCAGCCGCTCGAAGAAAGGGGCGACCCCGGCCATGATGGCCTGGTTGATGTATTCCTGTTCGCAACCGTCGATGCAGACGATGACGGTAGGCCGCACGGGGCTGCGATAGCTGCGTCCATTCACGGTAATGTTTTGCATGGCTGTGTTTCCTTCGTTGAAAATCACAGGCTAGCATGTGAGAAAATCTATAAAAATCGATTTAAAATGAGACTATTCGATAGTAAAACTCACATATGCCACGCAAACTCCCTCCCCTGAATGCCCTGCGCATATTCGAAGTCGCGGCGCGGGCCGGCAGCTACACCGCGGCAGCCGACGAGCTCTCGCTGACGCACGGCGCCGTGAGCCGCCAGATCGAGATCCTCGAAGACTGGCTGGGACAGCCCCTGTTCGCCCGCCAGGGACAACGCATGGTGGCGACCAGCCACGCCCGCGCCTTTGCCCGTGAAATCAGTGCGGCATTCGACCTGATCAGCGATGCCTCGTATCGCTACGGACGGGCCGAAACCAGCAAGGTGATCCGGGTGAATGCCCCGGCCACCTTCGCGATGCGCTGGCTGATCCCCAAACTGGGCGAATTTCGTACGGCGTATCCGGATGTGGAAGTACGGGTCTCGACGGCGCTCAGCACCGAAGCCCATCTGAAGGGGGGCTACGACGTCATGATCCGGCGTGACGACAAGCCGAGCGGGCACACGGAAGCCACGGCCGTCTTCCAGGAATGGAGCACCGTAATCGTATCGCCGGAACTGGTGCGGACCGGAACGCTGGATGCACCCGCGGACCTCGAACGGATCATGCTGCTGGCGACGGAAACCCGGCCGGGCGACTGGGAGAGCTGGATGAAGGAAGCCGGCTGCGCGACGTTACGCCCGCCCCAGTTCCTCAGGTTTGACCACTTTTTCGTGACCCTGCAGGCTGTGATCGATGGACTGGGCGCCGGCATCGGCACATTCCCGACGCTGGGCGCGGACCGCGCGGCCGGGCGCATCGCAACGCCCTTCGACGCCATCCGCGTGACCGGGGCGACTTACGCGGCGCACGTGCCTCTGGACGCCGACAAGCCGGTCCACCTGCGCAATTTCATCGACTGGCTGGAAGCGGCCGGGGCGCAATCGGCTCAGGCCTGATCGAATATCAATATCGTCAGCGTCAGCGGTGGAGATTGACCGAGAGTACTGCATAAAAATAGAGCGATTTGAACGTTTTCGTGCACGCAGGGAATCCTGTTTTTCTGATTCGAACTTCCCATGTCCCTATGCTCTTCTGCCTGAAAGTCGCCCCCGCTCCTTTTGCCATCGACTGTGGCAATTTTGTGGCTTTTCCAGATTACGGCACAGGACACAAAATCATTTTTTGCCCCGGAAACGGCAAAAGCCCGCACTAGGCGGGCTTTTCTGAATTTGGTGGAAAGTGCAAGTTTCGAACTTGCGACCCCTGCAGTGTGAATGCAAAGTTTTTACGATTTTTTTGGTTATAAATCAAATACTTAAAAATTGACAAAAAAACTTTTGGCGAATTTTTGGTTAATTTACGACAAAAAAATAGCCACTTCGTAAGAAATGGCTACTTTTGAAATTTGGTAGCTCGACCAAGAATTGAACTTGGAATTTCGCCGTGTGAAGGCGACGGGTTACCATTACACCATCGAGCTTTTGCCCTGTTGTTCTCCAACAGAACCGCGATTATAGGGACATTTCCCATAGTGCACAAGCCCCTAAAGCCGATTTTTTTCGGACGTTCTCAACGGGTCCAATGTTGAGAATGCACAAGAGTTTGAGAGTGTAGCTCTCAAGGTCCAAAAGTAGAAAAGACATTCGCTCGAATGTCTTTTATTAAGGGAGATACCTTTTAAGCAATAACAGGAAAATGTTTAAGATATTGCTCAATATTTATTCTAGCAACTAAATTTTTTTAGTCAATTTCTGAAACGTTTTTAATAATATTTTTATGTTTTTATATTAAAAATTAATTAAATCGTCATCTGTATCATAATATTCGTAATAAATATTTTGATTTTGTTTTTGATTTTCTGTTTTTTCGCTCTTACTTGAATAACTAGGACTAACTAAAACCCAATTTCCTAAGTATTCATTCAATACTTCATTCTTAATATTGATAGAAAGATTTTTATATTCTTCTAACAATATTTTGTCTTCTACTGCTTTCTTAATAGTTTTAATAAAAAATCTTTTTAAATAAACAGAGCTATTGCTTAAGCAAGACAATCCAATAAATTTGTTTGTTTTATTCTTTGTAAAAACATATTCATTTTTGAAATCTAAATGATGTTTTTCCTCAACAAAAGAATAAAAATCATTGCTCTTGATAATTTCCTCAAGTCTCGCACTGCATAAAATTTGGTTTTCTTTTCCTGAATTTATCCTGTTTAGATTTTTTCCTAAAAATCTAAATTTTGTAATGCAATTAGAAATTCCAAAAAAAGCAATACCTCTAATATTGTTATAACTTCTAAATGCAGAATTTGCTAAAACTCCGTTTTCTATTTTTTCTTCTACAATTTTATTATCTTTAAGCTCTGTTCTTGTTTGTTTGAAAATATCAACAGACATATCAAAGCAATTTGTTGCTTTTAGAATGTATTTGAAAACATAGCTTGTAGCTTTTGCTTGACCATTATTTTTTACAAAAGATTTATTTTGAGTCTTATCTTTTCTAGCTTTTTCTTCATTTTCTTTTAAATTTGGAAATACTGAAAAAAACGCGTCTCTTATATCTCCAAAGTCTTTCTCGTAATAAAAAATAACTAAATGCAAATGTTGGCAACCATCTTTATGAATTTCGGCAACAATGACGCCCCAAAAATTTTGGTCTGGCAAAATTCCTTTTTTTCTCAATAAAGCTCTAACTGTATTCCAGTCACTTTTTTGAGCTTTAGCACTATCAAAAGGGCTTGTGCCATCATAAGAATTTTTGCCTTTGGTTGGTAGTGGGTGATGTTCTGGCTTGATCGTGAGCGTAATAAAAATCCAGTTAGTTGCTCCTGGTGTTAGCTTGTTTATTTCATCGCTTTTCTTTTCCATATAGCTGACCACATTTAAAGTTTCTGCTGTTCTCTGCTTAAACTCTTTAGTGCAGTTTGCTAATGAAAATGTTTTTCCATCTTCTCCGATTAAGACGCCATTTTTTATAAAATCTTGATTTTTCTTATAGTCTGTTTTGTATTGAAATAAAACTGATGGCGACAAATAGTTATATCTTTTATTTTTACTGCTACCCCCTGCCAATTTCAATAACACCATTGCGTGCCAGATTTTTCTTTTCTGTAATTTCTTTAGCCTTCTTTTTGTAATCGCTTTATTTATTTTTATGTCGTCTTCTTTTATTCCTGATAGCTTTAAAACATCTTTGAAATTGAACTGCAACCAGTCCATTCTTTCATCTTCATTTTTTAAATCTTTGTCTGACATATTTGCCAGAATAAAATCTTTTATAGTGAATGTATCAAAATACAATTCAACATCTTTGAAGTATTTTTCCCAATCGCCTCCAAAAAGTTTTTTAACAATAAATGAAACATCGTGATATAGAATTTCTGGAATTAATTTTTTTCTGAGTGCTATATCTACTATTTGATGTTCGTTTATTAAATCGTAAAAACTTTGTAGTTTTTCGTCTTTTGAATAAAATTTTTTATTATTTCTTTCTTTGATAAGCAAAACATCTGACAAAATATTTTTTGTATTTGTTATGCAAAATGATGATAAGTCATTGACTTTTAAATTGTTTTCTATTATTGTATTATTATAAATGTTCATATATATTATTCCTTGGTAAGAATTAATATAATGAAAAAATGGGAAAAGTAAAGCTCTGTTTAATGACAGAGCTTTGCTTTTTCTAATCTGCTACATTGTTTTGTTTAAATTTCGTCTCTAAAAACGAATTAAAAATATCACTATGGCAGTTAAATATCTCATCAAACGAATAATTACTAATTGAGCTAATCAACTTCATATCAATTAAAAATTTAGTATCAGCTAATTTTTCATTGTTTTGATAAGCTAAGTCTAAATCTTTCATTGCTTGTGTCATTTCGATTTTATTCAAAACGCAATAAGCATTAAGCAATTCAAATGTTTTTGCGTCATCCGAATAAAATCTATTGATGTGCTTGATTTGATGACATTGCACACATAGAGCCTCTAGACGCTCTAATTTCTGTTTTTTTGACTCAAGGTCATAACTCCATACCTCATGGCATTCCGTTGCAGTAGTCGGCTTTTTAGACCCTTTCGCTACTGGATAATCAAAAGACGTTTTGCCACAGATACAGCAAGCGCCCTTGCTTTCTCGTTCTTTTTTATCTCGTATGTTTTTCCAGGGGTCACGACTTCTATACGTGTATTCAAGCGCACTACGAACATTCTTGAAGTTCTGTAGCTTGGGGATAAATTCAAAATGAATTTTGTAACTTGACTGCCTTAATTTTTCTTTTTTTGTGGCAATGTATTCGGGGCTTATTTCTGCGTAAGCTCTATTTTCTTTATCTCTCTCTAATTTAGTTTTTTCGTAAAGTAATGCTGTTTCTTCTTGTGCGTCTTCACTAGAATAAATTAAATCATCTTCATCATTTTCTTTATTGATGAATAAATTAATAAAGCGAGAAATTAAACCCATAACTCGCCAATTTTACAAAAAATATTATTGTCGGAATTACTAATAAAGCACTTACAAACATCAATATAAGACTTATTTTTTTCATTCCGTATGTCATTTCAAATTTTGATTTTTTTCTCATTATCGTCCCCTGTTGTTAAAAATAAATACCCTGCCGATATCATCAAAAAGCTTCTAAACTCTTTAAACTCTTTTCCCTGAAATAAAATTAACAATAATAAAATCAGAAAAAAGTCATCATCTTTTTTCTTTGGCTTTACTTCTTCGCATTCAATTTTTATCTTTCTCTTTATTTCCGAATGCTCATTTTCAAAAAGTGCAAACTTTATTTCTTCATCACTATAAAGATTTAGCTCTTTAATGACTGATGACAATTCAGTAAATAAATTATCTCTATAATCTTTATGCTCAACATCATTTGAGCAAGTTTTTATCTTTGCTGATAATTCGCCAAACAATTTCAAAATCTCAATTATTTTTTTATTTTTATCCATTTCTCAAAATCCCATTTTTTTCTTTTTGCGAGGTTGCAAAAAGTCGTCTCCCGCGTTCATTTTCATAGTGTAATTTTCAAAATCATCAAATTGATGTGTAGGAAAATTTGACTCTTTTATTTTTCTCAATTCTTGAATGTGTTTTTTTATATCTCTATCGTAAAATCCTTTTTCAACCAATTCTTTATTTTTTGTTTTTGACTTTTCTGTATTTAGTATCTCAAGATAAGCATAAAGAAATTGCGACATAAAAACGTAATTACTGATATAGATAAATTTTAATTCATATCTTTTTTTATAATTTTCTTTCTCGTCGTTTTTTCTTATTTCTTCCTTCTCTTCTTTAAAGAACTTATCAACTTCATTTAGTTTTTTTGAAACAAAATAAATTGAAGTTTCAATTGTAAGTTCGTTTTCTTTCTCTTTATCTGCAACGTTAAAAGCAACGTCATTAGCTTTTTTGTATAAGTCTTCAATATCCATTTTTTTACCTTTATATTTTTATTTTGTTTAAACTACGTTTTCTATCTTCTTCAATGCTTTGTAAAACACGATTTAGATTAGCTACAGCAATAGCTAATTGAGCTTTTGCTCTTGCTACTTCTGCATAAGTTTTCGCATTTGACAAATCAGCCATAGCTTTATCAACTGACATTTGCGCACTTATTGCGCCACTTCCTCCCCCTCCAAAACCTGCACTAGATACGGTTCTCGGCTTGTCCTCGCTTGTAGAACCTTGACCGGCACGGCTCTGCTGTTCCTGGAACGTTCCAGGAGCGGTTTTAAGCCCGTTTTCTGTGCTGTGCTGTGGTGTTTGTTCTGCCGTGGCAGAAGAAGCCTTAGAAGCCTGCTTTTGACCTTCTTGCTTTTCGAATTTCGGTGCTTTTGACGTTGCTTTTACATCGTATCTACTTGAGTTGTATTTATTGCGAGCTTCAAGAATACGATTGAAAGTAGATAACGTTTTTTCTCTATCAAACGGCTTTTGCTTTTCTTCGTTAAATGCCTGCTTGATTTCGTCATAACTCTTATTGTCGTGATTAGAGTAAATACCTCCTTTTAACCTTATGTTTTTACCTTCATTCGTTTTTATGCTTATGTAATCTTCGCCATTTCTATGGACATTTAAACCAATTTCAGTTTTTAAATATTCAACAAGCTCATTTTTATTATTGACAATGTTATCTTTTATAAGTGTTCTGATTGCATTATCTAAATTTACTTTAGTGTCTAAGTTTTTGAAATTATGATTTTCTGCCGTCTTGCATTTTCTTTCATTGCTTGAAAATTTGGTTTTCAACGGATTTTCTATAATCTGTTTAAATCCAAATTCGTCATTTTTTAATGCACAAAAAGCGTCTTTAAACTTTTGTGTCATTTGCCCAGGTGGAAAGGCATTAAATGCTTTCCCTGTCTCTAAGTCTTTTTTATTTATTATGAAATGGATTTCAAGATTGCCTTTATCGCGATGTTCAATATAAATAACATTGACTCTATTGCGCATATTCCCTAAAAAACTTTTCTCAAAATCCTCAATCAATTTTAATTTTTGCTCGTCTGTTATTTCTTCATTGTCAGCGAAAGCAATAACTCCACTTGTGCATTTCTTGCAGTCTTTATCAATTTCTTTTGTAGTAAAAATATCGCCAACTAAAATTTTAGGAGCGACAGAGCGAGTTACTTTATTTCCGTCTTGCATTGAAAGACAGTAATTTAAAGCACTTGTTGCACTCTTAGAATTATCGTTGTTGATTATTTTTATTATCATTTTAATTTTTTCACTTCAGTTAATATTTCTTTGTAAGTATGCTCAATAGATTTCAATTCATTGATTTCTATCGTGTTATTCGTGTTCGCTGTTTTTGCAATTTGATTTAGATTATTTCCTTGTTTTCTAAATTCATTTAGTAATTTAGAGTATAGATTTGAATAGACAAAATCTTTATTGATTAGATTTCTGACTAGCCTGCTTTTATTTGTTCCAAGATTTTTAATGTCTTCATTTATTTTATTTAGCTCAACATCACTAATAAAAATATGTATTTTGTGCTTATAAATCTTTTCTCTCTTTGGTGATTTTTTCTCTATTGATTTTTCTAATTCTTTTTTATAGTCCATTTTTAGTCCCTTCATTTTCTGATAAACGTAAAATTCTGTATTCCACGTATGTTTTTGCTGTGTGATATTTTTCTATTAAATATTCATTTTTTTTAATTTCTTCGAATTCATCAATTATTGACTCAAACACGTTTCTATAAGATATAAAATCTAAAATCTCTTCAATATCATTTTTCAATATTATTAAATTAGTTACATCATCTAGATTTTCGCGAAATATATTTATTATCTCGTCGGGATTATTTATTTTATAAATCATATTTTTTAATCTTCTATAAAAAGGGCGTGGGAAAATCCCACATAAAAGGGTCAAGGGAATATTCCCTTGCGAGTCCAAAACAAATACATCGAAGAGGTATGTTTTTGGTAGTCTCGCTCTTTAATTATCATTTCAGATTTTTTTGATTTGTCAAATTTAGTATTAGAAGTATTTTTTATTCAATTAGATATTCTATTGAAGTGTCATTGAAGTGTTATTGAAGTTATAAAAGGCGATATTTGACATTTATTTCTATTTTTGTATATTAGATATTGAATATATGGAGAATAGAAAAATGGAGAATATAGACTATGTAAAAGTCAGAGGATTTAATGCGCAGAGAAAGATTAAAAAGGTTTATGGATATAAATATTTACCTTATTGTTCTTTTATTTGTGCTTGCAGAATATTGCAATGGCGTCATACGGAGATATTAGAGTTCTTATATAGTGAGATTAAAGAACTAAAATTGATTGAAAAAAGCGAACGTATTGATAACAATGAGTTATCAAAAATGGTTTCTTATTGGAAGAAAAATAATCTAATTGACTTCGAAAAAGTCAAAGAAGAAAGGGAATTAATAGAGAATGCTACAAACATAGAAGTAAAAGAAAAGGCTATTACTGTGTTTGCAGATAAGAAAGAAGAGAGTAATTTGCTTTCTTTTATGAAAGAACTAGGAAAGAAAATCACAATTGAAGACAGCAGAAAGCAAGCTATAAAAATGTTTTATGAAACATTTAAAGATAAATATGATTTATCAGAGCTTGTAAATATGTATGTCGAACAGATAGATAACTCAAACATCGGAGATAGATAATTATGAATAATCTTGCAAAATCATTAAAAGAAAATATTGAAATTAACTTCAATGATAAATCTGTAGATGAGTTTTTAAGTTCTCGTTCTACTGTTCGTGATTTAATTATTAAATATTTTTACGAACAAAAAAACGTTTTTACGAACTCTGATTTACTCTCTATTTCAGAAAATGAATATTGGATTTTGTGTTCTGTTCTCGAAAGAAAAATACTTCACTACGCTAATATTAAGAGTAGCGAGTTAGAAATTATGGTTTCTTTGACTAAAGAACAGCCGTTAAATTTCACGTCCTTAGATGAGTTAAAACAGCATTACCAATAAAAAAAGCCCCATATAGGGGCTTTGTATTAACTGCTTGGCTGCTTACTTTTTAGCGAACAGACCATCAATCCACTTCTTGCCGTCTTCTGTCGCATAGTAAGCTTTACCTGCTTCGTTCAGCTTACCGATAAAGTATTCTTTGCCTTTAGCTTGCAAAGCTTCGTAATGCTTTTTAGCTTCGCCAGCAAGTTTTGCAACATCACGACCAACCCAGATTTTAAACTTTGAGTCAGTGCCTGCCTTAGTTTTAACTGCTTCTTCCAAGATGATTTTTTTCTCATCATCAACAATAATCAAGCCTGCATTTGCAAGCAATTTTGTCAGAATTTCTGGCTTGATGTTCAACGCTTTAATATCTGCGATGATTTTTTCTGCACTTGTTTCAACTGCTTTCAAGCTCTTTTCTTCTGCTTTTGACAGTGTTGCAAGTTCTGCATAGTCTGCACTTGTAGCAGTGCCAGCAATGATTTTTTGAGTAATTTCTTTGATTGTCGCCATTTTTTAACCCCTTAAAAATTCACTTCAATAAATTTGTTTGATGGGTTCACTTTAACATAATGAATATGTTTGTGTAAAAATGTTTTCAATCGAAATAAAATTAAACATAGTTAAACCGGATTACGTTTTATTTTATTGTTTATTCGCTCTTTTATAATATCTTTTTGTGGTTGTTTTTAATGTGTGACCTCCTGAATTCATAACTTGCGATTGTGTATTTAATCCAATTTCCTCTTGAATATAATGCTTTTCAAAATGATTAATATCACTCATTGCAACCATATCAGAAACAACAATTGAGCTACCACATAGCTCTAACATTTTTGATATAAATTCTCTTCTTGTATCGTGCAATTGCACTTCTTGAAAATGATGTTTTTTCTTTATACGTTGCCAGTTTGAATTAAAACCGTCAATCGTATAATGAAATAAGAAATCATCTTTTTTAGGTATTACTTCAATAATTTTCTTTGCGTCTTCTGTTAATACAACGTCACGCTCTAAACCCGATTTTGTTTTAGATAAATGAATTTTATTTTCTTGTTTATTTATCTGATTGAATTGCAACGTAATAATTTCAGAACGTCGCATACCTGTTGCCATAGCTAAAGCAAAGATAAAAAGCATTTCTTTATTTGGAAACTCTTTTAACGCCTTAATTATTTTCTCTTCTGTTTCGTCAGTAATACGTGCTTTTCTCGGTTTGTCATAATGTTTGATTAACGTAGTATCAGCAGTAGAACAAGGATTGTCGCCGTTTAATTTTGTCAAATACGCATTCTTATCAATGAAACGTATTTTATTAAAAATGATTGAAAGCGTATCTACTTCTCTTTTAACTGTAGATTTTGCAGGTAGCTTTTTTGTCTCTACATATTTTTTATGTCTTTCAATCTCTTGACGTTGCTTGACATTCAAATCTAATTTTTCTAAAGCTTTATAATCAATAGGCTTTAGAGGCGTCATTCTTGAATGAATATAATTAGTAATAACTACATCATCAATTTCTTCAAGTTTAAAATCTTTTAGTTTCTTCTTTCTTTGAATAAAACCATTTTTTAAAATTGTTGGCAAACCTTTTAAAATTTTTGGCATATATTCAACTTCAACATTAAGAATAGAATTTATTCTTGATGTATCAGATTTTATATTTCTCTTTTTTAATTCTGTTCCGTCGTCTTTTACATCAATATATTTTTCAATATAAAGTTTGACGTAATAAGAAAAAGGAGGCGATGAAAGATAGCTATTGATAGCATTTCTTTCAGCCTCCTTTTTTTCATCGTATTCTTTTATTTTAACGATACCTGCTTTTGATTTCGTATCATTAAGTTTTTGAATTGCTTGTTCTAATGTGTCGAATAAATCATCACATTGATAATCTTTTCTTTTAACTCTGACACGATAACGAACTTGCTTGCTTTTATCGTTTTTGTTCTTCCATTCGACAAGCTGAATGCCCCTCGGAATTTGTGCCATAGCTCCCCCATAGGTATAGATACGCTATGGTAAAGGCTTTTGGTGAATTTTTGGGTAATTTTGCCGTGAATTTTGGCAATTAGGAGAAAACCAGGCAGGCGATTGAATGCCTAAGTTATTGATTTTAAAGGGTTTTTATACTTTTAATTATTATGAGCTTCGCAGTGTGAATGCAGTGCTCTACCCCTGAGCTAACCTTCCATTTGAACAACGCCGCATTGCTGCCGTGTTGTTCGAGAGGCGAGATTATGGCATAAGTTTTCCGGCTTGGGCAAGAGGCTTGTAAATAATTCGCACACTTCCGCTGCCTGCGACGGCGCCCCTGCCGCATCAGGCCGGCGTGGCGTCGGCCGCTTCCGGCGGGGGCGGTTCGAAACGCCACACGCAGGCGCCCCGGACTTCCTTGTCGAGCTGGTTGAGCACGTCTTCATGCAGGCGCTGGTCTTCTTCGCCGGCGGCGACCACGACCACCTCGGCCAGCGGCGCCAGTTCCAGTGCGGCGCCGTCGGCGCCCTGCTCGTCGCCGCTGCCCAGATCCATGGTCAGCGAATTCTGGCCGCGCGTCATGGCCAGGTAGACCTCGGCCAGCAGCGCCGCATCCAGCAAACCGCCGTGCAGCGTACGGTGGGCATTGGCGATGCCGTAGCGGTCGCACAGCGCGTCCAGCGAGTTGCGTCGGCCGGGATGCAGTTCCTTGGCCATCTGCAGCGTATCGACTACTTCGGCCACGTGCTCGGAGAACGGCGGCAAGTCCAGCAGCGCCAGTTCGGCGTTGAGGAAGCCGACGTCGAAGGGGGCGTTGTGGATGATGATCTGCGCGCCGCGCACGTAGTCGAGGAATTCAGGCGCGATCTGGGCGAACGTGGGCTTGTCGCGCAGGAACTCGGTGGTCAGTCCGTGCACCGCCAGCGCGCCTTCTTCGGAATCGCGCTGGGGGTTGATGTAGTGGTGCAGGTTGTTGCCGCTCAACTGGCGGTTGAGCACTTCGACGCAACCGATTTCAAGGATGCGGTTGCCGGCGCGCGGCGACAGGCCGGTGGTTTCGGTATCGAGGATGATCTGACGCATGGGGCTCCTGCTCTTTCTCTCTGTATCGGCTTACTTGATGCTGTCGACGCCGCGGTTGGCCAGTTGGTCGGCGCGCTCATTGCCGGCGTGGCCGTTGTGGCCGCGCACCCAGCGCCATTCGACCTTGTGCTGCGCCTGGGCGGCGTCCAGCGCCTGCCACAGGTCAGCGTTCTTGACCGGCTCCTTGCTGGCGGTCTTCCAGCCGCGCGCCTTCCAGCCGTGGATCCATTCGCTGATGCCCTTTTGCACGTACTGGCTGTCGGTGTGGACCACCACGTCGCAGGGGCGCTTCAATGCGTTCAAGGCCTGGATCACCGCCATCAGTTCCATGCGGTTGTTGGTGGTGTTGTGCTCGCCGCCGAAGATTTCCTTTTCCTGACCGCCGGCCACCAGCAATGCGCCCCAGCCGCCCAGCCCGGGGTTGCCCTTGCAGGCGCCATCCGAATAAATCTCTACTTTGTCCATGCTTGTCTGTTCTGGCGCTGCGCGCCTGTTGGTTGCCGCGGGGCCGCGATCATACCCGATCCGGCCGGAGGCGGTTCATTCCGATTTGTGGATGCGGTTGGTGGCCGGCATGCCCCTGGGCGCCTTGACCTTCTGCCGGCTCAGGGCCGGGCCGACCAGGCGCATGCCGGGCACGCGCTTGATCGCCTGCACGATATAGACCGCGCCGAAATACGGCCACCAGCGGTCGCCGGCCTTTTCCATGAAGCTGAAGCGGTTCAGCCACTTTTCGGTTTCACAGGGCGGGGCGTAACAGCCGAAATGGCCGCGATTGACTTCCATGTTGAGCAGCTTCAACCAGTCCTTGAGACGCGGCAGGCGGATGAATTCGCCGTCGCGCGGTAGGAAGTGGGCGCCGGTCAGGCGGCCCGCCGCCTGGCGCATGCCCCACAGGCTGCTGGGATTGAAACCGCAAATAATTACCTGCCCTTCCGGGATCAGCACCCGCTCGACCTCGCGCAATACCTGGTGCGGCTCGGCGGCGAATTCCAGCACATGCGGCAGCACCACCAGGTCCAGGCTCTGGGTGGCGAACGGCAATTCGCAGAAATCGTGCGCCAGCACCTGCGGTATCTCCAGCTCGGACTGGCTCTCGCCTGGCATGACATTGTCGGTCAGCCAGCGGTAAGGCATGCGGTTGGCGGCCAACGCGTGGATCTGCGGCGAACCGATCTGCACGGCGTTGAAACCGAAGATGTCGGCCGTGAGCGTATTGAGGTAATGCTGCTCCCAGGCACGCAGGTACGAGCCGGTCGGCGTCTGCAACCAGGCTGCGAGGTCTATAATTTCCGGATTGTCACTCATTTATTCGATCGCGCCTTATGACCGAGCAGCCAGCCACGCCAGCCAAACCGGATCGGGAAACTTCATTGGATGTCCTGGCCGTGCCGGCCTTCAACGACAACTACCTCTGGTTGATCCACAACGGGCGCTATGCCGCCGCGGTGGACCCGGGCGACGCCGGGCCGGTCCTGGCCGCGCTCAAGGAAAACGGCCTGACGCTGGCCGCTATTCTACTGACTCATCACCATGCTGACCATGTCGGCGGCGTGGTCGAATTGGCCGAACGCGCCAGGAGCGACGAATTCCCTGCCATTGCGGTGTACGGCCCGGCGCGCGAACGCGCGAAAATCGCCGGCATGACGCAGCCGCTGGCCGAAGACGACCGGGTCAACCTGCCGCACCTGCCACTGGAGCTGGCCGTCATCGAGGTGCCGGGGCATACGCTCGGCCATATCGCCTATCACGCGGCTGGCGCGGGCCTGCTTTTTTGCGGCGACACGCTGTTCGCCGGCGGCTGCGGCCGCGTGTTCGAAGGCACGCCGGCGCAGATGGTGGATTCGCTTGCCAGGCTGGCCAACTTGCCGGGCGACACCCGCGTCTATTGCGCCCATGAGTACACCATGTCGAACCTGAAATTCGCAGCCGCGGTGGAGCCCGACAATGGCCGGCTCGCGGCCCGGATCGAAGAAGAACAGGCCAAGCGCGACCGCGGCCAGCCTACCGTGCCCTCGACCATCTGGCTGGAGCGCAAAACCAACCCGTTTCTGAGGGTGACCCAAGCCACCATCGTAAAATCACTACAGGATGCAGGACGTTTGCAGACGTTTGGCGAAGTTGAGAGCTTCGCCGCACTGCGCGAATGGAAAAATACCTACAAATAAGCCGACGATCCCGGCGACTTGACGCCAAAACCCAAGAAAATCAAGGATTTGGCTTTGTAACAGCGGGCAATTTTTACTTGACTGCGGAAAAGGGTCTTCCGTACACTCCCTGCATTCCCCATTTTGGCGCGCCGGTTTTTACGCATCTTTACTGAGAAAAGCCGCGCCAGGTGCGAATCGTGCTTGGGGGAAATCCGAAGCTTCCTGCCTTGCATTGCCGCCATGACTGCCGAACGATCATGAAATCGTTTTCCGGCAGAAGGCGTTGAGCTTACCGACTGTGGAGCTCTGCAAGGGAAGCGCCGAATGCAAACTTTAGCCCTCTGGCACAGGATAACGCCCCCATGCAGCGAACACTGAAGAAACTCGCTTTAGCCGCTCTGTTTTGCGCAAGCACCCCGCTGCTCTCCCACGCCAACGACATCTCGATCTACCCCGCCCCCTTCAATGCGATCAATCCCGAGCTCGGCGCCAATGCGCTGCCGGGAATGAACGACATCGATATCTGGACGCGCATCCGCAAGGGTTTCGGCATCCCCGACCTGGACAACAACCTGGTTGAGAGCCAGACGCAGTGGTACAGCTCACGCCCCGACTACATCCAGCGCACCACCGTGCGCGCCTCGCGCTACCTGTTCCACGTGGTGCAGGAGCTGGAAAAGCGCGGCATGCCGACCGAACTGGCATTGCTGCCCTTCATCGAATCGGCGTTCAACCCGGAAGCGCTGTCGACCGCCAAGGCGGCCGGCATGTGGCAGTTCATCCCGTCCACCGGGCGTGACTACAACCTCAAGCAGAACATGTTCACCGACGAGCGGCGCGACGTGCTGGCCTCGACCGACGCCGCGCTGACCTACCTGCAAAAGCTGTACGGCATGTTCGGCGACTGGCAGCTGGCGCTGGCGGCCTACAACTGGGGCGAAGGCTCGGTGCAGCGCGCGGTCAACCGCAACCTGGCGGCCGGCCTGCCGATCGACTTCAACACGCTGTCGGCGCAGATGCCCAATGAGACGCGCAACTACGTGCCCAAGCTGCAGGCGGTGAAGAACATCATCGCCAACCCCGGCGCTTTCGATATCGCCCTGCCCAAGGTCGACAACCAGCCCTACTTCGTCACCATCGGCAAGACCCGCAACATCGACGTCAAGGTCGCAGCGCAACTGGCCGAGCTGTCGCTGGACGAATTCAAGGCGCTCAACCCGCAGTTCAACCGCCCGGTGATCATCGGCAGCGAAGACACCAAGATCCTGCTGCCGGAAAACAATGCCGAGAAATTCAAGGCCAACATGTCCAAGTGGACCCAGGCCTTCACCAGCTGGACGGCGCACACCGTCTCCAGCGCCCGCGAGCGCATCGAAACCATCGCCAGCAGGTTCGGCACGACGCCCGAGGTGATCCGCAGCGTCAACCAGATCCCGCCGCGCATGGTGCTCAAGGCCGGGTCCACCATCCTGGTGCCCAAGACCGAGCAAACCACCTCGCTCGATACCGAGCTGACCCCGGAAATCGCCGACAACGCCCGCCTGGCCATCGCCCCGGACGTACCGGAAACCCGCCGCATCTATGTCAAGGCCGGCAAGCGCGACACCCTGGCCGGCATCGCCGGCCGCTATCGCGTGAGCGTGGCGCAGATCAAGGAATGGAATGGCTTGAAACGCGACGTGCTGGCCGCCGGCCAGAGCCTGCAATTGCACGTGCCCAATACCGCGCATGCCGCGCCAACCCGCGTGGCAACCGTGCATCGCCCGGCGCCGGCACGCCGGCAAGTCGCCGCCGCCCGTGCGCCGGTGCGCAAGGCAGCGCCGGCCCCGGCGCGCAAGGTGGCGGCGGGCAAGCCGCTCACGCTGGCATCGGGCAACAGCGCGCGCAAGCAATAAGCCGCCATCGCGGGCATACCCGCCGATGCAAAAAATCCGGAGGATGCCGGAGGAGACGAGCGCAGTTCGACTGCCATCACAACAAGAAACCAGAAAGCCCCGCGCAAGCGGTAATGCTGTTCAGTTAAGCCTTCCATCTGCAAATCGTCATCCCGGCGAAGGCCGGGATCCAGTGTCTTTCGTTGTGCCTCAATGGCCGTTGAACGACGCTGGGCCCTGACCTTCGTCAGGGCGACGGAGTAATTTCGGCTTAACTGAACGGCATTACCGCGCAAGCGGGGCTTTTTGTTTGTACCGCCCATCCGGCGCCTGCACCGCAACGGCTACATCGCATCACGCCGCATAAGACGCCGCCAGCAAACGCTGCGTATAGGCATGCTGCGGGCGTTGCATGATGTCTTGCGTGTCGCCCCGCTCCACCACCTTGCCGTCCTTCATCACCAATACCTGGTGCGCCATGGCGCGCACCACCGCCAGGTCGTGCGTGATGAACAGATAAGCCAGGCCGTGGCGGCGCTGCAGTTCCGACAGCAGTTGCAGCACCTGCTGCTGCACGGTGACATCCAGCGCCGAGGTCGGCTCGTCCAGCAACAGCAATTCGGGCTGCAGCACCAGCGCGCGGGCGATGGCGATGCGCTGGCGCTGGCCGCCGGAGAATTCGTGCGGATAACGCTCCAGCACCGAATCCGGCAAGCCGACTTCGGCCAGGGCGTCGGCAATCTTGCGGCGCTGCTGTTCAAGGCTCAATTCGGGATGATGCAGCGCCAGGCCTTCGCCGACGATCTGCTCCACCGTGCGGCGCGGCGATAGCGAGGCATACGGGTCCTGGAACACCACCTGCATGCGCGAGCGCATGGGACGCAGCACGCGGCTGGGCGCATCGGCGATGGATTGCCCATCGAAGCGGATCGCCCCCGCCACCTGGGCGCCGGACAAGCGCAGCAGCGCCATGCCCAGGGTCGACTTGCCGGAGCCGGACTCGCCGACGATGCCCAGCGTTTCGCCGCGGCGCAGTTGCAGGTCCACGCCATCGACCGCCTGGAACAGGCGCTTGGAAAACCAGCCCTGCTTGATCTTGTAGGTGCAGCGCAGTTGTTCGGCCTGCAGCACCACGCCGGCATCCGGCGCGACATCGGCGACGCTGCGCTGCGGGCGGCTTTGCAGCAGCTTCCTGGTATAGGGCTGCTGCGGGTTGGCGAAGAGTTCCTCGGTGGAGGCGGTTTCAACCAGCTTGCCCTTTTCCATCACGCCCACGCGGTCGGCGAAATGGCGCACCAGGTTGAGGTCGTGGGAGATGATCAGCACCGCCATGTTTTCATCGCGCTGCAACTGGTTGAGCAGCTCCAGGATCTGCACCTGGATGGTCACGTCCAGTGCCGTGGTCGGCTCGTCGGCGATCAGCAGCTTCGGCTTGCAGGCCAGCGCCATAGCGATCATGGCGCGCTGGCGCTGGCCGCCGGAGAGCTCATGCGGGTACGCCAGCGCGCGCCGCGCCGGTTCCGGGATGCCGGTTTTCTCCAGCAATTCCACCGTACGTTGCGCGGCCTGCTTGGCGTTGATGCCTTCGTGCCGCATCAGCACCTCGGCAATCTGGTTGCCGATGGTAAACAGCGGGTTGAGCGCGGTCATCGGCTCCTGGAAAATCATCGCCACATCCTTGCCGCGCACCTGCTGCATCTGGCGTTCGCTTTTTTGCAGGATATCTTCGCCGCCGAAAAGGATTTCGCCGCCGTATTGCGCGTCCTGATTGAGCCTGAGCACGGCCAGCGAACTGACCGATTTGCCGGAGCCGGACTCGCCCACCAGCGCGAACTTCTGCCCCGGCGCGATCGAAAAGCTGACATCGTCCACCACGGTGGAGCCGCCGAAGCGGATCACCAGGTTGCGGACTTCCAGCAAAGGGGCGCCCACGTTCGCGCTCATGCTTTCCTCCGGACATCGAGGGCGTTGCGCAAGGCATCGCCGATATTGGTCAACAGCAGCAGCATCACGGTCAGCACGATGAAGGTCGACAGCGCGATCCACCAGGCGTCCAGGTTGTTCTTGCCCTGCGCCAGCAGCTCGCCCAGGCTGGGCGTGGACGGCGGCACCCCGAGCCCGAGGAAGTCCAGGCTGGTCAGCGCCAGGATCGCCGCGCTCATACGAAACGGCAGGAAGGTCACCACCGTGGTCAGGCTGTTGGGCAGGATGTGGCGCCAGATGATCTGGCGGTTGGACAAGCCCATGGCACGCGCGGCCTGCACATATTCCAGGTTGCGGTTGCGCAGAAAATCGGCGCGCACGTAGTCCGACAGCCCCATCCAGCCGAACAGCGACAGCAGGATCAGCAACAGGCCCAGGCTGGGCTGGAAGATCGAGGAAAAGATGATCAGCAGGTAAAGCTCGGGCATCGAGCCCCAGATCTCCAGGATGCGTTGCATGAACAGGTCGGTGCGCCCGGCGAAGTAGCCCTGCAAGGCGCCGGCGGCGATGCCCAGCACCACGCCGATGGCGGTCAGCGCGATGCCGAACAGGACCGAGATGCGGAAACCGTAGAGCAGCCGCGCGAACACATCGCGCCCGCGGTCGTCGGTGCCCAGCCAGTTGTCGGCAGAAGGCGCGGCCGGGTTGGGGTCTTGGGAGAAGTAGTTCAGCGTGTCGTAGCTGTAGCGGTTGAGCGGGTAGACGGCCCAGTTGCCGTCTTTCCTGAACTGCTCCTGGATGAACGGATCGAGGTAGTCGGCCGGCGAATCGAAATCGCCGCCGAAGCTTTTGTCGGAATAGTCGCGCAGCATGGGAAACATCAGTTGCCCGTTGTAGTGCGCCACCAGCGGCTTGTCGTTGGAAAACAGTTCGGCGCCGAGACTGATGACGAACAGCGCGGTGAAGATCACCAGGCTCCAATAGCCGCGGCGGCTGGCGCGAAAGCGCAACCAGATGCGGCGGCTGGGCGAGACCGGAGGCGTGGCGGCGACGACGGTTGCGGGTGTTTGCATTGCGCTCATTTGGCCAGGCTTTCGAATTGCAGGCGCGGGTCGGCCCAGACGTAGCAGAGGTCGCCCAGCAGCTTGACCACCAGGCCGATCAGTGTGAACAGATACAGCGTGCCCATCACCACCGGATAGTCGCGGCGGATCACCGACTCATAGGACAGCAGCCCCAGGCCGTCGAGCGAGAACAGCGTCTCGATCAGCAGGCTGCCGGCGAAGAAGGCGCCGATGAAGGCAGCCGGGAAGCCGGTCACCAGCGGGATCAGCGCATTGCGGAACACATGCTTGTAGAGCACCTTGTTTTCAGAGAGCCCCTTGGCGCGCGCGGTGAGCACGTATTGCTTGCGGATCTCTTCGAGGAAGGTGTTCTTGGTCAGGATCGTCATGGTGGCGAACGATCCGGCCACCGAGGCGGTGACCGGCAAGGTGATATGCCAGAGATAGTCGAGCACCTTGCCGGCAGGCGAGAGCATCTCCCAGTTGTCCGAAGTCAGCCCCCGCAAGGGAAACCATTGCAGGAAACTGCCGCCGCCAAACAGCACCAGCAGGAAAACGCCCAGTACGAAGCCGGGGATGGAATAACCGACCAGGACTGCCATGCTGCTCAAGACATCGAAACGGCTGCCTTCGCGCACGGCCTTGGCAATGCCCAGCGGCACGGAAATCAGATACGTCAGGAAGAAGGTCCACAAGCCGATGGTGAGCGAAACCGGCATCTTGGATTTGACCAGCTCCCATACATCGGCATGATGATAAAAGCTGCGTCCCAGGTCGAAGGTCGCGAAACCTTTGAGCATGAGGACGAATCGCTCCAGCGGCGGCTTGTCGAAACCGTACAGTACCTTGATCTCCTGCACGCGATCGGCGTCGATCCCATGCCGCCCGCGATATTGCGAGGCGCCGCCGGCCGACTCGTGCACGCCGGCGCGTCCTTTCAATTCCTGCATCATCTGCTCGACCGGCCCGCCCGGCACGAACTGGATCACCGCGAAGGTGATGGCGATCACGCCCAGCAGGGTCGGCACCATCAGCACGATACGTTTCAGTATGTACGCCCAGATATTCATGGCAAAAATTTCCTTGAGGGGTTCAGTCCGGCTGGCTCAGCTTGGCTGGCGCCTCCCGGTTTGCTCATCTCGGCTGGTTTTCCCACCACATGCCGATCACGAAGGGATTGGCTTCGTAGTACTTGGGCAAGGTGGCGGGAATGCCGAACCGGTTGCGGTAAGCCATCCGGTGCGTTCCCGAATACCAGTGCGGCACCGTGATGTACAGGCTCAGCAAGACGCGATCCAGCGCATGGGTCGCCGTCACCAGCTCGGCGCGCGACTTGGCCGCCACCACTTTGCCGACCAGTTGGTCCACCGCGGCATTCTTGAGCCCCCAGACATTGTTGGAGCCGGTTTCATCGGCCGCCCTGGAACCGAACAGGTCGAACATTTCGCTGCCGGGGCTATTGGTCGCGGGCAAGGCCAAGCTGGTCATGTCGAAATCGAAGTTTTCCACCAGCTTTTGCGCCAGCGCATAGTCGGCCACACGCTGGTTTACGCGGATGCCGAGCTTTTCCAGGTTGCGCACGTACACGCCGATGACGCGCGACATGGAGGGCTGGTCGTCCAATATCTCGAAGCTAAACACCTCGCCCCTGGCATTGCGCAAGGCGCCATCGCGGTATTCCCAGCCCGCTTCCTTGAACAACTCGCGCGCCTTGAGCAGGTTGGCCCGCAACGAGCCCGGCGGATTGGTATCGGGCGGCGCCGGCACCGGCCCGAAAACATCTGGCTGGAGCTTGCCGCGCAACGGTTCGAGCAAGGCCAGTTCCGCCGCCGACGGCACGCCGGTGGCGGCCAGCTCCGAATTGGCGAAGAAAGAATTGATGCGCGTGTACTGGTTGTAGAACAGTTGCCGGTTCAGCCATTCGTAATCCAGCGCCAATCCCAGCGCCTGGCGCACGCGCACATCCTGGAATTGCGGACGGCGCAGGTTCATCACGAAGCCCTGCATGTTGGCGCCGTTCTGGTGCGGGAAACTGTGCTTGATGATTTCGCCGCTGGCGAACTTGGGGCCGTGATAGCCGCGCACCCAGTTCTTGGCGCTGTACTCCACCACGACATCGAACTCGCCGGCCTTGAAGGCCTCCAGGCGAGCCAGGTCATCCTTGTAGAAGCGATAGACGATGCGGTTGAAATTGAACGTGCCCTTGCGGGCCGGCAAGTCGTCGCCCCAGTAGTCGGCGCGGCGCTTGAAGGTGATGCTGCGGCCCAGATCGTAGGTTTCGATGGAGTAAGGCCCGCTGCTGACGGGCGGCACCAGCTGGATCTGGTCGAACGGCGTGCCGGCCGCCCATTTGCGCGAAAACACCGGCAGGCTGCCCACGATCAGGGGCAATTCATGGCTGTCGGTCTTGAAGTCGAAACGCACGGTCTGGGCATCGATGACCACGCACTGCTTCACCTCGGCGAAATACGACTTGTATTGCGGCGCGCCCTTGGCGATCAGGGTATCGAAGGAGTACTTGACGTCGGCCGCCGTGACCGGGTCGCCATTGTTGAAGCGCGCCCTGGCATTGACATGGAAGGTCATCGACATGCGGTCGGGCGCCACCGCCATATCGTCGGCCAGCAAGCCGTACATGGTCGCCACTTCATCTGCCGAAGCGATTGCCAGCGTCTCGACCATCAGTTCGCTCACGCCCGCCGCCGCCACGCCCTTGAGCGAAAACGGGTTGAACTTGTCGAAACTGGTGCGG
The DNA here is from genome assembly GCF_059418325.1 of Herbaspirillum sp. GW821-FHT09A12. Lineage (NCBI taxonomy): Bacteria > Pseudomonadati > Pseudomonadota > Betaproteobacteria > Burkholderiales > Oxalobacteraceae > Herbaspirillum > Herbaspirillum sp. GW821-FHT09A12. Next base: position 31,214 of record NZ_JBWKPR010000003.1, read on the forward strand.
CGATCCGGGTTGGCGAGATACAGCGTGCCGCGCTTGGGCGCGTCCGGGTTGACGTAGTCGAAGTGGGTGAAACCGGCGGGATACTTGGGAGTGTCGTAGAGCGAGAAGGCGTGTGCGGCAGCGGCGGGATTGCTGTGGATCAGGACAGCGGCCAGCAGGCAGGAGAAAAGGGTTTTGACCATGCGGTGTTGTCTGCGCTCTCGTTGGCATTGATTCGTTTTGCAAGCCGTCGCCAACAGGCAAGTCCCATGCCCACCCCGCTGGAAACGGTTACGTTCGGGGAATTGTAAATAGATGGGCGATTACAGGGAAGCAATTAAAACAATTAAGCAATTGCGCCCCCCGGACAGAGGGATACGGCCCGATGACCGCAAGACAGCCCCGGCGCCGCAAAGGTTGCCCCGGTTGCCGCAAGCCCCTACAATCTTGGCCTGTCCCAGCCCGGCGCCCGCGCCGCTACCACCACCGGCCGCAACCGGCGCCCGCCCCGACAAGGCGAAAGGCGCTTGCGGCGGACCATACGGAGTCATCATGGCATTTCTGCAAGGCAAAAAAATTCTGATCACCGGCTTGCTGTCCAACCGTTCCATCGCCTACGGCATCGCCGAAGCGTGCAAGCGCGAAGGCGCCGAACTGGCGTTTACCTATGTCGGCGAACGCTTCAAGGACCGCATTACCAAGTTCGCCGAAGAATTCGACAGCAAGCTGATCTTCGACTGCGATGTCTCCAGCGATGAGCAGATCAATGCCCTGTTCGCCGATCTCGGCAAGTCCTGGAGCCAGTTGGACGGCCTGGTGCACGCCATCGGCTTCGCCCCCAGCGAGGCGATCGCCGGCGACTTCCTGGAAGGCTTCTCGCGCGAAGGCTTCAAGATCGCCCACGACATCTCGGCCTACAGCTTCCCGGCCATGGCCAAGGCCGCCATGCCGCTGCTGTCCCCGAACGCCGCCCTGCTGACCCTGACCTACCTGGGTTCCGAGCGCGTAGTGCCCAACTACAACACCATGGGCCTGGCCAAGGCCTCGCTGGAAGCGTCGGTGCGTTACCTGGCCGAAGCGCTGGGCCCCAAGGGCGTGCGCGTGAACGGCGTATCGGCCGGCCCGATCAAGACCCTGGCCGCCAGCGGCATCAAGGGTTTCGGCAAGATCCTGGGCGCCGTCGCCGCGACCGCTCCGCTGCGCCGCAATGTGACCATTGAAGACGTGGGCAATGCCTCCGCTTTCCTGCTGTCGGACCTGGCCTCCGGCATCACCGGCGAAATCACCTACGTCGACGGCGGCTTCTCGCGCGTGGTGGGCGGCATCGCCGAATAACCACAGGATATCGAGGCTGGCGAAGAACACCTGATGCCAAACTCGATGTTTTACTGTATGATCCTGCTTGTGCATCGCAATATGCGGTGCGCAAGCGAGTCAGGTAGTGAGAACCTATTCAGTTCAGCGTACTCAAACCGACCGCTTAAGTTAGCTTCGCAAGCCTTACCTGTCAGTAAGACAAGTTTTCAGTAAAAGCCCTCCCGCCTCTGGCATCGTTCAATGATGCCGTCCCGGCGCAAAGCTTTTGTGCCGAAATTTCTTTGTATTTTTTCATAGTCATTTCGTCGGTTGGCGTTGCTTTTTTTCGTTCAGGCCATTGATGCCCGGCGCGCTTGTGCGCGCCTGCCGAATTGTGTCTGACGTTCACATTCACGAAAGAGATTATGACTTTTGAAACACTAGGCCTGAACCCTTCGATCATCAAAGCATTGACCGAAGCAGGCTATACCGTCCCGACCCCGGTCCAGGAAAAAGCCATCCCCGCCGCTATCGAAGGCCAGGATCTGCTGGTTTCCTCGCAGACCGGTTCGGGCAAGACCGCCGCCTTCATGCTGCCGTCGCTGCACAAGCTGGCAGACCTGCCGCAAGCAGCGCCCGCAGCCCGTACTCCCAACCAGGAACGCCAGGCCAACCGTGCCCGCGGCGAGCGTCCGCGCTTCACCCCGGCGCAACCCAAGATGCTGGTGCTGACCCCGACCCGCGAACTGGCCCTGCAAGTGACCACCGCCACCGACAAGTACGGCTCCTACATGCGCCGCGTGCGCGTGGTGTCGATCCTGGGCGGCATGCCTTACCCGAAGCAGATGCAATTGCTGTCGAAGAACCCGGAAATCCTGGTGGCTACTCCAGGCCGCCTGATCGACCACATGGAGTCCGGCAAGATCGACTTCTCGCAACTGCAGATCCTGGTGCTGGACGAAGCTGACCGCATGCTGGACATGGGCTTCATCGACGACATCGAAAAGATCGTCGCCGCCACCCCCGACACGCGCCAGACCATGCTGTTCTCCGCCACGCTGGACGGCGTGGTCGGCAACATGGCCAAGCGCATCACCAACAACCCGCTGACGATCCAGATCGCCGGTTCGGCCACCCGCCATGAAAACATCATGCAGCGCGTGCACTTCGTCGACGACCTGTCGCACAAGAACCGCCTGCTGGATCACCTGCTGCGCGACACCACGATGGACCAGGCCGTGGTCTTCACCGCCACCAAGCGTGACGCCGACACCATCGCCGATCGCCTCAACATCGCCGGTTTCGCAGCCGCCGCGCTGCACGGCGACATGCACCAGGGCGCGCGTAACCGCACCCTGAACGGCATGCGCCGCGGCCAGGTGCGCGTGCTGGTGGCCACCGACGTCGCCGCGCGCGGCATCGACGTGCCGGGCATCACCCACGTATTCAACTACGACCTGCCCAAGTTCGCCGAAGACTATGTGCACCGTATCGGCCGTACCGGCCGCGCCGGCCGCAAGGGTGTGGCGATCTCGCTGGTGAACCACGCCGAAGGCATGCATGTGAAGCGTATCGAACGCTTCACCAAGCAGACCATCCCGGTTGATGTCATCGAAGGCTACGAACCGAAGAAATCGGCAGCACCGCGCAGCAGCCCGCGCAAGCCGGGCGGCTGGCGTCCGGGCGATGGCGGCCGCAGCAACGCCGGCGGCGGCAATCGCTTCGGCAACGGCAGCCGCGAAGGCGGCGCGCCCCAGCGTGAAGGCGGTTTCGGCAACCGTGAAGGCCGCAGCTTCGGCGGCGCCAAGCCGCAAGGCAACGGCAGCGGCCCGCGTCGCGAAGGCAGCGGCGGCGGCTACAAGGGCGGCAACGGTGGTGGCGGTTTCCGTTCCGACAGCAACGGCCCGCGCCGTTCCTATGGCGACCGCTGATCGGCCGCTTTAGCCCGCAGCAAACAAAAAACCGCTTCAATTGACATTGAAGCGGTTTTTTTTCGTCCTGCCAGGCCTCATTCCTGCCTGATCATCACTCCAGGCACTTGGCCGCCTGCCCCGCCTGCAAGGCGCGCACATTGCCGGCGATCGCCTCGGCGGCATTGGCCACCACCTTCTGCGTCGCCACCACCACATCGCTGACCGCATCCCCGGCCACGGGCTCAACAACGGTCAGGCGGCACACCGCCGTCTTGCGGTCGTCCGAGCGCGTGACGCTCCAGCCGAAACTGGCCTGGACCTGGCCGTTGCGCACCGCATCGAGGTCGCGCAGTTCGATCGCGATACGGTAACTGACCTGGTCTGGCAGGCGCCCGCTGCGCGAAATGTCGATGGCGCCCAGGCGGCTGGCGATGCCGGCGGCCAGGGCGTCGCGCAACTCATTATTGAACGGCGAGGACCAGCGGTCCTGCTCCAGCACGTCGAGCTTGGCGGCATCGCTGCGCACCACCACTTGCGGACGCGCCAGGCGTTCCGGCACCGCCACCGGCAACACTTCGATGAAGGTTTGGGCGCCCGGCGCCGGCCTGGCGCCGATAGCCGATGCAGCCGACGTAATCGATGCCGGCGTTGCCGCCAGCGTATAAAACTGCGCCGGCGGCGTGGTGCCGCAGGCCGCCAGCAGCATCGCCGCCATCGAGGCGACGGCCAGGCATTTGATGGGACTGTTCTTGTTCGGGGACATCATGGCTCCTGTTTGCCGCGGATCAGCGATTCCGGGTGCTGTTGCAGGTAATCGGTCAGGACGCGGATCGAGGCCGCGGCGCGTGTCAGCTCCTGCATGGTCTGGCGGATATCCTGCTGCAGCGGAGCATCGTCGGACAAGGTGCGTTCGGCCGCGTTCAAGGTCTTGCGCGCATCCTTCATGGCTGCCGTCATCTCCGGCGCGATATCGTTGTTGATATGGGCCGCGGTCTGCTCGGCCGTCGAGAGCGTCTTGTTGAGCGTCTTGATGGTGGTCTGCAAATCGCGGCCGATCTCATCGAACGGCACCTTGGACAACTTGGCGGCGATATCGGCGATCTGGCTCTGGATTTCATCCAGGCTGCCCGGGATCGTCGGCAGCTCGGCCGGCACCTTGCTGGCATCGATCTGCACCGGCTTGGCCTTGGGGAAGAAATCGATCGCTACATACAGTTGGCCGGTCAGCAGGTTACCGTTGCGCAGTTGCGCGCGCAGGCCGCGCTTGACCAGGAACTTCAGGCGTTCGATGTGGGAGTACTGCGTATCCGCGATGCCCTGGTTGAACCTGCGGCCCAGGCGGTCCGGATAGATCTGCACCATGACCGGCATGCGGAACTCGCCCTTGGCGCGGTCATACTCGATGCCCACGCTCTTGACTTCGCCCAGCACCACGCCGCGGAAGTCCACCGAGGCGCCCGGCTGCAGGCCGCGCAGCGACTGGTCGAAGTACAGCAGCACGGTCTGCGGCGCGCCGTCCGGCTCCTTCATCGCGGTGGCTTCGTCGTCGGCCAGCTGGAATTGCGCACCCTCCTTGGCCGGCTCGCTCTTTTCCTCCTCATTGCGGTCGCGGAAAGCGATGCCGCCCAGCACCACCGTCGACAGCGCCTGCGTGTGCAGCTTGAAGCCGCTGGCGTTGAGTTCCATGTCGAAACCGCTGGCATGCCAGAAACGCGAATTGAGCGTGATGAACTTGTCGTAGGGCGAATCGATGAAAATGCGCAGCGTCACGCCGCGCCCATCGGCATCGAGGTCGTATGCCATGACCTGGCCGACCTTGATGCGGCGGTAGAACACCGGGGTGCCGATGTCGAGCGAGCCAAGGTCGTCGGTATGCAGCACGAACTGGCGCCCGGAAGCGTCGCGCGTGACGATGGGCGGCTGCTCCAGGCCGACGAACTCCTTCCTGGTCTCGCCGGAAGCGCCGGCATCGGCGCCGATATAGGCGCCCGACAGCAAGGTGCCCAGGCCTGAAATGCCGGAAGCGGCGATGCGCGGGCGCACCACCCAATAGCGGGTATCCTGGGCATCGAACCCCGAGGCCTCCTTGGTCAACTGGATCGAAACCAGCACATGCGAACGGTCCTCGGCGAGCTTGATCGACTGCACCTGGCCGATATCCACATCCTTGTACTTGACCTTGGTCTTGCCGGCTTCCAGCCCTTCGGCGGAACGGAAGCTGACGGTGACCACCGGCCCGCGATCGATCAGGATCTTGGCCATCAGCGTCAGGCCGACGATGGCGGCGATGATGGGGATCAGCCATACCAGCGAAGGCAGCCAGTTGCGCCGGCGCACGCGCCTGGGTTGCTGCAGGTCAGGTTGTTCTTGGTGCGGATCGGTCATTGCGTTTCCTGTTTCCGGTTCAATTCATCATCGGCGCCCGCTTGCGCCAGTAGCGCCGGATGCTCGCCCTCATCCCAGATCAGGCGCGGGTCGAAGGTCAGCGACGCCAGCATGGTCAGCACCACCACCGCGCCGAAGGCGGCAATGCCGATGCCGGCATGGACATCGGCGAAGCCGTGGATATTCACCAGGCCTGTGAGCACCGAGACCACGAACACATCCAGCATGGACCAGCGGCCGATGGTCTCGATCACGCGATACAGCTTGGCGCGCTGCGGCCGCTGCCAACTGCTGCGATGGCGCGCGGAGATCACCAGGATGATCAGTGCCGCCAGCTTGAACAGCGGCACCAGGAAGCTGGCCACGAACACCACCAGCGCCAGCCCCCATTCGCCCGACGTCCAGAAATAGATGACGCCGCTCATGATGGTGTCGCGCTGCTCGTCGAACAACGTGCGGGTGACCATCACCGGCATCAGGTTGGCGGGAATGTACATGATGCAGGCGGCGATGAGCAATGCCCAGGTGCGGTTCAGGCTGTCGCGCTTGCGCACCTGCAGCGGCGCGTCGCAGACGCCGCAGCGGTCATCCTGGCGGGCGCCTTCCCAGACGGTGCCGCAATGATGGCAGCCGATCACGCCCAGCGAGGCGGCATCCGGCACATTGGCCGCTGGCGGCGCCGGGAGGTCGCCCGGCAAGGGCAAGGCATCGGGATGTGCGCGTCGGCTCACGAAGAATGCCCTTCTTCGGCGTCGCGCAGCGCCTGCTTGCGCTCGCAGATATGCCAGATGTAGCGCGGATTGAATGACACCACCACCGTCAGCAGCACGGTCAGCGCGCCGAACGACCACAGCGCCGGGCCCGGGATCACCTCGGCCATGTTGGACAGCTTGATCAGCGCCACCAGCACGCCCAGCATGAACACCTCGATCATGCCCCAGGGGCGCGCGGCCTGCATCATGCGCAGCAGGAAGACGAATCCGGGCGGACGTTCCAGCCGCGAGGACGGCAGCAGCAGGTAGAACAGCACCAGCAACTGGATTAGCGGGAACAGCAAGGTCGTGGCCATCACCAGCAACGCGACCTCGCCCATGCCATCGCGCGCCAGCGCCGCCACCGCGCCGATCAGCGTGGTATCGCTGGAGAGTCCTTGCAACTCGATGGTGACGATGGGAAAGGAATTGGCGACCACGAACAGGATCAAGGCGCCCACCGTCAGCGGCAGCAGCCGCTCCAGGCGGCGGCCGGTATCGCGGTCGAGCTCGGCATCGCAGCGCAGGCAATGCGCCACTTCACAGTGCCCCAGGATGGGCCGGTGATAGACGGCATCGCATTCTTCGCAAACGATCAAATCCGGACGTTTCTGCATGGATGAAATGTTTTGTTTTCCCGCTTTTGTGCTTTTGTGCTTTTGCTTTGCGCCCATCGGGCGACGGCGCGTGCGCCGGCAGCCATGTTGCAGCGCCACAAACGACCATTTTGAGCGAAATCGGCGTTTGGCGTTCAATGAACGCAATCATTCTTGCAAATACTCGACTTTAATGACCCATCGGTAATTAACTGACGATTCTAGCAACAAATAGTTTGCAGGGCGGAACGCATTTACGCTTGCAAAGAAGATAGCGCTTGACAAGCCTGAGGGCAATCTTCTACATTCATCGAATGACTTCCGCAGCAAAATTCCTCCTACTACTGAACAGCGCCGGCGCCCTGCTAGCGTTGCTACCAGTGTCGCTACTACTAGCCTCGCGCTAATCGTTGTTTCCGCCGCAGTTCGTTGAGTCCACGCATACCGCACACGACGACACGCGAAACGGCACAAAAAATCAATCCGGCAGTACCGAGCAGTACCAACCAGCAGCAGCGCGTTTTCCAGCGGTTGCCGCAACATCAAGCGAAGCGATCATGCATTCCAAGCCGATCACCATCTGCACCGCATACGCACCTGCCGCAGCCGGCGCCTGCCTGCGCCCGGAGATCCCGCTTCTGGCTCTATGACGGGTTGCCTGGCCATGCGCGAGTGGCAGCCAGGCAACCCGATCGCCACACCCGATACCGTTTTCAAGCATTCCACGAATCACCGAGACCAAAGAGGTTCATCATGATGTTAAACAACCCCGCCACCAAGTACCGCGCCTTCGCCGCCATCGATTTGCCCAACCGCACCTGGCCCGGCAAGGTCATCGACACCCCGCCGATCTGGATGAGCACCGACCTGCGCGACGGCAACCAGGCCCTGATCGAACCGATGAACGCCGAGCGCAAGCTGCGCTTCTTCGAATTGCTGCTGAAAACCGGCTTGAAGGAAATCGAAGTCGGCTTCCCCTCCGCCTCGCAGACCGACTTCGATTTCGTGCGCAAGCTGATCACCGAGAACCGCATCCCCGACGACGTCACCATCATCGTGCTGACCCAGTCGCGCGAAGAACTGATCCGCCGCACCGTCGAATCGCTGGCCGGCGCCAAGAAGGCCATCGTCCACCTGTACAACTCGGTGGCCCCGGCCTTCCGCAAGATCGTCTTCAACATGTCGCGCGACGAGATCAAGAACATCGCCGTCACCGGTACCCGCCTGGTCAAGGAACTGACCGACGCCCGTCCGGAAACCGAATGGCGCTTCGAATACTCGCCCGAATCCTTCAGCACCACCGAACTGGATTTCTCCAAGGACATCTGCGACGCCGTCTGCGAAACCTGGGGCGCCGCGCCGAACCGCAAGATCATCCTGAACCTGCCCTCCACCGTCGAGTGCAGCACCCCCAACGTCTACGCCGACCAGATCGAATGGATGTGCCGCAACCTGAAGCACCGCGACAGCGCCATCATTTCGGTGCACCCGCACAATGACCGCGGCACCGCGGTCGCCTCGGCCGAGCTGGCCGTCATGGCCGGCGCCGACCGCGTCGAAGGCTGCCTGTTCGGCAACGGCGAGCGCACCGGCAACGTCGACCTGGTGACCCTGGCGCTGAACCTGTACACCCAGGGCGTCAACCCCGGCCTGGACTTCTCCGACATCGACGTGGTGCGCCAGGTGGTCGAAGAGTGCAACCAGATCCCGGTGCACCCGCGCCATCCGTACGTCGGCGACCTGGTCTTCACCGCCTTCTCCGGCTCGCACCAGGATGCGATCAAGAAGGGCTTCGCCAAGCAGCAACCCGACGCCATCTGGGAAGTGCCTTACCTGCCGATCGACCCGGCCGACCTGGGCCGCAGCTACGATGCCGTGATCCGCGTCAACAGCCAGTCCGGCAAGGGCGGCATGGCTTACCTGCTGGAACAGGAATACGGCCTGGCCCTGCCGCGCCGCCTGCAGATCGAATTCTCGCGCGCCATCCAGCGCGAGGCCGATGCCACCGGCAAGGAAATCAACGCCTCCGACATCTACAACATCTTCACGCGTGAATACCTGGAGCGCAGCGAGCCTTACGTCTACCGCGCCCACCGCATGACGGAAGACTCGTCCAAGGCGGAATCGATCAACATCGAAGTCGACATCGTGCGCAACGGCCAGAACGCCACCGTGCGCGGCAGCGGCAACGGCCCGATCGACGCCTTCGTGCATGCGCTGGGCCTGGACATCAAGCTGATGGACTTCCATGAGCACGCCATCGGCGCCGGCGCCGATGCAAAGGCGGCCAGCTACATCGAACTGCGCCTGAACGAAGCGCCGACCGGCTTCGGCGTAGGCATCGACGCCAACATCGTGACCGCTTCCTTCAAGGCGGTGATCAGCGCCATCAACCGCCAGATCGCCATCGGCGAAAGCGCCAACCAGGGCGCTTCCTCGCAAGCCAAGGCAGCCTGACCAAGGAAAACCGCCGGCGATCCCGGCGCTGCTCCCCAACAAGAACGCCGGCCTATCCGCCGGCGTTCTTTCATTTCTGCCCGCCCGTTTCAGCCCATTTCAGCCTGTGCGCGCCAGGCGGATGCCACTGACCTGCCAGCGCGCACAGGCCGGGAAGAAATTGCGGTAAGTCAGGCGCGCATGATTCAACGGCGTGGCGCTGGAAGAACCGCGCAAGACATACTGGTTCACCATGAACTTGCCGTTGTACTCGCCCACCGCGCCTGCCGGCGGCACATAGCCGGCATACGGCGCGTAGCTGCTGCTGGTCCATTGCCACGCCACGCCGAAGAATTCGCGGCCGCGGCCCTGCAGGCGCGCGGCGGCGTGTTCCCATTCGGCCTCCGTCAACAGCCGCGCGCCGGCCCAGCGCGCGTAGGCATCGGCCTCGTAATAAGACAAGTGCACGGCGGCGCGATACGGCTCCAGCGGCTGCAGGCCATACTCGGTGAATTCGCGCCAGCCGCCAGCTGCGTCGCGCTGCCAATAGATCGGATATTCCAGCTTGAGCTGCCGCTTCCATTCCCAGCCTTCAGACAGCCACAGCGACGCATCCCGGTAACCGCCGGCGTCGATGAAGGCACAGTACTCGGCATTGTTCACCAGCCGCGAGGCGCACTGGTAGGCCTCGACAAATTGCCGATGGCGCGGCTTTTCATTGTCGAAGCAAAAGCCCGGCCCGGCATGGCCGATCTCCACCACCCCGGCCTCGATGCCATGCCAGTCCAGCGGCAATTGGGCCGCCTCGGCGATGCGCAAGGACTCCGGCATTTCCTGATACGCCGGTTTCAACGGATTGATGGAAAGCAGATGCTTGATGTCGGTCAGCATCAGCTCCTGATGCTGCTGCTCATGCTGCAAACCGAGTTCCAGCAGTTCCGTGAACCCGTCAGGCGGCGCATGTCCGGCCGCCTCCAGCGCATCGATCAGCAGCAGCATGCGGTGGTCGACAGCGGCGCGATAGGCCAGCACCTCGTCCAGCGAGGGCCGCGTCAACAGGCCGCGTTGCGGGCGCGGGAATTTGTCGCCGACGCCCTCGTAATAGGAGTTGTACAGCACGCGGAACTGCGGATGGAAAGCGCGGAATTCGGCTTCGAAGCGTTCCAGGATGAAGGTTTCGAAGAACCAGGTGGCATGCGCCAGGTGCCACTTGAGCGGGCTGGCATCCGGCATCGACTGCACGCAACAGTCCTCGGCCGACAGCGGTTCGGCAATCGCCTGCGTTTGCCGGCGCACGCGGCGGAAGCGGTCGCTCATGCGGCCGTGCGCGCGGTGGTTCACTTCCTGGATGGCGGCGTCGATCACCGCATCGATGGCGGCCTCCATGGCCGCATCGGCAACTCCGGTTTCATGGCGCATGATGATCCCCTGATCCCCGTCAAACGTTGGCGCACACTCGCGCATGGCATACCGCGAACCAGCGCTGCGGGTCGCACCACATCCGGACTTCGCCGAAGCCGGCCTGCTGCAGCAGCTCGCGGATATCCTGCTGCCTGAACTTGTAGCTGTTTTCGGTATGGATGCGCTCACCCTGGCCGAAGGCGCGGCTCCCGCCATCCCAGCGCACGATCAGGTCGCGGCGCGCCTCGAGGTGCATTTCGACCCGCTGCCGCGCGGCGTTGTAGAAGCCCACATGCTGCCAGTCGCGCGCATTGAAGTCGGCGCCCAGCAGCCGGTTCACATGGTTGAGCAGATTGAGGTTGAACGCAGCCGTCACCCCCAGCTCATCATCGTAGGCGGCGTCGAGCACAGCGCTGTCCTTGACCAGATCCAGTCCCAGCAACACGCCGCCGGCCTCGCCGATCTGCAGCGCATGGCGTATCCGGCGCAGAAAGGCCAGCGCCTGTTGCGCATCGAAGTTGCCCAGCGATGAGCCCGGATAAAAGAACAGCCGGCGGTCGCGGTTCACGCTCGCCGGCAGCTCCAGGCCGGCGGAGAAATCCATCGCCACCTCATGCATGGGAATGTCGGGGAATCGCTGCCGCAGCCCGGCCACTGCCTCGCGCAGGAATTCGGCGGAGATGTCGATCGGCACATACTGGCGCGGTTTCAAGATGGGAAACAGCCGGGCCGCCTTGGCGCAGTTGCCCGCCCCCAGGTCGACCAGCGTGACGCCGGCGCCGATGGCGGCGGCGATGTCATCCGCATGCTGCGCGAAGATGGCCGCTTCGGTGCGGGTGGGATAGTATTCCGGCAGCTCGCAAATGGCTTCGAACAGCTTGCTGCCCAGCGGATCGTAAAGATACTTTGGGGAAATGGCGGCATCTTGCGCCATCAGGCCGGTCTCCAGTTCTGCGCGGATTTCCCGGTCTTCCGGGGTCTGCCGCCAGGGCCTCCGGATCGATCGAGCGAGTTGAGCCAAGCTGGTCTCCTTGCCGTAGATGCTGCGTGGATAAGGCTGCTATGTTGGGCTGTTGGCCATCAGGCCTGTAACGATCCGGCCCCAAAGACGTACAGGCACTGTAGCAGACCCTGCGCTACACTTCCGTGCCGCCTCCGAACAGGCAAAGCATGCCATGCCTGAGGTCATGGCTTGAATGGCTTGCAACCCGGCCGCATATACTTATGAAGTTATCGACTTAGCCGCACCGTAGTGGTTCAACCCGCATCAAAGATTTTCACGCCGGCAAGCTAAAGTGAACGAAACGGCAAGTTTCCGTTGACCTCCATGCGCCGCCTTGCCGCATCAACAACATACACCAAGAACATGCCATCCACGCCAAGCTCATCCGCCGCCAGCGACACCGCAGACCTTTCCCCCACCGCAAGAAAAAGTACCCTGGCAGCGCTGCGCGGCCTGGCGCCGTTTCTCACGCCCTACAAGAAGCAGTTCCTGCTGGCCGGCCTGGCGCTGCTGGTGGCGGCCGGCGCCACGCTGGCAGTGCCCTATGCGTTCAAGCAGATGATCGACCTCGGCTTTGGCGCTACCGGCGACCAGAGCGCCTCCCACATCAACCTGTATTTCCTGGCGTTGTTCGGCGTGGCCTGTGTGCTGGGGGTGGCCACGGCGCTGCGCTTTTACATGGTGTCGTGGCTGGGCGAGCGCGTGACGGCCGACCTGCGGCGCGAAGTCTATGCGCATGTGGTGCTGCAAAGCCCGGAGTTCTTCGAAACCACCAAGACCGGCGAAGTGCTCTCGCGCCTGACCACCGACACCACGCTGATCCAGACGCTGGTCGGCACCAGCATCTCGATGGCGCTGCGCAACGCGCTGCTGTTCCTGGGCGGGCTGGCGATGCTGTTCATCACCAGCGCCAAGCTGACCTCCATCATCATCGTCATGCTGGGCGCGGTGGTGCTGCCCATCGTGTTCTACGGCCGCCGCGTGCGCAAGCTCTCGCGCGCCTCGCAGGACCGCGTGGCCGACGCCTCGGCCATGGCCGGCGAGATCCTCAACGCCATGCCGACCGTACAGGCCTTCACCCACGAAGAGATTGAAGCCAAACGCTTCGGCCACTCGGTCGAACGCGCTTTCGACACCGCCATGGAACGCACCCGCGCCCGCTCGGTGCTGACCGTGGTGGCCATCCTGCTGGTATTCGGCGCCATCGTGTTCGTGCTGTGGCTGGGCGCGCACTCGGTCATGCAAGGCAACATGAGCGGCGGCGAGCTCGGCCAGTTCATCCTGTATGCCTCGCTGGTGGCGGGCTCGCTGGGCGCGCTGTCGGAAGTGATGGGCGACACCCAGCGCGCCGCCGGCGCCACCGAACGCCTGCTCGACCTGCTGGCGGCGCAGTCGCCGGTGCAGTCGGTGCTGCTGCCGGAACGGTTGCCGCCGCGCACCGCCAACGGCGCCGCGCTGGAAATTTCAGGCCTCGATTTCCATTACCCGTCCCGTCCGGGCAGCCATTCGCTCTCGCAACTGTCGCTGCAGATCGCACCGGGCGAAACGGTCGCCGTGGTCGGCCCCTCCGGCGCCGGCAAGACCACGCTGTTCCAGCTGCTGCTGCGCTTCTACGATCCGCAGCAAGGCACGATCAGGCTGGATGGCGTCGACATCCGCCTGCTGACGCTGCAGGACCTGCGCGGCGCCATCGGCATCGTGCCGCAAGACACCGTGATCTTCTCCGCCAACGCCATGGAAAACATCCGCTTCGGCCGCCCCGGCGCCAGCGATGCCGAAGTAATCGCCGCCGCCCAGATGGCGGCCGCGCATGAGTTCATCGAGCGCCTGCCGGACGGTTACCAAAGCTTCCTCGGCGAACGCGGCGTGCGCCTGTCCGGCGGCCAGCGCCAGCGCATCGCAATCGCCCGCGCACTGCTGAAGAACCCGCCGCTGCTGTTGCTGGATGAAGCCACCAGCGCGCTCGACGCCGAATCCGAACGGCTGGTGCAGGTGGCGCTGGAAGCGGCCATGGTCGGCCGCACCACGCTGGTCATCGCGCACCGCCTGGCGACGGTGCAAAGCGCCGACCGCATCATCGTGCTGGAGCATGGGCATATCGTGGAGACCGGCACCCATGCCGAACTGATCGCGCGCGATGGGCTGTATGCCAGCCTGGCGGCGTTGCAATTCAACGTGCAATGACATCGGGCTCCGGATGTGCCGGGGCGGCGGCTGACAAGCGCCTATCAACGCGTTTCCTGAAAATCCAATAGACTGCCAGCTCCAACCCGACACCTCATAAAACCAGCCAACAACAGGAGCCATCCGATGAGCAGCAAACTGTTTTCGCCACTGACCCTGCGCGGCGTCACCCTGCCCAACCGCATCGTGGTCTCGCCGATGTGCCAGTACTCGGCGCAAGACGGCTTCGTCAACGACTGGCATCTGGTGCACCTGGGCAGCCGCGCCGTCGGCGGCGCCGGCGCCGTGATCATGGAAGCCACCGCGGTGACGGCCGAAGGCCGCATCACCGCGGCCGACCTGGGCATCTGGAAAGATGAGCATATCGCCCCTCTGCAACGCATCACCCGTTTCATCGAGCTGCAAGGTTCGGTACCGGGCGTGCAACTGGCGCACGCCGGCCGCAAGGCCAGCGCCCTGCGTCCCTGGGACGGCGCGCCCGGCAGCGTGCCGGTCGCCGAAGGCGGCTGGCTGCCGGTGGGCCCCTCGGCAGTCGCGTTCGACACCGCCTACACCGAACCGCATGCGCTGACCGTCGACGAGATCAAGGGCCTGGTGCAAGCCTTTGCCGATGCCGCCACGCGGGCGCACAAGGCCGGCTTCAAGGTGGTCGAGCTGCATGGCGCGCACGGCTACCTCGGCCATGAATTCCTCTCGCCCTTCAGCAACCGCCGCACCGACCAGTACGGCGGTTCGTTCGAGAACCGCATCCGCTTCCTGCTGGAAGTGACCGCCGCGGTGCGCGCGGCATGGCCTGAAGAACTGCCGCTGTTGGTTCGCCTGTCGGCCACCGACTGGACCGAAGGCGGCTGGACGCCGGACGAGACGGTAACGCTGTCGGCCCGCTTGCGCGAACTGGGCGTGGACCTGATCGACGTCTCCAGCGGCGGCAACCTGCCCAGCGCCGCCATCCCGGTCGGCCCCGGCTACCAGACCGAATTCGCCGCACGCGTGAAGGCCGAAGCCAGGATCGCCACCGGCACCGTGGGCATGATCACCGACGCCATCCAGGCCGAACATGTGCTGCGCACCGGCCAGGCCGACCTGGTGCTGCTGGCGCGCGAACTGCTGCGCGATCCCTATTGGCCGCTGCGCGCGGCCGACCAATTGCGCGAGAACGTGGCATGGCCGCCGCAATACGTACGGGCGGCGTCGAGCAAGACGCCGCTGCGCCCGGATGTGGACTACGGCATCGAACTGGATTGAACCGGACCGATTAGCTCCGGCCGAAAAAAAACCACCGCATCGCGCGGTGGTTTTTTTCTTGCTGCGGCCGGCCTCATCCGGGGCGGCGGCGCTGGCGGAAATATTCGATGATGCCCGGCAAGATCGACAACACCACAATCGCCACGATCAGCAAGCTCAGGTTCTGCTTGATGATGGGCAGGTTGCCGAAGAAATAGCCGGCGTATGAAAAGCTGGTCACCCAGACGATGCCGCCCACCACGTTGTACATGAAGAACTTGGGATAGGTCATCGCTCCCACCCCGGCCACAAAGGGCGCGAAGGTGCGCACGATGGGCGCGAAGCGGGCGATGATGATGGCCTTGCCGCCGTGCTTCTCGAAGAAGGCATGCGTCTTGTCCAGGTATTCCTTCTTGAAAATCCGCGAGTCCGGATTATCGAATACCTTCACGCCCACCATCTTGCCGATCTGGTAGTTGGTGCTGTCGCCGAGGATGGCGGCCACGATCAGGGTCAGCACCATCAGGTGGATGTCATAGGCGCCGGTCGCGGCCAGCGCGCCGGTCACGAACAGCAGCGAATCGCCGGGGAGGATGGGCGTGACCACCAGGCCGGTTTCGCAAAAGATGATCAAGAACAGGATCAGGAACAGCCAGGGGCCGTAGGACACCGCCAGTTCCGACAGGTGACGGTCAATGTGAATGATGAAGTCGACAAGAAACAGAAGGATATCCATGACGCCCGATTGAAGAGAAAAATGGCATTGTACCAACAGCCCGCCGGCGCCCCGCCATTCCTTGTGCCACGCAGCATCCTCTCCCTCCAACGCCGCCTGCGACGCGGCATCCAGCGCTCCTTCAGGTTTGCAAAGCAGCGCCCACGCAATCTTACGTTTCTTTACCGGGCTGCCCCCGCAAGTTGTCCGCCGACCTTCCGATACCTGATGCAAGCGGCCACGATGCAACGCTGCAAAGCGTAGCGCGGCCGTGATGGCGAACCTTCTTTCCTTTCGGACCCACTGGAGCTGACCATGAAAAGCAAACTTCTGACCATGCTGGACAAGACCCTCGATGCCCTGCCGATGACCGGCGCAGCGATTGGGGTGACGGTGCTGGCCTGCGTATTTTCGGGCACCCTGCGCGACATCCTGCTGCGCGCCAACATGGATCTGCTGGCGGCTGCCGTGGCGCTGTTGCCGCTGTCGGCGGTGTTGCTGGCCTTCGGCTACGGCATGCGCGCCAATCCGGCCAAGCTCAAGCAACGCGCCCAGCGCAAGCAGCAACTGGAACGCCGCAAGGCGCTGCTACGCACCACCTACGACCTCGACAACCGGCCCTGAGGCCAAGGCTTGCATTGCGACACAGGAAGCATCGGCGATGTTGCGCTTCCCGCCCGCCTCACTCGGGCAGGCCGTCTCCCGCCAGGATCATTTGCGCGGCGCTCAACAGATCGCCGGAGAGGCCTTCGCGCGCCTTTTCCGGCGAACCTTCCTGCAGGCCTTTGAGCAGCACCCCGTGATGGAACAACGCCGGCGCCTCGGACAAGCGGCGCGAGCCGGCGCGCAAGTCGAGGTTGATCACCGGCCCCACCTGCAGCCATAGGCCCTCGATCAACGCCACCAGCGTCGGCATGCCCGAGCCCTGGTACGCGGCGAAATGCAGCTCCTTGTTCTGGCGGATGATCAGGTCCACGTTGGGCTTCTTGCGATGCATCTCCACGCACAGGCTGTCGTGCAGTGCCGCCACTTCCTTCAAGCCATCCTTGCCGATGTTGGCGGCGGCGTGCTCCACCGCCAGGCCTTCCAGCGCCAGGCGGATCTTCAGCAGCTCGCGGAACTTGTCCTTGGTCATCAGCGGCACCCGCATGGCGCGGTTGGGCAAGATCTCCAGCGCCCCTTCCGCCGCCAGCTGGCGCACCGCTTCGCGCACCGGCATCGGGCTGGTGCCCAGCGCATCGGACAGGCCCTTCAACGTCAGCTTCTGCCCCGGCCGCACCTGGCCGGCCTGGATCAGTTCGCATAAATCCTGGTACACGCGCTCGGAGAGCGTGGCGTGCTGGATCTTGCGCATATTGGAGAGGTCGGCGAGTAAGGTCGGATCCATGGCGATACGTGAAAAATTTTCGCGGATTATACAGAGGGCACAAGGGACGATAGCAGCTTCCCCGCGTGACAGCCCATCAGCCCGGCAGGGTGCGGCTTCCGGGTCGATGCCATTGCAGCCGCCCGGAACCGCGCGCGGCTACGCTCCCGGTTGACGCCTTTGATTCTATCGAATACATTTGATCACATGTCAAATAAATGACATCGGCAGCATAAAAAAAACGGATCGGCGCGCAGGCTGCGGTTTTACCGCCGGCATCCAGGCGCAGCGGTGAAGGCCTGAAGGAGATACCTCGTCTGACCAGCAAGCCGCCACGCATGCATGACGGCCTTGCCACATCTCCGCGCCCGCCCGCGATCCCCCCGCTGTTGCAACAAGCCGGCGCCAGTCCGGCCGTAACGCTCAAAAAAGCAGTTCCCACGAGACACCGGCCCCGGCCGGACCACTAGGAGGATCGCACCATGGAGCAAGACCAGAGCAAAGACAGCAGTCGCATTGCATCACCCCAACGCCGTACCGTCCTCAAAGCCGGCGCCGCTGCAGTCGGCGCTTCGGCATTGGGTTTCCCGGCAATTGTGAAGGCCCAGTCGGACAAGATCATCATCGGCCACCTGACGCCGCGCACCGGCTTCCTCGGCCCGATGGGCGAGTACGCGGTGATGAGCATCAACCTCGCGGTGGAAGAAGTGAACAAGGCCGGCGGCCTGCTGGGACGGCAACTGACCTTGATCTCGGAAGACTCGGTCAACCCACCGACCGCATCGTCCAAGGCGCAGCGCCTGCTGGAGCGCGACGGCGCGGCGGTGCTGATCGGCGAGATTTCGTCGGCCTCGGCCTTGGGTATCGCCCAGGTCGCCCAGCGCAACAAGAAGCTGTTCATGAATACCGGCTGCAACTCCGACGAGCTGCGCGGCAAGAGCTGCAACAAGTTCATGTTCCACATCGAGGCGGCCAACTCCACCTATGTCAAAGCCTGCGGCCGCACGCTGCTGCAAAACGGCCTGATCAAGGGCAAGAAGCTGTACGCGCTGACCGCCGACTATGCCTTCGGCCACGACTTGCTGCGCACCGGCAAGCTCTTCGTCTCGGCCAATGGCGGCACCATCGCCAACGATGAGCTGGTGCCCACCGACGCCACCGATTTCAGCCCCTACCTGCTGAAGATCCGCCAGGCCAAGCCCGACCTGGTGATCTCCAACCTGGCCGGCAACCAGATCACCAACTTCATCAAGCAATACTCCGAATTCGGCCTGCCCTTCCCCATGGCGGGATTCGGCTTCGACACCGTGGCCGCATGGGGCGCCGGCGCCGACAACTTCGCCGGCACCTGGCCCACCACCTGGCACCACGATGTCGACGCGCCCTCGGCCAAGGCCTTCGTCGCCGCCTTCATCAAGAAATACGGCAAGCCGCCCGAGAACCAGGCCTGGGGCGAATACGTGGCCTTCCGCTCAGTGGCGCAGGCGATCACCGAGACCAAGTCGCTCGACACCATGAAGCTCATCGAGTACTTCGAAAAGGGCGCGCAGGTCGACGTGCTCAAGGCGCGCAAGGGCACCTACCGCGCCTGGGACCACCAGTTGCTGCAAGAGATGTACACGCTCTCGCCCAAACCCAAGGGCCGCGCCAAGGACCAGTGGGACTTCCTGCAATTGGGGGCGCCGGTGCCGGGGCCGAACGAATCGCTGGAGGTGATCGCGCCGACGATGCAGGAAAACGCCTGCAAGTTCACCTAAGGCAGGCAAAGGCTACTGCGCGCGCCAATCTCGGCGCTGCGATGCCCGCCGTACACCGCCGGTATATCGGTATACCAGTACGGCTGTGCCGCTCGCACCGACCTTGGCGCGCCCGCTACGCTTTTCCTGCCTGACATATGGCCGTATGGCCACATGTTGCACGCCTCATCGGAGCATCAATGCAAATCGTTTTCCTGCTGGAACAAATACTCAACGGCCTGCTGGTCGGCGGTTATTACCTGCTGATCGCGCTGGGCCTGTCGCTGATCTTCAGCCTGGGCGGCATCGTCAACCTGGCGCATGGCGCCTTCTACGCCATCGGCGCCTACCTCGCCGTGGAGATCACCAAACACCTCGGCTTCTCCGGCGCGCTGCTGGTCTCGCCGGCGCTGGTGGCGCTCTTGGGCATCCTGTTCGAACGCTTCCTGCTGCGCCGTTTCTATTCGGCCGATCCAATCCTGGGCCTGTTGCTGACCTTCGGCCTGTCGATGGTGGCCGAGCAATTGATCCGCATTATCTGGGGCGCTTCGCCGCTGCCGGCTTCGATCCCGCCCGCCCTCAAGGGGCAGATCATGATCGGCGACTTCATGTACTCCAAGTACCGCCTGCTGATGCTGGCCACGGTGCTGGTGGCGCTGACGCTGATCTGGCTGCTGTTGAACAAGACCTCCTTCGGCCGCGTGGTGCGCGCCGGCGTGCAAAAGCCCGACATGGTGGCGGTGCTGGGCATCAAGCTGCAGCCCTACATGACCGCCATCGTGATGCTGGGCGTGGGCCTGGCGGCGCTGGCCGGCGTGCTGTTCGCGCCGATCTCGGGGGTGCATCCGGCCATGGGCGCCGAAATCATGACCGCCGCCTTCGTGGTGGTGGTGATCGGCGGCCTCGGCAGCTTCTGGGGCGTGGTGCTGGCCGCCGTGCTGGTGGGCGTGGTGCGCGGCATCACCATCCAGTTCTACGCGCCGGCCGGCGAAGCCTCGATGTACCTGCTGATGCTGCTGGTGCTGATCTTCCGTCCGCGCGGCCTGTTGGGCGAGCGCATCGAACGTTTTGAATGACAGGCGGATCATGAACAAAAAATACCAACCCTTGCTGATCGGCGCGCTGGCGCTGGTCGCCGTTCCCTTCCTCCTGCAACTGCTGGGACTGACCACCACCTCGGCCACCGACGTGGTGATCTACGCCATCGCCGCCATGGGCCTGAACCTGCTGGTCGGCTACAGCGGCCTGACCTCGTTCGGCCACGGCGCCTGGTTCGGCGTGGGCGCCTATGCCGCGGCGCTGTCGCAGAAATACTGGTTCCCCGGCCAGATCGTGCTGCCGCTGCTGTTCACCATCGCCTTCATCGCGGTGTGCGCGGCGGTGATCGGCTTCCTGATCCTGCGCCGGCGCGGCGTCTACTTCTCGCTGCTGACGCTGGCGCTGTCGGCGCTGACCTTCGCCATCGCCTTCCGCTGGACCGACTTCACCGGCGGCGAATCCGGCCTGGGCGGCGTGGTGCGTCCCGTGGCGGCGGGCATCGACCTCGACCAGTCGATCCCTTACCTGGCCTTCGTCAGCGTGATTGCCTGGCTGGTGCTGTACTGCCTGCACCGCCTGATCCGCTCGCCCTTCGGCCACACTATCGTGGCCATCCGCGAGAACGAACAGCGCGCGCGCTTCCAGGGTTACGCCACCATCGTCTACAAGCTGCAAATGTTCATCATCTCGGCCAGCGTGACCGGCCTGGCCGGCGGCCTGCTGGCCTTCCACCACCGCTTCGCCTCGGCCGAGCCGACCTCGGTGGCGTTCTCGGGCGAGTTGCTGGCGATGGTGGTGATCGGCGGCATGCGCAGTTTCCTGGGGCCGGCGCTGGGCGCGCTGTTCTACATCCTGTTCCGCGAATGCCTGTCGATCTGGACCGAGAACTGGCTGCTGTGGTTCGGCCTGGCCTTCGTCGCCTTCATCCTGTTCTCGCCCACCGGCCTGGTCGGCATCTGGCAGCAGGTGCGCCGCCGCTTCCATCCGCCGCCGGAAGTGGGTGCGGCCATGAGCGCGCGCCAGATCGTCGACGGCCTGCCGCTGCCAGCCTTCCTGCAGCCGCCGACACAGCAGGGCCTGGTGCTGGAAGCCAAGGACATCGAGATCCGTTTCGGCGGCATCCAGGCGGTCAAGAACGGGCAGATCGCACTGCATGCCGGCGAGATCCACGCGCTGATCGGCCCCAACGGCGCCGGCAAGACCACCACCTTCAACCTGATCTCCGGCATGTTCGCCCCCAACGGCGGCACCGTGAAACTGAACGGCGAAGAAATCCAGGGCCTGCCGCCCAGCGTGATCTGCCAGCGCGGCCTGGCGCGCTCGTTCCAGATCACCAACCTGTTCAAGGGCCTGTCGATCTACGAAAACCTGCGGCTGTCGCTGCAGGCGCGCCACGCCTCGCGCTACAACATGTGGAGCGACATCGACAGCTACCCCGAGATCCATGCCGAGACCGAGGAACTGATGCGCTTCCTCGGCCTGAAGGGCATCGACGACATCGAAGGCGGCGCGCTCTCCTATGGTGGCCAGCGCCTGGTGGACCTGGGCATTGCGCTCGGCTCCAAACCGCACGTGCTGCTGATGGACGAGCCGCTGGCCGGCCTGGCCGCGGCCGAACGCGAACGCGTGTCGCGCCTGGTGAAGATCATCGCCGGCAATATCCCGGTGCTGATCGTCGAGCATGACATCGACCGCGTGCTCGGCTTCTCGCACAAGGTCACCGTGATGAACCAGGGCAGCGTGTTGATGGCCGGCACGCCCGACGAGGCGCGCGCCGACACCCGCGTGCAAGAGATCTACACCGGCCACGGCACGCCGCCGGTCACCGGCCGCATCGCCGGCGATGCGCAGGAGCGGCCGCAGTTGCTGGCCTTCGAACAGGTCAACGCCTTCTACGGCAAGAGCCACATCCTGAACGACGCCACGCTGGAAGTGCGGCAAGGCGAGATCGTGGCGCTGCTGGGCCGCAACGGCGCCGGCAAGTCGACCTTGCTGAAAGCCCTGACCGGCCTGCTCAAACCCGCCTCCGGCGCTATCCGCTACAACGGCCGCGACATCGCCGGCATGAGCGCCCCCGATATCGCGCGCCTGGGCATCGGCTACGTGCCGCAAGGCCGCGGCCTGTTCGCCGGCATGACGGTGGCCGAGAACCTGGCGCTGGGGCGGCTGGCGCGTAAAACCGACAGCAGCGATGGCGTGGCCTGGAGCGAGGAAAAGATCCTGCATTACTTCCCGCGCCTGAAGGAACGCCTGCATACCCACGCCGACTTCCTCTCCGGCGGCGAACAGCAGATGGTGGCGGTGGCGCGCGCGCTGTCGGGCAACGTCAAGCTGCTGCTGCTGGACGAACCGTTCGAAGGCCTGGCGCCGGCCGTGGTGCAGGAACTGTTCACGGTGTTCGACCAGTTGCGGAAAGAAGTTTCCATCGTCATCGTCGAACACAACCTCGACCTGGTGCTGGCGCTGGCCGATCGCGTGTTCGCGCTGGAACGCGGCGCGGTGTTCCACACCGGCCCGGCCGAACCGCTGCTGACCGACCTGGCCTATCGCAAGAAAATTCTCTGGCTGTAATCTCCCTTTACCGTAACAAGGACTCAAGCATCATGGATCTGAATCTCAAGGACAAGAAAGTCATCGTCACCGCCGGCGCCCAGGGCATCGGCCTGGCCATCACCGCGGCCTTCGTGGAAGCCGGCGCGCAGGTGCATATCTGCGACGTCAGCGATGCATTCCTCGACGGCGCGCGCCAGCAGTTCAAGAACGCTCCGGTCAGCTACAGCCGTACCGACGTCACCGACGAAAAGCAGGTCGACGCCATGTTCGCCGAGCTCTCCGGCAAGTGGAACGGCCGGCTCGACGTGCTGGTCAACAATGCCGGCATCGCCGGCCCGACGCTGCCGGTGGAAGACGTCGACCTGCCGGCCTGGGACCAGACCATCGCCGTCAACCTGACCGGCCCCTTCCTGTGCACGCGCCGCGCGGTGCCGATGCTCAAGAAGAACGGCGGCGGCGCCATCGTCAACATTTCCTCGGTCGCCGGCCGCCTGGGATTTGCGCTGCGCACGCCCTACTCCGCCTCCAAGTACGGCGTGATCGGCCTGACCGAAAGCTGGGCCATCGAACTGGGTCCGGACAACATCCGCGTCAACGCGGTGCTGCCGGGCGTGGTGGCCGGCGCCCGCCAGGAGCGCGTGATCGCCGCCAAGGCCGAGGCATTCGGCATCGGCCATGAAGAAATGCGCGAACGCGTGCTGTCCAAGGTATCGATGCGCAAGATGGTCACGGCCGAAGACATCGCCAACCAGATCATCTTCATCTGCTCGCCGGCCGGCGCCTCCATCAGCGGGCGCAGCCTGTCGGTGTGCGGCAACGTCGAAACCCTAGGCTGAAAGGAAAACCCATGAGTGAAAAGATCGCAGTCATCGGCGCCGGCCTGATCGGCCGCGCCTGGGCCATCGTATTCGCCCGCGCCGGGTTCAGCGTCGCCATCTGGGATGCCATTCCGCAAGCGCTGCAATCCTGCCAGCAACTGCTGCGCGAGAACGTCGCCGACCTGGCCGGGCATGGCCTGATCGATGAAAGTGTAGATACCGTGCTGGCGCGCATCAGCCCGGCCGTGAGCCTGGCCGACGCCTTGCAAGGCGCGGTGCTGGTGCAGGAGAACGTAAAGGAAACGGTAGAGGTCAAGCGCGAGATCTTCGCCGAGATGGATCGGCTGGCCGCCCCCGACACCATCCTCACCAGCTCCACCTCATGGATCCCGACCTCGGAATTCTCGGAACACCTGCCGGGCCGCGAACGCATGCTGGTAGCGCACCCGGTCAATCCTCCCTACCTGGTGCCGCTGGTGGAACTGGCGCCGGCGCCGTGGACTTCCGCCAAATCAGTCGAACGCGCGCGCGACATCTACACCCGCGCCGGCCAGTCGCCGGTACTGCTGAAGAAAGAAATCACCGGCTTCCTGCTCAACCGCATCCAGGGCGCGGTGCTGAACGAGGCCTTGAACCTCTACGAAAACGGCTATGCTTCCTCCGAAGACCTGGACAAGGTACTGAAAGACGGCCTCGGCCTGCGCTGGTCCTTCATGGGCCCGTTCGAAACCATCGACCTCAACGCCCCGGAAGGCGTGCTGGACTACGCCAAGCGTTACGGCCACACCTACCGCGATGTCGCCAAGACCCAGCTACCCAACGAATGGCAAGCGGAAACCCTGGCCGCCATCGAAAAGGAAAGACGCGCCGTGCTGGGCGCCGACAAACTGGGCCAACGCGCACGCTGGCGCGACAACCGATTGATGGGACTGGTGGCGCATAAGCGCAAGCAGCCGGGCTGAATGGAAAGATGAATCGTCGTCCCGACGATAGAAGATAGTGATCCTGCAATCGAAGCCGCAGGCGAGCAGCAAGCACCGCGAGGCCAAAGGCGAGCCGGACAAGAAGTCCGCTTCTGACCAGCCGCTGGAGTTGCCGAAAAAATGGATCAGCAAGGCAGTCGGAGCGCAGCGACTCTGCCTTGCCCATTTTTTCGGCGACTCCAGCGGGCACCCCGAAGGGGCTGGGCGGTAGCGGTCGCCTTCTTTTGCTTACTTTTCTTGGCGAGACAAGAAAAGTGAGCGGCTGCCGGGCCGCCCCCGGCGCTCCCTTCCGACCGGAGAGAGAAAAGCATAAAGCCAGAGCGCAGGAAAACAGCAAGACCAGACTCACAAACAAGCAGCAACACAACAAACACTCACAGGAGCACACCATGGCCAAATCCCGCAAAGTCATCATCACCTGCGCCGTCACCGGCGCCATCCACACCCCCTCGATGTCGCCCTACCTGCCAGTCACCCCCGACGAAATCCGCGACGCCGCCCTGGGCGCGGCCGAAGCCGGTGCCGCCATCGTCCACCTGCACGCACGCGACCCGCAAAACGGCAAACCCACCCAAGACCCCGACGAATTCCGCAAATTCCTCCCCGCCATCAAGGCCAAATCCAATGTGGTGATCAACCTGACCACCGGCGGCGCGCCCACCATGGGCGTGGAAGAACGCCTGCAACCGGCGCTGCAACTGAAACCGGAAGTCGCCTCGCTGAACATGGGCTCGATGAACTTCGGCCTGTATGAAATGCTGGGCCGCTTCAAGGACTTCAAGTACGACTGGGAAAAACCCTACCTGGCCGAGTCCGACGACCGCATCTTCCGCAACACCTTCAAGGACATCGCCTACATCCTCGAATCCTGCAGCGCCAACCAGACCCGTTTCGAGATCGAGTGCTACGACATCGGCCACCTCTACACCGCGGCCCACTTCATCGACCGCGGCCTGATCAAGCCGCCGTTCCTGATCCAGTCGGTGTTCGGCCTGCGCGGCGGCATCGGCAACGACGTGGAAGACGTGATGCACATGAAGCGCACCGCCGACCGCCTGTTCGGCGAAGACTATTTCTGGTCGGTGCTGGGCGCCGGCCGCGGCCAGATCCCGATCGCCACCATGTCGGCGGCCATGGGCGGCCATACCCGCGTCGGCCTGGAAGATTCGCTGTGGGACGGCCCGGGCCAACTGGCCAAGAGCAACGCCGACCAGGTCAAGCGCATCCGCACCGTGATCGAGGCGCTGTCGCTGGAAGTGGCCACGCCGGACGACGCGCGCGCGATGTTGAAGCTCAAGGGCGGCAACAACGTGGCGTTCTGAGCGACAGTACCCGCCACAGGAAAAGCCGGCGGCTGCGATAGCCGCCGGCTTTTTCATTACCGCCCGGAAACGGCAGGCTTGATCAACCGGCAACACCGCGCACCGAACCGGAAGCCGACGGCGGCATAGGCTACAATCTCTCCCATCCGATTCAGCCCCGCCGCGTCATTTCCCTGTGCCAATGGCCGGCCCTTGCACCGTACCCCGATGAAACAATACCAAGACCTGATCCAAGACGTCCTCGACAACGGTAGCTGGCAGGAGAACCGCACTGGCATCCGTACCTTGAGCGTGCCGGGCGCCATGATGCGCTTCGACCTGCAAAAGGGTTTCCCGGCCGTCACCACCAAGCGCCTGGCGTTCAAGTCGGTTGTCGGCGAACTGGTGGGCTTCTTGCGCGCCACCCGCAGCGCCGCCACCTTCCGCGAACTGGGCTGCAAGGTGTGGGATCAAAATGCCAACGAAAACGCCGAATGGCTGGCCAATCCTTTCCGCGCAGGCACCGATGACCTCGGCCCCGTGTATGGCGTGCAATGGCGCCAATGGCCGGCCTACAAGGTGATCGACGCCGCCAGGAACGACCGGATCGAAGCGGCGCAACGCAAGGGTTTCGGCATCGTCTCCAGGCTCACCGACAATGGCCAGGACAAGGTCCTGCTATACAAGGCCGTCGACCAGTTGCGCGAATGCCTCGACACCATCGTCAACAACCCGGCCAGCCGCCGCATCCTGTTCCACGGCTGGAATTGCGCGGTGCTGGACGAAGTCGCCCTGCCGGCATGCCACCTGCTTTACCAATTCTTGCCGAACCAAGCCACGAAAGAGATTTCACTTTGCCTCTACGTGCGTAGCAACGATATTGGATTGGGCACACCGTTCAACCTGGCCGAAGGCGCCGCCCTGCTGCACCTGGTCGGCCGCCTCACCGGCTACAAGCCGCGCTGGTTCACCTATTTCGTCGGCGATGCCCATATCTACGAGAACCACATCGACATGGTCACCGAGCAGTTGAAGCGCGATCCCTTCCCCGCTCCCAGGCTGGTGATTTCCGACCGCGTCCCCGACTTTGCCGTCACCGGCCAGTACCAGCCCGAATGGCTGGAAAAAATAGAGCCAAGCGACTTCAGCCTGGAAAACTACCAGCACCATGCGCCATTGACCGCGCCGATGGCGGTCTGAAAACCATACCTGCACGGCAAAACGCCTGGCGTTCCCGAGGAAACGCCAGGCGTTTTTCCTTCACCTGCAGCACCGCACTGCGCGGCACTACATCATCGGGCCGCTTCCTTCAATGCGGCCACCGGCGCGCGCGGCTTGCGGCTCAACACCAGCAAGATGGTGACGCTGACCAGCGACATCAGCACCAGCGGCAAAAGCGCGAGCGAATAACTCCCGGTAGCATCCTTGACCCAGCCGTAGACGTTGACCATCAGCCCGCCGCCGATCAGGTTGGACACCGCATTGATACCCGCCAGGCCGGCGGCCGCCGAACCGGTGGCCAGCCAGCCGGTCGCCATTGCCCAGAACGGCCCCTTGAAGGAATAAGCGCCGATCAGCACCAGCGACAGCAATACCACCACCGGCGCCAGCGAATTCACTACCGAGGCCAGCCCCATCCCCGCGCCGATGAGCAGCAGCGGAATGGCGGTATGCCAGCGGCGCTCGCGGGTACGGTCGGAATGACGTCCCCACCAGACCATCAGCACGCACGCGACGGCATACGGAATGGAATTGATGAGACCGATCTGCATCACGTTCAGCCCGAAGGACTTGAGCAGTTGCGGTTGCCACACGTTGAGCACCGAGCCGGCCGCCGACGCGCAGGAACACACCAAGGCCATGCCCCAGACGTGGGGATTGCTGAACAGCTTCCAGAGCGGCACATGCGCCTTGGCGGTACGCGCCGCGGTCTCTGCCGCCATCGTCCGGGCCAGCCATTCGCGCTGCCGGGCAGTGAGCCAGGCCGCCTGTTCCGGCCGGTCGGTCAGGAAGAACAGGCAGACGATGCCCAGCAGTACGGTCGGCAAACCTTCGATGATGAACAGCCAGTGCCAGCCGCGCATTCCGCCGATACCATCCATCTGCAGCAACAGCGCCGAGAGCGGCGAAGCGATGAAGCTGGCGGCAGGAATCGCCACCATGAACAGCGCCACGATACGGGCGCGGTAGGCCGACGGGATCCAGTAGGTCAGATACAGCACGACGCCCGGAAAGAAGCCGGCTTCCGCGGCCCCCAGGATGAAGCGGACGAAATACAGGGAATGCGGCCCCTGCACCAGCGCGGTACAGGCTGAAATCAGGCCCCAGGTAATCATGATGCGCGCCAGCCATTTCCTGGCGCCAAAGCGCTGCAGCGCCAGGTTGCTGGGGACTTCGAAGATGAAGTACGAGATAAAGAACAGGCTGCTCGCAAACCCGAACATCCTGGATGAAAGGCCGATGTCCTGGTTCATCTGCAGCGCCGCCATACCGATGTTGCCGCGGTCGATGAACGCGAACAAATAGCAGAGCATCAGGAAAGGCAGCAAGCGCCAGGTGACTTTTTTCACCGTCGCCCGTTCCAGCTGCTTTTCATCCATCACTGTTGTCTCCATGTGTTTTCTCTTCAGGAAAATGGCCGCCGTCTTTTCATGATGGCTGGCCTTTGATCATTATGAATCAGGCGAGCGCCTGCTCCGTCTCCACCACCGCCAGCACGTTATTGGCCGCTCCGGTTCCCATGGCGACGTAGGCGCGGTCGGATACGCCGCCGATGTGGGGGCTGAGAACCGCGTTGCCGATGTCTTGCAGCGGATGCGGCACGGTGAACGGCTCCTGCGCGAAACTGTCCAGTCCGGCGGCGCGCAGCTTGCCGCTGTTCAATGCCTCCACCAGCGCCGCTTCGTCGATGAGGCCGCCGCGCGCGGTATTGACCAGGATGGCGCCGTCCTTCATGCGCGCCAGGGATTGCGCATTGACCATGCGCTGGTTCTCATCGGTCAGCGGGCAATGCAGGGACAGTACATCGGATTGGGCGAAAACCGTTTCCAGATCGGCCAGCTCGACGCCGGCCGGCGCTTGGCTGGCGAACGGGTCATGGGCGATGACCTGCATGCCCAGCGACAAGGCCGTCAGCGCCACCCGACGGCCGATGGCGCCAAGGCCCACCAGGCCGAGGGTGCGGCCCTGGAGCTCGACGCTCTTGTGGGTCGACTTGTCCCAATGCCCCTGGCGCATGCGGCGATCCAGGCCCGCCACGTTCTTGGCGCAGGCGAAAATCAGCGCCCAGGTATGCTCCGCCACCGCCGGCGCGTTGGCGCCCACCGCCGCCTTCACGGCAATGCCGCGCTCCTGCGCCGCCTTGCTGTCGATGGTGTCGATGCCGGTGCCGTGCTTGGAAATCACACGCAGCGCCTTGCTGGCGTCCATGATGCGGCCGGTAACGCCGCCGTAACGCACGATGATGGCCACCGGCTGGTGTTGCGCCGACAGCTTCAGCAAGTCTTCCTCGGTCGGCTTGGCGCCGGCGAAGACCAGTTCATAGTCGCGCAGGATGTCGACGGCTTGCGGTGCCAGGTCGGTGCCGGTCACCAGCACCACGCCTTTCTTGCCGGCCGCACTCACAGGGTTTCCCCTTCCTGCAGCGCGCCGGCCTTGCGCAGCGCGCTGTCCAGCCAGCCGGGCCGCAACGGGCCGCCGGTGCGGATTTCGGTCAGGCGTCTGGTCTCGTCCTGCACCTTCTTGGCCGCCGCCGCCAGCAGGGTCGGCGCCTTCTCGCGCTCGACCACGACCACGCCGTCGGCATCGCCGACGATCAGGTCGCCCGGCTGCACACTGGCGCCGCCCACCGAGACCGGCCAGTTGACGCGGCCGGGGATGTTCTTGGTCGGGCCGTTGGGATTGGCGCCCACGGCATAGACCGGGAAACCGATGTCGCGGAGGGCTTCGGTATCGCGCACGGAACCAAAGATGACGATGCCGGCCAGGCCCATGGCCTTGCATTGCGACACCATGATCTCGCCCATCAATGCACAGGTTTCATCGCCCTTGCCGTCGATCACCAGCACGTCGCCCGGTTTGGCGATGGCCATGGCGGCGTGGATCATCAGGTTGTCGCCGGGGCGCACTTCGACGGTCAGCGCCGGGCCGGCCACTCGCATGCTCGGCGACAGCGGGCTGATGCGGCTGCACAGCGTGCCGCGACGGCCGGCGACGTCGGCCAGGATGGAAGCCGCGAACTCGGCCGCCTGGGCGACGATGGCGGCGTCAACCCGTTCGATGTCACGGATAAGGTCTGGTTGGGTGGTGCTCATGATGATCCTTTGCTAGGCAGTTGCAGGATAGGTTGATGATTGATGATTGATGATTGATGGTTGGCGTCAGGCGTGCGAATACATCGGCAGGCCGGCTACCGGCACATCGGCGCGCAAGATGGAACCGGTCTGGGATTCGGTAATGAACAGGCGCTTGCCGTCCGGGCCGCCGAAGGCCAGGTTGGTGGTCGAGATACCGGCATTGGAGCGGATCCGCAGCAACGGCTCGGCAAACCTGGATAGCCGCCAGATGGAGCCGAAACCGGTGTGGGCGATATACAGGCAGCTCTCGGAATCCAGCGCCAGGCCGTCCGGGCCGGCCATGCCGCCATGCAGGTTGGCGAACACGCCGACCTTGCCCACCACGCCGCTGTTGTGCAGCGGGATGCGCCAGATCTGCTGCGCGCGGGTCACCGCCACCAACAGGTGGTTCAGCGCGGGGTCGTAGACGATGCCGTTCGGGCTGGGGATGGTGTTGATCAGGCAGGTCAACTGGCCATCGGGAGACAGTCGGTAGACGCGCCCGCTCGGATCCTGCAGGCCGGTTTGCCCCTGGTCGGTGAA
Source organism: Herbaspirillum sp. GW821-FHT09A12 (assembly GCF_059418325.1). Lineage (NCBI taxonomy): Bacteria > Pseudomonadati > Pseudomonadota > Betaproteobacteria > Burkholderiales > Oxalobacteraceae > Herbaspirillum > Herbaspirillum sp. GW821-FHT09A12. The sequence goes on from NZ_JBWKPR010000003.1 coordinate 61,770, forward strand.
GTAAATTTCGCCGGACGGCCCGAACACCAGGTCGTTGACGCCCTTGAAACCTTCCGAGCCTACCGTTTCCAGCAGCGGCGAGACTGCGCCGGTGTCCGGGTTCAACTGCACCAGCCCGCGCTTGTAGTCGGTGATGACGATGCGGCCGTTCTTGTCGATCTTCAGGCCATTGGGCCAGCCGTCGTACTCGGTGACCAGCTCCCACGCCCCTTCTTGCGAAATGCGAAAGATGCGGCCGTACGGAATGTCGGTGACATACAGGCGCCCCTGGCGATCGAACGACGGCCCTTCCAGGAAAGAGTCGATCGGCAGGCCGCCGCGATTGGCATCGCCCCAGGAATTCTTCCTCGGCTTGCGGAAACTGTCCGGCAGCCGCGTGAAGATCGTCGTTTCAACAGTGGGAGGTGGTGCGAAGAAGCTCATGATGGGTTGTCCTGACATTTATTTCTCGGCCTTGGCGGGGTCGCCCAGCGCGAGGGTGATCACCGCCCCCAGCAGCAGCGCCCCGGCCACGAAGATCAACGGATAGGTAAAACCCCGGGTCGCTTCCCGGATGAAACCGATCATCGACGGGCCGACGAAACCGCCCAGGTTGCCGATGGAAACGATCAGCGCCAGCCCGCCTGCCGCCGCGCGGCCGGTGAGAAAGCCGGAGGGAATGGCCCAGAAGGTGGCCTGGAACGAGAGGATGGAAGCCACCGCCACGGTGATGGCGAGCATCTTCGGCAACGGTGAATGCATGAAGGCCGAGATCGCGATCGACGCTGCCGCGACGGCGATCGCACCGGCCACGAAGAACAGGCGCTTGTCGCTGTTGTTGGCCAGCCTGGCCCACAGGGTCATGGCGATGGCGCCGACGATGTAAGGAATGGCGGCGACCAGACCGACCTGGTGCGACGGCAAGCCGAACTCCTTGATGATCTGCGGCAGCCACAAGCCGATGCTGAGCGAACCGATGATGCCGCAGAAGTTGGCGCCGGCCAGCGCGAATACGCGCCAGTTGACGAAAGCATCGCGCAGCTTGTTGCCGTGGCGCGCAGCCAGGATGTTTTGCTCGGTCGCCAGTTCGGCTTCCAGCCACTGCTGTTCGCGCGGGGTGAGCCAACGCGCCTTGGACGGACGATCCGGCAGCAAGAACAGGCACGCCACGCCCAGCAAGACCGCCGGCAGTGCCTCCAGCAGCAACAAGACCTGCCAGCCCTTGTAACCCCACAGGCCGTGCAGCTCCATCAACGCACCGGAGAGCGGCGAGCCGATGATGTTGGCCACCGGAATGCCGATCAGGAAGAAAGCCGTGGCCTTGCCGCGCCACTGGCCGGGGAACCACTTGGTGAAATAGAGGTAGATGCCGGGCGTGAAACCGGCTTCGGCCATGCCCAGGCAAAAGCGCGCCAGCGCGAAACTCTTGGGGCCGACCACGAAGGCCGTCGCCATGGAGATCAGGCCCCAGGAAATCATGATGCGCGAGATCCACATGCGTGCGCCGAAGCGATGCAGCGCCAGGTTGCTGGGAATCTCGAAGAAGAAATAGCCGATGAAGAACAAGCCGGCGCCCAGGCCGAACTGCGACGGCGTCAGGCCCAGATCCTGGTTCATGGTCAGCGCGGCAAAGCCGACATTGATGCGATCCAGATAGCTGACCACATAGCACAGCAGGATGAAGGGAATCAGGCGACGCATCACCTTTTTCATCGTGGACTGTTCGTTGACGAATTGTGTTTCCGCCGTCGATGCGCCGTGCGTCATCCGGACTTCCTGGGCTTGGCTCATTGTGTTTTTTTCCTCAGAAGCGATAAAGACGCGCAGGGTTATCCGCCAGCAACGCCTTCAGTTGTTCGTCGGAACCGGCCCATTCGGCCATCAGATTCAACAGGAGTGCATCGTCCGGCTTATGCTTCTCGGTCGGGTGCGGCCAGTCGCTGCCCCACAGCACCTGGGTCGGGGCCGCGCTCATCAGCGCGCGGGCCAGCGGCGCGACGTCGCCATATGCGGGGGCGCCGGCCTTGCTTGCCAGGTAGGCGCCGGACAGCTTGATATAGGCGCGCTGGTCCTGCATCAGGCCGACGACGAACGCATAGACAGGATGGGAAGCGCTGTCCTGCAATGGAATGCGGGCGAAGTGGTCGAACACCACGGGAACCGGCAGGCGCGACAGCATGTCGCGGTTGGCGAGCAGCTCGTCGTTGGACATGTTGACCTGCATGTGCCAGCCCAGGTGCGCCACGCGGCGCGCCAGCGGTTCGATCATGGCCGCGCTGGTCACGGAACCGATCGCCAGGTTGAAGCGCAAGCCCCTGATGCCGGCCTTGTCGAGCCGCGCCAGCTCCGCATCGCTCACACCGGTATCCAGCACGGCGACACCGCGTGCCGACGGCCCCAGCTGTTCCAGCGCGTCCAGGGTGCAGCGGTTGTCGGTGCCGTAAGCCGAAGGCGTCACCACGACATTGCGCGAGGTTCCCAGCCGCTGCTGCAGCCGACGGTACATCGCCACAGTGGCCGGCGGATGCAACAGCTTGGCGCCGGGCGCCCAGGGGAAGCGGTCGTCATAGATATGCATGTGGCAATCGCATGCATCGGCCGGCAACCTGGCGGAGATGCGCTCACTGCCGGAAGAATGGGGAAACGCCTCATCGGCTGCCATTGCGGATGCGCCGTATGCGGCTGTGCCCAACCCTGCCGCCAGCGCCGTTGCCCGGCGCAGGAATGCACGACGTGTCTGTACTGTCTCCAACATCTTTGTCTCCATGTTTTTTCCGCGCCGGCAATGGTCGGCTGCATCGTTTGGAGGGCAGTCTACGCGCCGGTTTTTTTAATGTATATTTGCTTTTATTTTGCATTCCATAACTTTCAGGAATGAATGATCCTGGATCCGACAGTTGACCGTTTGCTATTCCTGGAGAGCCGCATGAGCACAAGCATTGTCCGTATCAATACCGTTCTCCTTGCCGGAGAAAGCGCTATGCATTCGCCGGCACCGACGAACGCATTCAACTACCGGATCTAGGATCATGGACTATCGCGATCTCAAGTATTTCGAGGTGATTGCCGAGGAAGGGCATGTCGGGCGTGCGGCGGAGCGGCTCTACAAGACGCAGCCGGCCTTGACCAAATGTATCGACCGCCTGGAGGGGCAACTGGGAGCGCCGCTGTTTGAACGCGCCGGGCGCGGCATCCGCCTGACGGCGGTGGGGGCGACGCTGCTGGCACGCTCGCGCCAGATCACGCTGATGATGGACGACACCGCCCGCGAGATCGGCGACCATGCCAATGGACGCGCGGGCAACATCCGGCTGGGATGCATCCCCACCCTTGCCGAGCACATCCTCCCGTCGGTCTGCGAAGAGCTGCTGCTGGAGGCGAACAAAGTCACCATCGACCTCAAGGTCTCGATGAACGATGCCTTATTGGAGGGCCTCAAGGCCGGTGAACTGGATATCGTGCTGGGGCCGGTGATCCAGAGCGACGATGTGTTCCAGACTGAAGAGATCATGCATGACCAGATGGTCGTGATGGCCAGCGCGCACCATCCCGTCTTCAAGCGCAAGCGCACGCTGCGCGCGCTGCTCGACTATCACTGGGTGCTGCCGGCGCAATCGGTGCTTAGCCGGCAATGGCTGGACAACGTCTTCGACCGCCATCACCTGGCGCGGCCGACCGTGCAAATCACGCCCACCGTGCTCAACATGATCATGCCGCTCATCGAGCGCACCAATATGCTGGGCTTCGCATCGAAGTTGAACCTGGATGCCGGCCGCGGGAACCTGAGGGAAGTCGTGTTGAAAGAAACCACGATGCTCAGGCGCATGGGGGTGACCTATCGCCGCGACATGTACCTGTCTCCGGCGGCCCAGCGCCTTATTGCCATCATCAAGCGTCGCTACGACGCCGAGTGAGCAGCGGGTTTCTCCAGGGCCTGTTTGCGATATTTAAGAGCCGCCGCCACGCCATCGCCGGCGGCATCGACCGACAACTACCCCTGGCACGCCCATGCGGGCATGACCTGCCCCGCCGCATCGAACTTGTATTGCCCCTGCAGCCAGCCCCAGCCGAACAGGGTCAGCACGCTGTTGTAGTAATTGAATTCGCCATCCCCTGCGGCGCCGGCCAGCGGCGCGGCACGCGCCCAGGCATTCCATTTGTCCCGCACCAACTGCTCCTGGGCCGCCAGCGCTTCGCTGGCGCCGGTGGCCTTGAGCCAGGGCAGTACGGCGGCGCAAAAACCGACCGGCCCGCGCCCTTGCGGCGCGCCGGTCAGCGTATCGACCGTCTCGGGCGGAGCGGCACGGCTGACGATGGCGCGCGTCATCGGCGCCAGCGCGTTGCGCAAGCCCGCCACCAGCGGATCGCCATCGTTGGTGGCGCCGGCCCACAGGTAGACGCGGATGGCGTCATAGCCGCCCAGCACCGAGCGTTCGCTGTCGGGCACGAAACCCTTGGCGGCATCATAGATCACCCAGTCCGGCACGAAGCCCTGCGGCGATGACTGCGCCACCAGCCTGGCCGCGCCTTGCGCCATCGCATTCCACGGCCCGTCGGGGTCGGCGGCGGCGAAGCGGCGCAGCAGCGGCAACGGCAGGTAACTGGGGTTGAGGCGCCAGCGCTCCTTGCCGGCCTCGAAGCCATGGGGGCCAGGCAACAGCATCGGCCCCAGCTCACCCATGAGGCGTATCTCCTGCGCCTTGACCTGCGCCAGCAAGGCCATCCCGGCTTGCCGGTACTGCGGCATCTGCCACAAGCGCCCGGCCTCCAGCAAGGCATAGGCGAACCACAGGTCGGCGTCCGATGCCGCATTGGGATCGATCACGCCGAAGCTGCCATCCTCCCGCTTGCCCCAGCGCCAGGCCGGCAGCTTGTCGGAGCCGGCGCCGAGGTTGTCGCGGCTCCAGCGCCAGATGGCGGCGAAGCGCGCACGGTCATTGGCGAGCAGCGCGAAGAACATGCCGTAGGACTGGCTCTCCGACGTGCTCTGCTGCTCGGGTACGGAAAAATCGATGATGCGGCCATCGGCCTGCAGGTGGCGCCGCACAAAGGCGTCCCATTGCGGCCAGGCGGTCGCGCAGGTTGGCGCGGCGGCCGCGGCGGCGATGCCGGGCAACAGCCCCATCAGGGGCATGGCGGCCGCCACGATCAGGCGTCGCCGCCGGGGGGAATAGGTGTCATCGTCCATCGTCCAACTGTCCGGAAAAATCACGCGTGTTCTTGGGCAAGTCGCGGCTGAAGACGGCGGCGCGGTCCTCGAAGAAATAACGGACGAACAGCATGGCCGCATATTGCCGGTCGCGTCCGGGCGTGACGTTGAGGTCGCCCAGCACACCCAGTTGCCAGCGCGGCGTCAAGCGCTTGACCGCCGCCAACTGTACGTGTGCATACATGCCGCTGTTGCTGCTGCCAGCATAACCGCAATTGACCGACGACGCGGCGACCGGGAGGTAAGCCGCCGGCACGCCGCCGGGCAGGCAGGCCGAGGCCGATTCGCGGGCGCTGTTCCAGCCCAGTTCCAGGTTGCCCGACAACTGGCCCTGGCGCCCTTCCAGCGTCAGGAACTGCGAGGCGATGCCGGCGCTGAGCGAACGCTGCGGACTGTAATAACCGCCCAGGCCCCAGCCATACTGGTTCTGGTTGTTGTCGTAATGCAGGTAATGCAGCGCCGGGCCGACGTTGAAGTAATCGAAGCCGGCCAGTTTCAGGCGATAGCCGGCCCCCAGGTCCAGCGCCACGGCGCGGTTGCCCTGTATCTGATGGCCGTTGAAACCGGCCAGCTCGGCATTGGCCGACACGCTCCAGTCGGCGCCGACCTGCGCCAGCACCTTCGCGCCGGCCGCGTTGCGCCGCACGTCGCCCCAGTAATCGCCGCTGCCGGGCAAGGCCACCCCGCGCCAGGACAACAGTGAATCGCGCACCGGATTGCTGCCGGCGTAGACCGACCAGCTGCCCCACGCGGTCTGCTGCTCCACGCCCGCCTGGCCATGCACATCGCTGCCGCCGGCGCCGCCGTGGGTGGCGCCGAGCGCCGCCTGCCAAGCCAGGCGCCCAAGGCTGGTCAGCCATACGCTGTCTTCCACGCTGAACCACACCTCCTGCACATTCTGCTGGCCGGACTGCGTGGCCGATGCCGGCACGCCCAACGCCTGCGCCACGCCATCAGGCGTGATCGCGCCAGCGTCAAGCCGCAAGCCGCGCACGCGCAGGTTGTACTGGCGCGTGCCGTTGACCCCGCCGAACCACTCGGCGCGCAGCGCCGGCGCCAGGGTTTCCAGATACCCCTGGCCGGCGGCGCCGGCATGGTTGGAATAGGTGAAGCCGGCCGTCACCGACGCCGCGTTCACGCCCTGCAGGTTCTGCGGCAGGTAAGTCTTGACGCTGTCGCGCAATTGCGCAGCGCCCGCGGCATCGGCCGTGGCCTGCGCGGCGATGTCGTCTTCGGTGCGCTGCCGCAGGCTTTGCGCTTCGACGAACTGCTTGCGGTAATAGAGTTGCTGGCTTTGCAGCGCCATCACATAGTCGGCCAGCGGCGCCTGCGCGGCTTCCGGCATGGCGGCCAATTGTTGCAGGCGGCCGCGGGCGTTCTCGGCCAGCGCCCAGCCTTCGGCCATGCGCATGTCATGGGTTGCACGGTATTGGGCGAAGAAGACCTGCGCCGCCTGCGCGTAACGGCCGCTGCCATACAAGTTCCAGCCGCGCAGCTGCACCGTCTGCCGTTTGTCCGCGCCCAGGCGCTCGGCCTCATCCAGCGCGGCCAGGCTGGCGGCGTAGTCCTTGTCGCGGTTGAGGCGGTCGGCGCGCAGCAATTGCAGGCGCGCCCGCTGTGCCTTGGCGCGCGGGTCGGCCGCCAGGCCGGGTTGCGCGAGCAGGCTCTCGGCGCCGGCCAGATCGCCGGCCTCCAGGCGGATCTGCAGCAAACCCAACTGCGCATCGATATTGGACGGCGCCCACTCAAGGGCGCGCCTGAACCATTGCTGCGCCGCATCGCTCTGCCGCTGCGCCAGCATGATCCAGCCGGCCAGCGTGGCAGCCGGGCCATCGCGGTATTGCCCGATGCCTGCGGCCAGCGTCCCCAACAACGGCAAGGCCTCGGGCGCGGCCGGATCGGTCGCGGCCAGGCGGGTCAGCTCCCGGTCATAAACCAGGCGCTGGAATTTCGCATCGCTGTCGGCATCGCGCGCGGCGCCTTCTTCGGCTGCAATCAACTGCGCCACCGCATCGCTCTCCGCCCCCAACACCTGTTGCGCCATGTAGAGCGTGGCAATGCGGTTGGCGGCCGGCTGGCAAGCGGGGAACACGGAACGGTAAAGCGCCAAGGCGGCGTCCTTGCGGCCGGCGCGGGCGAACAGCTCGGCCGCGCTCCACAGGCGGTCGATGCGCGCGCAGGAAAAGTCTGCCGGATATTGCGCCACCAGCGCCTGCAACTGCGCCACGGAAAGCGGTCCGACCGGGCCGCTCCTGGCATACGCGAACAGGCGTTCGATCTCGCCCTCCTTTTGCAGGCGGGCGCGCTCGACCAGCAATTGCGCCGAGGGCGACCATTCGGCATTTTGCGCATGCATGCGCGCCGCCAGTTGGTCGAAGCCGCGCAACTCCTTGCGGCGCAAGAGATGCCACAGCGGCCGCTCATCGACGCCTGTCGGCGTATCCACGCTTGCCTCTTGCTGCTGCTCCGGTCCGGACGGCGGCAATGCGAATGCCTGCTGCGCGCGGCGACGCGCTTCCACAGTCTCGCGCCGCACCTGCTCGGCGCGCTGCTTCAGGTCTTGCTGCACGCTGCGGTCAGCGCGCGTGCCGTCGCCCTGGATGATGCGCGTGTCAGTCGCCCCTCGCCGGATCTCCGCCTGCTGCGCCTGGCGCTGCAGGTTGGCGACATTGCCTTGCTGCTGCGCCGCGGCTTGCGGCAACGGCAGGCCGGCCAGCGCGGCCAGGCCCATGCCTTGCAACCAGGCCGGGCAACGCCGCCATCGCATTGCGCAACGCTTGCTCATACGTCCAGGTTGCGTTGATCCTGGCGGCGGCGCAGGTGGGCGCGCAGCAGGCGCCAGCACAGCCATGCCAGCACCACCAGCGCGATCATCGCCACGCCATACCAGATCCACGGGTACTTGGAGGCGATATAGCCCAGGTATTCGGTCTTGCCTATGCTGCCCTCGTCATAAGTAGGGCCGATGCGCTGCGTGGCCACCTCGGCCTTGCCGAAAGACAGCAGCGAGACATCGCCGGCGATATTGTTCCAATACGCCGGGCTCACCAATTGCCCCATGCCCTGCTGCAACTGCTCGGGCGTGGCCGCGGCGAACACGGTCGCCGTATGGCCGCCCAGCGCGGACGCGCGGAACTGCATCACCAGCAGTTGCCGGTTCAGCCTGGCGTCGCCGGAGATGGCGGTGTTCAGGTAGCTGGAATCGGTATTGCTGCGGTTGGTGCCCGCGATGGTCTGGAACTGCTGGCGGAACCAGTTGGACTCGGCCGTCGGCATGGCCAGCGGGATCGAGGCCCCGGCGAAGCCCAGGTTCTGGTCGAGCATCCACGGCGCGCCCTTGAGCAGCTCGCGCGGCAAGGCGTCGACCGCGCCGACCACCAGCGCGTGGCGCTTCGCGTCCGGCTTGCCGAAGGTGATCTGGGCCGCGCCCAGCGGCACGGTCTGCTTCTGCGCCACCTTGGCCAGCAGCGTCCATGCGGCGCCGATGGTGGCGCTGTCGCGGCCGGCCACCACCAGGCTCAGTTGGCTGCCGTCGCTCTGCGTGACATAGGGGAAGGCATTGCTGGCGAAACGCGAGAGGTCGGGCAATTGCGCGAAGCGGTAGATGTAAGGCACCTTCACCGAGGAGTCGTCGAACAGGCTCATGTTCAGCGGGCCGGTCTGCTCGCACTGGCGGTTGGGCATGATGCTGGGGCGGAACGACAGCACGTTGTTGCCCGGCCTGAAATGGCGCAGCGGCAGCGTCAGGCGATAGTTGCTGTAGAAGCCGCCCTGGCGGTCTTCCACCGAGATCGCGCGCTGGAACACGTCGTTGAGGTAAAGGTTGATGACCATGTTGGAATTGATCATCGCCCCTTGCGAGAAATTGATGTGGAACTCCATCTGCGCATCTTCCTGGGCATACACGTCGGGCGGCAGGTTCACGTTGAGTTCGGCCGGCGACACCGCGGTGATCGGCGCGGTGGTGAAGCCCAGTTGCTTGAAGCTGTAGATGCCCTGGGTGGCGATATTGGCCTGCGGCTGGTAGTCGGGCAATCCGGGCGGCGTGAAGCCGGCGATGTTCCACTGCGCCTGCTGCGGGAATTCGAGGCGCTGCCAGGCGAACACTTGCGCCGCGCGGCTGACCTGGCCCTCATCGTTGCCGGACACGATCAGCAGGAAATGCCGGCCGTCGGCCATCGGGTAGACGCCCAGGAAGCTGCCCTTGATCTGGGCGGCGACCTTGGGGTCGATATACGGCTTGAGCTGCTCGAGCGTACCCACCAGCACGTTGTCGGCGCCGGCCAGCGGCGCCAGCTGCAGGCCCGGCACCACGCCGGCGCCGTTGCCGGCCTGGGCGTCGACCTGGCTGATGGCCGGCAGCACGTAGCGCAGCTTCAGGCCGATGCCCTGGGCCACCATGCCGCCGGCGGCCAGCGCGCCGTCCGCATCCGGATGCCCGGCGGTGATGATGTTGAACTTCTGCGGCACATGCTGCTTGGGATCGAACAGGTCGTTCAGGTCGGACAGCAGCGGCGCCACCGGCTTGAGCTCGGACTGCAGGCGCAGCGTCGACTGCACGGTGTCGATCTCGGTCCACAACTCGGCCGCGTTGGGGTCTTCGCACTGGGTATCCTGGCTGTGCTGGGCCACGCGGAAAATCAGTTGGTTATAACCGGGCTTGAGCAGCTCCACCGGCAGGCGGATGTCGGCGGTGATTTCCGGCTGGCGCGAGGACAACTGCAACTGCGCAATGCTCTGGCCGTTCAGGCGCACCACCAGTTGCGAACGGCTGTCGAGGGCGATGGAATTGGTCGAGACCAGGTGCAGCACCGCGGACTGGATGTTTTCCCGGCGCGACAACGGGATGCTCAGCATGGCCGCGCCATCCAGGCGGGTAAGCCGCAGCGGCCCCGGCTTGCCGCCCAGATCGGCCAGGCGGACTTCGCGCGACTGCGCCTCCTTGGCGGCGACAGGCTTGGGCGCGGCAGGCGCCGTCTCTTGGCCGCGGGCCGGCGCCTGCAAGCTGGCGAGCAGCAATGCCGCCAGCATCGCACCCTGGAAGGTAAAGGAAGAAAAGCGCCGGACGATGGGCTTGGACGAAGTCATGGATGGATCCGGATTCATTGGATGAGATAACGGTAAAAGCGCTTGAGACGGTATGGCAACGACGCCACCACATGCGTGGCCAGCACGGGCGCGACCAGACGGCGGTACAGGTAGGCCGCCAGTTCCCTGAAGAACATGTAGTACTGGGCGCTGACATGCACCGTGCCCAGCCGCACCAGCAGCATGACGCTGGCCAGGATGCCCAGGCGCCGGTTGCGGTGCGCGCGGTATTGGCGCCAGCGGGCGCTGTCGCCCGACGACAGCGACACGGTCTCCGACAGGCCGGCCACGCTGCGGTCGGTGAAGCGTACGCCGACCAGGAATTTGCGCTTGTCCCGGGAAGTGAAGCTGCTGCGCACTTCGATCGGAATCAGGCTGTCATGGCCCAGCGCCTGGTTGTAGACGCGCAGGCGGTTCATCTTCAGGTCGACCTGGCCTGCCAGCGCGATGTCGAACTGCAGTTGGGCGCCGCCGGAAGAGATATCGACCACGCGGCATGGCAGCGGGTCGTCCAGCGTGCGCTCGGCGGCGGCGACCTGCTGCGGGCCCAGGCATTGGGTGCCGGCGTCGTCCGGCCGGTCCTGCAGCGCCACTTCGGCATTGAGGCTGGCCGGCACGCGCGGCGAAGCGCGTCGCTGCTTGCGCTCGTACAGCACGCCGATACAGGCGCTGAGGATAATCAGGTTGAGCAGGTCCCAGCACAGGGCGGAGATGATGACGTCCTGATGCTCGCTGGCGTGCCACAGCTTCCACAGCCCCACCGCCATGGTCAGCATCACCATCGCATAGACGAAATAGAACGGGCCGGCCAGTTGCGACATGGCGTCCCGCTCCAGTTGCTCGCCCTTGGGCGTGACGTTGAAGCTGGGCGCGCGCGGGTTCTTGATGACCATCAGGATGGCCTGCAGCGAGAACAGCGACTGCAGCATTTCATAGAGTTCCGAAACCAGGGTCCAGCGATAGCGGCCGAACAGGTAGTCGGAAGTGAGCACGGCGCCTGCCATCGCCGGCAGGCCATAACCGAAGAACTCGGGAATGCTGGCGTTGTAGAAGCGCAGCCCCAGCACCAGGTAGGCCATCGGCGCCAGCAGCAGCATCACGCGCGCGTAGCTGAAGAACCAGTAGAAGGTGTTGGAGAAGTAGCACAGCTTCTGCGGGATCGACAGGCCCTTCATCGTCAGCGGGTTGCGCAACAAGAACAGCTGCACCATCCCCTGCGCCCAGCGCAGGCGTTGCACGATGAAGCTGGCGAAGGTCTCGGGCTGCAGGCCGGAAATCAGCGGCTCGTTGAGATAGGCGCTGCGGTAGCCCCTGGCGTGCAGCTTCATGGCGGTCTCGGCGTCCTCGGTGATGGAGACGCCGCCGATGCCGCCCACTTCGTCCAGGTGCGCGCGCCGCATCAGCGCGGCCGAACCGCAGAAGTAGGCGCCGTCCCAGAAGTCCAGCCCACGCTGGATCACCGCGTAGAACATCTCGTTTTCGGGCGGCATGCGGCCGAACATGTCGAGGTTCTTCTCGACCGGGTCGGGATTGATGAAAAAGTGCGGCGTCTGCACCAGGCACAGCTTCTCATCCCGCTGGAAGAAGCCGACCGTCTTTTCCAGGAAGTCCACCGTGGGCACGTGGTCGGCATCGAGGATCAGCACCAGGTCGCCCTTGCAATGCGCCAGCGCCTCGTTGACGTTGCCGGCCTTGGCATGGCGATTTTTCTCACGGGTCAGGTAATGGCCGGCATGGCGCGCCGCCAGCGCCTGCAGCGCGATGTGCCGTTGCTGCGCCTCGGCCGCCTTGGCCGGCGAAGTCTGGGTACGCTTTTGCAGCGTGCCGCCGTCGTCGAGCAGGTAGACGTTCAGGCAGCCGGCCGGGTAGCGCATGTCGAGCGCGGCGCGCAAGGTGATCTCCAGCAGCTCCACCGGTTCGTTATAGGTCGGGATCAGCACGTCCACCGTGGGCAGCTTGCCGGACGTGGTGTCCAGCGGCGGCGGGTCGCGCTTGAGCGGGTGGATGTTGACGAAGAAACTCAGCAGCGCAATGGCGATGCCGTACACCTCGGCGAGGTACAGCATGAGCATGAAGATGAAATCGAAGAAACCTTCATAGCCCAGCGTATGGAAGGTGCGCCACCACAGGTAGCGCAGCAGCAGGAAACTCGACAGCAGCAGGAAGAACACGCGAAAGCGCCGCACATACCCCAGGCTGCGCAAGAGCAGCATCAGGCCCACGGCGGCGCCGCCCATCACATACTGCGCCTGCAGCTCGACCCGCGCCGACACCGCCGCCAGCAGCACCAGCGCGACCGCCAGCCAAAGCGCCACGATCCCGGCCCGCGCCAGCAAGCGCTTGCCGCCATTGCGCGCCATCAACAAGTCACTGCTTCGCTGCTGGTCCATGATGTGTGTTTTCTTTGATGCGGGTGATTCAGCCTGGCCCGATTTCCAGAGGCTGGAAAGCCAGATCCTGGGCGATGCGTTTTGCCGTTGGCGCAAGGCGCCCGGTCGTTTTGTTGCTCTCGACCAAGCTTACTCCCAACAAACCCATCAAAATATGAACAAATAGCCACAAAATTTATTATCAAAAGCACAAAAGTTTCAATTGTACAATTGTCCGAGCGAGGGCTTTCACTTCCTATCGGGAAATCCCTGAAATGATGCGAATTGCCTACATATCGTGAAAAATAATGAAAATTTGGATGCGAGAAATCATGTTTCCCGTATCTCCGCCGCGCCTTGCCCCGCTCCGGACGGGAGACGGCCGCCCGGCCGTTCCATGCGACGCCGCCAAGAAAAATGCCGGAGCGCTGCGCGGCCCGGCATTGTCACTTGCGCGTCCCTGGACGGCGTTTCATCATCCTAGGGCCGCAGGACCGCACGCTCCGGGCTAATGTCGCGCGACGGGCGAGATGCCGCCAATGCCGGCGCTGAGGCATTGGCAACTTGCTGCTCAGGTGCGCCAGCCAGCTTGAATTGGCTGACGACTTCGGACAAGCGGGCGGCCTGCTCCTGCATCGCCTCGGCTGCGGCCGCAGCCTGCTCCACCAGGGCGGCGTTCTGCTGCGTGGTCTGATCCATGTCGGTGATGGCCAGGTTGACCTGGCCGATGCCATCGCTTTGCTCGCTGCTGGCGGCGGTGATCTCGCCGACGATATCGGCCACGTGGCGCACGCTGGCGACCACCTGCTCCATCGTGCTGCCGGCCTGGCCCACCAGTTGGCTGCCGGTGCCGACCTTGGCCACGGAGTCGTCGATCAGGCCCTTGATTTCCTTGGCCGCCGCCGCCGAACGCTGGGCCAGCGAACGCACTTCCGACGCCACCACCGCGAAGCCGCGCCCCTGCTCGCCGGCGCGCGCCGCTTCCACCGCGGCGTTCAGCGCCAGGATGTTGGTCTGGAAGGCGATGCCGTCGATCACGCCGATGATGTCGACGATCTTGCGCGAGGATTCATTGATCGACCCCATGGTCGAGACCACCTGCGCCACCACCTCGCCGCCCTGCTGCGCCACCGCCGAAGCCGAGGCCGCCAACTGGTTGGCCTGACGCGCGTTGTCGGCGTTCTGGTGCACGGTGGAGGTCAGTTGCTCCATGGCTGAAGCGGTTTCTTCCAGCGAACCTGCCTGGCGCTCGGTGCGCGCCGACAGGTCCAGGTTCCCGCTGGCGATCTCGCGCGACGCGGTGGAAATGGCGTCGGTGCCGCTGCGCACCTGGCCGACAATGCGCGCCAGGTTGCCGGTCATGGCCTGCAAGGCATGCAGCAGCTTGCCGGTCTCGTCGCGGCGCGATGCCATACGCGCATCCACTTGCATGCTCAGGTCGCCGGCCGCCACGGTCTCGGCCACGTCGACCGCCCGTTCCAGCGGACGGGTGATGCCCAGCGCCAGGCGCCAGGCGAACAGCCAACCCAGCACGAACAGCAACGCGCCCAAGGCCAGCATCAGGTTGCGGCTCTGTTCATAGATCGCCTGGATGTCCTGGGCGATCCGGTCGATGCCCGCCCGCTGTACATTGAGCAATTGCTGCAGCAGGTCGAGGTAGCCCTTGGCCGCCGCATCGTAAGGGCCGGCCAGGATCTTCTCGACCTCATCGGTCTGGCTGTCGGCCTTGGCCTTGGAGATGGCGTCGCGGTATTTGATGTAGTCCTTGCGGACCGCCGAGAGTTTGTCGAAAACGGCCTTCTCGGCATCCGAACTCAACAGCGCCTCGATCGCCTTCTGCTGCCCGCTCGACAACTTGGTTGCCGCAGCGGCATCCTCGGCGAAAAAGGCAGCCAGGCTGGCGTCGGAACTCTTGGCGATCGCCGTGGTGCGGCGCACGCTGGTATGGATGGTGCGGTACCAGTCCGACACCAGACGCTCCTTGGTCAGCGGCTGCTGCATCATGGCGGCGGTGGCCGCGGCGATGCCATGCAGGCGCCAGATGGAAAAGGCGACCACCACGCAGGCGGCAACCAGGATGAAAGCGAAGCCCAGGGTCAGGCGCCGGCCTATCTTCATGTTGGCGAAGTAGCTCATTTTTTCTCCTTCCGGAGTTGTTGATTTTTCATGTCGGGGGAGGAAGCTTGCCGGCCACCGGATCGTGTTGTCGCACCGCCGTTGTGGACCGGCAGCATGGTTCGGATAGCCGCGCCGTCGGCTCTCGCTCTCGTCTCCCCTCTTGCGAAACTGCCACCGGCGCGCCGGTATTGTGTCCATTAACGACTACCGGCAGATATCCGTATTTCTACCTAGAACTCTTTTCCAGGCATCCAACACGCCGGCGTTTGCCGAGGCCGGTCGGCGCCCGGCCATGAAAAAAGGATGCCTTGGCATCCTTTTTCGCATCCGCGTCATTTGACCGGCGCAAAATCCTCAATCGTCTGGCTGGCCGGAAAATGCACGGTGAAGGTGCTGCCCCGGTCGGGCACGGACTGGATGTCCAGCACGGCGCGGTGGCGCAGCAATACGTGACGCACGATCGCCAGGCCCAGGCCGGTGCCCTGGGTTTCGCGCGAGCGGCTCTTGTCGACGCGGTAGAAACGCTCGGTCAAGCGCGAAATATGCTCGGGGCTGATGCCGATGCCGGTGTCCTGCACCGAGAAATGCGCGCCCTTTTCATCGCTTTCCCAGCGCAACATGATGCGCCCCGACGGCGGCGTGTAACGCACGGCGTTGGTCACCAGGTTGGTAAAGGCGCTGCGCAGTTCATCGATGTTGCCCTTCAGGTCCGGGCCGCTCACCGTCAGCGTGATGTCATGCTTGCCGGCCGACAGCGCGCGCGCTTCTTCGGCGATGCCTTCGAGCAGCGGCTGCACCCGCACCACTTCCGAACGCAGCGGATAGTCGATCGACTCCAGCCGGGTCAGGGTCAGCATGTCGTCGATCAGGTTTTGCATGCGCTGGCCCTGTTCGGTCATGAGCGTCAGGTGCCCGGCGCGGGTCTCGGGATCGAGCTTGGGCTGGGCCAGGGCGATTTCCAGGAAGCCGTTGATCACCGTCAGCGGGGTGCGCAGTTCATGCGAGGCATTGGCCACGAAGTCGCGCCGCATCATGTCGATGCGCTCGGACTCGGTGGCGTCATGGGTGACCAGGATCTGGCGGCGGTTCTCGAAGGGGATGATCTGCACGATCAGCTTGCGCTCGTGCAGCGCCAGCGTCAGCGGCTGCTCGTAGCGGCCCAGGATGATGTAGTCGATGAAGGCCGGATTGCGGATCAGGTTGGTGACGCGCATGCCCTTGTCGCGCTCCAGCTTCAGGCCCAGGTGCTGCTGCGCGGCCGGGTTGCACCATTCGAGGAACAGCACATCGTCCATGATCACCACGCCATCGGGCAACAGGCTCATGGCCTGGCGAAAGCGCGCCAGCCACTCGGCCAGTTCGGCCTGGTTCTTTTCGTCGTCCCGGCGCATGCGGTACAGGCGGGCATAAACGTCGGTCCACGCCCCCCAGCCGTCCGGCAGGCGGGACTGGCCGGAGTCGTCCAGCCAGCTGGAGAGACGAAACAGGTAATGCAGGTGGGTCACCATCATCGCCCCCACCCCCAGCACGGCGACGACCAGGCCGGCGATAGGGCCGAAGAAGAAACCGACGACTCCCGCTCCGGCCAGGCACAGCACCAGGCGCAAAATGGCGGGAATCCAGAACAGCAGTTGTGGACTCATTGAAATCGAAAAGAAGACGTGGAGCGCTGCGCGCTTATATGGGCCTGATTATTGTAACGGAGCCCTATTCTCGCTCTATTTTGTCGACAGCATGTAACCGACGCTGCGCACGGTCTTGATCAGGAATTCGGCATCGCGCAACGCCTTGCGCAGGCGCAGCACATGCACATCCACCGTGCGCTCTTCAATCACCACGTGGTCGCCCCACACTCTATCCAATAACTGGCTGCGCGAGAATACCCGGTCCGGATGGGCCAGGAAGAACTTCAGCAGCTTGTACTCGGCATGGCCGATATCGATCTTGCCGCCCGACAAGGTCACCGAGCAACTGGCAGGATCGAGCGTGATCGGGCCGGCCGACATGATTTCCTGCGCATGTTCGGGGCTCTTGCGGCGCAGCAGCGCCTTGATGCGTGCGGTCAGCTCGCGCGGGGAAAACGGCTTGGTGATGTAGTCGTCGGCGCCATTGTCGAGGCCGGCGATCTTGTCTTCTTCCATGCTCTTGGCGGTGAGCATGATGACCGACAATTGCTGCAACTGGCGGTCGGCGCGGATGCGCGAGAGCAGGTGCAAGCCGCTGCGGTCGGGCAGCATCCAGTCCAGCAACACCAGTTGCGGCGCGCGGTGCTGGACGAAGTCCCAGGCCGCGGCGGCATTCGTAACGACAAAACTGGACCAGCCGGCTTCCTTGAGCGTGAAGGCAATCAGCTCGGCAATCGACGGTTCGTCTTCGACGATCAGGATAGTGGTCATTGGGTCAGCTTCTTATCAAGTTTGCGGGTCTCCCACCGCACTGCGGATCTCCGCGCGGGCCGGCAGTTCATCGGTACTGGCTGCCGTTTTTCTCCGCGCGGATCCGGGTACCGCCTTTTCAGTCAGTCGCTTCGCCAACCACCTTGGCCGAACCGACGTCGGTATGGCGGATATCGACGCCGCCCACCACGTACACCACATACTCGGCGATGTTCTTGGCGTGGTCGCCGATGCGCTCGATGGCCTTGGCCACCCACAAGGTGTCGATGGAACCGGAGATGGTGCGCGGGTCTTCCATCATGAAGGTGATCAGGCTGCGGGTGATCGAGCGGAAGCCATGGTCGATGCTGGCGTCCTGCTTGATCAGCTCCAGCGCCTGCTGGTCGTCCAGGCGGGCGAAGGCGTCCAGCGCGCTGCGCAAGATGTCGCCGGCCTGTTCGGCGATCAGGCTGACCGTCTCGTAGTGGTTGATCAGGCCGATGCTGCGCTGATGCAGATGGATCGCGGTACGCGCGATCTTGGTCGCCTCGTCGCCGACGCGTTCAAGGTCGGTGATGATCTTGATGGTCGCCATCACGGTACGCAAGTCGTTGGCGGTCGGCTGGCGGCGCACGATCAGGTGGCTGCAGGCGTCGTCGAGTTCGACTTCCAGGCGATTCACCGCCTCGTCGTCCTTCATCACGCGCTTGGCCACTTCAAGGTTGCCGGTGCGGAAAGCCGAGATCGCATCCTGGAACTGATGCTCGACCAGCCCGCCCATGGCGAGCACCTTCGAACGGATGGCTTCCAGATCGCTGTCGTATTGCTTGGAGGAGTGATCGCCTGTCATGTGACGTTCCTAATTAATATAAAAATATGATGTTCTTACTGCGCTGTTGAATCGTCGGATCGGCGTAGCGAGCGCTTCGAATTCGCGTCGAGAAGCGCAGCCGTACGGATGTACGGTGAGCATCACAGGCGCGAAGTCGGAGCGCGCAGTAGCCGAGACGATGATTTCAACTTAGCCAAAACGACCGGTGATGTAGTCTTGGGTTTCCTTGCGCGCCGGATTCATGAAGATCTGGTCCGTCTCGCCAAACTCCACCAGCTCGCCCAGGTACATGTAGGCGGTGTAGTCCGAGCAACGCGCGGCCTGCTGCATGTTGTGGGTGACGATGGCGATGGTGTAGTCGTTCTTCAGCTCGCCGATCAGTTCCTCGACCTTGGCCGTGGAGATCGGGTCCAGCGCCGAGGTCGGCTCGTCCAGCAGCAGCACTTCGGGCTTGACCGCCACGCCGCGCGCGATGCACAGGCGCTGTTGCTGGCCGCCGGAGAGCGACAGGCCGCTCTTGTGCAGCTTGTCTTTCACTTCGCCCCACAGCGCGGCCTTGTTCAGCGCCCATTCGACGCGCTCATCCATCTCGCCCTTGGGCAGGTTCTCGTACAGGCGGATGCCGAAGGCGATATTGTCGTAGACCGACATCGGGAACGGGGTCGGCTTCTGGAACACCATGCCGACCTTGGCGCGCAGCATGTTCAGGTCTTGCCCGGCTTCGAGGATGTTGCGGCCGGCGTACACGATCTTGCCCTCGGCGCGCTGGCCTGGGTACAGGTCGTACATGCGGTTGAAGGTGCGCAGCAGGGTCGACTTGCCGCAGCCCGATGGGCCGATGAAGGCGGTGACCTTGCCTTCATAGATGTCGAGGTTGATGTTCTTCAGGCCCTGGAATCCGCCGTAGTAAAAATTCAGCTGCGAGATCTCGATCGTGGACTTCTTGGCCGCAGCGGCGTTGGCGGATGCGGTCGGAGCAGAGTTTGCCATTTGAGCAGTAGTCATGTCGGTCACTTGAAAAATTAGCCGGGGATTTGTTGCTTGAACAGGGTACGGGACAGCACGTTGAGCAGCAGCACGCTGAAGGTAATCAGCAGCGCCCCGCCCCAGGCCAGCGAGACCCAGTTGTCATACGGGCTCATTGCGAACTGGTTGATCACCACCGGCAAGTTGGCGATCGGACGGTTCATGTTGGTGCTGAAGAACTGGTTGTTGAGCGCGGTGAACAGGAGCGGCGCGGTCTCGCCCGAAATGCGGGCCACCGCCAGCAGCACACCGGTCACCACACCGGCCTTGACGGCGCGCAGGCGCACGATCACGGCCACCTTCCAGCGCGGGGCGCCGAGCGCGAAGGCTGCCTCGCGCAGGCCGCTGGGAACCAGCTTGAGCATGTTGTCGGTGGTGCGCACGATCACCGGGATGGCGATCAGCGAAATGGCGAAGGTGCCGGCCCAGCCCGAGAAGTGGCCGACATTGGCGACGTAGATCGCGTAGATGAACAGGCCGATGACGATGGACGGCGCCGACAGCATGATGTCGGTCACGAAGCGGGTCACCTGGGCCAGCTTGCTCTCTTCGCCATATTCGGCCAGGTAGACGCCGGCCAGGATGCCGATCGGGGTGCTGATCAGGGTGCTGAGGCCGACCATCAACAGGCTGCCGACGATGGGGTTGAGCAAACCGCCGCCCTCGCCGCCGGGGCCCGGGGTATTTTCGGTCAGCAGGCCGAAATTGAGCGCGGCCACGCCCTTGACCACCAGCGTCATCAGGATCCAGGCCAGCACGACCAGGCCCAGGCCCATCGCCAGGAAAGAGAACAGCATGCCGATGCGGTGCTGGAACAGGCGGCGGCGGTACACCGGATTCAGCGCCTCCGGGTTTTCCATGCCGCCGGTGGCGGAAATTTGATTGGTCTGGCTCATTTGGCACCTTCCTTGCGGGCCATGCCCATCAGCATGACCTTGGCGGCGGACAGAACGATGAATGTGATGACGAACAGGATCAGCCCCAGCGCGAACAACGAGGAGACGTGCAGCTTGCTCGACGCTTCGGCGATTTCATTGGCCAGGGTGGAGGCGATACTGTTGCCGGCGGAAAACAGCGACCACGACAGGCGGTGCGAGTTGCCGATCACGAAGGTGACGGCCATGGTCTCGCCCAGCGCGCGGCCCAGGCCCAGCATGACGCCGCCGACCACACCGGTCTTGGTGTACGGCAGCACCACTTTGCGCACCACTTCCCAGCGGGTGCATCCCAGGCCATAGGCCGATTCCTTGAGCACCGCGGGCACCACTTCGAACACGTCGCGCATGACCGAAGAGATGAACGGGATGATCATCACCGACAGGATCAGGCCGGCGGTCAGGATGCCGATGCCCATGGTCGGGCCGGAAAACAGCACGCCCAGGCCGGGGATCTGGCCCAGCGTCGCCTTCAGGAAAGGCTGGCCGTATTCCGAGAACAGCGGTGCGAAGACAAACAGCCCCCACATGCCGTAGATGATGCTGGGCACGCCGGCCAGCAGTTCCACCGCGGTGCCCAGCGGGCGGCGCAGCTTGGCGGGACAGATCTCGGTCAGGAACAGGGCGATGCCGAAGCTCACCGGAAAAGCGATCAGCAAGGCGATGATCGACGTCGACAAGGTGCCGACGATGGCGATCATGGCGCCGTATTCGTCATTGGTCGGATCCCATTCGACGCGCGTGATGAAACCCGGGCCGAACGCATGGAAGGCCGGCCAGGCGCCGATGAAGAGGGAAACGATGATGCCGCCCAGCATCAGCAGCACGGTCAGTGCGAAGATGAGCGTCATCTTGTGGAACAGGAAATCTTGCAGCCGTTGCCTGCGCATGACGGCCAACAGCCGTTCGTGCGCGGCTTGCGCGCTTTCAGTATCTGCCGCGGATTTTTTCACTTCGGAATTCGACATAGCCGTAGCGGGGTAATTTGCGCTCATTTTGAATTCACCATTAAAACAGGCCATCGCCGCGAATGCTCTGCTGCCCAGAGTTGCTCGTTCTCGCCGCGATGGCCCATATGCTTCGTTGGAGGAAGCTTTCTTTTCAGCTTGCCAGTTATCCTGGCAGGGATGCCTTGCGGCATCCCGTCAAGGCTCCAGCAATAAGGCGATTACCAGATCGCCTTGCCGCTGCTGTCCTTGAGGTTGGCCTTCCAGGAGTCTTCCACCAGCTTGGTGACCGAAGTCGGCAGCGGGACGTAGTCCAGCTCGGATGCCGACTTGGCGCCGTTCTTGTAGGCCCAGTCGAAGAACTTCAGGACTTCCTTGCCCTTGGCGCCATCGCCAGCCTGATCCTTGTGCAGCAGGATGAAGGTAGCGCTGGAGATCGGCCACGAAGCCTTGCCGGCGGCATCGGTGAAGTCGACAGCGAAGCCCGGGGTCTTGGCCCAGTCGCCGGCGGCGGTAGCGGCCTTGAAGGATTCGTCGTCAGGCGACACGAACACGCCGTCCTTGTTCTTCAGTTGGGTGAAGTTCAGCTTGTTCTTCTTGACGTAGGCGTATTCGACGTAGCCGATTGCGCCCTTGACCTTCTGCACGTTGGCGGCGACGCCTTCGTTACCCTTGCCGCCCACGCCGGTCGGCCACTTCACGGCCGTGCCGGCGCCGATCTTGCCCTTGAAGTCCTCGTTGGCCTTCGACAGGTAGCTGGTGAACACGTACGAAGTGCCCGAAGCGTCCGAGCGGTAGACCACGGTGATGTCATCGGCCGGCAGCTTCAGGCCCGGGTTCAGGGCGACGATTTCAGGGGCGTTCCACTTGGTGATCTTGCCGGCGTAGATATCGCCCAGCACATGGCCCGACAGCTTCATCTGGCCCGGGGTGATGCTATCCAGGTTGATGACCGGAACCACGCCGCCGACGACGGCCGGGAATTGAACCAGGCCGGCTTCAGCCAGTTCTTCCTGCTTCAGGGGAGCGTCCGATGCGCCGAAGTCGACGGTCTTGGCCTTGATTTGCTTGATGCCGCCGCCCGAGCCGATCGACTGGTAGTTCAGGCTGTTGCCGGTGGCCGCCTTGTACAGTTCGGCCCACTTGGCGTAGATCGGATACGGGAAGGAGGCGCCAGCGCCGGTGATTTCTGCTGCATGCACTGCGCCGCTGAATACGAAGGTGCCGGCGACGGCGACTGCAACAGACTTAATCAGTTGGTTAAACCCCATTTCTGATACTCCTATGTTTTTGAGAGATTGAGTGTCACTGAGACATCGCGATTGGAAGGATGCACTTCTGGGACAGGGCGAACTTTAACCAGCAAATGTGACGAGTTTATGACGGAGTCTTGTCATGCAGCCCAGGGCGGAAATTTGTAAAAATCTCGAAATTCGACAGCCGTCCCGGGCACCGGAAACCGGTGCGCAAAAGACCCCGCAATCGCCCAGCCGGCATGGAAAACGCTGCGCCGGCGTGGGGTGGAGGCTTGCGGAAGAAACCACGGAAAACGATGACGGAAAGACATCTTTCCAAAAAATAGCCGCAAGGCAACAAAACCCGTGGCCGCGTCCCTATAAATTCTGTGACAAAGGTCCGGGAGAGTTGTCATAAACTCGTCACACATCCTAAATACACTGCCCGGCAAACAAGGATGGACAGGGAACATTGAATGACCAGAAAAGCAAAACCGGAAACCAGAGACCTACCTGAACTTCCCCCCAATACGATTTACCTCAATCGCGAACTGTCGCAGTTGGCATTCAACCGCCGCGTGCTGGCCCAGGCCGAAGACCCCTCCGTGCCGCTGCTGGAACGGCTGCGCTACCTGTGCATCTGCAGCAGCAACCTCGACGAATTCTTCGAGGTGCGCATCGCCAGCCTGCTGGCCAACCGCATCGAGGGCGAAAACATCGATCCGCCCGAACTGCGCGCCGCGCTGGAACATACCAGCGTCGAATGCCACCGCATCGTGGCGCGCCAGTACCAGTTGCTCAACGACGAGATCCTGCCGCAGCTGGCCGCCAACGGCATCCACCTGCTGCGCCACGAAGACCGCAACGAAGCCCAGCGCGCCTGGGTCAAGGGCTACTTCGAGCAGAACGTGCGGCCGCTGCTCACGCCCATCGGGCTGGATCCGGCCCACCCGTTCCCGCAGGTGGTCAACAAAAGCCTGAACTTCATCATCGAACTGTCCGGCAAGGACGCCTTCGGGCGCGGCACCGGGGTCGTCATCGTCAAGGCGCCGCGCGTGCTGCCGCGCGTGATCCGCTTGCCCGACCATCTGTCGGCCAAGGGCGCGGCCTCGTTCTGCCTGCTCTCTTCGGTCATCCACGCGCATATCGCCGAACTGTTCCCGGGGCGCGAAATCACCGCGTATTCGCAATTCCGCGTCACCCGCAACAGCGACCTGTGGGTGGATGAAGAAGAAGTGAAGAACCTGCGCCAGGCGCTGGAGACCGAACTGCAAAGCCGGCAATTCGGCGTGGCCGTGCGGCTGGAAGTGGCCAGCAACTGCCCCGAGCACCTGGCCCAGTTCCTGCTGAACCAGTTCAACATCGAGCGCAACCGCCTGTACGCGGTCGAGGGGCCGGTGAACATGGTGCGCCTGGGCGAGATCGCCAATCTGGTCAACCAGCAAGAGCTGCGCTTCCCGCCCTTCTCGCCTACCCTGCCGCACCAGCTGATCGGCGAAAACATCTTCCGGGCGCTCGACAAAAAGGACGTGCTGCTGCACCACCCCTTCCAGTCCTTCCAGCCGGTGGTCGACTTCATCCGCACCGCCGCGCACGACCCCAACGTGGTGGCGATCAAGCAGACCATCTACCGCACCGGCATGAACTCGGACCTGATGGAGGCCCTGATCTACGCCGCCCAGCACGGCAAGGAAGTGACGGTGATCGTGGAACTGATGGCGCGCTTCGACGAAGAGGCCAACATCAACTGGGCGGTCAAGCTGGAACAGGCCGGCGCCCAGGTGGTGTACGGGGTGGTCGGCCTGAAGACGCACGCCAAGCTGGCGCTGGTGATCCGCCGCGAAGAGCAGGCGCTGCGCTTCTATGCCCACCTGGGCACCGGCAACTACCACCCCACCACCACCAAGTTCTATACCGACTTCGGCCTGCTGACCTCCAACCAGGAGCTCACCGCCGAGGTCAACGAAGTGTTCATCCACCTGACCAGCCTGACCAAGCCGCGCCACCTCGCGCGCCTGTGGCTGGCGCCGTTCTCGCTGCAAAAGGAAATCATCCGCGCCATCCGCAACGAGGCGCAGATCGCGCGCGAAGGCCGTCCGGCGCGCATCATCGCCAAGATGAATGCTCTGCTGGACGAGTCGGTGATCCGCGCGCTGTATGCGGCGTCAAGCGACGGCGTGAAGATCGACCTGATCGTGCGCGGCGCCTGCGCGCTGCGTCCGGGCGTGCCGGGCCTGTCGGAACACATCAAGGTACGCTCCATCATCGGCCGCTACCTGGAACACTCGCGCATCTATTACTTCCGCAACGACCTGGCGCACGATGTCTACCTGGCCAGCGCCGACTGGATGAACCGCAACCTGTTCCGCCGCATCGAAGTCGCCTTCCCGGTGCTGGACAAGGCGCTCAAGAAACGCGTGATCACCGAGGGCCTGAATCCGTACCTGAAAGACAACGCCAATTCCTGGCATCTCGATGCCAATGGCGCCTATACCTTGAAGAAGGCACGCAACAAGCAGCATACTTTCAGCGCCCAGCAGCACCTGATGAATACGTTAGGCATTCCGGCCACGTTGCCGGAAGAATGAAGGCCTCACAGGCCATACGCTAAACAGACAGGAGCCTGAAATGGATTTGATTTTGTGGCGGCATGCAGAAGCGGAACTGGGCGAGCCCGACGAAGGCCGCGCCCTGACGCCCAAAGGGCACAAGCAGGCCGGCAAGATCGCCGACTGGCTGGACCGCAACCTGCCGGAAAGCTGCCGCGTCCTGGTCAGCCCGGCCACCCGCACGCTGCAGACGGTCGAAGCGCTGGGGCGCAAGTACCGGGTGCACCCGGAACTTGCGCCCGACAAGTCGGCCGAGGACCTGCTGCGCGCGGCCAACTGGCCCGACAGCCGCGAACCGGTGCTCATCATCGGTCACCAGCCGACCCTGGGCCTGGTGGCTTCGCAGTTGATCTGCGGCCAGCCACAGGAATGGTCGCTGCGCAAGGCCAACGTCTGGTGGATCGCCCAGCGCGAACGCGGCGACATCACCACCAACTACCTCAAGGCGGTCATCGCGCCGGAACTGATCGCCAGCTCGGGCAAGCACCACCCGCGCTGAACTGGCAAATAAAAAAACGGCCCGGTCATCCAACCGGGCCGTTTCGCATGCAGACGCATCATGCCGTCGGCGCTTAAAAGGTCTCCCATTCGTCGCCGTTGTCCGACGCCGGCGCGTTGCGTGCCGGCTTGGCGGCCGGCGCCGCCACCTTCGGCGCCGGCCTGGAGGCGGGCTTGGCCTGCGGCTTGGCGGCATGACGCACAGCTTGCGCAGGTTGTGGCTTGGCAACCGCCGGCGCGGCCGCCATCGGCTGCGGCGCGTAGGCACTGGAAGTGTCGGCGCCGTCGATGCGGAAGATCGACACTTCCTGCATCAGGCCCTGCGCCTGATGTTCCAGCGCCTTGGCGGCGGCGCTGGCCTGTTCCACCAATGCGGCATTCTGCTGGGTGGCTTCATCCATCTGCGATACCGCGCGCGACACCTGGCCGATGCCGGCGCTCTGTTCGCTGGAGGCGGCCGAAATCTCGCCCATGATGTCGGTCACGCGCTGCACCGCATTGATCACGTCGCTCATGGTGGTGCCGGCCTGGCCGGCCAGTTCCGAACCGGCCTGCACCCGGTCCACCGACAGCATGATCAGTTCCTTGATCTCCTTGGCGGCGCTGGAAGAACGTTGCGCCAGCGCGCGCACTTCGGTGGCCACCACCGCGAAGCCGCGCCCCTGCTCGCCGGCGCGCGCCGCTTCCACCGCGGCGTTCAGCGCCAGGATGTTGGTCTGGAAGGCGATGCCGTCGATGATGCTGACGATGTCGGTGATCTTGGTGGAGCTCTCGCGGATCTCTTCCATGGTCTGCACCACGCGGCCGACCACGGCGTTGCCGTCGGACGCAATGGTCGAGGCGTTGACCGCCAGCGTCGAGGCCTGGCGGGCATTGTCGGCATTGTGCTTGACGGTGCTGGTCAGCTCTTCCATGCTGGAAGCGGTCTCTTCCAGCGAAGCCGCCTGCTGCTCGGTACGGGAAGACAGGTCGAGGTTGCCCGAGGCGATCTCGCGGGTGGCGGTCGCAATGGCGTCGCTGCCGCTGCGCACCGCGCGCACGGTGCGCGACAGGTTTTCCTGCATACGCGACAGGCCGTCCAGCAACTGGCCCATCTCGTCTTTCGAATGCACCCGCACTTGCTGGGTCAGGTCGCCGGCGGCGATGGCGTCGAAGTGCTGGAGCGCGCGGCGCATCGGTTCAGCGATGGCGCGACGCAGCGACAGCCAGCTGTACAGCGCCAGGATCAGCCCCAGCCCGATGGCCACTATGGAGAAGGTGCGCGACGCCTCATAGCGGCGATTGGCGGCGGCCAGGCTATGTTCGGCCTGCTCGCTTTCATACTTGCCCAAGGCCCGGCCATCGCCCTGCATGGCGGTGTAGATGGTGCCGACCAGGCGCGCATTGTCGCCGATCGCCTTGCGGTCGCCGGTCTTGATGGCTTCGGCGAACTTGATCAGCGCATCCTCGGTCTTCTCGATGCCTTCCGAGACCTTCTTCACCAGCACCTTGCCCTCTTCGGTCTGCGGCAGCGCGGTGTACTGGGCCCACCAGTTCAGCGCTTCCTTGCGGCTGTTGGCATCCATGCCGAACATGCGCTCGGCCCAGGCCGGGTCATCGGTCAGCGCGGCCTGGTCCAGCGAGGTACGCTGGCGGCCGATCCAGATCAGGACATTATCGGCGGCGACGGTCTTGGGAATGCGTTCTTCGGTGAGTTCGCGGCTGATGCCGACAGCGGCCGACATGCCGAGCAAGCCGGAGGCGCCGATGGCCACCAGCAGCAGCGACAGGATAAAGATGGCGATGGCGAGCCGTGCTTTTATGGAAATATTTTTAAAGGACATAGGAGACAGTGTTCCGGTGGATGAGAAAAAACACGGCAAGCCGCGCTACAGCCCAAAGAGCGCCTATAACGCACGAAGGACAACCTCTGCTCTCCCAGGACATGGTGCTCGACCTTCAGGCCTGTTCACATCAAATCCACGCCTGCTGACAGCTCCCGGAAGCTTGCTTGCGGATTCGACGCAAACTGGCTCTAGCTAAGCGCGTTCTTCGCATTGCTGCATCAATGCGAAGAACGCGCCATTGGCTGTTCTATCTTAACGGCAACATTTCAGGAATCTTCAGTGTCCGGCGTCGCCGCCAGCAATCGGCCCGGACAGAAAAAAAGCGCCGCAGCCAGAAGCTTGCAGCGCTTTCAACATCCATTGACTTCGATTTAACTTTTTTTACATCGCCGCCGCCGTACGATGGCGTGCAATGACTTGGCTTTTTGACATGGGCACAGATCAGAACTCTTCGAACTCATCGTCGCGCACCGCCTGCCCCGGTTTGCGGGCCGGCGCGGCCGGCGGCAAACTGGCAACCGGCCTGGCTGGCTTGGCGGTCACATCGATGGCGGCAGGCGGATTCACCGAACGCATCGGCATGGCTGCCAACGGCGCACTGGCGCCAGAGATTGCTTGCTCCCCCATCTTCAGCTTGAAGATGGCAACCGCCTGGGCCAGCACATCGGACTGCTCCTGCAGGCTCTCGGCAGCCGCCGCGGCCTGTTCCACCAGGGCGGCGTTCTGCTGGGTGATCTCGTCGATCTGCGCGATCGCGTGATTGACCTCGGCGATGCCGGCGCTCTGTTCCTGGCTGGCGGCGGTGATTTCGCCCATGATGTCGGCCACGTGCTTGACCGAGCTGACGATCTCGCTCATCGTCGCGCCGGCTTCATCGACCAGCTTGCCGCCGGCGTCGACCTTGTTCACCGAATCGCTGATCAAGCCCTTGATTTCCTTGGCCGCCGTCGCCGAACGCTGGGCCAGCGAGCGCACTTCCGAGGCCACCACCGCGAAACCGCGCCCCTGCTCGCCGGCGCGCGCGGCTTCCACCGCGGCGTTCAACGCCAGGATATTGGTCTGGAACGCGATGCTGTCGATCACGCCGATGATATCGACGATCTTGCGCGAGCTTTCCTTGATCGAGCCCATGGTCTGCACCACGTCGCCGACCACCCGCCCGCCCTTGGTGGCGAAGTCCGAAGCCGATACCACCAGCTGGTTGGCCTGGCGCGCATTCTCGGCGTTCTGCTGCACGGTCGAGGTCAGCTGCTCCATCGAACTTGCGGTTTCTTCCAGGCTGGAGGCCTGCGACTCGGTGCGGTTGGACAAGTCTACGTTGCCGCGCGCGATCTCATGCGAGGCCACGGCGATGATGGCCGCGCTTTCCTTCACTTCGTTCAGGGTGGCCGCCAGATTGGACTGCATCGCCCCCAGCGCGTTGACCAGCGTCGCCGCCTCATCGCGGCCCCGGTCATGGAAATCTTGCGTCAGGTCGCCGCTGGAAATGGTTTCGGCGATGCTGCCGGCGCGCTTCAACGGATTGACGATGGAGCGGGTAATCACGAAGGTGAAGAAGAATCCCAGGCCCAGCGTCAGTACGCCGATCACCAGCATGCCGATCTGCGCCTTGCGGTAGCTTTCCTTGGCGTCGGCGTGGGCGGCATTCATGTCGTCTTGCTGATAGACCGCCAGCGCGGCCACGCCGGATATCCATTTCTCGTAGGCCGGCAAAAAGTCGCTCTTGAGCAGTTGCGCCGCATCGAAATAATTGCCGCTGCCGACTTGCCCGCGGATGGTTTCAACGATGGGGAACAGCTTCTTGCGCTCCACCACTGCCGCATCCAGCAACTCCTTGCCGCGCCCGCTGCTTGACAGCGCAGTCAGTTGGCCTTCGAAGCCGGCATACGCTTGCAGGATCTTGGTCAGGTGTTCATTCTCGGCCGTGCCTTCGGCGGCATCGGTGGGCGTGACCACCTTGCGCAACGCCAGCGCCAGCTGGCTGCCGGACTCGCGCATATTCATCGCGGTGGTCATGCCGGCCACCTTTTTATCAATCACGTATTCGCTGCTGCTTTCCAGTTCGGCCATGCGCCACAAGCCGATCAGCAGGATCGCGGTCGCGCACAGAAGGATGAGGCAAAAGCCGAATGCCAGGCGTGTGCCGATCTTGAGATTTTGGATCATGAATATGTTCTTCCCTGTTAGAACAACCACTGTATTGCAAGCACCAATCCGATGGCGGCGCACCGGCGTGCCCTCTTTACTTCCACCCCATGCATGCCGACCAGCATGATTCATGCCTGCCGCCCCCCCAGCCGGCAAAAGACACGAACCAAGGCATACGACAACAGGCGGCGCGCCGAAAACCGGCGGCCGCACTGTGCGCATCTTGTTTTTGTCTGAATGATGTCGCCGGAACCCAGCCCAGGCTGGCAATGTGCGCCGTTGCAACCGGCAAGCGGCATATTCTTATGACGAACCGACGTGCCGCATCTTAGAAGACGCACCAACGGCCAGCAAATGCTTTGTCGGCATGCATTTATGTGGCTTTTGCATAGTTTGTTCAATTCGGGGCATGCGCCCCGAATGAGGGCATGCCGCCTCTGCGCACGCATGCCCATGCCGGCATCTTGTCATGCCTCCATCAGGCGCATTGCCATTCCTGCAATGCGCCTGCGCACTGCTTCAGAACTCTTCCCAGTCGTTGGCGCCGCCACCCGCCTTGGCCACCGGTTGGGCGACCGGTTTGGCCGGTGACGTAATCCGGGGGACGGCTTTCAATGCCGGCTTGTGCGGCGCAGCTACCGCAGCCGGGGCAGATGCCTTGCGCTGCTGCGCTGCCGGTGCGGCCATGGTGAGCGCTTCGGTGTCGCCCGTCTTGAACACACTGACCGTATCCCATAGCAGCTCGGCCTGTTTTTGCAGGCTTTCCGCGGCGGCGGCGGCCTCTTCCACCAGCGCGGCGTTCTGCTGGGTGATGGACTCCATCTGCGAGATCGCATCGTTGACCTGGGCGATGCCGGTGCTCTGCTCCTGGCTGGCCACGGTGATTTCGCCCATGATGCCCGCGACCTGGCGCACCGAGTTCACGATCTCCCCCATGGTGACGCCGGCCTCATCGACCAGCTTGCCGCCGGTATCCACCTTTTGCACCGAATCGCCGATCAGTTCCTTGATTTCCTTGGCCGCGGTGGCGCTGCGCTGGGCCAGCGAACGCACTTCGGAGGCCACCACCGCGAAGCCGCGGCCCTGCTCGCCGGCACGGGCCGCCTCCACCGCCGCGTTCAAGGCCAGGATATTGGTCTGGAAGGCGATGCCGTCGATCACGCTGATGATGTCGACGATACGGCTGGAACTGTCCTTGATGGCGCCCATGGTCTGCACCACGCTGCCGACCACGTCGCCGCCGCGCACCGCCAACTGCGAGGCGGAGCTGGCCAATTGGTTGGCCTCGCGCGCATTCTCGGCATTCTGCTGGACGGTGGAAGTCAACTGCTCCATGGCGCTGGCGGTCTCTTCCAGGCTGGAAGCCTGCGATTCGGTGCGGCGCGACAGGTCGGCGTTGCCGGTGGCGATCTCGCGCGAGGCAATCTGGATGACGTCGATGCTGGAGCGCACATTGCCGACGATGCCGCCAAGGCTGCCGGTCATCTCGTTGAGCGAACCCAGCAACTGCGCCGACTCGTCGCGCCCGCGCGCCCCGCTGCGCGCGGTGAGGTCGCAAGCCGCCACGCGCTTGGCCATGCCCACCGATTCCTGGATGGGAGCGGTGACCGAACGCGTGATCAGCATGCCGAACCAGGCCGCCGCCAGCGCCAGCAGCAGAATGGAACCCAGTATCATCATCTGGCGGCCGCGCAAGACCTGGTTCTGCTCATCGAGCTGGGCGGCCAGCACTTCGGTCACCTGCCCGATCGCCTTGAACTGGTCGTCGATCGCGATGGTGAACTCCTTGAAGTAGGCATCCGCTGCATAAGTCACTTCCTGCGGCAGCAGCACCTGCTCGCGGGCCAGCTTGATGACGCTGTTGCCGCCACGATTGGCGGCCTCGAAGGTCGTGCCCAGCTTGCCTTGCAACGCGGGATTGGCCTCCACCGCCTTGACGAAGGATTTCTGCGCGGAGTTCAGGCGGTCCTGCGCGCGCTCCAGCATGGCGACCAGTTCCAGCCGGTCTTCACGCTTGATCTCTTTCCTGATCAGCAAAGCGGCGCCGCGCGCACGGGCCCGGCCAAGGTCCTCCGTCAGGCCGGGCATGGCGATGAAGGCTGCGTTGATCAGCTGGGTGCTGTCGAAATCGGGGTCGGTGCTGTATTTGAAATAGTCCAGCATCCGCTCGTTGAGCTCGAACAGGCCGGCGACGATCGCGCTGTGGCCGGCGAAACTGTCGGGGGCCGCGATGCCGTTCCCCGCCACGGCATCGCGTATCTTGACCCAGGCCGCCTGTTGCGACTTGAAGGCATTTTCGGCCCGGCCATCATCCCGCATCACCTGATGCAAACCGTCTGCCAGCGTTTGCAATGCCTGGTCGACCTCCTTCGCCTTGCTTTCGCGGGCCGGCGCCATGGCGGCATCGCCGCTGAGCAGCACTGCCGACATGCCGCGGTGCTGCTGTAGCAGTTGCACGCTGCGCAGCAGGCGGCGTATCGGTTCGACGCCTTCGATTTCCATCTTCTTGAAGGCGATCACACGCTCGGTACTGCTGACAAACAACGCGGTAGGCACGCCGAACAGAACCAGCGCGATCCCGCCCAGCAAAGCGAATTTCTGCCAAAGCATCAGGTTGGCAAGCAAACGTTTCATCACATCCCCCCAGCAACATGTTGAAGTAACCGCTTACGCGGCAGGTTTGCATCCCCCCTTCTTTAACCGGAGAGGTTGTGGATGACGAGACAACCGTTTCAGTTTTAGCAAATTTTGTTCCAATGGCAAGGCAGGAAAAAGCAAACCCTTGCCTGTGACGGCACATCGATGGGGAAGGAAAACCGGAAGGGGAATGGGGAAAGCCGCCTCCGTGGCTGACGACGCCACGCAAAGGCGACATTGCGCTTGCTGCAATGTTTCAGGGCGACACAACAAGACGATACGTATCGCACCATCTCAACAGGTAATCCCTCTGCCGGGACCAAGCGATGGCCTGGCCGACCAAAAGCCTCAGCGCGACTCGCGCGCCGGCACGATGACGGCGGCTACCTCGCCCGGCTCGGGAAGGTGCACACGATGCACATGGTGCAGGTGTTGCAGGAACTGCTGCGTGGCCGACTCCCATGAGCGGCGTTCGGCGTGCGAACGCACCACATCCTTGTCCAGCCGAAGCGCCTGCAGGCAGGCCTGCTTCAGGTCGTTCTTCAGCACCCCGGAGACGCCGTTGTCGACCACGTCGATCGGCCCCTCCACCGGATAGGCAGCGACCGGAATGCCGCAGGCCATCGCTTCCAGCAACACCAGGCCGAAGGTATCGGTCTTGCTGGGAAACACGAAGGCATCGGCGCAGTTGTAGTAAGCCGGCAGTTCGTCATGCCCCTTGGCGCCGAGGAAGCGCACCTTGGGATAACGCTGCGACAGCTCTTCGTACTGCGGGCCGTCGCCCACCACCCACTTGGTGCCGGGCAAGTCCAGCTTGAGGAAGGATTCGATATTCTTTTCCACCGCCACGCGGCCGACATACAGGAACAGCGGACGCTCGATGCAGGCATGGTCTTCCACCGACGGCCGGAAGTGCGCGGTATCGACGCCGCGCCCCCACAGCACGACATTGCGAAAGCCCTGCTCTTCCAGCGCCAGCTTCATCGCCGGCGTGGGCACCATCACCGCCTGCGAACGGCCATGGAACCAGCGCAGCAGGCGATAGGTGATGGCCTTGGGCAGCAGCTTGCGGGCCGCCAGGTATTCCGGGAAGCGAGTGTGGTAAGCGGTGGTGAAGTTGAGCTTGTGACGCACGCAATAACGGCGCGCGGCCAAGCCCATCGGGCCCTCGGTGGCGATGTGGATGCAATCGGGATGGAAGCGTTCGAGCGCCTCGGCGATGCGCGCATAAGGCTGGTAGGCCAGGCGGATTTCCGGATAGGTGGGGCAGGCGAATGTGCGGAAATCGCGTGGCGTGAGCATCAGCACTTCGTGCCCCGCCGCCCGCAGGCAGCGCACGGTGGAGCGCAGGGTGTTGACCACGCCGTTGACTTGCGGTTCGCCCGCGTCGCTGATGATGACAATGCGCATAGAACGTTGATCTTGGGTGTACGGTTCAGGCAAGAACCAGGTCCCTGGCCGCGGCCTTGGCTTTTCCGGCTTTCTTGAGCTGCATGATTTCCTGCCACGACACCAGGCGCAGCTCGCCGCTGGGGTCTTCGACCAGCGCCGACAGGCTTTCCACCCAGTCGCCGTCGTTGCAGTAGGTGACGCCGCCGATGTCGCGGATTTCCGGCTTGTGGATGTGTCCGCAGATGACGCCGTCCAGGCCCCTCTTCCTGGCCTCGTCGGCCAGCGCATCTTCGAACGAGGAAATGTAGTTGACCGCGTTCTTGACCTTGGACTTGAGGTATTGCGAGAGCGACCAGTAAGGCAGGCCGGCGCGCGCGCGCCAGCTGTTGAACCACTGGTTGAACTTGAGGATCATGGTGTAGAGCGAATCGCCGACATAGGCCAGCCACTTGGCGCAGGCGATGACGCCGTCGAAACGGTCGCCGTGCAGCACCAGCATGCGGCGGCCGTCGGCGGTGACGTGCACCAGCTCGTCGCGGATCTTGATGCCGCCGAAATCGAGGTCGATGAACTGGCGGATCACCTCGTCATGATTGCCCGGCACGAAGATGACGTTGGTGCCCTTCTTGGCTTTCTTGAGCACCGTCTGCACCACGTTGTTGTGGCTCTGTTCCCAATACCAGCGGCGCTTCAACTGCCAGCCGTCGATGATGTCGCCGACCAGGTAGAGCGTGTCGGATTCGGTGGCGCGCAGGAACTCCAGCAGGCGCTCGGCCTGGCAGCCCGTGGTGCCGAGGTGGATGTCGGAAATCCAGATAGTGCGAAAGCGCAGCGGATCGCGCTTGTCGTCGCCATCGGCCGCATCGCCGAACAGGCCGTGGGCATCGTCCATGAACTGTTCGCGTGGCTTCATGCGGTCCTCGTTTCCTTCAGGTAGTGGCGGGCGTAGCGGTTGTCCAGCTTGGACAGCGGCAACAGAAGGAAGAAGTCGGCCGAGTGGAAATCGGGATCCCATGCCGGTTCGCCGCATACCCATGCGCCGCTGCGCAGGTAACCCTTGAGCAGCGGCGGCACTTGCGGCTCGTGGCCCGGCTCGCGCTCCTCGATCGGGAACGGCAGGTGCGGCGCCACGCGGTAGTCGGGCGGGGCCATGTTCTTTTCGCTGAACGCGTGGTACAGCGCGGCGGCGTTGTGGCCGCCATCGGCCAGGCTCACGCTGGCGCAGCCCATCAGGTATTCGCAGCGCTCCTTGCGCATGTAGGCGGCCAGGCCGGCCCACAGCATCATGATCACGCTGCCGCTGCGGTAGTCGGGGTGGATGCATGCGCGGCCGGCTTCGGCGATCGCGCCGCGGATGTTGTCCAGGCGGGAGAGGTCGAACTCCTGCTCCGAGTAGAACTTGCCCATGCGACGCGCGCCGTGCGGGCTGAGCACGCGGTAGGTGCCGACCACGCTCAGGGTCTTGGAGTCGCGCACGATCAGGTGGTCGCAGTAGTTGTCGAAATCATCCTTGTCGAGGCCTTCGGCGTTGGCCAGCGCCGACAGGTTCATGGCTTCGATAAAGACTTTGTAACGCAAGCGCTGCACTTCACGCACTTCTTCCGGGGTACTCGCGAGGCTCAAGCTCAGCTTGGAGAAACTCGGATTGGCATCGGCAGGAATGGTAAGCAGTCTCATGCATCGTCCTTTATAGGTCATGGGATAACGCTGCACAGACTAACGATTGATTATTTCAGCCACATGACGTATGCGACAACTTTGGCGGCGCAACAACAGCGCCGCGCGCGGCGTTACAATTGCATGACAAAGACGGCGCGGGAGACCCGGGGAAAATGGCCTTGGATGCCTGAAACCCGCGTGCCGTCCGGGCTTCGGAGACACCGAGAAGCGCCGGGACACGGATGCCGGCCGCTGAACTTTGCGGCACAGGCCTCATCGAACCGGCATCGTGTCCGGCGCCGCTGCAGGCACGACCGTCAGTACGGCGTCAGTTTCGTTTCGCATGTCCATCAACTCGAACCATAAAAGGAAACATATGCTACTCAAGGATAAAGTCGCGCTGATCACCGGTTCGGCCAGCGGCATCGGCAAGGAGATCGCCCAGGAATACGCCCGGCAAGGCGCCAAGGTGGTGATCGCCGACCTCGCGCTGGACGCCGCCCGCGCCGCCGCCGATGACATCGTCAAGGCCGGCGGCACCGCCATGGCCGTGGCCATGAACGTCACCGACGAGGCGCAAGTCGACCAAGGCGTGGAAGACGCCGTCGCCGCCTTCGGCGGGCTGGACGTATTGATCAGCAACGCCGGCATCCAGATCATCAGCCCGGTGGTCGACCTCTCGCTGGACAACTGGCGCAAGATGCTGGCGATCCACCTGGACGGCGCTTTCCTGACCACCCGCGCGGCGATGAAGGCGATGGTCAAGCAAGGCCGCGGCGGCTCGATCATCTATATGGGTTCGGTGCACTCGCACGAAGCCTCGCCGCTGAAGGCGCCGTATGTCACCGCCAAGCACGGCCTGCTGGGCCTGGCCAAGGTAGTGGCCAAGGAAGGCGCCAAGGACAAGATCCGCGCCAACGTCATCTGTCCCGGCTTCGTGCGCACCCCGCTGGTGGAAAAGCAGATCCCTGAACAGGCCAAGGAATTCGGCATCAGCGAAGACGACGTGGTCAAGAAGATCATGCTCAAGGACACCGTGGACGGCGAGTTCACCACCACCCAGGATGTGGCGCAGACAGCCGTGTTCCTGGCCGCCTTCCCGACCAATGCGCTGACCGGCCAGTCGGTCGTGGTCAGCCACGGCTGGTATATGCAATAAGCCGCCGGCATTACCGGCATCGGCAAGCCGCCCCATGCGGGCGGCTTCGTTTTTCCCGCCAGGCGCTATCGGCTATCATGGCGGCTTCAGCCCCCTCCCCCGCTATTGCCGGATTGCCATGCCCGCAATTTCATCCGAACCGATCCACGCCACCCAGCCGCCGGCCGAACTGCACCTGCGCAGCTACCACGCCGAGACGCTCACGCACAGCCATGATTTCCCGCAGGTGGTGCTGCCGGTATCGGGACGGATCGAGCTCGACATCGCCGGGCGCCAAGGCATGGCCGACGCCGCCAGCGCCGCCTTTGTGGAACCGCACGCCCGGCATGCCACCAGCGCCGCTGGCCTCAATCGCGTCATCATCCTGGATCTGGCGCCGTCGATGCTCACCGCCGAACTGATGGAACGGCTGGCGCTGCGCCCCTTCATGCCGCTGTCGCAGGCGGCCGGCAAGCTGGTCGATTTCATGGCATTGCTGCTGGAACAGCAGCAGATGGCGCTGGCGCAATTGCAGCATTGGGTGCCGCTGCTGCTGGATACGCTGGCGGCGACGGCGCCGCGCCCGCAGTCGCGGTTGCATGCCTTGATGGCAAGGATCGAGGCCGAACCCGGACTGGCGTGGCCGGTGGCTGACATGGCAGCGGCCGCGGCGATCAGTCCCAGCCGCCTGCATGAATGGTTCCAGCAGGAAACCGGTACCTCGCCACGGGCGTGGCTGGCCGGAGTGCGGGTGCGCCGCGCCTGTGAACTGCTGCGCGCCAGCGCCCTGCCCTTGTCCGAGATCGCACTGCGCTGCGGCTACACCGACCAGAGCGCCCTCTCCCATGCCATGCGCAAGCTGTGCGACACCACGCCGGCAGCCTATCGGCGCGCCTGGCGCGCAACGGCAACCTGAAGCTTATTTCACGAAAGTGGTACTAACCGGCGTCGGCACATCGGCCGACTCCCCGGTATCGGTCAGCATGCCGCTGGCGGGATCGATACTGAACACATTCACTTTCCCGCTGCGCTGGTTGGCCACCAGCATCCACTTGCCCGATGAATGGATCGAGAAACCCCAGGGCCGTTCACCGCCGGAAGAAATGCGCTGCACCAGCGAGAGCTCGCCCGATGTGGCGTTCACCGCATAGACCACCATCGTGTTCTCGCCGCGATCCTCCACATAGACAAAGCGGCCATCCCGGCTGACCGCCACCTCGGCCCCACTCTTGGCGCCCTTGAATTCGGCGCTGCTGGTCGGCAAGGTTTGCACCGGCGTCAAACGGCCCAGCTGTGCGTCCCAACGCAGCACCGCGACCTCGGCGGTCAACTCGTTAAGCAGATAAACAAAACGCCCATCCGCACCGAATGCGACGTGGCGCGGGCCGCTGCCCGCAGGCGCGACATAGGCGCGCGGATTGGCAGGATCGTCCGGCGTCAGCGCATGCGTGGCGCGATCAAAGCCGTAGACGAAAATACGGTCTGCGCCCAGGTCCGACACCAGGGCGAAACGTCCGCTCGGATCGATCACGGCGCCATGGTTATGCGCACTGGCCTGGCGCCGGTTGGGCCCCGAGCCGACCGCCTTGATGATCGAAGTTACCCGCCCCAGGCTGCCATCGCCATTGATCGCGATACTCGCTGTCGAACCGCCGCCATAGTTGGCCGCCAGCAGCGTCATCGAAGGCGCATCCAGCGACAGGTAGGTCGTGCCGCTGCCGCCGGTGGCGGCTTCATTAATCTTGGTCAGCGCACCGGTGGCGCGATCGACGGCGAAGGCGGTGACGCTGCCTTCGCGCGTGTTGTCGTCATCGACCGCATACAGCACCGGCAATTGCGGATGGGCCACGGCCCAGGTCGAACGCAAGCCTTCGGCGACAGTGCCGATCGCGGCCAGCTTGCCCGTCGACGGATCGAAGCGCAGCGCGCGAATCTGGCGCTCATGCATGCCGACGTAGACCAGTTCCTGTTCATTGCCGGGGACGGTGGCGGCGCTGAGGTAAGTGCTGATCAAACCTGCCGCGACTGCCGACAGCGCGAGCGCCACGCGCGCCGCCGTCAATCCATACCGTGCAAACATGTTCTTGCGAAGCGACTGCATCATAGCCGGCTGACTCCAATACCAGATGTGTGAGGGGGATGGCCGCTGTTCCTGCGCCATGCGGCACGCAAACAAAAACGGCCCTTCGTTGTTATTTCATTCCCGACTCATGCCCACCGTCCGATTCACTTCGGTACAGCGAACCAATTGTCTCAGGGAGAGAGCGTATTGGATGGAAGCCCACGCGTCTTTGCACAAAATTCAGCTTCTCTGGCATTTTTCTCGGCGGCTCATGCCCGTTCAAAAGCACGCTGGCAGCGGGAGTGCATCCGGGAAGGGACTTTTTTCAGGACCTGAAAAAAAATGCCAGCGAAACTAATTTTTGTGTAGAGGCACGCGCGGGCTCATCACATACCATCCTTCACCACCGAGGCCTTGAGACTTGCGCCACAGAGCACAAGCGGCGCCAACGGTGCAGCCATGCAAAGAGTCGATGACGACCACGCCTGGCATCCATCAATATAAATATATTCGGACGGAGACATGAACCACTTACGCAATCAGGCGCGCTGCGCCGCGCTCGGCATTTCCCTGGCTCTTTGCTTCGGCTCCCTGGCCCATGCCCAGGAAGCCGAACAACACCACGCGCCGCCGACCAACTGGAACGACACCTACATCGGCGCCCGTTATGCGACCGACTTCTACTTCCCCGGCAGCGACAAGAAAGTCGCGCAAAAGATCGGTTTCGTCAACTCCACCGGCGGCTTCAAGTACGGCAGCTATATGTTCAACGTCGACTACCTGGTGTCGGACTCGAACAACCCGGTCGCCAACGGCACCAGCGGCTCCCAGGAAATCTACAGCGTCGGCCACGTGGACTGGAGCGCCGGCAAGATCCTCGGCCGGCCGCTGGACTTCGGCGTGATCCGCGACGTGGCCTTGCGCACCGGCTATGAACTGAGCAGCAAGAACGACGCCTTCGGCTCGCGCGCGCGCATGCTGGTGCTGGGCCCGGCCGTCGAATTCGCCATCCCGCGCGGCTTCTGGAACCTGATGGCCGGCATGCGCACCGAGACCAACCACAACGGCATCACCCGCGCCGACGTCCATTACGACAATGCCTGGCACATCGAGAGCGCCTGGATGGTTCCATTCAACATGGGCCCGGTGCCTGCCGTCTTCAAAGGCTTCCTCAGCATGACCGGCCCCAAGGGCAAGGACGGCTTCCACGTCGAAACCAAGACCGAGACGCTGACGCGCATGGCCTTGCTGTTCGACGTCGGCGCCCTGGCCGGCCACCCCAAGACCTTCTACATGGGCCCCGGCTACGAATACTGGAACAACATGTTCGGCACGCCTGCGACGGAATCCCCCGGCACCCATCGCTCGGCGCCGACGCTGGTGGCCGAGATCCACTTCTGAAGGCGATTCCGGCAAAAAGCACATTTGACGAGCGCGCCGGCTTGACGGCGCTTATGCCGCCCGGTTTTCACCGGGCGGTTTTTTTTATTGCCGGCCGGCGCCGGCTCAATGGCGCCGCCATGGCAAAGTCCAACAAACCTCGCGGCAAAAAAAGAGGCGGATATCTCCACCTCCCTGTTATCCGCAACAAGCAGGCCGACATCAAAGCTTCTCGGTCTCGCCGCTCTTGGGTTGCCATTTCATCAGGCGCTTCTCGATCACGCCCACGGCCAGGTCAAGCACCAGCGCGAAAATCGTCAGTACGACGATGCCGGCGAACACGGTGTTGATGTCGAAGGTGCCCTCGGCTTGCAGGATCAGGTAGCCGACGCCGCGCGCCGAGCCCAGGTACTCGCCTACCACGGCGCCGACGAAGGCCAGGCCGATCGAGGTATGCAGGCTGGAGAACACCCACGAGGTGGCCGATGGCAGGTACACCGTGCGCAGCAGCTGGCGCGCGTTGGCGCCCAGCATGCGGGCATTGGCCAGCACCACCGGGCTGACTTCCTTGACGCCCTGGTAGACGTTGAAGAAGACGATGAAGAACACCAGGGTGACCGCCAGCGCCACCTTGGACCAGATGCCCAGGCCGAACCACATGGCGAAGATCGGCGCGAGGATCACGCGCGGCATCGAGTTGGCGGCCTTCACGTAGGGGTCGAGGATGGCCGAGGCGGTCGGCGACAGCGCCAGCCACAGGCCGATGCCAAGGCCGGAGACGGTGCCGATGATGAAGGCCAGCACGGTTTCGGTCAGGGTGACCAGCAAGTGCGAATAGATTTCAGCCGGGAAGGACAGCGTGAAGAAGGTGTAGTCGCCAAAGCCCACTTCCAGCGAGCCGCTGCCGACCGTGAACCACTCCCAGATGCGCTGCGCGACCTTGATCGGTTCGCCGAAAAAGAAGGCGGTCTGCGGGTTGCGGGTGGCGACGTGCCAGACGATGAGCACCACCAGCAGCACCAGCAGTTGCCAGAAGCGGATGTTCTTGTGATTCGGTTTCAGGTATTTCCACATGATCGGCGACTTTCTTACGCTGCGCGCTTTTGTTGTTGATAGCCCTTGAGCACTTCATCGCGCAGGACGTCCCAGATCTGCTGGTGCAGTTCCACGAAACGCGGATGCGTGCGGATTTCCGCCACATCGCGCGGGCGCGGCAAGTCGATCTTGAATTCGCCGATCGGATGGGTGCCGGGGCCGGCCGCCAGCACGATGACGCGGTCGGACATGGCGATCGCCTCGTCCAGGTCGTGGGTGATGAACAGCACCGCCTTCTTCTTGGCGTTCCACAGGTCCAGCACTTCGTTTTCCATCAGCTGGCGGGTCTGGATGTCGAGGGCGGAGAACGGCTCGTCCATCAGGATGATGTCGGGGTCGAGGATCAGCGTCTGCGCCAGCGCCACGCGCTTGCGCATGCCGCCCGAGAGCTGGTGCGGATAGCGGTCGCCGAAGCCTTGCAGGCCCACGCGCGCCAGCCATTGCTCGCCCAGTTGCTCGGCTTGCCTTTCGTCATGGCCGCGGTATTGCAGGCCGGCGATGACGTTTTGCAACGCGCTGCGCCAGGGCATCAACGCCTCGCTCTGGAACATGTAGCCGGCGCGCTTGTTGATGCCGGTCAACTCTTCACCGAATATCTTGACGCTGCCCGAGGACGGCTGCAGCAGCCCGGCGCCGACGTTGAGCAAGGTCGACTTGCCGCAGCCGGTCGGGCCGACTACGGAGACGAATTCGCCGGGCGCGATTGCCAGGGTGGTATTGGCCACCGCGGTGTAACGCTGCGAGCGGTCGTCCTTCGAGATGAAGGTGCAGGTGATGTCGTCGAAAAAGAGTACTGGGGTCATGACTGGTACGGGCTATGTGGCAAACCCGGGTTGGTGGATCGTGTGTTGCCTGGCTTTGCTGCTTGCTGTTCCTGCTTCTTTGGTGCTGCGCTTGCCTGTGCATGGCTGCGCTACCGCTTTCCCTTTTGCGCCGCGCCAGATGGACAAATGCCCGTTGCCGGGCATTTGTCGTTCATTCGCGTCGTACGGGAATCAGGCCGTCCTGCGCCTCATTTGTACTTGGCGTTGGCCTTCTCCACAAATGCGTTGGTGAAGGTCTTGGACAGGTCGACCTGCTTGTCGGCCAGCGAAGGTTCGAAGGCCTTCAGCGTGCGCAGCGCGGTGTCCGGGCCGCCCGGCGGGAAATAGCCGTCCGGCGAGATGGCCTGGCGCACCTTCATGAAGGCATCGATGTACAGCGAACGGTCGCCCAGCAGGTAGCTTTCCGGCACGGCCTTGATGATGTCGGACGGGCCGGCCTTCTGGATCCACTTCAGCGCGCGCACCATGGCGTTGGTCAGCGCCTGGGTGGTATTCGGGTACTTCTGGATGAAGGCCGCCGGCGCGTACAGGGTGGCTGCCGGCATCGGGCCGCCGAAGACGTCGTTGGTGTCTTTCAGGGTGCGGGTGTCGGCGATGATCTTGATCTCGTTGTGCTGTTCCAGCATCGAGACGACCGGGTCGAGGTTGGCGATGGCATCGATCTGGCCGGAGCGGATCGCCGCGATCGCGCCGGCTGCCGCGCCCACGCCGATGAAGGACACATCGGTTGGCTTCAGGCCGGCCTTGGCCAGCACGTAGCTGGCCATGATGCTGGTCGAGGAACCCGGCGCGGTGACGCCGATCTTCTTGCCCTTCAGGTCGGCCACGCTCTTGTAGTTGGGCATGGTCTTGTTGCTGGCGGCCAGCACGATCTGCGGCGCGCGGCCTTGCAGCACGAAGGCCACGATCGGCTGGTTCTTCACCTGCATGTTGATGGTGTGCTCGTAGGCGCCCGACACCACGTCGGCGCTGCCGCCCACCATGGCCTGCAGCGCCTTGGCGCCGCCGGCGAAGTCGGAGATCTCGACTTGCAGGCCTTCATCCTTGAAATAGCCGAGCTGCTCGGCGATGGTCAACGGCAGGTAATAGAACAGGTTCTTGCCGCCCACCGCGATCGAAACCTTGGGCTTCTCCAGAGCCTGGGCCTGGGCCGACGCCTCGCCATTGAAAGAAAAATAGCCGGCCAAAAACAGGCCCGCAGCGATTGCCAACTGCTTCCAGCTTAATTTCATTATGTCTCCTCCGTGGATTGGTGCTTCGTCTTCGTTCTTGCGGCGTACAGGCCTGAAAGGGGCACGCAACGCGCCGTCAGCGGCGTCTGGTCGCGTCTCCCTGATTGCTGGCCTGGATTTATCAGATCACGCGATCCTCGCGCAATCGTTTAATTTGGGCATCATCATACCCCAGCGAACGCAGGATTTCATCGCTGTGCGCGCCCAGCTCCGGGCCCAGCCATTTGGTCTGGCCGGGGGTTTCGGACAGCTTGGGGGTGATCGCCGGCAACTTGACCGGGGTGCCGTCGGCGAAATGATGCTGTTCGAACATGCCGCGCGCCAGGAATTGGGCATCGCTCATCATGTCCTTGACCGAATAAATCTTGCCGACCGGGACGTCGGCCGCCTGCAACGTGGCCAGCGCCTGCTCGATGGTTTGCGTATCGCACCATTGCTGGATCGCGGCATCGATTTCCTCGGTGCGCGGCACGCGGCCATCGTTGCGCGCCAGGCCTGGATCGTTGGCCATGTCATCGCGGCCGATGGCGCTCATCAGGCGCTTGAAGATGGCGTCGCCGTTGCCGGCGATGACGACGTTCATGCCGTCGCCGGTAGTGTAGGTATTGGAGGGAACGATGCCCGGCAATGCGCCGCCGGTGCGCTCGCGCACCACGCCGGCGTGGTCGAACTCGGGCACCATCGATTCCATCATGTTGAACACCGCTTCATACAGCGCCACATCCACCATCTGGCCCTGCCCCGCCACGCAGTCGGCGCCGGATTTTCCGTTCCAGCGGCCGCCGGTGACGTCGCGGTGGCGCAGCGCCATCATGGCGCCGATCACGCCATGCAATGCGGCAATGGAGTCGCCGATGGAAATGCCGATGCGCACCGGCGGACGATCCGGGTGGCCGGACACGTAGCGGATGCCGCCCATCGATTCGCCGATCGCGCCGAAACCGGGCAAATCGCGCAGCGGGCCGGTCTGGCCGTAGCCGGACAAGCGCACCATGATGGTGGCGGGGTTGAGTTTTTTCAGCGCCTCATAGCCGAGGTTCCACTTCTCCAGCACGCCGGGACGGTAGTTCTCGATGATGACATCGGCTTCCAGCGCCAGCTTGCGGGCGATTTCCTGGGCCCGTTCATCCTTCATGTTGAGGGTGAGGCTTTTCTTGTTGCGCGCCTGCACCGACCACCACAGCGAGGTGCCGTCCTTCAGCACGCGCCATTGGCGCAGCGGGTCGCCGCTCTCGGGC
Organism: Herbaspirillum sp. GW821-FHT09A12; assembly: GCF_059418325.1. Taxonomy (NCBI): domain Bacteria; kingdom Pseudomonadati; phylum Pseudomonadota; class Betaproteobacteria; order Burkholderiales; family Oxalobacteraceae; genus Herbaspirillum; species Herbaspirillum sp. GW821-FHT09A12. The sequence goes on from NZ_JBWKPR010000003.1 coordinate 105,621, forward strand.
GCCTCGACCTTGATGACATCGGCGCCGAACTCGGCCAGCATGCGCGAGCAGAAAGGGCCGGCAATCAAGGTGCCGAGTTCGAGCACCTTGATGCCTGCCAGCGGGCCGGGGCGTGCGGCGTTTTCCGGGTTGGATGCGGTTGTCGTCATTGTTCATGCACCGGATGCTGCGCCCGCGCACGGGGCGCGGTTCCGGTGTTCTCCTCATTTGTCTTATTGCCGGATCGGGCTCTGCGGCCCGCGTCCATTGTTCGTTCCATGCCTGCGCGCCGGTGTCTGCGCGGGCGCAGGCATGTTGCGCCGCCATATTGCCTGACATCGTACGTGCCAGCCGGCAAGCTGCCTATTCTATTGCAGCGGGCAGCCGCTGTCGCGCCTTTCAATATCTTTTACGGGCGCAAATTTTTCATCAGAAGATCAGAAGATCCGGGGCCCTGCTGGGCGATCAGGTGCTGCGCCGGTCCAGCATGGCGCGCGCGATGGTGCCCGCATCCACGTATTCCAGCTCGCCGCCGACCGGCACGCCGCGCGCCAGGCGGCTGGCCTTGAGGCCGCGCGCCTTGAGCGTCTCGCTGATGTAGTGGGCGGTGGCTTCGCCTTCGTTGGTGAAATTGGTGGCCAGCACCACTTCGGCCACCACGCCGTCAGTGGCGCGGGTAATCAGCTTTTCAAGATGGATGTCGCGCGGGCCGATGCCGTCCAGCGGCGAGAGGTGCCCCATGAGCACGAAATACAGTCCCTTGTAGGTAAGCGTCTGCTCGATCATCAGTTGATCGGAAGGCGACTCGACCACGCACAGGAGCGTGTGGTCGCGCTGCGGATCCTGGCAGGTTTCGCAGATGACTTGCTCGGTGAAGGTATTGCACAGCGCGCAATGGCGGATGGTGTCGAGCGCGTGGGCCAGCGACTTGCTCAGCCCGAGCGCGGCGTCGCGGTCATGCTGCAAGAGATGATAGGCCATGCGCTGCGCGGTCTTGGGGCCGATGCCGGGAAGCTTGCGCAGCGATTCGGTCAACAGGGTGAGACTGGATGGAGTTTTCAACCTAGATCCTGCAGTTGAATGCGTTCGCCCACACGGGAAACGCTATCGATACTGTCAATGCTTGTTTTGATACGACTCTCCAGATGATAGCAGGCGGTCAACCAGGTTCAATTGCGGTCAACCGAATAGCGGAAGGCTTCCAGCGCCTCCGCCGTCATCGAGGGGACAAATTCGGTTATTTCATACTCGGCCACGCCGGCGATGTAGAAGGGATCGAGTTCGATGATCGCCTCCATTTCGGCACGGTCCGATGCATCAGCCAGGATGATGCCGCCGGTGCGCGGCACCTTGCGGCCCGACATCAGGAACACGCCGTCCGCATATTGCTGGTTGAGGAATTTCTTGTGCGCGGTCAGCAAGCTGTCGATTTCGCTCGCCGGTTTCGTGTACGTGATCGAGATAATGAACATGCTCCCTCCACAATGCGGTTCCTGCCATCCTGCTGAACATCGTTGCGACAACATCCCTGGCGCCGGCGCATGCACATCATCGGGCAAGGTGCGTCGGCGTACGCGCACTTGCCCGGCCGTCAAGCCATCAGAACGGCATCTTGAAGCCCGGCGGCATCGGCATGCCGGCGGTGACGCCGGCCATCTTTTCCTGGCTGGTGGCTTCGGCCTTGCGCACTGCGTCGTTGAAGGCGGCGGCGACCAGGTCTTCCAGCATGTCCTTGTCATCGGCCAGCAGCGACGGATCGATGGAAACGCGCTTGACGTCGTTCTTACAGGACATGACGACCTTGACCAGGCCGGCGCCGGACTGGCCTTCGACTTCGATCTGCGCCAGCTGGTCCTGCATTTTCTTCATGTTGTCCTGCATGGCCTGCGCTTGCTTCATCAGACCTGCCAGTTGACCTTTCATCATCGTCTTGCTCCTTCATTTCAATTCACGGAATTCTATCTTGTTTGCCTGCGGCTCCGGCGAATTCGCCCGGATTACAAGGGGTGTATCGATCCCGGCACAATCGAGGCGCCGAATTCGCGCATCATCGACAGCACGAAGGGATCGTTCTGCATCTTTTGTTCGGCCTTGCGCTGGCGCTCGGCGCGGTCGGCTTCGGCCACCGCGTTGGCGGTGTCGGCCACGGCGCCGATCTCGGTTTCCACGCGCACTTCGCGGTTGAAGCGCTCCGACAGCGCCGCCACCAGCTTTTCCACGCTGCCGGAGGAACGCAACGTCTCCAGCGGGATGCGCAGATGAAAGCAGACATTGCCGCCGGCCAAGCTTTCGCAGCGCACCAGCTCGCTCTGGAAAGCCATCTGGTGCACCACGCCGCGCAGCGGCAGGCTGGCGGCCAGGCTGGGCCAGTGGCCGTCCCAACCGAGATCGGCGGCGATACGCACGGTCTCCTGCTTCTGGGCGGGGGTCGCCGCGGGGCGCTGCGGCGCGGCTGGCGCCGCAGGCGGTGCGGGGGCGAAGGCCTCTTCGCTTACCTCAGGCGGGTTGGAATATTCAGTTTTTTTTTGAGCGTCGAAGCCGGCCGGCATCGCGTCTTCTTCCCACGGCGGCATGGCGTCCAATGGCGGCGGTTCCGACATGGACGACGGCATCTCAGGCGCGGCGGATGCCACAGGCGCCGCGGCAGGTGCAGGTGCAACTGCGGGTGCTGCCGGACGCGGCGCGGAGGGCGCCTTGCCATTCTTGCCGAGAGAGGCGCGCGCGGCCATCAATGCAGCTTCACGGGCCGAACTCGGCGCGGCGGAGGGCGCAGGCCGCGGCGCCGCTGGTGCAGGGGTCGCTGGTGCGGGCGCCGCAGCCGGGCGGGCGACAGGCGCACTGGTCACCGCCGCTTGTGGCGCGACCAGGGGCGCCGCCTGGCGCGCAGCGGCCGGACGCGGCGCCGGTGCGCCACCGGCCGCCGGCACCGGCGCCGCGGCGCTCGCGCTGACCGGCCGGAAGGCCAGCATGCGCAAAAGCGTCATGGAAAAGCCGGCATATTCGTCGGGCGCCAGGCCCAGCTCATTGCGGCCATGCACGGCGATCTGGTAGAACAACTGCACATGCTCGGGGCTGAACTGGGATGACAGGCGCAGGATGTCTTCACGATTGGGCAAATCGTCGGCCAATGCCGCCGGCACGCTCTGCGCCAACGCAATCTGGTGCAACAAGGTGCCCAGATCCTGCAAGGCGGCGTTATAGGACAGGCTGCGCGCGGCCATGTCGTCGGCCACGCCGAGCAAGGCTGCGCCATCTTGCGCCGCCAGGGCATCGAGGATACGGATCAGGTAGGACTGGTCGAGCGCGCCCAGCATGCCCTGCACCGCTTCCAGCGTGACCTTGCCGGCGGCATAGGCGATCGCCTGGTCGGTCAGCGACAGCGCGTCGCGCATGGAGCCGGATGCGCCTTGCGCGAGCAGGCGCAAGGCCGGCGGGTCGAATTCGATGCCTTCCTGGTTCAGGATGTTGTCAAGGTGGCCGATGATGTGGCCCGGCGGCATCTGCTTCAGGTTGAATTGCAGGCAGCGCGACAGCACGGTGACCGGGATCTTTTGCGGGTCGGTGGTGGCCAGGATGAACTTGATGTGCTCGGGCGGCTCTTCCAGCGTCTTCAGCATGGCGTTGAAGGCGTGGTTGGTCAGCATGTGCACTTCGTCGATCATGTAGACCTTGAAGCGGGCATTGGACGGCGCATAGACCGCCTGCTCCAGCAACTGCGCCATTTCATCAACGCCGCGGTTGGAGGCCGCGTCCATTTCAATGTAGTCGACAAAGCGCCCGGCATCGATGGCCACGCAAGCCTCGCACACGCCGCAAGGCGCGGCGGTGATGCCGCCGTTGCCATCGGTGCCGACGCAGTTGAGCGACTTGGCCAGGATGCGCGAGAGGGTGGTCTTGCCCACGCCGCGGGTGCCGGTGAACAGGTAGGCGTGGTGCAGCCGCTGTTGTTCCAGCGCATGCGTCAGCGCGCGCACGACGTGCTCCTGGCCTACCAGGGTGTCGAAACTGCGGGGACGGTATTTGCGGGCGAGAACTTGATAGGACATGACAATGGCCGCGATCGGCTTGTTGGCTCAGGTGGGCATTTTATTCTATTTCGCCGCCGGCATCGCCTTTGGCGTGGTCGCCCGCCGGGATGCACGCCAAAAACGGCAATCCCGCCAAAACGGGATTGCCCGCTTGACCGAGATTACTTCTTGACGGTTTCCGGCTTGTCGCCGGCCGGCGCCGCCTTGCCGCCCTTGGCGGGCTGGCCGGAAGCTTCCGGCCTGGACTTGCCATTGACGGTCAGGCCATTGGCCGACAACTTGGTCGCGCTTTTTTCCTTGATGCCCTTGACGCGATGCTGGAGGTCGTCCCAATCCTTGAAGCTGCCGCCCTTCTGGCGTTCCTCAAGGATGCGCTTGGACATCGCCGGCCCGATGCCGCGGATGCCGTCAAGCGCGGCCTGGTCGGCCTTGTTGACATCCACCTGGGCGAAAGCGAAGCCGGCAGCCATCAAAGAGGTGACGATGAACAATAGAAATTTCTTCAACATATCAGGTTCCTTTCAGAGTTTAAGGTCGGAAAAACAAAAGGCAGCTGCATCGGAGATGCAACTGCCCTTGCTAACGAGACCTCAACACCTGCGTTGACAGAAATATAACGAGAAATGGCCGTTGAAAAATCAGCGCCTGTTTCAGCCTGCCAGCAATTCATCGCGCGTGACGGTCGCGGTACCCAGCTTGCCGACGACGATGCCGCCGGCGCGGTTGGCCATGGCGACCGCATCGACCAGCGAAGCGCCGGCGCCCAGCATGACCGCCAGCGTGGCGATGACGGTATCGCCCGCGCCAGAGACGTCGAACACTTCGCGCGCCATGGTCGGGAAATGCTGCACCTCGCCATCCTGGTACAAGCTCATGCCTTCCTCGGAACGAGTCAGCAGCAATGCCTCCAGGTTGAGCGAAGCGCGCAGGTTCTGGGCCCGCATGGTGAGGTCTTCTTCGTTCTTCCACTGGCCGACGATGCGCACCAGTTCGGACTTGTTGGGCGTCAGGATGGTGGCGCCCGCGTAGCGCTTGAAATCATCGCCCTTGGGATCGACCAGGATGCGCTTGCCCAGCGCGCGCGCGGCGGCGATCATCTCCGCCACGTTGACCAGGCTGCCCTTGGCGTAATCGGAAAAGACGATGACGTCGTAGTTGCCGACCAGCGAATTGAACTGCGTCAACTTGTCGCGCAGCACGGTGTCGGTCGGCGCTTCCTCGAAATCGATGCGCACCAGCTGTTGCTGGCGGCCGATCACGCGCAGCTTGACGATGGTGGAAATGGTGGCGTCGCGGTTGAGGTGGCTGCTGATGCCCATCTCGCCCAGCATGCCTTCCACCACGCGCGCCGGCTCGTCATCGCCGGTCACGCCCAGGAGCGCCGTCTGCGCGCTCAGGCTGGCGGTATTGCGCGCCACGTTGGCGGCGCCGCCCAGGCGCTCTTCCTTGCGCTCCACGCGCACTACCGGCACCGGCGCTTCCGGCGAGATGCGGTTGACTTCGCCGAACCAGTAACGGTCCAGCATGACGTCGCCCACGATCAGGATGCGGGCGGAACTCCAGGCTGCTGCGATATTCATGCTCATCTTATTGTCCACGGGTCAGAATGGAACGGCCGATGCCGTAATACTCGATGCCGCTGTCGGCCATCACTTGCGGTTCGAACAGGTTGCGGCCGTCGAAAATCACGGGGTTCTTCAAGGCCGCCTTGACGCGGTCGAAATCCGGGCTGCGGAAGGCCTTCCATTCGGTCACGATGGCCAGCGCATCGGCGCCCTCCAGTGCCGCCATCGGATCGGCCGCGAAACTGATGCGTTCGAACAGCGCGGCATCGTCGGCGAAGTCCAGCTTGAGTACGCGCTGCGCTTCCTTCATCGCCACCGGGTCGTACACCGACACGGTCGCGCCGCGGCGCACCAGTTCCTCCACCAGCACGCGCGAGGAGGCTTCGCGCATGTCGTCGGTATTGGGCTTGAAGGCCAGCCCCCAGACCGCGAAGCGCTTGCCCGACAGATCCTCGCCGAAGCGCTGGACCACCTTCTTGCCCAGCACATGCTTCTGCAAATCGTTGACCTGCTCGACCGCGCGCAGGATCAGCAAGTCCTGGTCATAGTCGCGCGCGGTGCGTTCCAGCGCCTGCACGTCCTTCGGGAAGCAGGAGCCGCCGTAACCGCAGCCGGCATACAGGAAGCTGTGGCCGATGCGCGGATCGGAGCCGATGCCGTGGCGCACCGCTTCGATGTCGGCGCCGACCTTGTCGGCCAGGTTGGCCAACTCGTTCATGAACGAGATGCGGGTGGCCAGCATCGCGTTGGCCGCGTACTTGGTGAATTCGGCCGAACGCACATCCATCCAGAAGGTGCGCTCGTGGTTGCGATTGAAGGGGGCGTACAGCTTCTTCATCAGCGCGTAGGCGCGCTGCCCTTCGGGCGTCTGGTCGTGGCCGATGACAATGCGATCGGGGCGCATGAAGTCTTCCACCGCCGCGCCTTCCTTCAGGAATTCGGGATTGGAGACCACCGAGAAACCGGCGCCGGACTGGCCGCGTTTGGTCAGCTCATCCGCAATGGCCGCTTGCACGCGGTCGGCAGTGCCGACCGGCACGGTGGATTTGTCGACCACCACCTTGAAGCCGTCCATGTGGCGGCCGATGTTGCGGGCTGCCGCCAGCACGTATTGCAGGTCGGCGGAACCGTCTTCATCGGGCGGCGTGCCGACGGCGATGAACTGGATCTCGCCATGCGCCACGCTGGCGGCGATGTCGGTGGAAAACTGCAGGCGGCCGGCGGCGCGGTTGCGCGCCACCACGTCTTCCAGGCCCGGCTCATGGATCGGGATGCCGCCGCTGTTGAGGATATCCACCTTGGACTGGTCGACATCCAGGCAAAACACGTCGTTGCCCAATTCCGCCAGGCAGGCGCCGGTTACCAGGCCTACGTAGCCGGTGCCGATGATGGTGATTTTCATGATGGATCCAGATTCAAAAAGTTGGCGCTCTCACGCCTCAGTTCATGACGTTGAGCTCTTCGGTGCGGCGCGGCGGGTAGGTTTCCCAACGGCTGCAACCGGGGCACTGCCAGTAGAACTGGCGCGCCTTGAAACCGCAGTGGCTGCACTGGTAGCGGGCCAGCTTCTGCGTATAGCTGTGCACCAGGGTCTTGACCACCGACAGCTCCGGCCGCACATTCAGCGGCGCGGTCATCATGCGCGCCTCCAGGAACTTGTCCAGGCCCAGCAGCGTGGGGGTGCGACGCAGCTCTTCGCTGACCAGGTTGTTGGCCGCTTCGACGCCCTCGGCATCGAGTACGGCCTTGAACACCACTTCCAGCAGGTCGATGGAAGGCGCTTCGGCCAGGTAGGCGCGCAGCAGGTTGATGCCTTCCTGCGGGCGGCCGATGGCGATGTAGCCGTCCATCAGGCGCTGCGCCACCAGCGCCGTATGCGGCACGCTCTGGTGTTCGACCCGGCGCCAGATTTCCAGCGCGCCTTCGATGTCGCCCTTGGCGCGCAGCGCATCGCCCATCAGCATGGTGGCGCGCACGCTCTTGCGGTCGGTGGCCAGCGCCTTGTCCAGCAGCGCGATGGCGGCGTCGACATTGGTGCGCACCAGCTCATCGGCGGCCAGTTCGCAATAGAACTGGGCGATCTCGCGCTGGCGGCCGCCGGCGCCGGTGGCTTGCAGGATCTCGGCGGCGGAAATGGCGCGCGTCCATTCCTTTTCGCGCTGGTAGATTTCCAGCAGCGCGCGGCCGGCCTGGGCGCTGTATTGCGTATCGATGAGCTTGTTGAAGCTCTCTTCGGCGCGGTCCAGCAGGCCGGCCTTGAGGTAATCCTGGCCCAGCTCATACAGCGCATGGCCGTGGTGCTCGGCCGGCAGGTCGGGGCGCGCCAGCAGGTTCTGGTGGACGCGGATGGCGCGTTCGGTCTCGCCGCGGCGGCGGAACAGGTTGCCCAATGCGAAATGCAAGTCCACCGTTTCGGGATCGAGCTTGACGATTTCGATGAAGGCGTCGATGGCCTTGTCGGGCTGTTCGTTGAGCAGGAAATTCAACCCCTTGAAATAGCCGCGCGGCAATGTGCGCGACTCGGACAACAGTTGGTTGATATCAACCCGCGCGGCAATCCATCCCAATCCGAAGAAGACAGGAATACCGAGCAACCACCAGAATTCAAATTCCATGACGAGAGGGGAAAATTAAACCTAGATTCAGCAGTTGAATGCCTTCGCCGGTGCCGTGATCGGCGTGCCAGGCAAGGCGCGACGACGCGGCGCACTTAATGTGCGCAAGGAGGAGCAACGCCGCATGGCGCGGCGAGCGCGGTGCCGGCGAAGGCATAGCGCTCTCACCAGCAAGGTGAGCGGTATTGATACAGATAATGCTTGTGTTCATGCGGCTTTCCAAGGGATAGCAAGCGGTCAACTGCTGAATCTAGGTTAAAGGATGTGCTGCGCCGTGATCACGCTGTCGGGCTGCGGCGGTTGCGCCTGCACCTGGGCGATCTCTTCCTGTTGCTTCTGGATCTGCGTCAGCGCCTTCTTGTAGCGCGCGGCTTCGCGGCGATGGCGGAATACGATGGGCGTCATGGCCAGCACGCCGAGGATGGCGCCGACCACGAAGAACGCGAGCAGGACCAGCACCAGCGGGTCGGTGCGCTCATAGCCGAGGAAGAAATGCAACGTGACTTCCTGGGTATTGCGCAGCGCGAAGAAGAAGAAACAGACGAACAGGATGGCCGCGATCAACCGGGAGATTATTTTCATGGCGCTTATCCTTTTTGACTGGTCGATTGTATGGGGTGAAGCTTGTTCATGCATCTTGCGCCGGATCAGGGCGGCCTGCGGCACGCATGTCAGAACCTGTTCAAAGACGTAGCGAAATTGTACGTGAAAAAAAACGGCATCCAAAGATGCCGTTCATTTTGTTGATAAGCCTTTACACCCATCCACCGTGAGGTTTCAGGGCCGGGCTGACCAACGGATGTTGCCCAAGTACTGCTGCGGGACAATGACAGCCGCTTCAATCCTCGCGGATAGGCTGTCCGACCATCGCATCCACGCGCTCGCGCAATTGCTTGCCCGGCTTGAAGTGGGGGACCCGTTTTTCAGGGACCATCACCTTGTCGCCGGACTTGGGATTGCGGCCGATGCGCGGCGGACGGCGATTCAGCGCAAAGCTGCCAAAACCACGGATCTCAATGCGCTGCCCGGTCGCAAGCGCGTCGACCATCGCATCGAGTATGGTTTTGACCGCGTAATCCGCATCCTTTGCAACCAGTTGCGGATAACGCTCAGCCAAGCGGGCAATCAGCTCCGACTTTGTCATGTGGCCCGAAGAATCAGTTCTTGTTATCGAGCTTGGCCTTCAGCAGCGCGCCCAGGCTGGTGGTGCCCGAAGCAGCGTTGGAGTCGGCCGACATCTTTTGCATGGCTTCCTGAGTCTCGGCGTTGTCCTTGGCCTTGATCGACAGCTGGATGCTGCGCGCCTTGCGGTCGATGTTGATGACCAGGGCTTCGACGGCATCGCCGACCTTCAGGTGGGTACCGGCATCTTCCACGCGGTCGCGGGAGATTTCGGATGCACGCAGGTAGCCTTCGACTTCTTCGTTAAGCTGGATCACGGCGCCCTTCGGCTCCACCGACTTGACGGTACCGGTCACGATCGCACCCTTGTCGTTCAGGGCGGCGAAGTTGTTGAACGGGTCGCCTTCCAGTTGCTTCACGCCCAGGGAAACGCGCTCGCGCTCGACGTCGATCGCCAGCACGACAGCTTCCAGTTCGTCGCCCTTCTTGAACTTGCGCACGGCTTCTTCGCCGGCTTCGGTCCAGGACAGGTCGGACAGGTGCACCAGGCCGTCGATGTTGCCGGTCAGGCCGATGAACACGCCGAAGTCGGTGATCGACTTGATCGAACCCTTGACCTTGTCGCCCTTCTTGTGGCTCACGGCGAAGTCGTCCCAAGGATTCGGCTTGCACTGCTTCATGCCCAGGGAGATACGGCGACGCTCTTCGTCGATTTCCAGGACCATGACTTCGACTTCGTCGCCCAGCTGGACAACCTTGTTCGGCGCCACGTTCTTGTTGGTCCAGTCCATTTCGGAGACGTGCACCAGGCCTTCGATGCCTTGCTCGACTTCAACGAACGCACCGTAGTCGGTCAGGTTGGTGACCTTGCCGAACAGGCGGGTGCCTTGCGGGTAGCGACGCGACAGGCCGGTCCACGGATCGTCGCCCAGTTGCTTGACGCCCAGCGAGACGCGGTTCTTTTCCTGATCGTACTTGAGGACCTTGGCGGTGATCTCCTGGCCAACCGACAGCACTTCCGACGGGTGACGCACACGACGCCATGCCAGGTCGGTGATGTGCAGCAGGCCATCGATGCCGCCCAGGTCGACGAACGCGCCGTAGTCGGTGATGTTCTTGACGATACCGGTGACGACGGTGCCTTCCTTCAGGGTTTCCATCAGCTTGGCGCGCTCTTCGCCCATCGAGGCTTCGATCACGGCGCGGCGCGACAGCACCACGTTGTTGCGCTTGCGGTCCAGCTTGATGACCTTGAATTCCAGGGTCTTGCCTTCGAACGGGGTGGTGTCCTTGACCGGACGGGTGTCGACCAGCGAACCCGGCAGGAAGGCGCGGATGCCGTTGGTCAGGACAGTCAGGCCGCCCTTGACCTTGCCGTTGACGGTGCCGGTGACGATCTCGCCGGACTCCATCGCCTTTTCCAGCGAGAGCCACGATGCCAGACGCTTGGCCTTGTCGCGCGACAGGATGGTGTCGCCGAAGCCGTTTTCCAGCGATTCGATCGCAACGGAGATGAAGTCGCCGACATTGACTTCGACTTCGCCGTTGTCGTTCTTGAATTCTTCAACAGGGATGAAAGCTTCCGACTTCAGGCCGGCGTTCACGATCACGAAGTTGTGGTCGAGACGGACGACTTCTGCGGAGATGACTTCACCCGAACGCATGTCCTGACGCGACAGCGATTCTTCAAACAGTGCAGCAAATTCGCTGGCGGTATCAACACCTGCAGCGATAACGGTAGTGGTAGACATATGAGAAAAGAAAGATTTTGCCAATATTCGTTGATGCAATCAGACCGCCTTGCACTGCCGCCCTCGTTGCCGGGATGGCATGAAATATTGGGTTAGGTTTATCAACACCCGCCAGACTTTGCATCTGCCGGGCACCAATGGCACTACGGGCACTACAACTTGCATCTGCCCTATATGCGCCTGTCACGCCGATAAATCAAGCGTGTCAGTGGCCCAGGGCAGCGTACCAACCGAGTACCTGCTGCACCGCTTCATCAGCGGTCATATCCGAGGTATCCAGGTGATATGCGCCTTCCGCTGGCTTCAAAGGCGCCGACGTGCGATTCATGTCGCGTTCGTCCCGCTCCTTCAAATCCCTCGAAAGGTCGTCGATATTAGCAGAAAAACCCTTGTCAATCAATTGCTTATAACGCCGGGATGCGCGCGCCGCCACACTGGCGGTCAAAAACACCTTCAGGCGGGCATTCGGAAAGATCACCGTGCCCATGTCGCGCCCGTCCGCCACCAGGCCGGGCGGCCGGCGAAAGCCCAGCTGCAGGCCGTACAAAGCCTGGCGAACCGTTGTCAATGCCGCAATCTTCGATGCCGTATTGCCGACCTCTTCAGCCCGGATGGCCTGGGTCACATCCTCGTTGGCAAGAAAAATGTGGGCGCCGTCGAAATGGCAATGCAGGTGCTCGGCCGCCTTGGCCAGCGCGTGCTCGTCGTTGAGCGCGATATCGCGCCGCAGGACCGACAGCGCCGTCAAGCGATACAGCGCCCCCGAATCCAGATAATGGAAGCCCAGTTGTTGGGCCACCTTCTGGGCCACGGTGCCCTTGCCGGATGCGGTCGGGCCATCGATGGCGATAACCGGGATCTTTGCCTTTTCCATGCAAACCTGTCTGAGAAAATAATTTACGTCAATAACGGGATACAACCCTTGAAAAGGGTTTATCAGATCAAGGTTTGCTCGGCAATCCTTTTGAAGACCTCGAAGTAGTCCGGGAAGGTCTTGGCCACGCACTTGGGGTCATTGATGCGGATATGGTTGCCGCGGCGCAACGCGCCATCCAGCGACGCCAGCGAGAAACACATCGCCATGCGGTGGTCGTCATAGGTATCGATGGCGGCCGTGCCGATGGCGGCCGGCGGCGTCACCTTGAGGTAATCCGCGCCCTCCTCCACCTCGGCGCCCAGCTTGCGCAGCTCGATGGCCATGGCCGCCAGACGGTCGGTTTCCTTGACGCGCCAGCTGCCGATGTTGCGCAAGATGCTGGGGCCATCCGCGTACAGCGCAGCCACCGCGATGGTCATGGCGGCGTCGGGGATGTGATTGAAGTCGGCGTCGATGGCTTTCAACGGGCCGTTGGCCGACGCCTCGATCCAGTTTTCGCCCATGCTGATGTTCGCCCCCATTAGCTGCAACGCTTCGACGAAACGCACGTCGCCCTGAATACTGTCGCGACCGACGCCTTCGACCCGGATCGGACCGCCGGCAATCGCCCCGGCCGCCAGGAAATAGGAGGCCGACGAGGCATCGCCCTCGACATGGATGCTGCCCGGGCTGCGGTAATGCTGGCCCGGCTTGACCGTGAACTGCTGCCAGCCCTGGCGCTCGACCTCGACGCCGAAGCGGCGCATCAGGTTCAGCGTGATCTCGATATAGGGCTTGGAAATAAGCTCGCCCACCACCTCGATCGACATCGGCTCATCGCGCGCCATCAAAGGCGCGGCCATCAGCAGCGCCGTCAGGAACTGGCTGGAGACATTGCCGCGCACCTTCATGCGGTGCGAGTTGAGCGTGCCGCGGCGGATATGCAGCGGCGGATAGCCGGGGTTGCCGGTGTATTCGATGCGCATGCCGACCGCATTGAGCGCATCGACCAGGTCGCCGATCGGCCGCTCGTGCATGCGCGGCACGCCATGCAGCGTGTAGTCGCCGCCCAGCACCGCCAGCGCCGCGGTCAGCGGACGGATCGCGGTGCCGGCATTGCCCATGAACAGGTCGGCCTGGTGCACCGGCAGCACACCGTTGACGCCATGCACGATGTAATCCTGGGTGCCCTCGACCTGCTCCCATTTCACGCCCAGCGTCTGCAAGGCCATCAGCATGACCAGCGTGTCGTCGGAGGCCAGCAGGTCGAAAATGCGGGTGGTGCCGCCGGACAACGCCGCCAGCAGCAGGATGCGGTTGGAAATGCTCTTGGAGCCCGGCAACTTGACCGTGCCCTGCACATGCGGCACCGGCGCGAGATCGATATGGCGGGGATAGGAAGGCTGTTTCATCGGGATCGGGAATGAAGGTTGATCGTCACAAGCGCCGCAGGTGCGGCGGATGATGCATTGTAGCCGCGGCGGGCGCGGCCTCAGGATTCCTTGCGCTCGGCGGCTTCGATGGCCGCGGCCCATTGCAACCGGGCATGCCGGGCGCTGGCGTAGATCTTCTCCAGCGCGGCGCCGTCGCTGTCGGCGATCATCTGCCGCATCGATGTGAGCTGGGCCAGATAGGCATCGACCTCGGTCAGCAGCGCATCGCGGTTGGCCAGCGTGATGTCGCGCCACATTTCCGGCGACGAGCCGGCGATGCGCGTGAAATCGCGGAAGCCGCTGGCCGCATACTGGAACAGCGTGGCCGCATGCGGCTTGCCGGCGATGTCGTCGACCAGCGCGAAGGCCAGCACGTGCGGCAAGTGGCTGACCGAGGCGAATACCGCGTCATGCTCTTGCGGCGAGAGACGATGGATGAGCGCGCCGCAGGCCTGCCAGGCGGCGGCCACGCGTTCGACATCGTCGGCCCGGTTTTCCAGCAAGGCGGTGAGCACCACCTTCTTGCCCACGTAAAGGTCGGCCAATGCCGCTTCCGGGCCGTGCATCTCGCGTCCGGCGATCGGGTGGCCCGGCACGAACTGCCCGATCTTGCCGCCCAGCGACTTGCGCGCGGCGGCGACCACGTCGCCTTTGGTGCTGCCGGCGTCGGTCACGATGGCGTCGGCCGGCAGGTGCGGCGCGATGGCGGCGAGGATGGCTTCCGTCTGCGCCACCGGGGCGGCCAGCAAAATCAGGTCGGCGCCGTCGACGGCGAGCGCCGGATCGGTGGCGACCGTATCGATGATGCCCAGCTCCCGGGCGCGCGCCAGGCTCGCCGACGAGCGGCCGACGCCGACGATATGTTCGACTTTACCGGCATGGCGCAACGCCAGCGCGAAGGATCCGCCGATCAGGCCGACACCGAAAACGACAACTTTCTTGAACACGGCGGACTCAGGCAAGGACGGTTTTCAGGGCGGCGATAAAGGCCGCGTTCTCTTGCGGCAGGCCGATGGAAATGCGCAGCCATTGCGGCAGGCCGTAGTTGCCCACCGGGCGCACGATGATGCCCTGCTTCAAGAGCGCCAGGTTCACCCGCGCGCCGGCGCCGTCGTCCTCGCCCACCTTGACCAGCACGAAGTTGCCGAAGGACGGCACGTAGCGCAAGCCCAGCTCGTCGAACGCGGCAGTAAGCTGGCGGTAGCCGGCGCTGTTGATTTCCGCGCTCTTTTGCAGGAAGGCCTGGTCGTTGAGGGCGGCGACCGCGGCCGCCTGGGCCAGCGAGTTGACGTTGAACGGCTGGCGGATACGGTTCATCAAATCAGTCACTTCCGGCTGCGCGATGGCGAAACCGACGCGCAGGCCGGCCAGGCCATAGGCCTTGGACATGGTGCGCGAGACCACCAGATTCGGGAACTGGCGCACCCACCGGGTCGACTCGTACTGGTGCTCGGCGGCCAGGTATTCGTTGTAGGCTTCGTCCAGCACCACCACCACCTCGGACGGCACCGACTTCAGGAAAGCTTCCAGCTCATCGGCAGACACGAAGGTGCCGGTCGGGTTGTTGGGGTTGGCCAGGTAGACCAGGCGGGTATCGGTGGTGATCGCCTTGGCCATTGCTGGCAGATCGTGGCCGAAATCCTTGGCCGGCACTTCAATGGCGCGCGCGCCGACTGCCTGCGTGGCCAGCGCGTAGACCAGGAAACCGTACTGCGCATACACCACCGACTGGCCCGGCTGCACGAAGGCGTGCGCGGCGATTTCCAGGATGTCGTTGCTGCCGTTGCCCAGCGTGATCCAGTTCGGCGGCACATCGTACTTGGCGCTGATGGCGGCCTTCAGTTCGAAACCATTGGCGTCCGGATAGCGGCCCAGCTCGGCCACCGCCTGCTGCATCGCCAGCTTGGCCGACTCGGGCATGCCCAGCGGGTTTTCGTTGGAAGCCAGCTTGACGATGGCGGCCTCGTCCAGGCCGAATTCGCGCGCCACTTCGGAAATCGGTTTGCCGGCCTGGTAGGGAGCGATGGCGCGGACGTAATCGGGTGCTAACTGAGCGGGTGCTAACTGAGCAGATGCAAGTTGTTTGGACATCCTGGTCTTTCCGGAAATGAGGGTGCGCCGCCTGGGCGGCACGATGTTCGTCAATCGTCGTCGGTATCGCTTACAGGCCCAGCGGATACGAACCCAGCAGCTTGAAGAAAGCCGCGTTCTGCTTCAGCTCGGCCAGCGCCTGCGCGACCTTCTCGTCCTGCTCATGGCCTTCGAGGTCGACGTAGAAGTAATACTCCCACGCCCCCATGCGCGCCGGGCGCGACTCGAAGCGCGTCATCGACACGCCGTGCCTGGCCAGCGGCGCCAGCAGGTTGTACACCGCGCCGGCCTTGTTGGGCACCGACAGCACGATGGACGTCTGGTCGCGGCCGGAAGGCGCGGTGCGCAGGCGGCCGATGATGGCAAAGCGCGTGCGGTTGTGCGGGTCGTCCTGGATATGGGCGTTGACGGTCTGCAGGCTGTACTTCTGCCCGGCGATCTCGCCGGCAATCGCCGCCACGCCTGGGTCTTCGCCTGCCATGCGCGCCGCTTCGGCATTCGACGCCACGGCCTGGCGCTCGATGCCCGGGTAATTCTGGTTGAGCCAGGCGTTGCACTGCGCCAGCGCCTGCGAGTGGGCGCAGATGCGGGTCACGCCGTCCATGCTGCCGCCCTTGGTCATCAGGCTGTGGTGCACCGGAATCGCCACCTCGCCGCTGATGGTCAGCGTGGTTTGCAGCAGCAGGTCCAGCGTGCGGTTGATCACGCCTTCGGAAGAGTTCTCGATCGGCACCACGCCGAAATCGGCGGTGCCGGCCTCGGCGTCGCGGAACACTTCATCGATGGAGACGCAAGGCAGCCCCTCGATCGCGTGGCCAAACTGCTGGTAGACGGCCTGTTCGCTGAACGTGCCCGCCGGGCCGAGATAGGCGACTACCACGCGTTTTTCCAGCGCGCGGCAAGCCGACATCACTTCACGGAAAATGGTCTGGATATCGGCGCCCTGCAAGGGACCGGGATTGCGCTCGGCCGCGCGGCGCAACACCTGCGCCTCGCGCTCGGGGCGGAACACCGGCGCGTTGGTCTCGGCCTTGACATGGCCCACTTCCTGCGCGACACGGGCGCGCTGGTTCAGCAGGTCGAGAATCTGCGCATCGATGGCATCGATTTTCTGGCGCAGTGGCAGCAACTTGTCGTCACTCATTTCGCTCTTTCTTGTTCAATGGCTTGCGCCCCGGCCCTGTCCTGCCTTGCCTTGCGCAGGTGACGGCATGGCGCCGCTACCCGGCTGCGGGCGAGCCGCATCGGGAAAGCGGCCCGCCCGCAGGCAGGAATCAGCCGTGCTTGCGTTCGAATTCTTTGAGGTAATCGACCAGGGCCTGTACGCCCTCGATCGGCATCGCGTTATAGATCGATGCGCGCATGCCGCCGACCGACTTGTGGCCTTTCAGCTGCAGCAGCCCGCGCTCCTTGGCGCCGGCGAGGAATGCGTCATTCAGCGACTCGTCGCGCAGGAAGAACGGCACGTTCATGCGCGAACGGCAATCCTTTGCGATACGGTTGCCGTAGAAATCGGTGGCGTCGAGATAGCCGTACAGCAGTTCGGCCTTGGCGATGTTGCGCTTTTCCATCGCCGCCACGCCGCCCTGGCGCTTCAACCACTGGAACACCAGGCCGGCGATATAGATCGCGTAGGTCGGCGGGGTGTTGTACATGGAGTCGTTGTCGGCCACGATCTTCCAGTCGAAGGCCGAGGGACAGATCGGCAGCGCGTGGCCCAGCAGGTCCTCGCGCACGATGACGATGGTCACGCCGGCCGGGCCGATGTTCTTCTGGGCGCCGCCGTAGATGACGCCGTACTTCGACACATCGATCTCGCGCGACAGGATGTGCGAAGACATGTCGGCCACCAGCGGCGCGCCGTTGGTGTCGGCCGCCACATCCGGCGTGTATTGGTATTCGACGCCGTCGATGGTCTCATTGCTGCAGATGTGGACGTAGGCCGCATCCTTCGACAATGTCCAGTCGGCGCGCGCCGGAATGCTGGAAAACTTGTGGTCGGCCGACGAAGCGGCGACGTTGACGGTGCAATAACGCCCGGCTTCCTTGATCGACTTGGTCGACCAGGAGCCGGTGTTGATGTAGTCGGCCACGCCCGGCGCATGCTGGCCGGCAGGCGAACGCAACGCCGCCAGGTTCATCGGGATGATGGCGTTCTCGGCGATCGCCCCGCCCTGCAGGAACAGCACCTTGTAATTCGAGGGCACCGCCAGCAGATCGCGCACATCGGCCAATGCGGCCTCGATGATGGACATGTATTCCTTGCCGCGATGGCTCATCTCCATCACGGACATGCCGCTGCCATGCCAGTCCAGCATTTCATCGGCTGCCTGCTGCAGCACTTCCTTGGGCAATACCGCCGGGCCGGCGGAAAAGTTGTAAACCATATCTGCGATCACAATCAAAAAAGGCGGCTCATCTGATATGAACCGCCTTGCGTTGCAACGTATTACGCGTCCGCGGCCGGTGTTTCGCCACCGGCAGCTTCCGTCCCTTCCGCGCCTTCGGCAGTTTCGCCGCGCTCGTCCTCCACATCCGATTCGACCACGCGCTGCAGGCCCGACAGCTTGGTGCCGTCTTCCACCGCGATCAGGGTCACGCCCTGGGTGGCGCGGCCCATTTCGCGGATCTCCGACACGCGGGTGCGGATCAGCACGCCGCCGGTCGTGATCAGCATGATCTCGTCGGTCGGCTCGACCAGCGTAGCGGCCACGACCTTGCCGTTGCGTTCGCTGGTCTGGATCGCGATCATGCCCTTGGTGCCGCGGCCGTGGCGGGTGTACTCGGTGATCGGGGTACGCTTGCCGAAACCGTTCTCGGTCGCGGTCAGCACCGACTGCTGCTCGTTCTCGGCCACCAGCAGGGCGATGACCTGCTGCGTTTCTTCCAGGTTCATGCCGCGCACGCCGCGCGCGGTACGGCCCATCGGACGCACGTCGTTTTCGTCGAAGCGCACCGCCTTGCCGGAGTCGGAGAACAGCATCACGTCATGCTGGCCATCGGTCAGCGCGGCGCCGATCAGGAAGTCGCCCTCATCGAGGTCGACCGCGATGATGCCGGCCTTGCGCGGATTGCTGAAGTCCGACAGCGGGGTCTTCTTGACGGTGCCCAGGCTGGTCGCCATGAACACGTAACGGTCTTCCGGGAAGACCCGGTTCTCGCCCGACAGCGGCAGGACCACGGTGATCTTCTCGCCGTCCTGCAACGGGAACATGTTGACGATGGGCTTGCCGCGCGAGTTGCGCGACCCCTGCGGCACTTCCCAGACCTTCAGCCAGTACAGGCGGCCGCGGTTGGAGAAGCACAGGATGTAATCGTGCGTATTGGCGATGAAGAGCTGGTCGATCCAGTCGTCATCCTTGGTCGCCATGGCCTGCTTGCCGCGGCCGCCGCGCTTTTGCGCGCGGTATTCGGAGACCGGCTGCGACTTCATGTAACCGGTGTGCGACAGCGTCACGACCATGTCTTGCGGCGTGATCAGGTCTTCCGTGCCGAGGTCGGTGGCATTGAGTTCGATGGTCGAACGGCGCTCGTCCTTGGCGCCGATGCCGTAGTCGTTCTTGCCCGCATTGAGCTCGTCGGTGATGATCGCGGTCACGCGCGCCGGCTTGGACAGGATGTCGAGCAAGTCGGCGATTTGCGCCATCACGTCCTTGTACTCATTGACGATCTTGTCCTGCTCCAGCCCGGTCAGGCGTTGCAGACGCATCTGCAGGATTTCCTGGGCCTGCTCGTCGGACAGCTTGTACAGTCCGTCGGACTGGATGCCGTAATGGGCCGGCAGGCTTTCCGGACGGAAGGCCTCGATGCCGCCTTCATTGGTTTCGCCGGTGCGCGCCAGCATTTCACGCACGGTCGACGAGTCCCAAGCGCGCGCCATCAGCTCGGCCTTGGCGATGGGCGGCGTCGGCGCGGCGCGGATGATGGCGATGAAATCGTCGATGTTGGCCAGCGCAACCGCCAGGCCTTCCAGCACGTGGCCGCGTTCGCGCGCCTTGCGCAGTTCGAACACGGTACGGCGAGTGACCACTTCGCGGCGGTGCGACAGGAAGCATTCCAGCAGTTGCTTCAGGTTCAACAGGCGCGGCTGGCCGTCGACCAGCGCCACCATGTTCATGCCGAAGGTGTCTTGCAGCTGGGTCTGCTTGTACAGGTTGTTGAGCACCACTTCCGGCACTTCGCCGCGCTTCAACTCGATGACCACACGCATGCCCGACTTGTCGGACTCGTCGCGCATGTCGGAAATGCCTTCCAGCTTCTTGTCGCGCACCAGTTCGGCGATGCGTTCCAGCAGCGCCTTCTTGTTGACCTGGTAGGGCAGCTCGTCAACGATGATGGCGGTGCGGCCTTCGCGGCCGAATTCCTCAAAGTGCGTCTTGGCGCGCATGATCACGCGGCCGCGGCCGGTGCGGTAACCGTCGCGCACGCCGGTGACGCCATAGATGATGCCGCCGGTCGGGAAGTCGGGCGCCGGAACCAGCTCGATCAACTCATCGATGGTGCAGTCGGCGTTGCCCAGCAAGTGCAGCGCGGCGTTGATGACTTCGGTGATGTTGTGCGGCGGGATATTGGTGGCCATGCCCACGGCGATGCCGGAGGAGCCGTTGACCAGCAGGTTCGGGATACGCGTCGGCAGGACCGAGGGTTCCTTTTCCTTGCCGTCGTAGTTGGGCACGAAATCGACGGTTTCCTTTTCGATATCGGCCAGCAATTCGTTGGCGATCTTGTCCAGGCGGCACTCGGTGTAACGCATCGCCGCGGCGCCGTCGCCGTCGATCGAGCCGAAGTTGCCCTGGCCGTCCACCAGCGTGTAGCGCAGCGAGAAGTCCTGCGCCATGCGCACCAGCGTGTCATAGATCGAGGCGTCGCCGTGCGGGTGATACTTGCCCATGACTTCGCCGACCACACGGGCGCATTTGACGAACGGACGGTTCCACACGTTGTTCATCTCATGCATTGCGAACAGGACGCGGCGGTGCACCGGCTTCAAGCCGTCGCGCACATCCGGAAGTGCCCGTCCCACGATTACGCTCATGGCGTAATCGAGGTAACTCTTGCGCATCTCTTCTTCGAGGGAAATGGGGATGGTTTCTTTAGCGAATTGATCCATTGGAGAGTCGAAAGATGTTTCCCGGTATTAAAAAAATCATACCGGGCGGGCCATGCCCTTGGACGTAATCTGAACAGCGCATTCTAGCATGCCGCAGGGCCGAACCGCCGGCTTGGGAACCCCGCGGCCGCCAAGCGCGCCATGGATCGCCGCAACCCCTCAGCCGCGAACGATGGCCTATATATTATTAGTGGCGGGATCGCCTGGACGGCGCGGGTTGCCGGCAAAACACTTCCCAACGGACAACATCGGGACTGGAAATGAAGCTTCTGACAAGTTTCTTTGAAATCGAATTTCCAGAACCCCGATAAGGGGGCGTATCTGAACCTTCACTCGCATCGATAACGCATCAAAAACGCATCATCCCTGGATATGCGGGAATTGGCGAACTACATGAAAAATAAGGATTTTCTTGCGAAAACGGCGATTTTTAAAGCTCTTCCGGGACAAAAAAGCCGCTAAAAAAGCGCGTTGCGCGGAAACAACACAGTCCCAAAAACGTTGTCTGGACCAAATAGCAAGCATCACTCAAGGGCAATCCCTGTGGCAGAATGGCGGCTAAGTTCATCGCATGCCACCTAGGGAACAAGGGGGCTGTGACGACCTGAACACATGATATTATTCATTTTTTTGATGTCGTAATCTTGTAGCGCAGTTTATCTGCGGATATCTCACCCGAGAGGAGAAACATGAACAAATTAGCAAAACTCGTCTTCGCTGCTGCGTCCGCAGCCATCGCTCTGTCTGCCACTGCCCAGGAAATCAAGGACATCAAGGTCCGTCCGGGCAGCGTGTACCTGCAAGATGGCCGTGACGTCGTTACCCGCAGCGGCTACGGTCTGTGCTGGCAAACCGCCTATGTGAACGGCCCTTGCGAAGAGCCGCCTGCACCGGCACCGGTTGCTGCTGCCGCTCCTGCTGCTCCTGCTGCCGCTCCTGCTGCTCCGACATCTGAAAAAGTGACCTACGCTGCTGACGCGTTCTTCGACTTCGACAAGGCAGTCCTGAAGCCTGCTGGCAAGGCCAAGCTGGACGAGCTGGTCGGCAACCTGAAGGCAATCAACCTGGAAGTCATCATCGCTGTCGGCCACACCGACTCCGTTGGTTCGGTTGCTTACAACCAGAAGCTGTCGGTTCGCCGCGCTGAATCGGTCAAGGCATACCTGGTTTCCAAGGGTGTCGAAGCCAACCGCGTCTACACTGAAGGCAAGGGCAAGTCGCAACCGGTCGCAGACAACAAGACTGCAGCTGGCCGCGCCAAGAACCGCCGCGTGGAAATCGAAGTTGTGGGTACCCGCAAGTAATCGATTGACGCTACAAGGCCTCAATAAACCCCGCTTCGGCGGGGTTTTTTTATGCCGATTTGATTTCCGGCCGTCCGACACCCGCCCTTGTTTCGGCTATCATTGCGCCTATGAATGCGACCAATGCCGACCCCCAAGAACTCCAGAAATTCAGTGAGCTGGCCCACCGCTGGTGGGATCCCGGTTCCGAATTCCGTCCCCTGCATGAAATCAATCCGCTGCGCCTGGAGTGGATCAATGCCCGCGCGCCGCTGGCCGGCAAGAAAGTGCTCGATATCGGCTGCGGCGGCGGCATCCTGGCCGAATCGATGGCGGCCAAGGGCGCCAACGTCACCGGCATCGACCTGTCCGACAAGGCCCTGAAGGTCGCCGACTTGCACAGCATGGAATCCGGCGTGCAGGTGCGTTACGAAAAAATCGCCGCGGAAGACATGGCCGCACGCGAACCCGGGCAGTTCGATGTCGTCACCTGCATGGAAATGCTGGAACACGTGCCCGATCCGTCTTCCATCGTGCGCGCCTGCGCCACCCTGGTCAAACCCGGCGGCAAGGTGTTTTTCTCGACACTCAACCGCAATCCCAAGGCTTACCTGCTGGCGATCATCGGCGCCGAATACCTGCTGCGCATGCTGCCCAAAGGGACGCACGATTACGCCAAGTTCATCACCCCCGCCGAGCTGGGGCGATATATCCGCCAGGCGGACCTGGATATCGACGCCTACAAAGGCATGAGCTACAACCCGCTCACCAAGATCTATTCGCTCAACAACGATACCGACGTCAACTACCTGGTCGCCTGCACCCGGCCGCTGGCCTGACCGGCCGCAGCAGTTGCCGGGCGCCGCTGCCCATGCGCGGCGCCCTTCCTCCAACCCCATCCTGTGACGCACCATGCCGCTACGCCCACCGCGCGCCATCCTGTTCGACCTCGACGGCACGCTTGCCGACACCGCCCCTGACCTCGCCGCCGCGGCCAATTTCCTGCGTAGCGAACACGGCCTTGAACCGGCGCCTTATGAGTTGCTGCGCCCCGTCGCATCGGCCGGCGCGCGCGGACTGATCGGCGCCGCGCTGGATATCCATCCGGGCCACGCCGAGTACGAGTCGCTGAAAGTACGCTTCCTGGACCGTTACGAAGCCAACATGGCCGCCCACAGCAAACTGTTCGACAGCATCCCCGACCTGCTGGCCCAGCTGGAAGCGCGCGGCATCGCCTGGGGCATCGTCACCAACAAGGCCGCCCGCTTCACCGATGCGCTGGTGCCGCAGATCGGCCTGGGGCATGCCGCCTGCGTGGTCTCCGGCGACACCACCCCGCACCCCAAACCGCACCCGGCCCCCTTGCTGGAAGCGGCCAAGCGCTTGCGACTGGCGCCGGAGGATTGCTGGTACGTCGGCGACGACTTGCGCGATGTGCAAGCCGGCAAGGCCGCCGGCATGCCTACCGTCGCCGCGGCCTGGGGCTATTGCGGCCACTCCGCACCGGCCTCCTGGGATGCCGACGCGCTGCTGCACGAGCCGCAAAAACTGCTGGAACTGCTGGGACCTGCGCCGATCTGATTTGCGCAGGGCCGATGGCAAGCCCCGCCCCGTTCCATCGGCTGCCGCGCGCAGCCGATTTGCATTCCACCGCCCTGGCTTGCCCCTATTTAGAGATCTATGCTCCACGCTTGCCGATGCCGCATTAGAATGATGCAAGTGGCCATCCATACGGCCACCTGTTCTTCGCACACATAACAAATATCGTTGAACGCACCGGTGCCGCCCGCCTGCTCCTGCGCAGCGCCCTCGCCGCCCGGTTGCATCGAGAAGGAACATCCAGCATGGCAAATCCGGGCATCGCAGCAACCCTCAACAACTTGAAATCGCAGCAGCGCTTGCGCCGCCCGCTCAAATGGCTTGCCTGGATCCTGGTTGTCCTGCTCGCACTGGCCGCCGCCAGTTGGCTGGCGCTGCCGTCCTTCATCAAAAAGATCGCCATCGAGCAGACCCAGGACAAGATAGGCCGCAAGCTCGACATCGGCAAAATCGACTTCAACCCCTTCCGGCTGGCGCTGACCGTCTCCGATGTCACGCTCTACGAACCGGACCAGAAAACGCCCTTCTTCGCGGCCAAGAGCCTGCTGGTCAACGCCTCCTCCGCCTCCATCTTCCGCCTGGCCCCGGTACTCGACGAAATCAAGCTGACCGCGCCCGACGTGCACGTGGTACGCCTGGACGCCGAGGGCATCGGCCACTACAACTTCTCCGATATTCTCGAGCGCATCGATGCCATGCCCAAGAGCGATTCGAAATCGCAGTTCTCGCTGGCCAATGTGCAACTGCAGGACGGCAAGATCCGCTTCGAAGACAAGGTCACCGGCAAAGACATCAACGTCCAGGCGCTGCAGATCGGCCTGCCGTTCATTTCCAACCTGCCCGGCAGCATCGACAGCTCGGTGCAGCCCCAGCTCTCGGCCGACATCAACGGCACGCCCTTCCATCTGCAGGGACGCAGCAAGCCTTTCGCCAGCACCCAGGAATCGACCTTCGCCATCGACATCGACAATCTCGATGTGGTCAGCTACCTGCCCTTCGTCCCCGTCGCGCTGCCGGTCAAGCTGCAAAGCGCCAAGCTCACGACCAAACTGGACCTGGGCTTCGTCCGCACCGACGGCAAGCCCAAAGTGGCGCTGAGCGGCGATCTCGCCCTGGAAGACATCTCGGTGCAGGACAAGAGCCAAGCCCAGTTGTTCAAGGCCAAGAAACTGGCCGCCAACATCAAGCAGTTCGATGTGCTCAATGCCAGCGGCGAGATTGCGCAAATCAGCCTGGAAGCGCCGCAAGTGTGGGCGGCGATGAATGCGCGCGGCGACATCAACTGGGTACGGGCGCTGGCCTCGGGCCAACCTGCCAAACCCGCCAAGCCCGCCAAGGCAAGCGATGCGCCGGCGGCGCAAGCCCCCGCCCCCAGCGCCGATGAAAAGAAAGACACCGCCATCCTCGTCCAGCAACTCAGCGTACGCGACGGGCAAATCAACTGGCGCGACGAAGCCAACGCAGCGCCCGCACAAAACGTGCAACTGAGCCAATTCAGCGTCGACGCGGCACAGCTCTCGACCAACGCCGACGCCAAACCCGCCACGCTGAAAATCTCCCTGGTCGAGAACGGCCGCGGCAAGCTGGCGTTCGACGGCGAGATCGCACCGCTCAAGCCGCAGCTCAACGGCAAGCTGACGCTGGATGGCATCGACATCGCCGGCTACCAGAATTACCTGAACCGCTCGCTGGCAGCCAATGTATCCGGCGCATTGTCCGGCGCTTCAACGATCCAATTCCAGGATCAGCAACTCAAGCTGAGCGATACCAGCCTCAACCTCGCCAACCTCAAGCTGGCGCCCAAGGCGAAAAATGCCAACGCCATCACGGTCAAATCGATCGCCTTGCAACAAGCCTCGCTCGACCTGGCCGCGCATCTGGCGCAAGCCGACGCCATCCGCATCAGCGGCCTGAACGGCGATATCCGGCGTGAAGGCGACGGCAGCTTCAACCTGCAACGGCTGCAGGCGGCAGCCCCTGCCTCCGCCGCCACGGAGCGCGCCCCCGAGCCATCCGGCAACAAGGCGCCGGCCAAGGGAGCGCAGCCATCGCCATGGGTGGCGCGCCTGAACACCTTCAGCCTGGCCGACAGCACCCTCAACTTCGAAGATGCGGCTGCCGGCGCCAAGTCCCGGTTGAAGATCCACGGCATCAACCTGCAAGTGCAAAACCTTTCCAGCAAGCTGGACCGCGACACCAAGTTGAGCCTGCAAGCCCAGTTCGACAAGAGCGGCAAACTCGACATCAACGGCCAGGCCGCGCCGCAGTTAAAGGACATCAACCTCAATCTGGATGCGAAAAACCTGCCCATCGCTCCCTTCCAGGGCTACTTCGCCAATGCGCTCAACGTCACGCTGACCAGCGGCTTGCTCAGCGCCAAGGGCAAGCTGGCCGTCACGCCGCCGCTGGAACAGCAGAAGTTCGCGCTCAGCTACAACGGCAGCGCCGCCGTCGGCAACCTGCGCCTGCAAGACAAGGTCACCGCCAGCGACTTCCTGCGCTGGCGCGCGCTCGACCTCAGCGGCATCCGCGCCAAGCTGGGCGGCCGTACGCAAATCTCGCTGGACAAGGTCGCGCTGACCAACTTCTACGCGCGCACCATCCTGTCCGAGAAAGGCCGGCTGAACCTGCAGGACATCCTGGTGTCCGACGCGCAATCGCAAGGCTCGATCACCGATGCCGACAAGCAGGACAACAAAGAACCCAAGGACACCGCCAGCGCGCCCAAGACCGCCACCTCGACCGCCCCGGCAACCGCCACCGGCGCCGATCCGAATGCGCCGATCGTGCGCATCGGGCAAGTCGTGCTGGCCGCCGGCAACATCAACTACACCGACAATTTCGTCAAGCCGAACTACACCGCCAACATGACCGACCTGGCCGGCACCATCGGCGAGATCTCGTCGGAAAAACCGCAGCCGGCGCCCGTCAACATCAGCGGCAAGATCGACAACGACGCCCCGCTGCAGATTTCCGGCTCGCTCAATCCGCTGTTCAAGCCCATGTTCCTCGACATCAAGGCCAGCGCCAATGGCGTGCAGCTGCCGCGCCTGACGCCCTACTCGGCCAAGTACGCCGGCTACCCGATCACCAAGGGCAAACTGTCGATGGATGTGCAATACAAGATCGAGAACGAGAAACTGGTCGCTGAAAACGACGTGCGCATCGAACAGCTCACCTTCGGCGAACGCGTCGACAGCCCCGACGCCACCAAGCTGCCGGTGATGCTGGCGGTTTCGCTGCTCAAGGACCGCAATGGCAACATCAACCTCAACCTGCCGATCTCGGGCTCGCTCTCCGACCCGCAGTTCTCGGTCGGCGGCATCATCTTGCGCGTATTCGTGAACCTGATCGTCAAGGCCGTCACCTCGCCGTTCGCCCTGATCGGATCGATGTTCAACAGTTCCGACAACATCGGCGAACTGCGTTATATCGAATTCGCTCCCGGCTCGGCCGACATCACCCCCGAAATCCGCAAGAAGCTTGACGCCCTGGGTTACGTCCTCAACGAACGCCCCGGCATCAAGCTCGACATCACCGGCCGCGTCGATCCCAAGATCGATGACCTGGGCCTGCGCCAGGAAGCCCTGAACCGCCAGATGCGCGCCATCAAGCGCCGCGAGCTGATCGACAAGGAAGGCCAACCCTCCGGCGCGGTGCAAATCAGCGATGCCGAACGTCCCAAGTATCTCGAACTGGTCTACAAGGACGCGAAGTTCAAGAAACCGCGCAACATGATCGGCCTCTCCAAATCGCTGCCGCCGGAAGAAATGCAAAAGTTGATCACCGACAACACGGAAGTCACGCAAGACGACCTGCGCAACCTGGCCCAGCGCCGCGCCGACCAGGTCCGCAATTACCTGCAGGAACAAAGCGTGATCCCTGCGGAACGCATTTTCCTGATCGCCCCCAAGCTCAGCGCCGACGGCATCCCGGACAAGGAAGCCACCGCCCGGGTCGACCTCGGCATCCAATAAGACAGGAAACGGCCCCGCGGACTTGATAAAACCGAAAGCGCCCCTACAGTAGGTTATAATTCCCTTTCTGCGTTTCTGCGGGGGCGACTTGGTTTCGACGTGGGTTGCAAAGCAGCGCGGGGCATACCGAGGCCTGATTACCTCGTAAATACAGTCAGAACGTAAATAACTGCTAACGATAACTCGTACGCACTGGCCGCTTAATCGCGGTTAGCTCCACACCATCTCGTCTCTGGGGTGGGCTGGCAACAGCAGTGGAGTCATTTACAGAGAATCGCCTCGGAACGGGTCACTTGAACCGGGGTTAAATCCAAGGTGACTAGCCTTGCCGCAGCGTGTGCGTCCGCGGCGGCCGGGTTAAATCAAATGACAGCACTAAGTATGTAGAACCGTCTGTAGAGTGCTTGCGGACGCGGGTTCGATTCCCGCCGCCTCCACCATATTTAAGTCCACCCTAGACTACGTTAGGGACCTCGCAAACCAATCATTAGAAAGGTTTGCGAGGTATTGGGACTTTCCAACAGTTTGTCTGTGGTGGCCTATTCTGGCCTCCATTTCGTCACAAATTTGTCACAGCGCTTACATGGGTGGGGCTCATCCATGATCGACTGGGTGACTGCGACTATTCCTTTGTCCTCATCAACGACATTTGCGGGTGGACGGCTTCTCTCCGTGAACTCCGACGGTGAAGTGGAATGGCAATCTGAAAAGCGGTTACCAGTAGTCGGCTCCTACGACTCGAGATTTCATATAGTTTCTCGTGGTGAACGGCACATCAATATTTCAGGCAATCCCTCGAAGTTCTTGCAAGGTCACAATCTGTTCGGATCGGACGATCTCATCGGATTAGTTCGCGAGAGTATGCAGCGAATTTGTCGCACGCTAGGTATCCCTGTATCACCCGCTGACGACGAAATGTGGCGTAACGGAAATTATGATCTGACGCGGGTAGACATCGCGTATATGTACTCGCTTGACAGCCGGGCGAACGTACGCTCGTGGCTCCGTTCTGCTGAATATCAATCGAAAAGCCGGCATGGCCGCCCAATGACTAGAGGCGGCACGCTGTATTGGGGAAAGCACTCCCGACGATGGGCAATGAAAGCCTATGGTAAAGCTGATGAGGTCTCCTCAACCAAAGAGCATCGATTGTCTAATGATTTACCAAACCGAGATTTGTTGCTGGAGTATGCTGAAGACAAGCTCCGGATAGAACTCGTACTGCGGTCAATGCAATTGGATGATCTTTTATTGCTGAAGACAGCGTGTCATTGGTCACCAGACATTCCTGCAAAACTTCATAACCACTACTTGGATTCCATTGATATGAGCAATCAATTTACGCTCTCAGAAGCTCATATAAGTGGGCTTCCCCCTCGTCTAGTAGCTGTGTATCGCCTTTGGAAGAATGGCGAAGATTTGCGCGCAATGTATCCCAAAAATACTTTCTATCGATACAGGCGCCAGCTTCTTGATCACGACATTGATATCGCGATTATCCAGCCGCGATCATTCGAAAATGTTGTTTCACTGGTCCGCGCCCTACGTCCCCAGGCTATTGCACATATTCCTGACTGGGCGAGGGGCACTGAGCTTTATTTCGATACTCAGGATCAAAAGGTTGCTTAACCTTGAAGAGCTTAGCGAGGGGAATTATGAAACATGGTTTTATGCAATTAGCTTTAGACGCATTGGCTTATCGACTTCTTTCGCGCCACACCGCGTATACACCTGAAATACACTATGACCTGCAACGACGCGCTGTAGCCGAATATCGGTATGCGTTGAAGACCTCCCTCTCCAAATCGTATTGGTCAGCAATGATTCATTTTCGTATTGTTGATCTCTACTGGTGGATTCGAGCATAGTCTTTGGAAAGCTAGGCTGGACGAACAATCCATCGCAGGGGCGATTGGAGTCTCGCCGAAGGGCGAGATGCCCGTAGGGCACCCCTGCTTATCATGGTGGCATGCAGGAGCGATAAGCGCCGTTGGCCGGCGCTGCGACGATGCCATCCACCTGAATGCCCCAATACTCCCTCAAGATCTACCGGCAAGGGCTACGCCCGCCCGCAGCTTTGCGAGGACGGGCGTAGCCCTTGCCGGTGAGCTTTGTCCCGAAATCGGGACTCTCAGGCGGCTTAGATGCCAATAGAGCAACTACTCCTGTGCAGTATAGTGATACTGCACGAAAGTACCAATTTGGTACCCAAAGCCCGGTGAGCCCTCTAAAATAAAGGGATTTTAAAGTCCCCCTATACATCCCATAATGACTACCCAAATACCTTCTGACGAGCAATTGTGCTTAATTGTTGAAAAGGCAATTAAAAACTTCCGAGGGAATTCCGATACTCTGCGTAGCGCCATCGGTTATGCGTTTGTTACCCGCCGAATCGGCTGGAAACCGGTA
This sequence comes from Herbaspirillum sp. GW821-FHT09A12, assembly GCF_059418325.1. NCBI lineage: Bacteria > Pseudomonadati > Pseudomonadota > Betaproteobacteria > Burkholderiales > Oxalobacteraceae > Herbaspirillum > Herbaspirillum sp. GW821-FHT09A12. The sequence continues at coordinate 135,439 of NZ_JBWKPR010000003.1, forward strand.
TTGCTGATGCATACCCCTAAGACGATCAAGGAGTATGACCGCATACTCGCCATCGATTCGAGGACGCTTTTTTTGGAGGTGGGACCTGATGCCAAGCGTTCCCTGGCTTGGAGCACGGTAGAGAAGATTTCAAACTTCTGGAAGGCAGTCAAAGGTGAGATTAAAGGAGTACGCTCGACAGAAATCAACTAGGGGTACTTGACGCACCCCTAGGGGATTATTAAACTCCCCCACACCAATGCTCAATTGGTGCCGACTAATCCTGGGGGGTTTTTTATGAAATGGGTATTGATTAAGTTGCTCGTTCAACAAACTGGCTATTCTGAAAACGCCGTCCGAGCAAAAATTAAGAAAGGTGTCTGGCTTCAAAATCTCCATTGGCGCAAAGCACCTGATGGACGAATTCTCTTTGATTTACATGCCATTCAACTATGGGTGGAGGGTGGATCGGTCCATCCGATGGGGAGCGATGCATCATGAGTCGGTATGTACGAATGCCGTCACATGCCGTTTGCGCTTGCGGAAAAAAGAATTCAATCAAACGAGAGCGAAACAAGAAATTTATTCCTCCGAATGTGGATGCGGTCGGATATTCGCGATGCTTTAACTGCGGGTCCGAGAGTATTCACTTCAGCGGCCAGGAAAAGGCCGTAATGCTTGTAGCGAATCGCATAATGGAAATGGATGACGACAAGCCACTGCTATCGATTACGGATCTGAACGATGCCGATGAATAGCTCTCGGAAAAGAAAAGGCGTACGCGCTCATGGAAGTGGAATTCAAATCGACTTCACATTCGCAGGAAAACGCCACCGAGAAAAACTAAGAATTCCTCCAACCGAGGCAAACTTAAAGTATGCGGAGCGCACCCGAAATGCGATCTTGTTCGATATCGCACGCGGCGATCTCGACCTCGGAAAATATTTTCCGAATCGAGTTTGCCATGACACGTCGACTTCATCAGAAATTGGTAAAGCATTAGATGGCTTTCTCAAGTTCAAACAACTTGACTGCGCTTTAAGCACTCTTCGAGACTATAGAAGCGCTATTGATTTCCATCTTCGGCCACGTTTTGGATCACTTCAGTTTAGGGACATTACGACGATGATGATCCGAGAGTGGCTCCAGAATTTGGCGATCAGTGGGAAGAGAAAAAACAACATTTTGATCCCTCTTCGTGAAGTATTCGAAAATGCTTTTCGAGATGGAACGATTAAAAATAATCCTCTAGAACGAATTGAAAATTTTCGCCATCAATCGCAAGAACCCGATCCTTTTTCTCCTGACGAGATCAACCAAATAATAAATTCGTCTGCTATTCCTCAAATTCGCAACCTCATCCAGTTTGCTTTCTATACTGGGCTAAGAACCTCGGAGCTAATCGCCTTACGATGGCAAGACATCGACTTCCGCCTAAAGCAAATTTACGTTACGCGAGCCAAGGTTAGAAAATCGCTGAAAGATACCAAAACCGCTGCGGGGCGACGGACAGTTTTACTACTTCCATTTGCAGAGCAAGCACTACTAGCTCAAAAGCAATTTCAATCTTTAACGCACGATGAAGTGTTCTTAAATCCGCATACATTGGCGCCGTGGATTGATGATGGCCAGCTGCGCAAACGCGCATGGTATCCGTTGCTAGTTGACGCCAAAGTCAAACCAAGAAATCCATATCAGACTCGCCATACCTATGCCAGCTTAATGCTGACGGCAGGTGAAGACCCTTTCTGGGTGTCAGTTCAAATGGGGCACAAGAACTTGCAAATGACATTGAAACGATATGCACGTTGGATTCCCAACCGAAATCAAAGCGGAGGGGAAAGGGTAATGAAATTTTTGTCCCAGTTTGGTCACAAAGAGGTGATAAATGATTGATTTCAAAAGGATGGTCGAGGGTTCGATTCCCGCCGCCTCCACCAACAAAAGGAAATGGCCCCATCGGGGCCATTTCCTTTTGTTTTTGATGCCCCGAGAACCGAATCCGCGTCCGGCACGGACGCGGGGCGAGCCGGGGGTTGCGCGACGCATGCGTCGTGCCCGGCGAGCGGATTGCGCTTGCAAGCGCAATCCCGGGAGATTCCCGCCACCTCGACACGGCCCCATCGGGACCATTTCCTTTGTGCGCCCATGCTGGGCGCACAAAAAAAAGCCCGCCAACCGGCGGGCCAAACAACGACACTACTCTGCTCGCAAGTGTCGCCTGCTGATTTCCAGGGGCGAGCTGGCTTACTCTTGCCAGCCCCTCCCTCCTCAGAACCTCAGATGATCCTAGAACAAATGGCGAATACCCGTCATCAGACCGAACTGGTTCTTGCCTGCTCCCACCGAACCACCGGCGTCGAGGGCAAGGGCAGAGGTCCCGCCATTCTTGATGTAGCCCATTGACGTATAGAGCGCGGTGCGCTTGGAGAGGTTGTAGGTGAGTCTGGCCACTGACATCGTCGCGTCGTTGCTGCTGCCCTTGACGTTCAGGCGGATTAGTTGGCCATCCAGTACCAAGGCGGCCGAGAGGGGATAGCTGGCGCCCAGGTAGTAGAGGTCGGAATTGGTGTTCGCATTGCCTGCTGCGCGGGTACGGCGATCGATGACACCGCCGCCCAGCTTCACCTCCCCCAGCATGACATAGCCGTTCAGCGTGACGCGCTGGTCGGTGTTGTCGCTGCTGGTGAGCCCGCCGGAGGCGCCGGTATTGCCATACATGATGTCATAGGAGGTATTGACGCCAAAGCCCTGGCCGTCATAGCCGAGCAAGCCCGTGATCTGGCGGCAGGCCTTGGCGTTGCCGGCCACTTCGCCGGGACAGTTGGTTGCCGAGGGGCCGCCGGCGGAAGAATTGTCGCGGCCGAAGCTGTATGTGGCGCCCACGGTGAATCCGCTGAAGTTGCCCAGGTAGCCGATGGCGTTGTCGCTGCGGGCATTGGGCAGGTAGCTGTCGATACTGTTGATGGAGAACAAACTGGGGCCGATGACGTCGCTCTTGGCAGTCGCCAGGAAGGTCATGTTGACCTGGCGTCCCAGCGACACCTGCCCCCAGCTGCCTTTGAGGCCGACGAAGGATTGCCGTCCGAACAGGCGGTTACCCTGCCCCATGCCTCCGCTGTCGGGGGTAAAGCCGGACTCGAGGACGAACAGGGCCTGCAACCCGGCGCCCAGGTCCTCCGTGCCCTTGAAGCCGATACGCGACGGGAAGCTTCCGGTCAGCGACGGCATCTTGATCACCGAGTTGCCGTTGGCATTGGCGTTGGTCGTGTACGCCACGGCAGTGTCGATGATCCCGTAGATCATGACCGACGAACCCTGCGCATGCGCCGCGCCGGCCAATACTGTCCCAGCCAGCGCCATGGCGCCGGTGATTTTCATCTTCTGCATGTTTCCTCCTGTAGTTGTCGAAAGGACGGCGCCGCGTAGACCGGTCTATGTGCCGGCTATCGCTTTATCGGTTGGCGCCCTCCGTAGTGTCGCTGTCAGTTCGTACCCACCTCTTTCAGGAAAATGTTCCGTCGTTTCGTACTTATGGATCACTCGGCATCTGGCTGGCCTGCCGGGTGCGCGCTACGGAATGCATCCAGTTGCTCGCACTCGGCGGCGATGGCGCGCAAGACTGGATAGGGTTCCAGGTTCACGTCGAAGCGCTGGGCATTGAACAATTGCGGCACCAGGCAGCAATCGGCCAGGCCCGGAGTGTCGCCGCAGATGAAGCGGCCGCGCAGGGGCGAGGCTGCCACCTGCTGCTCCAGGGCTTCCAGCCCCAGGAGGTTCCAATGATGGATCCAGGCTTTCTTTTGCTCTTCCGACACCCCCAGCGTACCGCTCAGGTATTTCAGCACCCTCAGGTTATTCAGCGGATGCATCTCGCAGGCGATGCTGGCGGCTACCTGGCGCACGTAGGCGCGCTGCAGCCGGTCTTGCGGCAGCAGCGGCGCCTGCGGATAGCGCTCGTCGAGGTATTCGAGGATGGCCAGCGACTGGCTGATCAGCCCTGCGCCATCGCCCAGGACCGGTACCAGCGCTTGCGGATTGAGTGCCTGGAAACCTGCGCCGAACTGCTCGCCGCCATTGCGGTTGAGGTGCACCGCGCGGTAGTCGAACGGCAAGCCCTTCAGGTTCAGGGCGATGCGCACCCGGTATGAAGAGGAGCTGCGGAAATAGTTATAAAGGATGCGTTCTGCGCCCATGGCGTCAAACTCCTAGGTATTGGTGGATAAGTTCGGTTTCGCAGGCCAGCTGCGCCGACGCCCCCGACCACACCACGCGCCCTTTCTCGAGCACGAAATGACGGTCGGCCAGCTTGAGCAGCGACTTGATGTTCTTGTCGATGACGATCTGCGCCAGGCCATCCTGCTTGAGCGTCAGCAGTGCATTCCAGATTTCCTGGCGCACCAGCGGCGACAAGCCTTCGGTCGCCTCGTCCAGCACCAGCAGCGAAGGATTGGTCATCAGGGCGCGGCCGATGGCCAGCATCTGCTGTTCCCCCCCTGATAATTGCCAGCCCTGGTTGCGGCGACGCTCCTGCAGTCGTGGGAACAGTGCGTAGACGCGGGCCAGGTTCCAGGGCGCACCGGCGGATTTCTGGCGCGGGGCGCGGGACGTGGCCACCAGGTTTTCCTCGACGTTCAGGTTGGGAAACACTTGGCGCCCTTCGGGCACCAGGCCCAGGCCAAGGCGCGCGATCTCGTGCGATGGGGAAGCGTGGATCTCTCGCCCGCCCATGCTGATGCGCCCGCGCTGGGCGCGCAGCAGGCCGAACAGGCACTTGATGGTGGTGGAGCGCCCCATGCCATTGCGTCCGAGCAGGGTAACCACCTCCCCTGGCCTGACGTCGAAACTGACGCCAAACAGCGCCTGTGCCTGGCCATAGGAGGCGTTCAGGTTTTCTACTTCCAGCAGAGCTGTCATGCTTATTCCTCCTCGCCCAGGTAAATCGCCTTGACCTCAGGATGGTGGCGAATCTCGTCCGGCGTGCCGCAAAACATCACCTTGCCGTAGACCAGCACCGTGATGCGGTCTGCCAGCGCGAACACCGCTTCCATGTCGTGTTCCACCAGCAGGATCCCGTAGCGTCCTTTCAGGCGCTGCAGCAAGGCCACCACCACGGCAGACTCCTGGGCACTCATGCCGGCCATGGGTTCGTCCAGCAGCAGGAAACGAGGTTCGGCCGCCAGTGCCATGGCCAGTTCAAGCTGGCGCCGCTGGCCATAGGCCAGCTCGCCGGCCGGCACGCCGTCGATAGCCGCCAGGCCGACCTCATCGATGACCTTGTCGGCGATGGCCGCCAGGTCGCGCTGTCCCAGCAGCGAGCGCAGGAACGCAAAGCCATGGCGGCGCGCACCGTGCGCGGCCAGAATCACGTTCTCGCGTACCGTGAACTCCTCGAACACCGCGGTGATCTGGTAGGAACGGAGCAAACCGCTGCGGGCGCGCTGAGCAATCCCCAGCGCGGAAACATCCCGCCCCTGGAAGCGGATGACACCCGCATCGGCGCGCAGCTCGCCCGAGAGTTGATTTACCAGCGTGGTCTTGCCGGCCCCATTGGGCCCGATGATGGCGTGCAGCTCACCCGGCCGGATGTCCAGATCGACCTGGTCTGTTACCAGCAAGCCGCCATAACGCTTGGTCAGGCCTCTGGTTTCAAGCAATGCCTGGCTCATCGCGATTCCTCCCCGGCCAAGGCGACTGGCACCCGCGTGGCGAGCTCGGCGCCGCGCTTGCGCATGGCCAGCCGTTCATCCAGCTTCGACAGCACACCCACGATGCCAGCGCGTCCGGCCAGGGCGATCAGTACGATCATCGGGCCAAAGACGACGGCCCAATGGTCCGTGTACGACTTGAGTATTTCTTCCACGCCCAGGAAGCTCATGGCGCCAAGCAATGGGCCAGCCACCGATCCCATGCCCCCCAGCACCACCATCACGATGAGATCGCCCGACATCGACCATGCCAGCGAACTGGGCGACGCAAACGCGTTCAGGTTGGCAAACAGCATGCCAGCGAGCGCACAGACCACCGCAGACATGACATAGGCTGCGAGCTGGTATTGGCGAGCGGGAAAACCCAGGGCATTGATGCGGCGCGGGTTCTGGCGAGCGCCGCGCAGTACCATACCGAACGGTGCGCCATGGATCCGCCACATGGCCAGCAGCGCCAGGCACAGCAGGAGAAAGGCCGTGTAGTACAGGGTCTTCAGGTCACCCAGGCTGAACCAGCCGAATTGCGACGGCGCGGTAATGGTCATGCCGTCGTCGCCGCCGTAGTGCTTGAGACTGACGAAGACGAAGTAACCCATCTGCGCGAACGCCAGCGTAATCATGATGAAGGCGATGCCACTGGTGCGCAGGCTGATGAACCCGGTCGCCGCGCCAAGTGCCCCGCAGACCAGCACGCACGCCAGCAGATGAAGCCAGCCGGCATCGATGCCATAGAAGGCGGGAATAGCCACGCAATAGCTGCCCCCCCCGAAGAACAAGGCATGCCCGAAGCTGACCAGGCCGCCATAACCCAGCGCCAGGTTGAGCGCTACCGCCGCCAGCGCGTACACCAGCATGCGTGCGAACAGCGTGATGAAGAAGGCCTGGTCGGTCCACTCGGCCACCACCGGCAGGCAAGCCAAGGCCACCAGCAGGAGGCATGGCACCCAGAACGAGAAACCTCGCATCTTGTTAGTCTTGTTAGTCGATTTCATCACTTTCCTCCCGCAGGGAACAGCCCGTTCGGCTTGACCGCAAGCACCACGGCCATCAGCACGTAGACCAACATCGACGCCACCGCTGGACCAGCCGCCGTGGCCGCCTCGCGATCCATCAGGGTGCGGAAGATCTGCGGCAGGAAAGCCCGCCCCATGGTATCGGCGATGCCCACGATCAGTGCCGCGTACAAGGCACCACGGATGGAACCGATGCCGCCGATGACGATGACCACCAAGGTCGCGATGAGCACAGGTTCGCCCATGCCGGACTGGATCGACAGGATGGGGCCAGCCATCACGCCGGCCAGGCCGGCCAGCATGGCGCCGATCACGAACAGCAGGCCATTGAGCAGGCGAATGTTGATGCCAAGGGCGCCGACCATGGCCGGATTGACCGCGCCGGCCCGGATCAGCATGCCCAGGCGAGTGCCGTTGATCATCCATTGCGCGCCGGCCGCCACCAGCAAGCCGGTGACGATGATGGCCAGCCGATAGGCCGGGTAGCTGGTGCCCAGCACCTCGATGGTGCCCTCCAGGAAGGACGGCAAGGGCAGGAAATAAGGCTGCGGGCCGAAGAGGATGCGCACCAGCTCGTTGAAGAACAAGACCAGGCCGAAAGTCGCCAGCACGTGGTCGAGGTGGTCACGCCGATACAGCCGCGCGATCACCAAGCGCTCCAGGACCATGCCTACCACCGCACATCCCCCCAGGGCCGCCATGACGGCCCAGAAGAAGTTGCCGCCGTACTCATACCCCAGCGCCGAGAAGTAGGCGCCCAGCATGTACAGCGACCCGTGCGCCAGGTTGACGAAGCTCATGATCCCGAATACCAGTGTCAGCCCGGCGGCCAGCAGGAATAGAAGCACCCCGTACTGCACCCCGTTGAGCAGCTGGGTAGCGATTTGCAGAAGGAGATCCATGACTTACTTCCTCGGGCACAGGCTAGCGTAGCTGTCAACATGGTTGGCCAGCGCCACACCGCTCTGGCGCACCTCTACCTTGCCGCCATTCTTGGCCACGTCGAAGATGTAGTAGTTCTGGATCGGCATGTTGTTGTTATTGAAGCGGAATGGCCCGCGCACCGAGCGGAATTCCCCGCCGGCCGCCTTCACCGCAGCGGCGAAGGCCTTGCGGTCGCTGGTATTGCCATTGCTCTTCTGCAGCGCCAGGTCCAGTACGTGCGCGGCGTCATAGGCCGTAGCGGCGTATTCGCTGGGCACGCGCTTGTACTTGGCCTGGAACGCCTCGACAAATTTCTTGTTCTCGGGATTGTCCAACGCCGCATCCCACATCGCGCCATACACGCTGCCCACGGCGGCATCCCGCAACGCCGGCATGGTGGTACCGTCCACGGTGAAGACGGAGAACAGCGGCAACTTGCCCAGCAGGCCCGCCTGGCTGAACTGCTTGACGAAGTTCACGCCCATGCCGCCCGGGTAGAACACGAAAACCGCGTCAGGCTTGGCGGCCTGGATCTGCGAGATCTCGGCGGAATAATCGGTCTGGCCGACCTGGGTGTAGAGTTCGTCCGCCGCCTGGCCCTGGTAGAAGCGCTTGAAACCGGTCAGCATGTCCTTGCCGGCCTGGTAGTTCGGCGCCAGCAGCACCACCCGCTTGAAGTTCTTGGACTTCATATGCTGCCCTACCGCTTCTGCCGCGCCGTCGTTCTGCCACGCGACAGAAAACACATTGGCGGCACAGGATGCGCCGGCGACCGGCGACGGGCCTGCATTGGTGCCGATCGCCACGATGCCGGAATCGACGATGGGCTTCAGGCCCGCCATGAAGACATTCGAAAAGCCCATGCCGACGATGGCATCGACCTTGTCCTTCTCGATGAACTTGCGAACGATCTGCGAACCGATCTCCGGCTTGAGCTGGTCATCTTCCTTGAACAGGGTGACGCTGCGCCCGCCCAGTTTGCCGCCGTTCTGTTCGACAGCCAGATTGAAACCATCGACCTGGTCCTGTCCCACTACTGCCTGGCTGCCGGTCAAGGGGGCCGATAAACCGATCTTGATGGCATCGGCCGCTACCGCCGGCATGGCTGCCAAGGCAGCCAAGACCGCCAACGCGCCTGCGCCGGCGGCGAGTGTCTTCGAATATTTCATGCTGTCTCCTCTCCTGTCGTCATGGGAATGGCACCGCATGCATGGCGGCGCCTTGTTTTTCTAGATTGCGACGAAGACCTTTCCGTCCTCGATGCGTATCGGATACGTGCGTACATCGACGGTCAGCGGTGCGCACATGGCCTTGCCGCTACGGATATCGAACTTCCCCTGATGCAAAGGGCATTCGATCTCGTGACCATCCAGGAAGCCGTCGCACAACCTGGCATGGCCGTGGGTACAGATGTTGTCGGTGGCGAATACTTCATCGTCGACCCGATACAGGGCCAGATCCTTGCCCTCCACTTCGACGCCGATCACGTCATCGGCGGGAATGCCGTCGACGTTGCCGGCCTCGATCCATTGTTGAGTGCAGGTATCGCTCATGAATGCCTCAGATCGGATAAATCAGGGAGTTCGGAATCATTTCCGAGTCATAGATGCACAACTTCGTGCTGAACCGCATCCCCTGCGGGGTCATGCGGACTTCATCCACATAGCGTCCAACATTGAAGATGGTCGTCTCCTGGCTCAGCTTGGTGCGCAGGATCGAATAATTGGCCTCGACCTTGAGCACCTCGCCCGCCACCGACTTCAGCATGGGCAAGCCGGTCACATTGCGCTGATAGTAGGGATCGTGGAACAGGGTTTCGCGGATGCCATAGACCCGGTCATGCAGCATGCCCTTGCTGATAAAGGACATCGTGGCCAGCGGGAAGCCGCGCTCGAAGTTCTCGCGCGGCTGCACCTTATAGAGGCATTCGTCGGTAAAGAAGTCCGGCCATTCCTCCCAGCGCCCGCTGCTGGTCACTTCGGCATAGCGGGCATAAAGCTGGCACAGTTCGACATACAAGCTAGCGTCCATCATCAAACCTCCATTACCTTGCGCCAATAGTCGTACATGCCCCGGATCAGGGTCTCGGTCACCATGTGCTCGGTGTCATGCACTTCACGCCCGTCCAGTTCGGCCAAGGTCCGATGAATCGGCTTTTGCTCAAAGCCGCTCTGCGAGAATTCGATCACTTCGCCGTCGTCCGCCGAGACGAATCCGGCCGGGCCGAACAGGTTGGCCTGGATCAGGCGGCGTTCGGTCATTTCCTCGGTATCGTCATCGAAGCCGAAATGGGTCCAGACGAAATCGAAGGAACCGGTGCCGTTGGGCTGGATGTGCCGGGTCGACACGCTGTTGACCTGTTGCTGGAAGATCACGCTGGGAAACACCGTCATCATCACGGCCGTCGGCCCCTTCCACCAGTCTTCCTGGACGATGTCGAGCAGGCGCTTGTCCTGGATCTGCATGCTTTCCTTGAAGCTGCTGACACCGGCGGTCACCTCGGTCTTGACGCCACCGGTGCCACGGGTAGAGATCATGGCCGCATGCCGGAACTTGTCATCCATGCGCAACTGCGACTTGTTATCCGCACGCCACAGGCCGTAGGTCACGAACCATGTATGCAGCAGTCCCGGGTGATAGGGATCCTTGATGTTTTCCTGCATCAGCTTCCAGTTGCCCGGGATGCGCTGGCGGTTGTAGCCCAGGATCTTCAGCTGGCGACCGTTGAACAAGCGGTCGAAATAAGCCAGGATCTGCGGGCCCAGGAAATCTTCCAGCGACTCCACCTCGTGGTCGAAGGAGGCGAACACGACACCGCCGCGGCGCGCCACCTTGAGCTTGGTCAGGCCATGCTCCTCAATCTTGAAATCGCTCGGCATGCCGCCGTTGACCTTGCCATCCTGCTTGACGCCGCGCCGGAACGGCACGCCCTGCAGGTCGCCATTGAGTTTGTAGTTCCACTGGTGATAGGGGCACACCAGCTCCTTGCGGTTGCCGCTGCGCTCGCGGCAGAACTGCATGCCGCGGTGCGCGCAGACGTTCTCCACCACATTGATCTCGCCATCGGCGTCGCGGATCATCACCACCGAGCGCTCGCCCACCACCGTACGCTTGAAGTCGCCATGGTTGGGGATCTCGGCCTCTAGGCCGACATAGTTCCAGTGCCCGCGATAGAAGAAGCGCTCCAGCTCGCGCTGGTACAGGCCCTGGTCGGTGTAGGCCCAGAACGGGATGCGGCTGGAGCCGTCGCCGGTCCATTTCTTTTCGACCGGGAAAGCTTCGCTGGGGTTGTGCATGTCAAGTCTCCTCTTGCGCGGACTGCTGTCAGCCCGCCACACGAACGCGGATCGTTCCCAGGCCCTCGACGGAACCTTCCATCAGGTCGCCGCTGGTCACCGCCGCCACGCCTTCGGGGGTGCCTGTCATGATGATGTCGCCCGGTTCCAGGGTTTCGTATTGCGACAGGTAGGCAATGCTCTCGGCGACCGACCAGATCAGCTCCTTCACGTCGGAACGCTGCCGTGGCTGGCCGTTGACCGTCACGGCGATGGCGCCGCTGGTGACCTGGCCGACGCTGGCCACCGGATGAATCGGGCCGATCGGGGCGGAATCGCGAAACGACTTGCCGAACTCCCAGGGGCGGCCCTTTTCGCGCGCCTCCAGCTGCAGGTCACGACGTGTCATGTCCAGACCGACGGCATAGCCATACACATGCGACAAGGCATCGTCGACACTGATGTTCTTGCCACCGCGGCCGATGGCCACCACCAGTTCGATCTCGTGATGGAAGTTGGCGGTCATCGGCGGATAGGGAATGCGGGTCTCACTCTCGCCTGCCTGCACCGCTGCATTGGCGGGCTTCATGAAGAAGAACGGCGGATCGCGCTCGGGATCCTTGCCCATTTCACGCGCATGGGCGGCATAGTTGCGGCCCACGCAGAAGATGCGGTTGACCGGGAAGGCATCTTTGCTACCGGCAATCTCAAGGGTGGCGACGGGCGCGATGGGTACGGCGTAGTTCATGAATGCTCCGATTGAGGAAAAACTTGGCCGTCCGAGCAGCCAAATGCATGGGTTGAAATGAGGGATGCGACGTGTTCTTCAGATGTATGCGGCAGGCTTAGCCTGCCGCCGGCAAGCGCTCTTCACGCCAGAAGCCGATCGCCTGCTGCGCCGGCCGGTCGGAATAGCTGAAGACAATCGCCTCGCGCCGGGATCGCAACTGCAGCGTGTACCAGGAGGGCACCACGAAAACGTCGTTCTCCTGGAACTGCAACAACTGGTCGCCGACCAGGGCCTCGCCCTCGCCTTCCAGGCACACGTAGACCGTGGCATCGGTGCTTCGGTATGGCAGGCTCTCGAAGCCCGCCGGCAGCAGCTGGATGAAGGCCCCCATGGTTGGCATCGGCGACGCACCGGTTGCCGGGTTCACGAAGCGCTGCTTGTAGCCATGATGCGGATCAATCTGGCCGCGGGCGATAGCCTTGAGTGCGCTGCGGGTCTGCGCATACGGATAGACGAATACCTTGGTGGGGGAATTGGCTGACTGCTGGAAGTCGACCGGCACCATGTTGCTGCCATAGCGCGCCAGGGCATCGCCTTCGGGCCGGCTGACACCTTGCGAATGCGTCTCGCCTGGCTCGGCAAAACCGGCATTGAAGAAGCGCGCCAGCGGAATATCCAGTCCGTCCAGCCAGACCACCGGCTCTTGCCCGAGGTTGCCGTGGTCATGCCAGGTCCAGGCCGGTGTAATGATGAAGTCGCCACGCCGCATGGTAGTGCGCTCCCCATCCACCGCTGTGTAGGCACCCTCGCCGTCCAGCACCAGGCGCAAAGCGGACTGGGTATGGCGGTGCGCCGGCGCCACTTCCCCCGGCATGATCAGCTGCAGGCCTGCATACAGGGTCTGGGTGGCAGACGAGTTGCCGCGCAGCCCTGGATTTTCCAGGATCAGCACGCGGCGCTCCGCCTCCTCGGCGCTGATCAGGCGTCCGGCCTGCATCACATGCTCGCGTACGTCCGCATATTTCCACAACATCGGGCTGATGACCGGTGTCGGCTGCTTCGGCACCAGGCGCCCCAACACTTCCCACAGCGGGGTCATGCTGAAATGGTTGATCTGATCGTAATACTGGCGGCGTTCGGCACGCACCATTTCTGGTACTTCGGCTTTCATCTCGTCTCCTTCTTGTAGTCTTTTGCTGTTAGTTGGCGCTGGCGTAAAACGCATCGGCATAAATGTGTTCCAACGCGACGCCTTTGGACTTGGCAATCAGGGTCGCCGCCTCGACCATCGGCGGCGCACCGCACAGGTAGGCGCGCCAGTCGCGCAGGTCGCTCCAGTCGGCTGACACCGCATCGGTCACCAGCCCCACGCGATGCCGGGTGCCGGGCTCGTTGGTGGCGATCACCACGTGGACATGCAGGTTCGGATTGCGCCGTGCGAGCGCTTCCAGCCAGTCCAGGCCATAGATGTCCGCGGAAGAGCGCACGCCGAAATAGAGATGGATGGGATTGGTCATCTTCAAGGCGGTGGCGGCGCGCACGATGGACAATACTGGCGCCAGGCCAGTACCGCCGGCGATGCACAGCACCGGGCCTTCATGCTTCTTGCGCAAATAGGCGGTGCCCATCGGGCCGGATACCCGCACCTGGTCACCGGCCTTGAGCTCATTGAAGACATAGCCGGTGACGCGCCCGTTGGGCACCTTGCGGATATGGAATTCGAGGGTATCGTCATCTGCCACGCCTGCCATCGAATATGGCCGGATATGTTCAAGCGTGAATTGCAGGATGGCGTATTGACCCGCCGAGAACGAAAGCGGCTTGGGGGACTTGAGCACCAGTCGCTTGATATCGTGCGTGAGATCCTCGATCGCCACCACGGTCGCCTTGAGGATGCGCGCGGGGTGCGCCACGATCTCGTCAGGTTCGGGAATTTCCACCACGCAGCTCTCCGTGAGCACGCTCATGCATGCCAGCACGTGGCTGCCTGCGCCGGGATTGGTCAGCTTGGCATCGCCCGCGGACTCCAGCACCTTGCCCTCGACGAGCTTGCAGCGGCAAGTCCCGCAACGGCCTGCGCGGCAGCTGTAGGACACGGGGACGCCGTTTGCCTGCAGCACCTCCAGCAGATTGTCTCCCGCCTTGACGGCGAGCGAACGCCCAAGTGGTTGCACCACCAGTTCCATGCCTGTCTCCTCTGCCTACTTGTCATTTTTTTGTTTGGTGAGGCGATTATAGGAAGCGGCCATTTATAAATATATAGTATTCTCTGAATTTAAATAATCACTAGCAGTGATATTACTCAAGGGCAGGAATGGAACTCAAGGACATCGATCTCAACTTGTTGGTGGTCTTCAACCAGTTGCTGGTCGACCGCCGCGTGTCGATCGTCGCCGAGAAACTCGGCCAGACCCAGCCCGCCATCAGCAACGCGCTCAACCGCCTGCGACGCCTGCTGGGCGACGAATTGTTCCTGCGCACCTCCAAGGGCATGGAGCCGACCTCGCTGTCCATCCAGCTGGCCGAACCGATTGCCTACGCCCTGAGCGCCATCCACAGCACGCTCAACCAGCAAGCCCTGTTTGATCCAGAGCGCACCAGTCGCACCTTCACCATCGGCATGACTGATATCGGCGAGATCTACTTCCTGCCACGCCTAATGGACACGCTGGCCGGCATCGCCCCCAATATCTCGATCAATACCGTGCGCAACACTGCCATCAACCTCAAGGACGAGATGGAGTCAGGCCATGTCGACCTGGCGGTCGGTCTGCTGCCGCAATTGAAAACGGGATTTTTCCAGCAGCGCCTGTTCGAGCAGAAGTACGTCTGCCTGATGCGGCGCGGCCATGCGCTGGACAAGAAAAAGATTACCGTGGAAGAGTTTTCGGAGGCGGAACATGTGAGGGTGGTGGCGCCCGGAACCGGTCACGCCAAGCTCGACGAGGCTATCGAGCGCAAGGGGATCCGCCGCAACATCCGCTTGTCGGTGCCGCATTTCGTGGCGGTCGGCCACATCCTCTCCACTACCAACATGGTCGCGACTGTGCCGGAGCGCTATGCTCGCCAATGCCTGGCGCCGTTCAACCTGCGCTTCCTGGAACATCCCGTGGATTTGCCCGAGACCGGGATCAATGTGTTCTGGCATGCCAAGTTCCACAAGGAACCGGGCAATCAGTGGCTGCGCAGGCTGATGTTCGATCTGTTCTCGGACAAGAAGAACGCGGCCGGCGGCAAGTCCATTTGAGACTCGCCCGGCCGCCCAGCCTGGCGGCTTACTTCACGCTGATCGCGGACTTGATCAGCTTGCTCCACTCCTTGAGGAGCTGCGTGTAGTAGCTATCATCGTGACGCCACAGGCGGTTGATCGCCATGCCCCGCACCAGGTTCAGCGTCAGGTTGAGAATCGTGTTTGCCTGCTTGCTGGAAAAGCCTGCCGCACGGAACACCTGCAACCACACCTCGTTGGTTGTGTTGCGATAGTGCTGCATCACCGGGAGTATCTGCTCCATCAGTTCGACGTCCGTGCGGGCCACGATGATGACTTCCAGCGCGGCCACGAATGGCCAGTCGAAATAGACGCTCAGGCTGTCGGCAATGAAGCCCTCGACCGGATCCTTGACGGCCTGTGCCGATTTCGCCACCCGCTGGCCACGTTCGATCGAGACCTCATAGACCGCGGCAGTAGCGGCCACCACCAGCTCGGCCTTCGAATTGAAGTGGTGCATCAGGGCGCCGTTGGACAGGCAGGAGCGCGTCGCCACCTCTTTCGTGGTCAGGCCGGCATAGCCTTTCTCCATCAAGACGTCGATGGCGGCGGTCAGTAGACGGTCGCGCGCCTCACGGGTACGGTCGCTCTGGGTCCGGCGTGCCGGCTTTTTTTTCACCGCGCCATCGCCATGCCCGGAGACCTGCGCCTGGGTGTTATCTGCGTCGGCCTGCAGCCCGAGTGACGAAGCGCCGGAAGAGATCATTTTCTAAAGGTGGAAGAATTACTTGCGGGCACCCATTATACCGCTGTGCATCGGGGACTTCCGGCGCGAAATCGCGCGGCAAGAGCATCAGGCTTGCAGGTTTTTCATGCTGGCGGACAGCCTGAGGCCGGGACAAGCTTCCTGCGACCTCAGGCAGTGATATGGCGGATTTGCGGGCTTATTGACGCAGCGAACGGCAGCCCCGGAAAAGGACATGGCGAAACCGGCTCCACGCACCAGTCTCGCCTTGCCGTCACAGGTCCAGCACCAGGACCGGCGACTTCGCACGAGAGCAGCACGGCGTGAACTGGTCGCCCCTTCCCCGTTCCTCATCTGTCAGATACTGGTCTCGATGATCCGGCACGCCCTCACAGATCCTGGTGAGGCAAGTCCCGCAGATGCCTTGCTCGCAGGAAACGGGAATCTCGATGCCGGCATGCGCCAGCGCCTCCACCACCGTCTGCCCGGGCGCGATCGCTATCATGCGTCCACTGCTTTGCAGCTTTACCGTAAAAGCCTCGCCATGCTCGACAGGCGCCGCTGTAAAAGCCTCGTAGTGCAGATGCGCCCAGCGCATCTGCTCGCAGGTATCCTGCACGTGCTTGAGAAAGCCCATCGGGCCGCAGGCATAGACATGCGCATCAGGGTCGGCGCGACCCAGTATCTCGCCCACCGACGGCCGTGCCGCGTTGGGCGTGTCGTCGAACCAGAAAGACACCTTCTCGCACAGCGCTGATTGCAGTATCTGCGCATGAAAGGCCGTTCGCTCAGCGCTGCGCGTAAAGTAATGCATATGGAACCTGGCGCCTTGCGCCAGCAGCTTCCACGCCATCGCCATGAGCGGCGTGACACCGATTCCGCCGGCCAGCAGCACGACTTCATGCTCGCCAGGCACCAGGTGGAACAGGTTTCTTGGCTCGCCGATCAGCAGTTCGTCGCCGATCGCCACCAGTTCGTGCATGGCCCGGGATCCCCCGCGGCTATTGGGATCGTGCAGCACGCAAATCTGGTAGCGTTGATCCTGCGCGGGGTCGTTGCACAGGGAATACTGGCGCACCAGGCCATTGGGCAGGTGAACATCGATGTGCGAGCCGGCGCTGAACGGCGGCAGGGCCTTGCCATCAGAGCGCTCGAGCTCGAAGAGAGCGATATCGGATGCCGCGCGGCGCTTCTCGACAACGCGCACAGGAATTGTCTTGGTAGTCATGGATGCAATCCCGGGACAGCCGCTTGGCCGTCCCGGCCAGGATGAAAAGAGTACGGGATGGAAAAACGCTGCTCAGTTTTTCAGGGGACACTTGTCGTGATAAGCGTCCTCGACCGCCTTGAACGGCGTGGCCAAAGTCTTCAGGCTCAATCGCGCCTTGCCGTCCTTGGCAACTTCCAGGATGTGCATGTCCTGGATCGGGAAATGATTGTTATTGAAGCGGAAGGCGCCGCGCACCGACTGGAAATCAGCCGCCTTGAGGGCTGCCATGAACGCTGGCTTGTCACTCACGTTGCCGCCGACCTTCCTGATGGCAGAGTCCAGCAGCTGCGCGGCGTCATAGCTTTGCGCGGCATAGTTGGAAGGAATCCGGCCATACTTCTTTTCGAAGTCTTCGACGAAGCGCTTGCTGGCCGGCACCTCCATATCCGGCCCCCAGAAGCTGCCGCTCACCATGCCCAGCGCGTTATCTCCGATCGATGGAAGATTGATGGCATCGGCCACGAACACCGACAGCAGCGGCACCTTCTTCATCAAGCCTGCCTGGGCATATTGCTTGGCAAAGCTGACGCCCAGTCCACCCGGGAAGAACGCAAATACCGCATCGGGCTTGGCCGACGACACTTGCGAGATCTCCGCCGCGAAGTCCAGCTGGTTCAACTGCGTGTAGATCTCGTCTACCACTTCACCCTTGTAATGGCGCTTGAAACCGGCCAGCGTGTCCTTGCCGGCCTGGTAGTTAGGCGCCATCAGCAGCACGCGCTTGTATTGCTTGTCGGTCGCATATTTGCCCACGACTTCGGCCGCCTGGTCGCCCTGCCAGGCGGTAATGAACTGGTACGGAGAGCATTGCGCACCCGCGATCTGCGACGGGCCGGCATTGGAGCCGATCAGGAATACCTGCTGGTCGGTCACGTACTTGTGCACCGCCATCATGATATTGGAGAAGGATACCCCGGTGATGATGGGCACCTTTTCCTTCTCGATCAGCCGCCGCACGGCCTGGTTGGCCACATCCGGCTTCAATTGCGTGTCTTCCTTGATCACCTGCACCGGAACATTGCCCAGCTTGCCGCCATTACGTTCGACGACCAGCATGAAACCATCATATTGGTCACGCCCGATCGAAGCCTGCGGCCCCGACAGCTCGCCGATGAATCCTATTTTCACCGGTGTCTGCGCGGCGGCCGGCACCCATGCGGCCGCTGCCATGGCGGCCACGGCGGCGCCCGTCCATGCCGCCTTTTTCCAAGCATTTTGCATTCTTGTCTCCTCTCTGGTTTTATATTTTTTCTTGCTGCAAATGGCCAGCCCTTCAGCTTGATGCGCCGGCTCCTTCTTCCCCGCCCTACTTCCCGGCGGCTGCCTCCTGGCGTTCCGCGGCCAGCATCCGTTCCAGCGCGCGGCGCATGCGCACCGGCCCCGCGTCTACACTCAAGAGCACCGGCTTCATGTCCCAGAAGTTCATCTCGCCCAGCGCTGCCTGCTGGGCATCGAGCATCGGCTTGTCTTGTTCCTCGAAGGCGAAGCGGCGCAATTCCGCATAGCGCGCCGCCTCGTCAGTCGTCATCACGGTGCCCGAAGGCAGCGCAGCAGCGAAGTGATAGTGCGTGGTGCGTTCGGTTTCCGGGGTCAGGATGTGCACGCCGTAGTACCAGCCTTTGTCTTCACGCTCACCGCCCGGCGCATGCACGCCCGAATCCAGGATGAAGCTGCTGGGCGGGATCCAGCGCATGTTGGTCCACATGTCGACCTGCTTGCCGTCGCGCTTGTACAGCATGTCGAAAATGCCTGGCACGCTGACATTGGGCATCCAGCGATTACAGATGATGTGCATGCCCTCTTCCTTGACCACCTGGTCGGCGCCGACCTGCTCCGGACTGCCAAGCAGCCCGTCGTGGAGATAGGTGATGTGGCTCAGGTCGAGCAGGTTTTCCGCCATCAGTTCATAGTTGGCATTGATATGGATATAGCCGCCGGTACTGGTGCGAAAGCCTGATTCCGGCTCAAGGACGCTGTAGTCCGGGATCTGCGCGGGGTTCGCCTCTTCGTCCCCCATCCAGATCCACAGCATGCCGTGTTTCTCGTGCACCGGATAAGCCCGCACCTTGGCAGCCGCCGGGATCTTGCCGTCACCGTGGGGATTCTTAACGCACTTCCCGGAACAATCGAACTGCAGCCCGTGATAGCCACATTCGATGGCATCGCCCCGGATGGTACCGAGATGCAGCGGAATGAAACGGTGCGGGCAGCGATCCTGCAGCGCCACCGCCTCACCGTTCTGCTTGCGATAGAAAACCACTTGCTGGTCAAGCAATGTCCGATGGAACATTTCGTCGCGTTTCACTTGCGCAGCCCAGCATGCGACATACCACGCGTTCGTGATGAATGCCATTTTTGTCTCCTGAGTTGAATAATTATTTGTTTGTGAAATTCTACACCACGAAACAAACAGAGCAAGCGGTTTGTAAATTAATTTGAATTATTGATTCCGTGCAGCAATCCACTGATCTGCATTGGCGAAATCGAACCAACCGTAGAATGGAAACAACAGATCGAAAAAATCTGCTTGTACTGTCAATCTATCCATAACGGATCCACCGGCGTCCAACTGCATCCAGTACGCCTGGAGGTATTTTTTTTTGGGGGGGTAGCGACAGCATAAAAAATAAAGAAACTCTTTTCTTTAAAGGGTTTCCGACCAATGTTAAGTTAAAGTGACGCCGCCCCACCAACAAAAGGAAATGGCCCCGATGGGGCCATTTCCTTTTGCCTCAGACAACATTGAATTCCAAACAGCCCCCCCCCCCCCGTCCCAATAGCGTCTTTTTTATTTATAAACGCCGCATCCCAAAACAAGGCCGTCGACCAATTCGATGTAGGTACGCTTTTCTTCCAGCAGGCCGGTTATCGGGTTCTGCCATCGGTAATCCACCCATCCCCGCCCTGCGCTTTTGGCGGTTTCCACGAAGTGCCGGATGAATGGCTTGCCATCGGCGTCCTTCATATCGATGAGGTTGCGGCCGATCAGCTTGGTATTGTCGCCATGGGCCAGGGTGTTCCCATCCAGGTCGATCGCGTTGATGTAGAGGTCGCGTTGCCGGAATTCCGGCGCCGGAAGGCTGAAATCGGCCAGCGCGGCCTCGGCGCCGTTGGCCTGCACATGGCGTACGGCGCGCTTGACCATCGCAATGGCTGCGTCCGAACTGTTTTCCAACCGGAATGCGGCCACCGATTGCGCCAGCGAGGCAGCCAGCTGCTGCATCTTCAGTGCCGAGGAAGCCGCGTTCTCGACAAGCAAGGCATTCTGCTGCGTCATCTTGTCCATCTGCCCCACCGCGTGATTGATCTCGGTAATGCCGTGGCTCTGTTCACGCCCAGCCTGCGATATTTCCGCAATGATGCCCTCCACCTGGGCCACCGACCGCACAATGTCACGCATCGCACCTTCTGCCTGGCTCGCGAGAAGATTGCCGCTTTTCACTTTCTGCACCGACTCGTCGATCAGGGCCTTTATCTCGCGCGCCGCTACGGCCGAACGTTGGGCAAGCGAACGCACTTCCGAGGCGACCACCGCGAATCCACGGCCTTGCTCCCCCGCGCGCGCGGCCTCGACGGAGGCATTCAAGGCCAGGATATTGGTCTGAAATGCGATACCGTCAATCACGCCGATGATGTCGACTATGCGGGTTGAACTATCGTTTATCGCGCCCATGATGTCGCGCACTTGCTCTACCACCTGGCCGCCGCGCAGCGCCGAACCGGAAGCCGCCGCGACCACCTGGTTGGCATGCTCCGCGTGGCCGGCGTTTTGCGACACCATGGAAGTCAACTGCTCCATCGATGATGCGGTTTGCTGCAAGGAGCTGGCCTGGCTTTCTGTCCGGGAAGACAGCGCACTGTTGCCGTCGGCAATCTGGTCGGATGCCTCCGCGATGACCTGGGTCCCCACGCGCACATCGCCGACGATTTTCTTCAGGTTGCCGTTCATGGCTTGCAGGGCGTGCAACAGGTTCGCGATTTCATCCTTCCCCTTGGCCGCGATGTCCGAGGAAAGGTCGCCGGTCGCCACCCGCCGCGCCAGCGACAGCGCAGCCTCCAGCGGACGAGTGATGCTGCGCCCGACCAGCCACGCCACCGCGCCGGCCAAGGCCAGCACCAGCACGGCGCCGCCCGCCGCATATTGCAGCAGCATCGCCCTGGCCGCCTCGGCTTGCGCCACCAGCCCGGCGATGGCAAGCGACTCCCGATGGCCGATGCCCTGCCCCAGCGCCGTCAATTGGCGGGCCAGCTCATCCTGGCGTGCGATATCGTTGAACCCCACGATCGCCGCAAGTATTGCCAGCAGAATGAACAACAAGGCAAACGCGCCAGCCAGGCGCGTGCGAATAGAACACCAGCGCAGGTCCATTGTCTCCGTCCTTATTTTTTTGCTCTTCCTGGATTTCGCCGCCGCGGGCAGTACCTAGCGCTTGGCCAGGCCCAAATAGCTCTCGACAATCCTGGGGTCGGCCGCCAGGGCATCTGCCGCCCCTTCCTGCACCAGCTCGCCCATCTCCAGTACGTAGCCGTAGTCCGCCACCTGCAAGGCTGCGCGCGCATTCTGCTCCACCAGCAAGGTAGCCACGCCGGTCTCGCGCAGTTTGGCGATAATCCCGAGAATTTCCTTGGTAATCAGCGGCGCCAACCCCAGGCTTGGTTCATCCAGCATGAGCAACTGCGGTTTGGCCATCAAGGCGCGCCCCACCGCCAGCATTTGCCGCTCGCCGCCCGAGAGCGTCCCGGCCGCTTGCTTGCGCCGTTCCTGCAACCGGGGAAACAGATCGTAGACCATGTCAATCTGGTCCATATAGCCGGCCTCGCCATTGCGGCGGCGCTTATAGGCGCCAAGCTGCAAGTTGTCTTCCACCGTCATGGTGGCAAACAGCTCCCGCTTTTCCGGCACCAGCGACAAGCCCCGGGCTACCCGCTCTTCCACGTCCAGGCTGCTCACGTCATGCCCGAGCCACGCTACACGGCCGGTGGCAGCGGCATTGACCGGCAGGGCGCCCATGATGGCATTCAACAGCGTGGACTTGCCCGCGCCATTGGGGCCGATCACCGTCACGATCTGGCCGGCGCGCACCGTCAAGGCCGCGCCGTGCAGCGCCTCGACCTTCCCATAGCGGGCTTGCAGCCCGCTGACTTCCAGCAGCACGGATGCCTGCGCGGTAACGGCCACCTCGCGGCGGGCGATCATGGTTTCGGCATTCATCATCAAACTCCTCCGAGGTAAGCTTCCAGCACTGCCGGATGTACCTGAATCTGGGCTGGTGTTCCTTCGGCGATCTTGGTGCCGAACTCCATGACCACGATGTGATCGGTCAAGCGCATCACAAAATCCATGTCGTGCTCTACCAGGAGCACTGCCATCCCCTCGCCGCGCAGCTTAGCAAGCAGCTCGGACAGGGCCTGCTTCTCCTTCAGGCGCAACCCGGCAGCCGGTTCATCGAGCAACAGCAGTGCCGGATCGCAGCACAGGGCGCGGGCAATTTCCAGGATACGCTGCTGGCCCAAGGCCAGGCTGCCGGCGGGGCGATCCAGCAGATCCCCCAGACCAACGCGTTCCAGTTGGCGCCTGGCCTCCGCCATGATCTTGGCCTCTTCCCCGCGGTTCAAACGCAACAGTCCGGCCAGGATGCCGCCTTGAGGGGAAAAATCGCCGCGCCGGTAAGCGCCCATTGCAGCGTTTTCCAGCACGCTCATCCCCGGCACCAGGCGAACATGCTGGAAGGTACGGGCAATGCCGCGACTGGCGATTTGGCGCGATGACAATCCCGCGATGGAACGGCCACGGTAGTTCACCTTGCCGCTGGTAATGGACAGCACCCCCGTCACCAGATTAAAAGTGGTCGATTTGCCGGCGCCGTTGGGGCCGATCAGCCCGACGATCTCGCCGGCCTTCACACTGAAAGACACGTCATTGACCGCCACCAGGCCGCCGAATTGCTTGCGGGCCGCTTCGACCTCAAGAATCGTCTCGCCGGCGGCAGGCTTCGGCAACTGTTCCAATGGCGCGGCATCCGCAGGCACCCGCATCCTGGTGCGCCCAGCGAAGCGCGCCTGGATATGGGGCCACAACCCTTCATTGGCATATTGCAGGAAGATCACCAGGGCAATGCCGAAGACCACGGCCTCAAAATTGCCCTCGCTACCCAGCAATCCCGGCAGCCATTCCTGCAGGAAGTTGCCGAGCATCGTAATCAGCCCGGCCCCCAGCAGTGCGCCCCATACGTGAGCGGCACCGCCGACCACCACCATCAGCAGATAGTCGATACCGTACTTCAAGCCAAAAGGCGTGGGATTGACCGCATGCTGCAGATGCGCATACAGCCAGCCAGAGATGCCGGCCAGGATAGCCGCGTAGACGAAGATCACTATCTTCATGCGTGCGGTATCGACCCCCATGGCCTCGGGCATCACCGTGCCGAACTTCAGCGCCCGCACGGCACGGCCGGCCCGCGAATTGAGAAAGTTCTGAACCGAGATCAGCGCCAGTATGGCAACGACCCAGATCAGTACATACATCGACGTGCCGTTGCCAAACTCGAACCCGGCCACGCTGATGGAAGGAATGCCGCCGATCCCGTCGTATTTCCCCAAGCTCTCGAGGTTACCGAACAGGTAATACAAGGACAGTCCCCAAGCGATGGTCGACAGCGGCAAGTAATGTCCGGAAATGCGCATGGTCACCGCCCCGATCAGCAAGGCGCAAACGCCGGTGATGGCAATCCCGGCCAACAGCCCCAGCCACGGCGAAAGCGCATAGTGCGTAGTGAGGTAGGCAGTGGTGTAGGCGCCGATGCCAACGAAGGCGGCCTGGCCGAAAGAAGTCAGCCCTGCGACGCCGGTCAGCAGCACCAGGCCCAGTGCGACGATGGCGTAAAGGCCCACGTATGAAAGCAGCGTGATCCAGAACGGCGGCACGCCAAGGCCCGGCAACACCAGGACCAGGGCAAAAAACAGCACCGGCAAGAGCGTCCGCAATGTGAGTGTGTTGGTCATGGCGCTTCCTTCATGCTTCTTCATCGACGTGGTGGCTGGTCAGCGAACGCCACAGCAAGACCGGGATGATCACGGTAAACACGATCAATTCCTTGAAAGAGCTGGCCCAGAATGAGGAAAAGCTCTCCACCAGCCCCACCGACAAGGCGCCCGCCGCTGCGATCGGATAGCTCGCGAGGCCGCCGAAGATGGCGGCCACAAAGCCCTTGAGCGCGATCAGGAAGCCCGACTCGTAGTTGACGATGGTGAACGGTGCGATCAGGATGCCGCACAGCGCGCCAATACCTGCGGCCATGGTGAAAGACAGCTTGCCGGCCTGGTTGATGCCCACGCCCACCAAGCGCGCGCCCAAGCGATTGACCGCGGTAGCGCGCAAGGCTTTCCCCGAGAGGCTGCGTTCAAAGTAGCACCAGATCGCGGCGATCAGTGCCAGCACGGTGGCAATCACGATCAGGCTCTGGCCAGAGACCATGCTTTGTCCGAAGGTCAGTTGCAAGTCGGTAAACGGCTTGGTGTTGGAGCCTTCCGGCCCGAACATCAGCAACCCCAGGCCCACCATCGCCAAGTGCACCCCGAGCGAAACGATCAGCAACACCAAGATACTGGCATGCGCCAGCGGCTGGTAGGCGATGCGATAGATCATGGGCCCCATGGGCACGACGATGGCCAGCGCCAAGGCAATCTGGAGCAGCATCGGCAAATCTTGCAAGGCCAGCTGCAGCGTCAGCCAATAAAGCGCCGCCGGGAATACCAGGTATTTCCCGGCCAGCACCGGCAGCCGGCGCGGCAGACGCACACGCCGCTCGGCTACGCGCAGGCTGCCAAGAACTTCCGCCGCCAAGGTTGC
This sequence comes from Herbaspirillum sp. GW821-FHT09A12, assembly GCF_059418325.1. Classification (NCBI taxonomy): domain Bacteria; kingdom Pseudomonadati; phylum Pseudomonadota; class Betaproteobacteria; order Burkholderiales; family Oxalobacteraceae; genus Herbaspirillum; species Herbaspirillum sp. GW821-FHT09A12. Next base: position 160,140 of record NZ_JBWKPR010000003.1, read on the forward strand.
CACCCCGAGCGCGACCAGCAGCAATGCGGTACGCGGCGCCTGGCCGTTTTGCATGGCCGCAAGCGTCAGGGCGCCGAATGCCACAAATTCGCCTTGCGGCAGGAAAATGACTCTCGTCACTGAAAACACCAATACCAATGCCAACGACAGCAGGGCATAAATCGCGCCCGTGGTCATGCCATCCTGGATCAGCACCGCAACTATGCTCGCATCCACTTCTTCCTCCCTAGATTGTTGCCGCCAAGGCGTGCACCGCTTCTTCGGCGCCCGCCCCGGCCTGATTACGCCTGATGCCTTGCGTGCGCACCGGTCTGATCTTCCGGTGCCGCCGCGGCTTTTTATTGATGGCGCGGTGAACCGCCCTGGGTCAGCCCGGTTTCTTTGCGACCAGCGTCAGGATGTCGTAGGAGGCCACCAGCTCGCCGCCTTGATTGGTGACTTCCACGTCCCAGGCCACCACGCCTTGGCCGACGCCCTTTGCATCCGTTTTGTTGCGATCGATCTTGCGCTTGCAGGTCAGGCGTGCCTGGATGGTGTCGCCGATCCCTACCGGCTTGATGAAGCGCAGCGTGTCCAGGCCATAGTTGGCCAGCACCGGCCCCGGCGCCGGCGAAACGAACAGGCCGGCGGCCGCGGACAGCACGAAATAGCCGTGCGCAATGCGCTTGCCGAATGGCGACTCCCTGGCCGCTATCTCGTCGAAGTGCATATAAAAATGGTCTCCGGACAGGCAACCGAAATTGACGATGTCGGCTTCGGTGACGGTACGGCGATGGGTGGTCAGCGAATCGCCGATCTGCAGATCGTCGAAATGATGGCGGAAGGGATGCACGCCCGTATCGCGCACGGCCGCTCCGCGCACATGTTCGCCGACCACCGCGGCCAGCATGGTCGGCGAACCTTGCACGGCGGCGCGCTGCAGGTAGTGCTTCACCGCACGCGCCCCGCCCAGCTCTTCCCCCCCGCCGGCGCGACCTGGCCCACCGTGCTTGAGCTGCGGCAGCGGAGAGCCGTGGCCGGTAGATTCGATCGCCGCTTCCCGGTCCAGTACCAGCAGGCGTCCGTGCCATGCCGCGGCCACCGGAATCGCACGGGCTGCCACCGCCGGATCATGCGTGACCAGGCTCCCCACCAGGCTGCCGCGGCCGCGCGCGGCCAGATCCAACGCATCGTCGAGTTCATCGTAGGCAATCAGCGTACTGACAGGGCCGAAGGCTTCGACATCATGCACGGCGCTATTGGCGGCGCCATCGCGGCACAGCAGGAGCGTCGGCGCGAAGAACGCGCCATCGCTTACCCCTTCGCCCTGGGGATTGAAGCCATCGGCAGCGCCGAAGACCTGTTCCGCCCCCTGCTTCAACAGCGCGAGTCGCTCTGCAACGTCATGCTGCTGGGCTTTGGAGGCCAGCGGTCCCATGCGCACCTGCTCCAGTGCGGGGTCTCCCACCACCGTCTTGGCCAGGCGCGTGCGCAAACGTTCAGCCACGGCGTCGATGTGGCGCCGGGGCACAATGGCGCGGCGGATTGCCGTACATTTTTGGCCGGCCTTGGTCGTCATCTCACGCGCGACTTCCTTCACGAAGAGGTCGAACTCCTCATCATCCGGGGTAACGTCCGGGCCAAGAATGGCACAGTTGAGCGAATCCGCCTCGGCATTGAAGGGAATCGAGTGACGCACCAGATTCGGATGCACGCGTAGCTTGGCGGCGGTGTCTGCCGAACCGGTGAAAGTAACCACATCCTGCGGCTGCAATCGGTCCAACAGGTCTCCAGTGCTGCCAATCACCAGTTGCAGGCTGCCTGCGGGCAGCAATCCGGAACGTTCAATCAGGCGCATGGCGGCTTCGGCCAGGTAGCTGGTGGCAGTTGCAGGCTTGACGATGCAGGGCATGCCGGCCAGGAAGGTCGGCGCGAATTTCTCGAGCATGCCCCATACCGGGAAATTGAACGCATTGATATGCACCGCCACGCCGCCGCGCGGGACGAGGATGTGGGTGCCGGCAAAGCGGCCTTGCTTGCCCAACGGCATGGCGGGACCTTCGTGCACCAGGTTGGACGATGGGAACTCATTGCCGCCAACGCTGGCGTATGCGAAGAGCGTGCCGCTTCCGCCTTCAATATCGATCCAGCTATCGGCACGGGTGGCGCCCGTATGCGCAGAGATCGCATACAGTTCTTCCTTGTGCTCAGTCAGGTATTTGGCCAGCGCCTTCAGGATCGCCGCACGCCGCTGGAAGTCCAGCGCCAGCAACGCCGGCAGGCCATGGCGGCGGGCATGCTCCAGCGCTTCGCCGAAGTCGATGCTTTCCTGGTGGGTGGAGGCCACTTCCCGCCCGTTCACGGCGCTGTGCAGCGCTTGGGCGGCAGTTGTTCCGACCCAACGGCCGGCGATGTAACTTTGCAAGAGGGTCGGTCGTACTGTCATAGCAATATCCTGTGGACGGCAAGAAAGGAAGACGGCGCCAATGCGATGCCGGCGCCGTGACTGCAGGGGATAGTTAAGGCTGGTACGTCCAGGCGCCGTTGACGATCTTCACCATCACGGCCGCGCGCTGGTCCAGGCCCAAGTGGTCGGTTGGCGACATGTTGTACACACCGTGGACGCCGTTGACGTTCTTGGCGCCTTCCAGTGCATCGCGCAGGGCGGCGCGGAACTCCGGCGTACCCGGCTTGGCCGATTTCAGCGCCACCGGCACGGCTGCTTGCAGCAGCAGGCCGGCGTCCCAGGCATAGCCTCCGAACAAGGACACGGAATCCTTGCCATGCGCGCCTTCATACTTGGCGACATAATCCAGGGCGACCTTGCGGATGGGGTTGGTGGCCGGCAGCTGCGCTGCCACCAGGACCGGCCCGGCCGGCAGCAATGTGCCGTCGAGCAGCTTGCCGCCCACCCGCAGGAAATCGGCGTTGGCGACACCGTGCGTCTGATAGATCTGCCCCTGATAGCCGCGCTCTTTCAGCGCCCGCTGCGGCACCACCGATGGCGTGCCCGAACTGGCGATCAGGATTGCATCCGGCTTGGCCGACATCAGCTTCAGCGCTTGCGCCGTGGCCGACGTATCCGTCGGAGCGAAGCGCTCATTGGCGACGATTTCCACCTTCTTCAGGGCGGCGGCTTTGGAGAACTCGTTGAACCAGCCCTCGCCATAAGCGTTGGAGTAACCGATGAAACCGACCCGCTTATAACCGCGGGCCACCATGTCCTGGACAATGGCGAGCGACATCATGATGTCGTTCTGCGGGGTCTTGAAGACCCATTTCTTCTTGTCGTCCATCGGCTCGACGATACGCGATGACGCCGCCAGCGAAATCATCGGTGTCCTGGCCTCGGCGGCCACTTCGATCATGGACAGGGAATTGGGCGTGACGGTGGAGCCCATGATTAGGTCCACATTGTTTTCACTGATGAAGCGACGTGTGTTCTTGACCGCCTGGGTAGTGTCGGATGCATCGTCCAGGACGATGTAATTGACCTTCTGCCCGGCAATACTGGTGGGCAGCAGCGCGATGGTGTTCTTTTCCGGGATCCCCAGCGAGGCTGCCGGGCCGGTAGTGGACAAGGTAACGCCGACGTTGATGTCGGCATGTGCGGCGATTGCGTAGCCGGCCAACACCAATGCAGCCAGGTTGCGTGCGAACTTCATGAGTGGTCTCCTAGTTTGGTTTTTTGTCATCCTGCGAGCCGGCCTTGAGCCTTCTCCCACACTACTGAAATGACGCAACCTGCCAGGAGATCACGTCATTTCTTTTTCCTTCCCGCGTCACCCAGTCCAACGGCGCCTATCCCGCCGAACAGGAGATCGGACACGACTACCGCCATGCGCTCATGGGTCAGCTCCCCATCGGGCTTCAACCACATGAACATCCAGTTGATCATTCCGAACAACAGCATGGTGATCGGCTTGGCCATCTTGCTTTCTGCCAACTCCGGCCGCACACCGACCATGGCCTGCGCCATCGCTTCAACTACTTTTCGTTCGCCGGCCAGGATCCGCTTTTGATCTTTTGGCTCAAGGAAGCGCACGTCTTCGGTAAGTACGCGGTGCGCGTTCTGGGCATCCGCATACTCTTCGACAAAACGCTCAACCATCAGGCGCAAACGCGGTTCCGGCTCCAGATCCTGCTTGCCGACCTCCTCCACCAGCGCACACAGCCTCTCGATGTGCCCTTCGCAGATGTACATCAGCAGTTCGTACTTGTCCGACACGTAGTGATACAAGGCTGCCTTCGACAATCCGCAGGCCAGCGCCACTTCATTCATCGAGGTTCCGACGAAACCGTTGCGCGCGAACAAGGCAGCCGCCTGCTCAATGATCTGTTCACGCTGGTTGTCAAATCCTGCTGCACGCTTGCGTGGCATAGGCTTCTTCCTTTCAACATTTCCGAAACACATGATTGTGCCGCAAATCATGGCCTTTCCGCGACATCACCGTGCGTGCGGCGTTCTCTAGCCGCTACTCAGCCCGGCATCCCGGTTGTCGCTGTTTGCTGAAATGTTGAAGTGACCGTCGCAGCCATCTGTTGACGGCTGCCCACTGTGACCGGCGGTACAACACACAAAAAAAACTCAAAACATTATTGACCAACCGGTCGGTCGAATTTATTATTCCCTAAAACGCGGCATCAGGCAAATAATTTTTTCGGCATCCACGGACGCCAAAAAACATCCGCCCGATCGCCAAAAAGCAAGCCACTCAGCAGTCGGGCAGCGTCGCAATCAAGGAGACAAAAGTGCCGTGTTATTCGATAGAAGGCGTGATTCCCGTAGTCGATCCAAGCGCCTATGTACATCCGAGCGCCGTGCTGATCGGCGATGTCATCGTCGGGCCGGGCTGCTATGTCGGGCCGGCAGCCTGCTTGCGCGGGGACTTCGGCCGCATCGTCATGCAGCGGGGCGCCAACGTTCAGGACACTTGCGTGATCCACGGCTTTCCGGCGCACGACACGATCATTGAAGAAAACGGCCATATCGGCCACGGCGCGGTATTGCATAGCTGCATCGTCCGCCGCGATGCCTTGGTCGGCATGAATGCCGTCGTGATGGACGATGCTGAAGTCGGAGAACAGGCCATCGTTGCCGCCAGCGCATTTGTCCGCGCGGGGATGAAGATTGCGCCGCGCACGCTGGTGGCCGGCGTGCCGGCCAAAACAATACGCGAACTGAGCGATCAGGAGATCGCCTGGAAGCAGGAAGGTACGCGCACCTACCAGGATCTGGCCAAGCGATGCCTGGCCGGCATGCGGGAGGTCCTGCCGTTGGAAAAGATCGAAAAGAACCGGCCGGTGCTGGCGGCGCCCTCCGTTGAACCATTGATAACGGCCAAGCAGGCTTAGCGCAAAAACGGAATAAATCAGCAACATCCATCTGGAACGGGCCGGCGGCCAGGACCTTGTTCGCCCCTGCACCAGAGAGAACCCCTTTCATGGAGATGAAACCATGTATGCACAACTCGTAGAAACAGGCCTTTCCAGGATACAGAACCTGGAAGAAATGGCGCCGGAAGAACGCGCGTTCCAGCAGCGCATCGATGAGGGCATCAAGATCGAAGCCAAGGACTGGATGCCCGAGGCCTATCGCAAAACACTCATCCGCCAGATCTCCCAGCACGCCCATTCCGAGATCGTCGGCCAATTGCCCGAGGCCAACTGGGTCACCCGCGCACCGACGCTGGAGCGCAAGGCCATTCTTCTGGCCAAGATCCAGGACGAAGCGGGCCACGGCCTGTACCTGTACAGCGCCGCCGAAACCCTGGGCGTTTCCCGCGACCAGTTGCTCAACGACCTGCACTCGGGCAAGGCCAAGTACTCCAGTATCTTCAACTACCCCACCCTCTCCTGGGCCGACATGGGCGCCATCGGCTGGCTGGTGGATGGCTCGGCCATCATCAACCAGATCCCGCTGTGCCGCTGCTCCTATGGGCCATACGCGCGCGCCATGGTTCGCGTGTGCAAGGAAGAGTCGTTCCATGCGCGCCAGGGCTACGACATCATGATGGCGCTGTGCCGCGGCACTGCCGAACAGAAACAGATGGCGCAAGACGCGCTCAACCGCTGGTGGTGGCCGGCACTGATGATGTTCGGCCCTTCCGACGCGGCCTCCGTCAACAGCGCCCAGTCCGCCCAGTGGCGCATCAAGCTGTTCTCCAATGACGAATTGCGCCAGCGCATGGTCGACCAGACCGTGCCTCAGGCCGAGTACCTGGGGCTGACGATTCCCGATCCCGACCTGAAATGGAACGAGGCCAAAGGGAGCTACGACTTCGGCGCCATCGACTGGGAAGAATTCAACAACGTCCTGCGAGGCAACGGCCCCTGCAACCGCCAGCGGCTACAGGTACGCAAGCAAGCCTATGACGATGGCGAGTGGTTCCGCGACGGCCTGCAGGCGCACGCCAACAAGCACCAGGGCGCCCGCCAGGCCGCATGAGCCAACCGCATACATAAACCACGCCAGTGGCCGTCACCGCCGGCCCGCCAACAAGGAAAAAGCATGAGCAACGAATGGCCCCTCTGGGAAGTTTTCATCCGCAGCCAGCACGGCCTGGCCCATAAGCACGTCGGCAGCATCCATGCACCGGACGGCGAAATGGCCATCAACAACGCACGCGACGTCTACACCCGCCGCAACGAAGGCGTCGGCATCTGGGTGGTGCGCGCGGCCGATATCGTGTCCAGCAGCCCGGGCGACAAAGTGCCCCTGTTCGAACCGGCCAACAACAAGGTCTACCGGCATCCCACCTTCTTCCCCATGCCGGAAGAAGTGAAGAACCTTTGACGGGCGCATTGGAGAACCGACATGTCGGACAAAGCAAATTATGTACGCCGTTTGGGCGACAACGCCCTGATCCTCTCGCAACGCCTGTCCGAATGGTGCGGCAAGGGACCGGCGCTGGAAGAAGACATGGCCCTGACCAACGTCGCGCTGGACCTGATCGGCCAAGCCCGCATGTGGCTCAGCTATGCCGCGGAACTTGAAGGCAAGGGACGCACTGAAGACCAGCTTGCCTATCTGCGCGATGCGCATCAATTCAACAACCTGCTGCTGGTGGAGCAGCCCAATGGCAACTATGCGGACACCCTGGTGCGCCAGTTCTTCTTCGATGTCTGGCACTACTTCATGCTGGAAGCGCTGTGCTCGTCCAGCGATGCCCGCATCGCCGAGATCGCCCAGAAATCCATCAAGGAGGTGACCTACCACGTGCGCCGCACCGCGGACCTGGTGGTGCGCCTGGGAGACGGCAGCGACATGAGCCACAAGATGATGCAGCAGTCGATTGATCGCCTGTGGATGTACACCGGCGAAATGTTCGCCGCCGATGCGCTGGATGCCGCCATGTCCGGCCAGGGCATCGCCCCCGACCTGTCCGGGCTGCAAGGAAAATGGCTGCAGCACGTCGAAGAAGCCCTGGCCGAAGCGACGCTCCAGTCGCCGGCGGCCGGAGCATGGATGCAAAGCGGCGGCAAGCAGGGCAAGCACAGCGAGCATCTGGGCTACCTGCTGGCCGAGATGCAATTCCTGCAGCGCGCCTATCCGGGAGCGAGCTGGTGAACGTCCGCGCCCAACCATCGGCAGCGCTGCTGCAAGCCCAAATATGGCAGTGGCTTGAGCAGGTCCGCGACCCTGAAATCCCAGTGATTTCAGTGGTCGACCTCGGCATCGTTCGTCATGTCGAGGTGACGCAAGGAGAAGGCCTTCCCGATGGCCAGGCGCATTGCGCGATTGTGATCACCCCGACCTACTCCGGTTGCCCGGCCATGGGGGTCATCGCCAGCGAGATTGTGGCCGCCCTCAATGAACATGGCCTGCAACAGGTGGAGATCCGAACCCAGCTATCGCCGGCGTGGAGCACGGATTGGATGACCGAGGCCGGCAAACAGCAACTCAAAGGCTATGGCATCGCACCTCCCGCCCAGCGGGTCATCGATATCAGCGGCATCAGCCGCAAGCGCCTGCAGGCGCCCAACGTGGCGTGCCCGCACTGCGGCTCAAGCAACACGGTATGCGTGAGCCAGTTCGGTTCGACCTCATGCAAGTCGCTCTACCAATGCAAGGACTGCATGGAGCCATTTGACTATTTCAAGGCGCATTGACGGCGTTCCCTGAACGCCCTCCCCGAGAACATCAGAACAGATCGCAACGACACCATGAGCAAATTCTATCCACTGACCATCTCGCACGTTAAGCAAGAGACCCGCGACACCATCGTCGTCTCCTTTGCCGTCCCCGACGATCTCCAGGAGACCTTCCGGTACCAACAAGGGCAGCACCTGACATTGCGCTCCCAGATCGAAGGCGAAGACCTGCGCCGCTCCTACTCGATCTGCTCCGCCGTGCAGGACCGGCAACTGCGCGTGGCCATCAAGCGCACCCCGGGCGGCGTTTTCTCCACGTGGGCCAATGCGCACCTCAAGGCCGGCCAGAGCCTGCAGGTGATGCCGCCGATGGGCCAGTTCAACGTGCCGCTGGACAGCAAAAACCGCAGGCACTACCTGGCTTTTGCCGCCGGCAGCGGCATCACGCCCATGCTGTCGATCATCAAGACCACCCTTGCCGCCGAACCCCAAAGCCGCTTCACGCTGGTCTATGGCAACCGCGCCTCCTCTTCCATCCTGTTCAAGGAAGAGCTGACCGACCTGAAGGATGTGTACCTCGAACGCCTGAATGTGGTCTACGTCATGAGCCGGGAGCAGCAGGACATCGACTTGTTCAATGGCCGCATCACCCGCGAGAAATGCGACCAGTTCTTCGCCTCCTGGATCGACCTCAAAGACATCGACACCGCGTTCCTGTGCGGCCCCGAAGAGATGCTGCATGCCGTCTCGGATTCCCTCCAGGCGCACGGCATGCAAAAGCCCGACATCAAGATGGAGCTCTTTGCCGCCAGCGCCCCCAAGCACAAGGCAACGGCGCCGCGTCCTGTCGTCGGCAACCAGGAATGCGAAGTGACCGTCATCGTCGACGGCTACCACACGGTGTTCACGATGGAAAAAGAGAAGGAATCGCTGCTCGATGCCGGCCTCAAGCACGGTATCGACATGCGCTATTCCTGCAAGGGCGGCGTCTGCGCCACCTGCCGCTGCAAGGTCATCGAAGGCAAGGTCGACATGGATGCCAACTACTGCCTGGAGGATTACGAGATCGCGCGCGGCTTCGTTCTTAGCTGCCAGAGCTTTCCTGTCACCGACAAGTTATTGCTCGACTTCGACCAGGACACCTGATTGGCGCGACCTCGCTGCCCCGACATCATTCTTTGGAGACTTTCATGAGCATCGCTTTTTTTGAACGTCATCGCGCCACCCTTGAGCAAGCCGTACAGGCCCTGCAAAGCCGCGGCTACTGGAGCCAGTTTAGCGAGTCTCCCAGCCCGCGCGTCTATGGCGAAACCGCCGCAGACCAAGGGAAAGCAGCCTATCAAGCCAGGTTGAACCGGCCATTCGCACTGGCCCAGGCCGCAAGCGAAGGCCTGGCCGGTAGCGAGACCTCCCCGTACGGCTTTCACCTCGGCATCCGCTATCCCAAACCCGAAATCGGGCAATTGCTGCCGGCGGTGTCGGCGGCGGCGGCCAGTTGGCGCCGCGCCGGCCCCAAGGCATGGGCTGGCGTCAGCCTCGAGATCGTGGCCCGCCTCAATGCCCGCAGTTTCGAGATCGCCCACGCCGTCATGCACACCACCGGCCAGGCTTTCATGATGGCCTTTCAAGCCGGCGGCCCGCATGCCCAGGACCGTGCCTTGGAAGCGATCGGCTGCGCCTGGCAGCAAATGAGCCTGGTTCCCGCCACTGCCGGGTGGGAAAAGCCCCAGGGCAAGCATGCCCCGCTGCGGATGCGCAAGTCTTACCGCATCGTCCCGCGCGGCATCGGCCTGGTGATCGGGTGCTGCACGTTCCCGACGTGGAACAGCTATCCAGGCCTGTTTGCCAACCTGGCAACGGGCAACGCCGTGATCGTGAAACCGCACCCCGGAGCGATCCTGCCGTTGGCCATCACCGTTGAAGTGGCGCGGGAAGTGCTCGCCGAAGCGGGGTTCGACCCGGACATCGTTACCCTGTTCGCACACGACCACGATGATGCCGCCGCCCGCGAACTCGCCCTGCGGCCGGAAATCGCCCTGATCGACTTCACCGGCAGCAGCGCAAATGGCAACTGGCTGGAACGCAACGCCCTCCAGGCGAAGGTCTACACCGAAAAATCCGGCGTGAACCAGATCGTCATCGACAGCACCGACGACCTGCAAGGCATGGCGAACAACATCGCCTTTTCGCTTTGCCTGTACTCGGGCCAGATGTGCACCACGCCCCAGAACATCTACATCCCCAAGGACGGCATCCGCACGCCGGAAGGCCATGCCAGCGTTGAAACCGTGACCGCGGCGATTACCGGCGCCATCGCCAGGCTCACCGGCGATGCCGCCAAGGCAGTCGACGTGCTCGGCGCCATCCAGAATGATGGCGTGCGCCAGAGGATCGAGGCCGCGCGCACTCGCGGCAAGGTCTTGCTGGACAGCATCGGCCTGCAGCATCCACAGTTTGCCCAAGCATGCATTCGCACCCCGCTGGTCGTGCAGGTTGAGGCCAACGCGGCCGTCACGGAAGAATTTTTTGGTCCCATCAGCTTCGTTATTCCGGTCGACGACACCAAGGCGGCCGTGGCGCTGGCCGAACGCACCGCGCAACAGCACGGCGCCCTGACACTCTCCGGCTACAGCATCGATCCCCTGGTCAAAGAGGCTTTGGCTGATGCCGCGGCCAATGCCGGCGTGGCCTTGTCGCTGAACCTGACCGGCGGCGTCTTCGTCAACCAGTCGGCCGCTTTCAGCGACTACCACGGCACCGGCGCCAATCCTGCCGCCAACGCTGCCTTGGCCGATGCCGCCTTCGTCGCCGAGCGCTTCCGCGTCGTACAGACGCGCGAGCCCGTTAGCGCCCCCGCCGCCCACTAATCCACCATCACCCCATCATGGCTTACCAATCCATCCTCTTTGAACATAGTGGCGGCATGGCCGTCATCACCCTGAATCGGCCCGACAAGCTGAACAGCTTCACGGTGGCGATGCACCTGGAGTTGCGCGATGCCATCGGCAAGCTGCAGGCCGACCCGAGCGTGCGAGTCCTGCTGCTGACGGGCGCCGGGCGCGGCTTTTGCGCCGGGCAAGACCTGTCCGACCGCGCCGTCAAGCCCGGCGAGACGGCGGTCGACCTGGGCGAATCCATCGACAAGTACTACGGCCCGCTGGTGAAATCCCTGCGCGCCCTGCCCTTCCCCGTGATCTGTGCCGTCAATGGCGTGGCCGCCGGCGCCGGCGCCAATATCCCGCTGGCCTGCGACATCGTCCTCGCCGCCCGCTCGGCCAGCTTCGTGGAAGTCTTTTGCAAGCTGGGCCTGCTTCCGGATACCGGCGGCACCTACTTCCTGCCGCGCCTGGTCGGCACGGCACGCGCCATGGGCATGGCGCTGCTGGGCGACAAGATCACGGCCGAGCAGGCCGAACTGTGGGGGCTGATCTGGAAGTGCGTCGACGATGACAAACTGCAGGAACAGGCCCGCGCGATGGCCCAGCACTTCGCCAAGGCGCCGACCAAAGGACTGGCGCATACCAAGGCGGCCATCTACCAAAGCCCGGCCCATACGCTCGCTCAGCAACTCGACCTGGAACGCGACAGCATGCGCGCCCTGGGCCTTAGCCGCGACTACCGCGAAGGCGTATCGGCCTTCCTGGAAAAACGCGCCCCTGCCTTCACTGGAGAATGACCATGTCCCAATCCGGCAAAGACAGCGCATTGCCGAAGTCCGGCATCATTGCCGTCATCGGCAGCGGCACCATGGGCGCCGGTATTGCGCAAGTTGCGGCGGCGGCCGGACATACCGTCAAGCTGTTCGACAACCGTCCTGCCACAGTGGACAAGGCGATTGCCGATATCCGCGCCATGTTCGACAAGCTGGCCGGCAAGGGCCGCATGACAGCCGAGGAAGCAAGCGCGGCCGGAAAGCGGCTGCAAGCCGCAAGCAAACTGGAGGAGCTTGCCGACGCCTCGCTGGTCATCGAAGCCATTGTCGAGAACCTGGATACCAAGCGCCAGCTCTTCTCGTCGCTGGAAGCCATCGTCGGCGATGCCTGCATTCTTGCCAGCAACACCTCGTCGATCTCGATCACCAGTATTGGCGCCGCATTGCGCGCGCCGCAGCGCCTGGTTGGCATGCACTTCTTCAATCCGGTCCCGCTGATGGCACTGGTCGAAATCATCAGCGGCCTGGCCAGCGATGCGCAAGTCGCGCAACAGGTATATGACACCGCGCTCGGCTGGGGAAAAATCCCGGTGCACACCAAGTCCACGCCGGGTTTCATCGTCAACCGCGTTGCGCGCCCGTATTACGCCGAAGGCCTGCGCATCCTCAATGAACAGGCCGCACAACCCGCTACCATCGACGCCGTGCTGCGCGAAAGCGGCGGCTTCAAGATGGGGCCGTTCGAGCTCATGGACCTGATTGGCCACGACGTCAACTTTGCCGTGACGCAATCGGTTTTCCAGGCGTACTTCACCGATCCGCGCTTTACCCCTTCGCTGATCCAGCAGGAACTGGTCAACGCCGGCTTCCTTGGCCGCAAGAGCGGCCGCGGTTTCTATCGTTACGATGGCAGCCAGCCCATGCCCGATCCGGCAACGGAGCCGCTGTACGACCGTCCCGACGAGACCGTGCAATTGTTTGGCGAGCATCCGCTTTGCATGCGCCTCAAAGAGCGCCTTGCCGGCGCCCGTATCGAGCACAACCCGGCCCGGCCGGACGGCCTGCTGCTCAAGGCCGGCCCGGCCCGCATCTACCAGACGGATGGCCGTACCGCTACCCAGCGGGCCGAAGACCTCAATCTTGCCGACCTCATCGTTGTCGACCTGGCATTGGATTATGCAAGCGCCACACGCCTGGCCGTCGCGCGCGCCGATCAATGCAGCGATGGCGCATACCGCACCGGGGTGGGCCTGCTGCAGGCTGCCGGCTATGCCGTCTCCCGGCTGGATGACGTCCCCGGGCTGGCGGTCATGCGCACGGTGGCCATGCTGGCCAATGAAGCGGCGGACACCGTGAATCAAGGCGTCTGCACGATCGCCGATGCCGATATGGCGATGCAAAAGGGCGTCAACTACCCGCGCGGCCCCCTGGCATGGGCCGATCACATCGGCATCGGAACAGTCGCCAACGTATTGCGGCAACTGTCCCTGACCTACGGCGAAGACCGCTATCGCGTCTCGCCGCTCATTCAACGCTACCAAGCAAGCGGAAGGATCTTCCATGGCTGACATCGCAATTGCCGAGGCAATGACACCCGAACAAGCACAGGCGCTCGCCGAGGCTACCGCCAAGGCGATGTATGCGCGCGACAACGCCACGCAATCCCTGGGGATGAAGATCCTGGAGGTCCGCCCCGGTTATGCGCGGCTGTCGATGCTCGTGCGCAACGACATGCTCAATGGCCATGCCAGCTGCCATGGCGGCTTCATCTTCTCCCTGGCCGACAGCGCATTCGCTTTCTCTTGCAACAGCCGCAACCTGAACACGGTGGCGGCCGGCTGCAGCATCGATTACGTGGCGCCGGCATTCGTCAACGACGTGCTCACGGCGGAAGCGGTGGAGCAAGCTCTTGCCGGGCGTACCGGGGTGTATGACATCACCGTCACCAACCAGGACGGGAAGAAGATCGCGTTCTTCCGCGGCAAGTCCTACCGAATCAAGGGCGAAGTGATTGCCGGACTGCACGCATCGGCCACATAAGCTCGCAATAACTCGCTATTCTGAAACAAAAAGCAGTAGAAAAATCCCTCTGGAGACCACCATGCCCACCCAAAAACCTCAAGCAGGCGACCTTGAGCCCATCGAAACGGCCAGCACGGACGAACTGCAGGCCCTTCAACTGCAGCGCCTGAAATGGACCTTGAAGCACGCCTATGACAATGTGCCGCACTACCGCGCCGCCTTCGACGCGGCGGGCGTGCATCCGGACGACCTGAAAACCCTGGCCGACCTGTCCAAGTTCCCGTTCACCTGCAAACAGGATCTGCGCGACAACTATCCGTTCGGCATGTTCGCCGTACCGCGCGAGCAAGTCGTGCGCGTGCACGCCTCCAGCGGCACCACCGGCAAGCCGACCGTCGTCGGCTACACGCAAAAAGACATCGACACCTGGGCCACGGTCGTGGCCCGTTCGATCCGTGCCGCCGGCGGCCGCCGCGGGGACATCGTCCATATCTCGTATGGTTACGGCCTGTTCACCGGCGGCCTGGGCGCCCACTATGGCGCCGAAAAACTCGGCTGCACGGTCATCCCCATGTCGGGTGGCCAGACCGAGAAACAGGTGCAACTGATCCAGGACTTCAAGCCGAGCATCATCATGGTGACGCCTTCGTACATGCTCAATGTGATCGAGGAGTTCCAGCGCCAGGGGCTGGATCCGGCCGCCAGCTCGCTGCGCGTGGGGATTTTCGGCGCGGAACCGTGGACGGACGCCATGCGCCAGGAGATCCAGGCGCGCGCCGGCATCGATGCGGTGGACATCTACGGCCTGTCGGAAGTCATGGGCCCCGGTGTGGCCAGCGAATGCATCGAAAGCAAGGATGGCCCGGTGATCTGGGAAGACCATTTTTATCCGGAAATCATCGATCCGGATACCGGCGAAGTGCTGCCCGACGGCTCCGAAGGGGAACTGGTCTTTACCTCCCTCTCAAAGGAAGCGTTGCCGATCATCCGCTACCGCACCCGCGACCTGACGCGCCTGCTGCCACCGACGTCGCGCTCGATGCGCCGCATCGGCAAGATCACCGGTCGTTCGGACGACATGCTCATCATCCGCGGCGTGAACGTTTTCCCGACGCAGATCGAAGAGCTGATCCTGAAGATGCCCCAGCTGGCGCCCCAGTATCAACTGCTGGTCGACCGCAACGGCCATCTCGATACCCTGTCCGTGGTCGCCGAACTCCGTCCCGGCCTCGCGCTGCCGCCCGACCAGGTTGAATCCCTGCAGAAAGATCTGCAGCATTGCATCAAGACCTATGTGGGCATCTCCACCAAGGTCAACGTGGTCGAGGCGGGGAAAATCGAACGCACTGCCGTCGGCAAGGCCAGGCGTGTTATCGACCACCGCCCCAAGATCACCCAGCCGGTACCTGTCGCCGCGGCATAAGGCCTCCTCTACTGCATCAGCGGCTCGCCCTTGCGGCGGGCCGACCTATTAAAGGACTCACATGGACGCATTCATTTGCGACGCAATTCGCACCCCCTTCGGCCGCTTCGGCGGTGCGCTCGCCGGTGTACGGGCAGATGATCTCGCAGCAGCCCCTATCCGCGCCTTGATCCAGCGCAATTCCGGCGTCGATTGGACGCAGCTGGACGATATCATCTACGGCTGCGCCAACCAGGCCGGCGAGGACAACCGCAACGTCGGCCGCATGGCCGCCCTGCTGGCCGGCCTGCCGATCGAAGTGCCGGGCACGACCCTGAACCGCCTGTGCGGCTCCGGCCTTGATGCGGTTGGACTTGCAGCGCGTACGATCAAGGCAGGAGAAGCGCAGCTGATGATCGCCGGCGGCGTCGAGAGCATGACGCGCGCCCCCTTCGTCATGGGCAAGGCCGACAGCGCCTTCTCGCGCAGCGCCGCCATCTACGACACCACCATTGGCTGGCGCTTCATCAATCCCTTGATGAAGGCGCAGTATGGCGTCGATTCGATGCCCGAGACGGCCGAAAACGTAGCGACCGACTTCAACGTCAACCGCGCCGACCAGGATGCTTTCGCAGTACGCAGCCAGCAGCGCTGGGCCGCGGCGCAAGAAGCGGGTTTCTTCCAGCGCGAGATCGCGCCGGTCTCCATTCCCCAGAAAAAGGGCGATCCGAAGGTGGTCAGCGTTGACGAGCATCCGCGTCCAGACACCACGGTCGAGTCCCTCGCCAAACTCAAGGGCGTCGTTCGGCCGGACGGCACGGTTACGGCCGGCAACGCCTCGGGAGTCAACGACGGCGCATGCGCCTTGCTTCTGGCCTCGGCCTCCGCGCTTGACAAGTACCGGCTCAAGCCCCGCGCCCGCGTCCTCGGCATGGCTACCGTCGGCGTGCCGCCGCGCATCATGGGTTTCGGGCCGGCGCCGGCCACGCGCAAGGTGCTGCAACAAACAGGCCTCACCCTGGACCAGATGGATGTGATCGAGCTCAACGAAGCGTTCGCTGCGCAAGGCCTGGCGGTCACCCGAGACCTGGGCCTGGCCGACGACGCCGCCCACGTGAACCCCAACGGCGGCGCCATTGCAATCGGCCATCCGCTGGGCGCCTCGGGCGCACGCCTGGTCACCACCGCGCTGAACCAACTGGAACGCATCGGCGGCCGCTATGCGCTGTGCACCATGTGCATCGGCGTCGGCCAAGGCATCGCGCTGGTCATCGAGCGCGTTTGATCGTCGCAAGCCATCATGAACCAAGAGCATAACTTCCAGGACATCCTGATCGAACGGCACGGCGGTTCCGTGCTGCATATCTCGCTGAACCGTCCCGACGTGCGCAACGCCCTGCGCAACAATACCTTGCTGGAAATCACCAGGGTGCTGGGCGACGCCGAGAAGGATGACGCGATCCGTGCAGTCGTCATCAGCGGCAACGGGAAAGCCTTCGCCGCCGGCGCCGATATCAACGAGATGGCCCAACTCGGCGCCATCGATACCCAACTGGATGTCAGGCCGCAGTACTGGCGCGCCATCGCCGGTTTTTCCAAACCATTGCTGGCCGCCGTCAATGGCTATGCATTGGGAGCCGGCTGCGAGATGCTGATGCATGCGGATATCGTCATTGCCGGCCGCAGCGCCAAAATCGGCCAGCCCGAGATCAACCTGGGAACGATTCCGGGCGCCGGCGGAACCCAGCGCCTCATCCGCACGGTAGGAAAACCGCTGGCCATGAAAATGGTCCTGAGCGGGGAATTGATCAGTGCGGATGAAGCGCTGGCTGCAGGACTCATTGCGGAAGTCACGGAGGACGAAGCCACCGTAGCGCGCACTCTTGCGTTGGCCGATACGATTGCGGCCAAATCTCCGCTGGCCTTGCGACTGGCGAAAGAGTCCATGCTCAAGTCCTACGAGCTGGGCCTTGACGCCGGGCTTCAGTTCGAACGCAAATCGTTCTCCCTCCTGGCTGCCAGCGATGACCGCAGGGAAGGAATCGAGGCTTTCAAAGCCAAGCGTTCGGCGGTATTTACCGGCCGCTAGGTCTAGTAAATCCCTTCACAATTATTCGTCTCCTCCAATTTCCCAAATTGGACTTAAGCCCTCCCATCGACGATGCGGGGGCTTTTTCTTTTCCATGCGCCCGGCCAGCGCAGCAAAGATCGCTGCGCCACGTCAATGTTTACCCTTGGGCCGCGTCCGACTCCGCAGCCCATGCCTCCCAGACCGACAACCGCTGTGCATAGGCCTGCTTCGCAGAAGGCAGGCAGGCCTTTCCGAGGAAGAGCCGCAATGGCGGCTCCTGTGCATCGACAACAGCCAGGATCGCGGCCGATGTGGCGCAAGGCTGGCCCAATACCCGACCCGCACTAAGCGCCTTGATCTTCTGGCGCAGTTCGTCGTAGACACTCATCGGCACGGTAGTGGCGGCCGATGCTCCGCGCCAGTCGGTGTCGTAGCCGCCGGGCTCGATCAGTGTCACGCGGATACCGAAGGCGCTCGCCTCCGAAGCGAGGGTTTCCATGAGCCCTTCGACGGCCCATTTGGTTGCGTTGTAGATACCGGCGGTAGGAAAGGTGATCACTCCCGCAATGCTGGAGGTCACCAGCAGGTGTCCTCCGCCTTGCTCCCTCAGGTGCGGCAATGCAGCCTGCGCCACCCACAGCGTTCCGAACAGATTGGTCTCGAACTGTGCACGCGCCTGTGCTTCGGTGCTTTCCTCGATCGTGCCGAACAGCGCGTAGCCGGCATTGCTGATGACCACGTCAAGCCGGCCAAAGTGCGCCTTGGACGCATCCACTGCCGCGAACACCGCAGCACGATCGGTGACATCGAGCGCCAGCGGCTGCACCGCGTCGCCATATTGTTCGACCAGCGGCTGCAGCACCTCCAGAGACCTCGCCGTTGCCACAACCCTGTCGCCGCGCTCCAGCGCTGCCTGCGCCCATGCGCGACCGAAACCTCGGGAAGCGCCCGTGATGAACCAAACCTTGGATGTCATGATTTTCTTTCCTTCCGTATTCATGTTCGATGTCAGTACAGCTCGTGCTTGACCGCCACGTCGTACCTGGCGTCCAGCGCCGACGCGGAGACGTCGTTGAGACCGGCCAGCGCGACCAGCACCGTGCCGACGCTGGGCAGGCTTGCGCGATCCACATGCGATGCCGGATTCCACAGCCGCGCACGGTTGACGGCCTTTCCGCAATGGAAAAGCGCTTCCTCAACCCTCACCACGATGGCGGCTTTGGGCCGCTTATCTCCTTCCGCCAGTTCCACCAGCAGTTCGGAGGCCGTAGAGAGTCGAGCGCGGCCGTTGATGCGCATGAATACCTCCAGTCCCGGGAACAGGAAGAGCATGGCAACCCTGTCGTCGTTCTGCAGGTTGCGAAAGGATTCGATGCGGTTGTTGCCGGGCCAGTCCGCAAAGACGAGCGTGGTCTCGTCCAGCATGCGTACGAAGCCTGCCGGTCCGCCGCGCGGAGAAGCGTCCAGGCCTACATCCTGGCGCCCGGTAGCCAGGCAGAAGAAAGTCGCGATCTCCAGATAGGCGCGATGGTATTCGGTGAGGTGGCTGGTCACCGCTTTGAGGATCATGGGCGACGGAGCCGCATACAGCGCGTCGAGATCGACATATTCCTGCTGAGCCACATGCGCGAGGAGATCCGCCGCACCTTCGGGAGGAACACTGGGGTATCGCATGGTCATTTTCTCCTTGATGAAAGGCCATGTTAGGTCTACGCTGATGGCGCAGCTATGCTATTTATGTCAATCGATACCTCATTTACGCCATGCTTTCCCCCTCCCCGCCCGGGCCCATAGATCCGAAGGACGACGACGCTGGCCCTTTGCTCGTCGTCGTTTCGCAATGCATCGAAGGACACACCTTTGTCGATCCGCACAGCCACGGCCGCGGGCAACTGCTTGGTGTCTGGGGAGGCCTGATGACGCTGGGTACCGCCGCCGGAAAATGGCTGGTGCCGAATGTGCACGCGGTCTGGATTCCGCCCGGGCAGTTGCATTGGGCGAACACGCATGGCCAGGTCGACGGTTGGAGCGTGTATGTACGCACGAGCGCTTGCGAGGGCCTGCCGCAGCAGCCGACCACGCTGCGCCTCTCGGCCCTGTTGCGCGAAGCCTTGCGCCGACTCGAATCCCTGCAGGAAGCCTCCGCGGACACCATGCGCGATCTGCTCGAACAAGTTGTGGTGCAGGAAGTCCGATCGCTGCCTGCGGAGGCACTCAACCTGCCGATGCCAACCAGCGCGCCGCTGGTGAAGATCGCGCAAGGATTACTGAAAGAGCCGGCATTGGAGCATTCGCTGGATGACTGGGCGGCGCTGGTAAATGTCTCCCCGCGCACGCTGAATCGGCGCTTTCCGATGGAGACCGGCTACAGCCTGGGCGCCTGGCGGCAGCGGGCGCGCCTGCTGCGTGCCCTCGAACTGCTGGCCGAGGGATACTCCGTCACCGCCACCGCGCTTGAACTTGGCTACAGCAATATCAGTGCATTCATCGCATTGTTCAAGCGCAGCTTCGGCGTCACGCCTACCCAGTATTTGCGAGGAAATTAACTGTTGATTTCATTGCCTCTTCTTCGTTTCCGCCGCGGGGAGATTGCGGAAATCCGGCTTTCCGCAAAAAGCATAGCCAGGAGAAACACTCCTCCGACGCCAAATCAGCGGATGCCGAAACGGCGGTCCAGCGACCACGCGCCGCCGCCGCGCGCCACCAGCAACAACAGCAGGCCGGCCCATGACAGGTGCGTGGGCCATGCGTCCGGATAGACGAAGATCTCGATCACGGCCGTCATCCCGAGCAGCGCCAGCGCGGCGCCGCGCGTGAACAGCCCCAGCACCAGCAGCAGCGGGAACAGGTGTTCGGCATAGGTGGCCAGGTGGGCGGCAATGTCGGGCGGGACCAGCGGCAGGCGATATTCCTCCTGGAACAGCACGTAAGTGCCGTCCTTGATCGTCAGGAAACCGCTGACCTTGGTGCGGCCGGACAGGAAGAAGATCGCGGCCATCGCCACGCGCGCCACCAGCGCCAGCAGCGAAGCGCCGATCAGGCGTTCGGCCATGCCTGCGCCGCGCGACCAGAGGGAATTCCGGCAATGGTCCGTCTCGCCGGTACGGGTCAAGGTAGTGTTGTTCATGTCGCTCTCCATCAATGAAAAGAAGTGAAGGCGCCGGCCTGCACCAGCTCGCCCAGCATGGCGGCCACATCCAGGCCGGGCTCGGCTTCCAGCGCCAATCCTGCCGCTGCGGCCACGCCCATGCCGGCCCGGCAGGCATCCAGGAAACGGCAGGCGCCAAGGCCGATCGGCTGCCACTGCACCTGGCCTTCCGGCCGGGTCAGCAGCGCGCCCTCGCCGCGCCATCCGAGTTCGGATGGCAGTTCGACACCAGGCCTGCGGTTGGCATCCCAGATCGAATAGCCCGGATACGCCGGCTCCCAGCGCCAGCGCGTCGCTGCCTGCGGCGCCAGTTGCACATCGCGCCCGGACGCCAGCACCGCATACAAGCCGGCGGTATCGAGCGGCGCATCGTCCGCCGCCAGGTGCGACTCGCTCCAGTAGCGGTCGAGCCTCGCCACGCCCGGCAAGTAAGGCAGTTCGCGTGCAGCATCGACACTGTCGAGAAAATCCGGGAAGCCGTCGCCATAGGCAATCAGGCAGGCGTCGTCGGGCATGTGCCGGCGCGCATAGGCCAGCGCCGCGCCCTGGAACCACGGCTCGCCGACCAGCCGCCGCACCGCCGGGTAATTGGCCGACAAGGCATCGACGCAGCCCTTGAAAATCGTGTTGCGATACACCGCGAAGGCAGGCTGCGCCAACAGCGAAGCCACCAGCGGATGGCCGCTTTCGCCATGCCATACGGCATGCAGGAATTGGCTGAAGTAATCATGATTGCTCACGATGCGCACTCCTCCCGCAGCTGCCGGCTGGCGGCGAGAATTACTTGCGCGGTATCGCGCTCGGCCAGCAGTTCATCGAAAGCCGGCACGTTGCCGTCGCGTTCGATCAGCGTCGGCTTCGGACCGATGCGCGCCACCAGGAAGCGATACAACGTCCACACGGATGGCGCTACCGCGGCGTCGTGCGAATCGACCAGCAGGCCGGGCAGGTTGCGGTCGCTGCTGTGGCCGGCGAGGTGGATTTCCTCGATGGCATCAGCCGGCAGTTGCGCCAGGTAAGCCACCGCATCGATGCCCAGGTTGGCCGCGCTGACGTGCACGTTGTTGACGTCGACCAGCAGGCCGCAGCCGGTGCGGCGCACCAGCTCGCCCAGGAACTCGGGCTCGCTCCATTCGTGGCAATCCATGTGCAAATAGTGGGACGGATTTTCCAGCGCGATGCGGCGCTTGAGCGCGTCCTGCGTGCGCGCGATGTTGGCCGCCAGGCGCGCCAGCGTTGCGCCGGTACGCGGCACCGGCAGGAGATCGGGGAAATAGCGGCCATCGGCGCGCGACCAGGCCAGATGCTCGGACACCAGCACCGGCTCGATGCGGGCGACCAGTCTGGCCAGCCGCCGCAGGTGAGCGGCGTCCGGCGCATCCGGCCCTGCGAGCGAAAGCGACACCCCGTGCAGCGCGATGGGATGGCGGCCGCGCACGGCGTCCAGCCAGGCCAGCCTCGGGCCGCCATCCATCATGTAGTTCTCCGGATGGACCTCGAACCATAAGCCAGGCGCCGCGCAGGACAGCGCCGCATCGAAATGCTGGGGCTTGAGGCCGAGTCCGGCGCCTGCCGGCGCGGAGGTCGCTTCCATTTTCCCGGCTCCGGCTCAGGACGACTTCAACGAACCCATGCCGTGCGGGGTCTTGATCGAGGTGCAGGTGCCGGCGGGCACATTCTTCCAGGCGTTGCCCTGGTAATCCATCTTGGCGGTACCGGCGCAGGTGGTGCCGGCGCCGGCCTTGCAATCGTTCTGGCCGGCCATCGAGACGCCATAGCACTTTTCGACGGCAGGCTTGGCGGCGGGCGGCTGGCTTTGCGCCATGGCGACGCCGGAGGCCAGGGTGGCGAGAGTGAAGGCGGCGGTGGCGAGGGTACGGGTATGCATGGTGTGACTCCTTATGGGGTTGAAAGTGAATACGACCGGCGGCGCCATCATTGCCGCGCCGTGACTGCCGATCTGTACGTTATTTCGCCGCCCCATGCGCCGCGGTTACAGCGAACGGCGGAAATTCCGGAAAAATATTTTTTGCGCGCGCTGTAACCGAACCGGCCCGGCCAACGAATAGGTAGGAAAGCGGCGCCCGGTGCGCCGATGGCGAAAAGGAAAAGCGGAAAAGGAAAAGCGGATGAAGACGATGGAGTTGGTCAACATGCTGGCCGCCGGTACCGGTGACAGCAACCGCCTGCCCGGCGGCACCGGAACCCGCATGGCGGCGGCGCTTGCGGCAGGATTGGGCGGCTCCGCGCTATTGCTGGCCATCATCTACGGCGTGCGCCGCGACATGCCGGAACTGCTGTTGCAGCCGCTGTTCTGGCTCAAGGTATCGTTCCCGCTGGCGATATTGCTGGCGGCGCAGGCGGCGGCCACGCGACTGGCCCGTCCCGGCATGCGCATCGGCATCGGCCCGGCCGCCGCCCTGGTGCTGCCGCCGGCAGTGCTATGGCTGGCTGGCGCCGGCTGGCTGGCGCTGGCGCCGAACTCGCAACGCCTGGCATTGCTGCTGGGCTCGACCTGGGAAGTCTGCTCGCTCAACATCGCCCTGCTGTCGCTGCCGACGCTGGCCGCCATGTTCTGGTTCATGCGCGGCCTGGCCCCGACCCGGCTCGCGGCCGCCGGCGCCGTCGCCGGCCTGGTGGCTGGCGCCCAGGGCGTGCTAGTCTATTCGCTCTACTGCGTGGAAATGGCGCCGCCGTTCTGGGGCCTCTGGTACGTATTGGGGATGCTGGCGCCGACACTGCTGGGCGCATGGCTCGGCCCCATCCTCCTGCGTTGGTGAACCTGCGGCATGCCTATGACAAAAAGCCAACCGTTCTTTGCCCATGAATTGCCCTCCTTCGAGGACAATGCGGCCGGCCGCGCCATGAAACCGCTGGCCGGCAAGGAGCCTGCCTATCCGGCCGAGGAGCGCCTCAGGACCTTGCTCCTGGCCGGGCTCGAGGGCGACGCGGGCGCCTACCGCGACTTCCTGTCCGAGTTGAGCGGCCGCCTGCGCGCCTTCCTGCGCAAACGGCTGCAACACATGCAGGACGAAGTCGAGGACATTGTCCAGGAAACCCTGCTGGCGGTGCACAACGCGCGCCACACCTACCGCGCGGACCAGCCGCTCACGGCCTGGGTGTACGCCATCGCGCGCTACAAGCTGATGGATTTCCTGCGCGCGCGCTCGCGCCGCGAAGCCTTCAACGATCCGCTGGACGACGAGCATGAGCTGTTCGCCGCCTGCGACGAAGAGCCCGCGCAAGCGCGGCGCGATGTCGGCTCGCTCCTGGAGCTGTTGCCCGACAAGCAGCGCTTGCCGATCGTACACGTCAAGCTGGAAGGCTTGTCGGTAGCGGAAACCGCACAATTGACCGGCATGACGGAGTCGGCGGTCAAGGTGGGAATCCACCGCGGCCTCAAAGCACTGGCGGCAAAAATTCGAGAGAAATTGTGAATCATGAAAACCGATGACCTGATATCGATGATGGCCGCCGGCGTGGCGCCGATAGACCGTGGCTTGCCAATGCGCCGCATGGCGCAGGCGCTGGCCCTGGGCATGGCGGGCTCCGTGACGTTGATGCTCCTGCTGTTCGGCCTGCGCCCGGATTTGACAGCAATGCTGTCGGTACCGCTGTTCTGGATCAAGCTGGCCTTCCCCACCGCGCTGGCGGCAAGTTCGTTGCTGGTGCTGCGCCGGCTGCTGCGCCCCGGCCTGCGGGTGGGCTTGCGCTGGAGCGGCATCGCCGCACCGAGCGCTGCGATCTGGGTTGCCGGCGCACTGGCGCTGCTGTCTTCCCCGGCGGCCGAACGTATTGCGCTGCTGATGGGATCCACCTGGCGCACCTGCCCTTTCAACATCGCGCTGCTGTCGCTGCCGCTGTTCGCCGCCATCGTCTGGGCGGTGCGCGCCATGGCGCCGACGCGGCTGCGCTTGGCCGGCGTCATCGCCGGACTTCTGGCCGGCGCCACTGCCGCCATGGTGTACTGCCTGCATTGTCCGGAAATGGGCGTGCCGTTCTGGGGGCTGTGGTATTTCCTCGGCATGTTGATCCCTGCAATGACGGGCTTTTTATTGGGGCCGCGCCTGCTGCGCTGGTAAATCCCTTTGGCGACCGTCGTTCCAGGATCGCAACAAGGTCATGCTTCATCCGAACCGGCGATGCTCCCGGCGCTGGTTAAAAAACGGCCTGCACCTTGGCGGCGGCAGGCCGTAGACATGACCTCAGGCCATCACTTGACGATGTCGCGATTGAAGCGCTCGGTCCAGGCGGCGATGTTCTTGTTGACGAACTCTTCGCTGGGAATGAACGTATCTTCCGGCTTGGGCAGCATCGGCGCCAGATAGTCGGACGCCTTGGCATTCTTGTTGACCGGGCTCATGTTGAGGTTGCGCGCCAGCGTTTCATTTTCTGCGCGGTCCAGCAGGAAATTGATGTACTGGGCGGCCAGGTCTTCCTTGCCGGAGCGCACGATGGTGGCCACGTCGAAATTCATGATGGCTGGCTTGGGGCTCACCACCGACACCGGGCGGCCGGCATCGGCCATGCGCTTGGCCTGCGACGGCGGACCGACCAGCACCGATACCTCACCTTGCGCCAGCGCCTGGCGGGCCTGGGTATCGGTACCGTAGAACATCACGACGTTGGGCTTGAGCTTGCCCAGCATCTCGAAGCCCTTATCGGCATCGGTGGCGCTGCCGCCCGCGCTCATCGCGGCAATCATCAAGGCGCGGCCCTGATAGATCCCCATCGCCGGCACCGCAAGCTTGCCGGCGAAGCGTGGCTGCCACAGATCCGACCACGCCTTGATCGGCTCTTGCACCAGGTCACTGCGGTAGATGATGGACACCGGATAACCATAGATGCCGACGTACTTGTCGGTTGCCGTTCCCTTGGCCAGCTCGCCCAGGTTACTCATTTTGGCTGCCGGCAGCGGCGCGAACAACGCATCGTCGGTGACGGCGCGCTCGGCCACGGAAGCGGTGGTGAACCAGACGTCGATCGTCGGTTTGGCTTTCATGGTCTGCAACTTGACCAGGCCTTCACCGGAACTGCCCTGGGTGACCAGATTGACCTTGATACCGGTCTTCTTGGTGAAATCGGCGCTGGACTGCTGCAATGAAGTTTGCCAGGTGGAACCCCACATCATCACGTTGATGGACTTTTCCTGCGCCTGGCCGGGCACGGAAATGACGAGACCAAGGGTAGCGGCCGCGAAGGCGGAACGAAGCAAGCGAGCGGTTGAATTTGTCATGGCGGTGGAGGTGGCAGATGGTGGTGGCCGGTGGACAAGACTAAGGACGGCGACGCTTGCCCGGCTTTTGCAGGCGCGCCTTGCTGTGTTCGAGGTGGTTGCGGGCCAAGCGCTCGGCCCGCTTGCTGTCGTGCGCGCGCAGCGCCTCGACGATTTCCTGGTGATGCTTGAGCGCGGTCTGCGTGTCGCGCTGGGTGTAGCGCATCAGCTTGACCTCGTCGATGAAGAATTCGCGGAAGCCTTCAACCATCTGCGTCAGCCGCTGCGAGCGCGCGGCTCGCAGGATCAGCATGTGGAAATGATCGTTGAGCGCGGCACGTTCGGCCAGGGCATCAAGCGGCAGCGCCTTGCTGTCTTCGAGCACCTTCTCGAGCGCCTGCAGCTCGGCGTCGGTGATGCGTTCGGCGGCCAGCCGCGCGGCGGCTCCTTCCAGCGCCTCGCGGATGACGAAGATGTCGCCCTGCTCCTCGGCGGTATCGACCACCTCGACGCCACCGTAGGTCATCGGCGTGACCAGCAGGTCGCTCACCAGGCGCGAGATCGCTTCGCGCACCGGCGTGCGGCTGACTTGCAGCCGCGCCGCCACTTCCAGTTCCACCAGCCGCGTACGCGCCGGGATCTCGCCGCTGAGGATGGCTGTGCGCAAGCGCCGGTAGATCTGGTCGGCCATGCGCGCGACCGGCACGCCCTTGGGCGCGAACCAGGGCGTATTGGCATCTGCAATGGCGGCCAAGTCCTTGGTGGAATCGGCGGGCGTTGGAACTTGAGGGGTGTTGTTCATGGCTTGTCTCGCGTTGTTGTGGCGACGGCTGCTCGGAAAATCATCGGTCGACATCGGTTTAGCAGAATCCATGCCAGCATCCATTTCTACATTCACTGTTGCATGCAATGAAAATGCCGATGCCACATGGAAAAAGGCCGGATTCTCTCATGCCTCACGCCCCAAACCAGCCATGACAAAGGCCATACGCAAAAGGCCCCATATCGTTCGCGTTCGCGCGCGCGTGCCGATCAGTCGCTGAAATGTGTCGGTTCAGGCGGCGAAAGACGGCGCACCAATGCGCTCCATTCCAGGCTGATCGATGAATTTGACGGGTCGGCATGGTGTTTTTCCACGCTGCGTTCGTACTGGCGCGCGGTATGTTCGCGCACGGCTTCCGGCACTTCGGTGACCGGCAGGCCGGTCGCCGAAATCGCCATCTGCGCCTGGCAGGACATGTCCAGGTTGCGCATCAGGATGAACGCATCGGCCACCGTATGACCCAGTGTCAGCATGCCGTGGTTACGCAGCACCAGCACGCGCGCGGTGGGCCCCAGGTCGGCAATGAGGCGCTCGCGCTCCTCGGTGTCGAGCGCAATGCCTTCGTAGTCGTGGTAAGCCACGCGGTTATGGAACTGGAACGACCACTGGTTGCTCGGCAGCACGCCGCAGGCCAGCGACGACACCGCCACACCCGCCACGGTGTGCAGGTGCACCACGCAACCGGCGTCCGGCCTGGCCATGTGCACGGCGCTATGCACGACAAATCCGGCGGTGTTCACCGAGTACCTGGTTGGCTCCAGAATGCGGCCTTCGGTATCGATCTTCACCAGCGAGGATGCGGTGATATCGCGAAACAGGACGCCATGCGGGTTGATCAGAAACTGATCATGGGTGCCTGGCACACGCGCCGAAATGTGGGTCCATATACTGTCTTCCATCCCCAGCAGCGCGACCAGCCGATAGGCCGCGGCCAGATCTTCGCGCACCTGACGCTCTTCGGGCGAGATGGCAGAGAGGATAGAAGCCGCGCCTGTAGACGCGGCAGCCGCAGGACGGATGGAGTTGGCGAGATCGCTCACGATGGTTTCCTTGGTGTCGGGTTGAAAGGGTCAATTGCGCAGGCCGGCAACAGCCTGCGCAGCGGGAGTCGCAGCGGAAATCGGAATAGGCGCCGGCAGCACCGGCACGGTCTGTTCGAAGGCCGCACGGGCGAACACGGGCGCCATGGCCTGCGCCAGCGCGGGGCAGCGCATGCGCCATTGCAGCCCGGAAAAGCGCAGGTCCAGATAGGCCAGCGCGCAACCGGCGGCGATAACCCCCAGGTCGTAGCGGCCAGGCCAGGTTGCAGCCAGCGCTTCGAGCTCGTCCAGCGCGGCGTTCATCTTGGCGGTCTGCGCGGCAATCCAGTCGTCCCAGCGCCGGTCTTGCGGACGCGGCCCGATCTCGTAGCGCACCAGCAGGGCGGCGTCGAGCAGGCCATCGGCCAGCGCCTGATCGCGCAAGATGCGCCAACGCGCCTCGCCGTCGGCCGGCAGCAGCGCGTTGCCGGGCACGACACTGCACAAGTAGTCGGCGATGACGCGCGAGTCGTAGAGGGAAAGGCCGGCGTCGGTGATGAGGACCGGCACCTTGCCCAGCGGATTGTGGCGGGTAATGCGCTCGTCGCGCTGCAAGGGATTGGCGGCGCTGGGCAAGCGTTCGATGCGCTCATGCAAACCCAGTTCGTGAATCAGCACCGTGATTTTTCGCACGAAAGGCGAGGAAGTGGAATACAACAATTTCATTGTGCGGCCTCGCGGTTGGATGCCGGCGCGGCAGGCGCCAGCACGTAATCCTGCGGTGTAGCAGCACGGCTGACATAGCCGGCCTGCAACGGTTCATACAGCTGCCACAACGTGCGCAGCGCTTGCAGCGGCTGCTCCTGGCCGTCCACCCGCAGGTCGACTTCCGGCCAGTCCAGCGTATGCGCGACCTGTATGCCGGCCGAGCGCAGCGCGCGCTCCTCGCCGCCTTCCGCCAGCCCGCGCTCAAGGGCGCGCAACAGACGTTCGGCCAGCGGCAGGTCGGCAGTGGCGACGAACGTTTCGACCATGACGCCTGGAATATCCCTGTTGGCCAGCATGTTGCCGGCAGCGGCGCAGTCGAGCCCCAATGCATAGGCATGGACGGGCAACGCCTGCGCGCCGGTGAAATGGGCGGTACGCCCCTGGGCATCGAGCACCAACAGTTGCCGGTAGCCTGATTGCGGATCGGCGCGTACCAGCATATCCAGCACGGTCGCTGCGGGCCGGCCGTTGCCCAGCAGCTCAAGGCCGAGCACGCCCAGCCCGGGATCGGTCAGGTTTTGCGTGGCGACCACGCCGGCGCCGGCGCGAGTCCAGGCGCACCGGCTGGCCACGCACAAGCTGGACGACGTGACGCCCATCCCCAGCATCCCGCTGCGGGCGCAGCGTCCGACGATGGAAAACGTCATGCGCAGGCCTCCTCATGCGTCGGCACTGCCGCGCCGATCTGGCGATAGCAGCGGTCCACGTATAACAGGCCCGGGCGTGGCGCCAGCGCCATGCTGCCGATATTGCCGATCAGCACCGCGTGCGTGGCGTAAGGGATGTCGCGCGCCAGACGGCAATCCAATGCCACCAACGCGCCTTGCAGGGTCGGCGCACCGGTATCGCCCACACTCCATTGGGCGCAGGCGAAGCGGTTGTCGCGCCATCGGGCAATGCGGCCGGCGAAACTGTCGGCGACATGGCTTTGGTCTGCGCCCAGCAGATTGACGCTGAAGCAGCCGTTGCGGCGGATGATGTCGAGCACCGGGCTCATCTCATGCACGCAGACCAGGATCGACGGTGGATCGGCCGACAGCGAGCACACGGCGCTGACCGTCAGCCCGGCGCGTCCGGCCGGGCCGTCGGTGGCGACCACCGCGACCGATGCGGCGGCGTGGCGCATGGTCTCGATAAAAAGCGTTCTGGCATCCATGATGTCTTCTTTCACAAAAGGAGGAGTCAGGGCGGCGTTCATTCGATGCGGAACATGCGGTTGAGCCCGACTATCCGCCCGGCCAGCAGCACCAGCCCGGTGGACAGCGCGATCAGCACCACCGCCATGGCGGCCACGGTGGGATCGTCGAAGTCGCGGATGTAGCTGTAACCCTCCACCGGCAGCGTGCTCATGTCGGCGGTGGACAAGAACACGCTGATGGAAAAGTTATCGATGGCCTCCACGAACACGAAAGTGCCGCCCGCCAGCAGGCCCGGACGCAGCTGCGGCAGCACAATGCGCCAGAACACCGACCAATTGCCCGCCCCCAGATTGCGGGCGACATCTTCCAATTCCGGCCGCAAGCCATGCATGTTGGCCACCAGCGTACGCACCGCGAACGGCAGGCTGAAGCAGGTCATGGCGATCACCAGCCCCGTGAAGCCGGGGCCGATACCGATATGGCTCAGATAGATCAGGAAGGCGATGCCGGTCACCACGCCCGGGATGAGCAGGGGCGACATCAGCAGCGCGTTGATCAACTCGCGCCCGCGGAACTGGCTGCGCACCAGCCCATACGCGGTGGGCACGGCAATGGCCAGCGATAACGGCGTGACAATCGCGCCCATGGCCATGCTGGTGCGGGCGGCGCTCATGAAGCGGTCATTGGCAAAGAAGTTGGCGAACCACTTGGTCGACAGACCATGCATCGGCCAGCTGAAATAGCTGCCGTCGTTGAAGGCGTAGATCACGATGAAGATCACCGGCGCCAGCAGGAACACCGCCGTGGCCAGGGTAAGCGCCAATATGGCCGGCGAATAAAGTTTGTAATTACCCTGCATCAGGCGCCCCTTTCATGCCGGGTGTGAACACTTTCTGCGCCGCCGAGAAAGCCCAGACGAAGAACAGCGCGACGACCAGGAACACCGTGGCGGTGGCAGCCGCGAACGGGAAGTCGTAGGTGGCAAAGATGTAGTCGTAGATGGCATTGGCCACCATGCGCACGCGCCCTCCGCCCAAGATCAGCGGAAACAGAAACGAACTGAGCGCCATGGCAAACGTGAGCGAGCCGGCGGCGATGATGCCCGGCACCGCCAGCGGCAATGTCACGTGGACAAAGGCGCGCCAGCGCGTGGCGCCGAGGTTGATGGCCGACTCTTCCAATGAACGCGGCACGTTCTTCAACGGCCCCATCATGGTCAACACAAAAAACGGCAGCACGAAATGCAGCAGTGCGATAAACACGCCGGTCTCGTTATAAACCAGTTGCAGCGGCTTGGCGATCACGCCCAGTTGCAGCAGCAGCGCATTGATCAGTCCTTGATTGCCCAGGATGATCAGCCAGGCGTACGCGCGGGTGACCGAGCCCGCGAGGAAGGTCACGGCCATTGCGCCCAGCAGCAGGCCGCGCAAGACGCCCGATTCGGCGCGCACGATGACATAGGCTACCGGATAGCCGAGCACCAGCGAAGCGAGGGTAAGCTCGGCCGACAGCCAGAGCGTCTTGCCCAGCACGGCCAGGTCGGAAGCCGAGCTGAAGTAACGCGCATAGTTGGCCAGACTGGGCGAACCGCCGTAAGAAGCCTGCCCCGGCACCTGGTGCAGCAAGCTGGTGTAGAGGAAGGCCGCATAGGCGCTGAAGAAGAACGCCATCACCACGAACGCCGGCGCGAAGTTCCAGCGGGAAGCGCGATGCTGCAATGCATCCTTGTCGATCGCCATGCTCATGCCTCCAGCAATACGCAGTCCTGCGGTGCGGCCGTGAGCACGACCTGCTGGCCGGCATCGAACAATACATCGTCCTGGCGGCGGGGACGTTCGACCATCACCCGCCCTACCCCCGGCACGCTGACCTCGTAGCTCACACCGTGCCCCAGGTTGACGCAGAACGCCACTTGGCCCGGCATGTGCAGCGCGCCCATGCCCGGGGCGGCCCCCGTTTCCATGGACGCGATGCCCATCGCACCGGGCCGCACGGCCACGGCGGCCGCCTGCCCGGCCGCACGCGTCCCCGACAGGCTCACCGTGCCGGCGCCCGGCAAACCGATTTCCACACGGCCGGCAGCAGCCGATTGCACCGTGCCCTTGAACACATTGGCGCTGCCAATGAATGTCGCGACAAATTCAGAACGCGGCCGGTCGTAGATTTCCAGGGGCCGGCCGAACTGCTCCAGCCGACCGTCTTTCATGACGGCCACGTAGTCGGAGATGGTCATGGCTTCAGCCTGGTCATGGGTGACGCAGACCGTAGTCACGCCGACAGCCTTTTGCAGTTTGCGCAGCTCAACCTGCATTTCTTCACGCAGGCTTTTGTCGAGCGCCCCGAAGGGTTCATCGAGCAGCAGGATCTTGGGGTCGGTCACCAGCGCGCGGGCCAAGGCCGCACGCTGCTGCTGCCCGCCGCTGAGCTGGGCGGGATAACGGTCGGCCAGGTGCGCCAGGCGCACCATCTCCAGCGCCTGCATGGCACGTTCGCGGGCGGCGGTCGGTTTGACCTTGCGCATCTTCAGGCCGAACATGACGTTCTCCAGGATGCGCATGTGCGGGAACAAGGCATAGCTCTGGAAGACCATCGCCGTCTCGCGCTGGAACGGCGGCACCGCGGCCACATCCCGCCCGCCGATCCGGACCTGGCCGCCAGTGGCGCTGGCGAAGCCGGCGATGATGCGCAGCAGGGTCGACTTGCCGCAGCCGCTGGGGCCCAGCAGCGTCAGCAGCGCTCCCGGCGGCACGGACAGGGAGATATCGTCGAGCGCGGTGAAGGCGCCGTAGTGCTTGCGCACTTGCTCGATGACCAGGCCGACGCCCGCCGTGTGAAGTGGTTCTGTCATGGAAATGCCCGTCTGTGGATGCAATGTATCGGCTGTATGTCCGGCGTTCAGATCAGGCGGCCACACCGGCCAGGCGCGCGGCGCGCTGCATGGAACCCTTGCGGTCGAAACTGCTGTAGAGCGACATCGCCTGCACCATCGGCGGGCTCTCGGCAAACATGGCGTAGGCGCACATGCGGCCGGCGAAGCTGCTGGCGGTCAGTTCCGCCACCAGGTTGAGCACCTTCAGCCGGTTCTCGGCGGTGACGTCGCCGATGCGGAAATACTTCTGCACGTCCGGCCCGGTCAACGGACTGCGCAGCGAGCGCTCGTCGGGCTGCATTACCGCGGTGCCGCCGGCCAGGTCGCGCAGGATCTGCACCATTGCATAGAAGTTGGAAGAGGCGTAGACGCGGCCGGCGTTCTGGATGCTCAGATTGGGCATGATCATGCCGCTCTCGCTGACCTGGTGCTCCGATTCGGAGGCGAAGATGAAGGCGCGGATGGCTTCCCGGTACCCCATCAGCGCGGCGATTTTCTCGCGGATCGCGGGGATCGCGCCCAAGCGGGTGTGCTCGGTCACCAGCAATGCCGCGCCCACCAGCGTGTCGGCCTTGGCATAGGCACGGTTGAGGAAGCCCTGCGCCGCCCAGTTGTGAAGATCCTGGCGGATCAGCGCGGCCAATTCCGGCTTGCGCGAGAAGATCACATTTTCCCAGGGGACAAAGACGTCGTCGAACACGATCAGCGTGTCGAGCTCATCGAATTGCGACGATAGCGGCTTATCGAAACCGTTAGGCGTTTCGAAGTGCGGCGCACGGCAAATGTGGCGCAGGTTGGGAGAATTGAGCGGCACGATACACGCCACCGCGTAGTCGGTGTTTTCCGGCACCCAGGAACCCACGGTCGGCTTGACGAAAGCGGCATGCGCGTAGCAGGCGCCGGTTTCGAACTTGGCGCCGCGGATGATGATGCCGTCCTCGCGTTCCTCGACCACCCGGGTGTACATGTCGGGATCGTCCTGCTGATAAGGTTGCTTGCTGCGGTCGCCCTTGGGGTCGGTATTGCCCGAGGTCAGGAACCAGTTGCTGACCTGCAGCTTCTTGAGCCAGCGCACCGCGTTCTCGTAGTAGCGGGTATCGTACTTGTCGAGCAGGGCCTTGCGGTCCTTCATCACGAACAACGGCGTGACGGTCTCGTCGCCGAAGCGGTCGATGACCGGACTGACCTCGTTGAGGATCGCGGCCGTCATCTCGCGGCGGTTGCGCAGGTCTTCGATGGTTTCGGGCAGCTTGTAGACGCGGCTGGCGACTTCGCCCTCCTCGTTGATATAGCCGAAGACGTCCTTGTAGCGCTCGTCGTGCTGGAGGTCATAGAGGGCCGCCATCGCGTCGACCATGGGCTTGATCGCCGGATGGGTGGTGACGTCGTCGACGCGTTCCCCGTTGACGAAGACTTGTCGGCCGTCCTTGAGGGATGCGCGGTATTGGTTGCCGGTGAGCAGTGCCATGGTGTCAGTTGCCTTGAGAGAGAAGTGAAGGAAGTTGCCGGATCAGTTCGCAAAACAGCGCGCCGCGGTCGACCAGGCTTTGGAGTTCGATGATTTCCTGCCGGCTGCAGATGTCGTGGCAGACCGGGCCGAGGCCGTCCAGGGTGGGAATGCCCTTGGCGGCAGTAAAGTTGCCGTCCGAGCCGCCGCCGGCCGGAGGCGCTTCGAAGAGCGCCAGCGACAACTCCCCGGCCACCGATTTCGCCAACGCCACCAGCGCCCGGTTGCGTTCGCTGGTGAACGCGGGGCGCGTGAGGCCGCCGCTGAGTTCGACCGACACGCGTTCGTCGCGCCTGTCGGCGGCGATGCGCTCGATGGCCGCGCGCAGCGCTGCGGCTTGGACATCGGTGCGGGCGCGCAGGTCGATATCCATGCGCGCCTCGCCCGGCACCACCTGGCGCGCGGTGCCGCCTTGCAGCACGCCGACATTGACGATGGCGCCGTTGTCCGGATCGGAGAGTCCGTCGAGCTCCACCACCTTGCCCGCAAGCTCGCGCAGTGCGCTGGCGCCCTTGGCATAATTGCTGGCGCAGTGCGCGCTGCAGCCGCGGGCCTTCATGAAGAAGGCGCCGAGCGCACCGCGCGCACTAATTACGCCGCCGCCCGGACGGCCGGGTTCCAGCACCAGCACCACGTCGGCGTCGCGCGACTGTTCTTCGATCAGCGGGCGGCTATGCGTGCTGCCAAGTTCTTCGTCGGGGACCAGGATGAAACGGATAGATTCCAGCGCATCGAAGCCACCGGCGATGAGCGTGCGCAGCGCAAACAACGCCATCACCAGCCCGCCCTTCATGTCGCCGACGCCGGGACCGGTGGCGCGCGCCTCGTCAAGGCGCGTGTAGGGCCAGCCGGCAACGGTGCCGGCCGGCCAGACCGTATCGCAATGCCCCAGGATCACCAACCGGCCGCGCCCGCCCAGGCGGCGTGTGGCGACCACCAGATCGGCTCGTTCGGGAACGGCAAGGCGCTCAATGCCGAAGCCCATGTCAGCCAGCAAGCCGGCCAGACGCGCACTCACGCGAGCGACGCCTTGGACGTCATAGGAGCCGCTATCGATGTTGACCAGCTCTTCGAGCAAGGCCAGCATCTCCGGCAATTGCGCCTGAAGCATGACTTGCGCCTGCAGCACTGGCTGCGGCGATAAGGAGGAGGAATTCTGGCGCATAAAGAAATGGAATCCGGTTGCTTTTCAGCCCAGCCCCATGGGCAGCATCACCACCCGGGACTTCGGCCTGCCCTGTCGTTGCCGCACAATTTATTGCATGCAGCAAAGGATAATAAGCAAATCTTGTGCCATACAAAATTATGCCAAGATTTTTTACGCCATAAATTAAATTTAATTCATTAAAAACATATAGTTAAGTAATTTCACCGGGCCAGGTGAAGTGCGCCGCGAACGACAACAACATGCGCTATGCGTGATTTATTTCGCACCAAAAACGACATTATTTTTCTTTTTTTGTTTGGAGTTGGGGCGAGAAGATAGTACTTCTCGATGGAGTAAACACAGATTTTTCAATGACGGTGATCGCCAGGAAACTCGCTGAACTGATTGCTATCCAGCCGAGTTTCCCGGAAATGCGCTCATACCCCCCCTCCACCTCCCCCCCGAGAGCGGCAGGCGCCCTCAATCAATAGGTATAACGCAAAGCCACCTGCAGGCTACGGGGCGGCGCCGTGTACTGCCGACGAGTATTGTCGTTTCCGGTGGAGGACGGCAGTTCCCCGACGTCGGACCAGCGCTCGTAATAGGCATTGAAGACGTTCTCCACGTTGAGCGTGATGGTCAAGCGCGGCAAAGGCTTGACCCAGGCGCCGGCGCTGACCACGGTGTAGGGCGCGGTCAGCAGAAGCGTGCTGCCGTCAGATGGCTTGGCAATGCGATCCGCAGACTTGCCCCAGGAATGCTCGATGTCGGCATGCGTCCCCCACTTTTCCTGCCGGTACCTGGCGCCGATGACGGCGCGCATGGGCTGGACGGAATCCAGCGGTTGCCATTGGTTATCCGAATACAACACGGTAGCACCGTCGGCAGCAAGGCTTGGCCTCGTAGGAGACATCACATCCCCTCGCGTATAGGCGATGGCTGCATTGAGGCGCCAGGCGGCATTGACGTCCCATTCCGCACGCGCTTCCGCCCCCCTTACGTATGCCTCACTTTGGTTCATATCACGATAGACATAAGGCCCAGGCAAGGTCATATCCAGTTTGGCCAAACGCCTCAGAATGAAATCGCTGTAACGACTCTCAAATGCAGCCATGGAATAGCGGAAACCGTTCGTGCTGCCACGTATACCGAGCTCTTTACCAGTTACCCGTTCCGGCCTCAGATCAGGGTTTCCGAAAGAGGTGTAGTAAAACGCGGGATTGGAGAAATTGGAATTGAGCTGATCCGGCGTCGGCGCCCGGAATCCCTTGGCATAGTTGAAGTAAGGCGCGAAGGCTGGCGCAATCGACCAGATCAGGCCCAGACGCGGCGTGAAGGCATGATCACTTTGCGATTTCACTGTAGTCTTATTAAACAAGAGCTGTGCTTTGTCATAGGCCGACAGGGAAGACTCATCCGGTGCATTGCGAAAAAAATCGTAACGCAGCCCTGGAATAATCTTCAAATTCGCAATGGATATCTCATCTTGGATGAAACCGCCAACAAGCAGGTATGACGTATCAGGGGATGGCTTGTAGGGGTACTGCTGCCTGGAAAATGGAACCGTCCCTCCGACTGAAGCCCCAATATCAGAACGGCTGAGATCCATACCATAACGCAGCGAGTGGCCGCCCCAGGAAGTATGAAAATTAGTATCAGCCACAATGCTCATACCCATAGTTTTGTCGTTATAAGAATTGTCTCGCAAACGCTGCAATACCGGCAGAGCGGATCCATTGAAGGCACCGTACTTATAAAAAAATTCCGTCTCTGCCGTTCCTTGGGGACCGAAGACCCGATCACGAGTCAACTGTCGCACGCTTGAATCCTGCCAATACAAATGAGCGTGCAATCGGCTCAACCAGGCTGCCTCATTCCCGTCATGAAAATATTCAAGCGAGAAACGCCGCCGCTTGGTCGTGTCGTAGGCATTCATCGACTGAATCCGCCTAAATTCCTGCACAGGCGACACCTCGGTCAGCAGGTTGGTATCGACCTGCATGTTCAGGTTTTCCAGCGTGGCCTGCAGGCGATTGGCCGCATCCGCCCTGAAACCCAGCTTGGCCAGGTAATAACGGCTTTCCATGTTCGCCGGATTGGGCGCGGTACGGTTGCTGTTGGGGCGCTGGTCGTTCTCTTGCGACCAGGTCTCGTGGCCGCTGCGCAGGCTGCCCATGAACATGCCCTGCCAGCGCCCGTCGTCGAAGGCGGCGCCGGCTGAATGGTTGAAGGAGTTGTCTTGCTGCGCATAAGAGGACTGTATGAAGCCCCCGGCATTCTTGCCCGCGCCAATCAGGTCCTGCGGCCCTAGCGTGGTGACGCTGACCACGCCGGCCAGGCTGTCGGCGCCGTATTGGGTCGAATTCGCGCCGCGCAGGATCTCAATCTTGCGGAAACTGTCGATATCCCAGTAGTCGCCACGGCCGGTCTGGAATGCCGGGCCGAACGAAAAGCCATTGGGCAGGCGGATACCGTCCTGCACGATCAGCACGCGATTGCCTTCGATGCCCCGGATATTGATGGCTTCGTTACGGGCGCGTCCAGTCGCGGAACGGGTGGAGGAAAAATTCGACGGACGGGTGCGCACCACCACATCCACCTCGTCCTTGAGCGCATCCTTGATGGTGCGGGCGCCTTTTTCATCGAGATCCTCGCGCGTAACGACGGTGACGGTGGCGGCAACGTCATCGGCGATATGGCCGCCATGCACGGTGATGTCATCGAGTTGGCCGCGTGTTTGCACGGCATGGCCGTCATCGCTTGCGCTGGCATGGGCGAACAGCCCGTGCATGCCGATCAATGCGATGGCAAGGGGGAGTTTCTTCAACATCGGTCAGTCTTTCCTTGGATGTGTCGGCTGACTGATGCGTAGCTGGCGAAACACGGTGAAATGGAGAAAATTCGGCTTAGCGGCGCTTTGTTAGCGGCACTGAAAAGGATCGGATGGATTGCCCAAGGTATGGGCCTGACGCCGGCCAATGCGGATGATTTGGCTTGCGAAAACCGAAGCCGCCATTTTTATTGAGAACGATTCTCATGTATCTAGAAGAAATCTGATATTTCTCGCCGGCCAGGAGCTGCGCGCCTCAGCCCGCCCTTCCCAAAACTGCAACCGGCCCGGCATGCTCGCCCACGCCGGGCGGCTACGCTGGTTATAATGCGCGTCATGGAAAATCAGACCGAATTCGTCAACTGGCTGCGCTCCGTCGCGCCTTATGTTCACGCCTTCCGCGGCAAGACCTTCGTGGTCGCCTTTCCGGGCGAACTGGTGACGGCCGGCGGCCTGCAAGTGCTGGCCCAGGACCTGTCGCTGTTGCATGCGCTGGGCATCCGCATCGTGGTGGTGCATGGGTCGCGCCCGCAGGTGGCCGAACAGTTGGCGCTGCGCAACGTCGAGGCGCACTTCCACAACGGCCTGCGCGTCACCGACAGCGCGGCCCTGGAATGCGCCAAGGAAGCCGCCGGCGAGCTGCGCCTGGATATCGAGGCCGCCTTCAGCCAGGGCTTGCCCAATACGCCGATGGCGCATTCGGCCATCCGTGTCATTTCAGGCAACTTCGTGACCGCGCGCCCGATGGGCGTGATCGACGGCGTCGACCTGCAGTTGACCGGCGTGGTACGCAAGATCGCCGCCGACGTGATCCAGCCCATCATGAACGCGGGCGGTATCGTGCTGCTCTCGCCGCTGGGTTTCTCGCCCACCGGCGAAGCCTTCAACCTGACCATGGAAGACGTGGCGGTGTCGGCCGCCATCGCGCTGCGCGCCGAGAAGCTGATCTTCCTGTCTGAAACGCCGCTGATGAAAGATGCCGGCGGCGCCGATATCCGCGAACTGTCGTCGCACCAGGCCGAGGCCGTGTTGTCGGCGGGTTTCCTGCCGGCCGACGCCGCCTTCTACCTGGGCAGCGTGGTCAAGTCCTGCAACGCCGGCGTGTCGCGCGCGCACATCGTGCCCTTCGCCACCGACGGCTCGGTGCTGCTGGAGCTGTTCACCCACGACGGCATCGGCACCATGGTCACCTACGAGAACCTGGAAAGCCTGCGCCAGGCCACCATCGAGGACGTGGGCGGCATCTTGAAGCTGATCGAACCGCTGGAGGCCGACGGCACCCTGGTCAAGCGCGGCCGCGAACTGATCGAGCGCGAGATCCATTACTTCTCGGTGATCGAGCACGACAGCGTGATCTTCGGCTGTGCCGCGCTCTATCCCTTCCCCAAGGAAAGGATGGGCGAGATGGCTTGCCTCACCGTCAATCCCGAAGTGCAAGGCCAGGGCGACGGCGACCGCATCCTGAAACACATCGAAACGCGCGCGCGCGAAGCCGGACTGACCAAGCTGTTCGTGCTCACCACCCGTACCTCGCACTGGTTCTTGAGACGCGGCTTCGTGCTGGCGGGCGTCAACGACCTGCCGCAAGACCGCCAGCAAATCTACAACTGGCAACGCAAGTCGCAGGTGCTGATCAAGAACCTGTATTGAATTTTGCCGGGACGCGGGCAGGCTCGACGCACCACAGATCGCAGAGCCGCCGCCGCCGGCGCAACAACCCCAACCGAACAAGGAATCGACATGGCACGCATGATCCACTGCATCAAACTGAACAAGGAAGCCGAAGGTTTGGACTTCCCGCCGTACCCGGGCGAACTGGGCAAGCGCATCTATGAGAGCGTCTCCAAGGAAGCCTGGGCCGCCTGGCTCAAGCACCAGACCATGCTGGTCAACGAAAACCGCCTGATGCTGGCCGATGCCCGCGCGCGCAAGTACCTGGCGGTGCAAATGGAGAAGCACTTCTTCGGCGAAGGCGCCGATGCCGCACAGGGTTATGTGCCGCCGAGCGAGTAAGCGTCGCCTTCTTCCGGACAAACGCCGTCGCGGGTCAACCTGCTTCGGCGTTTTTTATCGCCCGCGGAT
Organism: Herbaspirillum sp. GW821-FHT09A12; assembly: GCF_059418325.1. Lineage (NCBI taxonomy): Bacteria > Pseudomonadati > Pseudomonadota > Betaproteobacteria > Burkholderiales > Oxalobacteraceae > Herbaspirillum > Herbaspirillum sp. GW821-FHT09A12. The sequence continues at coordinate 199,907 of NZ_JBWKPR010000003.1, forward strand.
TTCCCTGGAGCCCGGTTGCGATCTTTTACAATGGCTGCTTGGCCGCCATCTTGGTCGCCATCTTTGCCGCCATTTCACCGCCACACATCGCAGGAGAAGAATTTGCCCTTCCGTGCATCGCGCATGTTCATTGCCGCCCTCAGCCTCGCTACCGCGCTGTCGGGCCTGTCCCTCCCGCCTGCTTATGCTGCCGGCGCCGCCGTAGCCGTCGTATCCGCCTCGCCGGCGGCGCCGCTGCCGCCCGGCGTCGTACAGGGCCCATCGGCCGAGGGCATCAGCGAATACCGCTTCGCCAACGGCTTCAAGCTGCTGATGTTCCCTGACGACTCCAAGCCTACCGTCACGGTCAACATCACTTACCTGGTCGGCTCGCGCCACGAAAACTATGGCGAAACCGGCATGGCACACCTGCTGGAACACCTGATGTTCAAGGGATCGCCGAATTACCCGGCGATCCCGCAGGAGTTCAGCAAGCGCGGCATGAACTTCAACGGCACCACCTGGCTGGACCGCACCAATTACTACGAGACCTTCCAGGCCGGCGACGACAACCTGCGCTGGGCCATCGCCATGGAAGCCGACCGCATGCTGCATTCGAACATCGCCAGGAAGGATCTCGACACCGAGATGACGGTGGTGCGCAACGAGTTCGAAAGCGGCGAGAATTCGCCCACCAGCGTGATGTTGAAACGCATGCAAAGCGTGGCCTACGACTGGCACAGCTATGGCCGTTCCACGATCGGCAACCGCAGCGATATCGAGAACGTGAAGATCGAGAACCTGCAAGCGTTCTACCGCACCTATTACCAGCCCGACAACGCCGTGCTGCTGGTGGCGGGCAAGTTCGAACCGGCCAAGGTGCTGCAATGGGTCAACCAAAGCTTCGGCCGCATGCCCAAACCCAAACGCGCGCTGCCCCAATTCTGGACGGTGGAACCGACGCAGGATGGCGAACGCCAGTTCACCATCCGCCGCAAGGGCGATATCCAGCTGGTGGCGGTGGCTTACAAGATGCCCTCGAGCCTGCATCCGGACGCCAACGCCCTGGCCTTCGCCGGCGCCATCCTGGCCGACACGCCCAACGGCCGCCTGCACAAGTCGCTGGTGGAAAGCGGTAAGGCCAGCGCGGTCTACCACATGCAGTTGAATGGCGTGGCGCCGGGCTTGCAGATCATCGCGGCGATGGTCAAGGCCGGCGCGGATATCGCGCCGGTCAAGCAGGAACTGATCGCCGCCATCGAATCCTTCGCCGCCACCCCGCCGACAGCCGAGGAGATGGAGCGCCTGCGCCGCGAAAGCGCCAATGCGTTCGAAAAGCTGCAGAACAATCCGCAACAGCTGGCGGTGACCATGTCCGGCGCCATCGCCTTGGGCGACTGGCGGCTGCTGTTCGCCGACCGCGATAACGAGCAACGGGTCAGCCCGGCCGATGTCGCCGCCGCAGCCGCCAAATACTTCCGCCGCGACAACCGCACCGTCGGCCTGTACCTGCCTGAAGACAAGCCGGAACGCGCCGACGTGCCGGCCGCGCCCGCGGTCGACTCGCTGCTGGCGCAGTACCAGCCGCGTCCGCCGGTGGCAGCGGGCGAAACCTTCGACCCGGCGCCCGGCAACATCGAACAGCGCACCACGCTGGTGGCGCCCGGCAGCGCGCCGCACACCGCGCTGAAGCTGGCCTTGTTGCCGAAGAAATCGCGCGGGGCCACGGTCTCGGTGCGGCTGAACCTGGAGTTCGGCGACGAGCAAACCCTGTTCGGCAAGAAAACCATCGCCCAACTGGCCGCGGCCATGCTCATGCGCGGCAACCAGCAGTTCAACCGCCAGCAACTGGCTGACGAATTCAGCCGCCTGAAGATCAGCGGCGGCATCTACAACTTCCAGACCACGCGCGACAACCTGGCGCCGGCCCTCAGGCTGGTGGCCGATGTGCTGCGCCATCCGCGCTTCGACGCCGCCGAATTCACCCAATTGAAGAACGAAACCCTGGTCTCGCTGGAAGCCTCGCGCAATGAACCCGAAGCGCGCGCGGCCGAAGCGGTGGCGCTGCATTTCAACCATTATCCGGCGGGAGACTGGCGCGCCACGCAAACGCTGGATGAGCGCATCGCCGCCATCCAGGCCGTGACGCTGGAACAGGTCAAGGATTTCCATCGCGACTTCTATGGCGCCTCCAACGGCGAACTGGCGGTAGTAGGCGACTTTGACCCGGCCGTGGCACGCCAGGCCATCGACGCGGGCTTCGGCGGCTGGAACAGCGCTGCGCCCTATGCGCGCGTGCTGCCGACCTGGGCTGACATTGCCGCCACGCGCCAGGCGGTCAACACGCCCGACAAGGAAAACGGCGTGTACTACGCGCGCCAGAACCTGCGCCTGCTCGACAGCGATCCGGACTACCCGGCGCTGGCCGTGGCCAACTACCTGCTCGGCGGCGCCAGCCTGAAGTCGCGCCTGGCCGACCGCGTGCGGCAGCAGGACGGCCTGTCCTACGGCATCGGTTCCGGCCTGAACGTGGGCGCCGTCAGCGACGCCGGCAATCTCGTGGTGCGCGCCATCGCCGCGCCGCAGAACCTGGACAAGGTAGATGCCGCCGTGCGCGAAGAGATCGCGCGCGTGGTCGCACAGGGCTTTACCCAGGACGAGCTGCTGCGCGCCAAGTCCGGCATCCTGCAGCAACGCAACCAGCAGCGCGCGCAGGATGGCGGCATCGCCAGCGGCTGGACTTCATTGCTGAACCTGGGGCGTACCTATGTCTGGCAGCAGCAGATGGACGAGAAGATCGCCGGCCTGACGCTGGAACAGGTCAACGCGGCGGCACGCAAGTACTTCGATCCGGCCAAGATGAGCGTGGTGGTGGCGCGCGACGAAGCCAAGGCGGCGTCGCCCCAATAAGCCCCCTGCCCGGCCTGCGCCGGGATGACGCAAGGAGAGCGCTCTCGCCGCACCAACGAAAAAGGCCGTGTCCATTGAGGACACGGTCTTTTCCAGTTCCGACGGCGGCAAGGAAGTGCGTCAGAACTCCAGCTTCTTCACGCCTTCCGGCGTCCCCAGCAAACAGACATTGGCCCCCTGGCGCGCAAACAGGCCGTTGGTGACCACGCCGACGATATTGTTGATCTTGTCTTCGATATCGGCCGGTTCGGTGATGGACAAGCCGACCACGTCGATGATGTAGCAACCGTTGTCGGTCACCACCGGCTTGCCGTCCTTGATGCGCAGGCGCGGCTCGCCGCCCAGCGCGCCCAGCTTGCGGGCGACCACCGCCTGCGACATCGGGATCACCTCCACCGGCAGCGGGAACTTGCCCAGCACATCCACCAGCTTGGAACCGTCGGCGATGCACACGAACTTCTGCGCCACCGAGGCGACGATCTTCTCGCGCGTCAAGGCCGCGCCGCCGCCCTTGATCATGGCGCCGGCGGCGTTGATCTCGTCGGCGCCGTCGATGTAGACCGGCATGGTGTCGACCTCGTTGAGATCAAACACCTTGATGCCATGCGAGCGCAGGCGTTCGGCCGTGGCTTCCGACGAGGCCACGGCGCCCTTGATGCGGTCTTTGATCTTGCCCAGCTCATCGATGAAGAAATTGGCCGTGGAGCCGGTGCCCACGCCGATGATCTCGCCATCGACCACATATTCGATCGCGGCCTTGGCGACCGCCTGTTTCAATTCGTCTTGCGTCATGATTTTTCAGTCAGGTAATAAATTCTTTGCATGGCGGCGTCAGTGCACGTCCTCAGGTTGCTCGTCCAGCGTCTCGAAGAGGGCGATCTGCAGCCGCGAATGCAGCTTGACCAGCTTGCTCCACAGCAGCCACAGCAGCCCCGCCGCGCCCGCCAGCACGAACGCCAGCAGGTTCAGCGGCGGCAGGATGCTGGCCGAGAGCACGAAGATCAGCAGCATGATGCCGACGATGGACATGATGGGCAGGATCTCGGAAACGACGCGCCGCACCCCCGAAGTATACGCTCCCGCGAACTCCGGCTTGACGCCGACCTCGGCCAGCAGCATGGACAACGCCTGCAGCTTGCGGTAAGTGGCGATCAGGAACGGCAGCGAAATCACCAGCGCGCAGCCCCAGATGATGGCCTTTTGCACATCGGGATCCGGCGTCCAGTCCGACAGGTACTTGCTCAAGCCGTCGACGAAGAAGGCGCCGGCCAGGAAGAGCGCGATCACCAGCGCCAGATTGACCAGCACCTGCATCAGGATGCGGCGGATGATCTTGGAGAGCTCGGCACGGTCGCCCTGCGGCTGCAGGCTTTCCAGCCAGCGCGAATACATGCCCAGCAGATTGGAGACCTTGGACGGCACCAGCGAGACCGCCTTGGCCGACAGGGGGTCGGCGGCCTTGATCAGGTACGGCGTCAACAGCGCGGTGATGGCGGAAACCGCCACCACGATCGGGTACAGGAATTCGCTGGTGACCTTCAGGCTCACCCCCAGCGCGGCGATGATGAAGGAGAACTCGCCGATCTGCGCCAGCCCCATGCCCACGCGCATCGGCGTGCGCCCGCTCTGGCCGGCCAGGAAGGTGCCCATGCCGCAACTGATCAGCTTGCCTAACACCACCGCCAGGGTGATGATGGTAATCGGCTGCCAGTACTGGACCAGCACGTTGGGGTCGAACATCAGGCCGATGGCGACGAAGAAGATGGCGGAGAACATGTCGCGGATCGGTTCGACCAGGCGCTCGATGCGGTGCAGCTGGCGCGATTCGGCCATCACCGCGCCGACCAGGAAGGCGCCCAGCGCCACGCTGTACTGCAGCTTCATCACCAGCAGGCAGAAGCCGAACAGGATGCCCAGCATCGCCACCAGCAGCATCTCATTGCTCTTGAAGCGCGAGATGAAGTTGAGCAAGCGCGGCACCGCCAGGATGCCCACCACCAGCGAGACGATCATGAACAGCACCAGCTTGCCCACGGTGGTGAAGACATCGCCCGAGTTGACCGAGCCGCTGGTGGCGATGCCCGACAGCAACGCGATCATGCCGATGGCCAGGATGTCTTCCACGATCAGGATGCCGAAGATGATCTGGGCGAACTTCTCGTTCTTCATGCCCAGCTCGTTCAGGGCCTTGACGATGATGGTGGTGGACGACACCGCCAGCATGGCGCCCAGGAAGATGGCGTCCATGCGCTTCCAGCCGAAGTACAGGCCGATCTCGTAGCCGACCCAGATCATCAGCAGGATCTCGGCGGCGGCGGCGATGAAGGCGGTGGCGCCGACCTTGGCCAGTTTTTTCAGGCTGAACTCCAGCCCCAGCGAAAACAGCAGGAAGATCACCCCGAGCTCGGAGAGGATGTGCACGGTCTTCTCATCCTGGATCAGGTCGTACGGCGGGGTATGCGGGCCGATGATCACGCCCGCTACGATATATCCCAGCACCACGGGCTGCTTCAGTTGGTTGAAAAGCACCGTGACGATGCCGGCGATCAGCATGATGATCGCCATGTCCTGGATGAATAGCTCGACTTCGTGCATCGTGCGGGGTTTCCTTTCGGTTTCAGGTAAGGGTTGCCAAATTTGTTGCGGTCCGGACGTGCGCCATTTTGCAGCGGCGCTGCACCATCAGGCGCCCTGCGCCCCGCATTTCCGCTTACTGCATGGGCAACGCCCCCTCCGCATCTGGAGCTCGGCTCCTGACGCGACTCGGGATACGGCTGTTGCGCCGCACAAGGTGGATGATGCTGGATGGTTCGGCTGATGCCGGCGCGGCCGGCGACTGGTTCTGCTGATCTGCGTCCGCTCTTGGTGCGTATGGCCTGAATGACAATGCCGGGCAGAACAGTTACCCGGCAACGCCATCGGATGCCTCGAAAATAACACAGGAGGCTTGTCGGCCGCAACGACGCATCGTACCGGGAAAACCGGCGCGGCGCTCTGGCTCCCGCACCGCCGGCCGCATGCGGCCATGCGCGCTCAAGCGATGGCCGCGCCGGCGGACAGGAAAGACCTGCTGCGCGCAGGCATGAAAACTGCTAAACAAGGTGCGCGCGTATTGGGCCGGGCTACCGGCCACGACGGCGGTTCAGCCCGGTACGCGCACCAGTACTTCGGCCGCCTTTTCATCGAAGGCGATACGCGTGGTGAACTTGGCGCGCTTCATCGGGAAGCGCGACTGGAAATGACGCACATTGCCGGAGCCTGAAATGACGCGCCGCACGAACTGGTAATAGGCGTCCATATCGATGACATGCACCGCCAGGAAATAGTCGTATTCGCCCGAGACGAAGTAGCACTGCATGACCTCGGCCTCCTTGGCCATGCGTTGCTCGAAGTCCTGCATATGCTGGTCGGACTGGTTGTTCAGCGAGATTTCCAGGAAGGCCAGCATGCCGTAGCCCAGGGCGAAAGGGTCGACCATCGCCACCTCGGCGCTGATGATCCCCGCCTCCCGCAGCTCCCGGATACGGCGCAGGCAGGTCGGCTGGGAAATATGCAGTTTCTCGGCCAACACGCGAGTCGAGATCTGATTGTCTTTCTGCAGCATGTTGAGCAGCTTGCGGTCAACCTTGTCGAGCGTATGATGTTTTGCGGGCATGGGCAAATGATATGGAAATTTTTAGGCGAGCCTCTAAAAAAAACTTGGCGAAGCCGAATCTTATGTTGTACCGTCTGCATTATTCAGAAAGTCGGGGACGAAAGCAAAAGCGGGCCGCCCAATCCCCGCAAAAAGGATCTGAATAAAGCTCGGGAACCCGCTCTGGAGCGGGTTCCAGGTAGTGAGACAAAACATCAAAAATGGTCAATTCAATCTACAGAGGAATTTTATGAAACTCAAGAGCGCAATTATTCCATTAACCGCAGCTATCGGACTGGCGTTCGCTGGTGCAGCCTACTCCCAGGAAGTCGTCAAGATCGCGCACGTCGGACCGCTCTCCGGCCCCAACGCCCACATGGGCAAGGACAATGAAAACGGCGCCCGCATGGCCGTGGATGAATTGAACGCCAAGGGTTTCACCATCGGCGGCAAGAAGGTCAAGTTCGAACTGGTCGGCGAAGATGACGCCTCCGATCCGAAGCAAGCCACCGCCGTCGCCACCAAGCTGGTCGACCAGAAGGTCGCCGCCGTGATCGGCCACCTGAACTCGGGCACCACCATCCCCGCCTCCAAGATCTACAGCGACGCCGGCATCCCGCAGGTTTCGCCTTCGGCCACCAACCCCAAGTACACGCAACAAGGCTTCAAGACCGCCTTCCGCGTGGTGGCCAACGATGCGCAGCTGGGCGCCGCGCTGGGCAAGTATGCGGTGCAGAAGCTGGGCACCAAGCAGATCGCCGTGATCGACGACCGCACCGCCTACGGCCAGGGCGTAGCTGAAGAATTCGCCAAGGGCGCGCAAGCCGCCGGCGGCACCATCGTCGGCAAGCAGTTCACCAACGACAAAGCGACCGACTTCAACGCCATCCTGACCTCGATCAAGTCCAAGAAGCCTGAAGTCGTGTTCTTCGGCGGCATGGACGCGGTCGGCGGCCCGATGCTGCGCCAGATGAAGCAACTGGGCATCACCGCCAAGTTCATGGGCGGCGACGGCATCTGTACCGGCTCCCTGCCGGGCCTGGCCGGTGACGGCCTGGGCGACGACCAGGTGGTCTGCGCTGAAGCCGGCGGCGTCGACGAGGCCGGCAAGAAGGGCATGGACGACTTCCGCGCCGCCTACAAGAAGAAATTCGGCATCGATGTGGTCTACAACGCCGCCTACGCCTACGACGCCACCCTGACCGTGGCTGACGCCATGGCCAAGGCCGGCTCGGCCGATCCCAAGAAGTACCTGCCGGAACTGGCCAAGATCAGCCACAAGGGCGTAACCGGCACCATCGCCTTCGACGCCAAGGGCGACATCAAGGACGGTTCGCTGACCCTGTACACCTACAAGGGCGGCCAACGCACCCTGCTGGCGGTGACCAAGTAATCGCCGCACCTTGCCCGCGACCTTTCGGGGAAGCGGGCAAGCCGGCCTGATTGCAAGGCTGCAAAGCAACAATGGGAACGCCCCCGGTGCATGCCGGGGGCGTTTTCATATCTGAACCGGCAATGAAGTATTGGCGAAACCGAAGTTTTTGATAGAATACCGCCCTTGCGCTGATGTAGCTCAGTTGGTAGAGCAACTGATTCGTAATCAGGTGTCACGCTTCAGCAAGGCCCGGCAACGAGCCCGACGATTACGGCAATCCAGATTTCAATAAAAATGCCCGCATAAGCGGGCATTTTTTTCCATGGTAGATAGTGAAGCTCTGCTAAATGGTCAATATTAGCTATTTATCTTTTTTCCCTGCCGTTTTGCGCTTACCTAAAATGGCGAGGTCCGCCAATTGGAAAAGTACCCCGATAATTTCTATCATTGCGATCACGGAATACCAAAAAGCGAACCAGCAAACGGATAACAAAACGGCATTTGTTGAATAAGCCTGCTGGAACACCCCTATAGCCAGTGCAATTGTAAGAACGATCAATGGGTAGCCGAGATCGGCATTCAACACCAGCACCGAACCGTATTTCCTATCCCCCGTTTCAACACTTTCCGACATTCGCTCATCCATCATCTGAACCAGCGCGTCAGGTATTGCAAACGTTAGTGCATAGACCCCGATTCCGAAACCCAGCAAGCTCGGAACCACACTAACCGCAAGCGCTCCAGGCTTAGAAGCGAAGTCTCCAAGCAAGCAAAGTGAGAAATCGAGGAGGCCGTTACTCCAATATGCCTGTACCCACGGCGCCAAAATGCCGAGTGTGCACAAAAAAGATATGAGTAACGGACGCCATAGCACCTTTATAAATGCACCAATGCCTGCGAATTCCTGACCGGCCGCATAGTCGCCCCGGTAGGCGTACGCGTTCACAATTCTGGCAATTGTGCCAATTATGGGAAACTTCTTTAGTGCTTTATAGAACCCCATATCCCCTCCCCGCTAGCGAACTAGCCATGTTCGCCACCGTCTTCGTCTGGCCCCTCGTCTTCTGCATCTTCCAGCCCCTCATGTATGTCCTCTAACTTGGCTGCGATGCGGTTAAAGAACTCGGTTTCTCCCTGAGTTGCTTGCGCAGTTCTATTTACTTGGAACGTAACAGGCATATCTCGACTGTCATAAAACTGCTGCCGCTGAACAATTTTCGATCCCTCTGTCTGAGGGGCAAAATATGTAATTCGGGTACTGCCTAAACCTGTGGCGGCTGCGACAACCATTGTTTGCAAGAACTTAGGCATACGGCTCATCCGGCCGCCTTTTCCTGCAGAAGCTTTCACTACGAGAGATTTAGTTTGTGTGTCCTTCATCTCTTGAAGAAGCTCTTCGGTATCGTGGCCATTTCTAAAAGTAAGATCCAGATCGACGACCGAATAAGACGTAGCAGTTTGGAAAACCTTATCAAGAGCCGAGCGCTTAGCAATACCATTCACCGTCAACTCATGATTGGGGAAATCAACCGATGCCACCGCGTTCAGCATTCGATGTAGTTCGTCCCCAAATGGCTGCGTCGCTGGCAACCAGCTCGGGGCTTCTAGCGCCAAAAGGTGCTCCTCCGTATCGAACACGAAAGCAATGTACTGTTCGGAAGTGACCCCTGTTTTCGCTCCAGCTTTGAACAAGGTCTTTTCGGTGCCAAGTTGATTTACGCGGTCAACTTTTCGATACCGCAGAAAATACCCATATACATAACCAGCAGGAAACTGGAATTTCGGAGCTGGCCCGATGAAGGTATCTTCAGTCTGGCGGAAATGAAATGTCCCCTCTAGACGATCACGTAGCTTGGCCTTATTGAGGGCCTGAAACTGAGAAAAAAGCTTCCGGTACCCACTCTTGCCTACTTCATCGACCCCCTCTTTAACTGGCAGCAATTGAATGTTATAGACGCGAAACTTTGCCACAATTTTCCCCTATTTTTTATTAATCTTATTTAAACGTTACCACAAGTTAAGCTACTAACTTACGGGAACAACTGTTGAAGGAAGATTTGAAGCGAAAGTAAAAAGGTTTAGCTGCGAAAAATGGGCGTATCTGCGTACCATCTCGGCGGATTCCCATCCCCCCAATTCCTGAAGTGCAAGCAACGGTGTACCGCTTTGCACATGCCAACTCGCCCATGTATGGCGCAAATCGTGCCAACGAAAATCTTGAATCCCCGCGCGTTCCAGTGCTTTATACCAAGCCGCAGTGCTTGCCTGAACAATTTTGTTACCCTTGTATGTAAAAACATAGACTGGATGCGCACCATGCCGAGCAAAAAGCACGCGCATTGCATCGTCGTTCAATGGAATAGCTTGCGGGTTACCATTCTTCATATCATTCCCCTCAAACCAGGCTATTCGCCTCCTCATATCGACCTGCTCCCATCGCAAGCCTGTAACGTTAGCCCGACGCAAACCGGTTGCAAGTGAAAAAGCCGCCATCGCAGCCAGATGGGGTGGGAGTTCAGCAAGTAATCGAACTGCCTGTTTGGGAGACAAGTAACGAATGCGGCGGACAGGCTCGCGAAGCAAGCGCACGTGAGGCGCAGATTGCAGCCACTCCCAGTCGACGACCGCCATACGCAAAATCGCCCGTAGCAAAGCTAACATACGATTGACGGTTGCATTCGATGCCCCGCTAGCAATCTTTTTACTACGCAAAGAATCAACCACTTCGCGGTCAATGTCCCTTAAGGGGACGCCAAGCAGGAATCTGTTCAGCCAACGAATATTGGACTGGTCCGACTTCAACGAACGCTTATCCGCCTTATCTGCGAGCCACTTCTCGACCGCGTCATCCCACATTTTTCCGGCTACCACTTTGCAATCCCCTCCTCACCCAATGGGAAAATGTTAACCGGCCTTGACACATAGAAACCCTCAACTTTGCTCAACGACGGAACCCTAACTCTTGCCAGCTGCGAACCAGTAGAACGAGTTGAGTCGGTCGTGATACTGCATGATGTCGTCGAAACCACGCATGGAAAATTCCTGCGCGACAAGCACCACAATGTCGAAACTATCGGTCTCGGGCCTGAAGAAAATTTTGTACTGGTTAGGCTTGGGGATGCCGCGCGAGGCCCAATAGCTTTTTTTATTAAAGCGGGCCTCTTCCAGATTCTTGGAAACGTACTTGCTGATATAACTGGCGATGCGATGCGCTGAATTGCGGCCACGTGGTCTAGTGAAATCAACATTGCCATTATCCTTTCCAACCACCCGACGCCACATAGAGCGGATCAGGTTCCAGCTACGAACGCGAACACCGTGTTCGTTCTGTAGCCACGCTGGAAACTGCTGGCAGGCGATATGCACATGCAATGCGCCACGCTGCTGCACTTCCAAGGTGGCGACATAGTGAAATTCTCCCAAGCTGCGAAGACGTTCCCTAAAGGCCTTGAAATCACGTTCTACGCGAGCGTAATCGGTCATGTTCTCGCGATAGGTCAAAGTAAGCAGGCAATCTGCCTCCAGCATCTTTGCCAGCCTGCGCACCTTTGTCTTTGCACGACGCGCCGCAACAGCGCGGGCCTTTTCATGATCGCCCTCACCGCGCTTTGTCGGCTCCTCGACCTCTGTCGCGTAATCGAATATCTGGCCATCGCTGTGCGTTTCGTAGCTCTCATCTAAGAACACTTCAACGCCCCCGGGGAATTCCATTACTGTCAGCGTTTTCCAACGGATTGCATCAGTACCGGCGAAATAGGAGCCAAGAGACGCCTGAAGATTTGCATTGGCTGCTGCCTTGTCTATACTCGTCGTAAGCACAATTTCCCCTAAAGACCGGTTGTGTGAACCCGGCAGCGTTGGCGCGCTGATCCGGGTATTTTTACGTCCATCAAAACCACTTCCCAACTTGCCGAAAAAGCGGTGTTTCCCCTCTTTTTCCTTAAGTGTTCTAGGTACAAGTCTAGGCGCTCGCTTCGCTCGCGCCGTCCTCACTCCGTTCCGGGCGGCGCGAGTTCAGCAGCACCAGAATCGGGCGCAGAGCTCACAGAGCAGCCGAGCCGCCGCATGCTTGGATCCCGGTCGACGGGATCCATCGGGCTATGCCCGACCGCTACATGCGCGTAGCAAACGTACCCAGCTCGCGACCTCCCACATGTTCGGCAATGAAGCCGAGGCCCGTCACAAGCGAGTCACTTGAAGCACAAGCAAAATCTCGCTTTTCCCTTTTTCCCCAGTAGTGGAGCGCATCCAGTCAGGGAGGAAAGAGAAGCCCACGCGTCCGGAACTCTCGCGGTTCTCAGCAAGGCCACCAATCACGACGATATCGCCATCAGTAAGGGAGAGCGACGTACGTACCTCGCGCTTTGTGAGCGTGGGAGAGTTATTTACACCTGTTTGCGTGAGGATGAAGTTAGAGAGCTGCTGCTGAACGTTCAGGTCGATTACCTCGCCCCGAACAATAGGCTGTAAATCGAAGATCACCCCGGAATTCCGATACTCAACCGATTGAACGGGCGCGGCGCCGTTCCCCACGTAGCTAACAGCACCTAGCACTGGAACCTCTTGCCCCACCGAGAAGCGGCCAGAAGCACCAGAACGAACACGGAGGGACGGGGCCGATATTGTCTTGAATCGGCTATCGCTCGACAGGGCCGCGAATATCGCCTCGACTGAGTTGGATTTAAACCTAACGAACCCATCCATCGTGTTTGCGGTTGACAGACCTGCGGTAACCGCGCCGCCTAACAATCGGAGAGCAAGAGCAAATCCAGACCCTTCAGAATCGTTCGAGGAAACCTCATACACCTGCCCCCGTACCATTACCTCCCCTTGCCGGGTATCCAGCTGCTCCAACAAGGCTGATAATTTCTTGATGTCCCCAGCCGGCCCGTTATAGACGAGAGCATCGCTAACGGTATCAATAAGGGAAGCAGCAGTTCCAGGCGCAGATACTGGTTTCGCAGCCCCTGTAGCCCCATCAGAGGCGATAGTCTGCGGCGCACCATGGATTGAACGGGAAGAGGAGAACTCCCCATCTGCGAAGAAGACCCGCACCATATCGACCAAGTAAGGAACGTCCCTGTATTTCGGGTGATACACGAATGGCTCCTTGGGGGGCTTAATCTGCTCCGCTTTCTCAGCCGTACCAATCAGGTCAATGCCGTTCACGGTACGAACAGAGAGGCCCAAAGCCGCAATAAATTTTCCAATCTCAGAGCGAGCTGAATCACCTGTACTGAAACGAAAGGAAATCAAGCGCTCATCTGAGAGGACTTCCGGCTGTATCAGGTACGGCGTTTTGAGAACCTGCGTGTACATGAGCTCCACTGCCTCAGAGATTCGGATACGGGACAGCTCAAAGGAAGAAATTTCCGAGCTTCCAGCAGCAAACGAAAACACATGGGTAACACACAACAGAAGAACTAAAACGAAACGCTTCATTTCCTCACCTCGCCCTTATCAAAATTTTTGTTCTGATCAATCGCGCCGGAGTAGCGGGTCACCTTTGCGCCGTCAATGACCCCATAAGTACGAGGGCCAGCTTGGACAAAAGCGAATGGAAGCTCATACCGGACACGCCCAGACGAATCGACTATCAACACAAACGAATTGGCACCAACATCAGCAGTTCCGACATACCGCCATCTATCTGAAACCGCTTTCTCATCTTTTGTGATGGCTGCGCCGTTCTTCACAGTAGATGCGGTCGCATTGGTGCTCGCCGCCCCCGCCGTGGCCGTCTTCTTTCCGAAAAAGTGCGAGACAGAAAAGACGGCAACAAGACCTACTGCAACCCAACCAGCGAGAGTGATCCAGAGGCGCTTATTGCTAAATCTATTCTGACGCTTATCGACATTGACAATGACACCCTCAGCACCACCTTTGAACGACGAGTACAGCGGAAATACCTCTTTCCGGTAACGCCGTATCGTCGTGCTGATCATGTTGGCCTTGGTTAGCTTCGATCCCTCAAAGACCGCAATGCTGTAGCTGTTCGGCATGCCTAGCGAGGTCTTCTTATGGGTGCGAATGCTGAACTGCACAACGTTTTTCAAATACTTGTTCAACGTGGCCATATCCTGAATCATCAGAACCAAATCGCAGGCGACGCCTGTATCGGCATGAGTGAAATGCCGATGCTCAAGGAAGAAACTCTGATGCTGCACAAGAATCTTTGCGCCGGTCGCTGGCCAGAAACGCCAAGCCTCATCAATGCAAACCAAATCCCCAGGCTGAACCAGAGTGTTCGTATTGGCGTTCTTTTCGTTGTCGTAATAAGGGAAGAAATCCGCCTTGAACACATCGCCGTTGCTCACATGAACGATAGTCCCCAGCCGTTCAGGGCTGGCCTTGTACTTGTCGAGGATGTAGGCATGCACTTTATTCCCGTCGATGCCATCAACGTTAGTCACGACTCGGCGGCCTTGAAGGATCGCCGGGACGATGACCTCGGCAACAACTTCGTAGCTTTTCCCGGAGCCTTGAAGGCCGGAATAGACGTTGATACCCATGACTAGCCGATAATTGGGATGCGCCGAATGATGAAACGAGTAACCCAAGCAGACAGCATCATGGGAAGCCCAGTCTTCAAATTGAACAGATTCAGGAAGTACCAAACGTCACTTGGAAGACCATTAAAGGCAGTTGTAAGCGCCGTTGAGTTCGGAAGCAAATCGACAATCAAAGGCACAAACTCGGAAGTGATGAAGAACAGCCCGAAGAACAAAACAAATTTAACGATCACCGATCGGAGGACGAACCCAAGCAGGACGTTTACCGCTGAGAGCAAAATCGCAAACATGGCAGCAACTCCTAAGCGCTAAGCACGACACGCATTGATGCCGCAGCCCAGACAAGGCCCATTACAGCAAAAAAGAGAGGGCGCAGTTTCTCCAAGATTGAGCAATGCTGGTCGATAACAACATCCTTGCTGAACACGCTCATAGACCACTGCGGACATTGCGCATCGGGAGCTGGAACAACGTAATTCCGCAGCGAGGGCATCAAAGTCAGAACAGGAGCCAAGATCGCCGCTGCTGATGGCGTGGCCTCTAAATTGGGTGAAGGGATGGCAGGATCAGGCCCGAGGTCTCCTCCTGTAGAGGGATCAGTACCTGTCCCCGGATCGGTTCCGGGATTCGTGCCGGTGCCGGGATCAGTCCCCGGATCGGTTCCAGTACCGGGATCAGTCCCTGTCCCCGGATCAGTCCCCGGCGTGGCGTGAGGGTTCGGAATCGTTACGGGGGTAGTAACGGGCGCAACGGCGTCACCAATCGTGACCTTATTATCGGAACTTAACGCGCGCCAATTGGCAGCATCAGTTGCAGTGACGGGGTCGGTTGTGCTGTACGGGAAGCCGGAATAACCGCTAGAAGAGGCCGCCCGTTTGAAGAGCTTATCGGCTATCTCTGCGATTGAAGCGTCATCCAGTGCCATCGTTTGATTCCCCGCCAAAGCAGCCATCAGATCATCCATCGTCCCTGCCTTAACGCCACTGGTATTGACGTAGTCAGGGTTACTCACCGTCGTAACGGTCAGAGTCTGGTAGTACCCGTCATTGCGAGGCGTGAAAATGTGTTGCCCGTTCTCATCGACCATGCCGGTATTGACATACAGCGGCGAGATCTTCACCACAGCGCGCATGCTGGTCGCATAAGCAGTAGGCGGAGTTAAGTAAGAGACGGTGAAATACGGTGAAGGGTCATTCGAATAGCCAGGGCTTACGGTCTGTTGGCTAGTGAGATACTGCACATAGACCGTAAAATCCCCCAGTGTCTTGATGGGGACGCCTTTATAGCCGTCAATGTTGACGAAGTACGGAACGTCAGTGCCAGCTAGAGGCTGCGAGGTACATTCGTATGTCAATGCAGAGGACGATGTCTTGTAGCACAACTGACTGGTGTTCCGAACCGTTGGAAAGACTGACGTACCGGACTGGTATTGGACAGGCGTAGTAGACGTTGGCGAAGGCTGCGGATGCAAAGCAGCGTATTGAATGTCGGCCGTGCTCAAATTAGCTGGTGCTACAGCATAAGAGGGAGTGCCATCGGAGCTAACAGGTTGAGTGAGTAACTTGTACGCACCAAATGCTAGCGCACCAACGCCAACACCGATTGCGATGGTGGCCCACACTGGTGCACCAGCGACGCCAGCGGCAGCCATTCCCACAGTTCCAGCAACGTTAAATACGGCGTCATTCGCGGCAACACCGACAGCCTGAAGAGTCGCGCTAAAGCGGGGATCATTTGCAGCGAAGCCGCGGCGCACAAGTTGACGCTCAATTACACCCGCGACGCCCGTTGCAACTCGGGCGGCAGCGGGCAAGGCCTGTGCATTGGCCTGCGCTTGAATAAGCGTGGCGAGAATCAGAAAGAACGTAAGAAAGGAACGTAGACGCATATCACCCCCTGAAACCCTGAACAAATGCCCATGCGCAGGCGATACCCCAGCCAAATACGAACAAATACCAAAGGTTGGAATAGTCCAAAGTGGCACCTCGCGATTCGATAGACATAAAAAAAGCGGTGCAGCGCTACACCGCTCCCTTTAACGGACTGGCCGATTAGGTCGACTTCAGGACGCCAATCACGATCTTGACGGCCTTGATGGTGCCGTAGGCCACTGCCAAAGTGGCACCGATTGCCAGAGCACCGGTCGAGATATCCGCTGCGGAGACAGCACCGGTGATGGCGCTCAGATCGACAGCCGCAGGAGCGGTCTGCGCGAAGGCTGCACCGGACAGCACCATCGGGACACCAGCGACGGCAACAACTGCGAGAGCTTTGAACTTCTTTTTCATTTGGAACCCCTGAGAAAACGCCGGAAACGCCCGGCCACGCTTGCCCAAAACGAGCAATACTAAAAGCTAGAAAATGACGGTGTAGATTTGGTAGAAGATGTACAACCAAAGGCCGAGAACTGAGACTCCCGTAAGAGCTACCAGCTTGGCATGTCCCATTAGTGCCCCCTTATGACGTCAAGCACCGCGCCGATGCTGCGCGATATGAGAAAACAAAGAACGACCAAGGAGAACGACGCAGACCAGACAGCGGCCACTGTCGTCGCATCTGGCGGAGCTAGGTTAGAGGCCTCCATCAGGCAGACCTTTGCGAAACCAACTTCGCAGGTAAGCACGCCTTCAGCGGATATCCGAGGCAATGAATCCTGATCGCAGCAAGGGGCATACTTAGACATTGGTTTTATCGTTACGCTTATTAGGATTCAGAAAGTTGAATTTGCGGCGTTGCCTGAATTCGCGTTGACGTTGCGCATTGGTTTTTGCGACCAGTTTCGGCGGACGACCACGACGCGATTCATCGAACAGGTCTACCGTGTATTTGTCCGCCGGCTGCTTCATCGTCAGGCGGCGGCAGTAGCGGGCTTCGGTTGAGCGCGGCCAGCGCCACCATGGTTGTGCAGAGCGGTGATGCGCGGCACCACCAGACGTTCAAAGCTCACATCCAGCTGGAATTCAGCCAGATACTTGCCGGGGGCAGTGTCTTTCAGAGAGTCGGGCAGCAACAGTTCCCCCACCTTGGCACCGCTGTCGCCGCCCGTGACCACGCATTGGGCGCGGTACATCTTCCATGGATTGCCCGTCTTGCGGCTGATGCCAGACGACTCTTGGATGGAGACGATTTCAATCAGATGCTTGTTATCGATTGCGGACATTGCATTTCCTTTCAGTGATTAAATTGACCACATGGGCCGGAATAAACCCTCAACGGGCAAACTAATGGGCTAATAAGTTGTTCAACAATGCTCAAGAAAACAGCTAAACCGCGAACCATAGAGCTACGATCCGTCACGCCAACAACTCAAAGGGGGTAGAGATGAAAACACTGTTCTTTTTTCTGTTTCTGATCGCGTTAGCGGTAGTCATCATTGCGGTCAAACAGAAACTGAAGCGCCAACAAGGCAAAGGAAAGATTGGGCCAATAACCAAGCGAACTGCCTTGACAAATCGAGAGCAGGCTATGTACTTCCGACTCACTGAGGCACTCAGAAACCACATCGTCTTAGCGCAGGTGGCTTTCTCTGCACTTCTAAAGACCAAAAGCCAAATAGACAGAAACAGGTTTGATAGGAAGGTGGCTGACTTCGTGATCCTGAGTAGGTCTTTCGAAGTCGTAGCGATAGTGGAATTGGACGACGCCAGCCACAAAGGCCGAGAAGAAAAAGACGCAGCACGGCAGGCGATTCTTGCCAATGCTGGGTATCGAGTAGTCAGGTATAACAACGTACCGGACCTCGCCACGTTGGAGAGAGATTTCAACATCAATGCATCCCCCACCTTGGATGCAATCATGAGCGCCCAACCACGGGTATAAGTCGCCACGCCAACCCCTATCTAGTTTTGTGATATCGTTCGCTTAGACAATTCAGACTAAGTCCAAACAGTCTCATAAGACCGAATGGACTTACGAAGAATAAGACCGAACGGACTTACTCTGCAAATTGGATATTGCTATGAGTTATCACGAATTGATAGAGAAAGCTTTGCGCGGACGCTCGGTCAATGCGACCGCAAAGGCGTGGGGACTGCCCCAAAAGACGCTTGACCGCTACGCAAAGGCGGAACGTCTGCCCGATTACAGCACCGCAAAGAAGATTGCCGAAGAGGCTGGCGTTAGCTATGGTGAAGTGCTGACAACTCTTGCACTAGAAGAAGAGAAAAGAAAAGATTATAATCGCGCTCCTTCAGCTGATGTAGCTCAGTTGGTAGAGCAACTGATTCGTAATCAGTAGGTCGACGGTTCGATTCCGCCCATCAGCACCAGTTTATAAGGGGTTCCGGCTTATGCAGGAACCCCTTTTGGGTAAAAGGCCCCCAACTGGGTAATAGAATTGTGTCCGACCAGACACATGGCCCATAAAAAAAGCCCGCTCATGCGGGCTTTTTTTATTGCTTTTTGCTTTCAGCGCTGATCGGGTACCTCAACACACAAGCCCTCCTCTATCAGACGTTTCAACTCAACATAATTAATATCAATTTGATAAGGGCCGTATAAGATCGTGGCTCCGCCGCCTTGCGTTTGATTCTCGACGACGTGATGAATGCCAGGGGTAATCGTAGCAATCGTACCCGCTTTAGTAGTTACATCGCACTTTTTAAATCTAGCCCACGTCTGCTTTAACTTTCTTTTCGATGCCATTTACGATCCAATCCTGTCATATGAGTCCCTCAATCTACGAAGAATAATCTAATTCTTGTACTGTGCCCCCGTCATTCAAATCTAGCCTTCAAAGGCGGGACCAGCTCTGGCTTGCGTCGATAAATTCGTCTGGTCGTGCGCGCATCCGCGTGGGCCAACAAGGCACGAGCCTGTTCCAAGCTATCAGCGTCACTTGCACACTTGGCGCGCAGATCATGGTCAGTGAAAGACTGCTTCACCTTCGTTTCCGCCAACACTCGAGCCATGAAACGTTGCCACATCGAGTCCCACCCGCTGAAATCGTCTTTAGCCTCGTCGTAGTAGCTGGTTCCGGTGCGAGTGCAGAATAGCAAATCGACCTTTTTCGGCCGAGCTTCCATTGCATAAAACACCTCGTCGCGCAGGTCCGGCGTCCAGGCGTAGATCGCACGCTTTCCCGTCGAATTCTTCACCTTCCGGCGCTGCACATGGATAGCGGCCTTGGAGCACCATGTTGCCCAGACCGGTGACGTGCTGACTGAGGCCCAAGTGGCGGCTCTCGAAAGGAAGCAAGACGATGACGTTTCCCACGGCGAAATCGAGACGGCCCACCCGGGCTATCTGGGCAGCCAGAACACGTTCTATGTAGGCACTATCAAAGGCATCGGCCGCATTTACCAGCAGACCTTTGTCGATACTTGTTCGAAGTGGGCAGAGGCCAAGCTGTACACAACCAAAACGCCGATCACTGCTGCCGACTTGCTCAATGATCGGGTGCTGCCATTCAGATGAACTTGACCTGACAATTGCCGTCGTCAACTGGGGACTGTCAGATCAGATCGCGACTACTACACATTATTCTGAAAATAATCGGTTCATCTCAATCACGTCCTCATCTGACAAGGTTCCGGCCGACGCCCTCAGTTTCAGACTTTGAATAAGTACTTCGTATTTGGCTTTCACCAAATCTCGCTGGGCGGTATAAAGTTGCTGCTGTGCATTAAGCACATCCACGATAATGCGGGTCCCCAAACGATATCCAACCTGGTTCGCTTTAACGGCATTTTGACTGGACTCCACTGCCGCCTTCAATGCCTCGACTTGAGAAATACCACTAGACACAGCCGCGAACGATTGCTTTGCTGACGCATAGGCACCGCGCTCTGCCTGGCGAAGATCCGCCCGTGCCTTGTATTGATCAGCCACCGCTTGGCGCACTCGAGAACTGACTTCACCGCCGGAGAAAATAGGGATATTGACTTGAATACTAATTTGATTGGATCGTACTCGGCTCTCGTAGTCGGACGGCGTATTGTTGCTCCCTGAGGAGAAATTTCGGCCATAGGAACCCACGAGATCAACGGTCGGAAGATGTCCTGCCTTGTCTTTGGCGATTTCCTTTTCTGCGGCAGTGACAGCCGCTTGCTGCTGCAGCACCAACGGCGACGAACCACGCGCTGTTTCAGCCCAATCATCTGCGTTGGCGGGCTGCGGGGCCATCAATACGGCATATACGCTAAGCGGAGAAACTGGATCCATTGCTGGGCCAACGATCTTCTGCAGTTCCTCTTTTTTGCTGAGGAGGTCATTTTCCGCGGCAATCTTCTGAGACTGCCCTAAGGCATAACGTGCTTGTGCCTCATGCACGTCTGTAATGGTATTGGTCCCCGCTTGGAAACCTTTCTTGGCCAGATTCAACTGCTGTTCTACTGCCGCTATTTGCGCATTCGCGACGCCAACACTCTCTCTGGCAACGTCGAAATCGAAATAAGCCTGTGCGGTCCGCAAAATCAGATCTTGTCTCGCCTGGATAAACTTCGCCTCAGCTTGCGCAACAATCGCCTCAGATTGGCTATAGTTTGCCCAGTTCTGCGCACGCAATAAAGGCTGGGTAAGCTGCACGGTCCAGTTCCACGCATTAACGTTACGGTCAGAGGGGAGATCTTGATTGAAGATGTACTGGCCATGCGAGCGGCTCCTCCCTCCTGAAGCACTCATCGATGGGAGCAAACCAGCTCTGGCCTGCGGGAGGCGCTCGCGCGCCGATTCCAACTCAAAACGCGCGGCTTCAAACGCTGGATCCTCGGTCTTCGCACGTTCGTAGAACTCCCATGGCCCCACCGCGAACGCCACTCGGCTCCATCCAATAGCTACCATAAAGGCGCACATCCACCAGAAGGATGGACGCCCTCTTCCCCTCAATGTCATCATCGCTCTCGCGCGCTTTCGTGAAACGCCTTCTGAACGGGCGAAAGCAAATACTCCAACACCGTACGCTGTCCCTGATTGATTTCCGCAATCACCTGCATCCCGGGTACCAACCGCAGCTTTTCTCCTTGGTTCTCTAGCGCCTGATGATTCAACTCTACAAGCGCCTTATAGGTCTGCTGGGAGGGCACCGCTTTATTATCGGAGTTTGTATTTTTGGCCGGCTGATTACCTCCCGCATCTTGGGAGTCCGCCCCCAAGTGAATGACTTTACCCTCTAACATCCCGTATTTCTGGAAAGGATAGGCAACGAACTTGACCTTTCCTCGTTGTCCCTCGTGAATGAAACCAACGTCGTCGTTCTTGATTTGCACCTCGGCAACCAGCGGTTCATTCTCAGGCACCAAGGTAAGCAAGATGGTCCCAGGCGTGACCACTGTACCAATCGTATGCGTCGCCAAGTCCTTCACAAACCCGGCCTGAGGGGCCTTGAGCTCCAATAGCTCAGCCTTTCTTCCTTGCTTTACCAGATCCTGTTCCAGCTTGTGGCGCTGACCATCCGCATCAACTCGTTCATTGAGCAAGGTGCTTCGATAGTTCGACGTAATTTGCTCAATTCGCTTCTGTGACTGCGCGATAGCAGCTTCTAGTCCTGCCACCGTAGATTCCTGCGCTTTCAGATCCTGTGCTCGCTCGAGATACTCTCGCTGTTTATCTTGGACCATCAACTGGCCCGCGTATCCCTCCTTCCCAAGGTCTACGTAGGCGTCGGCTTGTTGCTTCAGAATCGGTGCCGTTTGCCGCAACTTTCCCAATACTTCCCTGGCTGAAGACAGATCATGCTGCGACTTACGCTGCACCTGCTGTTCCTGGCCCAAGGTATCCAGGTAATTCTGGCGATGTGCCACATATTGCGCACTGATATGCTGGAAAAGATCATCGGGATCGCCTGCTTTTCGCAACAAGGGAGCACCATTCAACTCCGCGTCGATTCTGCGCAGTTGAAGGACACGATTAGCCAACTCCATGCGCAGCTCAGATTCTTCTGCGTCGGAAATCTTGGTATCCATGCGCATCAAGACTTGGCCAGCCTCGACGCGTTGCCCCTCTTTTACGCGAATTTCAGCGACAACCCCACTATCAGCAGGCTGCACGATTTTCACAAAGGTCTGCGGAACAAGTCGCCCTTCCGCTGAGGCGATAATGTCCAACTTTCCGACCGCCGCCCATATCAGCAAAATGACGAAAAGAAGACTGACGGCATAAAGAGTAAAACGAAGCATAGAAGCGGGAGGATCACGCTCAATGTCATCCATTGAACGTGATTCTTGTGCATTATCTACGCCTGCTTGTGAGGCGATCCAGCTCATTGATATTCCGCTTACCTTAGTGCTTTTTGGTCATTGCTGCCGCCGATGCAGCAGCCTGAGCGCTCGGCGCAGAGGGATCAAAAATGCGTACCTCCAGCTGCTTAGTAGCCGGATTCGGCCACAGATAGCGCAGGGTTCCTTGATCCTTAAATTTGAGCTGATGCAATTCGACCAGCATCTGTTCCAAGCCGCCAAACGGGGCAACAAGATCAATCAGCCAGAGATTGGTCCCTGAACTCCATTCATGCGGAGCGAGTTTATTCACTCCTGCTTGCAGTCGCTGCTGAACCTCGTCGCTTACCTTTGCCCAGGTAAAGAATGCAAAGGGCATCTTCCCCTTCATGAACAAGCGGCATTGATCGAGTGTCACAGGTGGCACGACCGCCCAATCCAAATCAGCCAAGAACATAAAGCGTCGATCTTGCGTACGGCCATAAAGCCAGGCTATCGGACCTAGCGTCGGCAATTTCACGAATGCTAAATCTAGTTCTGCCTGCATAGCGGCTTGCTGTTCAGGGGTAGGCTGAGGAAAGTTTTTCAAATTTTCAGACATAGTTTTCTCAAAAAGTACTTATGCAACCAACTTCATATCTGAGCTCGACGCTGCGGCGAGTTGTCTTTGGATCGTTTGTGCTCCGCTACCAAACTGAGTGTCAGAAATCGTCGTTTGTACCCCGGCCAACCAGGATCCACTCAAGTTCCCGTTCTGGGCATACTGATAGGCCAGATCACCGCCCAATGCCACGTTGTCACTGGAGGACAGGTGCGCCGCCAGCAATCCATCGGTCAATGCCCAAGGCGTCACAGGTTGGAACGCAGCTTCTTGTGCCAAACGTGCTTGATCATATTTCTGTACCAGATTGGCAAGATTGAAGACCTCTACCTTATGGCTCTTCAGATCATCAGATGACGATGCGTCAAAGTCGCCGCCTTCCGTAAAGAGCTGCAACGTAGCGAAGCTTTGTTTTGCAACACCGGAATACCAGTCCTTCAGCGTTATCGAATCACCTTGGCCAACACTGAGTACAAGATCATTTTCGCTCTTGTTAAACGAAAGATCCGCATAGCGAATGCCGCCACCCAATGACAGTACGTTTTGCGTTCCGCCCGAAATGACGGTATCAGCACCATCGCCACGGTTAAACGCGACGACATTGCGTACACTGCCCAGATTCAAGACGTCATTCCCGGTACCGCCCGACAACAGATAACTTCCATTACCTGCTGTGAGAATGTCACTACCGGCTCCACCGAACAGTGCGCCGTTTCCTGAAATGTCTGTTAGCTGATCGTTCCCAGCCCCACCAAACAACAGGTCGAATCCGGTGCCACCGTCCAGGATGTCATTGCCTGCGCCCCCTTGAAGCAGGTCATTGCCGGCCAATCCACTTAAAGTCGCAGCATTGTCGTTAGCAAACAAGGCGTTATCGCGCGCGTTACCAGTTCCCGAGGTCGCATTCCCCATCAAATACAAATTCTCGATCTGGTCAGCCAATACATAGTTGAAACTGGCTTTCACCGTATCAATGCCGCCCGAGTCTACGTTGTTGACAAGCTCAATGACCTGATCACTTTGGTTATCCACGATATAGGTATCGTCGCCAGCGCCGCCTCGCATGATGTCTTGGCCCACGCCACCATCCAGGACATCGTTACCTGCGCCGCCAACGAGCGTGTCGTTTCCTGCTGCACCCAACAGGGTATCTCCAAGGTCATTTGCAGTCAGAGCGTTGTCGTAGGCATTGCCTTCACCGCGCAATGCGCCGCCGATAAGCGTCAAGTTCTCCAGGTTTGCGTCCAAGACATAGTTGAAGCTGGATTGCACTGTGTCGGTACCTTCCCCGGCATTTTCGACAATGACGTCTCCAGCGCTGTTAACAACATAGATGTCGTTGCCAACACCCCCGATCAACGTGTCGTTGCCAGCCCCTCCCACCAACGTGTCATTCCCGGCGCCACCATTTAAGGTATTGCCAAAATCGTTCGCAGTCAGGACGTTATCCAGCATGTTACCAGTCCCCTGAGTTGCTGATCCCGACAACGTCAAATTTTCCAGATTGGCACCCAAAGAATAGTTGATGCTTGAAATGATGGTGTCCGTTCCTTGCCCTGCCAGTTCGTTCACAACATCGCCTTGCGAATCTACAACATACGTGTCGTTTCCTGCGCCACCGGACATTGAGTCGTTGCCTACGCCACCATCGAGAACATCGTTTCCTGCCCCGCCAACCAACGTATCGTTACCGACCATTCCATACAACGTGTTACCCGCGCTACTCGCTGTCAGCTTGTTGTCGAGAAGGTTGCCATACCCTGTAATGGTGGCCGACTGCAGCGTCAGGTTCTCAAGATTGTCGCCCAGTGCGTAATTGTTGAGGCCCGTGAAGATCGTATCAATACCCTCCCCGTTCAGCTCGACCACGACATCTCCAACGTTGTCGACGAAATAGGTATCGTCACCTTTACCACCACGCATGATGTCAAGACCTGCGCCACCGTCCAACGTATCAGCGCCAAGCCCACCATAAAGCGTGTCGTTGCCAACAAGGCCGTACAAAATACTGCCGGCATCGCTCGCAGTCAGAATGTTGTTGTCGGTATTACCTGTCGCGATGAGATTTACTGTAGATCCAGTAAGGGTCAGGTTCTCTACATAGTTGGCCAAGGTATAACTAACCGAAGCAATAACTGTATCGACGCCTTGCCCCGGAATTTCCCCTACGACGTCCGCAGTAGAATCAACGATATACGTGTCATCGCCGTTTCCGCCCGTCATATTGTCGTTGCCGGTCCCGCCATCCAAGATGTCGTTGCCGTCTCCATCATTCATCACATCGTTGCCTGCGCCACCGTAGAGTTTGTCGTCGCCGGCACCACCATACAGCGTATCGGCATCGGCGCCTCCATCAATCACGTCATTGCCAGTTCCCCCAGTGATGTTGTCAGCACCGATTCCTCCTGATAGCGTGTCTCCTGCGTTGTTGCCTGTAATCGTGTTAGCCAAGTCGTTACCGGTTCCAACTGTCGCCGTCGTACCGGTCAGTACGAGATTCTCCAGATTAGCACCCAGCGTGTAGTTGATACTGGCTTGGACGGTATCTGTACCTTCATTCAGATTCTCGGTAATCACATCACCCGTTTGACCCACGACGTAAGTATCATTGCCGACACCGCCTATCATCGTGTCGTTTCCGGCCCCACCTATGAGAGTGTCATTGCCAGCAGCGCCGTTGAGTGTGTCACCAAGATCATTGGCAGTAATGATGTTATCCAGTGCATTACCAGTACCTTGAGTGGCGGTACCAACAAGCGTCAGGTTCTCAACATTGTTACCCAAGGTGTAATTCAGGCTGGCGATAACCAGATCTGTTCCTTCGCTGGCATTCTCCGTAACAACATCACTCAATTGATCAATATAGAAGGTGTCGTTACCGGCGCCGCCAATCATGTTGTCATTGCCTGCATCTCCATAGAACGTGTCATTACCCGCGCCACCGCTTAACGTGCTGCCGGCAGAATTAGCACGCAGCACGTTATCTGCGGTGTTACCCGTAGCAACCAACCCCGCCGTCGCCCCAGTCAACGTCAGGTTCTCAACATTGGCTGCCAGCGTATAGGAGATCGACGACTGTACAGTGTCGACTCCGGCACCAGTGGCTTCCGTGATGACATCCGACGCATTGTCGACCACATAGGTATCATTTCCGGCTCCACCGGCCATGGTATCAGCGCCAACACCACCATCAATGAGGTCATCGCCCGTACCACCCGTTATCGTGTCATTGCCCGCACCACCCAACAAGCTATTGCCCAGATTGTTACCGATGATCGTGTTGTTGAGATCGTTGCCGGCACCTTGAGTCGCGGCTCCAGTCAGCGTGAGTTTCTCGATATTGGCCGCCAATACGTAGTTGGCACTCGCGAATACTTGATCGGTACCTTCGTTGAGGTTCTCTACGATCACGTCACCCGACTGGCTGATGTAATAGGCATCGTTCCCCAAACCACCTGTCAGAGTATCACCCGCATCATTGCCGGTAATGACGTTATCCAGAGCATTACCGGTTCCCACCTTAGCTGCCCCGAGCAATGTCAGGTTCTCAAGGTTCGCTCCCAGGGAATAGTCAATCGACGACTTCACTAAGTCCGTACCCTCGTTGGCGTTCTCGGTAACGACGTCTCCAACTTGCCCCACGACATAGGTATCGTTGCCAGCTCCGCCGATTAGCGTGTCGTTGCCAGCACCACCTATTAGCGTGTCATTGCCAGCACCACCTGCCAACGTCGAGCCGACATCATTGGCGATCAATATATTGTCTGAAGCATTCCCTGTGGCCGTAAGACCTGCGGTCGTTCCAGTCAAGGTCAGATTCTCGAGCGCTGTTGCCAGCGTATAGGAAATACTCGATTTGACGGTATCGATACCGGACGTATCAGAAATCTGATCTCCAGCACTATCAACGACGTAGGTATCATCACCGTCGCCGCCAATCATCAGATCATTCCCAGCGCCGCCATCCAAGAAGTCATTGCCCGTATTCCCTGACAATGTATCGTTATCGGCTCCGCCGTACAGGTAATCATTTCCGGTTCCGCCATTCAACGTGTCGTTGCCGGCGCCCCCAGTTAAAGTGTCTCCCGCATTGTTTGCGTTAATGACGTTAGCAAGTTCGTTGCCCGTTCCAGAAAGGGACGTTGCGCCAGTCAGCGTCAGGTTCTCGACGTTAGCGCTGAGGGTATAACTGACCGATGCCTGCACCGTGTCAGTACCTTCACCTGCATTCTCAATAACAACGTCGCCAGATTGGCCAACAACATAAATGTCATTGCCAATTCCACCAATTAATGTGTCGTTGCCAGCACCGCCAATCAGGGTATCGTTACCTGCACCACCAGATAATGTATTGCCGGCATCATTTGCCGTTAGCACGTTATCTAATGTGTTACCCGTTCCATTGATGGCCGACACACCAGTTAGGGTCAGATTCTCCAAGTTTGCGCCAAGGGTGAAGTCGACACTGGATTTCACTATGTCAGTGCCTGCATTGGCCCCCTCGGTGACTACATCGCCCAGCGAGTCCACGATATACGTATCGTTTCCTGCGCCGCCACTCATCGCGTCGTCACCGGCACCGCCATCCAAAAGATCGTTTCCGCTGCCACCTGTGATCGTGTCGTTACCACCGCCGCCCGAAAGTGTCGCTGCAACAGTGATCGCAGAAGCATTGATGATATTGGCGCCACCATTGCCTGTACCGATAGCGGCGCTGCCCAACAACTGGAGGTTTTCAAGGTTGTCGGACAATGTATAGTTGATATAAGTCTTGACGGTATCACCCCCCGCTCCAGCGGCTTCAACAATCTGATCAAGCACCGAATTAATAACGTAAGTGTCATTACCTGCACCACCGTCCAAGATGTTGCTTCCGGCTCCACCATTTAGCGTATCGTCGCCGTCACCGCCGTAAAGGGAATCAGCTCCCGCCCCCCCAGTGATTGTGTCATTCCCAGCACCACCAGAGAGAATATTTCCCCCTGATCCGCCAATGATGACGTTATCCACATCGCTGCCAATGCCTTGTAATCCTACTGTCGCACCAGTTAGCGTCAGGTTTTCAAAGTTAGCACCCAGGGTATAGCTAAAGGAGACGGAGATTGTGTCAATCCCCTCGTTGGCATTCTCAATCACGACATCATTGATATTGTCCACGACGTAGGTGTCATTGCCCAATCCACCGCGCATAGTGTCGATACCAGATCCGCCATCCAGTGTGTCATTACCGGTGCCACCAATCAGCGTGTCGTTTCCGTCATACCCGGCTAAAGCATTCCCCAAATTATTTCCAGTGATGACGTTGTCTAGCCTATTGCCTAGACCTGTCGTTCCACCAAGCAGAACCAGATTTTCTACGTTATCAGGGCCAATTGGACCGAGGTTGTAATCGATATAGGAGTAGACCGTATCAACACCTTCGTTGGCATTCTCGGTGACCTTATCGAAGATATTATCCACATAGTAGATGTCGTCACCGGCGCCACCTTTCATGATGTCGCCCTCGGTTCCTCCGTCCAGAACATCATTCCCGGCTCCGCCGAACAAGTTGTCTGAGCTTGCTCCACCATATAGGCGGTCCCCCAGATCGTTGGCATAGAGGTTATTGAGACCCGCGTTACCCGTTCCGGTGCGAGCACCTCCTGCCAGCCTGAGCGTTTCCAAGTTGGCGCCTAATGTCCAATCTACCGATGCAATGACCGTGTCGATCCCGCCTGCGCCCCCCTCCACAACGACATCCTGTACATTGTCAACGATATAGGTATCGTCGCCGAGGCCGCCCGTCATGGTGTCGGAACCTGTTCCACCGTCCAAATAATCGTTTCCTGCGCCAGTCGTAAGAGTATCGTTGCCAGCACCGCCATAAAGACTCACTGCGCCTGAAACTCCAGCGGATAAAGTGATCACGTTGTTGAGATCATTACCGCTGGCCGAAACGGAAGCAACCGTGACTACCAAATTTTCCAGGTTGGCAGCCAACGAGTAGTTTACTGATGTATAGACCGTCTCAGTTCCTTCATTCGCATTTTCGACAATGATGTCGCTGCTATTGTTGACGTAGTAGGTATCGTTACCTACGCCACCAATCAACGTATCTGTTCCTGTACCGCCATATAGCGTGTCATTGCCAGCACCGCCAGACAACGTATTGCCGAGATTGTTAGCCGTCAGAATGTTATCAAGCGCATTACCTGTACCTTGTGTGGCGTTTCCAGTTAGTGTCAGGTTTTCGATGTTTGCGCCCAAGGCATAGTCAATACTCGATTCAACGGTATCAACCCCTTCGTTCAGATTCTCGGTAACAACGTCACCCACTTGGTCTACGGTATAAGTGTCGTTGCCAACGCCCCCCGCCATGGTATCTGCACCGGCACCACCAATCAGCGTGTCGTTTCCTGCACCACCGATTAGAGTACTGCCACCGCTGTTTGCAGTCAGCACGTTGTCCGAAGCGTTGCCCGTTGCAGTCAGTCCAGAGGAAGATCCTGTCAGCGTCAGATTCTCGAGGTTTGCGGAGAGCGCGTAGCTCAATCCCGTAATCACCGTATCAGTACCTGCGCTCGCCGCTTCCGTGATGACATCATTCACGGAATCAACAACATAGGTATCGTTCCCAGATCCGCCGGCCATGTTGTCATTTCCGGTACCACCATCCAGGAAGTCGCTTCCGGCCCCACCAGTCAACGTGTCGTTACCAGCACCGCCATACAGCGTGTCACCGGCGTTGTTGGCGATGATGATGTTGTCGAGTTCGTTACCAGTTCCCTGGATAGAGCCGCTCCCGACCAAGGTCAGATTCTCGACGTTGGCAGTCAGCGTATAAATTGAGGCAGATGACTGTACAGTATCGACGCCTTCATTTGCATTCTCGATGACGAAGTCATTGGCGGCATAGACCATATAGGTGTCATTACCTGCACCACCTCGCATGGTGTCATCAGCTCCGTCAGAATTAAACGCGGATACGAAGACACCTGGATCCAGCAGGTCGTTTCCGGCACCGCCGATCAGAATATCGCTTCCCGTTCCGCCACGCAGAGTACTGCCTGCATCGTTGGCGATCAGCACGTTATTCAACTCGTTACCGATAGCAGTGAGTCCTGTCGTTGTGCCTGTGAGAGTAAGATTTTCCACGTTAACCGAGGCGGTATAGGAAACGCTCGACAAAATGGTATCTGTGCCAGAACTTGTCGCTTCGGTCACAACGTCGGACACACTATCGACAACATAGGTATCGTCGCCTAGACCACCGGACATATTGTCATTACCGCTACCACCGTCTAGCAGGTCATTACCTGCACCCGAAGACAACGTGTCGTTACCGTTCCCGCCGTAGAGCGTGTCACTTCCCGAGCCGCTGTAGAGCGTGTCATTACCGTCGCCACCCGACAAGATATTGCCGTTCTCATTGCCCGTAATGACGTTAGCCAGCTCGTTTCCTGTTCCCGTTTTCGCACTTCCCAATAAGGTAAGGTTTTCCAGGTTTGCGCCGAGGGTGTAGTTAATGCTCGCTTGAACCGTGTCGGTTCCCTCGTTCAGGTTTTCTGTGACGACGTCACCGGCCTGACCTACGACATATGTATCATTGCCGGCGCCACCGATAAGAACATCATTACCATCACCACCGACGAGCCCGTCGTTACCAACACCGCCAGAAAGCGTGCTGCCCACCGAATTGGCACGCAAAACGTTGTCCGATGCATTGCCCGTACCGGTCAATCCCGCCGTCGTTCCCGTGAGTGTGAGATTTTCCAAATTCGCTGACAAGGTATAACTGATGCTGGACTGCACCTCGTCTGTACCACCGCTGGCGGCCTCGATAACTACATCGCCCACACTATCGACAACATAAACATCGTTACCAGCCCCACCGGCCATCTGGTCATCCCCCGCCCCACCATCCAGAACATCATTACCGGAGCTACCAATCAATGTATCGTTGCCACCTCGTCCATAAAGCTGTCCCTGTACGTTGCTAGTGGACAGAATATTGTCTTTATCGTTACCGACACCTTTCAATGTCGGTGAGAAACCCGACAGAAGCACTAAGTTCTCAACGTTATCGCCAAGCGTATAGTCGACATAGCTTCTGACTGTATCGGTGCCCTGACCGCTATTTTCTGTGACGACGTCAGTAGCGCTGTCTACAATGTAAATGTCATCCCCAGCTCCGCCAGCCATCGTATCGTTACCAGCACCACCATCCAGGGTGTCATTGCCTGCACCGCCGATCAAAACGTCATTGCCGGCGCCTGCGGATAGCGTAGCTCCTGCGTCATTGGCGATGAGGGTATTGTCGAGTGCATTGCCAGTTGCTGTGAGGCCTGCCATGGTACCGGTTAACGTCACGTTCTCGATGTTGATACCAGCGGTATAGCTGAAACCGACTTTGACCGTGTCAATGCCTTGCCCAGCACCTTCGTTGACTACATCGCTAGCACTATCAACGACGTAAGTATCATCCCCCAGACCACCAGCCATGGTGTCGTTACCGGCACCACCGTCGATAAGGTCATTACCTGTTCCACCGGTGATGGTGTCATTACCTGCTCCGCCAGATAGAGTGTCACCGGCGTTGTTGCCGACAATAACGTTCGCCAGTTCATTACCCGTACCAATGGTGGCAGTAGATCCTGTCAGAGTGAGATTCTCGATATTGGCGCCTAGCGTGAAATTGACGCTGGACTGGACAATATCGGTACCTTCGTTCAGATTTTCTGTCACCACGTCGCCCGCCTGACCTGTCACGTAGGTGTCATTACCGGCGCCGCCGATCAAGGTGTCGTTGCCGGCGCCGCCAATCAAGGTGTCGTTGCCGGCACCTCCAGACAAGGTGTCGCCGAGGTCATTACCTGTCAATATGTTATCCAGGGCATTGCCAGTTCCCTGGGTCGCTCCCCCCTTTAACGTCAGGTTTTCAACGTTCGCGGCCAACGTGTAGTTGGCCGTCGAAATGACCAGATCGGTTCCTTCGCTTGCGTTCTCGGTGACGGTATCTCCGGCTTGATCTACGTAGTAAGTGTCGTTCCCAGTGCCACCGATTAACGTGTCGTTACCCGCCCCACCGATCAACGTATCGTTACCGGCGCCAGCATTGAGCGTATTACCTGCGCTATTGGCTCGCAGAACGTTATCGGATGCATTGCCAGTCGCAGTCAAACCGGCTGTGGATCCCGTCAGCGTGAGATTTTCTACGTTGACGGAAAGGGTGTAGCTAACGCTAGACTGCACGGAGTCCGTACCGGCACTTGCCGCCTCAGAGATCACATCGCTGGCACTATCGACGATATAGACGTCGTCACCAACACCACCGCTCATCGTGTCATTGCCGGTCCCGCCATCAATAATGTCGTTTCCGCTGCCACCGGTGATGGTGTCGTTTCCGGCTCCGCCGGAAAGTGTATCTCCTGCATTGTTACCAATAATGATGTTTGCCAACTCATTACCGTTACCGATGGTGGCCGCTGTACCTGTTAGCGTCAGGTTCTCCAGATTCGCGCCCAGCGTATAGTTGACGCTAGACTGAACCAGGTCGATACCTTCATTCAAATTCTCTGTAACGACATCGCCTGCCTGGCCAACAACGTAAATGTCGTTTCCAGCGCCGCCGATCAAGGTATCATTACCGCCACCACCAATCAGCGTGTCGTTGCCGGCTCCTCCCGAAAGTGTATCTCCAGCGTCATTACCTGTGAGGACATTGTCGAGTGCATTACCTGTACCAACTGTGGCGGTCGTACCAGTTAAGGTCAGGTTCTCAACGTTGTTACCCAAGGTGTAGTTGATACTAGAACGAACGAGATCAGTTCCTTCGTTGGCGTTTTCCGTCACGGAGTCGCCGACTTGGCCCACCACATAGATATCGTTGCCGATACCGCCAATCAGCGTGTCATTGCCCGCGCCGCCGATCAGAGTGTCGTTACCTGCACCGCCATTCAAGGTGCTACCAACACTATTGGCGGTAAGGACATTGTCCGATGCGTTACCGGTTGCAACCACCCCGGTTGCAGATCCAGTTAAGGTCAGATTCTCAACATTGGCACTGAGTGTGTAACTAATTGCCGCAAAGACGGCATCAGTTCCAGAACTAGCGTTCTCCGTGATGACGTCGGCCGAGTTATCGACGAAATAAATATCGTCTCCGGCCCCGCCGGCCATCGTGTCGATACCCGAACCACCGTCGATAACGTCATTGCCGATACCACCAGTAATCGTGTCATTACCGGCGCCGCCTGATAAGGTATTTCCGGCATTGTTACCGATGATCACATTTGCCTGATCGTTGCCTGTACCGATCGTTGCGATCGCTCCGGTCAAAGTCAGGTTTTCAAGATTGGCGCCTAAGGTATAGTTGATGCTGGATTTGACGGTATCGGTACCTTCTCCTGCGTTCTCGATCACGACATCAGTAATTTGGTCAACGCCGTAGATATCGTTACCTAGACCACCGATCAACGTATCAGTACCCGCGCCACCAATGAGAGTGTCGTTACCTACGCCCCCACTCAAGGTGCTGCCAGCATCATTCGCGGTCAACACGTTGTCCAACTCGTTGCCATTCCCGGTAAGGCTCGCGTTGCCGGTCAGGGTAAGATTCTCAACATTAGCGCCTAAGGTGTAATGGATACTCGACTTGACGAGATCTACTCCCGCGCCGGCGCTCTCGATGACAATATCAGCGGCGTCATCTACGACAAACGTGTCATTCCCAGCCCCCCCGGACATGGAGTCGGCGCCAGTTCCACCATCAAGAACGTCATTTCCGCTCCCTCCAATCAAGGTGTCGTTACCACCCGCTCCCGACAATGTATTACCAAGGTTATTGCCGGTAATAACGTTGTCCAACGCATTCCCGGTACCTGCCCTCGATCCATCGATCAAGACAAGATTTTCAAGGTTATCCCCTAAGGTGTAATTTTCGTAAGCATAGGCTCTTACCGTATCAATCCCGCCACCCGCCAACTCGACAATCGTGACACCGTTGTGAGAAACGTAGGTGTCATTGCCCACTCCACCAATCACTGTATCGATGCCACTAGAACCACTGTCCAGAAAGTCGTCGCCAGCTCCACCAATCAAAAGATCATTCCCTGCGCCGGTAATTAACGTTACGCCGTTATCATTTCCGATAAGAATGTTATTCGATCCGTTACCAGTACCTTTCTTTGCCCCGCCCGTTAGCGTCAGATTTTCTACGTTGGTACCAAGTACGTAATCAACACTGGAAATTACCGTATCTGTTCCCTCACCAGCGCTTTCAATGACAGCGTCATATACGTTATCAACGTAGTAGGTGTCATCCCCAGTTCCGCCTCTCATGGTGTCAATACCTTCACCACCATCCAAGGTATCGTTGCCCGCACCACCTGTCAGCGTATTAGCAAGGCTATTACCGGCAATTTTGTTGTCCAGCTCATTGCCCGTCCCGGTCAGCGCATTTCCCGTGAGCGTCAAATTCTCCAGATTGGAGAGCAGTGTGTAGTTAACGCTGGAACGAACAGTATCGATGCCCTCTCCGACATTTTCGACAATCACGTCCTGGGCACTATCAACATCGTAGATGTCGTTACCTTTTCCACCGCGCATGCTATCGGCACCTGTACCGCCGACCAGAATATCGTTCCCCGCGCCGCCAACGAGGACGTCGTTTCCCCCACCGCCAGAAATGACATCACCTGCATCGTTGCCTGTAATCGTATTGGCCTGGTCATTGCCGGCGATACTCACCGACTTATTACCAACAATAATCAGTTGTTCAACGTTGTCAGGCAGTGCGTAGCTTTCCGATGTGCGGACCTGATCGATACCGCCATTTGCACTTTCGATGATCACATCGTGGACGTTATCGACGAAATAAACATCATCTCCGGCGCCACCCGCCATAGTGTCTGCGCCGATACCGCCGTCAATGACGTCATTCCCAGCACCCGAGGAAATTACGTCATCCCCAGCGTCACCAAACAACGTATCTCCTGCATCATTGCCCACAATCACGTTGCTCTGTGCATTGCCATGTCCATTCTTGGCAGCACCAACTAACGTCAGATTCTCCAAAGTCTCTGTCAGGCTAAAATCGATACTTGACTTAACAGTATCGACACCTTCGCCCGCCACTTCGATGATCACGTCTGCCATGCTGTCGATGACATAGGTATCGTCGCCTACCCCGCCAATCAACGTATCGGCACCAGCACCGCCGTCAAGTACGTCATTGCCTGCGTTGCCAACCAACGTATTGCTGGCTGCGTTACCGATCAAGACATTATCCGCACCGTTACCGGTGCCGTTGATCGCCTGCGCTCCCGTCAATGTAAGATTCTCGACATCGTCTTCAAGCGAATAGGTGACACTCGCCTTGACTGTGTCGCTTCCTTCGCCTGTCTGTTCGACGATCTGGTCTGTCAAACTATCAACAATGTAAGTGTCATCGCCGATCCCGCCAATCATCATATCGGCACCAGAACCGCCATCGATCACATCGTTACCGGCACCGCCATACAGTGTATTATCGGCACGGTTACCGATAATGATGTTGTCCAGGGTGTTACCGGATGCACTATGGGCAATCCGCGGATCGGACGAATCAAGATCCGAGCCCGGATTATCCGCGTTGACCGCATCCGTCAGGGTGAGATTTTCAAGGTTCTCTCCGAGAACATAACCATCCAGACTTGTTCTGACCGTATCGCGGCCTTCGTTAAGCTGCTCATTTACGACATCCAGTTTGTTGTCGACGACATAGACGTCATTGCCCGCCCCCCCAGTCATCCGGTCAACACCAGCACCGCCATCCAGGAAATCGTCGCCCGCGTCACCTTGCAGTTGATCGGCGCCATCTCCGCCCGACAGCATGTCATTGCCGTCCCCGCCAAACAGAGCGTCATCCCCATTGTTGCCGTAGATTTCGTCGTCGCCCGCATCTCCAGACACGACGTCATTACCAAGGCCACCGTCAACAAAGTCGTTACCTTCACCTGCAAATATCACGTCATTGCCAGCTTCGCCGAATAGCGCATCCGCGCCATCCTGACCAAAGATCAGATCATTGGCATTCCCGGCAAATACTGTGTCTCGTCCAGCACCTGCGAGAATCAGATCTTCGTCTGCACCTGAGTAGATGACGTCATTTCCATCACCACCTTCGATTGAATCGTTGCCTTGGTCGTCAAAAACGAAGTCGTCGCCCGCTCCGGCGATGATGTGATTGCTACCAGTAGTTCCAGTTAACGTGTCGGCCTGATCGCTGCCGTTGATTTCGGTTGCCGCTGAAAATTGGCTATGTGTCAGTACTTGTTGGGATCCGTCAGCCTTACTCAAAAGAACCTGATCTGTCACTTGGAAAGAAACGTCCGCAGCCTGTATTGCACTGCCATCGACCATCGTGACTTGTGTCATCCCATGGATGGTATTTCCATTGGAAGTAGAGAAGTGACCATCGCTGGTTAATGAAATTTCCTTGACCCCAACTTGGGTCAATGTCCTTACTTCACCCTCGTCGGAAACACCGTTCCCATTGGCATCCTGCCATACACGCAAGTGATCCCACAGCGCATCGCTTGCATCGATCTTTCCATCTTTGTTGCTATCGAAGGCAGCCAAGCCTTCCAAGTCAGTCTGTGCACCCGCCACATACTGCGTAAAGCTGATTTCTCCCTGTCCTGAGATCTTTCCATCCTCATTGGCATCGAACGCCAGTAGACCATCGCCGCCTGTTGTCCATCCCATTTGATAGCGCCAACCGTCATTCTTGATATCAAAGAAAGCGTTGCTAGTTGACGCGCTTTGCAGCGTAATTCCGTTGCGATCGAGATCTAAAATGATCGGAGCGCCCCCCTGATCCTGAGGGATAACAAGCGGAGGCAGCGTCACTAATATCGTCTTGGTAGAGGAGGCACCGTGAGAGTCCGTGACAGTGATCTGAAATGCATCTTGCTGCCCAGATTGCCCCTCCAAATATACGGGCGTTCCGATAACATTCGCCAGTGGAGGACCGTATGCCTCTGGAAAGTAGGCCCATTTCCCATTTTGATCTATCGCCACTTCACCATAGCGCGTTTTATAGAGGCGGGCGTTAGTGGGAATATTTTCTATGGAAATTGGCGCTATACCGAGAGGATCAAGTGCCGAAGGGGAAAAAGGACGTCCTGTATTGTCGTAGCCCGTGAATACACTATAGCGAAATTGGGTGTCATCAGGATCAGCAACGGTCAACTGCCCATAGTAGTGATCGTCGTATGCTATTGGTTGATCACGATACTGGACGTCGAAGTTGAATTTTGGCGCATCACCGGTCTGTGTGTCGCCAGGAACTACAATAAACGGAACCGCTCCGACACCTGGAGAAGTGAGAGCAACCAGATGATAGGGTTCATTTGTATTTGTATTCCCATCCCAGTCATTTCCGTTCGCATACTTCAGGACATACCCGTAGATCGGGGTTTGATTATGTCCATCACTTACTATTTGAGGCGCATCATTCACGGGGGCGAAGTCTAACTTGACCTCCGCATTCGCGGCATTCCCAAATCCATCGGTTTCCCAATAGGTAAAACCAGCATCCGTTCCGAAGTAATCTTTTTCTGGAACAAAATAGACGATTCCGTTCTGCATCGTGACGGTGCCATGCCGTGCGTCGCCCACGGAAGTCATGACGAGGCCGGCACCAGTGACGTTGCCAACCTTGTCGTTCTTGAGAAGATCCGCGACGAAGATATTGAGAGGAATATCCTCGATACCATTGGCAATGTGATCCATGCCGGGTGCAATATTGGACAAATCCTCGAGCTTGGTCACAATCATTGACACCGAACCATCACTGGATTCGACTACGATTCCGCCTTCTACGTTGTGCGTCCGTGTGCCAACCGCATTTGCTTGCAGATCAGGACTGGCCAATTGATAAGTCTGGCCATTTCTATCGTAGCTGCCCAGCGTATAGTGAAGCGCGGTGATACCCAGATCCTGCAGCGACTTCACTTCTCCAGTGTTGATAACACCATCTCCATTGGCGTCCTGCCACAGCCTCAACTCATTGAAAACCGGGTCGTACGCCGTGATATTCCCGTCGCCGTTGGCATCCACCCAGCGCAGACCAGCCAGCCCTTTGGCAGAATCAGCTACAAATCCGTTGGAGAACAGCTCACTACTGTCATCGATGATGCCGTTGTAGTTACGATCTAGAACCAAGAAGGCATCTTGCTTATTAATCCAGGAAGTAGATTTATAGAATCCGCTATTGTCGATGTCGAAGACAATGCCAGCGTTATCCTTTGAGACGATCTGAATGCCATCCCCATTGAGATCAAGGACAATAGGACGCCATGTTTCTGTCGTTGCTCCTGGCTGCAGTGCCGGAGCCATTTGATTATTTCGTTGAGCGCGCTGGAGCTCAGTGAGCCCAGCTTGAGGATCACCGCTGAGGGTCTGCAGTCGGGCTGTTTCTACTTCCCACATCGGCGCGATGGCTTCTCGTCCAAGCGCCGAATAGATGAACTGTTGAGAGAATCTACGGAAGAATTCTGGCGTACCCGCAACGGCATTTGTTGGAATACCGTCGTGGTTGTAATAAATAGTGCGATCCTTGCCAGTGACAGGATCGATATCGTAGATACCCCAACCGCTTATTGCATTGGCATACAGTCCCGGCAAACGATTGGCGATAAGACCAAGTGGCGCACCTGGATTCTGCGCTTGAGCGTCCTGCATAATCTGACGAAGATTCGTCAGGAAGTTATTCATCGTCTCGATGACAATCTGTTCTCCACCACCTTCTGCATACTTGATTGCAATTCCAATAGAGCCATCGTCATTCCATTTATACGCACCAATAGAGGACGGAGTATCACCTTCCGACAGAAATCCGTAGACCATTTGGACTGCTGCCAAAACTGCCCCTGCTACCGGGAAGAATGCGCCAATCGCGCTAACGACAGCACCTACATAATTGCCTTTTGAAAGGTTATAAGCAGCACCAATCAGACCAACCGCTTCACCCAGAGGCGTGGGGCCATCGGGAGTAACAGGAGTTACATAATCTTTAACGTAGGAATAAACACCAGATTGCTCTAGTGACTCCTTAAAGAAAGTCGCGCCAATGTTAGTTAGCTGCGCGCCAGCATAGATTGTGCCTAGGGCGTCACCATCTCGGATCGTCTTTTGGAGGAACTGTAAGGTGGAAAGCGTATTCAGAGCAGTTGCAGCTCCGGATAACGTTGTATTAACCTGTCCAGCATACGCCTGCATGTTGACTAGCGTATTCACCCCAGCGGTCACAATGGGCAGGTTTTTTCCACTCTGTACTGCTTGAACGAGGGATAGAAAGTTCGATGTTGCATTGACAGCATAGATGAGGTTATTTGAACCTACCTCTGGATACCGATCCAACACTGTCCCATCAGGATTCGAAATCCGTTTTAGTATTCTCCCGTCATTTAAGACGAATGTAGTCTCACTTGAACCGTCGTCCAATGTTTTGGTAGTCGGAGGAATGCTATATGAGGTCGTTAGTCGATTTCCTCGTGTTCCATATTCACTCCATATTTGCCCTCCATACTCATTGGTAGCCTCGGTATGGATTGCTGCTTTAGACGAATCAAATGTGCGATCTAAAGGGACATCAGATATCGCTAAACCAGTATTTCGAAAAAAATTGACCATTGCCCCTAGAGACAGAGCTCCAAGACCTTGACCATTGTCGTAGAAGCCGCCAGCATCGCCATGATTGCCGTAGTAGTCAAATGTGGATATGGCTGGATCACCAAAGTCTACCGCAGTGAATTCACGCCTAAACTCATCCATTGAACGAAGGACACTGATGTTCTGGGCATTGGGGGCAAAATCCAGATTTCCTTGTACTCCTGTAAAAACAGGATCAATGATAAAGCCAGCTGAGATTCCCACCTGCCCTGGTGCTATTAGCACAGCCCCTGTATTTGGATCAATCAAGCCTTTTTGATAGAGCATCTGAGAAAATACTGCGGCAGATGCTCCACCTCGACTAAATGAGCTGACCATCGACGTAACGCTACCACCGGGATTACTATTCAGCCACTTCCCTGCAGCCTCCGCAAAATCGTTATATGCACGTTGTGCGGTATTAATAATCTGCTGAGTTGGGAAGACGGATGATCCAAGTATTGCCCCATCTGTTCCCGGTCCAGAATAATATTTCGATTCGACATTGTCAGACTGATTCACGAGAGAGGCGATCATAGCCACATTGGTCATCACCTCCCCGGCAGGAACATTGGCCCAATCATTTCCTGTGCCGTCAAAGTTCGCAAAGAACACAAACTGATTTGGTAAAGTCACATTCCCCACACTTGCAGCAATAGCGTTGGCTTCCACTATCGCCTGCGCAATCTCTTGTTGTGTAAGTGCCCGAACTACTTGCATCCTCAACCCCTTTTATTTTTTATCTTAGTTATCCGAATAGATTTGCGTAATTCTTCTACTGCAATACCTACTAAAAACCTTCTCGAAAGGAGAGCCGTTTATCTTTAGAGCAGCTTCACTTTTTCTTTCAGAGCAAGGATTCTTTGTGAGCTTTTCTGGGGAAACGGTGAAAACAAAGATCTTTTTGTCTTGCACAATCATGTAAATCACATAGTCATCCAACATCAGAGGAAGGCGCCCCTTCAATTTAATTGTTCGCTCATACACCTCATCATATTTAAGAGACCGCCATTTGACATACAGCGTTTCGGCTGGCTTTAGCGGAGCGTATATACCCGTCGCCTTAATTGAGCCAGGTTTTTCAAGCTGCCACGGCATTGCTCTCGTTA
The DNA here is from genome assembly GCF_059418325.1 of Herbaspirillum sp. GW821-FHT09A12. Classification (NCBI taxonomy): domain Bacteria; kingdom Pseudomonadati; phylum Pseudomonadota; class Betaproteobacteria; order Burkholderiales; family Oxalobacteraceae; genus Herbaspirillum; species Herbaspirillum sp. GW821-FHT09A12. Next base: position 240,854 of record NZ_JBWKPR010000003.1, read on the forward strand.
GAAGATTGTCTCCATATCGATAATCAAGTATCTGAACATCAGGACTATCGGTAATCGTATTGAACGCGAACTCATGAACGACACGCTCATCTCTCGCCGCACACCCAGTCACGCCCAATAAAATTAGAAAAATATAGAGAGATATTTTTTTCCATAACGCCACGGTAGATCCTTCACAAAGATAACCTCTTCAATGGTATTTTGATCATATGACGAGGTTTTTATATTTTCGGCGAGTCTTTCAGTTAAATACTATTTGTACTCCATCACTGCTAGTGTCGCGTCTTATTGCTGCTTCAATTGAAAATTACATCAACGTGGAGTTTTAAATTTTCGGATAGATTTTTGACTCGACACATTCAATTTTTATTAAGGCTTACAATTCGATCTACCTGTAATTTCTCCGGAACTTGATGGGTGATGAATAACATTCCAATCTTTCCTCTTAACGAATTTATAGTGCCTGCAAACTCATCCGCCGTGTCACCATCTAAGGCGCTCGTGGCTTCATCAAAAATCAATATCTGAGGTCTTTTCAGTAACGCCCGCGCAATCGCGACTCTTTGCTTCTGCCCACCCGACAAGCCCGCACCACGTTCACCAATTTCGGTCTTATAACCATTGGGAAGAGTCTCAATGACCGCGTGTATTTCGGCCATTTTGCAAGCTTGGACGACCTGATCGAAGGTCGCAAAAGGATTGGCCGCGATGAGGTTCTCGTGGATAGTCCCTGAGAAGAGATTCGTTTCTTGGGGAACCACACCGAAATATGATCTAAGCTCATTAGAGGCCATGTTTCGAATATCCACACCATCGATGCAAATATGTCCCTCTGTCGGTACATAGAAGCCCTGCATCAATTTCGCTAATGTAGATTTACCAGAGCCAGATGGCCCGACGAGAACAGTGGTTGCCCCTGGTTTTAAACTGATATTGAGGTCCTGATACAAGAATGGGCGATCACTCCCGTAGCGAAAGGCCAAACCCACGATCTCAACAGCCCCCTTTTTCTTAGTCTCACGACTGGGCGCCACAGTATAGGGTTCGATGGGCGCATCCATGATGTCAGCCAGGCGCTTAACCGAAATAGACGCCTGTTGAAATTGCTGCCATAACCCAACTAGCCTTAGAATCGGCTGACTAACCTTTCCGGAAAACATCTGAAACGCCACCAGCATCCCAATCGTGAACGGTTCGGCACCGTCCGACACACCGGACATGACCACCCATGCACCGATGATGAGCACGAGCAGCGTCATCAGCTGTTCAAGCATGTTGGAAATGACGTTATAGGTATTGGCGATCTGCTTGGTCTGGAAGCCAGCCTCAAGATAGCTGGCAAGATATTCCTTCCACCGCTTTGTCAGTTGCGGCTCCATCTGCAGACTTTTAACCGTTTCCATGCCGGCGACATACTCGGTCACAAAGGCTTGGTTGCGCGCTCCGAGCAAGAACTGGTTGTTCAGTTTCTTCCTGAATGCCGGCGCAACCAATATCGATAGCACCGCAATCACACCAAGCACGGCCAAGACGATCACCGTCAGCATCACGTTGTAATAGAACATGATGCCGATGAAAATCACCAGGAAAGGAAGATCAAGGACGAGTGTCACTACGCTTGAGGCAATGAACTCCCGAATTGTTTCAACGCCATGCAATCGCGCATTGATCACACCTGTAGATCGATATTCAAAGTACTTTAGAGGCAGCTTTAAGAGATGATCAAATACCGCCGTACCCAGTTGCGCGTCGACACGATTTCCCGTATGCAGAATGAGATATTGGCGCCCCCAACTCAGAATGGCATTAAAGATCATGAATACAGCTAGGCCAATTCCAATGACGATAAGCGTGCTGCTAGTTTGGTGAACAACGACTTTATCGATGATCACTTGGGTGAACAATGGAGTCGCCAGCGCTATAAGCTGCAACACTAACGACGCAATCAGCACATCCCGCCAAACTGCTTTATGTCGCATGAGAGCAGGTATAAACCAGCTAAAACCGAATTGGCTCTTTGACTGACCATCTGGATCAGTCGCTGCCTTACTCCTTAGAGTGCATTCGATCAAATTCCCAGTGAGTCGGCGCACAAGCTCATTTTCGGGAATTTTTTCCGGCTGTTTTGCTCCGGGAAAAAACAGCCAAAGGCCGTCCTCTTCCGATTTAACAATGAGCGCCACCGACAACGGCTCGGCAGGTTGGTCGCTTTCACCCTCGAGGCTTTGCGACGCGTCAACGAGCAACTCCGCTAAGCACGGACATTTGATCTTGGAAAGTGCAGGCAGCGATTTACGCACATTGCATGCAAATCCGTAGGCTCTTAATGGCTCGACGAGCGATTGAAATGTGTAAGGCGGAGAAAAGCTTTGACTAAGAAGGGCCGCATCAAATGGCACTTGGCTCAAGTGTGCAATGCTGCCTATTGCCCACACAAATTGGTTTGTGGGCAAACCAAATTCCGCTCTTGCATTCATGAATGAGCGCTCAAATCCGGTCTAGTCGAAGTAATGAACTGGTACGAAGCCGCACCTAGGCAAAATAATGTGAGATGAGAATTCACACTTCTACATAAACTTACGTTTATGCCCCCTGCTCTCTTGAAGATTTGGCGAGATAACGCGGACCCCACGCCCGCATTAAATAGTTATATTTTTTGCAATATATACTTGGCAATGGATTTGATTCTCACCAAGCAGGAGGAATGTAGCACGAATTCCTTTACGTATACTTACAACTTGTTCGTGCTTTGGGTGCGACATCCACGGGAGGCAAATCAAGAGACTCGCGCTCCATAAAGCGCTGCCACACAGAGTCCCAGCCGCTATAGTCATCTTTTTCTTCGTTGTAGTAGTTGCTCCCCTTTCGGGTACAAACAACCAATCCGCCTTCTTCGGCCGCAACTCCATCGCGTAAAAATCTCGTCGCGCAGCTCCGGTGTCCAGGCATAGATCGTGTGCTTTCCAGTCGAGTTGCCGCTGCCATTTCTGCGACGAAGTGGTGGCGGTCAATCTGCTGTTTTATGATGTGGACTGCAGGGATGATTTCGAGCGACAGACGCCGCTCTACGACGGGCCGACCGATAGCCAGCCCGATGCCGTCAGCCGTGAACAGGCTGCACGACCAAGCGCACGCCGAGTGCGGCGCACACGCGGTTGACGGTATCGAAGCGAGGGAAACTGTCGGCGCGCAGCGCCTTGTAAAGTGCCTCGCGACTGATCCCGGCTGATTTTGCAATTTCCGTCATACCCCGCGCACGAGCTATATCACCCAACGCCGACGCCAACAGGGCGCCGTCGTTCGCCTCAAGGATATCGGACAGGTACCAATCCCAGCTTAGTTCGGCGTCGATCATGGTATTCAAAAATGTATAGATCCCATCGAACTTTATGCAATTCTCATTTAAGTATCAATTTCTCATACTGAGGGCTCTCCCAACCAACTCGCATAAAAGGAAAACTCATGCCCAGGATTGCCCTATTTGGCGCGGCTGGCGCCATCGGTCAAAGTATCGCTTCGGCTATAAGTGCTCAAGGCCACCCGTTTCGCGTGGTCGGTCGTAACGAAACCAGCTTGCACAAGGCCTTCGGGGCAAACCCTCTCGCTGAAATCGTTACCTGGGATCCCGATTCTCCTGCCTCAGTTGAGGCCGCTGCGCGAGGCATCGAAACGTTGATTTACCTCGTTGGCGTAAATTACAGCCAGTTTGAATTGCATCCCGAGTTGATGCGCAAAACCCTGGCCGGCGCCATTGATACTGGCGTCAAGCACATCCTCCTGATTGGATCGGTGTATCCCTATGGCTTGCCACAAACTTCGCCAGTGCGAGAGGATCATCCACGCACGCCACATACCTTCAAGGGACGCATGCGTAAGGAACAGGAAGACCTGCTGATGGAGGCGCATGTCAAAGGGAAAATTCGTGCCACCGTGCTGCGCTTACCGGATTTCTATGGCCCCGGCGTCGAAACCAGCTTGCTGCATGGCGCGATCAAGTCGGCGAAGCAGGGTGGCACCGCAGACATGGTCGGGCCGCTAGATAGCCCACACGAGTTCGTGTTCGTCCCCGACGTGGGACCAGTGGTTGCGAAGATGATTGGCACGCCCGAGACATTCGGCAAGACCTGGCATTTGGCCGGAGCCGGTGTCACGACGCAACAGGAGCTGCTCGCGGAAATAGAACGGCAGACTGGCCGAAGGCTGAAGACCCGTGTAGCGAACAAGACCATCTTGCGTCTCATCGGTATATTCAATCCATTTATGCGCGAGCTGGTCGAGATGCATTATCTATTGACGCAGCCGGTGATCATGGATGATTCGGCTCTTCAGCAATTGATCGGGCCAATAAAGAAAACCTCTTATGCCGAGGGTATTCGGCAGGCATTAAAGGGGTAAAAATCCGTTCGCGTAGCTGGGTAATGGCAATGCCCCTGGCCCCGCTCATGGCCGCAAAAAATCCCGCTTATTGAACTGAACTACACCCCAAAAGTTGGACACTGATCCAACCTTTTGGGTGTTTTTCATGCGGGCTTTTTTCATATGCTCAGATGCCAGCTTCTGGCCGATTGCAGACCTCGAGTCTCCCATTGAGCACATTCGCCAAGCAACAGCGTGCCATCGTATGTACTGCGGTACTGCATAAAGCGGGCAGACCTGATCCGCCAGCCGTGCCCAGGTGATGCGGCACGGCTGACGATCCATCCGCTGGCCGACGCCGACGACACGCGGCAATGGCAGCCTAAGATCCAAACCAATCGCGCTGAATCGTCTTGAATCGAAGCCAAGAATGGAACCGCCGCGCATGCCGCTCCACTCATGGATATTGGTGTAGGCGACATGCGTCGCGCACTCGAGGGCCAACAGTGTCCTGGACGGGGGTTCGATTCCCCCCACCTCCACCCGATGGCATCGCGATGCCTTGGCCGGCCTGACGGGCCGGTGCCATCCGGTGGGGGTGACCTGGTTTCGACAGGGTAGCCAGTAACCCGAGATACATCACGTCAGGCGACCGACGTTAATTGCGCACAACCACAATTGCAAATGACTCGCAATTCCTTGCCTACGGTACTTACTCCTAAGACCCGTTAGCCGAGTTTCCGGCCCCTTCGAAAGAAGGCTTGTGAACAGAAAGGCCGGACCTACTCTGTCGTTAGCAGCGAGAGCAATGTCGAGCGCAAGCGGAGGCTTCGGAAGTCTCCATAGTCGGCAACCGTAGAGGGCGCCACCTGTAGACTGGGGGCACGTTAAAACTCCCGGCCCGTCTTCGCAGGGCCTTGAAACTCAGGGCGGCAACACCTCGAACACCAGGACCTGGGTGACTTGCGAAGGCTGGAAATTGTTATCCGAAATAAACACCAGGCTATCGTGACCGTTGGCCAGCTTCGGCCCCCATGCCACGCCTTCCAGGTTGTCCACCTTGTCGATGCCCAGCGTGTCGAAGTCCAGCACCAGGCGCTTGGCCGCGGGGGTCACCTCAGTGGCCGTCTCCAATGATGGTATCCGGCCAATATCGCTGGCCTGGCTGACGTCCATCTCGTAGAGCCGGATATGAAACTTGAACACCCCGTCGCTGCCCTGCACGCCAGAGCGTTCCAGCGCCAGCAGCCGCCGGTCGTCCACCGCCAGGATTTCAGACAAGCCGTTGTCGGCATAGCGCCCGCCCGGGGCGAAGCGGATAGCGTCGAGCATATAGGCGTACTGCGCCAGCAGGACGCCATCGCGACCGTAACGGCTGATGCGCACCGGCGCCCCCTGTTCCAGACTGGCCGGCGCGCCATCCTGGTACAAGGGGCCTTCCATGCCCAGCCACAGGTCGCGGCCATCGGATGAAAAGCTGATCCCCTCGAACGACAGGTTATCGCGCGAACCCAGTCGCTGCCCGGGATGAACGTCAAACATGCTGCCTACCGGAAAGTGCGCAAGGAAATTGCCGTTGCGGTCGGCCCGCCGCACGAATGGCGACATGCCGTGCTGCCGGCTACCCTCGCTGGCGTACCAGATGCTGGCGTCGCGGGGATCGATGCGGATCGATTCGAGATCGGGAATATCCCCTGCCCGCCCGGGCCAGTCAGCCTTGCCAGGATAGAGCGAGCCATCGGGCTGCCTGAAGAACCTGACGTCTTCCACCGCCAGGCGATGAAAGCCGGCCAGGTCGTATTGCAGGCGCAGCACGTAGAAGCGGGCCGGGCTGATCTCGGAGCGATCATCGCTTTGCGTCACCCAGGTATCGGTGGCGGCATCGTAGTCGATACCCGACAGGCCACCGATGACGGTGTCGCGAAACGGCTGGTTCAGCGCGATGCGCTGCTCACCCAGAAAACGCAAGCTGCCGACACGATGGGCGACTTGCGTCTCGCGCGGCGCCATCTGCGCGCAGGCCGCCAGCCAAAGGCAGGACGCCATGAGCAACAGGCGCATGCACCAGGAAGAGCATTTCATAAAAAACTCACCAAAAGAAGAAAAACACCATCAAGGCAACGTGGCAATGCGCTCCAACACCAGCGCCAGCAACGCCGGATTATCGACACCCGTAGCGGCTTGCAGCACCGGGCCCGGGCCGGCGGCGACGCCGAAATGGGCCAGCGCCTTCCCCTCGTCGGGCCCGGCACGAAACTCCACCTCCACCCGGCAGGTTTCCAGGCTGAACAACTGCTCGCGTAGCAGGTAAGCCACCGGGCAGACATCGTGCAGCAACGGGTCCATCGCGGCGTAGGCCTGCAGCATGGCGGCGGCGGCCCTGCCGCTGCGACTGTCCAGATCCGAAAACGAGGCGATCCATGCTCGGCTCATGATGGCCTGGTGCGTCACATCCAGCGCGAACAGCGTAATCGGCGCGCCACTGCGCATGACGATGTCGGCCGCCAGCGGATCGGCATAGAAGTTGAATTCCGCCGCCGGCGTGATATTGCCCGGCACCCGCAAGGCGCCGCCCATGATCGCCAGACGGCCGGCCCGCCGCAAGATCCCGGGCGAGAGCAGTTCAGCCAGCGCCAGGTTGGTCAACGGCCCCATGGCCACCAGGTCGATACTAGCGGGCGAATGTTGCCGCAGCATGTCCACCAGCGCGACGGCGGCATAGCCGGCGGCAAGCGCGCCGGGCTCGTCCAGCGGCACGCCACCGAGTCCATCCTCGCCATGCACCAGGTTGCAGCGCGCATCCCCGCCCATCAGGGGGCGTTCGGCGCCGGCGTGGACCGGCACCGCCACGCGCCCGGCCAGGTCGAGGATCTTGCGGGCATTGCGGGCCGTGATCGGCGCCGGACGATTGCCGGCCACCGTGGTGACGGCCAGCAAACCGAGTTCGGGGCTGCCGGCGGCCAGCAGCAGCGCCAGGGCGTCGTCTATCCCCGGATCGCAGTCGATGATGGTCGGTTTCACGCAGGCTCCTCTGGCAACATGGCGTGTTGCAGCAGCAACGCCACCCGGTCCCGGTCGGGCAGCCCGGCGCGAGCGCCCAGCGCCGCCACCGTACAGCTGGCCGCGGCGCAAGCAAAGCGCAGCGACTCGGACAGCGCCTGCCCTCCCAGCCGGGCGCACAGGTAAGCGGCATTGAAGCTGTCGCCGGCGCCCGTGGTGTCCAGCACCGTTGCCGGAAAAGCGGCATGGCGCGCATGAGCGCTATGGTCCATCGCCACCGCGCCGTCAGCGCCGAGCGTCACCACGACTTCACCGGGTCCCAGCGCCAGGACCTGGCGCATCGCCTCCGGCGTGGGCGCCTGGCCGGTGCCGGCAAAAAAGCCGGCCTCGTTGAAGAAGACGATATCGGCCAGCGCCGCGCGGCGCTGCATCTGCCCGGCGTCGGGCGCGACCGCCGCTTCGAGATCGATGGCGATGCGCACCCCGGCCTGGCGGGCGTGATGGCACAAGCGCGCGAACTCGTCGTAGTCATAGGGCATGGCATACATCCATCGGGTCTGCGCCATGGCCTGCGCCAAGCGCTCGTCCCGCACCGGCGCGACCGGCATGGGCAGGTAGATGATCGACTTCTCGCCCGACGGCGCCAGCACCGCAATGGCCGAGGCCGAAGGCGTATGCGCGGTGGTCGACAACCATTGCGTTGCCACCGCATGATCGCTCAGCGAACTCCGCAGCAGCGCGGCATAGGCATCGTCGCCGGTGCGGCCGAACAAGGCCGAACGCAGTCCCAGGCGCGCTGCGGCGCAGGCGACGTTGGCGGTGGTGCCGCCGGGCCAGATGCCCAGCGACTGGCCAAGCGTCTTGCCGCCCGCCGGCGGCAGCGCATCGGCGCGCAACATGATATCGGCCACCGGGTCGCCAAAGGCCAGCAGGTCGTATGGGCGCGATGCCGCCATCATCGCAATGCCCCGAGATTGGCAGCGGCGATGCGATGCAAGCCATCGGCCATTTGCTCCAGGTCGAAGTCGGCCCGATTGACCTGCAGAAATTCGTCCAGCAGATCGGCCGGCAACGCCGCCGTGCCGCGCAAGGCGCCCGCCACTGCCCCGGCCATGGTGGCGATGGAATCGGTATCGTTGCCGATCGACGAACACAGGGCGATGGTGCGCAGCGGGTCGCCCTGGGCATAGTGCAGCACACCCAGCGCGGCCGGCACCGATTCGGCCGCCAGTACCGAATTGCCGACCATCTTTTCCATGTTGACCAGGAACGCGTAATCGTCATGCGCCTCGTCGGCGATGCGCAAGGCCATGTCCAGGCGCGCCAGGTAATTGGGGCCGGCCACGCTGCGCGCCTGCTGGCGCGCCAGTTGCTCGCCGATGCGCCCGCCCTGCACCGCCGCCTCGATGACCTCAGCCAAATCGCCTGCCACCAGCGCCTGGGCGACAGCCGCGGCAACCGAACAGGCGGCCGAGATGGCCACATCGGTATCGTGCGAAGGCAGGCAAGTGACCAACGCCTGGGCGCAGGCGCCCTCGATATCGCCCGGGTGCACCAGCCCCGCCGGCGCCACCCGCATGGCGGCGCCGTTGGTGATGCCGATGGTGGTCATCTTGCGCCGCGAGCGGCCGATGATGCCGACATCGTTGACGTCGCCCCCCTCCTGCAAGGCCTTGACCATCAAGGCCGTGCTGGGGCCCATGAATCCGGCCTTGGGGCTGGTCGCGGCCCAGTCCAGCAGGCACGCTACCCACCCATCGTAGTCGAGCCCGCCGCCGGCTGCGATCAGTGCGCGCGCCAGGTAGTACATCTGGCTGGCATCGTCGGTGACCTCGCCGCGCAGCCCGGCATTGGCGCCGGCAAAGGTGTCATCGGGCGGCGTGCCGAAACGGGTCACCAGGCCGCCGTGGCGAGCGGCGATCTCTTCGATGCTCCATTGTTCGGTCTGCGCGCCCAGGGCGTCTCCCATTCCGGCCAGCGCCAGCGAGGCGAAGATCCGGTCCCTCAAGGTAATACTGCTCACATGCGTCTCCAGTTATGTGTTGCGCTTGCCATTACATGCCTGCCCGGCGGCGGCGAACCCCGGCCACCGCCAGCGCCAGCAAGGTCACCAGTGGCGGCAGCAGGTAAATCAATTGCGGCGGGATGCGCGACGCCCCAAGTTGCGTGGCCAGCACCGCGCTGGCGCCGAACAGCACCGAGGCGAGCACCGCGCCGCGCATGGCGCGGGCGCCGACAAACACCGCCGCCAGCGCCAGGAAGCCGCGCCCGCCCGTCATGTCGGCCTGGAACAGGCTGAGGTAGCCCAGGCTCAGGTAGACCCCGCCCAGCCCGGCCAGCACGCCCGACAGCAACAGCGCCAGATAACGCATGCGCTTGACCGGGATCCCGGCTGCGGCTGCCGCCAGCGGATTCTCGCCGGCAGCGCGCAGCCAGACTCCCCAGCGCATCCTGCGCAAGAACCACCACAACGCAGGTATCGCCAGCAGCGCCGCGTACAACAACACGTGATGGCCGGTCCGTTGCTCGCCATTGAGCAACAGGTCGAGCACCGGCCAGCCTTGCAGTCCCGGGACATGCACAGCGGGCAACACCGGGCTGTCGAGGCTGGCGGTGGAGCCCTTGTCGCCGGTCACGGACGCCATCAGCAACACCGTCAGGCCAGCCGCGAGGATGTTGATGGCGATGCCTGCGACAATCAGGTCGGCGCCCCACTCCAGATGAAAAACCGCCAACAGGCCCGCCATCAGCAGCGCCGCCAGCAAGCCGCCGCCGCACCCGATCCAGGGATAAAAAACAGGGGCGAGACCGGGAAACCAGTGTGCCGCCTGCACCGACACCAACACGGCAAAGAACGCCGCCACCAGCATCAAGCCTTCCAGGGCGACGTTAATGCAACCGGCGAGGTCCGACACCAGCCCGCCCAGGGCCGCCAGCAGGATGGGCGCAGTCGCACGCAGGATGGCCGGCAACAGTCCGGCCGCCAGCAGCATCCAGGCCTCATGCGCCATGGCGCCCTCCCCGTCGGGCGCGCCAGTCCAGCCACACGCCGGCCAGCGCCGGCCCCATGCGCTCGGACACAACGAACAGGATCATCAGCGCCTGGATCACCAGCACCATCTCGCGCGAGACGTCGGTACTGCGTTCCATGGCCAGCGCGCCGGTGCGCAACCAGGCATACAGCAGCGCCGCCAGCGGCACCGCACGCGGATTGTTGCGCGCCAGCAGCGCCACCAGCAGCCCTTCGTAGCCAAGCCCGGTGGGCAAGTCCACCGGCAGCCGCTTGAGCAAGCCATGGCTGACATGAACGCCAGCCAGCGCGGCGAACGCGCCGCCCAGCGCCATCGACAGCCAGATGGTGCGTTGTACCGGCAGCCCGGCCTGGCGGGCAAAGGCCGGCGCCTCGCCCACCACGCGGATCTCGTAGCCCAGCGTGGTGCGCATCAACAGCACCCAGGCCAGCCATACCATTGCCGGCAGCGCCAGCAGCATCACGGTGACGTTGGTATGGGCCAGCAACACCGGCAATTGCAAACCCGGCGCCAGCATGGGCGTGACGATGAAACCGGCCGCCGGGTCGCGCAGGATGTCGGTGACGACCCAGCGATAGAATTGCACGGCGATGATATTAAGCATCAGCGTGCTGACGATTTCATTGATGTCGAAGCGCACCTTGAGCAGGCCCGGCACCGCCCCCCAGGCGAAGCCGGTGATGCAGGCGGCGGCAAACGCCAGCGGCAGCGCCGCATACCAGGGCCCGGGACACCACAGGCTGGCGGCGGTGGCTGCCAGCGCCCCGAGAAACAGCTGGCCATCCGCGCCCAGCGAGAACTGGCGCGCCCGAAACGGCAAGCTCACCGCCAGGCCAAGCAGGCACAGCGTGATGGCGTCTTCGATCACGGCCCCGAAGCGCACCATGCGGGTCAGTTGCCAGCCGTCCGCCGCGCTCCAGTCCAGGCGCGGCATCGGACCGGTCAACAGCACCAGGAACGCCCGCAGCGGTTGGTCGCTCACTGCCAGCGTGATGATAAAACCGACGGCCAGCGACGCCAGCAAGGCCAACGGCAGGCGCCAACGCTGCGCCAGCGCCTGGCGTTGCAACTGCTGCTGCAATAGCGGATTGGCCGGGATCATGGCGCAACGCCTGACGACGTAAAGGGCGCATCCAGGGTCGCCGCCGCATCGGCTTGCCGGCGCGTTCCGGTCATGTAGGGCCCAAGGGTTTCGGCCGCCAGGCCGCGGCTGGCAAAGTGCGCGACCAGCTCGCCGCCGGCCATGACCGCCACCCGGTCCGACAGCGACAGCAATTCGTCCAGGTCGGCCGAGATCAGCAACACCGCGCTGCCCGCCTCGCACAGCGCCGCCAACTGCGACTGCAGGCTGCGCGCGGCGCCGATATCGACGCCGCGGGTGGGCTGGCTGGCGATCAGCAGGCGCGGCGCGCTGGCGGTCTCGCGCCCCAGCACTACCTTTTGCATGTTGCCGCCGGACAGCGTTCCGATCAGGTCCGCGGGCGATGCCGCTTTCACACCGCAGCGTTCAACCACCCGCCGGGCCGCCGCACCGATGGCGGCCGGGTCCAGCCAGCCGCGCCGCGACAGCGGACGCCGGTGATATTGCGTGGCGATGACGTTGTCGGCAATGCTCATGTTGAGCGCCACGCCATCGTGCAGACGGTCTTCGGCGATGGCCGCCACGCCGCAATTGCGTACCGCCCGCACATCCAGGCCGGTAATGCGCCGTCCGTCGACACTGGCCTGCCCGCCCTGCGCTGCATGCTGACCCAGCAAAACCCTGGCCAACAGCTCCTGGCCATTGCCTTCGATGCCGGCGATGCCGAGGATTTCGCCGGCCGCGATATCGAACGACAACGGCCCCATTGCATGCCGGCCGTGGACATGCGCCTGCAATGCGCGCACCGACACCAGCGGCACGCTGGCGCGCGCGCCCGGATCGCGCAACGGCAGCGGCGCCGGCGCCGTGCCGACGATCATGTGATCCAGTTGCGCCGGCGTGGTATCCCGCATCGCCCCGGCGCCGCTCACGCGTCCCCGGCGCAATACCGTGAAGCGGTCGGCGACGGCGCAGATGTCGGCGGTCTTGTGCGAGATCAGCACCACCGTCAGCCCTTGGGCCACCATGTTGCGCAAGGAATCGAACAAGGTATGCGCCTCCTGCGCCGCCAGTACCGCCGTGGGTTCATCCAGCAGCAGGATGCGCGCGCCGCGGTACAGCGCCTTGAGGATCTCGACCCGTTGCTGCACCCCGATGGCCAGGCTGCCGGCCTTGGCAAGCGGATCGACTTGCAACCCGAAGTGGCGCGACAGCGCGCGTACCCGCTCTACCGCTGCGCGCCGGTCGAGGCAAACGCCGCGCACGGGCTCCGCGCCCAGCACGATATTGTCGGCCACGCTGAATGACGGCAGCAGTTGCAGGTGTTGCGGCACCAGCCCGATTCCGGCCGCAATGGCCGCCGCCGGATTGGGCAGGCGCAGTCCCTGGCCCTGCATCCGCAACTGGCCGCTGCCGGGCTGTTCCAGGCCATAGAGCATCTTCATCACGGTCGACTTGCCGGCGCCGTTTTCGCCGACGATGGCGTGGATCTCGCCGGCATGGATCGCCAGGCAGACATCGTCGCTGGCCAGGGTACCGTTGGGATAGACCTTGGAGACATGCCGCAGCTCAAGCAAAGGGACGCGCTGACTGTGGTTCACCCGGGACTCCCCGCTCGCGCCAGGGCGCTGGGTATCTGGAGCCGGCCCGCCACGATATCGGCGCGCACCGCGTCGAGCCGCGCGCCAATGGCTGCGGGCGCGCTGTCCATCACTTGCGAGTGCGGCGCCAGCCCGACCCCGCCTTCGGCCAGCCCCAGCGAGCGAGCGCGTCCCCACGGCAGTTGCCCTTGCAAGTGCTGGCCCAGCGCGCCGACGATGGCCACGTCGATGTTCTTCATCACCGATGTCACAATGGCGCCGGCGCGCTGGGGATTGCTGCGGTAGGCCAATGCGTACTGGTCAAGATCAACGCCGATGGCATAGCGGTGCGCCTGGCTGACCGCTTCGTTGACGCCCTGCCCGGTGGCGCCGGCGGCGTGGAAGATCAGGGCCGCGCCTGCGGCCATCTGGGCATTGGCGATGTCCTTGCCGGCCGCAGGATCGGAAAAACCGTTGGCATACTGGCTGGCCACCACGATGGCGGGGTCGAAGGCGCGGGCGCCGGCCCGAAAACCGACCATGTAGTCTTCGATCACGGGGAACTGCATGCCGCCGACAACGCCCAGGCTGCCATTGGCGGCCGCGCCCGGCAGTACCCGCTCGCGCAGCAGCATTGCAGCCAGATAACCGGCCAGATAGGCGCCTTCGTTCTGGCGAAACAGGATGGAGTGAACATTGGCGCATGCGCAGTGCGCATAATCGACGGCGGCATCGAAGACGATGAAGCGCATGCGTGGAAACTGCGCCGCCAGTTTTTGCACATAAGGCACCATGGTGAAGGTGCCCGCGACGATCAGGTCGTACTCGCCGCTATCGGCCAGATCGGCCAGGGCCGACTCCCAACGGGTCGGATCGGCGCCGCCCTCGACGATCCTGGTCGTCACCGGCAACGTCTGGCGTGCCTGACGCATGCCGGCCGCCGCCGAATCGAAAAACGATTTGTCGCCCAGCGTGCCGTTGACGAACAACACAGCCCGCAACCGGCTGCCGCCCGCGCCCGCATCAACGCGGTCGGCCACGCGTCCCAGCAGCGACAGCGCGATCACGGCGACAATGCCCCACGCCATGCGTTTCAACAGGATGTTCAATGTCTGTGTCATCGATGGCGGGAGTGACCGCTTCAGCTCATGCCGCCGCTATGCTTGGCGATGCGGGTACGGTAACGATACGTGGAGACATATTTCATCAGGCAGTATTCGATCGGCTGGCGGCGGTCCGACAAGGTGATGCGCTCGCACACCAGCAACGGGTCGCCCGCACCGATGCCGAGCAACTGCGCGTCCTCGGCATCAGCGGCGCCCGCGCACAGGTTCTCGACCGCCTCGGCCGGCTCAAAGGCAAACTCTGCCGTCAGCAACTTGTAGAGCGAACCGGCCTTTTCGATCTGGCGGCGACTGATCCTGGCGCCGCGCGGCAACACCAGGTAGGCATCATGCAGGCCCACCGGCGCATCGTCGATCAGGCGGATACGGCGCACCCGCACCAGCGGCGTGCCCGGCTCCAGGTTGAGCAGATTGGCGATGGCCATGCTGGCGCCGACCGTTTCGATGGCCAGGATACGCTGGCCGGGTACGCCGCCGCGGTTGCCCGTATCTTGCGAAAAGCTGTCGATGAAACGGGTAGTACCGCGCACTATCGCCGGCGACACGAACGTGCCTCGACCATGATCGCTGTAGATGATGCCGCGCTCTTCCATGAAGCGCACCGCCTTGCGTACGGTGTCGCGACTGACTTCATAACGCTCGGCCAGCTCGCGCTCGGGCGGCAAGGCCTGGTTGTCGGTGAGCACGCCGCGATCAATGGTGTCGCGGATGATATCGGCCAGCCAGCGATAACGCGGCTGCACTGCTTCGGTGGTGTCCATAGATTTTTTCATGACGCGGATATTACATTGGTACGTACCAACTGTAAATCGCGGCCTTTCCAACAGGATCTCAACCCACGGCCTGCATCGGATGCCGTTCCGGGCGTCCTGTCTGGCTCTCCCGTTCTTCGCCATGCTCCACGCCGGCGGCGCGCAACAGCAGTTCCTTGAGCTGGTCGTTGAGGCGATCGGCGCACTCCCGCAAATAGTTATAGAACAGCAGGCCGAACAACGCAATGGAGATGCCCAGCGCCGTCGCATAGAGCGCCGTACCGATCCCTTTCGACACGCCCGACGGATCCGAGATGCCGGATGAGGCCAACACCGAAAAGGTATCGATGATGCCCAGGATGGTGCCCACCAGGCCCAGAAGCGGCGCGGCCGTGACGATGGTGTCGAGCACCCACAGGCGAGCATTGACGCGCGACTTGCCGGCGATATAGATGGCCTCGCCCAGGTCTTGCAGCCGGGTCTGGTCCGACACCGCCGCGTGCGCCTCCAGCGCTTCGCGCACCAGTTGCACGGGCACCGTCTTGCGTTCCAGCATGGCCGGATCGAGCTGCGGCTTGAAATGGGTGTGCGCGCTCATCGAATGCAGCAGTTTTCCGGCGTCGCGCGAACCGAACCAGAAAAACAGCTGTCGCTCGACGATCAGAAACACCGCCAGCGCGGCGGCCGCATACATCGCATAAAAGGTCAGGTCGTGAAACAGCTGGATGGCGTTCATGTGAATTCCTTGTAAAGGATGCGCCGCTGAGCGCGCGGCGCATCGGACAAATCAGGCCTGGCTCAGAAGTCGCTGCTGAACGAAACCTGGAAAGTGCGCGGCGCCCCGGTATAGAACACTGGCGCCGACGCCGCGGCAATGGCAGCGCCGTTGGTGCCGGTGGTGGCGTTGGCATTGGTGGTGAAGCTCGATCCGCTGGGGCCGTTCATGCTCAAGTACTTGCGGCTGAAAAGGTTGAACAGCTGGAAGCGGATGGTCGGGTTCTGCATGAACATCGCCTTGTTGAAACGGTAGCCTGCCCCGAGGTCGAACAGGGTGTAGCCGCCCACGGCATCGTCGTTGACCAATGTGGTGTAACGCCGGCCGACATAGCGTCCCTGCGCGGTGGCATAGAACGGGCCGCTGTTGTACTGCAGCGCCAGCGAACCAAGCCAGTCGGGCGTATCGGGCATCTGCTTGCCGGAAGTCGACAAGGTGGTCGCCGTACCGTTGGCGGCACGCACCGCCACCTTGTCGTCAAGCATGCTCGAATCGGTACGGGTCAGCGAGCCATACAGGTTCCAGTTGCCGTTCATCTTGTAGCCCGCTTCCAGTTCGAGGCCAAAGGTGCGGGACTTGCCGACGTTGAACTGGGTGGTCAGGTTGGACGCCGGGTCGTACTGACTGGCGATACGGTCGCGGAAATCGACATAGAACAGCGAACCGGAGAACGTCAGCTGGCTACCCGCGTAGCGATATCCCAGATCGAAGTTGTTGGACTTCTCGGCGCCCACGCGAGGCGAGCCGATCCGCACCGGAATCACGTCGCCTGCCGCATTGCGGGCCACCAGCACGCCGTTGACAATCGATGTCGTGTAGTTGGACGAAGCGCTGGTCTGGGCCAGGCCGGTATTGGCATTGTTTTCCGGCGCGCGGGCATTCTGGCCGGCGTTGAAGAAGGCCGACTGGGTTTCGGTCAATTGCAGCCGCAAGCCGAGGTTGCCCAGCGTATTGGTAAAGGTCTGGTCGACCGTATAGTCAGCGCCGTTGCCGTTCGCCGTCAGTCCGCTGGCGATGTTATTGAAATTGCGCTTGACCTCCTGGCGCTTGATGCCCAGTTGCACGTTGAGGCGATCGTTGATCATGGTGAAGCTGTCCTGCAGGAAAATGGTGTGCGCGTCGACCTTGGTCTTCCAGTTGCGGGCCGCGTTGTAGGGTGTGCCGTCGGCATACTTCAGGTAGCCGCTGGTATTGCGCAGCCAGTAATCGGAACTGTTGCCGTTGCTGTCGATGGACACGAACGGGCTATATTGCTTGGAGGTGCCGCTATCGAACCACAGGCCGGCAGACAGGTTGTGATTGGCCAACTGGTAGTTGACCTTGGTGGTGACGCCCCAGCGATCGGTCTGGCTGATGTTGCTGCCATAGCCGAGGATGGTGTCGAGCGTGTCGCCGTCGCCGTTGATGTCGCCAATACCGCCATGCAGCAGGCCAGCGCCGCGCGCTTCCGACACGCTTATCAACTGGTTGCCGCCGGTGCCGTAGCCATAGATGTAATAGGGGTTGAAATCAAGACTGGCCTTGGGCGACAGCTGCCAGTGGTTGACCATCGACACCTGGTAATTCTCGAACGGGTTGTTATTGAAACCCTGGAAGTTGTTGAGAATGGCGGCGTTGGCGGTGGCTTCGTTCTGTGCCGTGCCGGCCACCGGCGTCAGATGCCTGGGCGGCGTGGTGCCGTACTCGTAGTTATAGCCAAAGCGCGCCAGATCGGCCTTGCTGGCGGCGCGGTAGTTGGCGTTGTCCATCCTGTTCCACAAGAAGGCCAGCTTCGAATAGCTGCCGCCGCCGAAGTCGAACACCAGCTTGGAATCGACGTGCTCGCGCCTGGCGCTGCCACTGCCCTTGAACTTGTCGGCGGACGCCTTGGACATCGAGATAAAGAACTTGGCGCGTCCATCGGCGAACTTGCCCGTATCGATACGCACGAACTGCTTGTTGTAGTTATTGGCGCCCACAGCGAAATTGAACTTGCCGCCCAGCGTATCGCGCGGATCACAGGTGTTGATGCCCAGGTTGCCGCCGCTGGCGCCTACGTGCGGCGCTTCCATGTCGCCGCTGCCCTGGGTCAGGAACACGTCGCAGGTGTTCTCGGGATCGGCGAACTCCTGAATGCTGATCGAGTAGTTGAGCGAGTCGTTGAGCGGCGCGCCATCCAGCGTCAGCCCCATCTGGTTGGCGTTATAACCGCGCACCCGCAGCGTGCCGCCGAACAGCCCTGTGCCATCCTGGTCGAAGGTCGACACTCCAGGCAGGTTCTGGATCATCTGGAACGCGGTCGAGGTCGATCCCATCTTCTCGATCGCTTCGCGGGTGACCGAGCTGCGCGCCTTGGGCGCGTCGTCCTGCTGGATCAGGCCGGCGCCGGGCGCCTGGTTCTGTCCCTGCACGGTGATCTGGCCGAGATCGCTGGTTTCCTGGGCGACGGCCAATGTGGCATCCGCCAGGAACAGGCTCGACACCAGTAGCGCGAGCTTCTTGACTTTCAACTTCATGTTGTTACTCCCCGATAGGTTTGTTCTTGGTAGCCGCGCCGGATACGCGGACATATGGATCCGGATGCCTAAGAACCGCCAACAAAACGCCGCTGGCCGCGTTGCGCCTCCTTGCCGTACCTTCGTACTGTCTGTGTCGGCGCGCCTTGCCAGCAGCGTTTTTTAGCGGCTCTAGATTCCGGCAGGTGTGAACTGCAAATCAACGACAAAACGGTGTTGCGACTGCCCCGGCCGGAACTGCTCTGGAAAGGCCGGAAAACTTCCCATGCCCACGCTCTTGCGCGCGGCCTGGTCCAGCAGCATCGAGTTGGATGACTCTTCGATCCCCATCTCCACCACCGATCCATCGCGCCTGAGGACAAACCACACCTTTACCGTGCCCTGCGGCCGCTGCAGGCTGGCTTCGCGTCCGGTCGGATAGCGCTTGACCGAATTCAGGTAAGCCCGCACCCGGCCGATGAATTCGGCATCAGCCTTGGGCGCGGCCGGTGCTGGCGGCGGCGCCGGCGTTGGTGCGGTCGACACCGGGGCCGCCGGCGTCGGGGCGACTGGCATCGGCTTGCTTGCCGGCTGCGTGGGCGCCGGTGTGGATGCGGCCGGCTCTGCCGCCGGCGCCGGCTTGGGTGGCGCCTGCGGGCGAGCCGGCTGCGCCTGCGGCTTGGGCGGCACAGGTTCAGGAGGAGACGGCGGCGCCGGCTTGGGCGGCTCCAGTTGGGCCATGTCGATGATCTCCAGCTTGACCGGCGTTTCTTCCTTGGGAGTCAACGGCTTGAGCTCGCGCAGGCCGGCCGTGGCCAGAAACAGCACCAGCCCCGCCGCCGGCAGCATGGCGATCCAGTCCCGCTGGCGGTAGAGGATCTGCATCGTCGTCACTTGCGCCTGGACACGAAAGAGATGGCATCGAAGCCATTGCCCTTGAGCGTGTCCATCAGGTCGATCACGCGCTGGAACTCGACCTTCTGGTCGGCATTGACGATCAGCGTGAGCTTCTTGGACGGCTCGCTGGCCTGCAGTTGCCGCAAGCCCGACACCAGTGCGCCAGCGGCGATGTCGCGCCCCTCCAGTTGCAATTCGCCCTCCAGGCCCAGCGTGATGCGGGCGATGTGCAGCGTCTGCAGGTCGCTGGTGCTGGAAGACGATGGCAGCGAGGTCTTCACGCCCATCGCCGGAATCACGTTCAGGCTCAGCAGCACGAAGAACACCAACAGAAACATCATCACGTCGATCATCGGAATGATCTCGATACGCGCCCTGCGTTTTTCGGTTTCGCCCCAGCTTCTCATCGCCATCTCTCCATTGATCAGCTCACCCGCGCCGGCCTGCGATCCGTTTTTTGCCGACGGTGAAATTGGAGTGAATTATGCGATCGCACAAAACGTGTGTCAACAACTGGTACGTACCAGATTTTTATATTTTTTTAGTTAAAGAATTTAATACGCCTGTCATAAAAATTCGCTATCTGTGAATAGAACAACCTTTCATATCGGCAAGACAATGATTTTTCGCACCATATTGGTACGTTCCAATAGTTGAATTACTTTTCCTATTTTTATTACCGGAGAATGACATTTTGATGACATCGGAACATCGATTCGCGCACCGTTACCCACGGGAGAATTTTTCTGTCGCAGCGCCACCTCCCGTGGCGACGCGTGCCCTCCTACACCCTATCGATATTTCATCATGGCCCACATCAATACCTCCTCCCCGTCCATTCGCGATATGGCCGCGCTCGACATCGCCGCCCAAGCACCCGCCGAAACGCACGAACTGCGCGACCTCGCCACGCCCCCGCCCGGCGACACGCCGGCCGCGCGCGCACGCGACAGGCGTCCACCGAACCTGCAAGCCGAACCTGCCCACGAGCCGTCGCTGGCGTTGACGCATCTGCACCACGACGCCCCCGAAGACCCGCACATGGAAATCGCCCCCGGCCGGACCATGATGGCCGAGTTGAGTTCGCCGCATGCCGGCCGTTCGCCAGCGCTGCGCCAGTTGCACCAGGACATGCGCGAGATCGGCGTCGAGCGCGCCGAATTCGACAGCATCATTGCCGCCCTGGGCGGACGTGAAGTGGCATCGGCATCGGCCGGCGTGTTGCTGGCTTCACTTAACGACCATGTCGCCATCGCCAGTTTTCCCTTCAAGTTCCGCACCTCCATCGTCACCATCCACCTGCTGGTCATCAAGGACAGCGTGGACGACGAACACGGCAAGACCGATTTGTATTTCCTGAAGGGTTATTCGGATCGTGTCGTGGGCGCCCGCGACCTGTTGGCGTTCGATCAGCGCCGTACCGAACTGATACAGATAGAACAGGACCAGGCCAGCGCCGCCCGCAAAGGAAAGGACAAGGGAAAAGGCAAGCAGAAGGCCGATGCGCACGAGCAACCCACGGCGATGGAAACCTACGCCTGCACCTACCTGCTCGAACTATCGAAGAAATCCTCGCTGTCCGCCCGCCGCAGCCTCGATGAAAGCGACACCATCATCATGCCGGTGCCGCTCAATGCGACGCCGTTTCCACGTCAGTTCGCGTGGGCCGCGGCAGAAAACTACATGGCCGAGGGCTTCGGCCCGCGCCCCGCCGTCAATCGCGGCGACGACCGTGAGAAAAGCGATTTCAGGCTTGGCTACAGCGACCTCAACGGCCCCGAGAACCGCAACATCATCTTTATCACCGAGCAGAAATACCATGACCGCGCGCGGCCGATGCAACATCGCGCATACGGCGATTATCCGGCCAGCCTCAATGTGGGGGGCGGCGCCATCGCCGAGGTCACCGGCTTCGACGAGCACGGGGTGGAGATCATGGGGCCGGCAGGCAAGGTAGCCGGCGTCAAGCTGGCGACCATGCGCGAGGTCATCGACAAGTTCATGCGCGACAAACCGCGCGACCGGACCTTGATCGTGCGCACCGAAGACCAGTACCGGCATCAGTTCGTCTACACGCCGCAAGGCCTGCAGATGACGCCGCTGGACCAGCACGGCGAACCGGTCAAGGCGCTCGCGCCGCTGCCCGGCTCCGACGTCTCGACCTACGGCTGGCGCGGCGCCAATACCGGACCGTTCGGCAGCCTGCCCGGCTACGCCAACTCGATGATCGTGGTCTCGACCGGCGAGGCGATTCCGGCCGGGCCATTCCTGAAGGACCGCCACAGCTTGAAGGGGATTGCCACGGCGGCCTCGCATGCGCTGGTCGACGTCATCCTCAACGACATGAATCCGGCCGTCAAGGGCACCACCGCCAACGCCGCCCTGGGCACCGCCATGCGCGCCGCGGTCACGGCCGCCACCGTGTACGGCATGACTTCGCTGATCAACACCTTCCGCGACGAGAAGACCCATGCGCTGTTCGAAGGCGCGCAACCCTTCAGCGGTTCCGGCGCCGGGCTGGTGGACGCCAAGACACTGGCCGGCGCCATCGCCGTCACGGTGCTGGCGCAGGACGTGGTCAGCATGGCGTATCGCTTCGCCTACAAGAATTTCGTCAAGGACACCGCCAAGGGCCGTGAAAAATTCAGCGGCCAGGTCTTCAACGAGGCGATGCTGCCTTTCCTGGGTGAGTTGGGACGCCTGTTGGTCAACTACGGCATCCAGAAGGAAATGGGACTGCCGCGCGGCAACGAAAAGGACATCGCCAGCCTGCTCGGCGTGGCGACCTTGTTGACGGCGGTGGATTTCCTGCGTGGCCGCTCGGGCGACCCGGCCAACCATTTGCTCCTCAGTGCGACGTACAAGACCATGGATTTCTTCGCCGCCGACCTGGTGTTTCGCACCATCGGCGCGGTGTTTGGCGCGGATGTTCCGGCGCTCGACACTGGCAGCGGCGAGCATGTCCACACCGATCTTGGCAAGAACTTCCTGGAAGCGTTCGTCACGCGCATGGGCGCGCGCGGCCCGGACAAGTGGCTGCTGCCCGTGGTCGGGCTGGTATTCTCGGCAGCCGGGCTGGCCGGCGCCAATGCGCGCGCGGGCGAAGACCAATTGGCGCGCGAGAATGCGCCCAACAACCTGGTGGCGCGAATACGTGACGCGATCAACGTGCTTTCGGTCGATGGCGAGCGGTTCATCGAAACCGGCCGCGACAAGCTGGAAGACGTCGAAGGACTGCGCCGCACTGCCGTGCTGCTCAAGCGCGGCGTGGAGCATATGCGGCGCGCCATCAACCATCTCAACCTGGATGAACCCCAGACCCATGCCGGCGAACTGGCCCAGGTACGCGACGCGGCCCGCTTCCATGACATGAGCGCGCCGCAACAGGCCGCGCACCTGGATGCGGTCGCCAAGCGCTATCAAGGCATGATCGCGGCCTCCGACGTGTTCGCCGGGCGCAATCCCGCCGCTTCATCCGCCGCTCTGGATGAAGCGCAGGGTTCCGCAGCCGCCCCGCCGGACCTGAGCCTGGCGGTGTCCAACAGCAGCGCCAACCTGCCCCAGCGCATCCGCGAGCAGGTCGAGTTGTTGATGAAGAGCTTTCCACAGGCCTATGCCGAGAACCGTGAAATCATCTATCCCACTGCGGTGGCGCCAGACTTCATCGCCGCCACCCTGCCCCATACCGCCAAGCCCGGCGCCCCATTCGCCAAGACCGAACGCATGCCGCGCGACCACACCACGTTCACCGATGCGCAGGTGCCCTATGTCAAGGAGATCCAGCGCGCCCTGGCCGAAGCGCCGGGCATGCCGCGCCGGGTGGAAGACAGCAATGCGCTGTACCTGCAACTGAGCAACCGCATGCTCGACGAAGGCGACCATTCGGTGCACGCCTACTCGCTCGAATCGCAGCTGTTCCACTATCTGTTGCGCTGGGCGCAGACTGGCCAGGAAAAGTACCTGCGGCTGGCGTCGGGCGTGTGGTTCAAGATCGCGGCGATGAACCATCGCGGCAACGTCACCGGGGAGCGCGACAAGTTCGTCACCGCCATCTCGGTGCTGATGGTCAACCTGATGGCCTTGCATGGCAAGCCGGCGGCGCACGTGGTGCATCGGGGCGTCGTGACCGACGCCCATTACATCGAGCAGTCGCGCCAGGAGGAGGCGCGCGAGCGCTATGGCGAGGACGCCGTGTTCATCGGCGAGGGCGCGGTGGTCGCCATGAGCGAGATCATGTCGGTCACCAGCTCGACCCAGATGACGGCCACCTTCCTGCAGGGGCTGGGCCACGGCGCCGCGCCGATCGATCGCAGCCAGCATATGGTGATCCGCCAGGAAACCGCCTTGCCGGTGCCGCGCCAGACCGAGCATATACAGGTCGAGAGCCTGCTGATGCCGGGCACGGTGGCCACCATCGATCGCATCGACCATAACCCGCCGCCGCAGAGCAACCGCGACATCAAGCAAAAACGCAAGACTGGCGAATTGATGAGCTCCGCAGAGAGCCAGGAATTCAACCTGGGGCAGGTGCTCTATACCAGCGTGGCCGACACCTTCCTGGCAGAGGTGAGATACATGCGGTACCTGCAGGCGCAAGCCGGCGGCAAACCGCTTGAGCCGGATATCGAAGATGGCGCGCTGTGCTGCCATCCCGAGACTTCGCAACTGTACCGGTACGACAGCGCGCAGCGGAAGATGGTCTTCACCGGGGGCACGCTGAATTACTTCCATGGCGGCCCGCAAGAACCGAAGGAGCACGAGCAGGCGCGCTGGCGCGAGCCCTACACCTCGCCCCTGAGCCCGGCGCAGATTCGCATCGGCATCCAGGGGGCGATCCTGATCGGCCACCCCGTCGTCCCCTACCTCAACGATATGGTGCGCAACGTGTCCCACGAGATCTATCGGCGGCTGGGCGGCTACTACGATCCGGCCAGCCCCAACCACCAGTACAAACTGGCCGACGACGCGCGCCGGTCGACCATGAAACAGGCGGCACAGCGCCCTATCCAGGAGATCCGCGCCTGGACGCCGCAAACCCTGTTCACGCTGCCCGCGCCCGGGCGCGCATTCGTCCCGGGAAAACCGTTCCCAGGCGAACTGATGGCACGGGTGCTGAGCTCGGCGCTGCACCGGGCCATGATGATCATGGAGGTCGACGCCAGCGGCGAGCTGGTCATGCAGCAGCGCTCGCGCATCGACCATAACAACCGCGCGCGCACCGAGCAGGTGCCGCTGGTGCATCGCCACTTCCTCAAGACGCACGATCATTTCGACCTGACCTACGACAGCCAGCGCGCGCCGATGCTGGGCGTCGGGCCCAATGGCTACTATGTGGTGGCGCTGCACCAGGGCCAGTACCGGGCGGTGCCGGTCAACATCGCCGGCCCCGGCCTGCGCGCGGGCAACCTGATACATGCGTTCCTGGCGCTGGCCTATCCCAATCCCAACCGCAACCGCTACACGGTCAAGGGCAACGAGATCAAGAGCGCCACCGCCACGCCGCGTGGCTTGCGCCGCCTGATGCCGGGCCAGAGCGACCATGTGGCCAATTCAGCCACGGACATGCTCAAGCGGCTGAAGAACTTCGCCAAGAGCGACTATGACCCGGTCGACCAATGGCTGGGCCAGACCTATGCCGGGTTGCATGGCGCGACCCCGGTCGTGGTCGAAGAGATCAAATAACGGTGGTGCGCAATATGGCCCGACGCCGCATCCATCGCCGCCGGGCCAATGGACACCCTGCCCTGTCCAAAAATCTGTCAGCGGGCGGGATATCCGGGGACGGGCTATCCCGCCCGGATGCCCCGATCAGAGTGGTACATCATCGGTGCCTTGCATACCCAAAAACAAGGCGCGTCGCATGCCAGCCGAACCGCAAGGGAAAGGGCGTCGTGCGTCACCGGTGAGCGGTGTCGCATTCCAGAAATGTTTTACGCGAAATAGAACCGCAACGTGGAATTTCCTAAATAAAACGAGGGATTTTGGTCTAATATAACTACTCCCTAAATGCAGAGGGAACTTTCAGCCGCACTGTTCTATAAAGCCCAGCGCGCATGTCCTGTGCAGCGGTAAGTGGCCACAAAAAGACCGATCGTCCGCCGATGAACATCGCATGTTATATCCGCAATTCCCATGTCTACGACCAGGTTAGAAATGCGCTAACCCGGGTCGGTCATCTGCCGACGCAGTTCGATACAGAAACGGCGTTGCTGCGCACGATGAAGCGCAAGACTTTCGACTTCGTCATTATTGCTCTCTCCAGCGTCGACAATGTAGACAGTATTCTTTCGTGGCTGAGCTTGCGCAGCGGCGGTTCGGCTCCGACCCTGGTCCTCTCTTGCGCGTCCGGCAGCGACCTGGTCGCCCGCGTGCTGGACAGCGGCGCGGACGATTTCCTGCAACGTCCGTTCGAGCCGGTCGAGCTGGTCGCGCGCATCAACGCGGTGATGCGTCGGTGCGCGCCGAAGAATAATCGTCGTGTGATCGAGTACGCCGGCTTCCTGCTACAGCACGACACCGCGAAGTTCAGCTACAAGGGCATCGCCATTTCGCTAACGCCGCGCGAATTCAGCATGGCGTGGCTATTTTTCTCCTCTCCCGGCGTCTACATTTCGCGGCAAACGCTAGGCTCGGTGATCTGGAGCACCGACAGCGAGATCGCTGGCCGCACCATCGAGCAGCACGTCTACAAGCTGCGCAAGAAGCTGCAGATCAACAACCGCAACGTCGTGGTCATCCGTACCGCCTATAGCCAGGGCTATCGGCTCGATCCGATCGACAACGACGAGGTGCCGCCGGCATCGATGTCATCGCTCGGGGACATCTGATCATCTGATGCAAGCAGATCCGGGTAAAAAAGTGGCGAATCCCATCAGGGATTCACCACCAAGCCAGGAACATCCAGCATCAAGCAAGAAAATCGGCCCTGGGCGATCCGCTTTAGCCGTGCGAATCCCCGCCCTGTATCGTTTCGGCGTCATCAAGCGAACACCGATAGCCCAGCCGTGTTGGAAATGAGTTCCAGCGCTTTCATCGCGCGCACCGAATTGCCGCGCGCATCCAGTCGCGGCGACCAGGCGCAGATGCTGCCGCACCCCGGTATTACAGCCAGTACTCCGCCACCGACGCCGCTCTTGGTCGGCAAACCGATGGCGAATGCGGTCATGCCGGAATATTCATACGTCCCGGTAGTCAACATCAGTGCACAGACACGCTGTGCCTCGCGCGACGACAGACGCCACTGCCCGCTTTGAATCTCACGCCCGCCATTGGCAAGGAAGAGTCCCGCGCGCGCCAACTCCACGCAAGAAGCTTCGATGGCGCAACTGGCGCAATAAGCGCGCACCACCTCACTGACCTCGTTGGAAAAATTGCCATGGCTTTGCATCAGATGCGCTGCGGCATGGTGCCGCGACGAGCTGCGCAGTTCGCTATTGAACACTTCCGAATCGTAGTTGATATCAGCGCTGCCGGTCAGTTCACGCATCAGCGATACCATCGCAGCTTCGAGATGGGTATTTCGGCTTAGCAGCGCATCGGCTACCGCCAGCGCGCCGGAATTCAAAAATGGATTGCGCGGTATGCCGCGCTCCAGCTCCAGTTCAATCAGCGAATTGAAAGGATTCGTACTTGGATTTTGCCCGACCCGCTGCCACAGGGATTCGCCATAGCTACGATAAGCCATCGTCAATAAAAACACCTTGCTGATACTCTGGATCGAAAATCGGGTATCGCCGTCGTCGACCGAGTAGACGCTACCGTCGAGCGTCGCTACGGCAATGCCGAACTGATCCGGAGCTACGCGCGCCAACGCCGGGATGTAGTCGGCCACCTGACCTTCCTGCTGGCAGACAGCAGATAGACGGGCCGCACGCTCCAGTATCTCGGTCCAGGGCAACGCCGCGAAATCGGCTGCCCGTGTCGACCTCGCCTCGCGCGCGACATTGCCCATCACCGCGCTTTGCAGCAGCATGGGGTCGATGACCGGCAACTTCACGCAGCCACGCCCAGGTAACGCTTCACCAAGGCGATCCAGTACGCCACGCCCGCATCGATGATGTCATCATTGAAGTCGTAGAACGGACTATGCAATTCGCGCGAAGTGGCCTGCTGCCCGGCCGGCTGCCCGCTGGCGATCACGCCATTGCCCAAGAAGGCATAACATCCCGGCTTGTGCTGCAGGTAAAACGCGAAATCCTCGGAAGCGAAGGCCGGTTCGGTGTCGGCATCGACTTGCTCCGCACCGACGGCCGCCATCATCGCCTGTATCGCCTGTTGCGTTTCTTCCGGATGATTGACCAGGGCCGGATAGAGGCGTTCGAAGTTGAACTCCACGTGCAGATCGAACATCTGCCCGGTCGCTTCGGCGATGGAGCGCATCCGGCGTTCGATCAGATCGAGCGTGTCGGCGTCGAAGCTGCGCACGGTGCCCGACAACGTGGCCTTTTCGGGAATGACGTTGTCGGCCGTACCGGTATGTATCTGCGTCACCGATATCACCGCACTATCATTGGGATTGAGGTTGCGCGTCAGGATGCTTTGCCAGGCCAGCGTGAGCTGCGCTGCGGCGACGACCGGGTCGATGCCGCGATGCGGCTGGGCGCCATGCGCGCCGCGCCCGATCAACGTGGCGCTGAACGTATTGCTCGACGCCATCAATGGCCCGGGACGCGCGCCGAAACTGCCGGCCGGCAGGCCCGGCCAGTTATGGACACCAAAGATGGCATCGGACGGGAAGCGTTCGAACAGACCGTCCTCGATCATCAGGCGCGCGCCGGCGCCGCCTTCCTCGGCCGGCTGGAACACGAAATGCACGGTGCCGTCGAAATCCACCCCGCGGCTCAGGCGCGCGGCCGCACCGAGCAGCATGGTAGTGTGCCCGTCGTGGCCACAGGCATGCATTTTCCCGGTGCAGGTGGAGACGTGGGAAAAGGTGTTTTCTTCGCGCATCGGCAACGCATCCATATCCGCACGCAGCGTGATCGCGCGCGACGACGCGCCTTTGCGCAAGGTGCCGACCACGCCATAGCCGCCGACGTTTTCTTCGACTTTCAGACCATACTCGCGCAGCAGTTCCGCAACGAAGCCGGCGGTACGTTTTTCCTCGAAGCGCAATTCGGGATGCGCGTGCAGATGACGTCGTATCGACACCAGATCCATGTCCTTGGACAAGTCTTTCTGCCCATCTTTAACGATATCCATGAGTATCTCTTCAGGTTGGTTGAGGTGAAAGCGCCGGGCGAATCCGCTCTCAGGCCGCTACTGCTTTTCGTTGCGTCCGGCCCAATACGCCGATCAGCGCCAGGCTCACAAGCGCAGCTGCGGTGAGATACAGGCCGATGACGAGCTTGTCGCCGCTGATCTGGATCAGGTTGGTGACGATCATTGGTGTCAAGCCGCCGAAGATCATCACACCCAGCGCATAAGATGTGCCGATGCCGGTGGCGCGGTATCGCGTCGGGAAGATGTTGGACATGACCAACGGCGCACACGCGGCATACAGACCCAGCGTGATCGAAATGGCGATCTGTACAAGCAGCAGCATCGGCAAGGTCGGTGTGGCGACCAGCATCTTGAACAATGGATAGGCCAGCACGCCCGCCAGGCCCGCCCCCCAAGCCATCGGCTTGTAGGGGCCAATGCGGTCGGCCAGCATGCCGACCAGAGGACAGATCACCAACAAGGTCAAGCCGGACGCAATCTGTCCGAGATAGGTCGACGCCACCGGCATGTTCAATTCACGTACGGCATAGGTGGTGAAGTAGTTCGACACCTGCGTCGCGACGGTCCAGAAGATCATGAGCGCAATACCGGTCAGAATGCCGCGGAAGTTGGCTTTCACCCCCACCAGGAAGGAATCGACCCGGTCCTGTTTCGCGCTTCGTTCGAACTCCGGGGTTTCCGGCAGCACGCGCCGGATGTACCAGCCCACAGGACCGATTACCAGGCCGACGACGAATGCCAGGCGCCAGTAGTCCTGCAGCATGCGCTCCTGACCATAGACCACGACGATCACAAAGCCGACGATGCCCCCCAGCAGCACGCCACCGCCCTGAGCCATCTGTTGGACAGAGCTGAACAGCGCACGATTGCGTGGCGATGCATTCTCCACCAGCATGGCCACGTTGCTACCGATCTCGCCGCCGGCCGAAAAGCCTTGCAGCAGACGCCCCAGCACCAGAATCACGGTCGCGGTGATGCCGATGGAGTCGTACGACGGGCAGAGCGCCGGCACAAGGGTGCCGATCGCCATCAACACCAGCGTGAAACTCAGTGCTTTCTTCCGGCCGACCTTGTCCGCATATTGTCCCAGGACCAAGGCCCCGACCGGACGCATCACAAAGCCCGCGGCAAACGTCATGAAGGTGAACATGAGCGCAGCATATTCGTCGCCACTGGGGAAAAAGGTCTTGGAAATCGCGACCGCGAAGATACCGAAAATAATGAAATCGTAGATCTCGAGGACATTGCCTATCGCTGCGGCGATCACTGCGCGACGTTGCATCTTCGGATCCAGGCCATGGCCTTGGTTATTCATAGAGTCTCCAATCGTTTTTTTAGTTGGTGCCAAAGTATAGGTCTTGTGCTCTATACTTAAAAATTCCTTTTAAATATAATATTTATACTTAATTGATATAGGCCATCCGCAATGGAATTCCGTCATCTTCGTTATTTCCTCGGTGTGGTCGAGCACGGCAGCGTGGCCGAGGCCGCACGCCGACTGCACATCGCGCAGCCGGCGCTGAGCCGGCAGATCAAGGGTCTGGAAGAAGAACTGGGGGCGGTATTGTTCGACCGCAGCGTGCGCGGTGCGTCGCTGACCGCCGCCGGGCAGCAGTTGGTCATCGATGCGCGCCGCATGCTGGACGACTTGCAGCAAACGCGGCAGCGGATAGCTCGTGTGGCCGAAGGACTGGAAGGTAATCTGCGTATGGGTATCACGCCCAACTTCGGTTGGCATCCGCGCATCCTGGGATCGCTGCGCAACTTCCATCAAGCCGAACCGCATATCGCCATGTCGCTGGAACCGAACCTGTCGGACCGGCAGTTGGAACGGATCAGGGAAGGTGATCTGGATGCGGGTTTTCTGGCATGGCGATATCCGCCCAATGACCAGTTTCTGGCGCGCGAATTCGGCGAAATCCAACTGTTCGAATGCCGCCTCAAGTTGGCGCTGCCGCGAGGCAGCCGGCTGGCGCGTCAGGTGCCAGCCAACTTGTCGGCGCTGAACGATGAACCGGCAATCTGGTTCCCCTCCGAGGTGGCGCCCGGCTACGACCAGTTCCTCAACTACCAATGCCAAACGGTCAACCTGGTGCCGCGCAAGGTCCAGTTGGCCAGCGATGTATTGAGTATCCTTGGCCTGGTCGCTGCCGGTCTCGGCTATGCCATCGTCTCCGATGTGACCGCCTATACCTGCCCGGAAGGTGTGGTGCTGATCGATCATCCGGAACTCACCATGCACCATCCGGTGTCCTTCGTCTATCGTGCCGACAACAGCAATCCGACGCTGAGCCGCTACATGGTGCATCTCAAGCAGATGCAGTCCACCGACGCGAACGCGCAAGACCGCGATTAGACGAGGATGAAAACCGATCGGCCGCGGCCGGTGCGCGCACAAGCCGATCTGGCTCGCCCGTCGGCGTCACCGCCCCCCTCTTTTCCGCACCCATCTCTTGCCCGCGGGAATCTGCTCATCGATGCACGAAGACATATTGTCAGTCGGATGTGAACGCTCTGCTTACGCTAAAGATGGGCGCGGCTCCGCTACGCCGTGAATCTACTGGTAGACGTTAGCGATCTTGTCGGGCATCGGTACGTTGAGCCACTTCTTGACGGTGCCCTGGAGTTCGCCGCTCTTCTTGGACGCGGTCAGCGCGTCATTGATCTTCTCCAGCAACGGGCCTTCCCCCTTGTTGACGCCGACGACACAGGTCGAGACGTTGATGACGTACTTCAGGACCGGCTTGTTGTCCGGCGTCTTCTCGGCCAACGAATAGGCCACGAAGTCACCGGTACCGATGATCTGCACCTGCCCGGAAACGTAGGCGGAGATCAGTCCGTTGTTGTCTTCATAACGCTTGAACACGGTCGTCTTCGGCGCCGACTCGGTCAACATGATGTCTTCGAACGTGCTGCGGGTCACCCCCACGGCCTTGCCTGCCAGATCAGCGGGACCGGCGATCTGGAGCGTTGCCGGCGCAAAGACGCTGTTGTTAAAAGGCGCATAACCTTGCGAAAAATCCATCACCTTCTCACGCTCGGCATTTTTACCCAAGGTGGAGATGATCATGTCGATCTTATGCGTCTGCAGGTAGGCGATGCGACTGGCGCTCGGTACGGGGATCAATTCAGCCTTCACACCCAAACCCTTGGCCACGAGCTTGGCCACGTCAATGTCAAGGCCTTGCAATTGCATATCGCCATTGACCGACCCATATGGCGCAAAATCCTGCGGCACACCGATCTTGACCACGCCGGCCTTCTGAATCGAAGACAGATTGTCGGCAAAAGCTGCGCTCGTGACTGCAGACAGCGCCATGGATGTGATGAATGCCAACCTGATGAATTTCATGTTTTCCCCTTGAAGTGGTCGCCCGAATAATTGGATTGATCTTACGTTATGCCGCGAGCTCAGTGTAATCCGCGGCGCCCACACTAGAAATTACCGAGTTACGATAGGAAATATACTCATAAAGCATATGAAGAAAACGGGAAGTACCTGACGCTGACCAGTTGTCATCGCCGCCTGCGGCAGAGATATGCCCCGCACGGTGGTATCGCGAGCGCCAGAAGGGATGCTCGCCATGCGATCCAGTTCACACGTCCGACAACATCGAAGCTGGCGGCATCAATACAGGCTCAGGCAGCAGCACTGACATTCGCCATCGACCTGTTTTTGAAAAAGGCCGCGCTTCCTCCACGCTTGACCGTGCTACTACCGGACACCGCTTCCTCGCCGGGCAGCAAATGGGTCGCCTGCCATTCCTTGGCCTGCGCTGCCAGTTTTCCCAGCGCGTTGAGCGTATCGAGCGCGGTCTCAGCATCGAAAGAGACGCGCTCCATCAGCACGACATGATTTACCGTCGTATCGATCGAGAAGCACGGTTGTCTATTGGAAAAGCCGACCAGATTGAGGTCCATCAGCCGGTACAGCACGATCAGTCGATCCGGTCCGGATGGCAACGGGCCGAAATCACAGTACACATTCATGTAGCGCTCGGTGTCGCTGCCCACATCCACCAGCGTAAATTTGATGTCATCGACCTCGATGTCGGCGCGTTCGTACAGCGATTGCGGATGGGCAATATGCGCCAGCTCACAGAGCTTGTCGATGAATCGATAAAATTGTTTGATTGCCATTTTCAATCCTCATTGAAGGCTGAGACTCGAATGGAAAGCGCGGCCGGCCTGTGGCCGACCGCGCGTTTCGATTGCGTTACCCGGCAGCTTGCGGTGAGATTGCGATCAGTCCCTGCAAGCTGGCACCTGATGCCGGTGCCACCGCAAGATGATGCGCAGAAGCGAACTCATCGCAACGCTGCGCTCAGCGATTTGTCGTTAATTCCAGTTCGCGCCCTCCAGGCAATTCACCCGTGGTCGATGGTCCTGCGGCGTCCTGGAGCGCTCCGTGCATCGTTTCTACGTTCTCCATGAGTTCGATGCTTTTCTTGTCCATCTCTTCTGCCAACGCTGGATCGGCTTGTGCGACTTCTTTCTTCAGGGTATGGACCGTGTCGACTGATTCAAAAAAGTGCTCTCTCGCATGACCCGCGGGAATCGATTCCTGCGCCAGCACCCCCAGCCGCTTGGCCAAGGTTGGCCACAGTTCTTTTCCGAAACCGGCACGAAGACCGGTGCGCTGGAATCCTGAACCCTCGTCGGGACGGGTACGTTCCGCGCGATGTGGTTCACGATCTGCCAGCAGGGCGCCCAGGTAGGTCGTGTTCGACGCCGAGCTACGGCCGCCGGCCAATTGGGCAATTTTTTCTCTTGCGCCCTTGGGGTGCGTAACGATATTCAACAGCCGGAACGACGAATAGATCAGCGCGGCGGTGACCATCAAATTGACCGCGGCCAGCGTCGACTGCAAGGCGATGGTTGCCTTTTCGTCAGGCGTCTCCCCGGATGTCCGATACTTGTCGATCGCCATGAAGACCTGGGCCAGCTTCGAAAGGATAAGCGGGCCATTTTCGCCGCAGATCCCCAGCTGGAATGCAGCCCAGAATGCCAGGCCATAGGTCGTCATCACTTCCTGGGGCAGTTTCATGCGGGCAAGCCCTTGTTTCATCCCGATGCGGAATTCCGGGCTGACGGGTCCCGTCACGAAATCCTTCAGCCCGCCGAGCACGCTGGACGATGGCGGAGTGAATTGAAAGCCAAGCCACACTTCCGCTTCATTTTTTGCTGATACTTGTGACAGCGTGCCGCTGGCGACATGCGGAATGTCTTTGGCCGTATCGTTTCGCAGGCTGATCTTTTCCTGCAGTTTTTGTTGTTTCGCCTCAGGAAGCGCATTGATCGCTGTATTTACCTGGGCTCTCAGTGCCTGGGCGCGCTCGATATCTCCCTCAAAAATTCCCGACTCATGACCTTCTGATTCAAATTCATTGAGCTTGACAACCATCGCCCATTGCTTCGGTTCGAGCTTGAGCGTCTTTGCTATTTCCGTATCCAGTTCGCCGACGCGGGCAGTGAATATCTGTGCCAGCGCGCCTCCCGCGACCTCGAAGGGATCGCGGATTTCATCGCGAAATTTTTTCAGCGTCTCTTCCTGGTCCTCTCCGGGCAGGGGTCCGGATGCGCGCATACGCAAATAGAACATTCTCAACTGCTTGTTCTTTTCGTCGTCACCCGAGATCATCATATGCGCGGCGAACTGCGCACCTGCGATGCCGAGCTGCGCACTACCACCCACGGTGCCGCCCAATACGGCTGCAAGCGGCCCCACGACCAGATTGCCGTAATACTTCAAGCCGTTGGCAATCCCCTGATTCTGGAACCCTTGCAGATAAACCCGGTTCAGATCGGCGCGCAACAGATATTCATGATTTGCCGCTTCCAGTTCCTCAGTGGCGCTTTCCAGCTTTTGTAGTGCTTTTTTCTTTGCGACGGCATTGTCGCTTCCTTTCACTGCCTGCCACTCCTGCAAGGCCTTATCAGCATTGATTTTCACTTCTTTCAACTGCTTGTCGACCTCGTCGATCATTTTTGTACCAAGCAGATTCTGGATATTTGCCGCGTAGTTGAACAATCGGTCCGACCACGTGACCGATGCCAATGTGGTCGCCGCATAGGTGAGCGGTTGAACAACCCCGGCGATGCCCAGTGTGGCCAGCGCACCCGCGCCTGTCACCGCCAGGCGGCCTGCGGCAGAGCTCGGGTGGATAAATGAGGGAATGGCGGTGGTAGCGCTCAAGATCGCCGGGGCGGCGACACGAGATGCATAGGCGGGCGAACCGGCCCGCTTGAAACCATTTTCCAATGATTTCCGGTCCAGCTGGTGTGCATCCAGATAGTCGACCAACGCTGCGTCCCAAGCCGCACCTACATCCTTCCAGGCCTGTTTCTCGCTTTTCTCCATTTCCGACACCGCCGCTTTGAGTCCGTCGGGAGAAAGAGCGGACAGGCTTTCTTTGACCAGCTTGCGCACGCTTTCCGGGAGATCCTTCACGTCCAATGCCTCGTCAGTGTGTTTCTGAACGTCCTTCAACTGCCGCAGCTGGTTGGTCTTCAGGGCAGCTTCGAATTCCAGGTCGAGCGCCTTCGATTTCTTGGCTTGGAATGCATCGTACTTGTCCACCTTAACCGGCTTGGACTCCCGTACCTCTTTGATTGCTTGCTCGTACACGCCCAATATTTGATGGACATTCTGAGGTGCCGATGGGAAAAGATGTTCCTTACCTTTCCCCCACAAATTCAAGGCGTGAACCCGTTGGGGAACCGCTGCGGGAGCCATTGCCTGCAGGTGCGAAACAGGAAGAACGTCCACGGGTTCGGTTGCCTTCTGCTTGCCCTTCGCCGTTCCAGAAAGATTGCCTGAAAGATCGCTTTTCGCGGCCTTGGCTGTCGGCTGGGAAGTGAAAGTAGAGTCGGTAGTGGGATTTTTCGTCATCTCGATGACATCGCCGACCGGGCTGGTTGACCGTGTCTGCGCTGTTGGAGTAGTTCCTTGGACCATTTTGATACCTTTCTTTTGCAACGTAACCGGTACCGATGGTTGGTGTGCGCATTCGACGCATTCATGCGGCCTGCCCTGGCACGACGAATGTCGCAATAGCCTATGGTATTGATTGCGTTACGGTGACTTGCAGCCGGCACGCGCCAGCTGCAAGATCCATTAGTTGTGTTCGATGAGGTGGGTTTTACTCAAGCTGCGGCCAGCAGGGATTGCGCCGCTTCTTGACGTTGCTTCACGTCCATTTCTTGGGCCAGCGCATACATGGCGGGGGCGGTCGGGAATGCAGGCAGCTTGCTGAAATCCTGAAAGTCCTGCGTCGGTTCCGGCAGCTTGCTACCCGTTGCCTTGATCTGTGCGCGCAACTCAGGATTGATGCGCATACCTACGAGTGGCAGATTGATCGTTGCTTCCTCGCCATCGATCTCCGTCTTGAAGACGAATTTATTCCAGTGCCCGGCCTTCTTGGCGCTTTCCGTATTTTTGTCATTCCACCCTGGGGTGTGGTCTTCGACATGTTTCTTGGTGACCGCAATCATTTCTGCGCCGCATTTCGCGTTGTAGAGTCCTGCAATGGGGGCCATGCAGGCGAAATGAATCGGGGTGCCAAGTTTCTCGTGATTGACGGTGTAGAGCAGATCCATGATGTTTTCAAAGCGGGTGTCCTTTTTTCCCGCTTCCAATTTCATCTTGCCGCCCTTGCAGATGCTGATGGCGGTCCCTTCCTGAGTGACGCCACCGACTGTCTGGAAATTGTCCTTCGATAGAGCGAACAGTTCGGCACCACCATACCCGGCTGAAGGACGAATCAGCACTGATACACCGTTGTCGCCCATCGCGACCTTCGAGGCTGCCAACAGGCTGCGGAAGTTTTCGACTCCTTCTGCACTGGCATGCAATTTCAGCGCTTGCACGCCATCATGTTCGACCAGTTCGCCGTATTTGCTGAAGTCACCCGACTCCTTGCACGTCGTCAATTCGTTGCGAAGTTGCAGACCTTTCAGCGCCAGGGTGTCCAGCTCGGTTTGGCTACCGCTACCGGGGCCGGCGGAGGCAATCGAAGTGATGGAATTGCGCGGGTTGACCACTTCCAGCGTGCCGGTATTGCCAGTGGTACTGTTACGGGCCTCTTGCACCAGTTGATTTTGAAGGCCGGTATTCCTCGTGCGGACAGGCACCGAAATCGATGACGGCTGCTGCGTACTGCCTTCGTGTCGGCGCGGCGGCGGCAGCATTTCGTCCCCCTCGTCCACACGGTTGGTATTGCTGCAGCTGGAGAGACTATTGATAAAGCTAGGAATGATAGGCATGATCTTCTTTAAAATGAATTAGATAAAAAAAGCTTTTGTTGCGCCGGGCGTCCATGACGCCGCGATCAAAAGCTGATGTTTGCTTGCATGAGCCGTAGTCGGCGCTGTGCAATCGCGTGTAACGCCCCCGGCGGCGCGTCGCAGTCGCATCGCATTGTTTCGCTTCGGCGAAGACGATCACGATCGCGGCATCCAGCGTTGGCCGGGGAAAGAACGAATGACCGGTCTTGCGGAAATCGCATCCTGCTTGGCCGGAAATCGAAGCTATCGTTGACCATGGGTGTAACGCGCAATGGCCGGAGTTCCATCGCCGGGTCTTGCGCTCGACGACAGGCCATGGCCGATGGAAAATCGTCGGCGACAAACGTGGATCTCGATCAACGCGCTTCGCAGATCACGGACGCGCCGGCTGATCCGGATGGGATAGGTTGTGAAGAAGGTATGTGGTATCTGCCAGGGGCACCCGCGTCGCTGCGGATAGAGCCGACCACCGTGCGCGCAGCGTTGCCGCTAAAAGACAGATCGATGGCGCGCACGTCGACGTGGGTATCTTCTTATGATCGTTGTCCCCACGGCGGGGCCGTCTACCCGCGTGGCTCCAGCCGTCGGCCTTCGTGGCGGACATCGCGGAGCCGAAAGAAACCGGCGCCGTGACAGCCGCTCGGGCGGAAAGTCCGGGGCCATCGGTACTAATGCCGTTCAGTTAAGCGCTGAACGGCATTTTTGTTTATGGAGTTCAGACTCCGTTCGCCCTGAGTAGCTGCGCAGCAGCGTATCGAAGGGCAGGCAAGACCGGTAAGCTGACACGCTGGCTTCGATACGGCCCTGGCGGGCCTACTCAGCCCGAACGGACTCTGTGAATTAGCCTTAACTGAACGGCATTAGGGCCATCGGTACCGGATTTTCGCTGCGCGGGACGCCTGTGTTTTTTTATGATGGAAGTTCAGGCCCGCAGGCATTGGACCACGGATTCCAATGCCGCTACGTGGGAAAAATTACTGAAACGCTCGAACAGGCCGTTGGCATCGGCGCCCGACGTATTGCCGCGCGCGCACTCGGTGAATTTGATGCGCTGCTGCTCTTCGGTCAACGGGTTCTGGATGCAGCCCTTGGGATAGATCGCCTGATGCTCGATGACCCTGCCATCGGACAGCGTGATACGCGCCACGCAATCTCCTCCCCACGGCAGGCTTGCCGCCTCCGGCAGGATCTGCCTGACATGCATCTGCACCAGCGGCATCAGGCGCTGGACCTTTTTGTCAGTCAGCGCCTGCTCCGTGAAATGGCTCATGCGGGGAATCCCGTGCACCAATGCCAGCGCGGCGCAGTAGTTCATGCTGAAACGCGCTTCCGATGACGACACCGGATTCTGGTAACGCAAGTTGGCCACCATGAATTCGGGCATGTGGATATCAATGGCCTTGATGTCCTCGGTCGCGAACACATGGTCGTCGGCCAGCGCCAGCATCGCGTCGATGCCCAGGTGCGACGACATGCATGACGGGTAGAGCTTGGCCACCAGGCCGTACTCGTCGATGGCCAGGCGCGCGCCGGGAAACATCTCGGGCGAGAAGATGCCGATGTCGCCGCTTCCCGCATATAACTCCTCGAACGACCATTTTCCCTGCAGGGTATTGGTCACTCCGGTCACGCCGGCGCTGGCCAGCTTGGCCGCCATCACGCCATGCATGGCGGCAAAGCCGGCATGCATCGGCTTGACCATCGAGCCGAACTGGCGCTTGCTGCCGCCCGCCAGGCTGGAGCCGATGCTGATGGCGTGCAGGATGCCTTCCCGGTCGAGTTTCATCAACACCGCGCAGGCAGCGGCCACGCCGATGGCGCCGATGGTGGAAGTGGCATGCCAGCCCGATTCGTAATGCGAGGGGTTGACCACCTTGCCGATCTGCGCCTCGACTTCCAGCCCGGCGATATAGGCATGCACCACCTCCACCGGCTTGGCGGCGATATCCTCGGCCAGCGCCAGCAGCGCCGGTACCAGCGAGGCGCTGGCATGCGTCACCGGCGGGAAGAAGTTATCGTCGAAGTCCAGCGCGTGGGCGGCGCAGCCGTTGATCAACGCCGCCCACGGCGCCGAGACGGGACGCTTGTGGGTGACCGCGCTGGAGCGTCCGCTACCATCGTCGGGCGTGATCTTTCCAGCGCCAAGCACCGCCGGCTCATTGCGTCCGCCCAACACACAGCCCATGACATCGGCAATAGCGGCCTCGGCGCGCTTGATCGAAGCCAACGGCAAAACCTTGCTGCCGTCGGCGCACCATGCGGCAAGCTGTTCACTCAATTCCATGCCGCCGCTCCTTGCTGGTTGACGGCCTGGCCGGCGTCGACGCTGGTGGCCATCACGTATTTGTCAAAAAACGCCTCGCAACGCGCAAGTTGCTCAAGCGTGACGAATTCATTGGGTTTATGCGCGTGGGCGATATCGCCGGGGCCGCAGATCACCGCCGGAATGCCGGCGGCGCTGAACAGGCCGGCCTCGCTGCCGAACCCGACCTTGCTGGCGCGCTCGGCGCCAAGAATACGGATGGCGCGCTGGACCACGTCGTCCGAGGGCTGCGAATTGAGGCCGGGATAGGACGACAGGATCTCGAACTCGACCCGGCCGGCGCTGCTGCCATGCTCGCCCTCTGCCTCGACCTTCATCCGCGGCAGCATCGATTGTTCGACGTAGCTGCGCAGTTCGTCCAACACCTGCTGCGGATCGACGCCCGGCAAGAACCGGTGCTCGAAGACAAATTCGCATTTGTCAGGGATCGTGTTGACCACCTTGCCCCCCTGGATCACGGTGGTGACGATGGTCGAATACGGCACGTCGAATTCACGGTCCCAGGTTTCGGATCCGCGCACCCGCTGGGCGATCTCGCGAATGCGCACGATCAATTCGGCGGTGAAGTCCACCGCATTGATGGCCAGTTGCGGCGAAGAGGAATGCGCCGAATGTCCGTGCACCGAACAGCGGTAAGCGCGCTTGCCCTTGTGCGCCAGCACCGGCAGCATCATGGTCGGCTCGCCGACGATGCAGGCGGTAGGCTTGATGCCGTTGGCCTTGAGGTCGTCGAGCAGGCCGCCTACGCCCAGGCATCCCAGTTCTTCGTCGTACGAAAAGGAAAAGTGGAGCGGTGTATGCAGTTTCTGGCGCGCCAGGCTGGGCAGCCGCGACAGGCACACTGCGATAAAACCCTTCATGTCGCAGGAACCGCGGCCGTAGATGCGATCACCCAGCGTGGTGGCCACGAAGGGATCCGTGTCCCATTGCTGCCCGTCCACCGGCACCACATCGGTGTGGCCGGAAAAGACGGTGCCAAACCCCGGGCCTTCGCCATAGGTGGCGAACAGGTTGGCTTTCTTGCCGCCGGCGTCGTAGGTCAGCCTGACCTGGGCGCCCAGTTTCTGGAGCGTATCGCGCGCCCATTCGATCAGGCCCAGATTGGACTCGCGGCTTACC
The DNA here is from genome assembly GCF_059418325.1 of Herbaspirillum sp. GW821-FHT09A12. Taxonomy (NCBI): domain Bacteria; kingdom Pseudomonadati; phylum Pseudomonadota; class Betaproteobacteria; order Burkholderiales; family Oxalobacteraceae; genus Herbaspirillum; species Herbaspirillum sp. GW821-FHT09A12. The sequence goes on from NZ_JBWKPR010000003.1 coordinate 280,875, forward strand.
GTGTTGAAGCCGATCAGCGTCGACAGCAATGACAAGGTCTCGGCTGAGGGCTGGACTGGCGTAATCAATTTCTTGTTTTCCATTGGATCGGGTCAATCAACTCCGGCTGCGAGTACAGAACTGCGCGACTGGCCTGGAAGCCCATGCGCACCTGCAATCGGTGTCCCGGCGTCGGCGCTGTCGGACACGGGCTATAGCCATCGGATTGATGCTTATTTAGAATATGACAATGCTAGTTACACTATGCATCGCAGGCGAGGTACAGATATTCATTAACTTCCGGCGTCTGTAATGACGACCGGAGAATACAGATGGGAAGAAAATGGCATTGATCCAGTTGTCTACCGCATCGAAAATTTCACTGGTGGAGCAAATCGTCGAGCGCATCAAGAATCTGGTCGACAGCGGTTCCTTGCGCTCCGGCACCAAGATGACCTCGATCAGGTTGTTCGCCCGTCAACATTTGGTCAGCGTGCACACCGTGGCCGACGCATTCGAGCGCCTGGTGGCCCTGGGTTATCTCGAATCGCGTCCGCGCAGCGGTTTCTTCGTCAAGCAATCGCGCCCGCCGGTCGACAAGCGCAATCCCACCGAAAAGTTCGCCAAGGCCTTCGATCACCTGTGGCAGATGCGTTCGCACCTGACCAACGACGAAGGCCTGCTCGATGTGACCACGGGGAAATTGCCCAAGGAATGGATGGACCCGGACATGGTGAAGGCCAGCCTGAAATCGGTGGCCTCCAAGATCGACTCGGCGATGATGCAGTACGGCGAGCCCTACGGCTATCTGCCATTGCGCACCCTGCTGCTGTCGAAACTGTCCGACCTGGGCATCTATGCCCAGCCCGACCAGGTCCTGCTGACCCAGGGCGCGTCGCAGGCAATGGACCTGATCATTCGCTATCTGCTGCGCCCGGGCGACAAGGTGCTGGTCGACGACCCGGGCTATTTCAACCTGTTCAGCAACCTGCAGATGCAGGGTATGGAGCCATTGCCGGTGCGCCGCAATCACGACGGCCCGGACCTCGACATGCTGGAAAAGATCGCGCAGCAGCACCGTCCCAGCGTCATGTTCACCCAGTCGGTGCTGCACACGCCGACCGGCTCGAGCATCTCGCCGGGCAACGCCTATCGCCTGCTGCGGCTGTCAGAGCAGTACGATTTCCGTATCGTCGAGAACGACGCCTACGCCGACATGCTGTCGGAACAGGTGCCGCGGCTGGCGACGCTGGACCAGTTGTCGCGGGTGTTCTACGTCGGCAGCTTTTCCAAGACCTTGTCGGTATCGGCGCGGGTCGGCTACGTGGCCGCGCCCGCCAACTCGATCAAGGACCTGGCCAACATGAAGATGATCACCAGCATCACCAGCGCCCAGTTGAGCGAAAAATTCGTCTTTCACGCCCTGACCGAGGGCCTGTATCGTCGCTCCACCGATCGCCTGAGGCTGCGCCTGGCCAGCAGCCTCAATGACACCGAAAACGCGCTGCGCCCGCTGGGGTTCCAGTTCTTCTGTCGCCCGCTGGGCGGCAAGTTCATCTGGATCAGGCACCCCAAGTTCGAGAGCTCGTCGGACATCTGGAAGCTGGCCGCCAATGCCGGCATCATCATCGCGCCGGGCAAGGTGTTTCGCAACGGCATGCAGGATACGCCGTGGTTCCGGCTCAATGTCTGTTACGGCACCGAGCCGGCGCTGATCGCACTGTTCAAATCGATCTGTTGAGGCGCGCGGCCGACGCGCGTGACCAGGCCCGGCGCGCGCGGCGCCGGGTCCAGCCGGAACGCCGCCACCAACTGGCTGACCCGCCCCGCCTGTTCCTTGAGGGTGATCGACGCGGCGGCGGCTTCCTCGACCAGCGCCGCATTCTGCTGGGTGGAATGTTCCAGCTCGGCCAGCGCGCCGTTGATCTGCCGGATACCGCCGCCCTGCTCGCGCATCGACTGGTCGATGTCTTGCACAATGGTCGCCACGCGCTCGATGCCCTGCACGATTTCCTGCATGTTGCGTCCGGCCGCCAGGACCTTGGCATTGCCTGACGCGACGCTCTGTTCGGAAACGGTGATGAGCGACTTGATCTCGCGGGCCGCGGTGGCGCTGCGCTGGGCCAGCGCCCGCACCTCGCTGGCCACCACCGCAAAGCCGCGCCCGTTCTCGCCGGCGCGCGCCGCCTCGACGGCGGCGTTCAGGGCAAGGATATTGGTCTGGAACGCGATGGCATCGATCACGCCGATGATGGTGGCAATATTGGTCGAGGCGCGGCAGATCTCGTCCATCGTGACCGCCATCTCGCCCATGACACCGCGCCCTTGTTCCACGCTGCCGCTCACCGAGCGCGCCAGTTGCGACGCCTGCTTGGCGTTGTCCACGCAATTCTCGAGCGCGGCTGTCATCTGTTCCAGCGAAGCCGAGGTTTCCTGCAAGCTGCTGGCGGCCGATTCGGTGCGATGCGACAGGTCGCGATTGCCGGATTCGATATCCATCGTAGCCAGCGCCACCGAAGCGCTGCCATGGCGCACTTCCTTGAGCACGTCGGCGATCTTTCCCACGAAGATATTGAACGAGGCCGCGATCTGCGCCACCTCGTCGCGTCCGACCACCGGCAACCGTTGCGACAGGTCGCCGCTGCCCGATCCTATCTCTTCGAGCGCGTCACGCACCCGCGACAGGCGGCGGAACGAGCGCGCCGTCAACATGGCGCAGATCAGTGTCGCGGCCAGCACCAGCAACAACACCGCCAGGGCGGAAGCGCGCAGCACATCGCGAATGCCGGCGCTGGCCTCGCGCTGGTCCAGCGCTATCACCAGGATCCATTCGGTATTGGGAATCGGGCGCGCGCGCAACAGCTTGGCGACGCCGCCAAAGTCGGCATCGAGCAGTTCGCCATTGCCGGCGGCGGCCAGGATCGCCTGCGGCGTCACGCCCGGCGCGAACTGGTCGACCTTCTTGAGCAATTGCTTCTCGTCGGGATGGGCAATGATGACGCCCTCCTTGTCCAGCACCATGCCCAGGCTCGACGGCGTGGGCTGGATGGCGGCGATCACGGCCCGCACCTTGTCCAGCGATACCCCACCGGCGATCACCCCTTGCGGCTTGCCGTCGCGCATGATCGGCGCGGTAAACGACACCAGCAGCAAGCCGGTGGCGGAACGGTAAGGCTTGGTGATCAATGGCTTGCCGGCGGCGATGCTTTCCTTGTACCAGGGCCTGGGCGTCGGATCGTAGTCGGCCGGCAGGCCGGGCGTGGTCGACACGAATGACTTGTCTTGCCAGCCCCCGGTGGTGAGCGAAAAACCGGCCGCGCTTATCAGGTGTTTCACCAGTCCGCGCTGGTCGCCCGGCGCCACCTCGGCCGCCACCGACTGCACCGCGGTGGCCTTGGCCAGGCTCCACTCGCCAATGGCCAGCGAGTTGGCCATGCTGAGGCTGTCCAGGCTCTGCTGGATGGAGCGCGCATTGTCGGCGCGCACCAGCAGATACGTGGCCAGCGTGGTCAATGCCAGCGATACGATTACGGTGCCGGCGCTGATGGCCAGCATTTTGCTGCGAATGGATGAGATCATACTTTTCCCGGCGACATTATTTTGCTAAATCCAGGGCGGCGCTGGCCGGCCTGCCGATAAACTCCTGCTCGTCTCCGGACCATCTTGTGCAAGCGGCATTCTGTGGATCCTTGGACATATGGCTCGTTCAGCACCCCTGCGGCCGGCTAGCGACAGGCCGATTCCCCTTCACACGCTGGCTGCTCGTCCAGCCAGCCCGACGCCTGCGGCGCCCGGATCCGGGCGCATGGATCGGTGGCCGCGCCGGCAACGACGACGATGCCGCGCATGTCGAGATGCCGCGCCATCGCTTCCAGCAGGCGCCGGCCCATGTCGCGCCGCTCCAGCCACTGGCGGAAGCTGTCCAGGCCGGCCACCGGGACGGACGCCGCCGCGCCGTTTTTTTGCTGCAAAAAATACTGTATCGACAGCGAATCGCGCATCGCCTCGACCATGGTTTCATCGGACCACCCGAACCAGTGCTGGACAAAGTAGATGCGCAAGCCCTGGCGCACATCGCACCCGGCGGTCTCGGGCGCGGCCCCGGTACAAGCCACCCGCGCCAGCATGTCCCACGGTATGGCCGCGTCCATCAGCTGCAGGAACGCCGAACGCGTTGTGGTTTCAGGCATTGAGGTGGCAGGCACTGATGTGATTTGGCGCAATGCTCTTCATCTGCGGGCGTTCCTGCTTGCAGCGCTCCATCGCATAGGGGCAACGCGGGTGGAAATGGCATCCCGACGGCGGATTCATCGGCGATGGCAGCTCCCCCTTCATCGGGCTGAACTCGCGTGGCGCCAGCGAGATGCGCGGGATTTCGGCCAGCAAGGCCTGGCTGTAGGGGTGGTTCGGCTTGGCAAACATGCGCGCCGTCGGCGCGACTTCGACAATCCGGCCCAGATACATGATCGCCACCCGGTCCGAAATATGCTCCACCACGCCCAGGTCATGGCTGATGAACAGGTAGGTCAGGCCAAGCTCCTCACGCAGCCGCATGAACAGGTTGATCACCTGCGCCTGCACCGACACGTCCAGCGCCGCCACCGATTCGTCGCACACCAGGAACTCGGGCTTGACCGCCAGCGCCCGGGCAATGCCGATGCGCTGGCGCTGGCCGCCCGAGAACTGGTGCGGATAGCGCAACAGGTAGGTCGGATCGAGCCCCACCCGCAGCATCATTTCCTCGACGTAGGGCTCCAGCTCGGACGGCTTGATCAGGCCATGCGCCAGCGGCGCCTCGCCGATGATGTCGCGCACCCGCTTGCGCGGATTGAGCGAGGCCATCGGATCCTGGAAGATCATCTGGATGGCCAGGGTCTGGCGACGCCGCTGCGATGCGTTGAGACGGTCGGTGGAAATGCCCTTCCATTCCATCGTTCCCTCGGACTTGGGATGAATGCCGGCCACCACGCGTCCCAGCGTCGATTTGCCGCAACCCGACTCCCCCACCAATCCCAGCACTTCCCCCTTGCGGATCTCCAGCGACACGTCGTCGACCGCGTGCACCGCCGGCGGATCGCCACGGCCGATCAACTTCGCCAGCGCATTATCGACCAGGTCGCGTTTGGCGGAAAAGCGCTTGGCGATCTGTTCCAGGCGCAGCAAGGGCATAGCGTCGAATTCGGCCTCGGCGAATGGGGCGACTGCTTCAGTGATGTTCATACTTTGACCTTATCGGCGTGAAAACAGCGAACCATGTGCTCCACCCCGGGTTGCGAGGAGCGGTTGATGGCTTCGGGCACCGTCGCGCAGATTTCGCTGGCGAATGCGCAGCGTGGACGGAAGGCGCAGCCTTCCGGCAGGTTGGCCGCCGACGGCGCCATTCCTGGAATCTGGTACAGCGGCTGTCCGCGCGGATTGTTGCTGGGGATGGACTTCATCAGGCCGACCGTGTAGGGATGGCGCGGCGCCGACATCACCTCGGCCACCGGGCCCGACTCGACGATGCGCCCGGCATACATCACAGCGATCTTGTCGGCCAGCCCGGAAACCAGCGACAGGTCATGCGTGATCCATACCAGCGCGGTGCCGGATTCGCGGCAGAGTTTCTTCACCTCGTACAGGATCTGCGCCTGGACCGTCACATCGAGTGCGGTGGTGGGCTCGTCGGCGATGATCAGGTCCGGCTTGTTGAGGATCGCGGTGGCGATCGCAACCCGCTGGCGCATGCCGCCGGAAAACTGGTGCGGATAGGACTTGAGCCGTTCTTCCGGCGCCGCGATGCCGACCCGCTTGAGCGCGTCATGGGCAATCCGGCGCGCCTCGACCTGGCTCAGCTCGGCGTGCGAATGCAGCGCTTCGCACATTTGCGTGTCGACCCGCAGGACCGGATTGAGGCTGGTTGCCGGATCCTGGAAGATCATCGCTATCCGATCGCCCCGCAACTGGCGCAGGCGCTCCTGCGAGACATTGACCAGGTCCTCGACCTGGCCGTCGCGGCCGTGAAAGCGGATCGATCCGCCCACGATGCGCCCGGGCGACTCGAGCAGGCCCATGATCGAATAGCCGGTGACGCTCTTGCCGGAGCCCGATTCGCCCACCAGGCCCAGGATTTCGCCGCGCTTGAGGGTCAGGCTGACGTCGTTGACCGAGCGCACGGTGCCGGCGCGGGTCTCGAACCAGGTCTGCAAGCCGCGCACTTCCAATAAGGTATCGTTCATTTTCTTGTCCTCGCCGTAGTGGCCGTTCATTTTTGCAAGCGCGGATTGAGCACGTCGCGCAAGTGGTCGCCCACCAGGTTGATCGACATGATCAGGATCAGCAGCATCAGGCCGGGAAAGAAACAGATCCAGTATTCGCCCGACAGCATGTACGAATAACCGTTGGCGATCAGCCGTCCCAGCGATGGCTCGGTAATCGGCGCGCCCACGCCCAGAAACGCCAGCGTGGCTTCCAGCGAGATCGCCGTGGCGATGTTCATGGTGGCCACCACGATGATGGGCGGAATGCAGTTCGGCAGCAGGTGGCTGAACACCACGCGGGCGTTGGACAACCCCAGGCTCTTGGCGGCCTCGATATATTCGCGCTGTTTCTCGATCAGCGCCGCGCTGCGAACGGTGCGGGCGTAGTAGGCCCACTGCACGGCGACCAGCGCGATGATCACCTTGTCCAGGCCCGAGCCCAGCAAGGCCACCAGGATCAGGGCGATCAGCATCGCCGGGAACGACAGCTGCATGTCGACGATGCGCATCAGCAAGCCGTCCAGCCAGCCGCCGAAGTACGCCGCCAGCAAGCCCAGCGTGACGCCGATGAGCAGCGCGATGCCGGTGCTCGCCAGGCCCACCGTGAGACTGATGCGCAAGCCGTAGACGATGCCGCTGTAGATATCGCGGCCCTGGTCGTCGGTCCCCAGCCAGAAGCGGTAGTCGAGCCCTTCGGCCAGCGCGCCCGGATGCATGTGGCTGTTCATCACGTCGAGCTGGTTCAGGTCATACGGATTCTGCGGGGTGATCCAGGGCGCCAGCACCGCGCCGGCGATCAACATCAGCAGCACCGCCAGGCCCGCCACCGCAATCCGGTTGCGCATGAAATCCTGTCCGATGCGCAACCAGAGCGAGGAACCCGGCTTTTTGAGCGGTTTTTCCGCCACGGATGCTTTCATCGTGATCTCCATGTCATGCCCTCCCTTTGGTGCGGATACGAGGATCGAGCAGCGAGTACGCCAGGTCGACCAGAATGTTGATGACCGAAAACATCACCATGACCACCAGCAGGTAGGCCACGATGACCGGGCGATCGAGCCGCTGGATGCTGTCGATCAGCAGCTTGCCCATGCCCGGCCAGGCGAACACGGTTTCGGTCACCACCGCGAACGCGATCAGCGAGCCGAACTCGAGGCCGATCACGGTGACGACGGGAATGGCGATGTTCTTGAGCACATGCAAGCCGATGATGCGCGACTGGCGCACGCCCTTGGCGCGGGCGAACTTGATGTAATCGTTCTGGATCACCTCGCGGGTGCCGGCCCGTGCCAGGCGGATGATCAGCGCGGTCTTGTAGAGCGACAAGGTCAGCGCCGGCAGGATCAGGTGATGCAAGCCATCCAGCGTCAAAAAGCTGACCGGCACGCCAAACAGCAGCTCGGTCTGGCCACGGCCGCCGGCGGGCATCCAGCCCAGCAGCACGGCAAAGCCCAGCACCATCATCAGGCCGATCCAGAAACCCGGCAGCGAGAAGCCCAGGATCGACATGCCCATGATGGCGCGGCTGAGCTTGCCTTCAGGCTTCAGGCCGGCCGCCATGCCCAGCGGCACGCCAGTGACCACGGCGATGAACAGCGCCAGCACGGCCAGTTCAAGCGTGGCCGGCATGCGCTGGAGGATCAGCTGGATCGCCGGCACGTTCTGGACGAACGAACTGCCCAGGTCGCCATGCAGCGCATTGGACAGGAAGCGCAGGAACTGGACATACAGCGGCTGGTTCAAGCCCAGGCTTTGACGCACCGCCTCGCGGGTGGCCTCGTCGGCGGCGGGATCGACCAGAATCTCGATCGGATCACCGATGGCATACAAGCCGACAAACAACAGCAACGCAAGCACGAACATCGCCATGAGCGAAGGAATGATGCGCTTTACAAGAAATGAAATCATCGTCGTTACCGTTCAAGGTGGCGAGTGCGCGGGGCAGGCCAGGCCTGCCCCGCGCGCCTGACTGCCGTACTTACTTGCTGCTTGGGGTGATGTTGGTCGCGCTGGTGAACTCGTCGGCGCGCGCCTCGTAGTTCAACGACTTCTTCATTGCCCACACCGCCTTCTCCGAATGCAGCGGCACTGCCGCCATTTCATCGATGGAACGCTTGCTGGCCTGGGCCAGCAGCGCCGCGCGCTTGGCGGTGTCGACCGTGACCATGGCTTCGTCGATCAGCTTGTCGAGTTCGGGATCGCTGTACTTGCCAAAGTTCGACACGCCCCAGCCGCGGTCCTTGTTCTGGGTCGCCACCAGTGCCCGCAGCGAAGACGACATTTCGCCAGTCTGCGCGCCCCACCCTGCCAGGTAGAAACCGAAGTCGTACTTGGCGCGATTGGCGAAGAAGGAACTCGACGTCATGGCATTGACGGTGACCTTGATGCCGACCCGCGACAGGTACTGCGCCACCGCCTGCGCCACTTGCGCATCGTTGACGTAACGGTCGTTGGGCGAGGCCAGCGTCACCGAGAAACCGTTCGGGTAACCGGCTTCGGCCAGCAACTTCCTGGCTTCCTCCGGCTTGTAAGGCAAGGGCGCCATCTTGGTGTCGCCGCCCTCGAAGGATTTGTCGAGCAACTGGTTGGCGGTGGCGGCAGCGCCGCCCATGATGCGCTTGACGATGGCATCGCGATCGATCGCCAGCGAGATCGCCCGGCGCACCCGGACATCCTTGAACGGGTTCTTGTTGCCGGTACCGGTCACGCCGGGCGGCACGTCGCGGAACTGGTCCATCACCAGGAAGATCGAGCGCGCCGCGATCACGTCGGCGATGCGATAGTTGGGATCGGCCTTGACCCGTGCGCTGTCCTGCGTGGGCAGGCGTTCGATGAAATCGACATCCCCCGACAGCAAGGCCGCCACGCGCGAACCGGGCGCGGCGATGGGCCGCATGATCACATTGTCCCAGCTGGGTTTCTTGCCCCAGTAGGCGTCGTTGCGCACGAACTCGATGCGGTCGCCCTTGGTAAAGCTCTTGAACTTGAACGGACCGGTACCGATAGCCGCCTTGCCGCTGTTGAAGTCGGCCGTGGTCGGCATGGGGTGCGAGATCTTGCAGCCGGCAGCGGCGAAGGTCACTTTCTCGCCTTCGATCAAGGTATCGGACAGGATGGCGATCGACGACAGTTCATTGGGCAGCAACGGGTAAGGTTCGGCGGTCTTGATGATGATGGTGTAGGGATCCGGCGCTTCCATCTCCTTGATCGCCTTGGTGTACAGGGTAAAGGGCGAGGGGCTGTTGACCACCGTCGGCACCCGGCACATGGTGAACAGGACATCGTTGGCATCGAAAGTACTGCCGTCATGGAACTTGACGTTGCGACGCAGTTTGAATTCCCACGTGGTCGGGTTGATCGCCTTGAAGGACTCGGCCAGACCGGGCTTCCATTCGAACTTAGAATTGGCGATGATGAGCGGTTCGAAGATATGCATGACGACCTGGTTGTTGGGCGTCAGGTTGTGGAAATGCGGATCCATCGCAGTGGGCTCGGCGGCCAGGCCGATCTTGATGTCGGCCGCCTGCGCACAGGAACCGAACAGGCTTGCCAGCGCAATGAGTTGAGCACCGATGATTTCTTTTTTCACTTTCTGTTTCTCCCCTGAGTTGATTCGAACGATTGCATGGTAATCAGCCGAGCCGCCATGAGGGATATACAGAAAGGCAAGAAGTAGGGACTTCTGTACTGTCCAGCACAGGGTACAGATAAGCCTGTCACAGAAGCCGCCGCAGGCGCCGCGCCGGACTGCACTGCACCATGAAAAAGCACGCCAGGGAGCCGCCGGAGACGCGCGGCAAACGATGCCTCGCAAGTCATGGCCACGCGACGCCGCACCGTTCGCACCGAAGCTCGCGCAAACCCCGCGGCGCCCCCAACCGGGCCGCAATCATTGCGCACCGCAACGATGCGATGCCTGCACCATTTGAGACTGCCTCGCGCCGCCCGTCAACGGCGCCAAAACGGGCCGAATTCTGTGTTGTTCGGGCTCGTCGGGAAGATGAAATTGCAGCGGCGAGCGAGCCGTTCCCGGCCATTTTTTTGCGTTCTTTCGCGTGACCGCGGTCGCCGCCCCGGCTGCCGACGCTGCGACAAACCGGATTGATGACCAACCAATGGAACCGCGACGACTGCCATAACACTGACAAACGCAGCCATGCTTCGGCTGCTCGGCGCACTCACACTTCGGCCAGCCCGGCCACGAAAGGACCTTCATGAAAAAGAACTTGTTCGCCGCGCTGGCCGCTTTGCTGCTGGTGCCTGCTTGCTCCACCGCGCCGCAGGTCAGCCTGATTCCCCAAGAAGATGGCGCTTATCGCACCGTGGCCTTTGCCCCGACCGAACAGCAAGCGCTCGACGGCTCGCTGGCAGTGGCCGCGTCCACCTGCCGCGATCGCCAGCAACGACATGTGGTGAACGGCGTCGATACGCGTTTTCGCGGCGCCTGGTCCAACCCGCGCGATCACAAGGATCAGGCCGAGCAGTTGGCCGCCTACGTCAGCGCGCCGACTTTTCCTTCGCTCAACGCCAATGACGACTATGAGGTGAAATTGCAGTTCAAGTGCGTCTAGCAGCGGGGCGCCGCAGGCGTCGCTTTCCGGCGACTTCGCGGTGCAATATAACAACAACATGCCGGTTGGTTTATCAACATCTCATCGGCGCCACGTTTCACCGGCCGTTATGCCTGGCGCCGCAAGATTCCCGCGCGCCTATTTGCGTTGACCACTGGGTTTTTTCTAAATATCCGGGTACATTAAGCATCCTCCGCGCGGTCGGCGCGAAGGATGCGTCACAGTCGCACAGATTCATTCCGATGTTTGACTTCGTTAGTCTTCTGTCACATCGCGCTGGAGACAATATTTAATTGGCTCGGTGCGGCGCGGAATTTTGCTCTACTATATTCTCTGCAATTCGGCTCGCGTCCCTCCCGCCGAGCAGAGAACTACCGACGACAAGCCTTCGTCGATCGGACGGCAAATCCCCGGCAGTGCCTATAACAACGACCGATGGCCCCATGAAAATTGCATGCTATATCCGCAATACGAGCGTGTTCGAACAGGTGAAGGAGGCCGTCGCGCGGGCGGGCTTTCAACCGACGCAGTTCGACTCAGAGACGATGTTGGTCCGGACTCTCAAAAGGAAACCGTACGACTTTCTCATCCTCGACATTCCCGCCAATCCCGCCGCTGGCGACAGCATCTTTTCGTGGCTGGGCATTCGTAGCGGCGATCATATTCCCAGCCTGGTACTGGCCCCGCGCCGTTCCGGCGAGCTGGTGGCGCAAATGCTCGACAGCGGGGCCGACGACTTTCTCGAACGCCCCTTCGAGGCGGTCGAGCTGGTGGCGCGCATCAATGCCCTGATGCGGCGCTGTGCGCCCAAGAACAGCAAACGCTCGATCGATTATGCCGGCTTTTCACTGAACAAGGAGAGCGCGAAATTCAGCTATCAGGGCCAACCCATCTCCCTCACGCCGCGCGAATTCAGCATGGCCTGGCTGTTTTTTTCGTCGCCGGGCGTCTACATCTCGCGCGAGACGCTGGGCACCGTCATCTGGAGCGCCGACAGCGAAATCGCCGGCCGTACGATTGAACAGCACGTCTATAAATTGCGCAAAAAGCTACAAATCGACGGCCGGCAGGTGGTCGTGATTCGCACCGCCTACAGCCAAGGCTACCGCCTCGATCCGGTTGACGAGACATTGCTGGCCGGTCCGGAAAGCATGGCGGACAGCGACGCCGCCCTCGAGGATTTTTTGGATGAACCCGGCGCCGCGCCCCTGCGGCACATGTAATTTTCGTTGTTCAGGCAGTTCCCTCCGCAGCCAGTTCCTGGCGCCCTACCCGAGCTTTAACTGCATTATGTTTATGAATTAAATTTCATAAATGAATTGTCCGTTGCGTTCTCTCTTTCCTTGCCCTGTTTCAAACGACGCTCTTTCCAGGCATTGACGGCGCCCCGTTCACGCTGCCATCTGCTGCGGGTCTCGCGGCATTTCAGTCTCTGGCTGGTATTCCCAGGGCCAACGCAAATAGGTGTCGGCCGCCATCTCCATCGAAAAATCGGGCCGGTACATGTCAGGCCCGGCGCACCGGTAGACGCTGAAGGTGCCGACCGCGTTATCCAACGCCCGGCAGTAGCCGGCGGCCCGCTCGAACGTCCAGCCGCTGCCGCACACGTCGTCCACCAGCAGGATGCGGCGGCCCCTGGGCGCGCGGGCCTCGCCGTCCAGAAAATGCGGCTGCGGGTTGCGCCGGTTGCAGACCAGGTAATCGATCGGCAAGCCGGTGTTGCGCCCAATGAGCGACGCCACCGGCGCTCCGGCCCGGAGCACCGCCACCAGCAGGTCGTAGCGCGCGGCGATCTCGGCCTGGTGCTGTTGCACCATGGCCTCGATCTCATGCCAGCGCACATGACGGGTACATTCAAAATCCATCCAGGCCGGCGGCTGCGATTGCGTCAAGTCGAGCATGATGGTCATGGCGTCTCTTCGTCATCGCGCGGCGTGGGCCTTGGCTGCCAAGGCAGGTCGGCATGCACCCGCCGCTGGGTCGGGAACGATTCGTCCAGCATTTCTCCCACCCTTGGTTCTTTCAGGACCCTGATCAACGCCCCCTGCAGCAAGGCACGGCGTGCCACATACTTATGGCCGGCCTTGTCATAGGCAATCGCACTCTGCTCCATCTTCCGCATGGAAGCGGCATTCTGCTCATCGCTGTTGATCCCATGTAGCTTGACCGCAGCCAATAACATATCGCCACCGGCCTTGCGCAAGTCGCGTTTGTTGCGCAGATTGCTGGCGGCCAAGGCGAAACGGGCCATGCGTCCTGACTGGCGCTGCGCGCCCGGTTCGGCATCGGGCCGCTCGATGCTGCCGGTCGTGCTGGAACCGGTCGACTGCGGCTCCAACGTCGCCGCTGCCGGCTCGGCATCAGGCTGCTGGCGGAGCCGATTGATACGGCGCTCCCAGGAGCGCGTCTGCGGAGGCGCCGTGCCGTCCGCAGACGCGCGAACCACATAACTGGGTTGATCCGGGTTGTCGCTGGGCGCGAGCCTGGCACGAGCCGACTTGACCTGTTCCTCCACTACATCGCGATAGGCCTGCCTGAGCACTTCATTTCCCTTCAGGGAAGCCTGCAACATGGTGCGCTTCTGTTCGCTACGCGCCGCCCGTACGTCCATGCGCGCCCGACCGCCCGCGTCCAGGTGCTTGCTCTCGATCAGGCTGCCCGCCACTGCCCCCTTGACGGACAAGGCCGCGCCCTGGATCCCTACCAGCGCGTGCTGCAGCGTGCTGAGAGTGCGGCTGGCGGCGCCGCTTGCGCCGCGATCATAAGCGGCACTGACCTGATTGGCGACATAGCTGGCCAACCGGGGCGGCCCATCGGAATGCACTTTGATGCGGTGGTTGTCGTTGATGTCGCTCAGATACCAGCTTTTAACGCTCTCGGTCTTGGCATCGCCCAAGCCCGTCAGGGGAACATAGTCTTTCTGCTTCAGATGCGACTGCAAGGATGCGTCGAACTCGCTCACAGTTTGCTGCAGGCGGCCGTCCCTGGCTTTCTCGCCGATGGCCAGTTTTTTGTCCAGGCGAAACGCGTTGTGCTCGCGCTGCTCCACGCGCTGGCGCTGGCTGTTCAGGGCGGCTGCGTCAGGCCGTTCTTCGGCCCCGGTCATTTTTTCGAGCTTGCCGCGGGCGCTGTCCAGCCGTCGCTGGTTCCATGACTTGCGGATCGACAGGTCCAGGCCGCGCACCGCGTTGACCATGCCGGCCGTGCGCGGCATGTGGTGGCGCGCCAGCATGTTGGTGATCTTGTTGTTGGGACTTGGGTTAAAGGTCGAGCGCAGCGCAGTGCCGGTCTTGCTGGCGTCGTCGGCGTGATGGAAATAGCCCGGGGAATTGACGGGCTTGTTATCGATGGGACCCATGATGGCTCCTGGTTGGATTCGGCTGGCTGGAGGCGTTGGCGGTATGCTCAAACGTCCAGGAAATGGTCGGTGCGCCAATCCCTGGCCTGTTCGGCCAGGTTGAGCAGGATAGTCATCAGTTCGGGCGCACGCAGCTCGTTGAGCCGGCACTGGTAGCCGAACGTCACGCGCTGGTCCGGCCCCAGCATGAAGGCGGGCGAATTGGCCGCGTAGATCAGCATGTTGGTTTCGAGCAGGGCCTGGTAGGCGTCCAGCAGGCGCTCCTGGGGAGGCGCGCCGAAATCGCAATAGACGATGAGGTGATCGGGCGAGAACTCTTCATCGTACTGGACGAAAAAATCGATGCCATCGACTTCGATGGCGTTACCTTGCACCATCAGTTCTGGCTGATCGATATTGGCGATCGCGCAGAAGTCATTAGTCAATTCAATAAAGCGGCTTCTGGACATGGGTTCCTCTTGTTATGGTTCCTCCATGGGTGCCCGGTGCGGCAAGTGTGGTTCCTGACATTGAATATCGTTGAAAGAAAATTCTTGCCCCGGAACGCAGGAGCAGATGGCCGCGCGCCCTCCCATCCCGGTTGCCCCCTCGGGATACGGAAGGCATAAAAAAAAGCGACCTTCATTCGAAGGTCGCTTCCGGGCATGACGCCGCGTACGCCGGCTAGCGCTTGGCGCTGTTGAGCATTTCATGCAGTTCCAGGCGGTTGTAGGCCACCCGCAGCGCGTCGCGCGCCGATACGCTCTTCTTGTGCACCAGTTGCAACAGCACTTCGTTGAGGCTGCGCGACATGTTGTCTTCCTTGCGCTTCATGAAGTCATTGATCATGTGCAGCTTGGCCGGATCATTGATGTAGGCGGCGATCTGCTGGTTGTTGTTGAACACCATTTCACTGGCCATCACATGATGTTCACCGTCTTCGGACGGCAACAGGCTCTGGAAGATCACCCCCACCAGACTCTCGGCCAGCGTGGCGGCGCGCTGGGCGCGCTGGTCTTGCGGGAAGAACCCCAGCAGCTTGGTAATGGCGCGCACGGCGCTGCTGGTATGCAGCGTAGCCAGCACCAGGTGGCCCGATTCGCCGGCGTGCAATACGGTGTCGGCGGTATCGAAATCACGGATCTCGCCGACCATCAGCACGTCCGGCTTTTGCCGCAACGCCTCGCGCAAACCTGACGAAAAGCTTTCAGTGTCGGTCGGAACCTCTTTTTGCGAAATCAGCGACTGCTTGCGTTTCAGCTCGTATTCGATCGGCTCTTCGATGGTGATGATGTGACCGTGCCGGGTCGAATTGATGTAATCGAGCATCGACGCGATGGTGGTGGTCTTGCCGGCGCCCGTGGGCCCGGTCACCAGGATGATGCCCTTGGTCGCTTCGAGCACCGTCTTTACGTAACTTGGCAAGCCGGTGCGCTCCAGCGCCAGCGGCTCGAGCGGAAAGCGGCGAATCGAGACGGCGACCTTGCTGCCGCGCCCCATGCGGTAGATATTGCAGCGCAAGCGCCATTCACCCAGCACGAACGGGCAGTCCAGCGCGCCATCGATGATCTTGTCTTCCCAGTCTTCATCAATGGCCGCCAGCAACGGCGCCAGGTTTTCGATCGACACCGGCATATCGTGCACCGGCTGCCAGCCGCGCGGCGTCTTGAGCATCAGCGGCTGGTCTTGCTCGATATGAATGTCCGAGAAAGTCTGCGTAGAGTTGACGAGCGCGAGCAATTCCCGTTGGAGATCGCGTGCGTGGAAATGGTCATTTGACATTCGGCCACCTGATTTTTGTAAAGCACTTTTTAGTCTTGATGGAAGAGCGACGGACTGCTGCCTGCTGCTTTCCCCGACATGTTTGACCGCCGCGACCCCGGGCTGTGCAAGGATTTGACCGCTCACCAAAGGTGCTTTCCATGATCGGTCCGACAACTGACATCATGAAAGGGGAGTCTACTATACCTGCTCGCGCCGTCGCAATTGTTCGCAAAAACTAATATTCTATGCGCACACAACGGTATTCCACCTGCAGAGTCTGAACTTGCCAATTGAGCGAAATATCGTAGGCCGAGCGAAAATTCAATCGAAGGATGCATGCCGCCTCCTTTTCACGTTTAAATCATTTGCGCTTGGGGTTCAAGCGCGGCTCGGGCCCATTATCGTTATCTGGACGCCTGCGCCAGTATCTCCTGGGGTATGTTCTTGTATACCTTCTGGGCATACTTGATACGCAGTTGCGGATTACGCGCGTTGTAAGCGCCTACCGCCTCCCAGGTCAGGCCCATGCGCGCCATGTTCTGGGCCAGGATCCAGGCTCCCACCTGCAGATTCACGCAGGGATCCTTCAATTGTTCTTCGGTAACGCCATACTTGCTCAGTGTTGGCAGCCAGCTGCTGTTGATTTGCATCATGCCGATATCGTAGCTGCCATTCTTGTTCTTGTTCATGGCATTGGGGTTCAGGTTGGATTCGGTCTTGGCGATCGCGTACAGCAGGTGCACATTGACGCCATACCACGAAGCCACTTCATTCCAGCAGGCCAGCGCCGGCGCGCATGCCAGGCAGGCCAGGATCAGGGCGGCGGTCTGCAGCAGCAGGCGCGCCAGCCAGCGATTGGTTTCACGGGGAATAGGTTCCATTTGCGTATCTCATTGTCTTGTCTGCGCCGCAAATAAGCGGCCGGTAGTTACTGTCCATGACGATTGTCCCGAACGGATACACGATGTGGGTCGTGTTTTCCCAGGCGTCATAAGTCGCATAGTTGCAAGCCGCACCGGCGACAAAGGTATTGATGCCGACGGTGAAAGCCGGCGACGATGTCCAGCGATTGACTTGCAACCCCTCGGTAACCACGTTGTGGGCGACATAGACGTCCTTTGCATTGACCGCGCGCGCGGCGTTGACGTCCAGGTCGGCCGAAACGGAGTTACTTGTACTAATGTCGCCAGTGGCATGAATAGTTCCAGCGGCCACGATATTTTGCGAGACGGTGACATTGCTGGCGGTGACATCGCCGGTGGTGACGTCGCCGGCGGTCAGGGTGCCGGGTACGTTCATGTTGCCGCTCTGGTCCACTGCCAGCGCGACCCAGTTCGCGCCGTTGTAGGTGAAGGCGCGCGACAGGCCCCTGACCATGCGCACGTCGCCTGCCGTGTTGCCGGAAGCGGGAAGATTGGCGTAGTTCTGCACCGGGTCTTTCCACTGCGAGGGCGAACTCCATACGTTGTTCGTGCCGCAGACCAGCAGGCCGCGCGTGGTGGAGTCGATGGCGACCGCGGCCCGGTTCACGCCATCCGCATCGAGGCAGCTGGCGCCCGAGCTCACCAGCGCCACGTCCGCCATGCGGATCGGCGTGTTCATCCGGTTCAGCTCAGGCCGCCCCGGGATGGCGTTGCGATAGAGATAATCGGCGGAAGACTGCCCCGGCCCGTCAAAAAAAAGATTGGATGCCAGGTGGCCGCCGTCGCTGGCATTGCCGCTCAGGTTGGCGCCTCCGCTGCAGGTGGTCGTCCGATAAGAGGTCGTGCTGCTGCTCCAGTTGCTGCCCTTGGCGTTGTTGAAGTCGGAGGTGCTGATATAGCCGCCGTTGGGTCCGGCGTTGGCGGCAATCACGGGCAGCACTTTCTCGGGAATCTGGTCGCCGCCGGTAGTGACCACCAGCGCATCGAACTTGCCCGGGTTGCCGCCGGGATCGGGCTGGCGGATCAGCACGCACGGCGTCTGGCCATAGACATTCTTGGCGGCAGTCCCGTCGGACAGGAATTTCCCGGTCTTGAGTTGCGCCACGCCTACCGCCAGCAACGATCCCGCTGCCGGCAATGAAGTCGTCAGCGTGGCGGCATTGGCCGCGATGTATTTTTGCCCGGCGGCCACGATCTGCGACTGGTAATAGGACGCCTGCTGGCCCTTGGTGTCTTCCAGCGAGGTATCCATCATGCTGGACAGGCTCATCACGAGGATGGCGCCGATGGCGAGCGCGCCGAGGATTTCGAGCATCGCAATACCGCTTTGGCGACGCATGGCAGAAGGAGGACGGGTCGGCATCATGTTCATTTGATCATTGCGATCCACACCGGCGCACCGTTGGGAATCGACATGGCGGAAATGGCGGAGGTCGGGATATTGGTGTTGCCGGCTGCCGGCGACTGCAGTTTGTTGGTAGTGCTGTCATAGACGCCGAACAAGACCGAGTTCTGCGCCAGGCCGGCCAGTTCGGCGACCAGGTTACGGTCCGGCAGCGTCGTGGTGTAGATGTAGATGATACCGGCGGCGTCGCGGTAATTGCTCCATGCCAGCGGCGTGCTCTGCTGGTACAGGCGGCTCCACGACGGCAGGTAGCCGCCGCTCTTGAGGGTGGCCGTGGTGACGACGCCCGGGCTTGAATCATGCGCGGTGAAATAATTGATGACGGCGTTGCGATAGAGGCCCATCTCGGCTGCCGTGCTGGCGGCCAGGCTGGCCTGGACGCCATCCAGCGTCCGCGAGTTTTTGGTCGCATATACACCGGCCACCGCGATCAGGATGGCCACTACTGCAGCGTTCCACATGGGGGAGCCCTCCGTCAGGTCGGGCCGGCGGGTGCAACTGCGCCCGCCGGCGCATTGGTCACAGCCGCGGCAATCAGCTCGATGTGTAGACGATGGAATTACTGGTTAGCGTGCAATTTGCAGTGGCATTGGTGGCCGTAGCAGGGAAAGCGGTAATTGCCGTTCCTCCATTGATCGCCACATTCACCCAACCGTTGGCGCCTGAAATCATGCTGACGCACACGTCCTGTGGCACAGAGGGATAGGTAATCGTAAAACCGTTGGCGACGCCGACAATGCCGACCGTACCGCCCCAGCTGTTCTTGAGATCAGTGCCATCAGCGGCCAACGTACCTGGGGCCGCCTTGGCAGTCTGCAACATGGCCGGAATACCGGTAGTCGGGTAAGTCTGCCCCATGTACAACTTGCGTACCGCGGTACGCAAACCGATCACTTCTTCATTGGCCTGGTTCGACTTAGCGCTGCTGAAGGCGCCGGTCAGCAGCGAGATCGCGCCCATCACCACGATGGCGGCGATGCCCAGGTAGGCGATGCCTTCCAGCAGCGATGCGCCTTGCTGGCGGGCGACCTTGCTGTTGGAGCGAATTTCCCTGGCGTGTGAACCACTCATTTTTTCGACGTGCATGATTGACCCCTGTGTAAGAAAGAACTGCGTTAAGACCATCAATGAGCGCGGGCAAGTGCCGCAATTTCCTGCTGAATCCCGAAGAACCCGATCACCAGCCAGCCGATGACCACCGCCATGGTGACCACCGCCAGTCCGTTGACCAGCTTCATGCGCAGGGAAATGATTTCCACCCCCTGCTCCATCCATTCATCCGCCAACAGCTGCAAGGCGTCGGCGAATCCCTTGTACTCCGCATAGACGCAGAGATCGTCGATCACCTCCTTCGATGGAAACTGATATCCCGTATTGCGCAGCGCTTCGCCACAGTTCAGGCCCGAACGCACCCCCAGCAAAGCGCCGTCCAAGCGTTCGCGCAACCAGGGCTGGGCGCCGCTGGACAAGCGCATCAGCGCCTTTTCCACTGTCACGCCGGCGCCTTGCAGGGCCGAGAACGCCAGCAGGAAACCGCTGCCCACCATCAGGCGATAGATCGAATACGGCGGCGCGCGATCGGCCCAGATGCGCAGGCTGCCGCGCCAGCGCGGCATCGACACGAACAGGATCGCCAGCGCCACGGCGATGCCCAACAGCGTCCATCCCATCCAGTGCTGTACCCACAGCGACATCAGGTACAGCGAGCGCGCCGCCCCCTGCCACTTGTTGGGATCCATCATGGTCGTGAATTGCGGAATGACCTTGGCCCCGAACAGGTAGATATACGACAGCACCAGGCCCAGGATCGCCAGCGGATAAGCCATGCCGCCCACGATCACCGCGTTGATCTTCTTGCGCGCCTGGACCACGTTGACCACCGAGATCAGGGTCGATTCCAGCTTGCCGGACTGCTCGCCGGCCATCAGGATCATCTGTTCCGACTTCGGCACCCAGCCGTCCAGCGCTTCCGACAGCAGCCGTCCGTTCTGCACGCTGCGGCGGCAATCATCGAGGATGATGGCCAGCGGCTCCTTGGGCTTCTTGCCGTTATGCGATTCACGGTCGCGCAGTTCTTCCAGCACCTTCAATAGCGGCAAGCCGTTGCTGAGCATCTTGGACATCTTGCGATACAGCCGCAGCCGCGCCGTGTCGGTAAATTGCGCCCTGGCCCACAGGCGGTTGATATCAGGTAGCACTGCGTCCCTCCACCACGGTCAGAAAGGGCAACACCGGTGCGTGCTCATAGACCAGGTGGCCCACTACCCGCTCGGCCATGCGCGGATCGAGTTCGCCCCGCGCCACTTTCTCGATGGCGTGCTCCAGCATGGTCCTGCCGCCCAGTTCGTTGACCCAGTACTTCAGCGCCTCGGTCTTCTCTCCCTGGCGCACCAGCCGGAAGAAATGGTCGTCCGGGATGATGATCTCGGCCACCACCGAACGTCCCACCGTGCCCTGCCCCTTGCATTCATCGCAACCAGGCCCGGTCACGCAAACGCCTTCCAGGCTGGCCGACACCGCCTGGCGCACCCGTGCCAGCATGGCCGGCGGCAACGCTTCGGGATGCTTCGCCAGCGGCTGCCGGCAGCATTGGCACAGCTTCTTGACCAGGCGCTGGCTGATCAGACCGGTCACCACATGGTGGTCGGCCACCAGGCTGGCCGGCAAACCCAGGTCCAGCAGGCGGTCGACGATGGCCAGGGCGCTGTTGGCGTGCACCGTGGTCCACACCTGGTGGCCGGTCATCGAAGCGCGCAGCGCGTTCTGCGCGGTGGCGCGGTCGCGCACTTCGCCGATCATGATGGTGTCGGGGTCCAGCCGCATGGCATTGGAAATGGCGGCGGCAAAGGCGCGCGAGCGTTCTTCTTCGCTGCCGGCATTGGTCACCGCCGTCTGCACCGCGCCTTCGATCGGGTATTCGACCGGATCCTCGATGGTCAGTACGTGCAGCTTGCCTTCGGCTTCGATGATCTCGCCGGTCAGCACCCGCTGCAGCGTGGTCGACTTGCCCGAGCCGGTGGGGCCGCTGATGATGTTCAGGCCGACCGGTTGCTCCTTCAACTTTTGCAGCGCGGCGGCGTGGGCTTCGGAAAAGCCCAGCGGCCGCAAATCGATGTTGTCGCCGGCATCGTTATAGAGCAGGCGCATCACCATCACCGAGCCTTCGCTGGTGGGCACGGTGGCAATGCGCACGCCGTACAGCGCCGGCGGCAGCTTGTCGCGGTCCGCGATGGCGGCGTCCTGGCGCTCGGTGGGCTTGTAGGAGCTGTCCGAGACCGAGGTCATGGCGCCATACAGGGTAGCCAGCAGGCGCTCGCCGTATTCGCGGGTCTGGCCGCCGACCGGCACCAGGTCGTTGTGGATGCGAAAGTAGATCTCGGTGCAGTTCTTGCGTACCCGGAGATGGATATCGGAGGCGCGCGAACGGCAAGCCTTGTTGAGCAGGTCCTTGGCGGTGACCTGCATCATGGTGTGTTCCTGGTGGCGCTCCTCGGGCAACACGCCGCCGATGCGGTTGATGCGGTAGATCACCTCGACTCCGCTCGACTCCACCTGATACGGCTGCCCCAGGCGCTCCAGCCGCCCCTGGTAGGACATGACATGCGGATTGAGCTCTTGCCCGGCCACGACCAGCAGACGGCCGTCGCCCAACAGGCACAGCAGCTTGCGCTCTTCCTGGCTGGCCTCGAACAGGCCGCTGTGGCTCAGCACCAGCAGGCCGTCGAAGCGCGGCACGTCGTCATGGGCGCCGGCGGACGCGCCTTGCGGCTGCTCGCGGCGTCGTGGCAGGCGCAGTTTCATCTTGCCGCTCCTCGGGCAACCGGGGATACGCCCGGACCGGGAAAATTCGGATTGAATCCGGTCAGCGCCGGCGCATAGGCGCCCAGGCGGAACTGGCGTCCCTTGCTGGAGGCCAGTACCTCGCGCGGGTGCACCGCGACGATCTTCATGCCGCCGGGCAGGGTATCGCCCTGCTGCACATCGACCATGCTGCCATCGCTCAATTGCAGGGTGGCATACATGCGCCCGCCAATGCCTTCGATGGCGCGCACCACCGGGTCGCCCACCACCTCGGGCTGGTTCAGCGCCGCCGTCACGCTTTGCCGGGCAGCGATCTCGTTTTGCCTGGTGACGATGCTGGCCTGCACTTCAAGCTGCTTTTCGCGCGCCTTCAAGACCATGGTCTCGGCCTCGATCCGGGTCAGGCTCTCGGAGGTGCTCTCGGCGTGGGCGGGAGACGCCGTCCAAGCGGCCACGACCAGCATTGCGGCAGCGGTCCTGAGTGCAATAACGGTCTTATTTCGCATATATCGTTCCCTCCATGATCCACTGGGATCCTTGATAAACCACCTTGTCGACCCGCACACCCGGCCGGTTGAGAATCTCGGCGATCTCCAGCGGCTCCATGCCGCCGGCGACGAGCTTGAAAAGGTAACTGCGCCAGTTGGGCTGCCACTGCTGGTCGCCCGCATTCAATTGCGGCGGCGGCGCGGTCGTGACCTTGATCGGCACCCCTATCATCTGCAGCCGCGACAGCAACGGCTCGAGCGTCTTGCGGCTGTCCTGCAATTCTTCGTTCTGCGGCGCCGGCAATTTCAGCGGGCGCACGTAGCTGGCACGCTCTCCCGTCGCTTCCACGGCGGCATCCGGCATCTGCTCGCGCAGCATGGCCACGGTCGACATGCCCCGGCCCCATGCATAGGTCTGCGCCTCCTGGGTGCAGGTATAGGACTCCAGCACCCAGCCGCCTGCCGTGGGATGGGTGAACTGTTTCTGGCAGTTCTGCACCAGGCTCACCGGCGAGACCTTCTTGGCCCAGGGGCGCGCGGCCACCGAGGCTTCGCGCGCCAATCTTTCGCGCACCTGCTGCATGGCGATCTCGCGTTCGCGCTCTTCCTTCTTCTGCTGGTAGATCTTCCATCCGTAGGTGCCGCCCAGCGCCACGGCGCCGATCACGGTGGCGGCGGCGGCCATCGGCACCCAACTGGGGCGGCCGCCGATCTGGCGCATGCCCCACCACTTGTGGATGCGGATGCTGCCGTCCGACCGCTGCGGGATGAAGCTCTTGATGTCGCGCGGCTGGAAGTTGTGGAAGCCGAACGAGCGCAACTCGTCCTCGCCCAGCACCACGTTCCAGCCGCCCAGCGCGTAATCGTTGTGCAAGCGGTCGAGCACCTCTTCCTTGGTGCCGGCAAAGTCGCCGTTGGGCAGGAAGTTGGCGTCGCGCACCGCGAAGTAGACCCAGTGGTCGTCGGGCAGCTTGAAGGCGCCCAGCCAGTTGTGCACCGGTTGCTGCTCGCCGTCGTAGAACGCGCCTTCGATGGCCAGCGTCTTCGATACCACTGCGGCCAGCGAATACATGCCGCGCTTGATGCCGTCCCTGGTCTGGGCAAAACCGGCCTGGGCCGTGGTGTGGTCCATGCGGACCACCATCAGGTCGGAATCGATCCGGCGTCCCAGTTCGGCGGCTTCACGGTTGAGTTCGCGCGGCTTGGACAGCGACTGCCAGAACAAGCCGCAAACGAACTTGTGCTTCTCTAGGGTGGTGATATAGCCGGCCATGTCATCTTCCTCAGGACGCCGAACCCATGGCCACCGGGGTAATCAGCACCACGATCACCTCCTTGTTGGTGGATGCCGAGAAACCGCCGCCCAGCACCATGTTCTTGGCCTCGCCGACGCCCGAGCGGCCCAGGTCGTCGTCGGTCTGCTCGAAGCCGCTGATGATCAGGGTCTCGTTGGACTTCATCGCCACGCGCTGCAGGAAGTTGCGGGTATCCAGCTCGGGCGACTCGATCTGCGAGGTGACCCTGCCGTCGGAGTCGCTGGTGCCGACGATGGTGCGGATGCGCCGCAGCGTCGAGATGTCGGTGGAGAACTGCAGCATCACGGTGCCATTGGTCAGCATGTGCGGCAGGATGCTCATGTTGAAACCGGCCGTCACCACGCCGGGCGTGAGCGACGTGGTCGACCCGACCTGCGCCACCAGCGAGGTTTGCAGCGATTGCAGGTAGGTGGTCTGGCGCGCCACCTGCACCGGCACCGGCTGGTTGTTCAGCGTCACCACCGATGCGGTGGTCTGGCGCCGCACCCGGCCTTGCTCGGACAGCGCCTGTATCACCGCCTGGCTGCCCGCGAACCTGGAGGTCCCGGTGGCCGGGATGCCGGCGGTGAACGACACCAGGCCGGTGGCCGCGGCGCCGGCATAGGCGTTGGAGATGCCGAAGTTGCTGTTGAGACTGCGGTAGACGGCGCTCCAGTTGATGCCGTACTGGTCCGAATCGCTCAGGGTGACCGACAGCACGGTCACGTTGATGGCGATCTGGCGCGACAGCGACTTGTTCTCGCCATCGATGTAGGACGCGATGCGTTCCAGCGAATCGGGCGTGTCGACCACCGTGATGGAACCGGTGGCAGGCGAAGCCAGCACCTTGCCATACGGCGACAGCATTACCTTGATCGCCGACTCCAGTCCGGTATAGACCGACAGCTTGGAGGCGACCTGGGTATTCTGGGTATTGTTGGCGTTCACGCCCGAGGACGAACTGCCGCTGCCGCTACTGGAACCGCTGCCGCTGCCGCCACCGGCGCCGCCGGTGGAGGTCGCGCCGCTGGTGACGGTGGCCGAGAAGGTCGAGTCACCCGGAATGGCGCTGATCTGGAAGTTGCGCGATTCGGTGTGGAAGAACTGGATCACGCCGTCGCTGAACTTCCACGACACCCCGAAACGGGCGGCGGCGGTATCGAGCAAGCCCTTGAGCGAGCCGCTGTTATAGGCGATGCGCACGCCATTGGGCATGTCGGTGAAGGTCGGCTGGGCCTGGCCGGTATTGGCCGCCGGGCCGCGTCCCGGCTGCACAGGGCTGCTCATGCCTTCGCCGGGAGTGCCCACGGGCAGCGGCAACATGGTCCCGGGTGCGCCGCGCCCCGCCGCACCGGGCAGGCCAGGCAAGCCCGGGACGCCGCGTGAGCGGAACGCGCCGCCGGAGACTTCCAGCGCGTCCGGGCTGACCTTGCTCGGTATGCCCGAGCGCAGGGTGATCCGTTCGGCCAGTTCGGTCAGCGAATTGATGGTGCGATCAAAGGTGGTCGGTTCATAGAAGATCGGCGGCAGCGAAGGCTGGCCCAGCTTGATCGGCGTCTTGCCCAGCCAGATCCCGGTTTCGTGCCTGACCAGCGGGGCCGAAGGCATGACGGTGCCGGGCGCGGTGCGGCCCACGTCACGGCTCAGGCGGCTGGCGCGTTCGCCTTCCTGGTCGACCTGGCCCTCAAGCTTGCTGGCCAGCCCGCTGCAACCGGCGATCAGGATCGCCAGCGGCAACAGCAGCGGCAGTTTGCTGGAATATGCCTTCATCATTCGCTCCCCTTGGCCATGATGCGCAACACTTTGTTGCCTTGATAAAAGACTGCTTTCATCGGGATTTCTGCCGACTCCATGCTGCTGGCGACGATCGACACGGCTTCTTCGAACGTGCCGCGGACCTGCGTGCGGGCCTCGACGGCATAGTCCACCGGCAGCTCCCACAGCAACTGCCATCCGGCCGCGGCGGCCCAGCGCGCCATGGTGGCGTTGAGGGTCTTGTCGGAGACCACGATCTCCCAGGTGCGGGTGGCGTCGGCGGCCACGGCGATGGCTGCCGGCGCGGCGGCCATCGGCGCCGCATCGATCAGGGTTTCGGTGGTGAGCGCGCTCTTGCCGGCCCGCGCCGCGCGGGGCGACTTCTTGTCGGTATCGGCCTTGGCCAGCACCAGCGTGTCGCTGCCGAACGCCGACCTGGCCAGCGGCAGCGGGTCGCAGTCATCCAGTTCCGGCTCGCCGGCCACCAGCTGGAAGCGGCTATCCTCGGCGCTGGCAAAGGTCGCGGCGCCGACGTACTTCATGGACGGCAGCGCCGCTTGTGCTGCGGCCTGGCTGGCCCAGCCCGATCCCAGCGTGACGACAAAAGCGCAAGCCACCAGCCTGAACTGCCTGCCGTGGCGGCTGCCTGCAATGTTTGAGCGAACCATGACGCGTCCCTTGAACGACAACGTTAAAAAAAGGCAAACAAAGTCCCCTGCGTCTTGCATGTGCAAGATCGCCGGCGCGAAACGGCGCGGGAATTGCCCGACCTGGAATCGCTTGAAATCCTGAAAATGTGCTGTTGCCCGAGTTTCGAATGCTGCTTGATTCTTTTGCATCTTCTTCATCGCTTGCTCACCATTGCAGTGAACAATTCAACGTCGGCGCGGTACGCCATGCGATGATCCCTATCCTTGCCCGGCCAGCGTTTGCGGCGCTTTCCGTCCCAACATGTTGCACAGTGTAACTAAACCGGAGCGTGAAATTCTCAACAAATATGACCGCTGCGGAACTGGACGAAACAACAACTACGCTGCTGCCGCCCGTCGTTTCCTGTTGCCCGACCGTCCTGCCATTACCTGACTCTCGGGTCTCTGAACATGAGTGAAACTGGCCGCGCGGCGGTTCCACCGCCTGACAAAAAAATCCGCGGCCCCGCAAACGCCAAGGGAGCGCCGTAGCGCTCCCTTGCTGCGAGATGATAAGTTTTAGAGAATCCCGACGGCGCCTGCAGGCCTGACGCAACGGTTCCTGGTCTTGCGCAGCGGCAGGTGCACCCCCATCAACGATCCACCGGCGGGCGCCGCGCTGGCCAGCGCCGGCTCTTCCGTGGCGCCTTGCGTGGTCGGCGCCGGGGGACTTGCCGGCAGGGGCAGCATGGCCGGTGGCGTGCTGCTGGAGGTGGCCGCCGCCGCAGGCGCCGGCAATATCTGCGAACTGTTGGCTGGCGCCGGCACCGGGATCGGCGGCATGCCTGGCGCCGATGGCGCCGGCGTCGTTGCTGCCTTGCCGCGGGCGGCCGTATTGGATGCCAGGCGGGTGCCGTCGAAGCTGGTAATGCGCGGCGTGATCAGGAACAGTCGCTCGCGGGTGCTGTTGGATTTGGATTCGCTGCGAAACAATCCGCCCACCAACGGCAAGTCGCCCAGCACCGGCACCTTCTGCTTGTTGCGGATCAGCGACTCGGCGCGATAGCCGCCGATCATCAGCGTCTGCTGGGCATCGATGATGGCCTGGGTATTGATGGTCGAACGGGTCACGCTGGCGGCGATATTGGTGCTGCCGCTGCCGTTGGTGGTGGTCGAGGTATTGGTGTCGTTGTTGTTCAGCGAACCGTCTTCGATATCGACTTCCATCCGCACCCGGGTGTTGCCGCCGTCATTGATGATGCGGGGGATCACGCGCAGCATGGTCCCGGCCGTGATATCGGACATGTCGGCCACGCGCTCGCCGATCATCGATACGTAGGCGCTCTGGCTCAGGTCCAGCACCGCCGCCACATTGTCCAGCGTCAGCACGGTCGGGGTGGCCAGCACGCGGGCCTCGCCGTTCGATTCCATCGCCTTGAGGCGGGCATAGAAACGCGCCGCATCGCTGATGAGCAGGGTCGCGCCCGGCAACGGCAGGTTGGTGCCGCTGGACTGGGTGGTGGTGCCGTTGACCATGGTGTCGAACACGCCGGCGCGCACGCCCCACTCCACCCCCATCTCGGCCAGCCGGCTGCGGTCGATATCGACGATGAGCGCCTCGATCTCGACCTGCTGGGGCTTGACGTCAAGCTGGGCGATCAGCGACGCATACATCTCTTTCTTGGCGATGTCGTCATAGATCATGATGGCATTGAGGGTGGGATCGGCTTCGATGCGGGGCGGCTGGTGCTTGCCCTCGCCGTCCTGTCCGTTACCGGCGCCCGCGCCATTGTCATAGTCGCCCTGAGCGCCCTGGGATGCGCCCTGAGCCATCAGGTTGTTGCGCCCGTTGCTGCCGGGCGCGGCGAACAGGGGCGAAAAACGCTCGCCATTGCCTGAATTGCCTTCGCTCGACTCGCCCCGGTTGATCTTGCCGGTGCGCGAACGCTTGCGGCTGTCGGCATCGAAGCGGTTGCTGCTGCTGCCGGTGAGTTTTTCGCCGCCCTGCGCGCCCATGAGCAGATTGGTGAGGATGGTCTTGATGCCGGGGATGGTCTCGGCCTTGCCGCGCGAATTGATGACGCGGTCATTGGCGGTGGCATAGGTCAGGCGAAACAGCATGACCTGCCGTCCGCGCAGTTTTTCCTTCTTGCCGGTGGGCATGAGCACCTCCCGCACCAGGTCCACGTAGGCGCGCGGGCCGCTGACGATGACCACGCCTTCGTCCGGCAACTCGCCCCATCCGAAACGCTCATCGAACAGGCCCAGGCCGACCAGCGCGGCCTTGGCATCCATCACCGCATCGTCGCCGACCTGCATGCGCGAGGAGGTATTGTCGGTCGACGGCACCACGTACAGCGTATCGTTGTAGACAAACCAGCGCATCTTGTAGGAACCGGTCAATCGGTTGAGGAACTCCACACCGTTGTCGGCCTTGACCCGGCCCTTGATGATCTGGCCGCCTTCGGCGCTCATCTGCAGACGCACGCCGTAGGTGCGTGAAAATTCCTCCAGCACGCCGCGCACCGTCAGGCCATTGGCGTTGATGGAAAATCCACCGTCCTTCCATGCCGCCGGCACCGCCGCATGCAGCGTGGTGCCCCATAGCAGCAGCACGACCAGCAGCGTGCCCATGCTCCAGGACTTGATGGTTTCTCTGACGTTCATGGTGTGTCCCCCTTGATGGCCGCGCGCAAGCGCTCTTCGGCCCGATTGATTCCAGTATCCCGCCGAGTGCCGGTCTTCGTGACGTATCCCAGGGCGGCCCGCCACAGACCGGCCTGGTTGAGCAAATCCTCGAGCGCGTCGGCTGCGTCGAACCAGGTCTCGGCCTGGGGCAACCAACGATTGAGCAGCAATGCGCCATCCTCGCCGATGCCCAGGCCCGCCTCGAACTCCAGGGCGCCCTGGAATCCGGCGCGGATGGCTTCGGTGATCTGGGCGTCGGATGGGCGCGGGAGCAAGATCAGGCCAAGCTCCGCGCCATCGTCGGCAATGTTGAAATAGACCCGTTCACCGTCGATTTCACACGGTTCCGACAGGGGCAGCGCCAAGAGCCACTGCTCCAGTTCTTCGGAACGCATGGGTTAACGGGTTTCGCTGAGGACGGTCTTGAGCGGCTTTTGCAGCAGGCCGAACTGCGCGGTCATGGCCGTGCGCGTGACCGATTGCTTGTTGAGCAAGTCCATGAATTCGGCCGGATCGGGATGTTCGCCGTCAGCCTGGCGCCGGTTGAAATCGCTCAGCTGGTCGGCGGTCGATTCGAAACGATTGTTCAGCTTGCCGAGCGTCTGCAAATAAGGATGGCTGTTGGCGGACATGGTCGTTCTCCTTGACGTGAGCGAACCGGCGCGCCGATTCACGATTGACAGATGGGAATGCATGGATATGTGCCCTCGCCCTGCCGTACGGTTCGCTCGCATGCCCCGCAAAAGTCTCAACTTTTATCTCCGCCATGGGGCGCCTGCGCCCTACTCTTCCTCCCCGCTCTCGTAGGCATGCTCCTGTTCCTCGTCCTGGCCATGCGCTGCGGGAGCGTGCAGGTAGTCGTCCCCTTGCTCATGCTCATGCCCGGCGACGTGGTCCTGCTCGACCGCAGGCGCGCCGAATTCCGCCAGCGCTGCGCGCAAGGCAGCCGCGGCCAGGTCGAACTGCGCGCGCCATTCGCCGCTGGCGGCCTCCAGCCGGCAGGTGCCGCGCGGCAAGCGATCGTCTTCCCTGATCTGCCATGCCATGGCGTCGGCTGCGGCCAGTTCGGCCTTGTCCAGCGGATGCATCCAGGCTACCGCCTCGGCCAGTTTCGGCGGCGCCTCCGCGCGTACCCGCCGGCAAGCCGCTTCCAGCCGTTCGCGCGCGGTGGTCTCCAGCACCAGGCGATCGAATGTCAGCCGGGCCAGCTCGATGGCCAATTCCTGCGCCTGCTCGAGCACCTCGCATTGCATTTGCTGCAATACCTGCACCAGTTGGGTCGCCTCCTCGGCCACGCGCCGCTGTTCGTCGCGCATCAGGTGGTCGGCCTGCCGGCGCGCCTTTTTCATCAGGTCATCGGCTTGCCGGCGGGCTTGCTCCAGCATGCGCGCGGCAGCCTGGCCGACATCGTCGGTCACGGCGAAGGCATCCGAGCTCACCACCCCAAAACGCGGGCGCAGCGACTGCGGCAGCGCCAGCGTAGCGACGCAAAAAGACTTCATTGCTGGTTCTTGCTGCATGATGTTCCGGGCTCCATTCTCGGCACTGATCTAAGTGCCTGTTATCAGGCACTAGGCCGCCGCCGCGCGCGCGACGCACAATTGCCAGCAATTGCGCTCGCGCTCGCGCAGCTGCGCCGTCTCCGGCAGCGGCAGCCGCAATTGCGGCGCCATCTGTACCTCGTCGCCAGGCGCCAGCAACCGCCGTAGCCGCGACCACATGCCGGGAAACGCCTGCTCCAGCCGCAACGCCAGTTCCAGCGCACCTCGTGTACGTGCGTTGGCCAGCGGCCCGGGCAGCTCGGCGGTCCATCCGGCCAGCGGCTGCGTCAGCGCCACGCTCAGGCACCAGCGCCGGTGCGGCGCCGTCAGCGCCGCCAGTTCTTCGGTGCGCCGGGCGCGGGCGGCGAACAAGCCGCCGTACAGGGTGGCCGCCAACGCGAATTGCTGCGCATCGCGCAGCGCCGCCCCCTGCCAGCGCAGGTCTGCCGATGCTGGCAGCACGGCAGACACGGCATGTTGCTCGCACCAGTGACGGTAGCTGTCGCGCCGTCCCAGTGCGCTGGCCGCCACCTGCTCGATAACGCCCGCGCCGGCGGCGAGCGCCCCATACGCCCAGGGCGCAAACCACCAATCGAGGAAATCGTCCGACAAGGCCGCCTGCATCACGTACCCTGCGTGCTCTGCTGCGCCTTGGCCCGCTTCTCGGCTGCCTTCTCGGCTGCCTTCCCGGCGCGGCGCGCGACCAACTTGGCGACCATGCGGTTGAGCCGTGGATGACGCAGCGCCTTTTGCAATCCGATATAACCCAGGCTGCCCAGGGCCGTCATCAATAGCAGGCCGAAGCTCAGCGCCAGCCCGGTAGCCGATGCCGCGGCCACGGTGAATGGTCCGAACATGGTCCATTCGATGCCTGGCGCCGGCGCTTCGCCCGGCATCATCACCACCGACACCTTATTGCGCCCATCCTCGCCGGCCAGGCCCGGAATGCTGGATGCCACCAGCCGGCGGATGCGCGGCATGACCGCGTCTTCATCCAGCGGCGGACGGTACTTGATGAACACCGCGGCCGAAGAAGGCTGGATCGGCTCGCCCGGCGCAATGCGTTCCGGCAGCACCACGTGCACGCGCGCCGCCACCACGTTGTCGAACTGCAGCATGGTCGATTCCAGTTCTTCTGACAGGCCGTGGATGTAGCGGATGCGCTCTTCCATGGGCGAAGAGATCATGCCCTGCTTCTTGAATACTTCGCCCAGGTTGGACAGGCTGCGGCGCGGCAACCCTGCCGCCGTCATGGTTTCGGTGGCGCGCGAGAGCTCGACGTCCTTGACCAGCAGCGTGACGCCTTCCTTGCCCTTCTGCTTGTCGACCTCGATCCCCTGGCGGTTCAAGGTCAGGATGATTTCGTTGGCGTCGGCATCGGTCAAT
Organism: Herbaspirillum sp. GW821-FHT09A12; assembly: GCF_059418325.1. Classification (NCBI taxonomy): domain Bacteria; kingdom Pseudomonadati; phylum Pseudomonadota; class Betaproteobacteria; order Burkholderiales; family Oxalobacteraceae; genus Herbaspirillum; species Herbaspirillum sp. GW821-FHT09A12. Next base: position 312,676 of record NZ_JBWKPR010000003.1, read on the forward strand.
CCGGCCTGCAGGATGACCATCCTGGAGCAAGCGCTCAACAGCGCCAGCAGCATGACCAGGCAGGCCAGGCGCGCCAGGTCGCGTAACAGGATGCCGCGCGCCACCGGTCTGCGCGGCTGCAGATTGCTTGTCTTCGGCATATGCATGCCTCCGGTTATTGAAGCTTGGTCAGTGAATCGACGGAGGAAGACGCCTTGGAGACGGTCTTGGAAATCGTCTGCACGCGGATCTGGTAGTCGCTCAGCGCCATCATGGCGCGCATGAGCTGCATGGAGTCGCCGCTGACGCTGGCCTTCTCGAGCAACTTGGAGACATACATCTGGTCTTGCTTGATTTCGGACGCCAGGCTGGTGGTGCGCTGCGCCAGCGCGCTGCCCAGCGAATTGGTGTTGGGCTTGATGCGCATCGCATCCTTGTTCATGTACTGCTCGAACATGGCCTTGAAATGTTCGCCTTCAGCGCTGCCGGACTGGACGTCCATGTGCAGGCCGTTGCTGCGGGCTGCGCCGGCGGACTGGTCGTTCAGGGTCATGCTTGGCTGCAATGGTGCTTGCTGCATATTTCCACTCCATCGAAATCTGACTGAACAGTTCTTGAGTGGGAAACCGCAAGGGAAGGTTCCAGCGGCGCACGCCGCTGTCACAGCATGCCGGGATGGCGCATGAGCGGATTGCCGCAATGCTCGCCGCCGCAACCCAGGTCCGAGGAAGGATCGCAAAATCCGTTCTTGCCGCAGCGCCGTTGGCACTCGGCCCTGGATTTTGGCTTGGGCGGCATGATCAGCGCGTCGCGCCTGGCGCCGGGCCGGCGTGGCTGCGGTGCGGGCGTTCCCGGCGCCATGGCCAGATGATGGGCGCGGTCGCCGCTGCCGATGATGACATGGCGTTGCGATGCCGGCTCGTCGTCGGCGATGAGGTCGCCGCCAAAACGAAAGACCGCCGTCAGCGACCAGCTCAGGATATCGTCGCCGCCCCGCGCGGGCGGCGCGCCATCGGCCAGCGCGCCGATCAGCGACTGGCCGCTGTCGGGCGCGGCGGCATCGGCGCCGGCCTCGATGTCGGCCTGCCGTTCAGCGGCCGCCTGCCGCCGATGGGCCACGATACGCAGCTCGATTTCGTGGCGCGTGCGCCGGTTACGGGCCTCGCCCGGCGCCAGCCGTTCGGGATGCAGTGCGGTGGGGTCGACGATATCGTGCGGATTGGCCATGCATCCTCCCTATAAGGCCACCGGCGCCGGCGGCTCGCCCAGCGACTCCAGCTCCACCACGCGCCGGGTGTCGCCGCTGGCCAGCATTTCGTGCACCACCGCGTACACCTGCGCCACCGCCTGGTAGCTGCTGCGCGGCACCGCCGTGTCGTCGCGGCAGGTGGCGTACAAGGTACGCGCCAGCCAGACGTGGCGAATCACCGGGATGCCGCATTCATGGGCGCGCCGGATCATGGCCTGGGCCACGTCGTCCTTCCCCTTGGCCAGCACCATCGGCACCATGGCCTCGGCGCTGTCGTAGAACATGGCCACCGCGAAGTGGGTGGGATTGACCACCACCGCATTGGCGTTCTCGGTCTTGGCCGCGGGCGCTTCGTTGGCCCACTGGCGCGCCAGCTGCTTGCGCTGTCCCTTGATCATGGGGTCGCCTTCGGATTCCTTGAATTCGCGCTTGATCTCTTCCTTGTCCATCATCAGTTCTTTCTTGTGGAAGTACTTCTGCACGGCGAAATCGATCGCGCCCAAGACCAGGCACACCACCGCGATCATGTGGAAGATGGAGCGGATCAGCGTCAGGACGGCTTCGTAGATATCCTTGGGCTCGCCGCCGGCCAGCGTAACGATATTGGCCAGTTGGCCGCGAATGGCGCTGTACATCAGAAAGGCGATCAGGCCGGCCTTGCCCACCGTGATCAGGAGCTCGACCAGCTTTTTCTTGGACACCAGCTGCTTGAGGCCGTTGACCGGATTGAGCTTGTCGAATTTGGGCTGCAGCGACTCGGTGGCGATGAGCACGCCGAACTGCCCCCAATGGGCTGCCACCGCCACCACCGGGCAGATGATGAAGGCGGCGGCGAAGAATACCGCCAGCAAGGTCAGCGAGGCGGTCAGCTGGTTTTCCACCACGGTGCGGAAATCCTGCCCGACGCCTTCGATGCCGCCGTTCATGATATTGAACAAGGCCCCGCGCCACAGCGATTCGGTCGCCAGCACCGTTTCCATCACCACCACCAGCGTGGCCAGCCGGGCCAGATCGCGACTGACGGCGATCTGGCCCTTCTCCTTGGCATCCTCGATCTTCTTGTCGGTCGGCTCTTCGCTCTTTTCGTCGCTCATGCATCCTCCCCGCGATCAAGGTATTTCCATCATGCTCGCCGCCAGGTCGAGCAGATGGGCGAAATCTCCCGCCACGTAATGGGAAAACGTGGACCAGTAGAGCAGCAGGATCACCAGGCCCACCAGGCTCTTGATCGGGGCCGAGGCGAACGAGACCTGCAGGTTGGAGGCAAACACTCCGATGATGGCGAAGCCGAATTCGATCAGCACCAGGGGAATCAGCACCGGCGCGCCATACACCACGATGTACCAGAGCAATTCGCCAAAGCGCTTGATGACGATGTCGAAATGGCCAGGTTCGAACGGCGGCATCAGTTCGTACGCCGGCCATACCGCATAGCTCTCGATCAGGATGCGCGCCATGGCCGTGAACATGCCGGCTTGCACCATCACCAGCACCACCGCCTGCAACAGCATGGCGCCGATGGCGCTGGCGTCGCGGTCGACCGAGGCGTTGTTGGCCTGGATCTGGATCGGCGAGCGCTGGCTGTCGAAGATCGATCCGATCGACTGCACCACCCACAGCGGAATGGCCATGAGGATGCCGAAGATCAGGCCGATGATGGCTTCCTTGAACACGATCACGCCCGAAGTGAGCATGTCCGGCGCGTTGCGCTGCACGAAGTAGAAGGTCGGCAGCGCCGCCGGCAAGGCGATCGCCATGGCCGCGGCGTTCTTGGCCATGCCGGTCAGCACGTTCAGGCCGAAGCCGGGCAGGATCACCAGGCACACCAGCACGCGCGGCGTGACCAGGGCCATGGTCACCAGCACGGCATTGATGTCGAGCAGCAGCGAGGTCGGCATCTGTTCAACGTCCGATGTCGGGAATCATGGTGAAGGCCAGCTCCGCCAGGCGGATCATCTCCACCCCGATCCAGCGCCCCATGCCGGCCAGCGTCACCGCCACCGCCACCAGCTTGACCACGTAAGGCAGCGTCTGGTCCTGGATCTGGGTGACGGCCTGGATCAGCGACACCCCCATGCCGCATAAGGTGGCGATGAGCAGCGGCGGCGCCGACATCATGACGGCCATCCAGAGGCCTTGCTGGAAATAGGTGATGGTATCGGTCATGCCGGCTCCTGGAGTTGGGTGAGGTGAATTCGCGCGTCGGGCGCGTTACAGGTAAGACATGGCCAGGGCGTTGAGCAGCTTGGCCCAGCCGCCGACCAGCGTAAACAGCAACAGTTTGAGCGGAATGGTGATGGTCTGCGGGCTCACCTGCTGCATGCCCAGCGCCATGAGCAAGTTGGAAATCAACAGGTCGATCACCACGAACGGGATGTAGATCAGGAAGCCGATCTCGTACCCGGTCTGCAATTCCGACACCACGAAGGCGGGGATCAGGATCAGGGCGTCGGTGGCCTGGGCATCCTTGGCGGCTTCCTTGGGCCACAGCTTCTTGGCCGAGGCCAGGAACATCTCGCGCTGCTCGGCGCGACTCATCTTGAGCATGAACTGGCGCAGCGGATCGAAGGAATCTTGCGCTCGCTGCAGAATCGGCGTGCTGCGCGAAGCGGCCGGATGCGTGCTGTCGACCGCCATGGCGCGCTTGCCGACTTCCTGCACGGTGGGCGCCATGATGAACACCGACAAGGCCAGCGAGATCCCGTAGATGGCCAGCGTGGGCGGCACCTGCTGCACGCCGATGGCGTTGCGCAGCACCAGCAGTACCAGCGATATCTTCAGGAAAGAGGTGGTCGTCACGACCATCAATGGCACCAGCGCCATGAGCGCCAGCAGCACCGAAAAGGAAACGACATCGAACTGCCCGCTCAGCATGCCCCGCTCCACTGGGTGATGCGCACACCCAGCCGGCCGTCCACCGCCACCACCTCGCCCCGTCCCACCTGCACGCCGGCGGCGCTGATGGCGATCGACTGCGGCGAGGCGTCATGCAGCACCAGCACGCTTTGCTCGCCGAGCGCGCCGAGCTGGTCCAGCGTCAGGTTCAAGCGCCCCAGTTCGAAACGCAGCGACATCGCGATCTGGCCGCTCAGCTTGTCCGCACTGGCCGGGCGCGGCCGGTCCAAGGCGGCATCGGCCTCGCTCTGGCCATCGGCGTCCAGGTCCGGCTCGGCCAGCTGCCGGTCGATGCGATCGGCGGCGTCATCGTCCCGATACAGATCCTCGTCCGGCACTGCTTCCGCCGGGTCCGGCTGGTCAGCATCGGGCTGCTCCTGTGCGCCGTCGCCGGCGAGATCCTGATCGTGTTCGTCGCGTGCTTCATCGTACTGTTGGTAGTCCACGTCTTCCTCCTCTGACAATATTTGCAGGCGCTGGCGATCCAGGTATTGCACCCGCCAGCGGCGTTGGGCCAGGAGCAGGCGTCCCGTGCCGTCGATGTCGAAACACGGCGAATCCGGCAAGATGAGATCGCCGCAGCGCAGCGCATCGAACGCCGCGCGCGGCATGCGATGACGTGCCAGCGGCACGCTGGCGCTCACCGCCAGCGGCAGCCAGCGCGCGCGCGGCAGCCGCAGCGGCGTGGCCTCGCGCAGCATCGCCTGCCACAGCGACAGCGGCGCCCAGCCGGTGGTATCGACGGCATGCCGGCCATCGCGCAGGCGCAGCCCGAGCGGCAGCAGGCCGTCCGTTCCGGTCTCGGGAGCGACTGGCCGCAGCCCCTGCAGCCAGGCCAGCGGGGTGTCTTGCAGACGGCCGGCGATGGCCCCGACCAACCAGCTCGGCCAAGCCTGGCCATCCAGCGGGGCGGCAGCGATGTCGATGCCGCACATGGCATTGACCAGGCGCTCGCCATCGGCCACCAGCAGCGCGCCGGCGGCCAGCTCCAACTGCACGCCCGGGCGCTGCGTATTGCCCGCGGCGGCAGGCAACACCAGGAGTTCGGCGGCGCCCGGCCAGGCCAGGCGCATGCCGCGCCCGACCAGCCGGCTCAGTTCGGCCTGCGGACGCGGCACCACCGGCGCGTCGGCCAGCAAGTCCCAGCGCCGGGCGCCTGACGAAGAAAAATCTTGGGAAAGATCGGACATGAAAGCCTGTGGATGCGAGTGGATCGGCACAGGCCACGGCGCAAACCGGTCAAGCCATGTCGCCATGCCACTGCGACCGCAGCCCGCCCGCTCTACAGCACCGTAAGCCTGACATCTGTCTGCATACGTTGCATCAGGGCTTTTTGCAGTTCCATTTTTTTCTTATTTATTTGCGCACGGAACTGTTCCGAGGAGGGGCTGAGCAAATAGGCAACATGATGTTCGCCGATATCCACCGCCACGCCCAGCCTGGTGCCGTCGGGCAGCAGCACTTCGAAGATGCCGTCATCGCCCTCGGTCGGCAGCAGTGCGGCCAACATGTCGCAATCGAGCTCGCCGCTTGCCAGGACGGCCCCCGTGCCGCCACTGCCCATATCTTGCGCCCCCTCGCCTTGCGTGTCGCCTTGTGTATCGCCTTGCTGGCCGCCGCCACCGCCGCCGGTTTGCGGCGGCAGCGGCATCAGGCCGCCCTGGTCCGGCGGCATTTGATCGTGGCCGGCGCCGGCGCCGGCGTCGCGCTGCTCGCGTTCGGCGGCTTGGCGCGCGCCTGCCCTGGCGCTGCCTGGCGCCGCGCCGCGCGTGGCGGTGGCGGCACGCTGCGGCTGCGCCTGGCGCGGCGCCGGGCGCGGTTCGGCTGCGTCCTCGCGCGCCGGCAGCGCCACCGGCCTGGGCGGCAGCACCGGCCGGCGCGGCTTGGGCGGCGGCGCGCCGGGCGGGGATTCGTTCAACAGCGAAAAGATCGGGATCAGGGCCATGCTTACGCCTCCGCGTTTTGCGCCAGCAGCGCCGCCTTCATTTCGTCGCGCAGCAGGCCCAACTTTTCCTGCTGCCGGGTGGCATCGGTCGCGCGCTGCCTGGCCAGAAAGAATTCGACGCCCGAGGCGCGGCAGCGGGCGGCATGCGCGCGGCATTCGATGTGCAGCACGTCGGCCTGGGTCTTCATCTTTTCGTAGACGGTCTTGGCGCGGCTGAATTCGCCATTGGTCAAGGCCATGCTGAAGAACGCCGAGCGCGCCGCCAGCCATTCTTCATGGGCGCGTATCTTGGCCTGGCGCGCCGCCTGCTTCTGGCGGGTCAGGTCGGCGCGCAGTGCGCGCCATCGCGTGCGCGCCTCATTGCGTTCGCGCTCCAGGCGGCTCAGGCGTTGCTTGCGCACATGCAGCAGCTGGTCGAGCCGGCGGTCCGGCCGGCGCGGCTCGGGCACGTCGATCACCTCGCGCCTGGCCGGCCTGGCGCCGAATCCGCTGGCGCCTCTCATTCGGCCATGCCCATCAGGGTATCGATGGCTTGCTCGAAATCGGAACTGGTGCTGGTGTCTTGCCGCAGAAAGCTCAATTGCTCCTGCCGCAAGGCCATGGCGCGGTCGGCCACCGGATCGGCGCCGGACTTGTATTCGCCCAGGCGGATGAGCAATTCCATTTCCTGGTAGCGGGCCATCAGTTCGCGGAACTGCGAGGCCGCCCCGCGGTGCTCGCGCGTGGTGACGTTGCTCATCACGCGGCTGATGCTGGCCAGCACGTCGATGGCCGGATAATGCCCCTGCTCGGCCAGCTTGCGCGTGAGCAGGATATGGCCGTCGAGCAGCGATTTGGCTTCATCGCCGATCGGGTCGGAGGCCGATTCGCCGTCCACCAGCACGGTGTACATGGCGGTGATCGATCCCTGCGGGGTGCCGCCGGCGCGCTCGATGAGGCGCGGCAGCATGGTATAGACCGAGGGCGTGAAGCCGCCGCGCGCCGGCGGCTCGCCCGCCGCCAGGCCGATCTCGCGCTGGGCGCGCGCAAAACGGGTAAGCGAATCGACCAGCAGCAGCACTTTCTTGCCGCGGTCGCGAAAGCCTTCGGCAATCGCCGTGGCGGTAAAGGCGGCGCGCGAGCGTTCCATGGAGGTGCGGTCGGAGGTGGCGCACACCACCACGGTCTTGCGGATCAGCTCGGCGTCGAGCTCGTGGTCGAGGAATTCGTTGAGTTCGCGGCCGCGTTCGCCGATCAGCCCGAACACGATGGCGTCGGCCTGGCAGCCACGCGCGATGGCCGCCATCAACGTGGTCTTGCCGCAACCGGGGCCGGCGAACACGCCGATGCGCTGGCCGATGCCCATGGTCAGCAAGCCGTCGATGGCGCGCACTCCGGTAGCCAGCGGCGTGGAGATGCGCGGCCGGCTGGTCGCAGGCGGAGCGTCGCGGATGACCGGCGACATGGCTTTCCAGGTCGCCACGTTCTCGCTGGCGGCAGGGGCGCGGAACATCCAGCGCCCGAAGCCATCGAGCACGCACCCGAACAGATGGTCGCCCACCTCGATGGAATGGGCGCGCCGCAGCGGCTCGATCACGGTCTGGGTGGAGACTCCTTCCAGCGGGCTCAACGCCGACAGGATCGAGGCCTTGTCGGTAAAGCCCACCACCTCGGCCAGCATGGTCTTGCCGGGCTGCTCCGGGTTGAACAGGTTGCACAGTTCGCCGATCTGCACCGGCGGCATGTGCGCCTCGATCAGCGTGCCCAGCACTTGCGCCACCCGCCCCTGGCTGGTAAAGCCGGGGCGCAGCGGCAGGCCGGCCTGCCAGTCCGGCACGCGCGCGCGCAGTTGCGCCAGGCGCGCGCCGACGTCATCGCGAAAAGCGGACGATGCGATCACCATGACACGTTCAAGGCGTGCTTGCCTGAAAACTTGAGCTGGTTGCCGGCCACCGCCACCAGCCGCACGCCGCGATATTCGTCGCCCACGTACAGGCGCCGTCCATCGTCGGTGACGATGCTGGGATCGTTGCCGGTCATCACCTGGCTGATGCGAAACGGCAGCATCGATTCGGCGTTGCCGATCTTGACGCTGATCGGGAAACCGATCACGTAGGACTTGGCGAAGGCGCGCAGCATGCGCTGCAGCCGCTCGGCATCGTCTTCGCCCAGCGCGCCGCGAATGATCCATTCGCGCGGCCCCAGATCGAGCGTGACCCGGTTGAGCAGGTCGACCTGGTCCAGCCGCTTGCGCAGCGCCAGTTCCAACTCGTCGGCAGGCAGTTGGCGCGGCAAGGCAGCCAGGCGCTTGAACTCGGCCTGGCGCGCCAATGCTTCCTTGGCAGTGACGTCGGGATGGCTGGTCAAGCCGTAGGCCGCGGCGCCCGACAAGGCGATCGCGGCCACGAAGACAACCAGCACCATGCGATAGCCGCGCCCATGGCGTTCGCCGCCATCGCCGATGATGGCCTGGTCCGCGGGCGCCGGCCCTTGCTGCGCCGCTTCCAGCGCCTGTTCCTGGTTGGGGTCGAACAGGTCCTCGGCGGCGATGGCATCGGGCGCGTCAGCGTCCGCCTCCGTCTGCTCCTCCTGCTCTTGCTCGGGCGTCGCCGTCTCACCCTCGTCCGGTACGCTCGCCTCCGGCTGGTCTTGCGGCTCGGGCGGCGGATCGCTCCACGGGGCGCTGTCGTCCACCACGGTCAGCCAGATACGGTCGGCGCGGGCGAAATCGCCGAACGACAGCGCCAGCTGCGGCGGCGTCGCATTGGAATGGGCGTCGCGAATGGCGCCGTCGGCGGCCGCCAGCGTCCAGCCGCCGGCCGCAAGGGTAAAGGTGGCGTGTCGCGCCAGGATGCCGGGATCGGCCAGCACCACGTCCGCATCTTCGTCGGCGCCGATGCTATGGTCGCCCGGCTCCGGCAGCGGCAGCGTGGCGCCGCGATGGTAACCGTTCAGAATGCGCAGTTCATGCATGATCTTGCTCCATCAAAAACATGTTCGTCTGGCATTGAGTGAGCCAACGGCGGCTCCGGTTCCATCGGTTACTTGAAAGCGCTCTTGACCAGGGCCACCAGGAAGTTGTCCTCGGCACGCGCGGTGCCGGGATCGCGCGGGTCCCATTGCGGATTGTCCAGATTGAACAAGGCGCCCAGCACCATCGCCTCGGCCAGCTCGCGCCGCTTGCGCGCCATGGCCTCGCGGTCACGCGAAGCCGAGCGCAACGAGGCCGGGGAGGCAGGCGAAGCCTGCTGCGGGCTCTTCAACAAGGCCGGCGTGCGCTTCTGCTTTTCCGCCAGGTCCAGGTTGACGTCGCGCATCAGGTTGTCGATGAACATGCAGCATTTCAGTCGCAGCGCATCCAGCTCTGCCGACATGTGTTCGTCCTTGCTGGCGCGATCGATGATCTCCTTCGCCTGCGCCGCGGTCATCGGCGGCTCAGGACGGACAGGCTGCAACTCTTTTGCAAGTAATTTCATTTATACGCTCCATGTCGCATCAAATGGCACATCAATCGAGGCCGAAAACCGGACCAGCAACCATTGCATTGTTACGATGACCCAAGGTCCGGCCCGCGTCATCGGGAAAGATTGGCTCACACGGCCCGCCTCAGTCTTGAGGCCAGGGCCAGGAACAGCAACTCCGCTTCCTTATCCGTGGACTGCTTGACCCAATCATTCACATGGGCCGGGATCGTCGTCGGCGGCGAGGATTGCAGCGGCGCCTGGACCTGAGGCGCGGCTTTACGCTTGATCCCGCTCATCGGGCCTGGCGCCGATGACTGCAAGCCAACAGTCTGCCGGTCGACGCCGGCGGGCACAGGCGGCACGGGTCGTTGCGCGATTGACGCAGGCGCCGCGTTGGACGTCACGCTGTCGCCTCGTGACGGATAACGATGCCTTTGCGATGGATGCAATGGCGGGATGCCAAATTGCTTGGTCATGTCATCGGCGTTGGGCGCAGGTGGCGTGACGCGAGGCCGGGGCGGCATCGGCGGCGGCGACTCCTCGGCATCGCCATGTCCCGCAACTTCCCGGGGCCGGAATGCCTTGGGAGGGGGGATATCCTCGGCATCGCTCTCTTCCGCATCAGACACATCGTAAAGCTGGTCGAAATTCTTCTTTTGGGGACGGAAATAATCTCCCTCGCCGCCAAATCGATCGGTCGGCGACGCAATCGGGTGATCCTTGAAGGACTGATTGTCGCTGTCCTGGTACGGATGGTTCTCGTCAATGAGCGACTCAGCGTCGTCATGGACTTCGGCCTCGGTGACATGGTGGTTACGCCGCCAGGGCTGGTTCGACACCGGGTTATACACGCTTCTCTTGGTGGTTTTTATCATGGCGTTCGTGCTTTGGGTGATTATCTCCATCATCGCCCGTTTTTCTTCGTCGCTCGGACCTTTGGCGTCGCGTTCATCATCCCTGGCGCTTACATCGGCTGGCCTATTCTGCAGAGGAACGGCGCGACCGGACGAGCCAGATCCATCGACAGACGCTTCGGCTTGTCGCCTAAAATGGTGCGGTTCTTTCTGCACCACTGGTCTGACGCTGTCATGCTGGATGGCGGCGCCCATTCTCTGTAGATCGCCAGCTACCTTCTGTGCATATGCTTCAAGTTGATTACTCACCTGGGCCAGTATCTCGACCAGATTCGCTTTCATCGCATCCGTTCTTTTCGCTCCCGTAGCGCTCTCGAATCTTGTCGGATGTTCTAGTATGAATGCAAGGTTGGCATTTATCTGTTCGTTAGATGCCAGGATCTGGCGATGCCAAGGCCTGAAGTTAGCTTGGATATTCTGATATACCGATTGCACCCCCGGTCGTGGAGGCGGCGTATGCGACGGCTGGAAGTCAGGTTGATGGACGGAGGGCGAGAATCTCGGAATATCGTTCGGCATGATAAGTGTTCTTCGTTGTAATCGCGGTACCGTGTCCACTTCTCGCGACGCGATCGGCGGGCATGCACACGCAATCCGGTTATGTTCGAGGTGTTGGATCCGACTGCAAGGAGAACTTCTTTCAAGCCTGCTGCCGGGTGTGCGGGCTGTGACGCAAACTTGCGCGGCGGCCCGATGACTTCTCTCTGATGAATATATGTCGCCAGCGCTGCGGCGGTTCCTTGAAGCCGGGCAATTCTCAGACTTCGATCATGCCCACCGGCTTGACCTTGGCATGCTGGGTCAGCTCGGAAAAGGCGAATACCGGCACCGGGAAGAATTCTTCCTCGATCAGCTTGCGCACCGAACGGCGGATGTCGGCCGCGGTCACCAGCACCGGCGGCACGATGGGCGTGCTGACGTTGGTCGACAGCTCGTTCAGGCGGTCCAGGATCATCTGCTCGAGTTCGGAATCGATGTCCAGGTAGCTGCCCTGGCTGGTCTGGCGCATGGCGTTGCGCAGCTGGTCTTCCAGTTCGGGCGACAGCAGGATCACTTCGATGAGCCCGTCGCGCGAGGCTTCAAAGCAAAGCTGGCGCTTGAAGGCCAGCCGCACGTAGTCGGCGATGACGTCCGGATCGCGCTCCTTGGGCGCCCAATCGAGCGTGGTTTCCAGCAGCAGCCGCGCGTTGCGCAGCGACACGCCTTCGCGCGTGAGGCGCTGCACCACTTCGGTCAGGCGCGGCAAGGTCACGGTCTTGACCACCTCCTTGCCCAGTTCCGGATAGCGGCGCTCGGCCCAGCGCGTGAAGCGGATCACCTCGTTGACGCCGACGAACATCTGGCAGTTGCGCAGCATCTCGACTTCGACGTCGGCGGCGAATACCCTTTCCCAGGGTTCGGCCAGCACGCCGACGTCGAGCAGCTGGACAGGATCGTCCACCTTGATCCAGACGCGACGCCGGCGCGACCCCGGGATGTTGCGCTCGAAAGCCTGGAAACCCAGCTCCTGCACGCGTTCCAGCGGCTCGCGCGTGGCGCTCCAGCCCAGCATGATGTCGGCGTCGACCAGCGGCACCTCGGACATCATGAACAGCACCCGTCCTTCCGGCACCGAATCTTCGAATTCGAACTCGATCGGCTTCAAGTCGGGAATGCCGCGCTTTTCCAGGATGGCATTGCGCATCTGGCGCACCGCCGTGCGGATCTGGTCGGCTTCCGGGGTGTCCTGCATGGCCGTGGGTAGGCGCAGGATGAACGGCGTGGTGGCGGCGAAGTTGGTGAGGTCGACGATGCCGGCGTTCTGGCGCTCCTGTTCTTCCGACTGGCGCGCCATCTCGGCGTCGGCCAGGGGCTTGAGCAGGCCCGCCACGCCGCCCACGGCCAGGCCTACCGCCAGGCTCACGAAGATCAGGGTGGGCATGCCCGGAATCAGGCCGAACAACAGCATGATGCCGGCCGCCGTGAGCAGCGCCTTGGGTTCGCCGAACAGTTCGCCGGCGATATCGCGGCCGATGTTGGTGTCGCCGTCGTCGCCGCCGTCGCCGACACGGGTGGTGATGATGCCGGCGCCCAGCGAGATCAGCAGCGCCGGAATCTGCGCGATCAACGCGTCGCCGATGGACAGGATGGAATAGACCTGCATCGCCTGGCCGGCCTCCATGCCGCGCTGCACGATGCCGATCGAGATGCCGCCGATCAGGTTGATGGCCACGATGCAAAGGCCGGCGATGGCGTCGCCCTTGACGAACTTCATGGCGCCGTCCATGGCGCCGTGCAGCTGGCTTTCCATGCCCAGGTGCGCACGCTTGGCCTTGGCTTCCTCGGCGGTCAGGATGCCCGCGCGCAAGTCGCTGTCGATGGACATCTGCTTGCCGGGCATGGCATCCAGCGAGAAGCGCGCCGATACTTCAGAAACCCGTTCCGAACCCTTGGTGATGACGATGAACTGCACCACCGTCAGGATCAGGAAGATCACCAGCCCCACCACCAGGTTGCCGCCCACCACGAAGTTGCCGAAGGTCTCCACGATGTGCCCGGCGTCGGCGTCGAGCAGGATCAGGCGCGTGGTCGACACCGAGATCGCCAGGCGGAACAGGGTGGTCAGCAGCAGCACCGCTGGAAAAGTCGAAAAGGCGGTTGGGCCGGGCATGTACATGGCGACGATGACGATCAGGCCGGACGCGCACAGGCTGAAGGCGATGAGCATGTCCAGCAGCCAGATCGGCATCGGCAGCACCAGCATGAAGACGATACCGATCACCAATGCCGCGGCCAGCAGTTCGGCGCGCTGGCCCACGCGCATGGCGACCTTGTTGAGCAGCGTGACGATGCCGATGGCTTTCATTGGTATTCCCTCGTGGATGGCGTTACCGGCGGCGCCGGCGCGGCCGTGGTGTGATAGTCCAGCCGCCGCAGCACCAGGTCGATCCAGGCGGCATTGACGGGCGTGCGCATGGCGCGCAGGCGAGCGCTATCGACCGGTTCCAGCACCTCGGCGGCGGCCAGGTCGCGCATCAATTGCAATTTTTCATCCGCCGGCCATAGCTGCAGGCAGCCAAGCGCCAGCTGGTAGGCCTGTTCATACTGATAGGCGTTCAAATGCCCCCAGACCAGCCCGGTCGCCGCCAGCAGCTCAGGCTGCGCTCCTTCATGCTGCCTTTTCTTGCGCATCGTCCTGCTCCGGTTGAGGGGTGTCGACGTCGGCATGGCTGCGCTTCATCTGCTGCAGCCGCAAACGCATCTGTACTGCGCTTTCCACCAGCTTCAAGGCGCTCATCATGGGCATGCGCGCCGCGCCTTCCTCCAGTGCCAGGGAATGCTCCACCAGCATGCGCTGCAGGCTGCGCATGACCGGTATCGGGTCGCCGCGCCAGACCGGATTGTCGAAGGTGGCGGCGGCGCCGAGGAATTCCTTGACCACCGCCTGCAGCGGATCGACCGGCAGTGCCGCCGGCGGCAGCGAGGCGGCTTCCTCGCCCGGTGTGAGTTGCGGCAGTGACTTGGGAAGCTGCGCGACCTGGCCGACGCTATGGATTTCTCCCAGCTCGCCCGGCTCCGAGGGTAGCGGCCGGACGCTGCCGGCGCTGGAGGCGGAATGGATCAATTGAGCAGCTCCCGGCCCAATGCGATCTGGGCATCGAGCAGCTCCCCGCCTTCTTCCTCCTCCGAACTCAGGCGGCGCACCACGTACAGGCTGCCGTCATTGAACAGCGCCGGCAGCCAACCGCCGAAGCGGCGCGGGTCGGCGGCACGGCGCCGCAGCAGATCGCCGGCGTGCATCGGCGCATCCGCGCCCACTCCCAGGCCCACCAGCATGCAGTACTCCAGCGGATAGGCGAAGACATGCAAACCGCTGTCCAAGTCGCACAATGCAACGGTATTCTGCAATCGCGCCCGGCCGATAAGCCTGACTATCAAGTCGTTCATGAGGCTGTTCCCCCTGCGTCATAGTTGATTCGGATCGTGCTTGTTGCGGCCGCGTCGGGCGCGTTCAGGGGTCCGGCGCGTTGGCTCGACGCACCGCGCCGGCCAGCGTGGCGCGCCACTCCTGCTCACGCAGCTCGGCCAGGGTCGGATGATTGGACATCCGGTCCTGCAGCAGCGTGATCTGCCGGCTCAGCTCATCGAGCAGTTCGCGCCGCGCCGACAGCTTGTCTTGCGGCCACAGCGCCAGCGGCAACTGCGCGATCGCGTTGCGCACCTCGCGGTAGGCGCGCGCCCGCAGATCCTTGTCGGTATCGGACATATCCACCAGCTGCGCCATGAGCTGCGCGACCTTGCCCTTGCCCCATCCGGTTTCGGCGGCAGTCACCAGGACCAGCATGGCTTCGACACTATCGGCTTTGACTTTCATTGGATTCGTATGAGTTTTTTGACCAGGTCATCGGCGATCTTGAAGGCCGAGCGCACCAGCTTGAAGCCCTTGCCATCGTCCATCGACTGCGCGTACAAGCCCATGCTGCGCTCCGGATGCTCGCGCATTTCCTTGCGCATCAGGATCGAGCCGACCATGTGGCTACTCAGCACGTTGAGCGCATCGTTGACGAATCCGGGAAAATTCCTCGCCACTGAACGGGCGATGGTCAGCGTCGACAGGAACACATCCACCGAAATATTGCGGTTGGCGCCGATGACGTAGCGCATCTCGCGCAAGTCCACCGGCCCCTTCTCGGCATCGATGATCTGCGCCGGCGGCATGTCGGGGTCCTGCGCCAGCTCCGCGCGGATGCGCGAGAAGCGGGTGCCGAAGATCTCGCCCATGATCTGGCCGGTCGCATTGACCACCTTCATGTCCTTGGCGCGATCTTCGCTGGGCGAATCCTTGACGCGCTCGCGCGTCTGCAGCAGCAGGTTGACCGCATGCAGCACCAGTTCCTGCTCTTGCAGCAGCTTTTCCTGCAGGCGTTCGCGGGTTTCGCGATCCTTGTGGCGCGACTGGCCCAGGCCGGCGAACAGGATCGACAGGTTTTCGGCCACCAGGTCGCCGTTGACGCCGAACACTTCATTGAGCACCGCCTTATCCAGCGCCTGGACCGGCTCACTGCGCTCGCTCCTTTCGCGCTGCGCCTCGTTGCCGCGCGACGCGGCGCCGCCGCGCTTGGCGTTGGCCCCCGGCTTTTGCGATTGCGACTGCGGCTGGCGCGGCACCACCACGCGCGGGCGATCCTGCAGCGCCTGCTTCAGATGATGCAGCACCCGCGTGCCGCTGCGCGCCTTGAATGATTCAAGCGTCTCCTGCAGCGTGTTTTCCACATCGTTGAACATCTGCGCCTGGTTCTTCAGCGGCTGATGTTGTCTCAGATTGGAATTGGCGCGCGGCGGCAGCGGAACGACCGGCGGCTGTTCCAGCGGCAGGTTATTGGAAGATCCTTTGATGGAGGCATTCATGGCCGTGGGTGGCATGCGCCGGGCGGCAGGTTCCATCCATGGGCGGATAAGAAAAACAGCGGTCAGGCGGTTCCACGCGACGCAAGATAATTCCTCAACATTTATCAAAGTCTCACGAATGTTCAAAGAATGATCACGCTTGCCGGACCCGCTGCTATCTTGCGTCCATACCAGATGAGCGCAAGCAACCAGATGCTCTTGCGCACTCAACCTACACCGGTGTTTCACCCAAGGAGAATGCCATGCAAGCAGTATTTGAAGCCCAAGCGATAGCGCTCGAATCCCACCTCGTCTTCGCCGTCGACCTGTCCGCCGAAGAGGGCGATCTGCAAGATGACGACTTGCAGGCCGGGGAACCGCAAGCCCCC
The DNA here is from genome assembly GCF_059418325.1 of Herbaspirillum sp. GW821-FHT09A12. Taxonomy (NCBI): domain Bacteria; kingdom Pseudomonadati; phylum Pseudomonadota; class Betaproteobacteria; order Burkholderiales; family Oxalobacteraceae; genus Herbaspirillum; species Herbaspirillum sp. GW821-FHT09A12. Next base: position 328,857 of record NZ_JBWKPR010000003.1, read on the forward strand.
CAGGAGCAGGATCAACACGCCGGCGCCGCCGGGCAAGTCCGGGCCGAGCCGGCGCCGGCGGCCGTGCAGATCGACGTGGTGGCGCTCTATACCCAGCATCGCACCCATCTGCTGCGCTTCGTGCAGCGTTATGTGGGCAACCACGAAGACGCCGAGGACGTGGTGCAGAACACCTTCATCGAAGCGATGAAATGCGCGCACCGTTTTTCGGGCTTGTCCAAGCCGTCGACCTGGCTGTTCGGCATCGCCTTGAACCTGGCCCGCAACCAGGTGCGCCGCAACACCGCCGACCGCTACGAAATGGTCGACGAGAATTTCATGGAGCAGTTGGTGGACGCCGGCGCCGATCCGGCCATGGCCTATGAATTGCGGCAGATCGCGCAGAAGGTGGACGACTTGCTGAGCGAGCTGTCGCCGCAGATCCGCAACACCTTCGAAGCCGTGCTCGACGGCGACGCCACCTACGAAGAAGCCGCGCAACAATTGAGCATCCCCATCGGCACCGTCCGCTCCCGCGTCTCGCGCGTGCGCGCGGCCGTGCGCAACGAATACGGCAACAGCCCCGTGTCTTCCAGGCGTTCTTCCAGCACTACCCCGAATTCGTCGCGCCGCTGATGGCGCAGCCGCCGTGCCGGCTTAGCGGCGCGGCGGCGACTTGGGCCGGATCTCGTCGAAACAGCGTGTGGCGAGATCGGCCGTATTGAGTATTTCATCCATCACGCCGCGTTCGTCGGTCAAGGTTCGCAAGGCGATCTTGCGGACCAGCACATAGCGGCCTTCATCGGCGTGCCACAGGAAATCGCAATTGTCATTGCCTTCCTCGCTCAATGCCGCCGGCGGCGCCATCGCGGCGGCCATGGGCGCATCGCACGGCGGCAGCAGGCCGGTCACCGACAGGTAGAGGTCGATGCCGGCCGGCTCCACCGAAGTACGGGTGAGGATGTCGCCGATCTGCAGTTCCAGCGCCGGGCGCGCGGCGGCCTTCTGCCCCGAATAGTGCATCAGGTCCAGCAGCAGCTGCTTGACTCCCTGTCCGGAAATGTCGTCTTGTTCGTCTTGCAAGATCGCGATCCTGTCTGGTTGTTCGCAATGTGCGCGCTTGCGCGCCGAAGCGCGCGATGTGGCCAACGATTCTACCAATGAAAACGGCCCTTTCAGGCCGGATTCCCAAGTTACGAGCAAATTCAAGCTGCTAAGCATGGTGTTACCCCATGTCGGTTAAAGGTTGCGGCGCCATGTTCAGGCTTTTCCAGATCGGCCAGCGTTGCTCCATGATGCCCTGGGCGATGTCGGCCATGGCCATGCCAAGGTCTTGTTCCTGCGCCAGCGCCGGCTTCTCGCGGCGCATGGCCTGCGCCATCGGCGCTACCCAGCCGCCATGCGCCACGCTGTTGTGGACGATCTGGTCGTAGGCGATGCGCTGGCACAGTCCCGAGCGCAAGCCGCCCCCCAGCAGGGGCGAGGCCAGCACCTGGAACGCATCCGATTCGCGCGCCGAAGCCGCCAGCAGGCGGTTCAGGCGCTCGGCCGGGCGGCGGTCGACGCCGGCGGCGCCGAGAAAGAAGATGGCGCACTGCTCCGACTCGTGCAACAGCGAGGCCAGGCGCACCACCTCGTCGAAACCGGCCGCGCGCTGACGCAACTCGGGCAGCGCGGCCAGCTCCAGCAGCGAATGCGGCCGATTGAGCAGCGCCTGCATGATGGGATGATAGAGCGCGGGATCGACTTCGAATCTTCCCGCCGGGAACTCCAGCAGCGGCGTCGCCTGCGAGACCGGAATGGTGAGCGCCAGGCCGCAGCGCTCGAGCCACTGGCGACGGCGCGCCGGGGCCATGCGGCGGCGCCCGCGCACGAAGATGTCCTGCCGGAACGGGGTGTTGCAGATATGGTCGCAGGCCAGTTCGCGCAGGCCCGGATCCGCAATGGAGGCCAGGAAATCCTGCTGCGCGCGGCTCATGTAGATCTCGTGATACTGGCTGCTCAACAGCGCCGAGCCGGCAAAGTCGAGCTTGGCCCCGGCCATCTCGCGCATCACGTCGATCGAGTACATGGGATCGGCGCCATCGTGCAGATACTCGTGGGCGTGGTAATTGTCGTCGGCGGCGTTGCGCAGGTTCTGCAAGCGGTAGTCCAGTTGCCTGGACTGGATCTGCGTGAAGAAGCGGGCCTTGACGTCCACCAGTCCCTGCACCAACTCGCGTCCCTTGGCCAGCTTGTCCCTGGTGCAGAGCGGCTGGTTGCGGGCCGCCTCGCGCAGCAGCCGGCGCAGCGAGAGCGATGCGGTCCAGCCGGGCATGGCGTTGTAGTTGACATACACCACGCCGCCCGGCTTGAGGTAGCGGCGCAGGAATTCCACGATATAGCCGCGGTTGACGCCATCGACCCAGCTGTAGATGCCATACATCGTCACGTAATCGAACTGGGGCAGCGCGATCTTGCCTTCGGCCATTTCCTTGAAACTGGCCTCGAGCACGGTCAGGTTGTCCAGCTGCGCGCCTTCGGCCATTTCCTGGGCCGCCTTCACATGCGATGGCATGAAGTCGACCGCAAAGAATTTCCCCTTGGGGTTGGCCGCCGCGAACACGTTGGCCATCAGGCCCAATCCGCATCCCAGTTCCATGTAGGTGAACGGCTCGTCGACCGGCACCGGCTCGATGCCATAGGAAACGCACGCAAAGTTCAGGTGGCTCGGGCCTTGCTCCATCGCGAAGGTCGGCACATAGTCGAGCCCCTTCTCGTAACTGTCATTCCACTCCACTGCGCTCTCCTCTAGCGTGATTGCTGCGGCATCCGTTGCCGGCGGCGCCGGCCTTTGCGTCACCCAGGCCGACCGGGAGAGGGAAGCCGACTGCCGGCCGCCCCCTTCAATCCGCGGCTCACTTGCGTGACATGCGACGGATGCGATGCCAGGGGAAGTCCTCGTCCAGCTCGGCGTTCATCAATGTCTGCTGCGCGCCCAGGCGCAATGTCCTGCGTGACGGGGATGCGTTCTCGAACGAGACTTCATCATCCAGGTTGGAAGCGTTTTTCATGGCGTCTTACCTTTCTTTTGGAAAATGACGTAATGCGAAGAAACAGTTTTTCGCGCTCAAGCGATCTGCGCGCGCATGCCCAGATACCGCTCCGGCAAGCCCAGATTCAAGATGACGCGCGAGCGTTGCAACAATTGATAACGGGCCTGGTTGGGCATGCGCGAACCTGGCGCCGGCGTGTCATTCTGCTGCTTGGCGGCCTTCTTCCGCTCATCGCGCTCCATGCCGGTCACCGTGGCCTGGCGCGTCTTTTCGGTCTTCAATGGCGCTTCTTGCGGGTCGTCGCGGGGAATCGGAGGCACGTAACCGCTCACGCCGTTGAGAAACACGGTGGCCGGCAGATCCTGCTCGCCGGCATGGTTCACGCGTGTCAGGGCGGCCTTGGAAGGCGCCGCTGGCCTGGCCCGGCCGATACTGCGCAGCGACAGGGCCCAGCTCGGCCGCCGGCCTGGCGGCAGTCCTGTCGATGGGGACGCCTTGGCATCGAGATAGCCGGGCTGCGCCGCAGGCGGTACCGGCTGCCTGACGGCATAGTTGTCCAGCAGCGCGCTGTGGTCCCGCATCAGCTCCGCCAGGTCATGGGTCCTGGAGGCATCGAAGCCTGGGTTGATTCTCATGTTCATCATCTATTCCTTGCTACGGCGCGATCCGGGCATCGCTGCCGCGGATCGCGCCTGCTTGCTCAACTGCCTGCCAACGCTTACAGCCTGCCCTTCTCGACTGCCTTTTCCGGATCGACTTGACCCAACAAGCCGTCGTACTCGCCGGTGTTGGCGGACTCGATACGCTTGAACAGCTCGCCGCCGTTGGCCATGTAGGTCTGCGCGGCCTTCTGCACTTCCGGATCGACCTTGTGTTCCTTGCCGTCCTTGCCGGTGAAGTAGCCGGTGTCGGCGAGCTTTTGCATGCCTCCCGCCGAAATCAGGCTAAAACCCTCGTTGTGCAGGAAGTCCTTCATGGTGAAGACCGCATCCTTGTCGTTCATCGGCTTGCCGTTGTTCTGGCCATTACCGCCGTTGACGTTGCCGGGGGTGTAACCGTTACTGTTACCGTTGTTATAGCCGTTGCCATTGCTGGTGCCGTCCAAACGCCCCTTCTTGTCGGCATTGCCCGGATCGTTCACGCCCAGCTTGCCGTCGTTCTTGCCGGTGGTCGCCGATTCGACGCGCTGGTACAGTTCACCGCCATTGGCCATATAGGTCTGCGCGGCCTTTTGCACTTCCGGATCGGCCTTGTGTTCCTTGCCGTCCTTGCCGGTGAAGTAACCGGTCTCGGCAATCTTCTTCATCTCTTCCGGCGAAGTCAGGTCGAGACCGTTGTTTTGCTGGAAGTCCTTGAAGGTGTAGGCCGCATCCCGGTCGCTCATCGGCTTGCCGCTGTTCTGGCCATTGCCGAAGTTCACGCCGTCACCGCCGTTGATATTGCCGGGGGTGTAGCCGGGGGTGTAGCCGTTGCTGTTACCGTTGTTATAGCCGTTGCCATTGCTGGTGCCGTCCAAACGTCCCTTCTTGTCGGCATTGCCCGGATCGTTCACGCCCAGCTTGCCGTCGTTCTTGCCGGTGGTCGCCGATTCGACGCGCTGGTACAGTTCACCGCCATTGGCCATATAGGTCTGCGCGGCCTTCTGCACTTCCGGATCCGCCTTGTGTTCCTTGCCGTCCTTGCCCGTGAAGTAGCCGGTCTCGGCAATCTTCTTCATCTCTTCCGGCGAGGTCAGGTCCAGTCCATTGTTTTGCTGGAAGTCCTTGAAGGTGTAGGCCGCATCCCGGTCGCTCATCGGCTTGCCGCTGTTCTGGCCATTGCCGAAGTTCACGCCGTCACCGCCGTTGATATTGCCGGGGGTGTAGCCGTTGCCGTTGTTATAGCCATTGTTATAGCCGTTGCCATTGCTGGTGCCGTCCAGGCGTCCCTTCTTGTCGGCATTGCCAGGATCGTTCACCCCCAGCTTGCCGTCGTTCTTGCCGGTGGTCGCCGATTCGACGCGCTGGTACAGTTCACCGCCATTGGCCATATAGGTCTGCGCGGCCTTCTGGACTTCCGGATCGGCCTTGTGTTCCTTGCCGTCCTTGCCCGTGAAGTAGCCGGTCTCGGCAATCTTCTTCATCTCTTCCGGCGAGGTCAGGTCGAGACCGTTGTTTTGCTGGAAGTCCTTGAAGGTGTAGGCCGCATCCCGGTCGCTCATCGGCTTGCCGCTGTTCTGGCCGTTACCGAAGTTCACGCCATCACCGCCGTTGATATTGCCGGGGGTGTAGCCGTTACTGTTACCGTTGTTATAGCCATTGTTATAGCCGTTGCCATTGCTGGTGCCGTCCAAACGTCCCTTCTTGTCGGCATTGCCCGGATCATTCACGCCCAGCTTGCCGTCGTTCTTGCCGGTGGTCGCCGATTCGACGCGCTGGTACAGTTCACCGCCATTGGCCATGTAGGTCTGCGCGGCCTTCTGCACTTCCGGATCGGCCTTGTGCTCCTTGCCGTCCTTGCCGGTGAAGTAGCCGGTGTCGGCAATCTTCTTCATTTCTTCCGGCGAGGTCAGGTCCAGGCCGTTGTTCTGCTGGAAGTCCTTGAAGGTGTAGGCCGCATCCCGGTCGCTCATCGGCTTGCCGCTGTTTTGGCCGTTACCGAAGTTCACGTTATTGCCGCCGCCGATATCAATGGTGATCGAGCCGTTATTGAAGGAATTCCCGCTGGACTGGCTGGATGGAGACAGGCGGCCCTTGGCGAGTCCCTGGTCGAAGTCACCCTGGCCCAGTTGGCCGTCGAATTTGCCGTCGGTCGACGATTCCAGGCGCTTGAACAATTCGGCATCATTGTCCAGGAATGCCTGCGCGGCCTGTTGCACATCTTCGGAAACCATTTCGGTATTGCCGTTCTTGTCGGTGTGATAGCCGTTGGCCAGCTCTTGCATCTGCTTGATCGACAGCAGGCCGATGTCGTTGTCTTTTTGAAATTGGTTGATGGTCTTGGCCGCGTCGTAGTCGTCAGGCTGGTGCTTGGACAGCGAACCATTCATCAGGGAGGACAGCAGGAAATTGAGCAACAGGCCGCTGAAATCCTGGCCGCCGCCGCTAGGCCTATCAGAGATGCGCCCCTTCTTGATCGCATTGGCGGCATCGCCTTCTCCCAGTTCGCCATCGAAATTGCCATCGGTGGCCGATTCGGTCTTCTTGAACAGCTCGCCGCCATTGGCCATCATCATCTGCGCGGCTTGCTGCACGTTGTCCGGCACGCGGGTGGTCTTGCCATCCTTGCCGGTGAAATAGCCGTTGGCCATTTCCTGCAGCTGCGACGGCTTCAGGCGTCCGGTCTTGTTGTCTTGCTGGAATTGGCTGATGGTGTTGGCGGCGTCGGCCTCGGACATCCTGGAGCCGTTACCGCCGGTGCCCAGGATGGCATCGAGGAACCGCTTGGCTGCCGGCGGCAGATCGAACTCTACGTAGTTCGCATTCTTGTTCGACGAATTGCCGTTGTGGATATCGTTGTAGTCGGACTCGCTGACACCGCGCAGGTGCAAGGTAAGGGTCAGTTCACCATCCGGCGAACCGTTCTGATAGTTGTTGTTGGATGTGACAGTAAATGTATTGGACATACGTTCTCCGGAAAAAGGGGCAACAGACTACTCCGACGGCCGCGCCACTGCGTGATAACCTGCTGACCTCGCCGTTGCCGGACGATGACGCACGAAAACTCAAGGGATAGCGGACTCGTTGTTGAGTGACTCGACGAAGTTGTTAGTTCCAGTCCGCCAACAGGGAAGCGGTTTTTTCCGAAGACATGCTCGCGCCGCCCCGTTGGGACAAGCGGCCTGAGGCGGCGGCGCGGCCGGCCGCGGCAATATGCGGGAATGGAGATGGTGCGACGCTGCTGCATGGACCAGGCGCCAAGCCGCCTGCATCGCTTGGCCCCTTGGTTGATCGCCCCGACGGCGCCCAAGCCGCGCCGCCGGTCTCGGGTCGCCGCCATCGGCGCGCCCGGATCGCTTGCCCCCTCTTTGCGATGCCTAGACCAGTTGCTGGCCGGCGTCGCGCCCCTTTTTCATCATCTTGAACATGACGTCGAAGGCATCGACTTCCTCGGCCGAGGCGTTCACGCTATTTTGCTGGGCAATGGTCTTTGCCGTGGCGTTGGTCGATTCGGTCGCAAGTTCTACTGCCATGGCGGACTCCCAAAAGAAAAATGACAAGAGGTTTTCATCGGACGCTGTACTGGGTCGCAAGCGGCCCGGCGCGAGTTCCATCAGCCGCCAGACAGCGCGGGCGGGATGGCATGACGTCAATCGATGGAACCCACGCAAGGCGGCGCCGCGGGCATGGAACCAGCCGTGCCCGCGGCGCCACCAAGGAAGATGCCCGTGCCGGCCGGCTGTGGCGGTTGGCGCGCCAGCTGCGCGGCGCCCGGGCGATGCAGTGAAGCCTCAAATCGCCGCTTGCGCGGTCTCTTCCGCCTTCTTCGCGTATTTGAGGAATATGTTGACGTTGTCGACGTTGGTCACATCGTCATTGACGGCTTGTTGCGTACGAATGGCGCGCGCACTGCTGGTACGCGCTGCCGCAGCCGAACTGCCGGCGGTGTTGATCGAATCTTGCATGCGGGCTCCTGATAGCGGCGCAGGATCGACGTTGCGATCATTGCTGGTCGTTGACGTTCTTGGCCATGGTGGCGAAGACCTTCATCTTGGCCAGCGAAGTGGCTTGCTGCGACACCCACAACTGGAACTCCATGGCCTGCTCGGCGCCGACCTGGGCATTGCCCACCATGGGGTCAGCCGCGCCCTGGCGCATGCTGGGATTGCCTTGCGATTGATAGCCGCCAGCCATCTGGTTCTGGAAAGTAGACATGGTCGTTTCCTCACTCGGGATTGAAATGCAGGTGGGACCCGCGAGAGTCCCACCTTACTCAAAAGAACTTATCTGCCAACCGCTCAGATGTAGCTCTTGACGTTGTCGCGCTTCTTCTTGTCGATCGTGTGAGACAGGTCATCCGCAGCTGCAATTTCAGCATTCGTATTGACGACGTTTTGCTCAGCTACTTGAGTAGCAGTGCTTGCGGTCGATGCACCACTGATAAAACCTCCAGCCATAATAACCTCCATGAAAGTTAAAGATTACCGCAGCGCATTGTGCCCCCGCGGTCCCAACTAAGTGGAACGGCAAGGGGCGCAGGTTCCATCGCGCCGTGCATGTTTCTTCGCGGCGCCCGGCCCGGTGAATCGGAACATCCCACAACCGATCCTGGCCAGGCATGACGCCGCCGCTCTGGAGGCCTTCACCTGTCTTGGAAGAGCTGCTTCATCGGGGTGCGAACAAGAAATCCGGTTGGCGCATGATTCATTTTTCAACGCTGGAACCAAAGGACGAAACGGGTTCACCCATGGTGGCAGTACACAAGCCCCTCCTATTTTTGTAAGGAAACAGCATGAGCATGAATATCACTTTCAGTGGCGGCACCGGCGACGTGACCGGTGGCAACGAGACTCCATCGGCGAATGAAGTCAACGGCTTCAAGGACGGCCTGTCGAAAAAATCCGACCAGGAACTGCTGCAGGGCCTGCTGCAAGGCAACCTGCCGCAGTGGCAGCAACAGGCCATCAAGGATGAACTGCAAAAACGCCATCCGGAAGCCGAGCAGTCCGATGGCGCCAATGGCGCCGGCGGTGGCGGCGGCGGCGGCGGTTCCAATGAGCTCGATGACCTGATCAAGAAGCTCAAGAATGGCACCATCTCCGACGCGGAAATGAACAAGCTGTCGGCCCTGACCGGCGTGTCGGTCGATGAACTGCAACAGGAGAAGGGTAAAAATTCGGCCGGCAACCTGGGCCAGGAAAGTGACATCACGGGTGGTTGAAGCGGCCCCGTGAAACGGGATGGTCAACACGCCGCATCAGGTCTCAAGGGCTGCGTCCTGTATCGCACAGGACGCAGCCCTTTTTCGTTGTTGCCGATACGGTGACGGTGACGATGGCAATGATGGACAGGATGGCCACCGCGCGTGATCGCATGCGCGGCGGCTGACGGCTTTGCTACACGAATGTGAATCGATCCTGGCGCCAGCGCTTCGCCAGGCCGGAGAAGAAGCGCAGCAATTCCAGCGTCGATGCCGCATCCGTTTCCTCGTGCAGAGGAAACCGGCACATCAAGGCGACGCTGTCGCGCATGCGATCATAGGTGAATACCGGCGCGCATACGCCGAACAGATACGTCTGCGTCTCCAGCAGACGCAGCAGCACCGCTTCGCGCGCGGCGCCTGGCAACGCGCCGAAATCGCAATGCATGTGCACGCTGTCGGGCAACATCAATCCGACATGGAACAGCGTGAAGCCGACCCCATCGACTTCGATCTGCGCGGCCTGGTACATGGCAGGCTTGACCTCGATCGACAGCTGCTCGCACAAGCGATCGATCAAGGCGTGGTAACGGTGTATCGACATACTTCCCCAATTTTCTTTTTTTAATCATGCGGCCGGGCGCAGCTGGTCCGGCCAAGGCGGCGTTGCGGCGCGTGAATTGCGCCCCAACGCCATGATCAGACGATATCGCCGTTCTTGGAACCGCCGCCGTTGTTGCCATTGCCGCCGCCGGTCAGCGTGCCCAGCGGATCGGTAACGGCGCCGATTGGATTGCTCAATACCGTATTGAGCATGTTGACAGGATTGATGTCCATCTTGTTTCTCCATCTGATGAGTGGATAGATGAGTCGGGCTTCCGGCGCGCGCGGTTCCACGCCGCTGCCCACAGCTCAACCGCCGGGGCCGGCAACAATCGCTTTCACTTTATCTCTGCCCGGGCATGCCTGGCGCGACACGTCGCTGGAACCCTTGGACCAGCCGCTACACCCATCAATCGAGGCGGCCCATGCCGCGCCCTTCCACCGCAACGACCAGCGCCATGCGCTTACTGCAATGAACCATTTCGTCGGCCCCGCCCTGGCCCAACAAGACCATCAAGCCATCCATCTTGCGCACCATGTGCGGCCAGAACAACTTCGCCTGTTCAGCAGGGCCGAGGGCATGCATGTGTGGGACGCAGACGCCAACAGATTCCTGGACGGCGCCTGCGGCCAATACTGCGCCACGCTCGGTCATGACCATCCCGCCCTGGTGCACGCCGCGGCCAGCCAGCTCGACGCGCCGGTCTATAGCAGCCAATTTCTCCAGGCCCCCCATGCGCCCTTGTCCGAGCTCAGCGCCAAGCTGCTCAAGCTGCTGCCGCCAGGCATGCAGCGTGTGCTCTACACAAACTCCGGCGCCGAGGCCAACGACCTGCTCTGCCGTTCGGTGCGGCATTTCTGGAAACTGGCCGACAAGCCGGACAAGCGCATCATCATCAGCCACCGCCGTGGCCGCAGCCGCCATGGCGCCGGTCATGCCTTCGACGGCCTGTCACCGGACCGGATGCGCCACATCGCGCCGCCGTACTGGTTCGGCTACGATGGCTTTTTGACCGAATATGAATTCGGCCTGGCTGCGGCCCGCGAACTGGAACTCAAACTGCTGGAGCTCGGCCCGCAACGTGTGGGGGCGTTCCTGGCCGAACCGTTTCAAGGCAACGGCGGCGTCATTTATCCTCCCTACAGCTACTGGCCGGAAATCCAGCGCATCTGCGAACGGTACGACATCCTGCTGTGCGTGGATGAAGCTGTCAGCGGTTTCGGCCGCTGCGGCCAGTGGTTCGGCAGCGACCACTTCGGCATCCGTCCCGACGCCATGCTGCTGGACCGGGGCCTGACCTCGGGTTACGTGACCATGGGGGCGTTGGCAGTGTCAGAGCGCATGGCCGACACGCTCGCCGGCCTGGACGGCCCGTTCGCACACGGCGTTGCCGAGCAGGCTCATCCACTGGCCGCGGCAGTCGCACTGGCCACCCTGCGCGTGCTGGACGACGACGGCCTGATGGAGGCCGTCGAACACGATACCGGCCTGTATTTCCAGTATTGCCTGCGCGAGCGCTTCGACGGCCACCCCATGGTAGGCCAGATCCAGGGCAGCGGCATGGTGGCCGCGCTGCAGTTGTCGCCGGCTCCCTGGCGCCGGGCCAGCTTCGACCAAGCGGGACTGGCCGGGCACTCTTGCAGCTTGCGCGCGCGGCAGCATGGCCTCCTGGTGAGCGCCGTGGGCGATCGTCTGGCGCTCGCGCCGGCGCTCATCGCACGCCACCCCCATCTGGACGAACTGATCGACAAGCTGGGACGCGCAGTGGATGAGACCGCGCAAGCCCTGGCGCTGATGTAGCCCGTCCCAACCGCATCGGCACAAGCGGCGACCGACGGAAAACGCCGGCGCCGGCGATGGCGACGCATGCATGGCTGGCTGTCGCAAGCCCCGCGGTGTCGACGGAACCGGGCGGCAACATTGCGCTACTCATGTTGGCAGGCCGCCCCGCGCGGCCTGCTTGACAACAACAATGAGCCAGGAGCGCATCATGTTCGATCCGACTTTTGCCGACCAAACCATCGCGCCACGCCTGTGGGGACTGGTGAAGGCCGCCGACGGCTGCCTGCCCGGCGAAGAAAGCCATAACACATTTTATATTCGCAACGGCGGCGAGGCCGGGGTGCTGGCCTTTGCCTCTGCCTTGGACGCCGAGATCTACCGCCAGCAGTTGCTGGGCCTGGGACTACCGGGCTGGCAACGCGCCCCGCTGGAGCACATCGACCTCGAACGCATCATGTCCGGCCAACCGGAACAGCAACGCAGGTTGATGCTGGCGCTGGGATTTTTCGCATCCGATACCAACGACCTGCTGCTCGACGAGCAGCAGATGCTGATCACGCCGCTGTTGCCGGTGCCGGTCCGCATGGCGCATTCGCTGCATGGCATATCGCAGCTGCACATCGAGCGCGAGGTGCTGGACTTCGTCGAGCGGTGGTGGGAACGGGTCGGCGGCGACCACTACAGCGACCAGATGCGGGTAGCCGCATGCTGGTCCGACCTGCAACTGGCGCAAAGCGCGCGCGCGGCGCTGGACTGCGCAGCCATGGCCAGTGTGCGGCGCTATCACGCTATGTGGCATGACACCGGCAGCGGCGACGAGTGCGCGGTGTTTTCGCCGGACACCGGCGCTTGGCATTTTTCCAGCCTGAACGGGCCCAACAAGCGCTTGCTGCATTGAATCCGCCCTATATCCCCCTCATGGAATGGCCGGCATTTGCCGGCCATTCCATTTTCAACGCCGGCGGTGGGATCTGCGCGCCGGCGCCGCTGTTGCCGCTGTTGCCGCTGTTGCCGCTGTTGCCGCTGTTGCCGCTGTTGCCGCTGTTGCCGCTGTTGCCGCTGTCACCAGTTCTTCTGTTTTTCTCAGCAAGGCCGCTTCATACGGAGATTCGCCTTGATCCTTGAGTGTCTTGACGACGGACTTGAACAGCGCCAGCCGACTTTCTTCAAAGGAAAGTTCCAGCGCGGGAGCGAGAGCAGGAGCGAGAGCAGGAGAAGGAGCGGAAGTGGAAGCGGGAGCAATGGCAGCGACGCTGGTTCTGCTGTCGTTACCATGACGACGCCGACTGCTGACGTTGGCTGCATCGTCGGTCGTGCTGCGCCGGCTCGCCCCCCGATCTTGCGCTCGGTGGCCATGACCGGAGCGATGCCGATTCGAATCGGCATGGTGACTGCGCTCGCGCTCTCGATGACCGCCGGCAGGCGCGGTCGAACGCCGCCGCGTACCGGGTTCCGGTGCGGCGACTGCCATGGCGCTGGCTTCTGCTTCCAGTTGGCCCAGCCGGGTCACCCCCTTACTGACGTGCTTTTCCTTGTCGGCGAAGGTGATCGCCTTGGCGTCTGCCCCGCCACGACGCAGGAGCTCGTGCGGCATGACCACCGGAGTGCCTACCGCGGTGATGAGATTGTTAAGCAAGGCAAAGTCTTGCCCAGCCTCGGGATGGTCCATCGCATATTTTTCGGTGAACTTCTCAAGTTCGTCTCGCAACTTCTCCATCTTGGCGTCGAGATCGGCCTCAAGACGCTTCAGTTCGGGATCGTTACGCACCTCGTCGGTATGGCCGTTACGATCCATAAAATCGGCCCAGTGATCCCAGGAGGTCATCTTCTTCAACACATTGGCCCGGCTCAAGCTTAACCTCTCCGCCATGCTGCTCAGTTCCGCCGACGTTACGTTGAGCGTATCAGAGTAAAAATTATTGTCGTGCATGTAGGTATAAAGACCTGCCTGGACGTCGCTCAGCAAGCCGCGCGATTGCATCTTGTTCTGGCACAGGCTCAAGACCTCGATGTCATCAACCTTCTTGTCGGCCTGCAACTTGGCATACTTCTTTCTATCGCTCTTGGCATAAACGGTTTCCTCTCCAGGATCTGGATAGCGTATCTCGATGGTGCCATTACGTCTGACCTGATGAAACTTCTCCCCCACCAGCTTGGACAACCTGACGCCGGGATTGGGCCAAAAAATTGAATGGAATGCCCGGTGGTTCTTGTCGATCGCGGCCAACAACGCACGGCGATAATCCTTTTTCATACGCTTGATAATGTCACCGACCAGCGCTCGCACTTTTTCACGCTTGATCTGCTGTTCCATCTTCTGATAAAACTTTTCGGCAGTCCAGTTTTCCCGGATGGAACGGGCAGTCGTGCACATTGCCTCCATCATCTCCAGGCCTTCGGTGGCCAGCGCATCGGGACAGCTGCTTGCAGCAACCTTCATGGCCACCAACACTGTCCCGCACAACTCCTTGTCGCTTTCCATGAGCTGCAACATGTCGGCCACCCGCTGACGCTGGCGCGCCTGGTTTTCACGCCCCCCATTCCTGAACGTGGCGGTACTCTTGATCCGATCGAGGGTTGTGGCGAATTCGTTCAACCGGACGTAATGATCTTTGACAATTTCATAGGGCGCACGGCGTTTGACGCCATTGTCGTCTTCCTCTTCCAACGCGTAGAGGTGGAGGATGCACTGATGAGCGATCGCGCTGGATTGCTCCATTTCATGCGTATCCTCGTTGAGCCAGAACGCCATCTTGTGACTAAGGTAGCCATCACAATCGATCATTGCCGCCGCATAGGCCTCGGGCCCAACTTCGGTCACGTACGGCACAGGCATGTCGTCCAGATACAAGTGGTCTGGTCGAGAGGCGCTTTCATGTGCTGCGCCACTACTGCCTGGTTGCGCCTCGTCCAGCGAAGCTGCCAGGGCCAGCTCGAATTCATCCCTGGCGAATGTACCGAATTCGCTGAGTTGCTCGCTTCTTTCCACTGCTGCCGAGTCGCTCTCGCTGTCGAGTACATAATCGCCCAAACCGATCTCTTCCGCGCCCATGTCCGCAGGCAGCGAAGAGCCGGCTTCAGACGCATACCTGGACTGCTCGCTTTCGGATGAGGAATCATCCGAATCGTCTTCCACCTCGTCGATGGGGTACTCTTCTGCCGGAGCCTGGCGGCGCGTCGCGGCGCGGGCATAGACGTATTGCGCTCCATAACGGTCACGCTCATAGTCCTCGCGCGAGAATACGCGCGGTTGATAGTCAGAAGGCTCGGTATGTCGATCGCTGCGCGCTTCCCAATTGTGGCGCTCGCGCCGCGGCTCGCGTGCCCTGACGACGGGATCGGGCTCGATGGCGATGCCTTGAGCGGTAAAGCTCACCGCCGCATTCGGATGAATGTTCATCCATGCACGCAGATATTCTGGTGTCAGGCCGCTGCCAGAAACTTCCATCGTCAGGCCTCGTGGCAGACTCTGGGGCAAACGTTTCAAGGCGGGGTTGTTACGCACCGAAAGGTGTCGCAACTGGTTCGGCAAGTCATTGGGCAATTTATAGAACAACTCGTTATCGTCCAGCGAAACGGACTCGACCCATCCGGGGATCAGCCGGCCAGATGAATGGATCGCCAGCAGGCCCATGTCTTGAAGAACGAGTCCCACAGGGTGCGCATCATTGCTCCAGGCAGACCTGTCGTTCCATACCAAGTTCAATGCGTTTTGCAACGCCGACAGCTGGCGATCCGTACGGGTGTACGTGAAGTCGATCGAGGAAAATGGGATGTCCGGATATTGATAGGTATATCGTTGTAAAGGATCAGGTGCGTGTGATTGGATATTGTTCAGGGGATACATGATGTGATTACTCCGGGAAAGCATCGCTTGCATCGTTCGGTGCAACGATTTTGGGGTGGGCGTTCGCAGCCTGAATGGCGGCGGCGCAAGACCTTCATTGATCGATAAGTGGAAAACCTGCGATCCGGGTTCCGCTTCCCTGCCGGAAAAACGATGCCCACGACCACCCGCCGTGCGGAACGGCCGAAGATGGAACCGTCAGGCCGGCAGCGACATATATGGTCATGGAGGGCGCGGACAACTTCAACCTGTTGTCGAACGGCGTCTCCGGGAAAGAAATCCCCCCGTTTCGATTCCGGAGCAACGACCGCGCTTCCCGCCGAACAGCCACGTTCACCTGGCGCTCCGTTCGGCGGCAAGTAGAAGAAAGCCGCGCCGCCTGGTCAGGCGCCTGACCTTAATAGCGCATCCGGCCGCGGCAGAATATCGCCGCGGCCTGTTCCCCGGCATTGGCCGAAACATGCAAGAGACCGGCCCCTTGTTCGCAAGGCTTGGGGGAACGCAACGGCCGGACCAGACAAGCCAGACTCGCCGATCAAAGGAGCACAGTGAAACCGCAGACGACATCGCCGGTCTTGCCTGACGCTTCGCGTGAGGCGGATCGGCGCCACCAGGCCGCAGCGCGACCGCTGCCCGCCAACCCGGGCCCTGCTGCCAGCGCCCGCCGCAGATACGACGTCGACGATCTGTTCGGCGTCTTCCCTTAACATTATTTCAGCCAGCACTAACCTTGATGACGGCGCCCTCGGGCGCCGTTTTTGTTCAAGCTTCATGCATGGCCGGCTCTATTCCCATTCGGAGATCCGTCTACCGTATCGGCCAACCAGGCACATGGCAAAGCACGTTGATCTCCACGCCTTGATCCGGGTTTCGACGAAGGCGACCCTCCGGCATTTGTTCCCGACAGCACCGCGCGATAACACTTTTGCATCGGTTCCCCGGCGTGAGGAATGTTGAGACATTCGATCGGCGAATTGCCCTACAGTATTTTCACGCCAACGCCTCGACGCGTCGGCCTTGAATAAACAGGCGCAACAAAACCAGCAGTGTCGACAGCCAGGCTTTCTCGCCTGGCGATAAAAAGGGGAAGCGACGTGGTTGCCTCAATCAACACAACAGGGGAGTGGTCTGCCGGCTTGCGCGCGGATGATCGCAAAAGAGTCCGGCGCACGCTATGGGTCATCGGCCCGGTGCTGAGCCTGGCCGCCTCGGCGGCCCACGCGCAAAGCCTGCCGGGCGCCGGCGAACTGCTGCGCGACCTGCGCCCGGCGCAGCCATTGGCCGCGCCGGGCAACCAGAGCCTGCCGCCCGAAGCGCCGCTCGGCGCCACGCCGCTGCCGGCAGACATCGGTCAGGAAAAATTTGCCGTTAGCGGTTTTCGTATCGAAGGCGCCGTGGCGTTTTCACCAGACATCCTGGCCCGGCTGTTGCAAGACCTGGTCGGCCCGGAGCGCAGCCTGGCCACGCTCGATGAAGCCGCCGCTCGCATCACCCGCTTTTACCGCGAGCATGGCTACCTGCTGGCGCGCGCCTATCTGCCCGCCCAGCGACTGGACCAGGGCCTGGTGCGCCTGCTGGTGCTGGAAGGACGGCTGGGCGAAATCCGGCTGCATAACGAATCACGGATAGACAGCGCCACGCTGCGGCAACGGCTGGACCGGATCGGCCTGGGCTTGCCGCTGGCCGGCACCCGGCTGGAACGGGAACTGCTGTTGATCAACGATCTGCCGGGCGTGGCAGCGCGCTCGGCCTTGACTCCGGGCAGCTCGGTGGGCAGCACCGACCTCGAAGTGCAGGTGGCCGATGAGCGCCATGTCGAAGGCGAAGTCGGCCTGGACAACCACGGCAATCGCTATACCGGCGCCGTGCATGCCAACGCCGCGCTGGCGCTCAACAATCCCCTGGGCATCGGCGACCAGTTGCAGTTCAACGCCATCAGCGCCGGCAGCGGATTCAACTACGGCCGCCTGGCTTACCAATTGCCGCTGGGCGCGGCCGGCGCCACCGTCAATGTTTCGTATGCGGCCATGGCGTATCGGGTGGGCGCCGATTTTTCACGGCTCGATGCGTCCGGCAGCGCGCGACTGGGGTCGGCAGTCCTGGCCTACCCGCTGGTGCGCAGCCGCCGCCTCAATGTGGGATTGCAGTTGCGCCTGGAAAGCAAGCGCTTCAATGACCGCATCGGCCTCATCGATTCGCGTCGCGACAAACGCATCGATGCCGCCACCACCGCAGTGACGGTAGACAGCGCTGACGGCTGGCTGGGCGGCGGGCAAAGCCGGGCGCTGCTGGGCGTGACGCTGGGCCGCTTGCAACTGCCCGCTGCGGATATCGCCGACGACCAGGTCGGGCACCGTACCGCGGGCCGTTTTGCCCATGGCAGCCTGCAGGCCACCCGCCTGCAGGCGCTGGGATCGCAATGGGAGGGCTTGCTTCAGCTGAGCGCCCAATATGCCGCGGGCAATCTGGATTCGGCCCAGAAATTCTCGATGGGCGGCCCCTATGCCGTGCGTGCCTACCCCTCCGGCGAAGCCCCGGCCGACGACGCCGTCATGCTCAACCTCGAGCTGCGCCGCGCG
This sequence comes from Herbaspirillum sp. GW821-FHT09A12, assembly GCF_059418325.1. Lineage (NCBI taxonomy): Bacteria > Pseudomonadati > Pseudomonadota > Betaproteobacteria > Burkholderiales > Oxalobacteraceae > Herbaspirillum > Herbaspirillum sp. GW821-FHT09A12. Next base: position 346,521 of record NZ_JBWKPR010000003.1, read on the forward strand.
CTGGCCCCCCAATGGCAGGCGTTTGCCTTTGCCGACGCCGCACGCGGGCGCCTGAACCACAGCCCGCTGGCCAGCGATGGCGCCAACCTGCGCAACCTGTCCGGGGTCGGACTGGGGACGCGCTGGAGCCACCCGCAAGGGTACCGATTGCAAGCGACGCTGGCCTGGCGCACCGGCTCGCCGGCCACCTCCGAACCCGACAAGTTGCCGCGCTTCTGGCTGCAACTGGCAAAGAGCTTCTGACTCCCCTCCGATAGACCCTCACAGGAACACGTCATGCCCCGACTCCCTTGTCACGCCGGTCGTGCCTACGGCTACCCCGCCCTGATTCCACTGTTGCTGCTGGCCGCCGCCGCCGGCGCCGCCCCTACCGGCGGGGCGATCAGCGCAGGCAGCGGCAACATCGCCAGCAATGGCGCCGTCACCACCATCACCCAGGGCAGCGACAAGCTGGCCATCAACTGGAACAGCTTCAACATCGCCGCCGGAGAAAGCGTCAACTTCGTGCAGCCCTCGCGCGAGGCGATCGCACTGAACCGGGTACTGGGCAGCGGCGCCAGCAAGATATTCGGCAATCTCAACGCCAACGGCAGGGTGTTCCTGATCAATCCCAACGGCATCCTGTTCGGCGCCGGCGCCAGCGTCAACGTCGGCGGCCTGCTGGCCTCGACCCTCGACCTGTCGGACCAGGATTTCATGAATGGCAAACTGCGCCTGAGCGGCAATGCCGGCAACGTCACCAATCGCGGCCAGATCACGGCCGCCGATGGCGGCTTCATCGCGCTGCTGGGCGGCCAGGTCAGCAACGACGGCACGCTCACGGCGCGGCTGGGCAACGTGACGCTGGCCGCCGGCAGCGCCATGACGCTCGATTTCAATGGCGATGGCCTGCTGCAGGTGCGCATCGACCAGGGCACAGCGCAAGCGCTGGCGCAGAACCGCCAACTGATCGTGGCCGATGGCGGCACCGTGCTGTTGAGTGCGCAAGCGGCCGACGCACTGGCGCAGGCGGTGGTCAATAACACCGGCGTGATCCAGGCGCGCAGCGTCGACCGGCGCCACGGCGAGATCGTCCTGATGGGCGACATGCAGAACGGCCTGGTCAAGGTGGGCGGCACACTCGATGCATCCGCCACCGATGGCAATGGCGATGGCGGCTTCATCGAGACCAGCGCCGCCCGCGTGCAGGTGGCCGACGACGTGCGGATCGACACCCGCGCCGCCGCCGGCGCGACCGGCACCTGGCTGATCGACCCGGTGGATTTCAAGGTGGCCGCCAGCGACGGCGACATCAGCGGCGCCGCATTGGGCGCCAGCCTCAACGCCAGCAATGTCGTCTTGCAGAGCAGCAGCGGCGGCAGCGCCGGGCGCGGCGACCTGCTGGTCACCGACCGCGTCAGCTGGAGCGCCGACACCACGCTGACCCTGACGGCCGCCAACGACGTCAAGGTGCAGGCCGATGTCACGGCCACCGGCAACCATGCCGGACTGGTCATCAATCCCAACACCGCCAACGGCGGCAGCGCAGCCAGTGGCGCCGGTCGCTTCACCGTCAGCGACGCCGCCGTCACCCTGTCGGGCAGCAATCCGACCTTGTCCATCGCCGGCAACAACTACACCGTGATCAATGACCTGGTCACGCTGCAAGCCGTCAACGCCAGCCTGGACAACGTCACCACCCGTTACTTTGCGCTGGGCAGCAACATCGATGCGAGCGCCACGGCCAGCTGGAACGGCGGCCTGGGCTTCGTCCCGCTGGGCGCCTGGGGCGCGGAGTTTCGCGGCATCTTCGATGGCCTGGGGCATACGGTGTCGGGCCTGACGATACAGCGCCCATCCAGCAATGCGATAGGCTTCATCGGCTACACCAGCGGCGGCAGCATGGTGCGCAACCTGAACCTGGCCAACGTCAACATCAGCGGCAACGAGAACGTCGGCGGCGCCGTCGGCAGCAGCTTCGGCGAGATCTATAACGTGCGCGTGAGCGGCAATGTCTCGGGCAACAACAACGTCGGCGGCGTAGCCGGGCAAAACTATACCCGCAGCGAACACATCATCAACACGGCGACCGTCTACGGCCTGACCAACGTGGGCGGAGTAGCCGGCGCCAGCTCCGGCTGGATCGTCGATTCGGTGGGCGGCGGCGCCGTCAGCGGCGTGCGCTCGGTCGGCGGGCTGGTGGGTTCCAGCAGCGGCACAGTGGTCAACAGCTACGCCTCGGGCAACGTCAGCGGCGACGAATACGTGGGCGGACTGGCCGGCTACAACGTAGCGGGCGCCACCATCTCCACCAGCTACGCCAGCGGGGCAGTCCATGCCGCAGTCGCTTACCAGGGCGCGCTGGTGGGCTACAACGGCGCGGTCTCAAGCATCCGGTCATCGTTCTGGCTGGATGCCAATGGCCCCGGATACGGCGGCAACGACGGCAGCATCGATGCCCTCACACGCGGCCTGACCGCGGACCAGGCCAGCCTGGCCTCGACCTACGCCGCGGCCGGCTGGGACATCGGCAACAGCACCGGCAGCAGCCAGTGGCGCATCTATGACGGCAATACGCTGCCGCTGTTGCGCAGCTTCCTGCGCCCGACCACCGTCACTCCCGTTGGCGGCGTGCGCGACTATGACGGCACCACCGGCGGCACCTTGAGCTATACCGCCAGCAATGGCGCCGTCCTGTCGGGCGCGTTGACCTATACCAGCGCCGCGCGCGACGCGGGCAACTACAGCACCGGCGCCGGGACGCTCAGCCTGGGGGGCCTGTATTCCGGCCAGGAAGGCTATGACATCGCCATCGCCGACGCCGGCGTCAGCCTGCGCATTGCCCCCGCCACCCTGGTCGTCACCGCCAATGATGCTGCCGCCACTGCCGGCACGCCGTGGGCCGGCGGCAACGGCGTAGGCTACAGCGGCTTCGTCGGCGGCGACAACGCGGCTTCGCTGACCGGCGCCCTGGTATATGGCGGCAATGCGCAAGGCGCAACCCAGGCAGGACAATACCGCATCGGCGTATCGGGCCTGAGTTCGGACAACTATGTGATGCGCTACGTGGATGGCAGGCTCACGCTGCGCGCCGCTCCCGTGACCGCCGACCCCGTGATCGCCAGCCCCGCGGTCGTCAGCCCCGCGATCGTCAACGAGCAGGATTCCCGCACCGAATCCTATAACGCGCCGGTGGCCCTGCTGCCGCAAGGTAGCGACCCGGCCCACAGCGGCGAACTGTTCCTGCGCATCGTCAGTGGCGGCATCCGGCTACCGCTGGGCATCACGGAAACATTCTGAGCACGAGTGCCGCCTTGATCGACGCGCGGCCATGACGACTTGAAAAGGAGAATCACGATGGGAAAAGTATTTTCGGCGGCATTTGCCATGCCTTTGATGGACTGCCTGTTCGACGCCGACCAATCCGCCACGCACTGCATGTACCAGGTCGCCCCCGGGGACTATGGCAACATCGATAACGTCTATGTGGTCTGTATCGCCGACAATTCGGCCGTCACCCAGATCCGCGCCGGGCTGGTGATGAAATCGGACCTGGCGCACACCGATGCGATCTTTCCCTACGCGGTGACGGCGGCGATTGCCGCCAGCCCCATCCTGGCGGGCAAGATCGAACCCCAACGCTGTACGTTCTTCCCGGCCCGCATCAAGGTCGACGGCCCGCCCTTGACCGAACCCGAGATGCTGCAACTGCTGGCGAAACATTATTCGCAGTTCTCGTTTCGACGCGCCTGCTGACAACACGGACCGCGGGTCGCCAGAGCGCCGGCGCCGCGGACGGTCCTTCCGCTATCGGATCGGGATCGCTCATGCCAACTCATGCCAACAACAGCCGACAAGCCGCGCTCGTCACGTCCTCGCCGGCGCGAGAAACGCCAGCTTTTCCTTCAGCGCGGCGATATGCCGGCGATTCTCTTCGGGCGCCTGTTCGAGCTGGTTCAGGCGGGCGTGATAACTTTGCGCGAGATAGTCCATGTCATCGATGGCGGGCTTGGGCGAGGGCACCGCCGCCAATGACGCATATCCTTGTTGCAGCAAGGACGTCAGCTTACCGTCCAGCATCGAATACAGGGTACGTTCGCTTAATTGCTTCAGCTCGCGATTGCGCTGGGCCATTGCCTGCAAGGCAGGCATTGCCGCATCTTCCTCGGCTTGCAGCGTGGCATACCGCCGTTCCAGATCCCGGGTGCCGGGGACAAGCCATTCAGCGACAGGTCTCCCGCTTTCAATAGCATTCCCGTTCGCCTGGCGATGCCTTTCCTGTTGTTCAACGTAATCGCGACGGGCCATGGTGAGTTCAATGGGTTCGCGCCGTATGGCGCTATGGTCTTTGTAATGCCCCATGCGGGTACTCAGACTCTTCGCCGCTTGCGGCGAATAGGCGATCTCAGGCGCAAGACCGCTGGCGTGCGCTTGTTCCAGCGTGCGTGTGACATACCCGTATTCAGCCTTTCCGGCCGCCTCCAGCGTTTGCCCGATCTGCTTGCGCAATATGACCAGTTGCTGCCGCTCGGGAGTGACGGCGCCATCTTCCGGCAACAGCCGCTCAAGCTCGTCGCGCAATGCATGCAGGTGAGGCCTTAGCGGTTCATACTGCCGACTGAGGTAGCGTGCCACCGCCTCGGGAGTCATTTCTGACGCGGCTTCATCGGCGGGGATACGAACAGCCGGTACGCGGCCTTCCAATTCCGTGATCCGTCTTGCCAATGTATCCACCCGTTCCTTGAGCTGCTCGCGCGCCTGCCATTGCTGCGCCCCCTGCTGCGCCATGCCGTTACTCTCCCGCTCCACGCTCATCCCGCTGAGTTCGTGGCGAAGCTGCATCTGGCGATTGCGACTAACCTGCAATTCCAGCGGTTCGGTGTCACCAAGATAGATATTGAGCGTGTCGCGGGTCTCTTGCGAACCCATCAGCTGTTGCGCCAGCCAGTTCGCCCCAGGATGGGAAGATACCTGCACCATGTCATGCGCCCGCAGGGCGATGATCGCGTCGGACCGCTCATTGCATCTGGCGACCAGATCCTCGATCTGTCGCTCCGAGTCGGCTACCGGAAGGCCTAGCGTTTGCATCGCTTGCACCAGCTGGCTATCCATGTCCAGCTTATCCAGATAGCCTGCAATCTTCTTGCGCAATGCCTTGATTTCACCAAGCTGCTCGGCCAGGCGTTGTTGCGACTCAGGTGTCAGGTGGTGCGTGCCGGTCACGAACTGCGGCCTGGGGGCATCCAGTACGGGGATGCCGGATTTCCTGGCGCGCAGCAATGTCCCGATCGCCGCTGCGATTCCTTCGGGCGTGGAATCGTCCACCGGCGAGGCAGAGCGCGCGGCCGCAGCGGCAGCCGGCAGAGGCGACCAGAAATGCAGCTCATCGCGATCGCCGGGTGGCGCGCTGGCGACTCCGTAGGTCACGCGGGGAACTCCCGGGCCGCTCAGGTTATGGCTGCGCTGTTGGCCTTCCCGGGTCTGGTCGCGCCGGACCTGTTCGATGAAATTGCCTCGCGCGCGATGCGCCATGGACTGGCCCAGTCCGGGTACGGGCTTACGCGCGATAGGCGGCGGTGGCTGGCGCGTGCCGGCATTGGCATGCGGCTGATCGATGCCGGCCATCTGGTCGTTGGCCGGATAGGCCGGCGTTAAGTTACCGATGTAGGGATGTACCATGCCTTGCTCTCTTTCATGTGTACCGACCGCACGCTATCCTCTCGGCCCCGTGGGAAATTCAATGGTGAGTAATCATGCGCAAGGACAAAGTTCCAGCCGGCATCGTCATGCCGTTCAGTTAAGCGCTGAACGGCATTTGCGTTTGTGGAGGTTTGTGGAGTCCAGACTCCGTTCGCCCTGAGTAGCTGCGCAGCAGCGTATCGAAGGGCAGGCAAGACCGGTCAATCACGCCAGAACAAAAGCTGCCCGCAACGATGCGGACAGCTTTTTCTTTTGGCAGCATCACCAGCGATGGCTGTAGCTCAAGCTCATCACCGCCCCGGCGCCTGGCAGGCGGCTGGTGTTATTGCTGTTGCGCATGAGCTGGCTGTAGGCCGGGATGTAGTACCGGTTAAGCAGGTTCTCTATACCAAGGGACACCGTGTCCTTGGGCGTGAGCTGATACCGGCTCACCAGGTCGATGGTGGTATAGCTGCCGACCTCCCGCCGGCCAAATGCCGTTTGGCCGTTGAGACGGTAATCGCGTGAAGCGAAATAGCTCGCCTGCAGACGATTGCTCCATTTGCTATTCGGCTTGTACTGCAAATAGGCCGTGAGCTTCATCGGCGGGATGCGGTAACCGCTCATCACCTGGTCGCTGGCGCTGCCCTGCGCAGTTTCGCGCCCCCACATCATTGCGTACGTCGCGCCGCCGCCCCATGCCGAGTCGTCCGGCAGATAGTCGGCGCCGGCTTCGATGCCGGAAATCTTTTCCGCGGTGCGGGTCAGGATCAGGCCATTGTTGAAGCTCTGGATATCGCCCAGCTTGGAGGTGGTGTGGAATATCGCCAGGTTGCCGAGGACGTTGCCGAACGCGCCGCGCCATCCCAGCTCGTAGCTGTTGGTCTTGACCGGCTCAAGGGATGAAGAGGCAATATTAAAGGCCGGGGTGGCATTGCGGATCTGCACGCCGATGTCGGGAAGCTGGAAGCCCTGGCTGAACGAGGCATAGACTTCGTGTCCGGCGACAGGCTTGAATACGAGGCCGGCATTGCTCATCCAGGAGCCGAAGGAAACCGAACCGCCGCGGACCTTCTGCGGAGAGGCCGCTTTGCTCTGCGACAGCGGGATGAAATCGTCGTAACTGGCATTGGCGCGCTCATAGCGCAAACCCGTCTCAACCGACCATTGCTCATTGATTTTGTGCTGGAGCTGGGCAAAGCTGCCAATGGAGCGGGTGGTCAGCAACGGCATATAAAGCAAGGTTCCGGTGCGCTGGAAGACGCTGCCGCCGCTTGCGTCGTACGCTGCAGCGTTGAAGATGTCATCCGGCATGTCGCTGCGTTCCTGGTTGAAGTCCAGGCCCCAGAGCAGTTTGGTCTTGTCGCCCAGCGGCGTATTCAAGGTGGCGCGGCCGCCAAGTACGTGGGAGTTCTGCATCACCTGGTCGACATTGTTGCCGCGCGTGGAAACCGCGCGCGCATCGAAGGGGGTAAAACGGGTGAAGTAGTCGCGGTAGTACAACTGGGTCGACAGCGTGCTGCCGAAGACATCCTGGTTCTGGTAATCCAGGCTTACCAGGGTATTTTTAATCTGGTTCTGTTCCGCCAGCTGCAAGCCATCCAGGGGACGCGCGACGGCGGTGCCCGCCGGCAGTTTCGCTACCGCCGGGTCCGAGCCGTAGGCGCTGTCCTGTTCCGCGACGTAGCGGCTGACGGACAATTGCAAGCGCTGGTTCTTGTCGATGCGAAAGCCCAGTTTCCCGCCCAGGGTGTAGTTGTCGCTATCGAACAGGTCGCCCTGGCTGGGTTCGGGCGCGATGCGCTTGCCTTTGCCGTCGAAGGAGCCGCCCACATGCTGGTAGCCGACGTTGAACGCATAGTCCACCGCACCGCTGGAGCCGGACATATAGTGGTTCACCTCGCCGCCGAGGCCGTCGCTCCCAAGGCGGGACAGCGCGGATTTCAACGTGAAGGTAGTCTCGGCATACGGTTCACCGCCGGCGGGACGGGTGGTCACGGCGATCATGCCGCCGGCGGCGCCAGCGCCATAGATGGCGCTGCTCCCGCGCAGCACCTCGACCTTGTCGATGCTGGCCAGGTTCAGCGTGGCCATGTTGCGGGATGAATCGCGATTGGTGTTGAGCGGAATGCCGTCAACCAGGACCAGGGTGTTCCGGCCGCGCAGCGTTTGGCCATAGTCCGTCATCGTGTGGCTCGAATCGGCCATGCCGGGAACAATCTTGCCGAGCACGGTTGCCAGGCTATCGGACGACTGGCGCAGCTCATTGAGCTCTTCGCGCTCAATGACATTGCTCTGGCGCGTCGGCCGGATGATGCCGCTGCTGGTGCGTTGCGCGCTGATTTCAATCGGTTGCAGCTCGCCGATGGAGGCGCCCAGCGAGAGCGTGGGCGCCTTGACGGTATAGCCGCCACCGGGCAGGCGCTGCGCCTGGAGACCGGTTCCCTGCAACAGGCGGGAAAAACCCTCATCGACGGCGTAAGTGCCCGTCAGCCCCGGACTGGCTTTGCCTTCCAGCAGCTTGCCGTCGAATGACAAAGGCACGCCTGCGCGCGCGGCGAATGCCGGCAATGCCTGTGCCAGCGGACCAGGGGCGATGCTGAAGCTTTGCGCGGCGCTGGCGGTTTCCGCAGCGGCCGCGGGGGCCATGCAGGCCAGCGATGACATCGCCATCGCCGCGGCAGCCCAATGAATGGCTACCGCCATCGCCGATTTGCGCATCAATGCCGCGTCAGCCGGCCTTTTAGCCGGTCTTTTACACACTGCTTTCCCGGGGTTTTCTGGGTAATTCATACTGAACCTTTCGATGTCCGAATTGAGCGTCTTCACTGGTATGCCCAACGAACATCGAAAATGGCTCAGCTTTTCCAAAAAGAATTTTCAGGGACTGCGAAATGGCTATTTGGACACAATGCGCGCCCAGTAACGGGTGAAGTATTGGATGTGCACCGGCATGGTCTGCTCCAGCAGCGTCAGGCTGGCGGTCGTGTCTGCCAATGGGAATACGCCGGAGACGGCCAGTTTCCCGACCCCGGAATCGACCTGCAGCAGCCCCGCGCGGTAGCGCCCCAGCTCTTCCGCAAAGGCGGCAAGCGGCATCTGGTCGACCACCAGCATGCCAGTGGTCCAGGCCAGGCCCAGCTCGCTGCACTGCGTTGCGGATTCCACGGCGCGCGCGGAGAAGGCGGCCTGGTATCCCGCCGCGACAAGCCGTTTTTCGGCGGGCGCATCCGCAGGAACAAGTTCCACCGCGCCCTCATACACCGCAACATGCGAACGCCCGTCCAGCTGCCTGGCGGTAAAGCGCGTACCGAGCGGCTGCAGCCGGCCCTCGGCCGTCTCCACGATGAAAGGGCGGGCCGGGCTGCGGTCATCTGTTGCGGTGGCGACCAAGATCTCTCCCTGCAACAGACGGACGCGGCGCATCTCATCGCTGTAGCGGACCTGAATCCGGGTCGACGTGTTCAAGGTGATTGTTGTGCCGTCCTCCAGCACCAGGTCACGCTGCTCGCCGCGCTCCGTCACCACCGCGTCGCCTCGGCCGGGCCAGGGCGACAAGCGGTACGCCGCCCACGCGGCCGGACCTGCGGCCAGCACTAGCGCCAGCGTTTTGACGGCCGCGCGGCGTGAGGGCGCCGATGCCGCCGATGCCGCCGATGCCGCCTTGAGCGCCACCGCCCCCGGCGCCGGCACGCCTTTCAACTTGTCGAGCAGCACCGAGGCCTTTTGCCAAGCCATCTCGTGCTCGGCGCTGCGCTGGCGCCATTGGTTGAAGCGGACACGTTCCTTGGGCGTCAGCGGGCCATCGTGCATCTCCATCAGCCAGGTGGCGGCCTCCTGGAGAATTTCCTCGGATAGCGGCTGGCGTGGGGCTTGCTCCATCACAATTCGGTCCGCCCTAAATGACGCGCAGGCAATGGCCATAGGCCTTGACCATGTGGCGCTTTACCGTCGCCAGCGACACGTCCAGCAAATCGCAGATGTCGGCATAGGGAAGGCCGTCCAGCTGGGCCAGCAGAAAGACCTGTTTTACCTTGGCCGGCAGACCGTCGAGGATCCTGTCTATGTCGGTCAATACCTCCAAGACCAGCAAGCGCTCCTCAGGCGAGGGCTGCACCGGCTCCGGCGCGGCGGCGAGCGCGTCCAGATAGGCTTGCTCAAGATTCTTGCGGCGCAGATAGGTATTGACGACCCCTTTGGCCACCGTCGTCAGGTAGGCCTTGGGATTGTCCAGGTTGCCTGGCAGCCGTCCGGCAAACAGGCGCACGAACGTGTCTTGGGCGAGGTCTGCGCCCAGATACCGGCATTTCAGTTTGTGGCTGAGCCAGTTGGCCAGCCAGTTGTGGTGCTCGCTGTAGAGAACCCCGATTTGTTGATGCACCCCTGCATTGGACATGATTTGCCAGCCTTCCAGGCGGCGGTCCGCTGCTGGCGGCCGTCTCGCCTAAAATGAATCAATCGGACAACAAGGAGTTTTCTCCCCCTTTACGCTTTTCCGGCATGCGTTTATCCCTGCATTGTAATGACAATCATTACTATTTACATCATTTATAAAAATAGTTCTTATTGAACATGCCGGCCCCGCGGCCAATCGCCGGCGCTGGCATTTCCGCAGCAGCAAACGCCAAAAAGAACGGCCGCGACATGGCGCGGCCGTTCTTCTGTTCCTGCTGGGGGCATGCGCCTGCCGCTTGCGCGCTACATCGCCTTGGTCAACCCGATCGTGCGTTCGATCAGCACCAGCGCCAGCACCGCCAGCACGATGAAGATGGCCGACACGGCATTGACCACCGGATCGAAGGTCTGGTCGATGTAGGTGAAGATCCGCACCGGCATCGATACCGTGCCCGGCGCCGTCAGGAACAGGCTGACCGAGACTTCGCCAAAGGAGGTCACCGCGGCAAACACGGCGCCGGCCACGATGCCCGGCTTGATCAGCGGCAGCGTCACATGGCGGAACGTGTAGGCCGGCGTGGCGCCCAGGTTCATCGAGGCCGTTTCGAGACGGCGGTCCATCGATGCCAGGCTGACGCTGACGGTCCGCACGGCATACGGCAAAGCGACCACGATATGGCCCGCCGCCAGCCCGAGCAGAGAGCCGGCCATCCCGGCGCCGGTCAGCACATATAGCAAGGCGATGCCCAGCACCACTTGCGGGATGATCAGCGGCGAAAGCACGAATGCCTGGATCACGGAGCGTCCCGGGAACTCCAGCCTGGCCAGCGCATAAGCCGCCGTCGTCCCCAGCAGCGTCGTCACCGGCGTGGCGATGAGCAGCAGCCAGGCGCTGACTTCGAGCGCCCGCAGCCAGCCCGGATTGTCGATGAAGGCGCGGAACCAGCGCAGCGAGAATTGCTGCGGCGGGAACTGCGGATACGCCTCCGGGCTGAATGCCGACAGGAAGATCACCAGCACCGGCAGGCTCAGGAACACATACACCAGCGCCCCGGCGCCGATCCCGGCCAGCCGCCAGGCCTTGGCCGACGCCGTGCTTTGCGCGACGGCCGCGGTGGCCGCAGTGACATGGACAGCAGGCTGATCAGTGGCCATAGACACGACGCTCCCAACGTTTTTGCAAGTAAGTCATCACGCCCGCGATGCCGGCCGTCACCGCCAGCAAGGTCAGCGACAAGGCAGCCGCCAATGGCAGGTTGGCAATCTGGAGCGCCTGCTGGTAGATGCCGATGGGCAGCAATGGCTGCAGCCGTCCGCCGATCAGCAATGGCGTGACATAACTGCCCGCCGCCAGCGCGAAGACGATGATCGCGCCGCTCATCATGCCCGGGATCGTCAGCGGCAGGACCACGCGGGTGAACGTATGGAACGGCCCGGCGCCCAGGCTTTGCGAGGCGCGCGGCAAGGCTTCTGGAAGGTCGCCCAATGACGTCGCCAGCGGCAGCACCGCGAAGGGCAGCATCACCTGCACGTAGGCGACGATGACGGCCTTCATGTTCCACAGCAGCGCCAGCGGCGAATCGATCAGGCCGGTGTGGCGCAGGATGTCGTTGATCAGGCCGTTTTGCGCCAGCAGCACGATCCACGCGAACGTGCGGATCACCACGCTGGTGAGCAGGGGCGAGATCAGGATCACATACAGCAGCGTGCGCCAGCCGCGGCTGCGCGTGGCCACCAGCAGCCATGCCGCCGGATAGGCCAGCAGCACGCATAGCACCGCCGTCAGCGCCGCCACCCACAAGGTGGTGCCCAGCGCCGACAGGTAATGCGGCGATGTGAACACCTGCGCATATTGCGCCAGGCCATAGGTCGGCAGCAGCATCAGCATGCTGTCCACGTTGCGCAGGCTCAGCACTATCAGCAGGATCCCCGGCACGGCCAGGAACGCCGCCAGGAACAGCATCGACGGCGTCAGCAGCAGCCAGGCAAACAGCGTGCCGCCCGGCCCTTTCTTGTCGGCCAGGCTCATGCCGCGCTCCCGGCCGCGCCCGCTTCGGGCGGCAGCGGCACGAGGTCTTGCGCCGACCATGACAATTGCACCGGCGAACCCGGCGCGGGAATGGCCGCGAATGCCGATTCGGGGGCATCGACCGCCAGCTCGCCGTGGCCTGCCAGCGCCACCGTGACATGAATGCCCGCGCCGGTGTAGCTGGCGTCGCGCACGATACCGCTGGCAGCGTTGATGGCCGGCGCGGCAGCGCCGCCGGGCGCCAGGCGGATGCGTTCCGGACGCAGCAGGAACAACGCCTCGCCGGCGCTGCCGTCCACCGGCAGCAAATGCAGCGGCGCCTGGGACGCCCCTGCGTGATGCAAGGCGGCATAGCCGCCGTTGGCCTCGCGGCGCGCCGCGATCAGGTTGGCCTGGCCGACGAATTCGGCGACAAAGCGGTTGGCCGGCTGGCGGTACAGTTGCAGCGGCGTGCCGACCTGCTGCAGGCGCCCACGGCCCAGGATGCCGATACGGTCGGACAGGCCGAGCGCCTCTTCCTGGTCGTGCGTGACCATCACGGTCGTGATGCCCACGTCGCGCTGCATGCGGCGCAATTCGGCCTGCATTTCCTTGCGCAGCTTGGCATCGAGATTGGACAGCGGTTCATCCAGCAGCAGCACCTGCGGGCTGATGGCCAGCGCGCGGGCGATCGCCACGCGCTGCTGCTGGCCGCCGGAGAGCTGGTGCGGCATGCGATGCCCCAGTTCGGACAGCCGCACCAGGTCCAGCATGTCCCCTACCCGCTTGCGGATCGCGTCGCCGCCCGACTTGCGCACGCGCAAGCCATAGGCCACGTTGTCGAACACATTCAAATGCGGAAACAGCGCGTAGTTCTGGAACACCATGCCGATGTCGCGCTGGTGCGGCGGCAGCGCCGTGATGTCGCGTCCGCCGATGGCCACCCGCCCGGCGCTGGGCGCCAGGAATCCGGCAATGATGTTGAGCAGCGTGGTCTTGCCGCAGCCGCTGGGACCGAGCAGCGAGAAGAACTCGCCCTGCCCGATCGCCAGGTCTACGCCGTCCAGCGCCTTGAGTTCGCCGAACTGCCGCGCAACGGCATGGATTTCAATTGCGCTCATTTACCACTGCCCAGCGCCTGCGCCCAGCGGTTGGTCCAGTCGGCCACCTTCGGCGTGGCCGTTTCATAGTCGATCCAGATCAGCTTCTTGTACGCCTCTTCGCCGACCTGCACCTTGGTCTTGAGCTCTTCGTCGTATTGCACGTCGCGGTTGGTCATGCCGTACAGCGACTTGTCGGAGAACGCCTTCTGCACCTGCGCGCCGGAGAGGAAGTCCACCAGCTTGTAGGCATTGGCCAGGTTAGGCGCGCCCCTGGCGATGACCCAGTTGGCCGCGCCCACCACGGGGCCATCGGTCGGGTAGGCGAAGCCGACCTTCAGCCCGCTCTTTTGCAGCGCGAACACACGGCCGTCCCAATAAGGCACGACCCATGCGTCGCCGCGTTCCAGCAAGGTCTGGATGGCGCCCGGGCTGTCCGGGAAGGCAACCGCGTTCTGCTTGAGTTCGGCCAGCTTGGCAAAGGTCTTCTCGACGGCGGCATCGTCCTTGAGTTCGCCGCCCAGCGCGTGGGTCAGGCCGGCGAAGAATTGCAGGCCGGCGGCATAGGCCGGGGACGATACGGCAACGTGGCCCTTGTATTCAGGCTTCCACAGGTCCAGCCAGCTGGTCGGCGGCGTCTTGACCAGGTCCGTGCGATAGGCCAGGCCCAGTTGGCCCAGGCTGAAGGCGGCGGCGTAGGTCTTGCCGTCGCGCACGAATTTTTCCTGTACGGTGCCGTAGAGCTTGTCCAGGTTCGGGATGTTCCTGGCTTCCAGCGGCTCCAGCAGATTGGCGGCGGCGGCGCGCTGCACCGAGTCCGGCTGGAAGACGACGATGTCGTACGCCGGGTTGTTGCCGTTGGCGGCGCGCAGCTTGGCCAGCCATTCCGCATCGGCGCCCGGCACGATCTCGACATTGATGTTGTTGTCCTTGGCGTATTGCTCAAGGCCGGCGGCGCGGATGTTCTTTTCCCAATCGCCGCCATAGACGCCGATGACGACCTTGTCGGTCGCCGCCGGCGCGGCAGCTGCCTGCGGGGCATCGGTTTTCTTCTCGCCGCAGCCGGCCAGGACGGCCACTGCCAAGACGGTCATGGCCAACGTCGGAATAATGCGGATGGATTTCACTTGCTTGCTCCAGTCAGGTTGGATGGATGGTTAGTGTGTTGCCGATGTTGCCGATGTTGCCGATGTTGCCGATGTCGCCGATACGGCGGAAACCAGTTCCGCCACCGCTGCCTCAAAGCGCCCGGCCGCGTCGGCCAGTGCGGCATCGGCGGCCGTTTCGCGCGGGAACTCCGGCGGCAGCCCGCCAAGCGCCGCGGCGAAGATCTGCTTGCGGCGGCGGCTGCGCGCTGCCGCAGGCAAGGCAAACAGGGCGGCGTTGAGGCGATCCAGATGTTCGGGCTGGAACACGCGTTCCCACGCATCGCGCTCCGGGCCGAAGCGGCCGATGCCCTTGCTGCCTTGCGCGCGCGCCTGTTCTGTCGCCGCCGCATCGATCGCCAGGCGGCCTTGCCCGCCGATGACGACGCCGTATTCGCTGCGCGCCGCCTCCGGCGACAACAAGCCGCGCTGCACATCGGCCAGGACCGCCGCGGTATCGCGCCGGAACGGATCGCCCCAGCCGCCGCCGCCGGGCGTACGGATTTCAATTTCATCGCCCGCCAGCACCGGCAGCAAATCGATCTTGCCCAGTTCGCGCGGCGCCTCGCCCTGGCGATGCAGGACCAGTCCGGCCGCTGCGCCGGCCTGGCCGCCATGGGCGCCCCACGGGCGGAAGCGCAGGCGCTCCATGCCGCGCGCCAGCACGAAGGTATCGTCCTGCAGGATACGGAAGCGGATCGCCTGGCCATTGCCGCCGCGCCACTGGCCGGCTCCGGCCGAACCGGGGCGCAAGCCATAGCGCAGGATCTCGATGCCGGTCTCGGCCTCGACCGTTTCCACCGGATTGTTGGACAGGTTGGAAATGCTGCTGTCGCGCCCGTCTGCGCCATCGTGGCCGCGGCGGCCGCCGGTGCCGCCGACCATCGGCTCGACCACTTGCACGTTCTGGCCGTGGCCATGGCGCGCGGGTTCGGCCACCACCACCGGAATGATGGTGCCGCCGCTGGCCGCCGGCATGTGTTCAGGCAAGGCCTGGCCGAGCACGCCGTTGAGCGCATCGTTGACGCGCACGGCCGCCGCATGGCGCACACCGACGGCGGCGCCCGGCAAGGGATTGACGATGGTGCCGGCCGGCGCAATCACCGATACCGGCACCAGCAGGCCGGCATTGATCGGCACGCCCTTGTCGAGCGTGGCGATGAGCGCCAGGATGCGCAGCGTCAGCCAGGCGTGCGGCAGGCCGTGGCTGGGAATGTTGATGGCCGCGGCCACTTGCGGATCGCTGCCGGTGAAGTCGAGCGTGATATTGCCGTCGGCCAGGGTGACCGCCAGCGCGATACGCACGGGCAAGCCGACGCCGGCTTCATCGTCCAGGTAATCGACAAAGCGGTAGGTGCCGGCCGGCACTTTCGACAGCACCGCCCGTGCGCGTAGCGCGGCATAGTCGACCAGGTCGGTCTGGGCATCGAGGAACGAGGCCACGCCGTGTTGCGCCACGGTCTGCGCCACACGGTCGCGGCCGGTCGCCAGCGCGCCAAGCATGGCCTTCAGGTCGCCCATGTTGGCGTCCGGCGTGCGGCTGTTGGCGGTGAACAGCAATACCACGTCGTCATTGATCCGGCCGCCGCGCATGATCTTCACCGGCGGGATCTGCAAGCCTTCCTGGAAGATTTCATGGTTGCTCGGCGAAATGCTGCTCGGCACCTTGCCGCCGACGTCCGACGCGTGCAGGAAGCCCCAACCATACGCCACGATGCGGCCTTCATGGAAATAGGGCTGCACTACCTGCAAGTCCGGCAAGTGCGTCGCCAGGCCCTTGGAACGGTACGGATCATTGGTCAGGATCACGTCGCCCGGCTGCAGCGGGCCGACCGCCTCGATCGTGGTCGTGCAGTCCAGGCCGACGAAGCCGGAGACGCCCAGCGCGCGCGGATAGGCGAAGAACTTGCCGTCCAGGCCCACCAGCGCGCAGCAGAAGTCGGCCGTTTCCTTGACGTAAAGCGTGCGGCCGGTGCGTTGCAGCGTGAGGCACATTTCTTCGGCAATGGAGGTGAGCTTGTTGCCGAGGATTTCGATGCTGACGGGATCGAGCTTCATGCTGCGCCTCCTTGTTGCGCCGGTTGCGGTTGCGATTGCGGTTGCGCCGGCCCCCGCCCTTGCGCGGGGGTGAGATGCAGGTTGCCCAGTGCATCCGTGCGCGCCTGCCAGCCGGGCAATACCAGCACGGTGGTGTCGTCCTGCTCGACAATCGCCGGGCCGTCGAACGCGTCGCCGGCGCCCAGGCTGTCGCGGGCATAGATGGCGGCGTCCTGCCAGGCGTCGCGCAGGAATACCTTGCGCGTGGCGCGCGGCGCGGGCTTGCCCTGGCCGGCGAAACGCGGCACGTTGGCCGCCGCCACCATGTGGCCGACAATGGCCAGCCGCACGGTCGACACATCGACCGGCGCCTGCGCATCGCGGAATCCATAGAGGCGTTCATGCTCGCGGTGGAAGTATTCGGCCAGCGTGGCCGCATCCAGCGGCGACGGCAGCGGATGCGGCAAGGCCACGTTCAATTCATAGGCTTGTCCGGCATAGCGCATGTCCAGCGCCGGCCAGAACGACGGCGCGCCGGTGCTGGCCACGCCCTGCGCCTTGAGCCAGCCGGCGGCCTGCGTTTCCAGCTCCTGCCAGATGCGGCCCACCGCGCCGGCCGCGGTGTCGTCGAGCGTCACGCGCAAGCTGCGCACGAAGTCGCGGCGCAGGTCGGCGGTGGCGGCGCCCAAGGCACAGAAGGTGCCCGGCTTCAACGGTACCAGCACATGCGCCAGGCCGGCCTCCTCGGCCAGCCAGTTGGCGTGGGTGGGGCCGGCGCCGCCGAAAGGCACCAGCGCGAACTCGGCAGGATCGAGGCCGCGCTGGGCCAGGTTCTTGCGCAATTCGGAAGCCATCTGCGCCGACGCCACCGCCAGCGCGCCGGAGGCCGCGCGCTCGACGCCATCGGCGCCATCCAGTTTCAGCGCGCCGGCGACCTTCTCCAGCGCGGCTTGCGCACGTTCCGGGTAGAGCGACATGGCGCCGCCGACAAACGCGGCGGCATCCAGCACGCCGGTGGCAAGGTAGCAGTCGGTGACGGTCGCATCGACACCGCCCCGGCCATAGGCGGCCGGGCCGGGATCGGCGCCGGCGCTTTCCGGACCGACTTTCAATACGCCATGTTCGTCCACCCGGATCTTGGAACCGCCGCCGGCGCCGATGGCAGACACGCCAATGACCGGCAATACCAGCGGCAAGCCGCCGATGTCGGTACGCGTGACCATCTCCGCCAGGCCATGCTGGGACACGGCAATGTCGCTGCTCGTGCCGCCCATGTCGAAGGTGACGATGCGCGGCACGCCGGCCGCCGTGGCCAGGCGCGCGGCCGCCACCACGCCCGAGGCCGGTCCCGACAGCACGGTGTCGATCGGGCGCGCCAGCGCCGCATTGAGCGACAGCGAACCGCCATTGGAGGCCGTTACCAGGATCGGCGCCGCCACCCCCAGCTCATCGACCAGCTCGGACAAGCGTTCGAAATAGCGTTGCATCAAGGGTTGGATATAGGCGTTGAGCGCGGCGGCCACGGTGCGTTCGTATTCACGGATTTCCGGCCAGACCTGGGCCGCCGAGATGATCTTGGTGCCGGGCGTATGCGCCTCGATGTCCCGCGCCAGCGCCGCCTCCCGCTCAGGCTGGAGGAACCCGTTGATCAGCATGATCACCGCGGTATCGACTTCCAGGGCGCGGACGTCTTCGGCGGCCCGCCGGATGGCGTCGGCCTGCGGCCAGCGCGTAACATCGCCATCGCGGTTGAAACGGGCGCCGATTTCCACCACGCGCTCGCGCGGCAGGAACGGCTCTTCCCGGGTGGCATGGAAGTCGAAGGACGACGGCATGCGCGCGCGGCCGATTTCCAGCACGTCGCGAAAACCCTCGGTCACGATCAGTCCCACCCGCGCGCCGCGCCGCTGGATGATGGCGTTCAGGCCGATGGTGGTGCCATGCAGCAGTACGCCGATATCGTCAGGCTTGAGGCCATGCTTGCCGATCAGCGTAACCAGGCCGTTGCGCACCGCCAATGCCGGATCGGCGGGCGTGCTGGGTTCTTTGTGATAGGCGAGCTGTTGGCGTGCCGCATCGTAGAGGACAAAGTCGGTAAAAGTGCCGCCGACGTCGATACCGATGCGCGCGCCCGTCGAATGGACGGAATTCAATGCAGAGGCTCCAGAAAATCACCCCGTTTCCCATCAGCCGGGAAGCGAGCTGATCCTTGGGACATCGAGGCAAAGTGCGAAATTTTAGGATCTGGCCATGACCAGGAGAAATGAATTTTCGGAATTAACTTATGCGATATTCGACTGTAGTCGAAGGACTCTCATGCTGCCAGCGCCATTATGATCGAGTCTGGCCCCTCATGCTTTCCAGCATGTTTTCGCGGTAACTTATTGGCCTCGCCCTTTTTCGCTTTTACTCGATTGACTTGATCGATTGTCAGGATCTCGCATGCGCATCGCCATTGGCGGCTTCCAGCACGAAACCAATACATTTTCTCCTACGCCTACCCGCTGGCAGGATTTTCTGGCCGCCGACACCTGGCCCGGCCTCTTGCAAGGCCCGGCGCTGCTGGCGGAGATGACGCCGGCCGACGGCGCCCAGGCGCGCAATATCCCGATTGCCGGCTTCATCGGCGCGGCGCGGGATGATGGCGCGCATACGCTGCTTCCCCTGTCCTGGTGCGCCGCCGGCCCCTCCGGCCGCGTGACCGAGGACGCCTTCGAACGCGTCGTGGCGCTGCTGCTGGAAGGGATCGCCCAGGCCCGGGCCGACGCCGTCTATCTCGACTTGCACGGCGCCATGGCCGCCGCCCACATCGACGACGCCGACGGCGAGATCCTGCGCCGCGTGCGCCTGGCCATTGGCGACGATATCCCGCTGGTGGCCAGCCTGGACCTGCATGCCAATGTCTCGCCGCTGATGGTCGACAGCGCCGACCTGCTGCTGGTCTACCGCACCTATCCGCATGTGGACATGGCGGCCACCGGGGCACGCGCCTATGCCTGGCTGGCGCGCCGGCTGCAGGGCATGCCGCGCCCGCGGGCGGCGTGGCGCCGCATCCCCTTCCTCATTCCGATCTGCTGGCAATACACCGGCGCCGAACCGGCGCGTTCGCTGCGGCAACTGCAGGAAACGTTCGACAGCGACACGCTGGCCGCCGGACTGGCCATGGGTTTTCCCGCGACCGATGCCGCCAAATGCGGCCCGGCGGCATGGGCCTATGCGCCCAGCGCCGACGCTGCGCGCGCCGCGGCCGACCGGCTGGCGGCGGCCGTCGAGGCCGCCGAATCCGGTTTCGCCGGCGACATCCTTGACGCCGGCGACGCCGTCGCCCGCGCCCAGGAGCTGCTGCGTTCGCCAGGCGCCGCCGGTCCGGTCATCATCGCCGACGGCCAGGACAACCCTGGCGCCGGCGGCAGCGCCGACACGACCGGCCTGTTGCGCGCGCTGGTCGCGGCCGACGCACGCAACGCCGTCATCGGCCTGCTGGTCGATGCGCAGGCGGCGGCGCAAGCACATGCGGCCGGCGCAGGGGCCGAGGTGCGCCTGGCGCTCGGCGGCAAATCCGGGATCGCCGGCGATGCGCCTTTCGAAGCGAGGTTTCGCGTCATGCGCCTGCACGGCGGCGAGGTCGATGCCACCGGCAGCGTCTTCAAGGGTTACCGGCTCACGCTGGGCCCATCGGCCCTGCTGCGGATCGGCGGCGTGCAGGTGATCGTCGTTTCCCGGCCGATCCAGCTGCTGGATCTGGCGCTGCTGCGTTTCGTCGGCCTGGCGCCGGAGAGGCTGGACATCATCGCCGTCAAGAGCGTGGTGCATTTCCGCGCCGACTTCGAACCGCTGGCGCGCGCCGTCCTGCTGTGCGCCTCGCCGGGCGCCTTTGCGCTCGATCCGTCGACGCTGCCCTGGACCAGGCTGCCCGCCGACATACGCCGCAAGCCGGCGTCGCCCTGAGGCGCCCGGTTATTTTGCCGGCGCGATGACCGGAGCGGCTGTTTGTCCCTTGGCGGGCGCATCGATCTTGAATGCCGAGGTATAACGTTCCAGGATCGCCTGCAACTCGCCGCGTTTTTGCATCGACTCCAATTGGGCGTTGATCCTGGGCAGATACTTGACGCAGGGGTTGGCCTTGCTCAGGGCGATGAAATTATCCGTCGCGCTCACATACGGCTTGAGCGCCATGAAGCGGTCGGTCTGCCGGGTCTGGCTCAGATAGATCATGCCGCTGTAATAGCCGGTGATGAGATAGTCGATGCTGCCGACATCGAGCTTGCTGAAATTCATATAGGCCTTCTGCGCCTGCTCCACCTTGAGGTTATCGCGCAGGAACTCGTCGAAACCGCCGCCGAACTGGTTGCCCATGGTGATGGCGCCGCGCTTGCCGGCCAGGTCCTTCCAGCCTGAATAGCTGAAACTACGGTCGCGCGCGACAAATACCGCAATCGGGTTGGAGAAAAGCGGAACCGCAGTGAAGGCCAGGTATTGCTGGCGCTCGGGCGTGTTCTTCAGGGACGCCACCATGGCCACTTCGCCGCTTTCCGCATCCTTCAGCACGCGATGGAACGGCCCCACATAGCGCACCTCGAACGGGATCTCCAGCGCGGCCAGCGCGTGCGAAGCGATTTCGATGCTGGCGCCGGTCAGGCGCTTGCCGTCGTACCAGTGCAAGGGCGCATAGTCGGAATCGGCGGAAATCACGACTTTCGTGCATTCGGCCCCTTGCGCCGCCGTGACGATGGCCACGGCCATCAGCAGGCCGGCAGGCATGAATCCCTTCATGGCATCTCCTCTGTGCCGGGCAGCGCCGGGCGCGCCTCCCGCATCCCTTGTATTTTTCTTGGTGTGATGAAATCAGCATAACAGCAACTCGCGGCGGCGCAACCGCAATCTCGCCGGCCAAACCGAAAAAACTTTTTGGTATGAAGATCAAGACCGGCGCTTTTTACCTGTCCGGACCTTTGAAATACTTGTCGTAGTTGAAAGGATGATCATGCGTCTCTCCCCCATTCGCTTGAACGTCCTCCGCCAAGAACGATTCCAGGGAGACCATCAATGAGCAAGAAAGCACCAGCCGCTGGCAAGACGCAGCCCGCCACCGGCATGCGTCGCGGATTGACTGCCTACGGCGACCAGGGCTTTTCGCTGTTCCTGCGCAAGGCGTTCATCAAGGGCGCCGGCTATACCGACGATGCGCTGGCCCGCCCGGTGATCGGCATCGTCAACACCGGCAGCGCCTACAACCCCTGCCACGGCAACATGCCGCAGCTGATCGAGGCGGTCAAGCGCGGCGTCATGCTGGCCGGCGGCTTGCCGATGGACTTTCCCACCATCTCCATCCACGAGAGTTTCGCCGCGCCTACCTCGATGTATCTGCGCAACCTGATGTCGATGGATACGGAAGAAATGATCCGCGCCCAGCCCATGGATGCCGTGGTATTGATCGGCGGCTGCGACAAGACGGTGCCGGCGCAGTTGATGGGCGCCGCCTCGGCCAAGCTCCCGGCGATCCAGCTCATTACCGGTTCGATGCTGACCGGATCGCACCGCTCCGAACGCGTGGGCGCCTGCACCGATTGCCGCCGCTACTGGGCCAGGTACCGCGCCGACGAAATCGACGACGAGGAAATTGCCGATGTCAACAACCAGCTGGTGGCCAGCGTCGGCACCTGTTCGGTGATGGGCACGGCCAGCACCATGGCCTGTATCGCCGAGGCCATCGGCATGACGGTGGCCGGCGGCGCTTCGCCGCCGGCGGTGACCGCCGACCGCATCCGCGTGGCCGAAGAGACCGGCGCGCGCGCCGTGCAACTGGCGCACAGCGGCCTGACGATCGACCAGATCCTGACCGAAAAGGCTTTCGACAACGCCCTGCGGGTACTGCTGGCCATCGGCGGCTCGACCAACGCCATCGTGCACCTGGCCGCCATCGCCGGACGCGTGGGCCTGGAAATCGATCTCGCCAGGCTCGACCGCATGGGCCGCGAGACGCCGGTGCTGCTCGACCTCAAACCCAGCGGTGCGCACTACATGGAAGATTTGCACAAGGCCGGCGGCGTCGCCACCTTGCTGCGCGAACTCAAGCCGTTGCTGCACCTGGATGCGATGACGGTCAACGGCATCACGCTGGGCGAACAGCTGGCAGCGCAAGGCCCCGGCTTCGCGCAGGACGTGGTGCGCAGCTTCGCCGATCCGATTTATCCGCAAGGCGGATTGGCGGTATTGCGCGGCAACCTGGCGCCCGGCGGCGCCATCATCAAGCAATCGGCGGCCGATCCGCGACTGATGGAGCATGAGGGCCGCGCGGTGGTGTTCGATAACCTGCAGGATCTGGCCGAACGCATCGACGACGAGTCGCTCGACGTCCATGCCGACGACATGCTGGTGCTCAAGAACATCGGCCCGCTGGGCGCGCCCGGCATGCCGGAGGCGGGCTATATCCCGATCCCGCGCAAGCTGGCGCGCCAAGGCGTCAAGGACATGGTGCGCATTTCAGATGGCCGCATGAGCGGCACCGCGTTCGGTTCCATCGTGCTGCACGTCACGCCCGAGGCGGCCATTGGCGGCCCGCTGGCCTATGTGCGCACGGGCGACCGCATCCGCCTGTCGGTGTCCCGGCGTGAACTTTCCCTGCTGGTTTGCGAACAGGAACTGGCCCGGCGCGCGCAAGCGCATCCGGTCGTCAAGCCCGTCGCCGGGCGCGGTTACCGCAAACTGTTCCTGGAAAACGTGACGCAAGCCGACCAGGGCGTCGACTTCGCATTCCTGCGCGCGGAAAACCTGCAGCGCAAGGATACATAGAAGCTGTTGCGAAATGACCTGATTACCGTTCGAACTGAGTAGGCCCTGCGGGGCCGTATCGAAGGCGTATCGTCCGTGAGCCTTCGATACGCGGCTTCGCCGCTACTCAGTCCGAACGGACGGACACAACCAAAAAAACAATGTCGCAACGGCCTCTTAGCGCACGCTCGCCCGATCCGCGGCGAATACCCTCACCGCCTCGTCGGCGAACACGCGCGCCAGCGCCACATGCGGCGAATGGCGCGCGGTGATCAGGCCGACGCGGCGTACCGGCGCACGGTCGGGCAGCGCCACCTTCACCAGTGCCTGGCCGCCTTCCCACAACGCCGACCAGTCGGGCAGCAGCGATACGCCCAGGCCTTTGCCGACCATCGCCGCAATCGCCAACAGGCTGTCGATCTCCAGCCGCTGATGCGGCACGATGCCGTGGTCGCGCAGGTAGCGGTCGGCCAACTGGCCGCCCAGCACGTTGCGGTTGTAGCGGATGAAGGGCTCATGCCGCAGCAGCGCGTGGGCGTCTTTCCCAGCGCTGCCGGCCGGCGCGATCACCACCAGCGGCTCCTCCATCAGCGGCAGCCATTCGCAGGTCTTGGGCACGGCGAACTGCGGCTCGACCACCACGGCGACATCGAGTTCGCCGGCCGCGACCTTGCGGCACAATTCCACCGAGGCGCCCGGTTCCACGTAAATACTGACGTTGGGATAACAGCGATAGAAACGCTGCAGCAGCGACGGCAATACGCCGGTCATGGCAGAGACGAACACGCCAAGGCGCAGTTCGCCGACCTCGCCCGCGCCGTCGCGCGCCAGCGCCTGCATGTCGCGCGCCGAGCGCAGCAAGGCATGCGCGCTTTCCAGCACTTTCAGCCCTTGCGCGGTGGGCCGCACGGAACGTCCCGAACGCTGGATCAGCTGTGCCGCCAGGCTTGCTTCCAGCGAACGCACGCGCGCGGCCACCGCGGCAGCGGTCAGATCGAGCCGGCGGGCGGCCTCCGCGAGCGAACCGCTTTCCACCACGGCGACGAAACTTTGCACATATCGGATATCCATCGGAACCGGTCTCATCCATCGTTTTAGTTGTCCATGCAGTGTAGCGCGTCAAGGCTGCATCTTGTGCCCGGCCTCTGACGCCGGCATTCGCATGCCGTAGAATCGCGTCTTTGCCGCTGCCCAATCGAGACACAGCGGCCAACCCGATTGGCATCGTATGAACCACCATGAAACCGTCCGCGGCATCGGCCTGTCGGTCCTCGCGTCCACGCTGTTCGCCCTCCTTTCCGGCTATACCCGCCTGCTGGCGCCGCTCGACGGCCTGGATATCTTCGCCTGGCGCATCCTCTGGACCACGATCGCGGTGCTGGCCCTGATCGCCTGGCGCCGGCACGGCGCGCAACTGAAAACGGCGTGCGGCGAGATCGCCCGCGATCCCGGCAAGTGCCTCTCGTTGCTGGCCATGGCCGCCATGCTGGGCGTGCAGCAATGGCTGTTCTTGTGGGCCCCGGTCAACGGCCGTGCGCTGGAAGTGTCGCTGGGATATTTCCTGCTGCCGCTCACGATGGTGCTGGTGGGGCGTTTCCATTACGGCGAGCGGCTCAATTTGCTGCAGTGCATGGCGGTACTCTGCGCACTGGCCGGCGTGGCGCACGAGCTGTGGATGACGCGCGCGTTTTCATGGCCCACGCTGCTGGTGGCGCTGGGCTATCCGCCCTACTTTATCTTGCGCCGCCGCATCAGGCTGGATTCGCTGCTGGTCTTCACGGTCGAATTGTTGCTGCTGTTGCCGGTCGCCGCCCTGGCCCTGGTGCTGAACGGTTCGTTCTCGCTGGTGCTGCGGGAACCCGCGATGTACCTGTTGCTGCCTGGGCTGGGCATACTCAGCATGGTGGCGCTGACCTGCTATCTGCGCGCCGGCAAATTGCTGCCGATGGGCTTGTTCGGCATCCTCGGCTATGTCGAACCGGTGCTGCTGGTATTTGTCGCCATGGCGGTGCTGGGCGAGTCGCTCGGCGCCGCCCAGTTGGGTACCTATGTGCCGATCTGGATATCGGTGGGGCTCACCGCCATCCATAGCGTGCGGCTCATGCGCAGGCCGGTGAATTAAGCATATTTCCCCTTTCACTTTTCCGGCTGCGGGCTTAACCTTCTCTCTAATCAGGGCTGCCAGCCGAGGGAACAAGATAGAGCGGGCGGCCGATTTCAAGGGGTATCCGCATGCAAGCGATACAGCCAGGGGAACGCCAGGAAAAGATGCATCCCGTATCAAAACGCGCCAAGCTGTTTGTCGTCCTGGCCTGCGTGGCCATTACGGTACTGCATGGATGGCAAAGCTGGGGAGCCCGGCGCAGCGACCTGGACAACGCCCGGATCACTTCCGGCAACATGGCCAAGGCGCTGGCGCAGCATGCCAACGATGCCTTTCAATCCATCGATGGGCTGCTGCTCAACGTGACCGACCGTGTCGCCGCCCAGGGCATGGGCAGCCCCCTGATGGCGGAGATGGCGCCGTTGCTGCATCGCCTTTCCGTGGAAATGCCGGAACTGGACGGCTTGCTGATCTGCGACGAACAGGGCAACTGGGTCGTCAATTCCTCCGGCGAGCCGCATCAGGACGGCAACAACAGCGACCGCCCCTATTTCATTTACCACCGCGACCACGACGACCGCGCTCCGCTGATCGGCACCGTACTGCGCAGCCGCGGCACGGGCCGTTGGGTGATCCCGGTCTCGCGCCGCATCAATCACCGTGACGGCAATTTTGCCGGCGTCGCGCTGGCGACGATAGACCTGGCCTACTTCACCGATTTTTACCGCACGTTCGATGTCGGCGCCAGGGGCTCCATCGGATTGTTGTTGCGCGATGGGACGCTGCTCACGCGCCAGCCTTTCGACGAAAAACTGATCAACCGGGACTTCAGCGACAGCCCGCTGTTCCGCCAACTGCTGCCGGCCGCCCAGAACGGCGCCATCGCCAACAATTCGCGCATCGACGGCGTGCGCAGGCTGTTCAGTTATCAGGCGATCAAGAAGTATCCGTTGGTGGTCACGGTCGCCTTGTCCGAAGACGATGTCCTGGCCGACTGGTATCAGGAGACGGCGGTCTACAGCATGGGGGTGCTGCTCCTGCTGCTGATGATCGCGACCTTCGGCTGGCACCTGATCGGCCAGATCGAATTGCGCCTGCAAGCCGAGCTCAAGGCCCTCAAAGCCAAAGACGATCTGCAGGAGTTGAACCGCACCCTGGAAATGCTGGCGCAGCAGGATGGCCTGACCGGGCTAGCCAACCGCCGCCATTTCGATCATGTGCTGGAAAAGGAATACCGGCGCGCCTGCCGGGGCGGCGGGCCACTGTCGCTGGTGCTGATCGACGTCGACTTCTTCAAGCAATACAACGACATCTATGGCCACCAGGCCGGCGATGAATGCCTGCGCCAGGTCGGCAAAGTGCTGAAGGATCTGGAACGCAGGTCATCCGATCTGGCCGTGCGCTACGGCGGCGAAGAGATGCTCCTGCTGCTGCCCAATACCGATGAAACCGGCGCGGCGCAAATGGCGGAAACCATCCGGGCCGGCATCCAGGCGCTGGGCATTGCCCACAGCGCCAGCCCGGCCGCGGTGGTCACCGTGAGCGCCGGCGTCAATAGCATCCTGCCCGACCGGCAGCACATCCCGCCGATGGAAGAATTGCTCGGAAAAGCCGATGCCGCGCTGTACGAAGCCAAGCGCGGCGGACGCAACCAGGTGCGGCAGGCCAGGCAAATGCCCGATACCGTTTGAGCCGGAAAAATCGCGGCATGAAAAACGGCGCCGGCATGCAACATGCCGGCGCCGTTTTCGAGGGTGCGCAAGCCGTCCTGCGACGGCCTGCTGCTTTATTCCCGCGTTTATTCCTGCTTTATGCCCGCTTATTCCTTGTGATAGGAAGTCACGCGCTCCACTTCGTTCTTCGATCCCAGGAACACGGCCACGCGCTGGTGCAGCTTTTCCGGCTGGATGTCGAGGATGCGCTGCTTGCCATCGGTGGCGGCGCCGCCGGCCTGCTCGACGATGAAGGCCATCGGGTTGGCTTCATACATCAGGCGCAGCTTGCCTGGCTTTTCCGGTTCGCGGGCGTCGGCCGGGTACATGAAGATGCCGCCGCGGTTGAGGATGCGGTGCACGTCGGCCACCATGGAGGCGATCCAGCGCATGTTGAAGTCCTTGCCGCGCGGGCCGGTGACGCCGGCCAGCATTTCATCGACGTAACGCGTGACCGGCGGGAACCAGTGGCGCTGGTTGGAGGCGTTGATGGCGAACTCCTTGGTGTCGGCCGGGATCTGGATGTCCTTTTGCGTGAGCACCCAGGCGCCCATTTCGCGGTCCAGCGTGAAGCAATGCACGCCGTCGCCGGTGGTCAGCACCAGCACCGTTTGCGGGCCGTACACGGCATAGCCGGCGGCGACCTGCCTGGTGCCGGGCTGCATGAAGTCCTGCTCGCTTGGTTCGGTCATGCCGTCCGGCGCCTTCAGCACCGAAAAGATGGTGCCGATGGAGACGTTGACGTCGATGTTGGAAGAGCCGTCCAGCGGGTCGAACATCAGCAAGTATTCGCCCTTCGGGTAGCGGTTGGGGATGCGGTGGATGGTCTCCATTTCCTCGGATGCCATGGCCGCCAGGTGGCCGCCCCATTCGTTGGCCTCCAGCAGGATCTCGTTGGAGATCACGTCCAGCTTCTTCTGTACTTCGCCCTGCACGTTTTCGCTGCCGGCGCTGCCCAGCACCTCGCCCAGCGCGCCCTTGCCGACGGCGTGCGAAATCGATTTGCAGGCGCGGCCGACGACTTCGATCAGAAGGCGCAGTTCGGATGGGATCTTGTTGTGCAGGCGCTGCTGCTCAATCAAGTGTTGCGTGAGGCTGATGCGTTTCATGGTGTGCTCTTCCCTGTTTGAAAATGATGAATGCTATGTCTGTGCGCAATTCTTGCGCTCAATCCGCCAGCGCCTTGGTGACGACTTCGGCAACGTCACGCGACAAATTGGGCGACGACGCCACCTGCTGCAGCGCCAGGCGCATTTTTTCCTGCAGCGCCGGGGTGTATTTGCGCCAGCGGTCCAGGCTGCGCGCCAGGCGCGCGGCGACTTGCGGGTTGCTGCCGTTGAGTGCGATGACCTGCTCGGCCCAGAAGGTATAGCCATTGCCGTCCAGCGCATGGAAAGCCGAGGGGTTGCCGTTGCAGAAGCTGAAGATCAGGCTGCGCGCGCGATTGGGATTCTTGAGCGTGAACGCGGGGTGCCCGGCCAGCGAGCGCACGGTGTTGACGTCGGCATCGCGGGCCGTGGCTTGCAGCGTGAACCACTTGTCGATCACCAGCGCCTCGCTTTCGAACTCGTCGTAGAAACCTTGCAGCGCTTCGCTCTTGCCGCTGGCGCTACTGTTGACCAGCGCCGCCAGCGCGGCCAGGCGGTCGGTCATGTTGTTGGCGTCCTGGTCCTGGCGCTGCGCCAGCGCCAGCACCTCTTCATCATCCAGCTCGGCCAGGTAGGACAGCGCCACGTTCTTGAGTGCGCGGCGGCCGGCCGAGGCGGCATCCGGACTGTAGGCGCCGGGCGTCCGGTTGGCGCGATAGGCCGCCAGCAGGTCGTCGCGCAGTGCGCGCGCCAGCGAACGGCGCAGGAACTGGCGGGCGATGTGGATGGCGTGCGGATCGATCACTTCCATCTGCTCGGCGATCATGGTTTCGGACGGCAGCGTCAACGCCAGTTCGCAAAATGCCGGATCGAGCGATTCATCGTTGAGCGTGGCGCGCAGCGCATCGGCCAGGGCGCCGTCGTGTTCGATGTTGTTGAGCACGGTGTCGACCGCCACCACATGGCCGGACTGGCGCGCGGCCTGTACCGCCACCGTGAGGTTCAGCAGGCGGCGCATGGCCAGGCGCTGCCCGGCTTCCCAGCGGTTGAACGGATCGCTGTCGTGCGCCATCAGGAACGCCAGCTCGGCATCGCTGTATTCGACCTTCAGCACCACCGGCGCCGAGAAGCCGCGCAGGATCGACGGCACCGGCGCTTCATTGACACCGGTGAAGCGGAAGGTCTGCCTGGCCTTGATCAGTTCCAGCACGCGGGTGCCAGCCGCTGCTGCTGCGGCGCTCTCGCCTTCGAGCTTGAGGGGCATGTCGCGCCCCTTGGCGTCCAGCAGGCCGACGGCGACGGGGATATGGAACGGCAGTTTTTTCTTCTGGCCGGGCGTGGCGGGGCAGCTTTGTTCCAGCGTCAGTTCCAGGGTCTTGCGCTTGGCATCGTAACGCGCGCTGGCATCCACCTGCGGGGTGCCGGACTGGCTGTACCAGCGTTCGAACTGGCTTAGGTCGCGCTGGTTGGCGTCGGCCATGGCGGCGCGGAAATCGTCGCAGGTCACAGCCTGGCCATCATGCCGCTTGAAGTACAGGTCCATGCCCTTGCGGAAGCCCTTGCGGCCCAGCAGGGTCTGGTACATGCGCACCACTTCGGCGCCTTTTTCGTAGATGGTGACGGTGTAGAAGTTGTTGATCTCGACGTAGGAGTCGGGGCGCACCGGGTGCGCCATCGGGCCTGCATCTTCCGGGAACTGCGCCTGGCGCAGCACGCGCACGTCGTCGATGCGCTTGACCGCGCGGCCGCTGTCGGTGCCGATCATGTCGGCCGAGAATTCCTGGTCGCGGAAGACGGTCAGGCCTTCCTTCAACGACAGCTGGAACCAGTCGCGGCAAGTCACGCGGTTGCCGGTCCAGTTATGGAAATATTCGTGCCCGACCACCGCTTCGATGTTGGCGAAGTCGACATCGGTGGCGATGCGCGGGTTGGCCAGCACGTACTTGGTGTTGAAGATGTTCAAGCCCTTGTTTTCCATCGCGCCCATGTTGAAGTCGCCGACGGCGACGATCATGAAGCGGTCCAGGTCCAGCTCCAGGCCGAAGCGCTCGACGTCCCAGGCGATGCTGTTCTTGAGCGAATCCATCGCATGCTGGGTCTTGTCGAGGTTGCCCTCTTCCACCCACACCTGCAGCAGCGCCTTGCGGCCGGACTTGAGCTGGTAGGTCTCTTCCTGGCAGACCAAGTCGCCGGCCACCAGCGCGAACAGGTAGGACGGCTTCTTGAACGGGTCTTCCCACTTGGCATAGTGGCGGCCGTCGGGCAGGTCGCCCTGTTCGACCAGGTTGCCGTTGGACAGCAGCACCGGATATTGCTTCTTGTCGGCGCGCAACATGACGGTGTACTTCGCCATCACGTCCGGTCGGTCCGGGAAGAAGGTGATCTTGCGGAAACCCTCGGCTTCGCACTGGGTGAAGAAATTGCCGTTGGAGACGTACAAGCCCATCAGCGAGGTGTTGCGGTCGGGATGGGTGAGCGTCTCGATCTCCAGCACCGCCTTGGCCGGCGCCGCGGGAATGGTCAGCACATGGCCGGCCAGGCGGTAGTCGCCCTTGGCCAGCGTCTTGCCGTTGACGCGCAGGGCGACCAGTTCCAGCTCTTCGCCGAACAGGACGATGTCGCGGCCGGCCGCGGCCGGATTGCGGTGCATGGCGATGCGGGTCGCCACGCGGGTGGCGGCGGGTTCGAGGTCGAATCCCATTTCAACGGTATCGACCAGGTAATTGGGAGCGGCGTAGTCTTTACGATGGATCGTCTGTGGCGTATCGGTGCGCATGGAGCCTGTCCGGGAAAGGGAATGAAGAAAAAACGGGCCAAAGCCGGATTTTACCAATCAACCCGCGCCTCGCGGGCAGAAAGACGGCAATCGCAGCGGCGAACCGGCGCCCCGCCTCTGGCACAGACCTGCGCTGGCGCGGAACGTTCTCGCCTTTCCGAAAAAGCGGGGGTGCCGCCCGGCGCTGCGACATCAACCGCTTGCGCCCTGCCGCACTACAATAGACGCCATGCTCGCCCGGGATCGAAACACGCCAGTGCCGGTCGAAGCTTCATCGCCCGACGCGGCCACGCCGCGGGCAGTTTTATCTTGATTGGAGATATGCCATGAAACGCCGGCTCTTTTTATTCATCGCGGCCGCCAGCCTGCTGCTGTCGGGCTGCGCTTCCGTGGTCGAAAGCGATGTGACCGCCTTCCACGCATGGCCGGCCGACGCCAACGGCAAATCCTACGTGTTCGCCCCCGCCAAGGAGCAGGAGAACAATCTCGAATACGGCAACTATGCCCGCTTGATCGGCCAGCAGTTGCAAGCCTTGGGCTTTCGCGAGGCGGCCGACAAGAAGTCGGCGCAGCTCAGCGTCAGTTTCCGCTATGGCATCAACACCGAGCAGGTGGTGGTGACCCGCCCGGCCTACGATCCCTTTTTCTATGGCCCGGCGCCCGGCTGGGGCCGTTTCGGCCCTCACCCTTACGGCTTCTACGGCCCCTACGGACCTTTCTACGATCCGTTCTGGTACGGCGGGCCGATGCAGACCACCAGCTATCCGGTATTCCTGCGCCGCCTGCAGATCGGCATCGCCAACGCCGGCGACGGCAAGCCGCTGTATGACGTGGTGGTCGACAGCGACGGCAACCGCGGCGGCCTGGCGGCGGCCATGCCCTACATGGTGCGCGCGGCCTTCTCCGAATTTCCCGGTCCCAGCGGCGTGACCCGGCACATCAAGATTCAGGTCGAAAAAGACGGCAAACCCGCGCCATGACCTGCGCCTGAATGCCGGGCCAAACCGTGGCGATTACGAAAAATAGGCTTCGCTGCCAAAGGTAATCGCCACGATCAGCAACACGGCGCAAATCAGCACCACCAGCAAGCGCCCGAACTTGGGCGAGCCGTCGTCCCCGGCCGGCTGCTCCGGCGGATGCCCCATCGGGTTGCTGCGCCCGGGGTCGTTCTGCAAGTCACTCATGGCATTGGCCTCCAGGCCTCGCGGCAATGATCAGGGAGTCAGGATAGTCGAGCCGGTGGTCTTGCGCGCTTCCAGGTCGGCATGCGCCTGCCCGGCATCCTTGAGCGCATAGCGCTGGTTGATCTCGATGCTGATCTGCTTG
Organism: Herbaspirillum sp. GW821-FHT09A12; assembly: GCF_059418325.1. NCBI lineage: Bacteria > Pseudomonadati > Pseudomonadota > Betaproteobacteria > Burkholderiales > Oxalobacteraceae > Herbaspirillum > Herbaspirillum sp. GW821-FHT09A12. Next base: position 378,641 of record NZ_JBWKPR010000003.1, read on the forward strand.
CTTTCGACCATGGCGAACAGGTCGGCAGCGGTGGCGTCGAGGTCGGCACGGGTGGCGGTGTAGTTGCCCAGCGATGGCCGGGTCAGGAACAGCGAACCGCGCGAGGCCAGTTCCGACACGCCGAACGGCGTGACCGGGCCGGAAGCGCTGCCGAAGCTGACCATCATGCCGCGCGGGCGCAGGCAATCCAGCGAACCGGTGAAGGTGTCCTTGCCGATCGAATCGTAGACCACCGGCACGCCTTTGCCGCCGGTGATTTCCTTGACGCGCTCGACGAAATTCTCCGTCTTGTAGTTGATGACATGGGTGCAGCCGTGCTTGAGCGCCAGCGCCGCCTTTTCCTCGCTGCTGACGGTGCCGATCACGTTCACGCCCAGCGCGCGCGCCCATTGGCAGGCAATCAGGCCGATCCCGCCGGCGGCGGCGTGGAACAGGATGGTCTCGCCGGCCTTGACCGGATAGGTCTGGCGCAGCAGGTATTGCACGGTCATCCCTTGCAGCATCATGGCCGCGGCGGTATCGAAGCCGATCGAATCGGGCAGCTTGACCAGGATGTCGGCCGGCATCACACGCTCTTCGGCATAAGCGCCGTTGGGCCGGCCGGCATAGGCGACGCGGTCGCCCACCTTGAAGCCGGCCACGCCGGGGCCGACCGCCTCGATGACGCCGGCCGCCTCTTGGCCCAGGCCGGCAGGCAGCGGCTGCGGATACAGCCCGGAACGGAAATACACATCGATGAAGTTCAGGCCGACCGCCGCGTGGCGGATGCGTACCTCGCCCGGCCCGGGTTCGCCCACCTCAACGTCGACGTATTCCATCACCTCGGGGCCACCGGTCTTGCTCATGCGGATTGCTTTTGCCATGTCAGTCTCCTTTTTCTCTGGATCGATCGGGATATCGGATAAGGCCGTCTTGCGACAGCCGCTTCAAATCTTCTTGCGCGACAGCAGCCAGATGCCCGACAGCACCAGCGCCGTGCCGACCAACTGGATGCCGGTAATGGGTTCATCCAGCAGCGCCGCGCCCATGAACAGCGTCGACACCGGCCCCACCAGCCCGGCCTGGGCAGCGGTCGGGGCGCCGATGCGCGCCACCGCGACCATGGTCAGGAACACCGGCAGCACCGTGCAGAACACGGAATTGAATAGCGACAGCTGGTAGACGCCGGCGGCCTGGACGAACAATTCGGACGGCGTGCGCAAGATGAAGAACTGGATCACGCAGGCGACGGTGGACACGCACATCGCATACGCCACCAGCCGGATCGCGCCGACACGGCGCACCAGTTCGCCGGAAGAAATCAGGTAGATCGAATAAGTGAAGGCCGAACCCAGCACCAGCACGCTGCCGAGGATAACATTGCTGCCGCCGGCGTTGAGGTCGTGCAGCAGCACCAGCACGGTGCCGAAGTAAGACACGGCCAGCGCCGCCCATTCGATCCAGCCGACCCGGCGCTTGAAGAAAGCGAAGGCGATCAGCATCACGAAGGATGGCGTCAGGAACAGGATCAGCCGCTCCAGCCCGGCGGAGATGTATTGCAGGCCGAGGAAGTCGAGGAAGCTGGACAGGTAATACCCCATCAGGCCCAGCACCGTGATGCGCAGGTAGTCGGCGCGCGCCAGCGGCGGTTCGCTGCGGGCTTTCCAGATCGCCACCGCGAGGAACATCGGGAAGGCGAAGATCATGCGCAAGGTGAGCACCATCACGGCGTCGACCTGGTAGCGGTACATCAGCTTGGCGACGATGGCTTTGGCGGAAAAGAACACGGCGCCGACAATAGCCAGCAGCAAACCGCCGAGGAAGGCCTGGCGGTGGGAAGAGTTGTGGGCGATGGTAGAACTCATTTCATCAGTAGGCGTGAGTGCGAGCGTGTCCCGTTTGGGATGGAGTGCAAGGCGCGAACTTGGGTCAAGACTGGGCGTCTTGATCCAAGTTCGTAACGCGGCAATCCGCCCAAACGGGCCGCTCCCTACGGGTTCTGTTCAGAAAGGGCGCTGGCCGCGTTGCGCTCCTTGCGTGTGGCACCGCCACACGACGCGTCGCGCGCCTTGCCAGCGCCCTTTCTGAACAGAACGCATCTCACGCCTACTGATGAAATGAGTTCTCGTGGCCGCGATTGTAAACCGTCCGGCGAATAGCCGCCGGACAGGGGTTTATCCAGCCTCGCGTGCCGCTGGCAAGCGGTTCAACGTTTCTTCATCAGCGAGCCCAGCACGCCGCGGATGATTTCGCGCCCGACCTGCGAGCCGATGCTGCGCGCGGCCGACTTGACCATCGCCTGCAGCGGCGAATCGCTGCGGCGGCTGCTTGCGCCGCCGCCGAAAATGCCGCCGGCGGCATCCTTGAGCAAGTCGCCCAGGCCGCCGCCCTCGTCTTGCTGCGGTTGTTGTGGTGGTTGCGGCTGCTGCGGTGGTTGCTGCGCGCGCCCGGCCGAAGCGCCCCAGGCATTGTCGTCAACCGGGGCCGACTGTGGCGCCGGCTGCTGCTGGACTGTGCGGCCCTTGAGGCGCTCATAGGCGGACTCGCGGTCGATCGCCTGTTCGTAGATGCCGGCCACCAGTGAAGCGGACATCAGCGCGCGCCGCTCGTCATCGGTCACCGGGCCGATCTGCGAGGCCGGGGTCAGCACATAAGCGCGTTCCACCACGTTGGGACGGCCCTTTTCATCGAGGAAGGACACCAGCGCCTCGCCCACCGCCAGTTCGGTGATGGCTTGCGCGGTATTCAACTGGGGGTTGGCGCGGAAAGTCTCGGCGGCGGCCTGCACCGCCTTCTGGTCGCGCGGGGTGTAGGCGCGCAGCGCGTGCTGCACGCGGTTGCCGAGCTGGCCCAGCACGGTGTCGGGGATGTCCAGCGGGTTCTGCGTGACGAAGTACACGCCCACGCCCTTGGAGCGGATCAGGCGCACCACCTGCTCGATCTTTTGCAAGAGCGGCTTGGGCGCCTCGTCGAACAGCAGGTGGGCCTCGTCGAAGAAGAAGGCCATCTTGGGCTTGTCGAGGTCGCCCACTTCGGGCAGGTGCTCGAACAGTTCGGACAGCATCCACAGCAAGAAGGTGGAATACAGGCGCGGCGCGTTGAGCAGCTTGTCGGCCGAGAGGATGTTGATGATGCCCTTGCCCGCGGCGTCGGTCTGCATCCAGTCCTCGATGTTGAGCATGGGCTCGCCGAAGAATTTGTCGCCGCCCTGCTCGTCGATGGCGATCAGCCCGCGCTGGATGGCGCCGATGCTGGCCGCCGAGATGTTGCCATATTCGGTCTTGAACTCGGCCGCGCGATCGCCCACATGCTGCAGCATGGCGCGCAGGTCCTTGGTGTCGAGCAGCAGCAGGCCATTGTCATCGGCGATCTTGAACACGAGCTGGAGCACGCCTTGCTGGGTATCGTTCAGGTTCAGCATGCGCGAGAGCATCAGCGGCCCCATGTCCGAGATCGTGGCGCGCACCGGATGGCCCTTTTCGCCGTAGACGTCCCAGAACGCCACCGGGGCGGCGGCCCAGGCCGGTTCGGGCAGGTTCAGCTGGGCCAGGCGCTGCTTGAGCTTGGGCGAGACGCTGCCAGCCTTGCCCAGGCCGGACAGGTCGCCCTTGACGTCGGCCATGAACACCGGCACGCCGATATCCGACAGCGCCTGGGCCAGCACCTGCAGCGTCACCGTCTTGCCGGTGCCGGTGGCGCCGGTGATGCAACCGTGGCGGTTGGCCAACTGCGGCAACAGGCTCAGTTGCTGCGCGGCGTTTTGTGCGATGGGAAGCGGATTGGTCATGGTCTGGGGGCTCTCAGGGCAAAAAATCGGGGATGGCGATATGGTAAAATTCTGGCCCGATTATAGTCAGAACCCGCCCCGGAAATGTTCCTGATGTTACCGATGTGTGCGCTGATGCGTTCTGATATTACTTATCTCGCAAGAAAGATCCAACATGGCTGGACACAGCAAATGGGCTAATATTCAACACCGTAAGGGCCGTCAGGACGAACGGCGCGGCCGTATCTGGACCCGCCTGATCAAGGAAATCACCGTGGCCGCCCGCATGGGCGGCGGCGACCCGGATGCCAATCCGCGCCTGCGCCTGGCCGTGGATCGCGCTTCGGACGCCAACATGCCCAAGGACAACGTGACCCGCGCCATCCAGCGCGGCACCGGCGCCCTGGATGGCGTGAACTACGAGGAAGTGCGCTATGAAGGCTACGGCATCAACGGCGCCGCCATCATCGTCGATTGCATGACCGACAACCGCGTGCGCACCGTGGCCGAAGTGCGCCACGCCTTTTCCAAGTTCGGCGGCAACATGGGCACCGAGGGCTCGGTGGCCTTCCTGTTCAAGCACTGCGGCCAATTGATGTACGCCCCCGGCACCGACGAGAACGCCGTCATGGAAGCCGCGCTGGAAGCCGGCGCCGAAGACGTGCTCACCGACGAGGAAGGCGGTATCGAGGTGCTGACCGGCCCCAACGACTTTTCCGCCGTCAAGGCGGCGATGGAAGCCGCCGGCTTCAAGGCCGAAGTGGCCGAAATCACCATGAAGCCCTCGACCGAGACCGTGTTCTCCGGCGAAGATGGCGTCAAGATGCAAAAACTGCTGGACGCGCTGGAAAACCTGGACGATACCCAGGAACTCTATACCAACGCCGTCATTGAAGAATAATCCGCCATTCCTGCCCCGCTTCCCAGTTCATTTTTTAAGCGAATCCACATGAAAATCCTAGTTGTCGGCTCCGGTGGCCGTGAACATGCCCTGGCCTGGTCCATTGCCAAGTCGCCGCGCATCCAGACTGTCTACGTCGCGCCCGGCAATGGCGGCACCGCGCTGGACGAACGCTTGCAAAACATCGCCATCACCGACCCGGTGGCGCTGGCCGACTTTGTCGAACAAGAGCATGTCGCGCTGACCGTGGTCGGCCCGGAAGCGCCGCTGGCGGCCGGCATCGTCAACGTGTTCCGCGCGCGCGGCCTGAAAGTCTTCGGCCCCACCCGGGAAGCGGCCCAGCTGGAAAGCTCCAAGGACTTCGCCAAGGCTTTCATGAAGCGCCATGCGATCCCGACCGCCGAATACCAGACCTTTTCGGACGTGAAGGCGGCGCATGACTACATCGCGCAAAAGGGTGCGCCGATCGTGATCAAGGCCGACGGCCTGGCCGCCGGCAAGGGCGTGGTGGTCGCCATGACGCTGGAAGAGGCGCATGCGGCGATCGACATGATGCTGTCGGACAACAAGCTGGGCGACGCCGGCGCACGCGTGGTGATCGAGGAGTTCCTGGCCGGCGAGGAAGCTTCCTTCATCGTCATGGTGGACGGCAAGAACATCCTGCCGCTGGCCACCAGCCAGGACCACAAGCGCCTGCAGGACAACGACCAGGGCCCCAACACCGGCGGCATGGGTGCCTATTCGCCCGCCCCCATCGTCACCCCGGCGCTGCATGCGCGCGTGATGCGCGAGATCATCGTGCCAACCGTGCAGGGCATGGCCAAGGACGGCATCCCGTTCTCCGGCTTCCTGTATGCCGGCCTGATGATCGACGATGAGGGCAATCCGAAGACGCTGGAATTCAACTGCCGCATGGGCGACCCGGAAACCCAGCCGATCATGGCGCGCCTGAAGACCGACCTGCTGACGGTGTTCGAGCACGCGGTGTCCGGCACGCTGGACAAGGTGGAACTGGAATGGGACCGCCGCACCGCGCTGGGCGTGGTGATGGCGGCCTACAACTATCCCGACACGCCGCGCAACGGCGACCTGATCACCGACATCCCGGCCGAAACGCCCGATTGCGTGACCTTCCATGCCGGCACCACCCTGACCGGCGACCGCCTGACCACCTCGGGCGGCCGCGTGCTGTGCGTGGTGGGCCTGGGCGACAGCGTCAAGGTTGCCCAGAAGCATGCCTATGCCGCCGCCGACCTGATCCATTTCGAAGGTTCGCAGATGCGCCGCGACATCGGCTGGCGCGCGCTGAAGCGCTGAGGACGCCGCACCCGGCCCGGTGAAGGCCATGGTCCAAAAGAACACTCCCTCGCAAAGCATGCTGTTTTGCGGGGGAGTGTTCTTTTTGGGCGGCGTCATGGCATAAAATCGCTGTCGTATTGCAACAAATGTGCGCCACGGCGAACTAATCAGCTTGCGCAGCCCTCTTGCTTTTGTCATTTTGATAAATTCAGGCGGCCTGCCAGTATTCCAAGACGAAAAACACAAAAGCAGAAAAGGAACCCCGCATGCAACAGCCTCTCCTCAACCTCGACACGCTGATCAACCTCTACCTGGTGCCTTTCGGCTTGAAGGTGATTGCCGCCATCGCCATCTGGATCGTCGGCGGAATCCTCATCAATACCCTGGCCAAGGTGGTGCGGCGCGTGCTCACCGCCCGCCAGTTCGAGGCCACGCTGATCAACTACGCGATTTCCGTCACCCATGTGGTCCTGCGCATCCTGCTGGTGATGGGCATCCTGGAAGTGTGCGGCATTCCCACCACCTCGTTCGCCGCCATGATCGGCGCGGTCGGCGTGGCGCTGGGCGTGGCCTGGTCGGGCCTGCTGGCCAACTTCGCGGCAGGCATCTTCCTGGTGGTGCTGCGCCCGTTCAAGGTCGGCGATTACATCACCGCCGCCGGCCAGACCGGCACCGTCTCCGACATCGGCCTGGTCACCACCACCATGACCACCGACAACAACCTGCGCGTCATCATCGGCAACAACAAGCTGTTCTCGGACAACATCGTCAACTTCAACGTCAACGCCACCCGCCGCACCGACCTGCGTTGCCAGATCGCCTACAACGTCAACCCCCAGGAGGCTATCGCGCGCCTGATGGAGCGCATCATGGCCATCCCCAATGTGCTGGAAACCCCGGCGCCGTCGATCCTTATCCTGGAATTCAACGCCACCGGCACGCTGCTGGCGGTGCGCATCCATGCCTCTACGCCCAATTTCGGCCAGGTCTCCAACGATGTCCAGAACGCCATCGCCGAGGTCTGCCTGAAACAAGGCTGGCCGGCGCCGGCGACCTATCAGGTGTCGGTGCCTGTGGCGCAACCGCCTCAGGCCTGACCGGAAATTGCCACAAACCAGCCCGGCGCCCGCCGGGCTTTTCGTTTGCCCGCCCCGGCAAGGGCTCGGCAAGGTACAATCGCGTGGTATTTGTAACCGTGCCCCCGAGCGACACGCCGTGACCACCTCCCCGAACGCCACCTCTTCCGTCAAAGCTTACCTGCAGGATTTGCAACACCGCATCGTCACCGCCCTTGAGCAGGCCGACGGCAAGTCCTTCCTGTCCGATTCGTGGGTGCGCCCCGAAGGCGGCGGCGGCACCTCGCGGCTGCTGGAAGAAGGCAATGTGCTGGAGCGCGGCGGCGTGGGCTTTTCACATGTGATGGGCAAGAACCTGCCGCCTTCGGCCGCCGCCAACCGCCCGCATATCGCCGGGCGCGAGTGGGAGGCGATGGGGGTGTCGCTGGTGCTGCATCCGCGCAACCCGTACATCCCGACGGTGCACATGAACGTGCGCTTCTTCACCACCCATGCAGAAGGTGAAGAGCCGGTGTGGTGGTTCGGCGGCGGCATGGACCTGACGCCCTATTACGGCTTTGCCGAAGACGCGCAACATTTCCACCGCACCTGCCGCGACGCGCTGGCGCCTTATGGCGACGATCTCCATCCGCGCTTCAAGCAGTGGTGCGACGAATATTTTTACCTGAAGCACCGCCAGGAACCGCGCGGCGTGGGCGGCATCTTCTTCGACGATTTCAACGCGCTGCCGTTCGAGCAGGCTTTCGCCATGCAGCGCAGCGTGGGCGACGCTTTCCTGGACGCCTACCTGCCGATCCTGCAGGCGCGCCGCGACATGCCCTATGGCGAGCGCGAACGCGACTTCCAGGCCTACCGCCGCGGCCGCTATGTGGAATTCAACCTGGTGTTCGACCGCGGCACGCTGTTCGGCCTGCAGTCGGGCGGGCGCACGGAATCGATCCTGATGTCGATGCCGCCGCTGGTGAAATGGCGCTACAACTGGCAGCCCGAGCCCGGCAGCGCCGAAGCGCAGCTGTACTCGGACTTCCTGGTGCACAAGGAATGGCTGTAATGGCGCCGCCCGCGCAGGCGGCACAGCGCTGCATTGCCGTGCTCGGCGGCAGCTTCGATCCGGTGCACAATGGCCATGTCTTGCTGGCCGAGCATTTCGTGCAACTGCTCCAGCCTGACGAGCTGCGCATCATTCCCACCGGCAACCCGTGGCAGAAGCACGGCTTGCAGGCCGCGCCAAGCGATCGCGTGGAGATGGTCAGGCGCGCCTTCGACCGCCAGCAGGTACCGGTGGTCATCGATGAACAGGAAATCCGCCGCACCAGCGCGACCTATACCATCGATACCCTGCGCGCACTGCGTGCCGAGCTGGGGCCGGAGGTGTCCATCGTGTTCCTGATGGGCGCCGACCAGTTGCAGCACCTGGATACCTGGCAGCACTGGCAGGAACTGTTTGAGTACGCGCACCTGTGCGCGGCCTCCCGCCCCGGCTTCGAGCTGGCCAACGCTCACGTGCCGCCGGCCGTGAGAGAAGAATTCAAGCGGCGCAACGCTGCGCCGCAAGAGATCCGCAGCACCACGCACGGATACGGCTACCTGGCCCTCGGGCTGGCGGTCGATATCTCGTCGACTGAAATCCGTGCCCAGCTGCAACGCGGCATCCGACCCGATTCGCTGATTCCGGGCAGGGTGCTAGACTATATCGAACAACAACATCTGTACCGAACTCAATAATGGACATCAAAAAACTGCAAACCCTGGTCGTGGACGCGCTGGAAGACGTCAAAGCGCAAGAAATCCGCATCTTCGACACCACCCACCTGACCAGCCTGTTCGACCGCGTGGCGATCGCCTCCGGCACCTCGAACCGCCAGACCAAGGCGCTTGCCTCGTCGGTGCGCGACAAGGTCAAGGCCAAGGGCGGCCATGTCATCAGCATTGAAGGCGAAGACACCGGAGAATGGGTGCTGGTCGACCTGGGCGACATGATCGTCCACATCATGCAGCCTGCGATCCGCACCTATTACCGCCTGGAAGAGATCTGGGGCGACAAGGAAGTCAAGCTGGGCGCCGCCAAGCGCACCGGCACCTCGGCCGCTGCCAAGCGCGTCGCCGATCAGGCTGGCGATGCCCCGGCGCCCAAGATCCGCCGCACCAGGGCCCAGGCCGAAGCCGTCGAAGCCAGCCAGGCGCTGGACGACGACGACGCGCCGAAAAAGCCGGCCCGCAAGCCGCGCACCACCGCCGCCGCCGGTACTGCCGCCACGGCGTCCAGGCGTACCACAGGCACTGCCGCGACCACGCGCACCACACGCACGACCACCGGCACCAAGGCGACCGCGCCCAAGACCACCACCCGCGCTACCACGACGCGCAGCACCACGGCCAAGGCGGGCAGCAAGACCGCCGCGTCCAAGACCCCGGTCGGCAAGACCGTGCGCGTGGCTGCCGCCAAGGGCGAGACTGCCAAGAAACCGGCCGCCAAACGCACCGCCAAAAAAGCCTGACGCCTGACGCGATGCAGTTGATCATCGCGGCGGTCGGCCACAAGATGCCGGCCTGGATCGAAACCGGCTTTCAGGAATATGCCAAGCGCATGCCGCCTGAATGCCGGGTCCTGTTGAAAGAAATCAAACCCATCGAACGTTCCGGCAGCCGCACGGCCGAAACCGTGATGGCGCAGGAGCGCGAGAAGATCGAGGCGGCGCTGCCCAAGGGCGCGCGCGTGATCGCCCTCGACGAGCGCGGCCGCGACTGGACCTCCGTCCAGCTATCGCAACAGCTGGTGCAATGGCAGCAGGATGGGCGCGACGTCGCCTTCGTCATCGGCGGCGCCGACGGGCTCGATCCCGGCTTCAAGGCTGGCGCCGACACGCTGATACGCATTTCCAGCATGACCCTGCCGCATGGCATGGTGCGTGTGATGCTGGCCGAACAACTGTACCGGGCGTGGTCGATCACCCAGAATCACCCGTATCACCGCGCCTGATGTCTACAACCATTGCCATCCGCGACACATGCTGCGGGTAGCGACTTCTGACATGTATGGCTGAATGAAACCAGCGGACCAAAAAATCTACCTGGCCTCCAAGAGCCCGCGCCGCCGCGAGCTGCTGCGCCAGATCGGCATCGATTTCGAATTGCTGCTGTCGGAGAAGGAAGTCGATGAAAGCGTGCTGCCCAACGAGAGCCCGCTGGACTATGTCGCCCGCGTCACGCGCGACAAACTCAACAGCGCGCAGCACACCATGATCCTGCGCCAACTGCCGCACCGCCCCATCCTCGCGGCCGACACCACGGTGGTGATCGACCAACTGATCCTGGGCAAGCCGGCCGACCATGACGAAGCGGTACGGATGATCACCCGCCTGTCCGGCCGCACCCACCAGGTGCTGACCAGCATCGCCGTGGGACTGACCATCGGCGTGGAAACCGAGGTCTGGCAAGTCACCCGGCAATCCGATGTCAGCTTCGCCGAACTCGGCGCCGAGGCCATCGAAGCCTACTGCAACACGCTCGAACCCTACGACAAGGCCGGCGCCTACGGCATCCAGGGACTGGCTTCGATGTTCATCTCCAATATCGTCGGCAGCCATTCCGGTATCATGGGCTTGCCGCTGTTCGAGACGGCTCAACTATTACAAAAAGCGGGCGTTCGAATCCTATGAGCGAAGATATTCTGATCAACATCACCCCGCAGGAGACGCGCGTGGCGCTGATCCTGCAGGGCGCGGTACAGGAGCTGCACATCGAGCGCACGCTCTCGCGCGGCCTGGCGGGCAATATTTACCTGGGCAAAGTGGTGCGCGTGCTGCCCGGCATGCAGTCGGCCTTCATCGACATCGGCCTGGAACGCGCGGCCTTCCTGCACGTGGCCGACATCTGGGAAGCGCGGCCGCACGACGGCCAGAACGCCCCGGCCATCGCCATCGAGAAACTGCTGCACGACGGCCAGACCGTGACCGTGCAAGTCATCAAGGATCCGATCGGCACCAAGGGCGCGCGCCTGTCCACTCAGATATCGATCGCCGGCCGCATGCTGGTCTACCTGCCGCAGGACAAGCACATCGGCATCTCCCAGCGCATCGAGAACGAAGCGGAACGCGAACTGTTGCGCAGCAAAGTCCAGGCGCTGCTGCCGCCGGAAGAAAAAGGCGGCTTCATCATCCGCACCATGGCCGAGGACGCCTCGGACTCCGACCTGCAAATGGACGTCGAGTACCTGCGCAAGACCTGGGCCACCATCGTCAGCCAAAGCAAAACCAATCCGGCGCCCACGCTGCTGCACCAGGATCTCTCCCTGGCCCAGCGCGTGCTGCGCGACTTCGTCAACGACGACACCGCGACCATCCAGGTCGACTCGCGCGAGAACTTCCACATGCTGCAGGAGTTCGGCACGCTCTATACGCCATCGGTACTGACCAAGCTTGCGCACTATCGCGGCGAACGTCCGTTGTTCGACCTGTACGGCGTGGAAGAAGAGATCGAACGCGCGCTGGGAAGACGTGTGGATCTCAAGTCGGGCGGTTACCTGATCGTCGACCAGACCGAGGCGATGACCACCATCGACGTCAACACCGGCAGCTTCGTCAACGGCCGCAATTTCGACGACACCATTTTCAAGACCAACCTGGAAGCGGCGCACGCCATCGCGCGCCAGCTGCGCCTGCGCAATCTGGGCGGCATCATCATCCTCGATTTCATCGACATGGAAAGCATCGAGCATCGCGCCGCGGTGCTGGCCGAACTGGGCAAGGCCTTGCAGCGCGACCGCACCAAGATCTCGGTATCTGGCTTCTCGACGCTGGGCCTGGTGGAAATGACCCGCAAACGCACCCGCGAATCGCTGGCCCATATCCTGTGCGAGACCTGCCCCGCCTGCAAGGGCCGCGGCCAGGTCAAGACCTCGCGCACGGTGTGCTACGAGATCCTGCGCGAGGTGATGCGCGAAGCCAAGCAATTCAACCCGCGCGAATTCCGCATCCTGGCCTCGCAAGTGGTGGTGGACATGTTCCTGGAGGAAGAGTCGCAGCACCTGGCGATGCTGGGGGATTTCATCGGCAAGCCGATTTCGTTGCAGGTGCAGAGTGATTATCAGCAGGAGCAGTACGATATTATCCTGATGTGAAACACAGCTGAGAGCAGATCGGAAAGCCTACCGTTCGCAACAGGAAGCAATCGATCTACTCTTATCCAAAGCTTATTTCCCCTTGACTAGGGTAAACCGCTGTAAAGCAGCCAGCAACAATGCCATCATGATCGTGTAGAAAATCCCGCATTCGCGCCAAATAAACATGACGTCGACCAAACCATCTGCAACGAAAGACAAGCACAAAGTAATACCCATCAGTGCTGCAACTCTCGCCTGCGGACTCACTGAAGCCAGTTGACTCAGAAAGTACCCAAACGGCACAAAATAGAGCGCCAGTAAACACACGATGCCAACAGAACCGAACAACACCGCAGTAAACAGGAATTCGTTATGTGAGTGCGGGAATTTGGCACTATCTTCAGTGATTAGACCTCGGCCAGCCATTTCTTCCAAAGCTTTCGAATAACCATTCACACCCACACCTACCAGAGGATGTTCCGTAAAGATCGTGAGTGATGCCTTCCAAAGCTGATAGCGAGTGCCCAGAGACGAATCCAGGTTGTTGCTTTGCCTGATGCCGTTGATATCGACTTCCGCTTGCACAAGCCGTTCGCGCACAGTACTAGTTGATCCATAGATTCCTCCGATCACCAGCAAGATCGCCAACGCCACTCCGATCTTTCGAAGAAAACGGCCTCGCGGCATGAAGGCCAGGCAACCTGCCACAACAAAAATGGGAATAGCCAGCCATGCGCCTCGCGATTGATACAAGTAGATCGAATACAGCCCCCCCATTCCGGCAATCAATTTAAAGATTATCGATAGCAGACGGGATGTCCCAGACAATATCCCACTATCCCATTTGATGGACAACACAGCCAGCGCCCCCAATATCACCGCCAGCTCAGTGTACGCAATGGTGGGCATAAAATTGAAATAATCACGGGTGGTTCCTCCATTAGTCATCAAGTACGTCCTGACGGTTGCGACCAATGCACCAACACCGAACAAAAAGCCAAACAAACGAAAATGCCAGGCCTCGAGCTGCAGGAAAGCCCAAAACAGGACAATGAACGCCATGAATCTGAATCCGATATTCACGTCTTTCAATGTCCCATTGCCAACGACTGCCTGGTTCAACAGTATGCACAATGTAAACCCAGACATGGCGAGATAGATGGGCAAGAAACGGCGCCACGATCCCAAATACGCGACAACACCCTCACGTCCCCGAATGAAAACGGCAACCAGACCCAACAGCACTAATAAATAAAAGCAGGCTCCTGCCAAGCGATCTACAGACACTCCGAGCGTAATGAAAATTGCTGCCACCACGAAAAAAAGCAGCGTGACGAATGACTGTATCGATGAATGACGTGTCATGCATTTACCTCTTCGTGCAGGCAGTAAGAACCTACGCATGTACACAATAAATCACCATCAATGATCCTGATTACCGATCTGCTTCGAATCTTTATCTTTCTCATAGTAATTTCCCCCTTTTTTTACACGGGGGGTAAATATAGTAATTGGCGGATTTGCAAAGCGGTGGTTTCAAAGATTTCTTCCCCCTATTGTTCTTTCAAACTTCAACAAGTACATCTTCGACGGATATCTCAGTAACCCATCCTTTACGCGTCTTGACCAGAAGCACCTTGCTGGAAGTAGCATCGATCGGCACCCATTCCGGACTCGTCTGGCGCATCAGCGCAATGACCGGTACATGCACGGCATTGGCCAAATGCATAATCGCCGTTTCGACCGACACTATCAGCGAGCACTGTGCCAGCGTGGCGGGCAATTGAAAGAAATTCTCGTCGGCACTAAACAGATGCAGGCCTTGCGCTCCATTGGCAAACAGATGCCGTGCTTGCGCCAGTTTTTCCGGTACGCAATTAATAATGAAATGCGCATCCTGCCATTCAGGCCGCTCTCGGAGATGACCTGCCAGTTCGATCATGCGTTCCAATGGCCAGCTACGCTCTTCCGATTTGGAAAACGCATTCAGGAAAACCAGTCTGCTCCCATCCGGCACTCCGGCCCGACGTAAATCCTCGCAAGCCCGTTGCTGCCACTCTTGTGGAATATCAATATAAGGAAAGCGGCGATCCTGAGGAATATCGATACCGAACAGTTGCTCAAACCAACCGGCATAGATGGCACTGATATGACGTCCATTAAGATCAGAGGCGCTGTAAGCAGGAATATGCGCGTTCAGCTTGCGATAGGCAAGATGCTTACGGATATCCAGCAACCGCACGCGTTTTTTCTGTCCGACGACGAAGCCATTGGGACTAAGCTTGCGCACCAGCTCGGCGTACAGGTGCCGTCGCAGGACGGCGAACGACACCACGATCGGATATTGCTCCTGCTGCGCCTGCAAGATCGATTGCTTGTAAAGCGCCGGACTGTAAGTCCTGTCGTAGATCTTGTCGAACAATCCGCACGACTTGACCCAGTCATAGAGCGAATACTTGCTCAAGTGATCCCATTGGGAAGCGTCGGCGGTACGACGCACTTCATCCACCCACAAGTGCATGCGAATATGCGGATAGGTTTCGGCGAAAGCGCGGAAGCAATTCTGCATATAGGTGAAATCACCCAACGCCAGGTGGGCGACGAAGAGGATCTTGTCCGCTTTTTCAAGCAGCCCGGCAGGAACCAATTGGTCGGCCATGTGTTTTCTTTCTTATCGCAGTAATTTCAGATTACCAGCCAACATTAAGGCCTTGAGTAAAAGGCTGTGCCTTCATTTGCGCGCGCGGCGCACCAGAAGGTAGCGCCAGTACCAGCGCAGGCTGTCCAGCCGGTTGCCGCGCGCCCATTGAAAGCGCGAATGCATGCGCAGTTCCTTGTAGTTGGTCGGTTCGAGATCGAGCGACTGATCCGACCACGCCGAAAGCGTATGGTACTTCTGGAACAGGCGCACGGAATCATGCCCGCTCCAGACGCCCCATGGCTTGACCGATCCTGCAAAGTGGATGAAGGTTGCCGCTCCTGCGGGAATGGCCAGCGCGGGGCGGTTGTTCTCCAGGTCGCCAACCAATCCATAGAGGTAATTCCAGCGCACGCCGACAAAGCGCGCACGCCCGTCCAGCACTACATTAAGGGCATCTTGGTCGGGGAAGCGGAAATCCTCGCCGTCTTTCAAAATGGCATCGATGGTTTGCTGGGTAATTCCAGCTTCGATCCACTTCGGGATGTTGATGTACAGCATGCCCGAATTGAAGTAGCGCGGATGCTTCAGCTTGAGCGCCTCCACACGGCGCCGCGTGGTCGCCTCGGCATCAGGCACCACGATGGCAATATCATCCGCCAGATCAAGTCTTGCCAGCTCGTCGATGCTACCCACGCAAAGGATGTCGGCATCCAGATAGAGCACACGGTCGGTATAAGACTTAAGAATATCCGGAATCACCAGCCGCGCGAAGATGGCAGAAGAATAGTAGGACGACTTGGTGTACTGGTCGAAGCGCGAGAACAACTCAGCGTCGAGCAAATGCAGATGCACCGCGGTGCCGGGTCGCTGCGCCAGACTCTCGAAGCGGCGGCGGTTGTCCTCCGACACCTTGGTCGCCAACACATGGAAGACAAAATTCCGCTCCGTATTATTGGCAATGATGGAAGCGATGGTCGCTCCCATGCAGCGAAAATAACGATCATCCACGCAAAACACCACGTGGAAGGCATCTGCATTTCCGGATTGCGCAGCTATCTGCGCCATGGCGCTCATCGCAACACCTCCAGCACTTCCTGCACGCCGATGGCATCAACCCAGTCGCTGCGTTTGGCGGCCATGATGACGGTGCTACGCTCACGATCGATCGGCGCCCACTCGGGATTCTTCCTACGCATGAGCGCCACTACCGGAACATGCACTGCGTTGGCCAGATGCATGACTGCGGTCTCGACCGAAATGATCAAGCCACTGCGCTGCAGGAGCGCGGGCAATTGAAAGAAGTTCTGCTGCGCACTGAACCAATGGGTATTGGGAGGCAAACGATCCGCGACCTGCGCCTTGGCCTGCTCGATCTCCTGCGGCGTGGCATTGATCACGAACGTGGTGGCGCGCCATTCATCCTTCTGCTGTAAGGCACCGATCAAGTCCACAACCTTGGCTACCGGCCAGCAACGTTTCTTGGTTTTAGCGAATGGATTGATGAAGACCAGGCGCGGCTTGCCTGTCGCCAAGCCCGGAACATCGTGCGTCACGCCCCATTGCGCCAATTGTTCTGCCGCAGCGTCATGCCATTGCTGCGGGATATCAACGAAGGGATAGCGAGCCGCCCCTTCGACCACAAGTCCCGACAACTGGCGGAACCAGTCGGCGTAGACATCGGTAATGTGGTATCCCGCAAATCCCGCGAACGGAGCGAACGATGCATCCAGCTTGCGGTAGGCCAGAAAATCAGAGGGGGCATACCAGCGCGGCTTGCGCCTCATGCCGACCACCCAGGCATCGGGTCCGCCAGCGGCGCGTGCCAGTCCGGCATACTGGGCCGGGCGCAACGTGGCCAGCGATACCACCAGCGGGTAATGTTCCGCGCGTGCCTCCGCGATCGATGCAGCCAGCAGTTGCGGACTGTAGGTGCGCCGATAGACCTTGGCAAAGAAAGGACAGTTCTCCGCCCAATCGTACAGGGCGTAGTTCTTCAGGTAGCCCCATTTGGCCTGGTCGCCCGTACGCCGTACCTCGTCGATCCAGATGTGCACCTTGAGATGTGGATTGGCCTCGGCGAAAGCCATGAAGAAGTTCTGCAAGTACGTGAAATCGCCGATCGCCAGGTGAGCGATGAACAGAATCTTGTCAGCTGCAGCCAGGCGCTGTGCAGGAATGAGCGGCATTTCAGTTGGTCATCCGTTGCAACTGTATAGGTGTGAAGCGCGGCGCACTGCCCATCGGCATGTGCAAGAACTCCATCACTGTATCAACGCTGATCTTGTTAATCCAGTCGTCAGGCTCGGGGGTGTACACGATATTGGTGTTGGCGGCATCGATCGGCGCCCACTCAGGATTGATCTGGCGCATCAGCGCGACCACCGGCACGCGTACCGCGTTGGCCAAATGCATGATGGAAGTCTCCACGGTAACAATCAGGTCACTCTGTTCCAGCATGGCGGGTAACTGGAAAAAGTGGTCATGCGCACTGAACAAGCGAACGCGCGGGACACCGGCGGCCAGCACTTCTCTCTGAGTGCTATTCCATTGTTCAGGAATGGTATTGATGACGAAATCCGCCTCGGCCCACTTGGGATCAGCCTGCATGCGACGCACCAGCTCAGTCACCTTGGCCAGCGGCCAGGATCGCTCGGGAGGTTTGGAAAAAGCGTTAAGGAATACCAAAGGATGCTTGCGCCGATCCTTGGCGGCGACACCCCACTCCTCCAGCTGGCGCAAGGCATCGTCCTTCCACTGCTGCGGCACATCCATTACCGGCACGCGCTTTTCATGCGGAACCTGGATCCCGAACAGGCCGGTGAACCAGTTTGCATAAACATCGCTCACATGCAGTGTCTTGTCATGCGAATACACTGGGATAGCACCATCGAGCGCACCATAAATCATGTGCTTGCGGAGGTCATAGAAACGCACCCGCTTGGTCATGGCCACAACAAAGCCCTTTTTACTGATCTTGCGTACCATCTTGGCATACATCGGGCGACGCGCCAGTCCAAAGGAAACAACGATAGGGTAGTCCTCGGCCTGGGCCTCCCGGATCGAGTCGCGCAGCACAAAAGGACTGTAGGTCTTGGTATAGAGCTTCTCGAACATCGGGCAGGTTTGCAACCAGTCGAACACGACGTATTTCTGCAGGTGCCGCCATTGGCGGAAGTCATAGGTGCGCCGCACTTCGTCCACCCACAGATGAATCTTGATATGCGGATAGGCTTCAGCAAAAGCCTTGAAGCAAGCCTGCATATATGTAAAGTCACCCAAGGCGAGGTGCGCCACAAACAGGATCTTGTTCGACTTCTGCAACACCTCAGGCGGGACGATCTGGCTCAACATGGAAAGCGATCCTGCGTCAACTTGTTTGGTCATACGTTTTTCTTTGGATATTCGCCCGTGTTTCAGAGCAGTTTCTTCAATTGCTGTAACTTAACTTCATCCTGCTCGGTTCCTTCACCCGAGAATTGCAAGTGATATAGCTTGGCATAGGCGCCGTTCTTTTCCAGCAACTCCTGATGCGAACCAATTTCGACCACCTGGCCGGCCGACAGCACCACAATGCGGTCGGCACGCTCTACCGTCGACAGGCGGTGCGCGATGACGAAGGTAGTGCGGCCTTCCATCAGCCAGTCCAAGGCCGCCTGCACTGCGCGCTCGGATTCGGTATCGAGTGCGGAAGTGGCTTCATCGAGGATCAGTATGGGTGCATTCTTGTAGATCGCACGGGCGATCGCCAGGCGCTGACGCTGGCCGCCGGACAAGCGCGAACCGTTGTCGCCGATCACGGTATGGACGCCATCGTGCAATTCCTTCATCAGATCGCCCAGATGCGCGGCCTCCAATGCTGCCTCGACCTTGGCCAAATCGGGATGGGGGTCGCCGTAAGCCACGTTATCGATGATGGTGCCGTTAAACAGCACCACGTTCTGGCTGACCATCGCGATCTGTTGGCGCAGACTGCGTAGCGAAATGTCTTCGATCGGTTCCCCATCCAACAAGATCTGACCGGATGTGGCCGAATAGAAGCCGGGGATCATGTTGACCAGCGTCGATTTTCCGCCGCCGGACATGCCCACGAACGCCACGGTCTCACCCGCATTCACGCTCAAATTCACATGATCCAGCGCCAACTGGTCGCGCTCGGGGTAGCTGAAACACAGGTCGACCAGGTCGATCTTGCCTCCGGCGCGCTTTTCCAGCGTACGGCCGCCGGTGCGCTCGGTTGGCATGTCGATCAGATTGAACACTGCTTCAGCTGCGGCCATGCCGCGCTGCAGGGGACCGTTGACTTCGGCCAATTGCTTCAGCGGAGTCAGCAACATCAGCATGGCGGTGATGAAGGAAACGAAACCGCCCACGGTAATCTGGCCGTTGCCCGACTGGATCAGCGCCATGACGATCACGATCGCCACCGCCGATGCGGTCATGAATTGCGTAATCGGCACGGTGGAAGAGAATGTCTTGGTCATGCGCATGGTGTAACGGCGCAAGTTTTCCGAGTTCTCATGGAAACGCTGTTTCTCGAAATCCTGTCCACCGAATATCTTGATGACTTGCTGGGCGCGCGTCGACTCTTCGATCACCTGGGTCAACTCGGCATTCACGCGCAGAGAATCCTGGTTCAGTTTCTTGAGGTTGCGGCTGGTAAAACGCACCACGATCGCCAACAGCGGCAGCAAGACCAGCGTGACAGTGGTCAGCACCCAGTTCAGATACAGCAGCCACGCCAAAAGACCCAGCACCGTCAGCGCCGACCGGATGATAGAAGTGAAGATGCGGGTCACCATGTCAGTGATGCCCTGTACTTCAAACATAATGGAATTGATTACCTTGCCAACGCTGTTGGTGGCATAGAAGGCCAGCGGAAAATCCAGCATGCGCGCGAACATCTGCCCGCGCACTTCGTTCAGTATCCGCGTGGTCACCCATGTCATCAGGTAGCTGCTGGCGAAGGTAGAGGCGCCACGGATGACGAAAATACCGATCACCGCCACCGGCACCAGCCATAGCGAAAACGCCGGCTTACCGACGAAGCCCTTGTCGAGCAGCACCTGGAAGATATACGGGACCACCGGCTCGGTGCCCGCTGTCACCGCCATGGCGATGAAAGCCAGTGTCAAGCGCCAGCGATAAGGCTTGTGCATGTGCAACAGGCGGATGAAGTACGGCGAGATGTTCAGTTTCATTCTTTGATTCCAAAAGCGAGCGCCTGGAGTGGCGCCCGCAACATTGCATGATCGCCTGCCGAAGCTGCGGCAGGCTGTCCCGATCAGCCCAAACCTGCAATTCTACCGTTGCGGCAGCACAAGCTTTTGGCCATCTTCCGAATTCTCAATACTCAACAATCACGGCTTCCTTGCCAAACGAAGCCACCAACGAACTCTGCAAGCTATCGCTGGGATTGATCCGCCAGGCATCCCCCAGCACCACCTCGCAGCCGGCATCGGCCTGCAGGTAGCGCATCACGAACGGCAATCCCTGCTCCTGGCGGTGCGCCGACAGGGTGTCGCGCAACAGGTTGGCATCGACCGCCTTGTTGATCGACACCACCATGCGCACGCCGTACTGGATGCGCGCCGCGCCCAGGTCCATGACCTTCTCGGCCGATACCCGCAATCCGCCGTTGAAGCGGTCTTCGGAAACACGGCCTTGCACCACCAGCAGTTCGTCTTCCTTGATCAGGTGCTTGAACGGTTCGAACACTTCGTTATAGATGGTGGCTTCGATCACGCCGGTGCCGTCGTCCAGCGTGCAGATCACCAGCTTGCCGCGCTGGGTCATCTGCACCCGCACCCCGGTGATGATGCCGGCCATGCTGCGCGGCTCGCGCGAAGGCTCAAGGCTGGAGATCTTGGTGCGCACGAAACGGCGCACTTCCTTTTCGTACGCCGAGAACAGGTGACCCGAAAGGTAGAAGCCCAGCGCGCCCTTCTCTTCGGTCAGGCGCTGCTTGTCGCTCCACGGCGTGACTTGCACGTATTCCAGCGGCGCTTCGAGATCGCTGTCGTCGCCGCCGAACAGGCTGACCTGGTTGGCCGACTTCTCGGCTTGCTCGGCGCTTTCCCAGGCCAGGTTGACCGAGGCTTGCAGGATGGCGCGGTCGACCTTGAAGCAGTCGAAGGCGCCGGCCCGGATCAGCGAGTCGATGGTGCGGCGGTTGATCTGTTTCTTGTCGACGCGCTTGGCGAAGTCGAACAGATCCTTGAACGGGCCTTCCTTGCGCGCTTCGAGGATGGATTCGATGGCGTTCTGGCCGGCGCCCTTGACGGCGCCCAGGCCGTAACGCACCTGCGTGGCCTTCTTGCCCGGCTCGCCCACCGGCATGAAGCGATAGTCGGACTGGTTGATGTCGGGCGGCAGGATGGACAGCCTGCAGATGTCGATCGCGTCTTCGATCAGGATCTTGACCTTGTCGGTGTCTTCCATCGCCAGCGACAAGTTGGCTGCCATGAACGCGGCCGGATGGTGCGCCTTCAGGTAGGCGGTGTAATACGACAGCAGCGCGTAAGCGGCGGCGTGCGACTTGTTGAAGCCGTAGCCGGCGAACTTTTCCATCAAGTCGAAGATTTCGTCGGCCTTCTCGGTCGACAGGCCGTTCTTGGCGGCGCCCTCGCGGAACAGCTCGCGGTGCTTGGCCATTTCCTCGGCCTTCTTCTTGCCCATCGCGCGGCGCAGCAAGTCGGCGCCGCCCAGCGAGTAGCCGCCGATCACCTGCGCCATCTGCATCACCTGCTCCTGATAGACCATGATGCCGTAGGTCTCGGAGAGGATGCCCTCGGTACGCGGGTCCGGGTAATCGAAGGCTTCGCCGTGCTTGCGCTTGCAGAAATCGGGGATCAGGTCCATCGGGCCCGGGCGGTACAACGCCACCAGCGCGATGATGTCCTCGAAACGGTCGGGGCGCGCGTCCTTCAGCATGCCTTGCATGCCGCGGCTTTCAAGCTGGAACACGGCGACCGTCTTGGCCTTGGTCAGCAGTTCGTAGGAAGCGCGGTCGTTCAATGGCAGCTTGGCCAGGTCGAAGTCGGCCATGGCCGGGTCGAGCATGCGGATGTAGCGCTCGGCACGGTCGAGGATGGTCAGCGTGGTCAAGCCCAAAAAGTCGAACTTCACCAGGCCGACGGCTTCCACGTCGTCCTTGTCGTACTGCGAGACCACGCCGGCGTCGCCGCCCTGCGTGTAGAGCGGGCAGAAGTCGGTCAGCTTGCCGGGGGCGATCAGCACGCCGCCGGCGTGCATGCCGATGTTGCGGGCGATGCCTTCGACCTGCTGGGCCAGGCCCATCAACTGCTTCACTTCCTCTTCGTTTTCCAGGCGCTCCTTGAGCAGCGGCTCTTCCTCGATGGCGTCGGCTAGCGTCACCAGCTTGCCCGGCTTGAACGGGATCAGCTTGGAGATGCCGTCGCAGAAGTTGTAGCCGAGGTCGAGCACGCGGCCCACATCGCGCACCGCGCCCTTGGCGGCCATGGTGCCGAAGGTGGCGATCTGCGAGACCGCCTCCTTGCCGTAGCGGTCCTTCACATATTGGATGACGCGGTCGCGGCCTTCCTGGCAAAAGTCGATGTCGAAGTCGGGCATCGAGACCCGTTCCGGGTTCAGGAAGCGTTCGAACAGCAGGTTGTAGCGCAGCGGGTCGAGGTCGGTGATCAAGAGGCAATAGGCCACCAGCGAACCGGCGCCGGAACCCCGGCCGGGGCCGACCGGCACGCCGTTGTTCTTGGCCCACTGGATGAAGTCGGCCACGATCAGGAAGTAGCCCGGGAACTTCATCTTGATGATGGTGTTGTTCTCGAACTCCAGGCGCGCCTCGTAGCGCGGGCGTTCCTTCTCGCGCTGGGCCTCGTCCGGATACAGGTGCTTCAGGCGTTCTACCAGGCCGGCCTTGGTCTGGGCCACCAGGAAGTCGTCGATGGTCATGCCGTCCGGCGTGGGGAAATCGGGCAGTTGCGGCTTGCCCAACTGCAGCACCAGGTTGCAGCGCTTGGCGATCTCGATGGTGTTGGCGATGGCGCCCGGCAGGTCGGCGAACAGCTCGACCATCTCGGCCTGCGACTTGAAATATTGCTGGTCGTTGAAGCGGCGTACGCGGCGCGCATTGGCCAGGATCTCGCCTTCGGCGATGCAGGTGCGCGCCTCGTGGGCGATGAATTCTTCGGTGGACTGGAACTGGATCGGATGGGTCGCCACTGTCGGCAAACCCAGCCTGGCGCCCAGCGCGACGCTCTGGCGCACCTGGATATCCATGTTGGGATGGCCCGCACGCTGGATCTCGAGGTAGTAGGCGCCCGGAAAAATCTCTGCCCAGCGTCTGGCGCATTCTTCCGCCAGTGCAATATTGCCGTTGTCGATGGCCTGGCCGACGTCGCCGCCCTGGCCGCCGGACAAGGCGATCAGGCCGTTGCCGCCGTCCTGGCGGCGCAACGCGTCCAGCCATTCCATGCGCACTTCGGCACGGCCCTTGTAAATATTTTCCAGCCAGGCCCGCGACAGCAATTCGCACAACTGCAGGTAGCCGTGGTGGTTTTTCACCAGCAGCAGCAGGCGCGCAGGCTTTTCGCGGTCGGTGTCGTTGGTGATCCAGATGTCGCAGCCGGCGATCGGCTTGATGCCCTTGCCGCGCGCGGCCTTGTAGAACTTGACCATGCCGAACAGGTTGGCCAGATCGGTGACGGCCATCGCCGCCTGGCCATCCTTGGCGGCAGCCTGGACGACGTCATCGATGCGCACCAGGCCGTCGACGATGGAGTACTCCGAATGCAGTCGGAGGTGAACGAATTGCGGTGTAGTCATGGGGCCACATTTTACCGGAGGTTGGGAGCTCCCCCGCTCCGAATTAGCCGGTTTTTGCGTGTGCAAACCCTGCTTGACAAGGCCTCGCGCAAGCTTGCCGGCTCTGCGACCGCGAAGCACGCTTGATCTGCATCAGCGAAGCGCCAAATAGCTGCGAAGACCGGGTTGGCGCGTATATAATGCTGACAATTCAAAGACTTAGAGCAAACAACCATGCAGTCCCCGGATACCCCCTACGTCAACATCGCCGCCTACAAATTCATCACCTTCGACGACACGGTCGAAAAACGTCCACAATTCCTGGCGTTTTGCCAGAAGCACAACCTGCGCGGCACCATATTGCTGACCCCGGAAGGCATCAACCTGTTCCTGGCCGGCCTGCGCCACGAGATCGACGCCTTCCTGGCCTGGCTGCGTTCCGATGCGCGCTTCGCCGACATCGTGGTCAAGGAGAGTTTTTCCGAAAAGCAACCCTTCACCCGCATGCTGGTCAAGCTCAAGGCCGAGATCATCACGATGAAGCACCCGCTGATCAAGCCGGAAGAAGGCCGTGCCCCCTCGGTGGAACCGCAAGACCTGAAGCGCTGGCTGGATCAAGGCCACGACGACAACGGCAAACCCGTGGTGATGGTGGATACCCGCAATGCCTTCGAGGTCGATGTGGGCACCTTTGACAACACGGTCGACTACCGCATCGCCAAGTTCACCGAATTCCCGCAAGTCATCGCCGCGCACAAGCCCGATTTCGACGGCAAGACCGTGGTCACCTTCTGCACCGGCGGCATTCGCTGCGAAAAGGCCGCGATCCACATGCAGAACATCGGCTATGACAGCGTCTACCAGCTCGAAGGCGGCATCCTGCGCTACTTCGAGGAAGTCGGCGGCGCCCATTACCAAGGCGACTGCTTCGTGTTCGACTACCGTACCGCGCTGAGCCCCGACCTGAAGGAAAGCCAGACCGCGCAATGCTTCGCCTGCCGCGCCGTGGTCACGCCGCGCGAACAGTTGTCGCCGGACTACGTGCCGGGCAAGTCCTGCCCGCATTGCGCGTCCAGGCAACGCGCCGCGGCCGATGCCGGCACCGCGGCCGCCGTGCAAGCCTGATCGCCCGCCCTCGGCTCCAATGAAAAAGCCCACCTCGCGCGAGATGGGCTTTTTGCTGGGCGGAGGCCCGATTACTTCTTGAACTTGGCGGCCGTCTCAACCACACGTGCACCGAACAGCTTGGCGGTTTCCAAGTCACCCGGCAGCGGGCCCTCTTCCGGCGAGGAATCGGATGGGCTTTGCGCCATCAGGCCCGAGAAGGAGCCGACGAAGTTGATGTCGTTGCGCTGCGCCGCTTTGCTGTTGGCCGGCATCAGGCCGGTGCCGACCCAGATCATGCTGTGTTGCATGCCCAGCGTGAACAGGTAGTGCAGGGTCGACAGCTTGTCGCCGTTCATGGTGGCCGAGTTGGTGAAAGCGGCGCCGACCTTGTCTTTCCACTTCTGGCTGAACCAGGGCTTGGAGGAGGCATCGGCAAATTTCTTGAATTGCCACGAAACGCTGCCCATGTAGGTCGGCGAACCGAAGACGATGGCATCGGCCGCATCCAGCGTCGCCCAGTCGGCGTCGGTGATGTTGCCTTCGGCATTGATGGCGATCAGCTCGACGCTGGCGCCGGCAACCGCCGCGGCGCCGGCATGGACTGCTTCGGCCTGCTTCTTGGTATGGCCGTAGCCGGAATGGTAGACGATGGCGACTTTAGTCATGATGTTTCCTTCTCGAGTGGGAGTTTGCTTACTTAGAACCTGTTCACGATCTCATCCGGGGCCGTTCAAATGCCCTTTCAGGCGGTCTGCAGCGTTGCAAAGCCTCGCCGGGCCACCGGCCCGGCTGCGTTTTGCGCCTTGCAGCCCATCCTGAAATGACATTTGACCGACTCCCGGCGAGATCATGAACAGGTTCTTAAAAAAACCGCCGGGTGATCGGCTCCGGCGGGTACTGCAACAACAAGGTTTAACGCGGCAGGTCGAACAGTAGCACTTCGGCCTTGTCGCCACCGTTGATCTCCAGCTTGTCGACTTCAGCCAGCTTGAGCGCATCCCCGGCTTCCAGCGCCTGGCCGTTGACGCTCACCTTGCCGCGCGCCACGTGCACATAACCGAGGCGCCCTTGCGGCAGCGAATAGCTGGCATGCTGGTCGCCGTCGAACAGGCCGGCGTACAGCAGCGCATCCTGGTTCATGCTGACCGAACCGTCGCGCCCATCCTTGGAAGCCACCAGGCGCAGCTTGCCATCCTTGTCGGCGGCCGAGAAATGCGCTTCCTGATAGCCGGGCTCGGCGCCGTCACGGTCCGGCATGATCCAGATTTGCAGGAAGTGCGCGCCGCCAACCTGCGAGTGGTTGTACTCGGAGTGGCGCACGCCGGTGCCGGCGCTCATGCGCTGCACGTCCCCGGGGCGGATCACGCTGCCGTTGCCCATGCTGTCCTTGTGGGCCAGTTCGCCTTCCAGCACGTAGGAGATGATCTCCATGTCGCGGTGGCCGTGAGTGCCGAAACCCTGGCCGGCGGCCACGCGGTCTTCGTTGATCACCCGCAGCGGGCCGAAGCCCATGTGTTGCGGGTCGTAATAGTCGGCGAAGGAAAAGCTGTGATACGAATCCAGCCAACCGTGGTTGGCGTGTCCACGATCATTTGCTTTGCGCAGTTGCATCATGACAACACCCCTTTCAGTGAGTTCTGTATGTCTCAGGCTGATTCATACAAATTGTTTGTCGATGTAGCCACTATAGACACTATCTTTTTCCGGCATAAGGCCTAAAATTCATACGGCTCATTCAAATAATTTAAACAAGACAGAACCCACCGAGGCGCCCTCTTGAACCTGACCCTGGAATCCCTGCTGATCCTCGACATGATCGACCGCAAAGGCAGCTTCGCCGCCGCCGCGCTGGCCCTGGACCGCGTCCCCTCGGCGCTCACCTACAGCGTGCGCAAGCTGGAAGACGACCTGGATGTCCTGCTGTTCGACCGCCGCGGCCACCGCGCCCAGTTGACCCCGGCCGGCCAGCAATTGTTGCAGGAAGGCCGCCACCTGCTGCTGGCCGCCAACGATCTCGAGCAGCGCGTCAAGCGCACCGCCACCGGGCGCGAAACCGAATTGCACATCGTGCTCAACAGCCTGATCCCGTTCGGCAAGATGCGGCCGATCATCGAGGCCTTCGACCGCGAACAGTCCGGCACCCGGCTGCGCTTCACGCCGGGGGTGCTGACCGGCGCCTGGGAGAAGCTGATCGAAGGCCGCGCCAACCTGGTCATCGGGGTGACGCTGGATGGGCCGGAAATCGTACGCACCAGCGGACGCTTCCAGATGCATGAACTGGGTACGGTGGATTGGGTCTTTGCCGTCGCGCCCCACCATCCGCTGGCCCATGCCGCAGAGCCGCTGGCGGCCGAACTGGTGCGCAGTCACCGGGCCGTGGCCGTGGGCGACAACAGCCAGTCGCTGCCGACATTGACCATGGGGCTGCTGTCCGGCCAGGAGACGCTGACGGTGGCCACGGTGGCCGACAAGCTGGAAGCGCAATTGGCCGGCCTGGGCTGCGGCCACCTGCCGCGCATCTGGGCCGCGCCTTACCTGGCCAGCGGTGCGCTGGTCGAGAAGCAGACGCTGGCGGCCAAACCCAACGACAATTTCATGATCGCCTGGCCCAAGGCGGAACAGGGCAAATCGCTCAAGTGGTTCATCCAGCATCTGTCGCAGCCGGAGGTGCAACGCTCGCTGCTGGGCCCGGTCGCGCCCGGAAGAAACGCATGAGCGGCAACACTTACGTCGGCCGCTTCGCCCCCTCGCCCTCCGGCCCGTTGCATGCGGGCTCGCTGGTCGCCGCACTGGCCAGCTTCCTGGATGCGCGCATCCACAGCGGACGCTGGCTGGTGCGTATTGAAGACATCGATGAAACCCGCACCGTGCCCGGCGCCGCCGACGGCATCCTGGCGACGCTGGCGGCGCTGGACATGCATTCGGACGGCCCGGTGCTGGTGCAAAGCCAGCGCAAGCCTCGTTACCAGGCCGCGCGCGAGCAGTTGGGCACACACGCCTACCCTTGCGGCTGCAGCCGCAAGGAAATCGCCGACTCGCGCGTGGGCATCGCCAGCGACGGCGCGGCCATCTATCCCGGCACCTGCCGCCACGGACTGGCGCCCGGCAAGACGGCGCGCACCCTGCGCCTGCGCGTCCCCGACGCCGGCATGCCGGGCGAGCTGGTGCGCTTCGACGATCGCTGGCTGGGGCCGCAGCAACAGCATCTGGCCACGGAAGCGGGCGACTTTATCCTGCAGCGCGCCGATGGCTTTTGGGCATATCAATTGGCGGTGGTGGTGGACGATGCCGAGCAGGGCGTGACCGACATCGTGCGCGGCGCCGACCTGCTGGATTCGACGGCACGCCAGATCTACCTGCAAGGCCTGCTGGGCTATCCGACGCCGCGCTACCTGCATGTGCCGCTGCTGACCAATGACGTGGGCGAAAAATTTTCCAAGCAGAACGGCGCGCAGGCGATCGATCTCAGCCAGCCGCTGTGGGAATTGCAACGGGCCGCGGCCTTCCTTGGATTGGATACGGCCACGGCACATGACCGAGAGGGCTTCTGGCGCCTGGCGCTGGCGGCCTGGGATGCGCGCTTCGGCGCCGGATGACGCGGCCGGGCGCATCATCGCCGCCGTCGCGATGCCACAAAAAAAGTCCGCAATATATGCGGACTTTTTTGCGGACTCTTTGTGAACCTTGATCTTGAACCGGAGCGGCTCAGCGCTTGGGCATGCCACCCAGCAGTGCCGCCACCTTGGGCTTGGGGCGATTCGACTTGGGCAGGATTTCCGGCTTGGTGGATACCTCTTCGACACCGGTCGGCTCGTAAGGCTTGAGGAACCATGGGTCCACCTTTTCACGGCGCGACACCGGAGCGCCGCCGTCGCGGCTGCGCTCGCTCCGCTCGGGACGGCCGGCGCGTTCACTGCGCTCACCGCGAACGCTGCGTTCGCCGCGCTCCGCGCGCTCATGGCGCTCGCGCGTACGCGGGATAAAGCCGGCCAGTTCCGCGCGTTCGAATTTCTTCTTGATCAGCTTTTCGATATCGACCAGCAGGCGCTCGTCCTTATCGCAAAACAGCGAGATGGCGTCGCCCGATGCGCCGGCGCGGCCGGTACGGCCGATGCGGTGGACGTAATCCTCGGCGTTGTACGGCAGGTCGTAGTTGATCACGCACGGCAGTTCGGCGATATCGAGGCCGCGGGCGGCCACGTCGGTCGCCACCAGCACTTCGATCTGGCCTTGCTTGAAGGCTTCCAGCGCAGCCATGCGCTCGGACTGGCTCTTGTCGCCGTGGATGGCCGAGGCGTTGATGCCATCGCTTTCCAGCTGGCGCGACAGGCGCGAGGCGCCGATCTTGGTATTGGAGAACACGATCACCTGCTTCAAGCCGCGCTCGCGGATGATGTGGGTGACGGCATCGAGCTTGGCGCTCTCATCCACCTTGTAGATGGTTTGCGTGACGGTCTCGGCGGTGGCGTTACTGCGCGCGACTTCGATGGTGACCGGGTTGTTCTGGAAGCTGGCGGCCAGCTTCTTGATTTCGGGCGAGAAGGTCGCCGAGAACATCAGGTTCTGGCGCTGCTTGGGCAGCAGGTTGATGATGCGCTGCAAGTCGGGCAAGAAGCCCATGTCGAGCATGCGGTCGGCCTCGTCCATCACCAGGATCTGGGTCTGCGACAGGTTCACCGTCTTTTGCTGCACGTGGTCGAGCAGGCGGCCCGGGGTGGCGATCACGATCTCGACGCCGGCGCGCAGCGTGGCAGTCTGTGGCGCCATGTCGACGCCGCCGAACACCACGGTCGAGCGCAGCGGCGTGAAGCGCGAATAGGCCTTGACGTTGTCGGCCACCTGGTCGGCCAGCTCGCGGGTGGGCGTCAGGATCAGCGCGCGCACCGGGTGGCGCGCCGGCGAGGCGCTGGTGCTGGCGTGGGCCAACAGGCGCTGGATGATGGGCAGCGAGAACCCGGCGGTCTTGCCGGTGCCGGTCTGCGCCGCGCCCATGACATCGCGCCCCTGCAGCACGACGGGAATCGCCTGTGCCTGGATCGGAGTGGGATGGACATAGCCTTGTTCGGCCAAGGCCTTCAGGATATCCGGCGAAAGGCCGAAATCTTCAAAGCGGACGGCGGGTGCAGTCGGTGCTGCGGACGCGGGCGTGGTGTCGGACATGGTTTATTGCGAACGGTGCGACAGCGCCGCGGCAGCCTGTACAACGGCTCCGATGCATGGGGTGCATGCGCACGGGTTCAATTGCTTTCAGTGTTGAGAGTATTACGCGAGGCCGGGCCAAATCAACGCGGCGGCTCGCTTCGGATGATGCATCTGCTGACCGGGCCAGTACCTGTTCACACTGAATCTGTGCGTGCCAACGCGCAGAAGGCGCGTCGGCGATATTGCCCGGAAGACCGCTATTATACGCCGCATCGCAACAGGCTTCATGACAGTTTGGTGTCCGCCTTTGCGCCGATGAGGCAAATCGGCGAGAAACGTTGTCATTTCAACATTTTCTTACCATCCGAATGACCAGGCGCCACTCCCGTCAAGGCTGCGGCACCTGTTTCATTCTGCGGGGAAGAAAACCCGACCGGCTCAACCGATGGTGACGTTGATATCGAGCAGACCGTCGACATGGCCTTCCAGCCGGTCGCCCTTGACCACCGCGCCCACGCCTTCCGGCGTGCCGGTATAGATCAGGTCGCCCGGGAACAGCTCGACCAGGCCGGACAGGTAGGAAATGGTTTCAGCCACGCTCCAGATCAGGTCGGACAGGTCGCCCTGCTGGCGCACTTCGCCATTGACCTTGAGCCAGACCGCGCCCTTGTCGGGATGGCCGACCTTGGACACCGGCAGCAGTGGCGCGCACGGCGCCGACTGGTCGAAGCCCTTGGCCATGTCCCAGGGACGGCCCAGCTTCTTGGCCGCGGCCTGGATATCGCGGCGGGTCATGTCGAGCCCGACGGCGTAGCCGAACACCAGTTCCAGCGCCTTTTCCACCGGCACGTCGCGCCCGCCCCGGCCCAATGCCACCACCATCTCGATCTCGTGGTGGTAATCGCTGGTGGCCGCCGGATAAGGCACCACCGAATCGGTCGGCACGATGGCGTCGGCCGGCTTCATGAAGAAGAATGGCGGTTCGCGGTCCGGATCATGGCCCATCTCGCGGGCGTGGGCGGCGTAGTTGCGGCCGACGCAATAGATGCGGCGCACCGGGAAAGGATCGCCGCCAACCACCGGAATAGTGGGCTGGACAGGCGCAGGGATGGCGAAACTCATCGGGAAGACTCCGTAGTGGATGGTGGCCGGTCGAGCGGCCATTTCTGTATTTCTCAGCTTATTACGGCGCGGCGCACTGGCGTCGCCTTGCCAGCGCCCAGTGTAAAAGAAAAGGCGCAACGCTGCTTGGCACTGCCCCCACGGCCCTGCCGCCAACGCCGCTGGCCAAGAACCTGTTCCCGATCTCGCTCGGGAACAGGTTCCAAGATATAGGCGGCAATTCCGGCTGTAATCCTCTGGATAAAAGATGGCGAATTTGGGACACTTGCGTCAACACAACGCGCGGCGCCGGGCAATGCCGGCCACGCCGCTTTTTCATTGCCGTAGACCCAACCTCCATAATTCCTATGCGTCAACAAGCAAATGCCGCCACCATCCTGTTGCAACAGGCGCTGGCGCTGCATCAGAAGGGCCAGATGGCGCCCGCCGAAGCGCTCTACAAAAAAGCGCTGGCCAAAGCGCCCGGCCATTTCGAGGCCAACTACCTGTACGGCATGCTCAAGCTGCATCAGGAAGATTGGGACGCCGCCGAAGTGCAGTTGGGAAAAGCGATCAAACTCAACCCGCGGCACGTGGATACCTATTTCGACCATGCCGGCGCGCTGGAACACCTCGGCCGCGACCAGGATGCCGTCCAGAGCTACGACCGCGTCATTGAACTCAAGCCCGATTTCGCCGATGCCTTGATCAAACGCGCGCAGGTGCTGCGACGGCTTGGACGCAGCCGCGACGCCCTCGCCGACTGCGACAAGGCCGTGGCGATCGTGCCGGACAACGCCGATGCCTGGTTCCAGCGCGGCAACTGCCAGAACGACCAGTTCAACTTCCGCGAATCGCAGGAAAGCTACAAGCGCGCGGTGGCGCTGCGGCCGGATTTCATCGAAGCGCTGTTCAACCTGGGCAATGCCCACAAGGACTTCTATCGTTTCAGCGAGGCGCTCGAGGCCTATGACCGCGCGCTCGCCATCGCACCCGACTTTTCCCAGGCGCATACCAACAGGGGTTACGTACTGTTTCGCCTGCACCGCCCTCATGAGGCGCTGGAAGCCTATGACCGCGCCCTGGCGCTTGACGATAGCTCCCATGACCTGTGGTTCAACCGCGCAGCGACGCTGGAAGAACTGCGCCGCTTCGACGAGGCCAAGGAAAGCTATCGCCGGGCCCAGATGCTCAATCCGGCCGCGAACTCGGCACGCTGGAACGAGGCCTTGATGCAATTGCGCCAAGGCGACTTCCGCAACGGCTGGCAGCAGTACGAAGCCCGCTGGGAAACCCGGCAGATGCAAGATCAACGGCGCAGCTTCCAGCAGCCCCTGTGGCTTGGCGAAGAATCCCTGCAAGGAAAAACCATCCTGCTGCACGCGGAACAGGGCTTCGGCGACACCTTGCAGTTTGCGCGCTACGTGCCCATGGTCGCCGCCCAAGGCGCCAAGGTCATCCTGGAAGTGCAACCGGCGCTGCTGCCGCTGATGCGCAATGTGCCCGGCGTGAGCGAGGTGGTTGCCCGCGGCGGTGCGTTGCATCGCGCTTTCGATTTCCACTGCCCGCTGATGAGCTTGCCGCTGGCATGCAAAACCTTTTCCGAAGACGCCATCCCGCGCGCGCCTTACCTGAGCACCGATCCCGGCCAATGGGCCGCTTGGCACCAGCGCCTGCCGCACAACCGCGCCTTGCGCGTGGGGCTGGCCTGGTCCGGCAGCTCGCAATCGACCGATCCCAGCGCGGTTGCCATCGATGCCATGCGTTCGGTTACGTTTGCGGAGTTGGCGCCCATCGTGGAGCTGGCGCGCAGCCAGGGCGGCGTCGAGTTCGTCTCGCTCCAGGTGGGCGAGGCTGCCGTTGCGCAGTTGCAAGCGCATCCGCTGCGCGAGCGTGTGCATGACTTCTCCGCCCAGCTGACCGATTTTTCCGAAACCGCCGCACTGGTTGCCAACCTCGACCTGGTGATCAGCGTCGACACGTCGGTTTGCCATCTCGCCGGCGCATTGGGCAAGCCGGTCTGGTTGCTGGACCGTTTCAACGGCTGCTGGCGCTGGCAGGTCGACCGTACGGATACGCCCTGGTACCAGAATTTCACCATCTTCCGCCAAGACGCTCAAGGAGATTGGGGCAGTGTCGTGGCGCAGATGCGGGAAGCGCTGGCGCAGCACCTCGCCGGCGAATAAGCCGGCGAATCGCCCGCCAACGCCCATCCAACGCCCATCATGCCGAGCCAAGCGCCGGATTGCTTGCGACAGGCAATCCGGCTTTTTCACGTCCAACGGTAACCAACGCCAGCCCATCGGCGAAGCATGCGACCGGAACCTGTGCCGGCATGCGGCCTCATAACAGGCAGGGAAATTCATTATCCTGCGCATATCTGATACAACATGGATGGCGGCGCCCACCGCCGTCCCGCAACGACAAGGACCACCGGAATGCAGACTGGCCAACAGCCCAGCGCCACCACCCATACCGGCAACGGCGAGCATGCCGACGGCCCCCGCCTGCTAGCCGATATCGGCGGCACCAATGCGCGCTTCGCCCTGGAACCCGGACCGGGCCGGATCGAAGCCATCAAGACCCTGCCCGCTGCCGATTACCAGGAATTCACCGATGCCGTACAGGCCTACTTGCAACAAGCCGGCCAGCCACCGGTACGGCATGCGGTAGTGGCCATCGCCAATCCGGTGCAAGGCGACCAGATCAAGATGACCAACCATGACTGGGCGTTCTCGATCGAGGCCGCGCGCCAGTTGCTGCGTTTCGACACGCTGCTGCTGGTCAATGATTTCACGGCGCTGTCGATGGCCGTGCCGCAGTTGAAGGCATCCGACTTGCGGCAGGTAGGCGGCGGTCAAGCTGCTGCAGGCAACCCCATCGGCCTGGTCGGCGCGGGTACCGGCTTGGGCGTGGGTGGTTTGGTGTATGGCGGGGGGCGCTGGCTGCCGCTGGCCAGCGAAGGCGGGCATGTGTCCCTCTCGCCGGCCAATCCGCGTGAGGCCGCAATTCTTGCCTATGGCTGGCGTACTTATGAGCATCTGTCGGCCGAGCGGCTGGTATCGGGGCCGGGGCTGGAACTGATCCACCGGGCGCTGCTCGACCTCGACAGCCTTCCGGCACAAGATCTGAAGGCGGAACAGATCGTGGAACGCGGCCTGCGGCAAGGCGATCCGCGCTGCAAGGAAACCGTCGATATTTTCTGCAGCATGCTCGGCACCGTGGCGGCCAACCTGGCGCTCACGCTGGGCGCGCTGGGCGGCATCTACATCGGCGGCGGCGTGGTGCTGCATCTGGGCGATTATTTCGCGCGCTCGCCGTTTCGCGCTCGTTTCGAGAACAAGGGGCGCATGTCGGCGCTGACAAGAAAGATCCCGACCTTCGTCATCACCGCCGACTATCCGGCCTTCATCGGCGTCTCCACCATCCTCGACGAAAAGCTGCGCGACAAGCGTGATGCATAGCCGAACCTGGCAAGCCGAATGAGCGGCACACCAACGTTGCCTGACGTTCCAGGCACTTAATTGACTATGTAGATTGTGTAGACGGCGGGAGAGTAGAAAGAGAAGAGGCGAGCCTTGTCTGCGGCACTTGCGGGAAATGGCTGTGGCTGCTTCGTTCCCGACCTGACCAGGTTGACCATGCCACAATGCGCAGGGGCCCGCCGGGGCGAATTGTACTCCATTTCGCGCTGCCCCGGCCAGCGAATTCAACATCCGGCCAGCGCCACAATGAAAAGCCGCGCAATTGTATAAACAATTTGCGCGGCTTCTTCAATCGAGGGCCATGCCGGCGGATCAGATTCCCAACTGCTGCCAGATATCGTCCACGCGGCGCTTGACCGCATCGCTCATGGCGATCGGCGTGCCCCACTCGCGGCTGGTTTCGCCCGGCCATTTGTTGGTGGCATCGATGCCCATCTTGCTGCCCAAACCGCTAATGGGCGAAGCGAAATCGAGATAGTCGATCGGCGTGTTATCCACCATCACCGTATCGCGCACCGGATCGACCCGCGTGGTGATGGCCCAGATCACTTCCTTCCAGTCGCGGATATCGACATCCTCGTCCACCACCACGATGAACTTGGTGTACATGAACTGGCGCAGGAAACTCCACACGCCGAACATCACGCGCTTGGCATGGCCGGCGTACGACTTCTTCATCTGCACCACCGCCATGCGGTAGCTGCAGCCTTCGGGCGGCAAGTAGAAATCGGTAATTTCGGAGAACTGCTTCTGCAGCAGCGGCACGAACACCTCGTTCAAGGCCACGCCCAGCACCGCCGGCTCATCGGGCGGCTTGCCGGTATAGGTCGAGTGGTAAATGGCATCGCTGCGCATGGTGATGCGGTCGATGGTGAAGACCGGGAACCAGTCCTGCTCGTTGTAGTAACCGGTATGGTCGCCATAGGGACCTTCGAGCGCATGCTCGTAGCCCGAGGGGTGGTTGGCATCCGGATAGATATGCCCTTCCAGCACGATTTCGGCTGAGGCCGGCACGCGCAACTCGCTGCCCATGGCCTTGACCAGCTCGGTGCGGCTGCCGCGCAGCAGACCTGCGAACTGGTATTCGGACAGGCTGTCCGGCACCGGCGTCACCGCTCCTAATATAGTGGCGGGGTCGGCGCCCAGGGCAACCGCCACCGGATAAGGCTGGCCGGGGTTGGCGATGCAATGCTCGCGGAAATCGAGCGCGCCGCCGCGATGCGCCAGCCAGCGCATGATCACCTTGTTCGGGCCCAGCACCTGCTGGCGATAGATCCCCAGATTCTGGCGCTTCTTGTGCGGCCCCTTGGTGATCACCAGGCCCCAGGTAATCAGCGGCGCCACGTCGCCCGGCCAGCAATGCTGGATGGGCAGACGCGCGAGGTCGACATCCTTGCCTTCCCACACCACATCCTGGCAAGGCGCCGAACTGCGCTCCTTGGGCGCCATGTCCCATAGCGACTTGACCAGCGTCCCCAGGCCCAGCACATCCTTGAAACCCTTGGGCGGTTCCGGCTCTTTCAGGCGCGCCAGCAAGTGGCCGATACGACGCAATTCCCCGATATCTTCAGCGCCCATGCCCAAGGCGACCCGGCGTGGGGTACCGAAAAGATTCGCTAAGACTGGGATATTTTTCTCATCCACACGCTCAAAAAGGAGCGCTGGACCTTCCGCCCGGAGAGTGCGATCGCAGATCTCGGTCATCTCCAAATGGGAGGAAACAGGCAAGGAAACGCGCTTTAATTCGCCTTTTTGTTGCAACTTAGAAATAAAATCGCGCAGATCCGTGTATTTCATACTTTTTAACAAATTTCTTTTTGCATGACAGCCGGCTCAGGTATCCCCGGCAAACGCTTGATTCTATTGATTTTTGAAGAAAGGCCACGTTCAAAATGAGACACAAAAGTTATAAAAAACAGTTTTTATAGTATTGACTCGATATAAAGTGACTTCTACAATGCGCCCAGCCTAAACGAAAGGGCGTGAGCTAAGTAGCTCAACAGGCTTGAAATAATCATAACAAGCTTGCAAGGTATCCAGGGACCGGGGTCCCAGCAACACAAAGAAGTGTCATCCAAGGCGTCAGCCTTACCCCCCGAAACATTGTCATCCGACGGCACGGCCAGCAGGCCTCGCGGATGACTACTTGCCGTAACGCCTTGCGACGGTAACGTAATAGATTGCAGCAACGCCAGTCCAGCTATCCGGTCTCCACTTCTTGGCCGGCGAGCCCTGTATTTGCCGCAATAACGCAGGAGGTTCAATGTCTAACCAAGCTACCGAGGTTCCTTTAGCAGGCGCCCCGCAGATGGTTCAGCGTGCCGCGCTCTGGAATGCATCCCTGAACGCGCGCATTGGTCAATTTTTCAGCGTTGCCCACCGTGCAGTCACGGTACTCGGCATCGCCGCCCTGTTCGTACTCGGGCTGATGTTCTTCAATCCGGACCTGGCCGACAAGCTGATCAGCATGTCGCCCTTCTCGGATTCGGCCGACGACGTGCAGACTGCCGAGGCAGTAGTGCCGCCGCCGCTGACCGAGCTGATGTCGCCGGCCGCGCCGATCCCCACCATCCCGGTGATCGCCGGCGCCGCCGCGGCAGCATCGGCAAGCGGACCCGCGATGTCGGCAGAAGAGAGCCAGTTGCTGGGCACGCCGCGCCAACAGAAGCTGGTGACCAGCTGGCTGGCCAAACGCTACCGCGTCGCCAGCGATGCGGCCGACATGCTGGTATCGGCCACTTACCTGACGGCGCGCGACATCAAGCTCGACCCGCTGCTGATCCTGTCGGTGATCGCCATCGAGTCGCGCTTCAATCCCTTCGCGGAAAGCCCGATGG
The DNA here is from genome assembly GCF_059418325.1 of Herbaspirillum sp. GW821-FHT09A12. Classification (NCBI taxonomy): domain Bacteria; kingdom Pseudomonadati; phylum Pseudomonadota; class Betaproteobacteria; order Burkholderiales; family Oxalobacteraceae; genus Herbaspirillum; species Herbaspirillum sp. GW821-FHT09A12. The sequence goes on from NZ_JBWKPR010000003.1 coordinate 415,857, forward strand.
GCGCGCAGGGCCTGATGCAGGTGATGTCCAAGGTGCACCACGACAAGTTCCAGGAACTGGGCGGCATCAAGGCAGCCCTGAATCCGGTGGCCAACATCCGTGTCGGCTCGCAGATCCTGAAGGAATACGTGACCCGCGGCGGCTCCATCGAAGCCGGCCTGAAGACCTACGTCGGCGCGGCTGACATGGCCAATGACGGCGGCTACGGCGTGAAGGTGCTGTCCGAATACCAGAACCTGAAACAAGTGGCGATGGGAAAGAACGTGTCGATCTACACCACCGCCACCGTGAAGCTGCCGCCGCCAGCCCCGGCGGTCTCCGCCAGTGCCGAGCCCAAGCCGGCAGCTGCAAACAACGTAGCCTCGGCATCTGCCGCCAAGCCGAGGACGGAAGAACAACTCGCTGCCTTATGAGCGTGTTGCGCTTGAATATTACCGGTATTCAAAACGCAAAAAAGGAGCCTTCGGGCTCCTTTTTCCTTTCCGGCTTCCAACGCGTCGGCAACCGACGCCTTCGATATGCTCAGGCCGCCTTGCGGCTGGCGAAGAAGGTTCTCAGGCGCGCCACCGCCTCCTGCAGGTTTTCCATCGACGTCGCATACGACAAGCGAATATAGCGGCGCGCGGTAAAGGGGCCGAAATCCAGGCCCGGCACCAGTACCACGCCGGCTTCGTTGAGCATGTCGAGCGTCAGCCGGTCGGCATCGTCGGACAGCGCGCTGCAATCGGCGTAGACATAGAACGCGCCGTCCGGCACCACCGGCACCTTGAAGCCCAGGCTTTCCAGCGCCGGCACGATGTAGTCGCGGCGGCGCTTGAACTCCGCCTTGCGCTCTTCATAGATGGCAATCGACTCCGCGGAGAAGCAGGCCACACCGGCATGCTGGGCAATCGATGAGGCGCAGATGAACAAGTTCTGCGCCAGCTTCTCGATCTGCGGCACCAGGGCCGGCGGCAACACCAGCCAGCCCAGGCGCCATCCGGTCATGTTGAAGTACTTGGAGAAGCTGTTGATCACCACCACGTCCTCGCCCAGCGATAGCGCCGAGAACGGCGCTCCCTCATACGACAGGCCCTGGTAGATCTCATCGACGATGGTGAAGCCGCCACGCTGGCGCACTTCAGCCACGATCGCGCGCAATTCCCCGGGCAGGATGGAAGTGCCGGTCGGATTGGATGGCGAGGCCAACAGCACGCCACGGGTGGCCTGGTTCCAGTGCTCGCGCACCATCTGCGCGGAAAGCTGGAAGCGGTGTTCCGGGCCGCTGGCGATCAGCTTGGCCTGGCCTTCGAAAGCCGCGACGAAATGACGGTTGCAAGGATAGCTGGGGTCGGGCATCAGCACTTGCGCGCCCGGCTCCACCAGCGCGGCGCAGGCCAGCAACAAGGCCGCCGAGGCGCCGGCCGTGACCACGATGCGCTCCGGCGCGACATCCAGCCCATAGACGCTGCGATAGTGGTCGGAAATCGCCTGGCGCAATTGCGGCAGGCCGGTCGCCGAGGTGTACTGCATCTTGCCGTCGGCCATGGCGCGCGTGGCGGCCTCCACCACCGCCGGCGGCGCGGTGAAGTCGGGTTCGCCGATGCCCATGTGGATGATGTGGCGCCCCTGCTGCTCCAGCACGGCGGCCTTCTTGGCCAGCTCCATGACGTGGAAGGGGGCGATGTTATTGAGGCGGGAAGCGAGTTGGTTCAGGCTCATGGGAAATCCGGGAAGCTGGCGGCGCGCCTGGGCGGCAACGCATGCAACAGGGATGATGCGGCCGGGCGGCGGCCAGGCTTGACGCCAGCCGCCCGAGGCGCCGAGAACAATGTCTTAGCGGCGGCCGGCGCCGACTTCGGTGGCCCGGACTTGCGCCGCGAAGCGATCTAGCACGCCGTTGACATACTTGTGGCCATCGATGCCGCCGAAAGACTTGGTCAATTCCACGGCCTCGTTGATCACCACTTTGTAGGGAATCTCGATGTGATGTTGCAGTTCGTAGGCGCCGATCAGCAAGGCGGCATGTTCCACCGGTGACAGCTCCTTGATGGAGCGGTCGATCAGCGGCGCCAGGCCGGCGCGCAACGCCTGGGCATCGCGGATGGCGCCGTTGAGCAGCGTGTCGAAGTGTTCGGCATCGGCTTTGTCGAAACCGTGCGCTTCGCGGATGTGGGCTTCGATTGCGCCGCTGTCCTCATGGTTGAGCAGCCACTGGTACAAGCCCTGCAACGCGAACTCGCGCGCCCGGTGGCGCGGTGTGCGGTTCTTGTTCGAATTGGCGTGTTGAGATTTGTTCGACATGATGAGTGCGGCGCGAAGCCGTGAATGCTTTACTTGAATGAATACCTGAAACTGCTGAAAGGAAAAACCGCCGCACCGCCATCCAGACAGCGGCGCGGCAACGGCTTATTCCTCTTCGTCGGTCGCCTGGCCCAGCTCTTCCAGGACGATCGACAGGTTCGCCATTTCGACCGCAACGCGGGCCGCGTCGGCGCCCTTCTCGGCCATGCGCACCTCCGCCTGTTCGTCGTTCTCGGTGGTCAGCACGGCGTTGGCGATGGGCACGCCGAAATCCAGCGCGATGCGGCTAATGCCGGCGCCGGACTCGTTGGAAACCAGCTCGAAGTGGTAGGTTTCGCCGCGAATCACCGCGCCCAATGCGATCAGCGCATCGAACTGCTCGGTCTCCGCCATCTTCTGCAGGGCCAGCGGGATTTCCAGCGCGCCCGGCACGGTGACGTGCAGGATATCCTCGTCGGATACGCCCAAATGCTTCAATTCGGCCAGGCAGGCCGCCAGCAGGCCATGGCAGACGTCTTCATTGAAGCGCGCCTGCACGATGCCGATGCGCAAGCTTTCGCCATTCAAATCCGCTTCAAAAGTTCCAATGGTCATGGCTTTTCCTTATAGGTTGTTGACTTGCGTGATTGCTGATCTTGGTACGTTCCGTACTTATACGCCTTCGCGCGCCTGGTAACCGGTCACTTCAAGCTTGAAGCCCGCCATGGACGGCATCTTGCGCGGACTGGCCAGGAGCTTCATCTTGCACACGCCCAAATCCTTCAGGATCTGGGCGCCGATGCCATAGGTGCGCAGATCCAGGCGGTCGGCGCGCAGCGGCTTGGCGGCATTGGCGCCGCCCACCTGGTTGAGCGCGCCGAACTGGTCGAACATCTGCTGGGCCGACTCTTCGCAGTTGAGCAGCACCACCACGCCGCCCGGCGCGGCCTGTACCGCCTTCATGGCGGCCGCCAGGTTCCACGAGTGGGTGGTGACTTCGGACTCCAGCAAATCGAGGATGGACACCGGCTGGTGCACCCGCACCAGGGTTTCCTGGCCAGGCTGGATAGCGCCATGCACCAGCGCCAGATGCGCGCCGCCGGACGGCGTGTCGCGGTAGGCGATGGCCTTGAAGTTGCCGTGCACGGTCTGCATGTCGCGTTCGGCCACGCGCTCGATGATGCTCTCGTTGCGACTGCGGTAGTGAATCAGGTCGGCAATCGTGCCGATCTTCAGGGCGTGCTTCTCGGCGAATTCCATCAGGTCCGGCAGGCGCGCCATGGTGCCGTCGTCCTTCAGGATCTCGCAGATCACGGCGGCCGGCGTCAGCCCGGCCAGGGCGGTCAGGTCGCACCCGGCTTCGGTGTGGCCGGCGCGCATCAGCACGCCGCCCTTTTGCGCGCGCAGCGGAAAGATATGGCCCGGGTTCACCAGATCCGACGGCTTGGCGTGCTTGGCCGCGGCCACCTGGATGGTGCGCGCACGGTCGGCGGCGGAAATACCGGTGGTCACGCCTTCGGCCGCTTCGATCGAGACGGTGAAGTTGGTGCCGAACTGGGTACCGTTGCGGCTGGCCATCATCGGCAGGTCGAGCTGGTCGCAATGTTCTTCGGTGAGCGTCAGGCACACCAGGCCGCGCGCATGCGTGACCATGAAATTGATGGCTTCCGGCGTGACGAAATCGGTCGCCAGGATCAGATCGCCTTCGTTTTCGCGATCTTCCTCGTCGACCAGGATCACCATGCGTCCGGCACGCAGTTCCGCGACGATTTCTTCTGTTGTTGCGAGTAGCATAGTCCTCTTCCCAATTGAACCCGCTATTTTAAAGGATTTACGGGCTCTCCCGCCCTGCCGGCCGCGCCTGCGGCGCGATTCATTGATGTGCAACAGTCCGGGTGTGCGCCAGCGCTTCCTGCAGCAGCGCCGGATCGCCCGACGCCAGCCTCTTCGAGTCCGACAGGGTCTGGCGGAACGCCCGCGCGCCCGGCACGCCGGCCAGCAAGCCCAGCATGTGGCGGGTCATGCTGTTCAAGCGCAGGCCGCGGCCGTTGTCGCCGTGCAATTCGAGCTGGCGTTGCATGTAAGGCAGCATGGCAGCGATCACCTGTTCGCGGCTCGGCTGGCGGCCGCCGTCCAGGGCCGGGTAATAACGCGCGTCGAAACCCGCCATCAGGTAAGGGTTATGGTAAGCCTCGCGGCCCAGCATGACGCCGTCCACATGCTTCAAATGCTCGTCGATTTCGGGGAGGGTCTTGATGCCGCCATTGATCAGGATCTCCAGCGCCGGGAAATCGCGCTTGAGCTGGTATGCGTATTCATACCTGAGCGGTGGGATTTCACGGTTTTCCTTGGGGCTCAGGCCCTTCAGGATGGCGTTGCGCGCATGCACGATGAATGTCTTGCAACCCGCCTCGGCGATGGCGCCGACGAAATCGCGCACGAAATCATAGGATTGCACGTCGTCGATGCCGATGCGGTGCTTCACGGTGACATCGATCGACACCGCGTCGCGCATGGCCTTGACGCAATCGGCCACCAGCGCCGGCTCGCCCATCAGGCAAGCGCCGAACGCCCCCTTCTGCACGCGCTCGGACGGGCAACCGCAATTCAAATTGATCTCGTCATAGCCCCATTGCTCGCCCAGCTTCGCGCTGTGCGCCAGGTCGGCCGGCTCGCTGCCGCCCAGTTGCAAGGCGACCGGGTGCTCTTCCTCGTTGAAGTCGAGGTGGCGCGGCACGTCGCCATGCAGCAGCGCCCCGGTGGTCACCATTTCGGTATACAACCAGGTGTGGCGCGTGATCTGGCGATGGAAGACGCGGCAATGCCGGTCGGTCCAATCCATCATCGGGGCCACGCTGACAGTGCGTGGGGGCAAGTGTTTCTTCATGTGCTGGGAAATCGTAATCCGTCAATCGTTTCGGCTGCCGATGAGCGCTCCGGCCCGCCGCATCTCCAGTGTCCGCGATGGCATCGCGGGCCGCAAGCAGGAGAAAATCGGTGGGCAAATAGAAAGCCCGCAAGGCTTGCGCGTTGCGGGCTGGTGTCCCCTCTATCCTCTGTGAGATAGGATTTTTATACTGCGGACACGATTCTGCACCACAAACCGACAGCCGTCATTTCGCAATGCACAAAAATAGTGCCATGGAAATAAAAAAACAACCATGTCGCCAGCAGAAATGACTTCCCGGCCATCACAAGACAAGCCTGTCGCCGGTAGCTGCCTCTCCGACAGCTATGCCTCCCTGCGTTTCGGCAGGCATCCGGCAAGCATGGCAAATACGGCAAAAAAAAAAGCCCACAACCGAGGTTGCGGGCTTGAATCCAATTCTTTAGGAGGAAATTGGAGGAGACAGGTGTAACTATATGGCAGCGCATCATAGCTGTCTGCTTTATTATGCTGATATCAGGTATTCACAAAAAAGATATCAGCACAGACCCGCCCCGCTCCAACGGCAACCGCACGCGGCCGCCGTTTCCCCGCATCAAATCGATTCTTCGCGCGACGCCTTCTTGCGCTCGTGTTCCTTCAGGTGACGCTTGCGCAGGCGAATGCTCTTCGGTGTCACTTCCACCAGCTCGTCATCCTCGATGAATTCGACGGCGTATTCCAGGTTCAGCTCGATCGGCGGCACCAGGCGCACCGCTTCGTCGGTACCGGAGGCGCGCACGTTGGTCAGCTGCTTGCCCTTGATCGGGTTCACCACCAAGTCGTTGTCGCGCGAGTGGATACCGATGATCATGCCTTCATAGACCGGATCGTTGTGGCTGACGAACATGCGGCCGCGATCCTGCAGCTTCCACAGTGCATAGGCCACGGCGGCGCCGTCGTCCTGCGAGATCAGCACGCCGTTGCGACGGCCGGCCAGTTCGCCCTTGGAGGTATCGACCACCGCGTAGTCGTCGAACACGTGGCTCATCAGGCCGGTGCCGCGGGTCAGGGTCATGAATTCGCCCTGGAAGCCGATCAGGCCACGCGCCGGGATGTGGTATTCCAGGCGCACACGGCCCTTGCCGTCCGGTTCCATGTTCTGCAGGTCGCCACGGCGGCGGCCCAGTTCTTCCATGACGCCGCCCTGGTGGGTTTCTTCAACGTCGACGGTCAGGTTCTCATACGGCTCCTGGCGCACGCCGTCGACCATCTTGAACACCACGCGCGGACGCGAGACGGCCAGTTCAAAGCCTTCGCGGCGCATGTTTTCGATCAGGATGGTCAGGTGCAGTTCGCCGCGGCCCGACACTTCGTAGGTCGAGTCATCATTCTCGGCTTGCACCACGCGCAGCGCCATGTTGGACTTCAGTTCCTTTTCCAGGCGGTCGCGGATCTGGCGGGTGGTGACGAACTTGCCTTCGCGGCCGGCCAGCGGCGAAGTGTTGACCATGAAGTTCATGGTCAGGGTCGGCTCGTCGACCTTCAGCATCGGCAGGCCGTTGGGCGCGTCCGGCGCACAGATGGTGGAGCCGATGCCGATTTCTTCGATACCGTTGATCAGCACGATGTCGCCGGCCAGCGCTTCATCGACCAGCACGCGCTCCAGGCCCTTGAAAGTCAGCACCTGGTTGATGCGGGCCTTGGTCGGCTTGTCTTCCGGACCGTTCATCCAGACTACGTCCTGGCCGCCCTTGACGCGCCCGGCGAGGATACGGCCGACGCCGATCTTGCCGACGTAGGACGAGTATTCCAGCGAGGTGATCTGCAGTTGCAGCGGCGCGTCCGGATCGTCTTTGCGGGCCGGCACGTATTTCAGGATGGCGTCGAACAGCGGCTCCATCGAGCCTTCGCGCACGTCCGGGGTGAGGCCGGCGTAACCGTTCAGGCCCGATGCGTAGATCACCGGGAAGTCCAGTTGCTCTTCGGTCGCGCCCAGCTTGTCGAACAGTTCGAAGGTGGCGTTGATGGCCCACTCGGCGCGCGCGCCCGGACGGTCGATCTTGTTGAGGACCACGATGGGCTTCAGGCCCAGCGCCAGCGCCTTGCGGGTGACGAAACGGGTCTGTGGCATCGGGCCTTCCTGGGCATCCACCAGCAGCAGCACGCTGTCGACCATCGACAGCACGCGCTCGACCTCGCCGCCGAAGTCGGCGTGGCCCGGGGTGTCGACGATGTTGATGTGGGTGCCCTTGTACTCCACCGCGCAGTTCTTCGACAGGATGGTGATGCCGCGTTCCTTTTCGATGTCGTTCGAATCCATCACGCGGTTGTCGACCTGCTGGTTGTCGCGGAAAGTGCCGGACTGGCGCAGCAGTTGGTCGACCAGGGTGGTTTTGCCGTGGTCAACGTGGGCAATGATGGCGATGTTGCGAATTGCGCGGATATTGTTTGACATGGTGAATGTAGGTTGATGCCGATTCTTGGAAGGCGCGCATTATAGCATGCTGCGCCGCATGAAATTTAAAAAGACCTGTATTTTCAACGGCTTGCCACCTCTTCGCGACAAGTGCGAAGGGCGCGGCAAAAACCGCTTTACTGCCCATCTGCATCCACCGCCGGAGCGCTTGCTCAGGCGGTGGACACCAATCGTTCCGGCGCCAGGATGGCGTATTCCTGCAACCAGCCGGTGCCCAGCAGGCAACCATCGGAAGCGCGGTAGACCCGCACCCGGCCGGCTTGCTCCGGCGCCGCCACGCCTTCCTTGCCCAAGGCCAGCCGCTGGCCATGCAGGAAGCGGCGCGCCAGCTCATCCGGCAGTTGCACGGCCGCGAAACTGCGCAGCAAGCCGTCCACCGGCAACAACATGTCCTTGCGTTGCTGCAGTTCGCCAAGCGCGTCGAGTTGCTCCAGCGTCACCGCGCCCTCCAGCGTCAGCGGGCCGACACCGGTGCGGCGCAATGCATTCAGGTGCGCGCCGCAACCCAGCGCTTCGCCGATGTCCTCGCCCAGCACGCGAATATACGTCCCCTTGCTGCAGGTGACGCGGATGGTCAGCATCGGCGCCTGGTAGGCCAGCATCTCCAGATGATGGATGGTGACCGCGCGCGCCTCGCGCTCCAGCGTGATGCCGGCGCGCGCGTATTCGTACAAGGGCTTGCCGTCGCGTTTCAGGGCCGAATGCATGGGCGGCACCTGAAGGATGTCGCCGCGATACCGCGCCAGCGCCGCTTCAATCTGTCCGGCCTCGACCTCGACGGCATGCTCGCCGATGACTTGCCCTTCGGTATCGCCGGTATCGGTCTTGATGCCCAGATGAACCACGGCCTCGTAGGTCTTGTCGGCTTCCAGCAAATCTTGCGAGAACTTGGTGGCCTCGCCGAAGCACAGCGGCAACAAGCCGGTGGCGAACGGATCGAGGGTGCCGGTATGCCCGGCCTTGGGCGCATTGAGCATGCGCTTGGCGCGGATCAGCGCGTCGTTGCTGGAGAGGCCTGCCGGCTTGTCCAGCAGCAGCACGCCGTGCACCGGCACACGCGGCGGTCGTGGCGGGCGCGCCGCCTGAGCCGGGCGTTTCCTGCGCTCGCCCTCCTGCTCTTGCGTTGCCTGGATGGAGGACGATGCGTCCGCCGGTATATTGTCTGCCATGTGATGGGCGGCCGGCCTGTGAGCTACGTCGAGCGCCACACGATGCTGGGCGTTCGCGGCCGGGCCGGCCAATTGATATGTCAATGAATGCCGCGGTACTTGACCGCGCGCGGCATGGGACGCCAAGCCTCAGGCTTCGTCGTCCGCATCCTTGGCGCGCGTGGCATTGGCTTGGTCGATCAGGCGCGACATTTCAATGCCGCGCGCGGTCGAGTTGTCGTGCACGAAATGCAGTTCCGGCAAGGTATGGATAGTCAGCCTGCGGCCCAATTGGGTACGCAGGAACCCCGCCGCCTTGTGCAGGCCGGCCAGCGTGTTCTTCACCGCCTCGGGATTGTCCACCAGCGTGGTGAAGAAGATCTTGGCGTGCGCATAGTCAGGCGTGACCTGCACTTCGGTAATGGTGATCATCCCTACGCGCGGATCCTTCAATTCGAAGGCGATCAATTCCGCCAGATCGCGCTGGATCTGGTCGGCGACGCGCAAGCCGCGCCCGGGGATGGATTTGCTGTGTTTTGCCATTGTTCAAAAAAACAATCCGCCGGTGGCTGCACGGGAAACTCTCCCGCATTGCTGCGACGGATGTTGCTGTTGCTTGTGGAAGCGCGTTGCTGGCGCGGCCGCCGACGGGATTGTCCCGCCGGCGGCCCCGGAATTACAGCGTACGCGCCACTTCCTGCACTTCGAAGATTTCGAGCTGGTCGCCCACTTCGATGTCGTTGTAGCCCTTGAGCGAGAGACCGCACTCGAAGCCCGACTTGACTTCCTTGACGTCGTCCTTGAAGCGCTTGAGCGAATCCAGTTCGCCGGTCCACACCACCACGTTGTTGCGCAGCAGGCGGACTTGGGAACCGCGCTTGACCAGGCCTTCCAGCACGTAGCAGCCGGCGATCGAGCCGACCTTGCTGACCACGAACACCTGGCGGATTTCCACCAGGCCCAGCGCCTGTTCGCGCTTTTCCGGCGCCAGCATGCCCGACATCGCCGCCTTCACCTCGTCCACCGCATCGTAAATGATGTTGTAGTAGCGGATGTCGACGCCGTTGGCTTCGGCCAGCTTGCGTGCGGATGCATCGGCACGGGTGTTGAAGCCGATGATGACCGCCTTCGATGCCACCGCGAGGTTGACGTCGTTTTCGGTGATGCCGCCGACTGCCGCATGCACCACCTGGACGCGCACTTCGGCGTTCGACAGTTTCTGCAGCGATTGCACCAGCGCTTCCTGCGAACCTTGCACGTCGGTCTTGATGATCATCGGCAGGTTCTTGACCTCGCCTTCGCTCATCTGTTCGAACATGTTTTCCAGCTTGGCGGCCTGCTGCTTGGCCAGCTTGACGTCGCGGAACTTGCCCTGGCGGAACAGGCCGATTTCGCGCGCCTTGCGCTCGTCGGTCATGACCAGCACTTCTTCACCGGCCGACGGCACTTCCGTCAGGCCCTGGATCTCGACCGGAATCGACGGGCCGGCTTCGCTGATGTTCTTGCCGTTCTCGTCCAGCATGGCGCGCACGCGGCCATAGGCGGAACCGGCCAGCACGACATCGCCGCGCTTCAAGGTGCCGGACTGCACCAGGATCGTCGCCACCGGGCCGCGGCCCTTGTCCAGCTTGGCTTCGATCACCAGGCCACGGGCCGGCACGTCGGTCGGCGCGGTCAGTTCCAGCACTTCGGCTTGCAGCAGGACGTTTTCCAGCAGCGAGTCAATGCCTTCGCCGGTCTTGGCCGATACCGTGATGAACGGGGCGTCGCCGCCGTATTCTTCCGGCACCACTTCTTCGGCAATCAGTTCCTGCTTGACGCGGTCGGGGTTGGCGCCCGGCTTGTCGATCTTGTTGATCGCCACCACCAGCGGCACGCCGCCGGCCTTGGCGTGGGCAATCGCTTCCTTGGTCTGCGGCATCACGCCGTCGTCGGCCGCCACCACCAGGATGACGATGTCGGTCGCCTTGGCGCCGCGGGCACGCATCGCGGTAAACGCTTCGTGGCCCGGGGTATCCAGGAAGGTGATCATGCCGCGCGGGGTTTCCACGTGGTATGCGCCGATGTGCTGGGTAATGCCGCCGGCTTCGCCCGACGCCACCTTGGTGCGGCGGATGTAGTCCAGCAGCGAGGTCTTGCCGTGGTCGACGTGGCCCATCACGGTCACCACCGGCGCGCGCGGCAGCGCTTCCGCGTCGGTATGCTCTTCGCCTTCGACCAGCAATGCTTCCGGGTCGTCCAGCTTGGCGGCATGCGCGCGGTGGCCCATTTCCTCGACCACGATCATCGCGGTTTCCTGGTCCAGCACCTGGTTGATGGTGACCATCTGGCCCAGCTTCATCAGGTGCTTGATGACCTCGGATGCCTTGACCGCCATCTTGTGCGCCACTTCGGCCACGGTGATGGTTTCCGGCACGTACACGTCGTGCACCACGGCTTCGGTGGGCACCTGGAAATTGCTTTCGCGCTGGTCGTCATTATGCGAATGGCGACGGCCCTTGGGGCCCGAGCGCCAGCCGTCGCGGCCACCGCCGGCGCCAGTCGCGCCGCGGGCCTTCATGCCGGTGCCGCGCTTCTTGGCGTCGTCCTGCCAGGTCGAGGAGACATTGGCCGACTTGATCGACTTCTTGTCCGCCACGACTGCCGGCTTCTTGTCCGCCGGCTTGTCGCCCGGTTTCTTGTCGGCCGGCTTGTGCAAGGTGCCTTCCGAGGTCTTGGCCGCAGCCGGCGCCGGTTCCGGCGCCTTCACGACCCGGCGCGGCGCATTCATCATGGCCTTGATCTGCGCCACTTCGTCTTCCACCGCCTTGCGCGCGCGCTCGGCGGCGGCAACGCGTTCGGCGGCTACCTTGGCGGCTTCGGCCGCCTTCTTCTTGGCTTCTTCGGCCGCGGCGCGCTTCTTTTCTTCCTCGGCCGGATTCGGCGCGGCCTGCGCGGCCTGCGCGCCAGCCTTGGCTTTCTCGGCTTCAACCGCAGCCTCAGCGGCCGCACGGGCGGCTTCCGCCTCGGCGGCTTCGCGCGCGCGCTGCTGCTCCAATTCGGCAGCCTGGGCCTGGGCGGCGCGTTCGGCCTCCAGTTGCGCCAGGCGCTCTTCCTGGGCCTTCAATTCGACCTGACGGCGAGCTTCCTCTTCCTGCCGCGCCTGCACCTCGGCCGGGGTTTCAGCCTGCTCGTGCGGAACCGCCGCGGCGCGCGCCGAAGTTTCTTCCGGCGTCGGTTCGTCGCGTTTGATGAAGGTGCGCTTCTTGCGCACTTCCACCTGGATCGTGCGCGATTTGCCGGTCGCATCGGCCTGCTTGATCTCGGTCGTTTCCTTGCGGGTCAGCGTGATCTTTTTCTTCTCGCCTTCCGGCGAGGCGCCACGCGAACGGCGCAGGTGTTCAAGCAGGCGGTCCTTGTCTTCCTTCGACAGGGCGTCGGATTCGGAGCTCTTTTCGACCCCGGCCGAACGCAGCTGGGTCAACAGCAGATCAGCGGGCATTTTCAGCTCGGTGGCAAATTGGGCAACGTTGGTACTCGCCATTCAGTCCTCTTTTCTATGTGGCTCGGCAGATGATGTGAAGTGATGCGAAGCCTCAATTGGCTTCGGTCGCACTCCATGCCTTGGCCTGCAACGCCTTGGCGCGCTCATCGTATTTGGCATCGATGAGCTTCATTTCATCGTCGGTCACATCTTCAAATGCATTTTCAATCAGTTGGCGCGCGCGCTCGGACGGCAGGGCCAGGATCGCGCCGAACTCGTCATACGCCAGGCCGGCGAAGGCCGCCAGCGTCTTCACGCCGGCCAGGCCCAGCTTGCCGGCCAGCACACGGTCCAGACCGTCGAAATTGATCAGTTCCTCGTCCATGCCTTCCAGGCCTTCTTCGGAAGCGATCGCTTCGGTTACCAGGGCATCGCGGGAGCGGTTGCGCAGTTCGTTGACGGTTTCTTCGTCGAACGATTCGATCTCGAGCATCTCGTTGATCGGCACGTAGGCGATTTCTTCCAGGGTCGAGAAGCCTTCCTCGACCAGGATGTCGGCCACTTCCTGGTCGACGTCCAGCTTTTCCATGAACAACGCGCGGATCGACGCGGTTTCCAGCGCCGACTTGTCGGCCGATTCCTCGGCGGTCATGATGTTGATCTGCCAGCCGGTCAGTTCCGCCGCCAGGCGCACGTTCTGGCCGCCGCGGCCGATGGCGATGGCCAGGTTTTCCTCGTCGACCACCACGTCCATGGCGTGCTTCTCTTCATCCACCACGATCGAGGTGACGTTGGCCGGGGCCAGTGCGCCGATGACGAATTGCGCCGGGTCTTCCGACCACAGCACGATGTCCACGCGCTCGCCGCCCAGTTCGCCGGTCACGGCCTGCACGCGCGAACCGCGCATGCCCACGCAGGTGCCGATCGGGTCGATGCGCTTGTCGGCGGTAAACACCGCGATCTTGGCGCGCACGCCGGCATCGCGCGCGGCGGACTTGATTTCCAGCGAGCCTTGTTCGATTTCCGGCACTTCCAGCTCGAACAGCTTCATGATGAATTCAGGCGCGGTGCGCGACAGGATCACCTGCGGGCCGCGGGCGCTGCGGTCGATGCGCAGGATGAAGGCGCGCACACGGTCGCCGATACGCAGGTTTTCCTTCGGGATCATCTGGTCGCGCGGCAGGCGCGCTTCGATCTTGCCCGATTCGATGATGGCATCGCCGCGCTCCATGCGCTTGATGGTGCCGGTCACCAGGGCATCGCCGCGGGCCAGGAAATCGGCCAGGATCTGCTCGCGCTCGGCGTCGCGGATACGCTGCAAGACCACCTGCTTGGTATCCTGCGCGAAGCGGCGGCCGAACTCGACCGATTCGATCGGGTCTTCGATGTATTCATCGACTTCGATATCCGGGAACTGGTCCTTGGCTTCGAACAGCAGCACTTCCTGGTCGGGCAGTTGCAGGCCGGCCTCGTCGGGCACCACGTGCCAGCGGCGGAACGACTCGAACTCACCGCTCTCGCGATCGATCGATACGCGAATGTCGACTTCGCCTTCATAGCGCTTCTTGGTGGCCTGGGCCAGCGCGTGTTCCAGCGCTCCGAAGACCACTTCCTTATCGACGTTCTTTTCGCGTGCCAGTGCATCGACCAACAACAAAATTTCGCGACTCATCCTTTGCGACTCCTAAAATCGACCTGTGGCACCAGGTGTGCCTTATCCACATCAGCCAGCGTAAAACTCAATACGGCTGCCGACCCATCGTTTGCTTCAAATTCCAGCATCAGGTTCCCGCCCTCGGGCTCGCGCAGCATGCCCTGGTAGCTCTTGCGGTTGGCCGTGCCCGGCATCGGCACACGCAACTTGACGATCGCTTCGCAATCGACAAAGCGGACAAAGTCCGCCTGCTTGTTCAGGGGCCGGTCCAGCCCTGGCGAGGAAACCTCCAGACGCTCATAGGCCACGTTCTCCACAGTGAAGACGTGCACCAGCTGATGCGTCACCTTCTCGCAATCCTCGACGGTGATCGAACGCGCCTCTTCGGCCGCGGGGTCGAACGGGAAGTCGATATAGACGCGCACGAGACCGCGCGCCGCCTTCTCGAACTCGACCAGCTCGTAGCCCATACCCGACAGGGTGGATTCAATCAACTCCAGCAATTGCAAGACTATTTCTCCGTAGTAGACGCCGGCGCAATCCGCCCTGCGGCGCCGATGTCGAATCTGTTCAGCAAAAAAAAAATGGGCATCCGCCCATCTTTTGTTATCTCTCACGCAACACTGAGATCACATCACGCGAACCGTCCCTACATCCATCTAACTCATGGCAAAGGCGGATCTTTCAATGAATTAGCACATATGCGATTCGCGGCGGTTGCGTTTAACTTGCGCATTATACTCGATTACGGTATGCGCAGCAATTCAAGATTGGGATGAAATGCGCCGGGCGCGACAAAAACGCCCGAAAAAGGTGCCTCGCAAACCCGCCAGGCGCCTCGATTACCTTGCGGCAATCAAAAACGCCCGGAACAGGATCATCAGCGCGTACGGCGACGCGCCATGCCAGACAAGCCTGGCGACGCGAAGTTACCGGCGCCGCCACGCTGCGGACGATTATGGCGACGCTGGCCACCGATGTCCGGGAAACCCAGCGCGGTTTGCAGCGGATCAGGCTGGCGGCTCTTCTGCTGCCCGCCCTTGTTGCCGCCGCCGCTGTTGCCATTACCACCATTGCCGCTATTGCTATTGCCATTGCCGTTACCGCCATTGCCACGGCCGCGCTGTTGCGGGCCGCCCTTGTTGCCTTGCATCTGGTTACCGCGCGGGCCGGCGTTCTTGGGATTGCCGCCCGCCCGCTGTTCGCCGCCGCCCGGCTTTTCCAGGCCACAGGCGGCCAGCATACCGCGCACGGCGTTTTCTTCCAGCTCTTCCCAGCGGCCGCGCTTCAAGGTCTGCGGCAGCGTCATCGCGCCGTAACGGGTACGGATCAGGCGCGACACGGTCAGGCCGACCGCTTCGAACATGCGGCGCACTTCACGGTTGCGGCCTTCGCCGATGGTCACCCGATACCACTTGTTGACGCCTTCGCCACCGCCATCGGCGATGCGCGAGAACTGCGCCAGGCCATCGTCGAGCTCAACGCCGTGCAGCAGCTTCTGGCGCATGCCCTCTTCCAGCTCGCCCAGCGTACGCACCGCGTATTCGCGCTCGATGTTGTAGCGCGGGTGCATCAGGCGGTTGGCCAGATCGCCGGAGGTTGTAAACAGCAGCAGGCCTTCGGTATTGAAGTCAAGTCGGCCCACGGCCAGCCACTTGCCCGCCTTCATCGTGGGCAGGCGGTCGAAGACCGAATTGCGGCCTTCCGGATCGGAATGGCTGACGATTTCACCGGCCGGCTTGTGATAGACCAGCACGCGCGGCGGACGCTTGGAGACCTTGCGCTGCAGCAGCTTGCCATTGATGCGGACCTGGTCGGTCGGCAGGATGCGCTGGCCGATATGGGCCGGTTCGCCATTGACCGATACGCGGCCGGCGACGATCAGCTCTTCCATGTCGCGGCGGGAACCGAGGCCGGCGTCGGCCAGCACCTTGTGCAGCTTGGGCGCATCGTCCTCGGCGGTCAGGTCGCGGCGGCCATTCTTGCCGCGCAACTGGTGCGGATGACGGTTCTGGTTCTTGCCGCCGTCTTCCCGGTCGTAGGCTTCCGAGGTAACGAAGGAAAAAATGTCGTCCGACGGCTCGGCCGCGCGCAGGCCCAGCTGCGGCGCCTTGGGCTTCTTGTGCCCTTTGTCGAAAACCTTCTTGCCTGGCTGCTGCCCGTGGTTTGGGTTCGGCCCCTTGAACTGGCCGCGCGGCTCCTGGACAGCGCCTGCCTCGGGCACGCCGCCTTTTTGCTGGGCACTGGCTTCGGCACGCTGGGCCGCACGATTATTGCGCAGGGCGCGCGGACCGCGCACGCCGCGGCGGGCCGGCTTGGTCCGGTTCGGATCAGTCGGGGCATCCAGCAACACCGGCGGCGCCACGACTTCTTCGCCGACGGTGACGATGACCTTGGGCGGCTCCTGGGCCGGCACGTCCATCGCCAGACTCAGTTGCTTGGCAGGCTTGGCCGGCGCCGGCTCTTCGGCCTTGTCGGCCTTCTTCGCGCGCGGCTTGGCGGCGCGCGGCTTTTTCTCCGGCGCTGCCGTGTCGGCAGGCGCCGCAACAACCTCAGCCGGAGCAGCAGCCTCTTCACTCACGACCTTCTTGGCTCGGGGAGCGCGCTTCTTGGGCGCCGGCGCCTCGGCTTCGACCGCCGCCACAGGCGCGCCGGCTTCGGCAGGCGCCGCGACTGCAGCCTTGCGGGTGCGTTTTTTCACCGGCTTTTCGGTCGCGGCAGCATCAGCCGCGGCAAGCTCAGCGCTTTGCTCGTCTTTGGGACTAATTGGTTTCATTCTTCGAATCTTGATTGTGCAGACCCGGCTCGGCTTTATCTTCCCGCTCAGCGGCCTGGTCAGTGGTGTCGATGTGCACGCCGGCCGCTTCATCGGCGGTCTCGAGGGCGTCTGTGCCTGTTACGGCAACGTCTTGTCCAAAAGGTTCTTGCGTTTGTTCCGTTTGTTCCATATGCGACGCCTGGCCGGCCATTTCCCCATCCTCCGGCACGGCTTCGGCGTTTGCTTCGGGCTGCGCGACAGCGACGGCGTCGATGGCATCCTCGGCAGGCAACTGCTCGCCCAGCTCCAGCTGACCATCCTGCTCCAGCGCACCCGCTGCGCTTTCTTCCGCGCTTTCCAGCGCGGCCGCCCCGCTGCCTTCCAAGGCCTGCAATTCCAGCAGCGCCCCCTGGACCGCCGCTTCGCCGCCGACCGACTGCAACGGCGGCAACTCTTCCAGCGAAGTCAATCCCAGGTCGTCCAGGAACTTGCGGGTCGTGGCAAACAGGGCCGGGCGTCCCGGCACGTCGCGATGGCCGATCGACTCGATCCAGCCGCGGTCTTCCAGCATCTTGATGGTTTGCGAATTGACAGCGACACCACGGATCTCTTCAATGTCACCGCGCGTCACCGGCTGGCGGTAGGCGATGATGGCCAGCGTTTCCAGCGTGGCGCGCGTGTATTTCGGCGGTTTTTCCGGATTCAGTCGCTCCAGATAGACCTTCATCTCCGGACGGCTCTGGAAGCGCCAGCCGGTCGACAGGCCGGCCACTTCCACCCCTTTGTCCGCCCAGTCCGCACGCAGCTCTTCGAGCAATTGCCGGATGACATCAGCAGTGATCTCGCTGGCTTGGTCGCTATCCGGGTCGGCGTACAGCTTTTTCAGGTCATTGATCGATAAAGGCTCATGCGTGCAAAGCAATGCGGTTTCGAGGACTTTCTTCGCCTCTGCAATATTCATGTACGACTCTTGTGCGTCTTGTTAAACAAAAGTTTGGCTTGCACCGAGCCCGGCGGCATGGTTGCGCCAATCCGCGGCGCCGCCCAAGGAACCGTCACTCGCAAACCTGCTGCGCTGTGCTTGATGCTGTTGGTGCTGCTTTCCGGTGCCCGACTTATAGGAGATTGAATGAGCTGGAAATTAAGACCCGGGCAAATCGGCATCGCGGGGGTATCACGCTTTTGCCAAGCCGTCATGTCGCTGATTGCTGACGGCCGATCTGCGCCATTTCAACTATCGACTTTGCGTCATGGTGCCATTATTGGCCGCACAGGTTGCGGCGGTCTGGCGCAAAGTTGAAAAAGTACTGCGTGGAGTGTAGCACAAAGATTTCCGGGCATGGCGCTTGTTGCTGCGCCTACACAATTATTTGCAGCCTCCCGTCAGGGCTTCGTCAGCATCGCCGCCTTCACTCCGCCGCAACGCTTCCTGGCGCAGGCGCTCGGTGAAGTCCGCTACCGCCATCGGCTTGCCAAAGTAATAACCCTGCACTTCGTCGCACCCGTTCTCGCGCAGGAATGCATGCTGCTCCTCATCCTCCACCCCTTCGGCGATCACCCTCAGGTTGAGGATATGCGCCAGCGAAATCACCGCCTTGACGATGGCCGCGCTATCGGCATCGCGGGCGATGTCGCGCACGAAGGACTTGTCGATCTTCAAGGCGTCGACCGGGAAACGGCGCAGGTAACTCAAGCTGGAATAGCCGGTGCCGAAATCGTCCACCGATATCTGCAGGCCAAGGCGTTTGAGCGTGTTCAAGGTGGCCACGGTCTTCTCGGCATCCTTCATGACCACGTTTTCCGTGATTTCCAGCTCCAGCCAGGAGGCCGACAGGCCGCTCTCGGCCAGCACGTTGGCCACGAATTCGGGCAAGGCGTGGTTCATCTGGCGCGGCGACAGGTTCACCGCCACCGGAATCGGCGGCAGGCCGGCGTCCTGCCAGGCCTTGTTCTGGCGGCAAGCCGTGCGCAGCACCCATTCCCCGATCGGCACGATCAGCCCGGCCTCTTCGGCGAACGGGATAAAGCGGTCGGGCGCCACCATGCCCTGCTCCGGCGACTCCCAGCGGATCAGCGCCTCGGCGCCGATGATGCGGCCATCCTTCAGGCTCAACTTGGGCTGGTAGAACAGCTTGAATTCCTGCTGGTCCAGTGCGCGGCGCAGGCTGATCAGCATTTCCAGGCGATTGCTGACCTGGGTATCCATCCATGGCGCAAAGAACTGGAAGTTGTTGCGCCCCTGCTCCTTGGCCTTGTACATCGCCGAATCCGCCTTCTTGAGCAGCGTTTCGACATCCCTGCCGTCGGCCGGATAGCGGCTCACGCCAATACTGGAGGTGATGTGGAACTCGCGGTCTCCCGCCTGCCAGGGGCGCGACACCGCCGCCAGGATGCGCTGCATGACCTCGGCAATGCCCGCTTCGCCCTCGGTCTGGTTCTGCAAGACCAGCACGAACTCATCGCCGCCCTGGCGCGCCACCATATCGCTGTCGCGCAGGCATGACAGCAGGCGCTGCGCCACCGTCTTGAGCAACTCGTCGCCGACCTGGTGCCCCAGGCTGTCGTTGATGTACTTGAACTGGTCGAGGTCGACGAACGCCACCGCGGTCAGGCCGCCCTTCTGGCGCGCGCTCTGGATGGCGCGCTGCAGGTGGTCATGCAGCATATTGCGGTTGGGCAACCCGGTCAGCGCATCGTGCGTGGCCTGGTGGCGCATCTCGGCCTCGTACAACTTGCGCTCGGTGATGGCTTCCACCGTGCCTTCGTAGAACACCAGGGCGCCGGCGTCGCCATAGACGGCCCGGGCGTTTTCGGAGATCCAGATAATGTCGCCGTCGCGCCGGTAGACCCGCGATTCGAAATTGGAGACCGAACCATGCTCTTCCATCAAGCGCATGAACTCGCTGCGGCGATCGGGCTCGACGTAGAGCTGGTGGCGTATATCGCGCAGGCTGACGATCAGGTCTTCCGGCGACCGATAGCCGTAAATGCGCGCCAATGCCGGGTTGACGGCGATATAGGTGCCATCGGGCGTGGTCTGGAAAACGCCTTCGATGGCGTTTTCGAAGATGCTGCGATAGCGCCGCTCGGCCTCCTGCAACGCCTGCGCCGCCTCCTTGCGCTCGGTCACATCCTGCATGAAGCCCTCCAGGGCCTCGACCTCGCCGGCGGCATTGTAGATGCCGACCCCGCGCCCCCACACCCAGCGGATGGCGCCTTCGGCATGCACGATGCGGTACTCGACATCGAAGCGACGGCGCAAGCGCACGCAATCGTCGACATGCGCGCGCACCATCTGGCGGTCATCGGGATGAACCAGCTCAAAGAAGGAAATGCGCTGGTTCAGCAACAGCTCTTCAGGCAAATACCCGGTCAATGGCAGGCTGCCTTCGCTGACGAATTCCACGGTCCATTGCGCATCGTCGCGGCAGCGGTAAACCACGCCGTCCAGATTGGCGAGCAGGGTCTCCAACAGGCGCGGTGAGCGTGGAATCGATTGGACAGGCGTGTTGTCGTGGTCGGAAATAACCGGTGAAGCTGCTGTTTTCATAAAAACATTGCGTGTCTCATCCCGCAGCGCAAGTAAAAGTTATCAATTGCCCACCTTCCCCAGGCGGCTTCGTTGTACTGGTTCACCCAAGCAATAAAGATGCCATTAGCCTGAACACCGCGCGGCAGCGGCATTCAACGCCACCGCTTGGGCAAGTCGGCCGGAAAGACCCCTCAATTCGAGGCAAGCGGGAGCTCTGCAGCGGCGTTAGAATCCTGCAAACATCGCCGGCGGCATCGGCTCAACGACAACAACGAGCGGACTTTCATCATGTGGGCAAATCGTTATTTCGTATTCTGGCTGGCCATCCTCCTGACCACCGCCCTGGCGCTGCTGGCCGCGGGCCAGTACATCAGCTGGGGCTGGATGCTGCTGCCCCTGGTTTTCTCCGGGATCGGCATCCGCGACCTGCTCCAGCGCAAGCACGCGGTCTTGCGCAACTATCCGCTGATCGGGCATTTCCGCTTCATATTCGAATCGATCCGGCCGGAGATTCGCCAGTACTTCTTTGAAGGCGAAATGGACGGCCGGCCGTTCTCGCGCAAGAAACGCAGCATCGTCTACCAGCGCGCCAAGGCCGATGTCGACAGCCGCCCCTTCGGCACCGAGCTCGACATGCAGCAAGGCGGCCACGAGTGGATAGGCCATTCGCTGTCACCCACGCAGATCGCCAGCCACGACTTCCGCGTGACGGTCGGAGCCGGACGCGCGCAACCGTATTCGATGTCGGTGTTCAACGTTTCCGCCATGAGTTTCGGCTCGCTCTCGGCCAACGCCATCCGCGCGCTCAACCACGGCGCCAGGAAAGGCAACTTCGCGCACGACACCGGCGAAGGTTCGGTCTCGGCCTACCACCGCGAGTTCGGCGGCGACCTGGTGTGGCAGATCGCCTCCGGCTACTTCGGCTGCCGCAACGCCGATGGCAGCTTCGACGAAGAGAAATTCGCGGCCCAGGCACAGGCGCCGCAGATCAAGATGATCGAAGTGAAGCTGTCCCAGGGCGCCAAACCCGGCCACGGCGGCGTCTTGCCGGCCGCCAAGATCACCCCGGAAATCTCCGCCACCCGCGGCATTCCGATGGGCGTGGATTGCATCTCGCCGGCCACCCATTCATCGTTCTCCACCCCCATCGGCCTGCTGCAATTCATCGAAAAGCTGCGCCTGCGCAGCGGCGGCAAGCCGGTCGGCATCAAGTTGTGCATCGGCCATCCCTGGGAATTCTTCGGCATCGCCAAGGCCATGGTCAAGACCGGCATCGTCCCCGACTTCATCACCGTCGACGGCTCCGAAGGCGGCACCGGCGCCGCGCCCCTGGAGTTCGTCGACCACGTCGGCATGCCGCTGCAGGAAGGCCTGCTGATGGTGCACAACACGCTGGTGGGCATCGGCCTGCGCGACCAGGTGAAGATCGGCGCATCCGGCAAGATCATCACCGCCTTCGACCTGGCGCGCACGCTGGCGCTGGGGGCGGACTGGTGCAATTCGGCGCGCGGCTTCATGTTCGCCCTGGGCTGCATCCAGTCGCAAAGCTGCCACACCGACCGCTGCCCGACCGGCGTGGCCACGCAAAACGCCACGCGCGCCCGCGCCCTGGTGGTGCCGGACAAGGCCGAACGCGTCTACCGTTTCCACCAGAGCACACTGCATGCGCTGCAGGAACTGGTGCAGGCCGCCGGCCTGCCGCATACCTCGGCGCTGCGCCCGCACCATATCGTACGGCGCATCAACGACCACGAGGTCCAGCTGATGTCGACCGTGCTGAAGTACCTGCAACCCAACGATCTGCTGGATGGCAACTACCGGTATCAGGTGTATGAGAAATTCTGGCCGATCGCCAGGGCGGAGAGCTTCCATCCGGAGTTTTGAAGCCCCGGAAGGTAGTTCGCCTGGCTAGCGTCGCCGTGCAAGCGACGGCGATGAATTGCAACTGTTTGGCGCACTCGCGACAACAAACAAAAATGCCGCCCGATCTGCATCGGGCGGCATTTTCAAATCAGCCACGCCAAGCGCACCGGCGAGCCAGCGGCCCGCCTCTCACTTGCGTTTCATGAAGAAGATGAACTCGTGGTCTTCGTTCTGCACTTGCGACAACAGGTCGTTGCCCGTTTGCTTGGCAAAGGCCTGGAAATCCCGCACTGAACCGGTATCGGTGGCGGTAACCCTCAATACCTGGCCACTGCACATGTCAGCCAGCGCCTTCTTGGTCTTGAGTATCGGCAGCGGACAGTTCAGACCGCGCGCATCCAATTCCCGGTGAAATTCTATGGTCATTACAGCGACTCAATATGGAACACAACGAAAGCGATTCTACTGCAAAGATGCGCCGAGTTGATGCATCGCACAAGAACTGTTGTATTCGCCGCACTAAGCTTGTGCAAAAGCAACTAAACCGCGTCAGTGCGAGACTTCCGGCGTAGCGATCGGCGTCGTCGAACCGGCGAATTCCACATATTGCACCGGCAGCTGGCGCGCTCGCATCCAGTCCGCCACCGCATGCCCGGTCCCGGCCGGCCAGGGGCGCAAATCGGCCGGATCCGACAAGCGGTATTCGAGCAGTTCCGGCGACAGCTTGATGACCCCGGTCGCCTTGACGTAATAGGCGATGATCAACTCATTCTTGCGGATGAATTCATAGACGCCGATCAGGCTGATCTCCCGGGCGTCGAGATCGGTCTCTTCCTTGATCTCGCGCGCGATGCCTTCTTCCGGCGTCTCGCCGCGCTCCATGAAGCCGGTGATCAGCGCGAAGCGCCCTTCGGCCCAGGCCGCATTGCGGGCGGTGAGCATCTTGCCGTCGATTTCAACCAGCCCGGCCAGCACCGGCAGGGGATTGTCCCAATGGGTCCAATGCCCCTGCGGGCAACCCAACCTCACCTTGCCGGCTTCGCCCTCATCGGCGCGCAGCACCAGGTCGGCAGCGCAGACCGGACAGAATTTGAAATCGCTCATGCGCGCACCCCGTGATCGATCAAAGCTTGGCGCCGACCCAGTCGGCCACGCCCTTGAGCGCGCCGGGCAGGCCGGACGGATCGGTGCCGCCGGCTTGCGCCATGTCGGGACGGCCGCCGCCCTTGCCGCCGACCTGCTGGGCGACGAAGTTGACCAGCTCGCCGGCCTTGACCTTGGCGGTGGCGTCGGCGGTGACGCCGGCGATCAGGCTGACCTTGCCGTCCTTGACCGAAGCCAGCACGATGGCGGCGGTCTTGAGCTTGTCCTTCAACTTGTCCATCGCCTCGCGCAGGGTGGCGACATCGGCGCCTTCCAGCGTCGCGGCCAGCACCTTGATGCCCTTGATGTCGACGGCCTGGCTCACCAGTTCGTCACCCTGGCTGGAGGCCAGCTTGGATTTCAACGCGGCCAGTTCCTTTTCCAGCGCCTTGACCTGGTCCTGCACCTGGCCGATGCGCGGCAGCAGTTCTTCCGGCTGGGTCTTCAGGGCCGCGGCGGCTTCGGCCACGCGGTTCGACAGCGACTGCACCAGCGCCAGCGCGCCTTCGCCGGTGACGGCTTCGACCCGGCGGATGCCGGCGGCGACGCCGCCTTCGGAAACGATCTTGAACAGGCCGATATCGCCAGTGCGCGCCACGTGGGTGCCGCCGCACAGTTCGGTGGAGGTGCCGATGGACAGCACCCGCACTTCGTCGCCGTACTTCTCGCCGAACAGCGCCATGGCGCCGGCGGCGATGGCGTCGTCATAGCCCATCAGCCTGGCGCTGGTAGCGGCGTTGGCCAGCACCTCGCGGTTGACGATCTCTTCGACCCGGCGGATTTCCTCGGCGCTCATCGGCGCGTTGTGGCTGAAGTCGAAACGGGTCTTGTCGGCATCGACCAGCGAACCCTTCTGCGACACATGGCTGCCCAGCACTTCGCGCAAGGCCTTGTGCATCAGGTGAGTGGCCGAGTGGTTGCGCATGGTGCGCGCGCGCTGGTCGGCGTCGACCCTGGCGGCGACGGTGTCGCCCACGGCCAGGCTGCCCTTGACCAGTTGGCCGTGGTGGCCGAACACGTCGGCCTGGATCTTTTGCGTATCGGCCACGGCGAACAGGGCGCCGCCCGACGCTTCCAGCACGCCGGCGTCGCCGCTCTGGCCGCCGGACTCGGCATAGAACGGCGTGGCATCAAGCACCACGATGGCGTCCTGGCCGGCCTCGAGCTTCTGCACCGGGCTGCCGGCCACATACAGCGCAATCACCTTGGCTTGTTGCGCCAGCGACTCATAGCCGACGAACCTGGTCTTGTCGCCGCTGTAGTCGATGGCGGCCGCCATCTTGAACTTGCCGGCCGCGCGCGCGGTGCTCTTCTGGCGCTCCATGGCGGCCGTGAAGCCGGCCTCGTCCAGCGCGACATCGCGCTCGCGGCAGATGTCGGCGGTCAGGTCCAGCGGGAAACCGTAGGTGTCGTACAGGGTGAAGGCGGTCTCGCCGTCCAGCTTGCCGGTGTTGGCGGCCAGCGCGGCTTCCAGGATCTTCATGCCGTGTTCCAGCGTTTCGCCGAAACGTTCTTCTTCCTGCTGCAAGACCTGTTCGACGCGCGCGGCGGCTTCCGGCAATTCCGGATAGGCCGCGCCCATCTGCGCCACCAGGTCCTTGACCAGCTTGTAGAAGAACGGCTTGGTCTGGCCCAGCTTGTGACCGTGGCGCAGCGCGCGGCGGATGATGCGGCGCAGGACGTAGCCGCGGCCTTCGTTGCCAGGAATGACGCCATCGACGATCAGGAAGGAAGTCGCACGGATGTGGTCGGCGATGACCTTGAGCGAATTGTTGGCCAGGTCGGAGGTATTGGTCTCGCGCGCGGCAGCCTTGATCAGCGCCTGGAACAGGTCGATCTCATAGTTGCTGTGCACATGCTGCAGGATCGCAGCGAGGCGCTCCAGGCCCATGCCGGTGTCGACGCAAGGCGCCGGCAGCGGGGTCAGCACGTATTCGCCGGTCTTGGGATCGATCTGGCGGTCGAACTGCATGAACACGTTGTTCCAGATCTCGATGTAGCGGTCGCCGTCGGCGTCCGGGCTACCCGGGGGGCCGCCCCAGATGTCCGGGCCGTGGTCGTAGAAGATTTCCGAGCAGGGGCCGCAGGGGCCGGTCTCGGCCATCTGCCAGAAGTTGTCGGAGGCATACGGCGCGCCCTTGTTGTCGCCGATGCGCACCACGCGCTCGGGCGGCACGCCGATTTCCTTGGTCCAGATGTCGTAGGCTTCGTCGTCGGTCTCGTAGACGGTAGCCCACAGCTTGTCGGCCGGCAGGCCGTAGACCTTGGTCAGCAGTTCCCAGGCCCACTTCAGCGATTCGCGCTTGAAGTAGTCGCCGAAGGACCAGTTGCCCAGCATTTCGAAGAAAGTATGGTGGCGCGCGGTATAGCCGACGTTTTCCAGGTCGTTGTGCTTGCCGCCGGCGCGCAGGCAGCGCTGCACCGAGACGGCGCGCACGTAGTTGCGCTTGTCGGTGCCGAGGAACACATCCTTGAACTGAACCATGCCGGAATTGGTGAACAGCAGGGTCGGGTCGTTGCCCGGGACCAGGCTGGACGAGCGGACGATGGTGTGTCCTTGGGATTCAAAGAATTTCAGAAACTTGTCGCGAATTTCGGCTGAGTTCATGGTTCGAAGGCTGGTAAAAAACGGTGCAAAAAGTGATTGCGAATCGGCGATTATACGTGATACTGCGCGCGATACCGCACGCAACAGGCAAGCGCGCCGCCCCTCAGGGGCATTGCCCGCCAGACACTGCCCGGCCGACGGCTGCGGACGATCCGGGCCACCAGGCAAGGATGCCGGGCAGCACGCCGGCGAAAAAAAACCCGCCGGAAAATCCCGGCGGGTCACAGGTTCGGCCTCTCCGGACGGTGCGCTGCATTGCGCCACCCGGATCCTTAACAGCCAGCCTTCCCCTTCCTTCTATCCTTGCTTGCCGCCGGCATACCGGCCGTGCGGCATCAATGCGACCAAGCCGCGATCAGGCGCCCTTGTTGATGGGCAGCGCCGGTTGCGCCTTCTTGGCGTGCTTTTTATGCTTTTTGTGCTTTTTCGCGTGCTTCTTGTGCTTCGGCGCAGGTTTGGCTGCCGGCGCTTCGGCCGCCGGCGCTGGAACCGGGGCCGGTGCAGGCTGTGCCATGACCGGCAGGGCGAAGGCGGCAACGAGTACGGCAGCCAGCAGTTTATTGATCTTCATCGTTTTCCTCATCTCAGTGTTATGTTCTCCACAAGTCCACCGGCGCGCTCTTTAGCCGGCCTTGTGTCCCCTTAACGCACTTTCTTTTCGGGACGTTGACAACGTCGGCATCCCTTCCGTCCTGATGCGAACTGCAGGATGATCATAACCAGCCCATCCCGCATCCAGTCCTCCGGTAAGAACAGGATTTGCCGTCCATTTCACCCCGGCTCCGCGCGGATCAGGTCGATACGATCCGTGCAGAAGGCATCCACGCCCCAGCCCAGAATCTGCGTCGCCCGCGCCGCGTCATTGACCGTGTAGCAGAACAAGGCATAGCCGGCTTCCTTGACCTGGCGCGCCAGGTCCGGAGTGAGGTTGCGATGGTTGGTGTGCAGGGCGATCGCCTGCAATTGCTGCAGGCGCGCTTGCCAGTCGTCGGCAATCGCGTCCACCAGAAAACCGCGCGGCAGGTCGGGCACGGCCTCCTTGGCCGCCATCAGCGCGTCGAAAGAAAACGAAGACAGCACCGGCAACGCGGCCGCCCGGGCCGACGCCGGGTCGTCGCGCCAGGCTGCCAGCGCCGCGCTGAAGCGCCGCCCCACCGCCAGCGCGGCCAGCTCACCGGTGCGCGCCGCCTGCGCCGGGGCGCCGGGCTTGATCTCGACGTTCATCCAGATACCATGCCCGATGCAGAAATCCAGCCCCTGCTCCAGCGTGCAGATGCGCTCGCCGACGAAGGCCGCGCCATGCCAGGCGCCGGCGTCGAGCTCGCGCAGTTGCGCCCAGTCGGTCTCGGCGATCTGCCCGACGCCCGGCAGCGTGCGGCCGCGCTGGGGGTCGTGCATCAGGATCGGCACTTCATCGCGGGTCAGCATGACATCGAACTCCGCCGCCCGATAGCCGAACTGCAGGCCGGCGCGAAAACCGGCCAGCGTGTTTTCCGGCGCCAGCGTGCCGCCGCCGCGATGGGCGAGTACCTTGGGATAGGGCCACATGATCGTTCTCCGTTATCGATACGGCGCATGGCGCAGATGGCGCCGCGCTGGCCGCGCTTTGCGCCATCGCTCCGGCATTTCGTCGCCGGCCGCTGGCGCCGGCGCGGCCACGGGCGCATCTTGGCGCCTGCGACCCGGATCATACTCAACCTGGGCACCTCGCGCCACGTCTTGTGGAGCCTCGGACCGCTACTCGGATGGGGAATCGGGGTACTATTTCACGCCCTGAGCGTTTTCGCCGATTTCCCCGCCCGCTGGAAGCAGGCGATGGTGGAGCGCGAATTGCGCCGCCATCGCTGACATCCTTGCCCGGGGGCTGATGGCGTCGCGCTTTACCGGCCTTACCCGAACCGCCTGAACGAATGAATCAACAAGACACTTCCGTCCCGCCCCGCCTGGTCCTGCTATTGCGCGAACTGGTGAAATCGCTTGTGCCCACGCTCGTCATCAACCTGATGTGCGCGCTGGCCGTGACTTATCTCATGCGCATCGGCGGCGGTTTCTACGAAAACCTGCAAGTGGCGATGTGCATCGGCATCCTGGCGATGCTGCTGATCAACGGCACGCGGCTGGCGATCTGGGGCGCCGGCGAACCGCACAAGCTCGGCTTCGCCCTCTCGCTGCTCGTGCTGGCGCCGCTGTCGGTGCTGCTGGGACGCCTGCTGGCCAGCTACCTGATTGGGCAACCGGTGCTGTCCCTCCTGCCCGAGCGCAGCGACAACATCATCGGCGTGATCGTGCTGACCTTCCTGGCCTGCTTCGGCGCGACCATCTTCTTCTGGAATCGCGGAAAAATGACCGCGCTGCAAGCCCATGCCAGCCAGGTCGAAAAACAGGCGGTACAGGCGCAATTGCAGATGCTGCAGGCGCAGATCGAACCGCACATGCTGTTCAACACCCTGGCCACGCTGCAAACCCTGATCGGCTCCGAACCATTGCGCGCGCAGCAGATGCTGGACCAGTTGATCCACTACCTGCGCACCACGCTATCGGCATCGCGCGCCGACAGCACTTCGCTGAAGAAGGAATTCGACCTGATCAAGGCCTATCTCGGGCTGATGTCGCTGCGCATGGGCATGCGCCTGTCCTATACGCTGCAACTGCCGGAAGAACTGGGGCGCCTGCGCCTGGCGCCGATGCTGCTGCAGCCGCTGGTGGAAAACGCCATCAAGCACGGCCTGGAGCCCAAGATCGAGGGCGGCAACTGCACGGTGCGCGCCGCCCTGCACCAGGATATGCTGGTGCTGAGCGTGCTCGACACCGGCGTCGGGCTGGCCACCGGCATCAGCTTCAACAGCCCTTCCCCCAAATCCGAGCTGGCGGCGCTGACCGGCAGGAAAGAACCGGAGATCGGCCTGCACTTCGGCCTGGACAACATCCGCGAACGCCTGTCCACGCTCTACGGCCCGCTGGCCGAGCTGATCCTCACCCACAACGTGCCGGCCGGCACCATGGCGCAAATCACGATCCCGCTCAGGGCGCTCAAGGCGGTGCACCGCCCCGCCAAGGGCATGCGCATCGCCGGCCATTGAAGACGAGCGCCATGCCATCCATCTCCGCCCTCATCGCCGAAGACGAACCGCTGCTGGCCGCGGCGCTGCAACAGGCGCTGGCGCGCGCCTGGCCGGAACTGGGCACGGTGCCGGTCGCCGCCAATGGCATCGCGGCGCTGGAGCAGGCGCTGGCCCTGCTGCCGGATGTACTGTTCCTGGATATCCGCATGCCGGGCCGCAGCGGGCTGGAGGTGGCGCGCGAGCTGGCCGACGCCTGGCCGCCGGCGACCCCGTTTCCGCTGATCGTGTTCGTCACCGCCTACGACAGCTATGCGCTGCAAGCCTTCGAGCAAGCCGCGGTGGATTACCTCCTGAAACCGGTCAACGATGCGCGCCTGGCGACCACGGTGCAGCGCCTGCAATCCTTGCTGCAACAGCGCGCCGCCAGCGCCCCGGACGAGCACCTGGAGCGCGCGCTGGCGCAATTGCGGCGCCTGGTTGCGCACGACGCGGAAGAACCGCCGCCGGCGCCGCGCCTGGACATCATCCGCGCCGCGGTCGGCAACCAGGTGCGCATGATCCCGGTCGACGATGTGCTGTATTTCGAAGCCACCGACAAATACGTCAATGTCGTGACCGCCGACGGCGAAGCGCTGATCCGCAGCAGCCTGCGCGAACTGATCCCCCAGCTCGATGCGCAGCGGTTCTGGCAAGTCCACCGGGGCACGGTGGTGCAGGTGCGCCATGTGCAGGCCGCGGTGCGCGACGAGACCGGCAAGTTATCGCTGCTGCTGCGCAACCGCCCCGAAAAACTGGCGGTCAGCCGGCTGTTCGCCCACCTCTTCAAGCAAATGTAAACAGGTTTTCAGCCCGGCTTGGCCACCATCAGCCAGGCCGCCGCCAACGGCATCAAGGTCGCAAGCGATCCGGCCGCCGCCCATACCCGCGCCAGCCCGCGATAGGCGGCCGGAACCGCAGCCCCCGCCGGCAAGGCATTGAGCAGGCGCGCCTGCTTCCATTGCACGGGAATGAGCACCGTCAGCCACAGCACGCCGGTGGCGACGAACAGCGCATAAGCGGTTTTCAGCCAGAAGCTGGCCGCGACGCCGCCAAACGCCGGCGCCATCATATGGCCCGCCGCAGCCAGCAAGACGATGCCGCCCAGCGTGAAAACCACATCCGCCCAGTTGGTCGCCTTCACCGCGAAGCGGATCACGGCCAGCTCGCCAGTGCGCTCGGCCAGCGTTTTCCAGAAGGCGGTGACGATGATGTTTCCAAGGAAGAGCACGGCCCCCAGCAGATGGATGGCCTTCAAGGTTGTCGGCGACATGGCGGTTTCACTTTCGTCCGTAGAAATCGAAATGCGCCAATATCGCGTCATAACCGGCGCCGCGCCAGCGCCATGCGACGAAGCGTCATGAGCGAGCAGTGAAAAACACATGGCGGCGACCGGAATACCGGCTGCCGCCATGCGCAGTCATGCAAATGGATTGGGACAAATCCGCCCTGTATTGCCTGGCGGACATCCCCATCCCGATCAGGCCGCTTACCGCCCGTAGTAATACCCCGGCCCGTAATACGGCCGGTAGTAATGCGGCTGCGGCGGGCCGACCGGCACCACCACGCAGGCCGACAAGGTGGCCGCCGCCACGCCAGCGACCACCAGCAATTTGATGAGTCGTTTCATGATGCCCTCTCCTTTGTCCCGTAACGGGCCCGGCAACGGTGCGGGCCATGCGGGCAGATTGCCACCCGATGCCGGTCACAGGTAATTCGCAGCCGTATCATCTGTAACAAGAAAGCGGCGGCCGATTCGTCCAGGGCCGGCAAATTTCACCGTTGCTCCGGCGCAAAGCCCGATGCAAGCAGGCGCGCTGCGGTAGAATGCTTGATCTGCATAAATAGGCATTCTCCCGATTCATCCCATGAGCAACGAACTGAAAAACGGACATTCAGCGGCACCTTCCACCAATTTCCTGCGCGGCATCATCGAATCCGACCTGGTCTCCGGCACCTATGCCGAGCGCAGCAGCAAGGAAGGCGAGGCGCTGCCCCAGGTGATCACCCGTTTTCCGCCCGAACCCAACGGCTACCTGCACATCGGCCACGCCAAGTCGATCTGCCTGAACTTCGGCCTGGCGCGCGATTACGCCGGCCGCTGCCACATGCGCTTCGACGACACCAACCCGGAGAAGGAAGAACAGGAATACGTCGACACCATCCTCGACTCGGTCAAGTGGCTGGGCTTCTCGTGGGAGCATGACGGCAAGCAGCACCTGTACTACGCCAGCAACTATTTCGACGTGATGTACGCCGGCGCCCAGGCGCTGATCCGCCGCGGCCTGGCCTACGTGGACGAGCAGAACGCCGAGCAGATGCGCGAAAACCGCGGCACGCTCACCGAGCCGGGCAAGAACTCGCCCTGGCGCGACCGACCGGCCGAAGAATCGCTGCGCCTGTTCGAGGAAATGCGCGACGGCAAGCATGCCGACGGTTCGCTGATCCTGCGCGCCAGGATCGACATGGCCAGCCCCAACATGAACCTGCGCGATCCGGCCATCTACCGCATCCGCCACGCCACCCACCACAACACCGGCGACAAATGGTGCGTGTACCCGATGTACACCTATGCGCACCCGATCGAAGATGCGCTGGAAAACGTCTCGCACTCGATCTGCACGCTGGAGTTCGAAGACCAGCGCCCGTTCTACGACTGGCTGCTGGAGCGCCTGGCCGAGGAAGGCTTTTTCACGCGGCCGTTGCCGCGCCAGTACGAATTCGCGCGCCTGAACCTGACCTACATCATCACCAGCAAGCGCAAGCTGCGCCAGCTGGTGGACGAAAAGATCGTCTCCGGCTGGGACGACCCGCGCCTGCCCACCATCGTCGGCCTGCGCCGCCGCGGCTATACGCCCGAGGCGATCCGCCTGATGTGCGACCGCACCGGCGCCTCCAAGAACAACAGCTGGATCGACTACAGCATCCTGGAAGGCGCGCTGCGCGACGACCTCGACCCCAAGGCGCCGCGCGCCGTGGCCGTGCTGCGTCCACTCAAACTGATCATCGACAACTTCCCCGAAGGCCAAAGCATCGCCTGCAGCGCGCCGGTCTATCCGCCGGCCCATCCGCTGCACGATACCGAGCACCGCCATTTCCCGATCACCCGTGAATTGTGGATCGAGCGCGAGGACTTCATGGAAGAGCCGACCAAGGGCTACTTCCGCCTGTTCCCCGGCAACAAGGTGCGCCTGCGCTACGGCTACGTGGTCGAATGCACCGGCTGCGACAAGGACGAGAACGGCAACGTCATCGCCGTGCACTGCAACTACTTTGAAGACAGCAAGAGCGGCACCGAAGGCAGCTCCAACTACAAGGTCAAGGGCAACCTGCACTGGGTCAGCGCCGAGCACGCGCTGGCCACCGAAGTGCGCCTGTACGACCGCCTGTTCAGCGACCCTCATCCGGACGCCGGCGGCAAGGATTTCCTGACCGCGCTGAACCCCAACTCCAAGGAAGTGATCACCGCCTACCTGGAACCGACGCTCAAGGGCGCCCTGCCGGGCGCCATCTACCAGTTCGAACGCCACGGTTATTTCGTCGCGGACCGGGTCGATTCCACCGAAGGCAAGCCGGTATTCAACCGCGCCGTGACGCTCAAGGACAGCTGGGGCAAGTAAGCAAAGAAGCAAAGAAGGCGGGTGCACCAGCACCCGCCGCACGCGGGCCGCGCAATCGATTCCGGGGGCGCGCGGCGCGGCATCACAGGCACACCGGCGACCACACGGGCCGGGCAAGCAAGAGGGGAACAAGCTCATGTTCGAGCAGATCAAGATCCAGCGCATGTCGATGGGCACCATCTACAAGCTGCTGGCTATCGGCACCACGTTTTCGCTGGTGCCGTTTTCGGTGCTGATGGGCGTGCTCTCGCTGTTCGGCGCGCAGACCATCACCTGGGACGGCAAGCACCTGATCGGTTATGACGGCCTGGTCGCCTCGCCCTTCATCGGCCTGTTCCTGTCGGGCTTCATCACCCTGTTCCTGGGCACGCTGTGCACCATCGGGCTATGGCTGTATTCGCTGTGGCGCCCGCTGTCGCTGCGCGTGGAACCGGTCGACAACCTCGACATCGACCGCCTGATCCGCGAGAACGAAGAAGCCATGGCCGAACGCGACTGACCGGCCGTCGCCGGCTGGCGATCGGAACCCGATTGCCGCAACCCGTTTACCAGATCTTCATCCATTTGAGGAAGGCCACGGTGGCCACGCCGAGGCCGACCATCACCGACATCACCATCCAGAACGAAGCCTCGTCATGCAGGCCCGGCAAACCCGCCACGTTCATCCCGAAAATCCCCGACACCAGCGTGGCCGGCATCAGCAGCGCGGTCAGGACCGACAGCGCCATCAGGTTGCGGTTCATCTGCTCCGACATCTGCGACGCGATTTCTTCCTGCAGCAGCTTGGCGCGCTCGTACACGGCCTCCACGGTCGAATGCAATTCATTGAGTTCGTCCAGCGCATGGGTCAGGTCCTCCAGCGCTTCCGGCGCGACCCAGGAGGGCCGCAGGCGGTTGAACTGGCTCAGGATGCGGCGCTCCGGCGCGATGAAGCGGCGCAGTTCGGCCAACTGGCGCCGTATGCTGCCCAGTTCGGCGCGGTCTTCCGAGCGGCGGTCGGAGAGCACCGAAAACTCGATGTCGTCCACCTTGTCGTTGAGGCCGTCGAGCCGCGCATTGAAGCCGTCGGCCAGGCAACGCAACAGCTCCGCGAACAAGTCCATGGTGTTGTCGAAACCGGTGCCGTCGAGCACCGTCTGGCGCAGCAGGTTGGTCGAGCACAGCGGCTGCGTGCGCAACGTCAGCAAGCGTGTGGAGTCGAGGTAGAAATGCAGCGCCCCCTTCTCGGTGCCGGTGTCGCCGATCTCCATCTTCATGTCGGTAAGCGTGCCGTAGACGCTGTCGGCCGTCATGTGCAAGCCGGGATGGGTATCGTTGCTGAGGAGGAATTCGGAGATGTGTTCAGGCACGCCGCTATGGTGCTCCATCCATTGCTGGATCTTCACATCGGCCGTCTTGACATGCAGCCAGGTGAACTCCGGCGCCACGGGGCGATGGCCGATCACCTCGTTCCACTTCATCTGGCGCGCGCAGCGGTCTTCGAAGCGGAAGGCGCAAATGAAACCGGCCGGCTCATAGAGCAGATGCAAGGCTTGCGGTGTTTCCGGCGGATTGTGCATGGATGGGCTGGGCGGCGTGAAAGTCGAGGCATTCTACAAGCCGACTTTGACAAATTTGTGACAGACCGGTGACTACCGTCGACGCGAACTGAGGGGGCATGCGATTGCGTATCGCCGTAGCCGCACCAGCCCTGTTGTCCTGCACATCCCAGGGCCCCGCACGCGATCCGCCAGTGGAAATGACCGGCCGGCGAGCCTCAATCAGTAATTGAAGTTGCGATTGGCGTAGGCTTCGCGCGCGATGTCGCACACTTTGATCTGGGCCGCGTTCATGCCCGAGGTGCCGTTCATCGAACACTGGTCGGCGACCGACTTGGCTTCGTCCAGATGCTGGCGGAAATAGGTGTAGTCCTTCTTGCCGGCGAAAGCATCGCACGCCGACAGCAAAGGCAACATGACGCACAGCAGTGCGGACAGACGGATGGTGGTGCTCATTGGAATTCCCCTTGTAAAACGCAGGATCTGATGAAACCGTTCGCCCCTGCGTGGACGTCTTGCCCGGATCGTCTCCGGTGTCGCCCGCGTCCGGCGCCCTCCCCGGGGCCGGCATTATAGAAATGCGTTCTAGTCGTATCGCGCTGCAACGCCGCAAAGTATAGACAGCAAAATTGGATTGCTCAATGGAAATCTTTTGCCGATTTGATGCGACGCGACACCCGCTCCCGAAATTGCCCACGGATCATTGGCAAACACGCCATGAAACTTGAAAGAGACACAAAAAACGGGCCGGTCGCCCTGACCGGCCCGTTTCATTTCCGGCAAGCGCGGCCTTCGCCGCGCCGCCCACGCCGCCTTGTCCAACTCATCCGCGACGCTTCAGCAATGCGTACAGGATGATGGCGCCGAAGGTGGCGGTACCGATGCCGCCCAATGCGAAACCGCCCAGTTTCAACGTGAAGTCGCCCGCGCCCAGCACCAGCGTCACGGCGGCCACGATCAGGTTGGTGTTGCTGGAAAAGTCGACCTTGTTCTCCACCCAGATGCGCGCGCCGGACACGGTGATCAGGCCGAACACCACGATCGACACGCCGCCCAGCACCGCGCCGGGAATGGTCAGGATGACCGCGCCGAACTTGGGCGAGAAACCCAGCAGGATGGCGATCGCCGCCGCCACCACGAACACCAGCGTCGAATAGATCTTGGTGACCGCCATCACGCCGATGTTCTCGGCATAGGTGGTCACGCCGGTGCCGCCGACGCTGCCCGAGAGCATGGTCGCCAGGCCGTCGCCGACGAAGGCGCGGCCCATGTAGCGGTCCAGGTTCTGGCCGGTCATGGCCGACACCGCCTTGATATGGCCCAGGTTCTCGGCCACCAGGATGATGGCCACCGGCGCCAGTAGCGCCATCGCGCCGGCCTGGAACACCGGGGTCGCGAAGTGCGGCACGCCGAACCAGGCGGCATTGACCACGCTGGCAAAATCGATCGGCTTGCCCAGGCCGGCGCCATTGGTCAGGATGGCGTAGATGACATAGGCCAGCAGCAGGCCGACCAGGATCAGCAGGCGCTGCAGCATGCCGCGCGTAAATACCGCGACGAAGCCCACGCACAGCACTGTGACCAACGCCATCCAGGAGTCGAAGCTGTTGCCCGATACGCCCTTGACCGCGATCGGCGCCAGGTTCAGGCCGATCACCGCCACCACCGAACCGGTCACCACCGGCGGCATCAGGTTCTCGATCCAGCGCGTGCCGACCCAGCCCACCACCAGGCCGATCACGATGTACAGCGCGCCGCAGGCGATGATGCCGCCCAGCGCCACGCCGAGGTTGGGATTGGGGCCGGAACCGGCGTAGCCGGTCACCGCGATCACCAGGCCGATGAAGGAAAAACTGGAACCCAGGTAACTCGGCACGCGGCCGCCCACCAGCAGGAAAAACAGCAAGGTACCCACGCCCGACATCAGGATCGCCAGGTTGGGATCGAACCCCATCAACAGCGGCGCCAATACCGTGGAGCCGAACATCGCCACCACGTGCTGCACGCCCATGGCCACGGTCTGCGGCGCGGGCAAGCGTTCATCGGCGGCGATGACGGCTCCCTGGCCGTCATGGGTGCCGCTGCGCAGCCGCCATTGGGGAAAATAAGAGCCCGACATGGATATCCTTTCGTTATGGGTTATTGGATCGTGGGGTAGTGTATTGAGGGGCGCTTCAAATAACAATTGGCTACAAGGCCGGGCGCGATAAAAAATGCAAAAAGATTTGCGCGACGGAAGATGCTGCCGCACAGCGGTGCAGAAAACCGGCAGTGGTGCATCCGCCTGCCCCAAAACGGCGAGGGCGACACGCCTTGGCGCGGGAATGCCGATGCGGCTGGCCGCCGCCTGCTCATGGGCATGTTTCTTGCGAAACAAGTAACGATAGCGTCGCGCTCCCGCAGGCGCCGCCCGCCCTATTCCCGATGTCCATGATGAACCTGACCACGCCCGCCTTGCTGTTTCCGGCCACCTCGCTGCTGCTGCTGGCCTATACCAACCGCTTCCTGGTGCTGGCGCAACTGATCCGCAACCTGCAGACCCAGCACAAGGACGACGGCCGCGACCTGGTGATCCGCCAGATCCTCAACCTGCGCAAGCGCATCGTGCTGACCCGCTACATGCAGGCGCTGGGCGTGTCCAGCTTCATCATGTGCGCCGTCTCGATGTTCCTGATCTTTGTCGAACACGGCCACCTGGCCGAAGCCTTCTTCGGCATCAGCCTGTTCTTGCTGGTGTTGTCGCTGCTGGTATCGCTGTGGGAAATCATGATCAGCACGCGCGCCATCGAGATCGGCCTGGAAGACATGGAGCAGAAGCTGCGCCAGGCCGCCGCGCGGCGCGCCGCCATCGCCGATGAGAAACCCGCCGCGTGAAGCGAATTCACCGGCCGCGCGAATTTTGTTGAACGCGCCCGCCGTCGGAAGATGTGATAATCCTTTAGAACCCGTTTCACAATGAAACGGGTTCTTGGCGCCGCGCCAGGCTGCCACGGCCTGCGCCGGCGCCACTTGCTCGACTATTCGACTATGGAGACCCACATGATCCTGGAACTGGCGGACATCCGCATCCAACCCGGCAAGCAAGCCGAATTCGACGAAGCCATCGCGCGCGGCGTGGCGCAGACCATCGCCAAGGCCAAGGGCTATCTCGGCCACCAGGTGCAAAAAGGCGTCGAGTCGCCCGAGCGCTACCTCCTGATGGTGCAGTGGGCCACGCTGGAAAACCATACCGTGGACTTCCGCGAGTCGCCCGCCTTTACTGAATGGCGCGGCATCGTCGGCCCATTCTTCGCCGGCCCGCCGCAAGTCGAGCACTTCTCGCTGCTGAGCGCATCGGCATAAGCAGCCGTTCCCGCTGTTGGCCATGCGCCGGCAGTTTGCGGAACGATTACGCGCAAAACCTGACTAAAAACCGCGGGCAGGCCGCCACCGCCTGCCAACACACTGCCATGACAAGACCGGCGCGCGGCTTCCCGTGCGCCAGGAACCGCCGGATGACCAGATTACCCCGTTTGAATTTCCCTTCCGTCCACACCCGCCGCCGGTCCCGCTTTCTCGCAGGCGCCTCCGCCCTGGCCGCGGCGCTGGCGCTGGGCGGCTGCAACAACTTCAGCGGCGAAGAACAGCGGCAAGCCGAAGTCATCCGCGCTTTCTATACCCTCCACCTCAAGGCCAACGCGCCCGGCCTGCCCCCGCCCGATGAGCTGCGGCAATACCAGCCGCTGGTGAGCCGCGAGCTGTACGCCCTGCTGACCCAGGCCGAAGCGGCCGACGTCCGCTACCATGCGATGGCCGGCAACCAGGCGCCGCCTATCATCGAGGGCGACCTGTTCACCTCGCTGTATGAAGGCGCCACATCGTTCTCGGTGAAGTCCTGCGATACCGACGACCGGCGCTCCTCCTGCCAGGTCGCCTTCCAATACAAGAAAGACGGCGCCGCAGAAGCATGGAACGACAAGATCCTGCTGGTGCGCGAAGACCAGCGCTGGCGCATCGACGATATCGAATTCATCGGCAATGACCAGTCCTCGCAACGCGAATACCTGAGCGACACCCTGGCCGACGCCATCAAGGAAGCCGAATAAGTGCCGATATAAGTGCCGATAATTGACCAGAAACGGTCAGACATGGCCGGGAATTGGCGGCATTTTGACGATGTGTTCTCGGTCTCCGGCCGTTCGGAAAAGGCGTAAGCTTGCCTGCAAGAATACTTGTCGTTTTGCCACCGGCTCAGTACCGCCGCGCAAGAACAGAACCGTGGACAAGCGGCACAAGGGGAGAATTGGAACGTGAAGCGGATCGGGAAAATATGTATCGTTGCAGCCAGCCTCTTGCTTGGCGCATGCACGGGCAATGACGAGAGCAAGGCCAAGGAACTGGTATCGAGCTTCTACCAGATGCACCAGTCGGCCCGCCCCTCCGGCGCGCTTACCCTGAACGAACTGATTACCTTCCGCCACTTCTTGTCGGTGCCGCTGTTCGACCTGCTCAAAGATGTCTCGGTCGCCGAAGAGGCGCGCACCGCACAGTCTGCCGCCGCCCCGTTGTCGCCGCTGGTCGAGGGCGATATCTTCACCGCCAATCCCGGCGGCGCTTCCACGTTCCGCATCATCCAGTGCGACATGCGGGAGCGCGAAAGCGAATGTTCGGTCGAGCTGATCTACAGCGACGCCAAGCTCAAGGCGCCCTCCAAGTGGACCGACACGGTACTGCTCACGCGCGACGCGCGCGGCTGGATCATCGACAACATCCAATACGCCGGCGGCCAGGCGCCCATGCGCAACGGCAACCTGCAAGACACGCTGCGCAAACTGCTCAAGCGCGACACGGCACCGCTGCAATAACTCTGCCGCAATCACTCGAAAAGTCTCCAATCTTCCAGCTGACGCGCCATTGCGGCGCGTCAGCCCCCCCCAACACCCTCTATAATCGCGCGATCGACTTTAGAACTCATTTCATCAATAGGCGTGAGATGCGTTCTGCTCAGAAAGGGCGCTGGCAAGGCGCGCGACGCGTCGTGTGGCGGTGCCACACGCAAGGAGTGCAACGCGGCCAGCGCCCTTTCTGAGCAGAACCCGGAGGGAGCGGCCCGTTTGGGCGAATTGCCGCGTTACGAACTTGGGGCAAGACACCCAGTCTTGCCCCAAGTTCGCGCCTTGCACTTCATCCCAAACGGGGTAAGCTCGCACTCACGCCTATTGATGAAATGAGTTCTAATACCGCGATGTCCAACCACACCTTCCTCTGGCACGACTATGAAACCTTCGGCGTAGTCCCGCGCCGCGACCGCCCGGCGCAGTTCGCCGCCGTGCGCACCGACGCCGAACTCAACGAGATCGGCGAACCGCTCATGGTCTACTGCAAACCGGCGCCGGACTATTTGCCCGATCCGGTCTCCTGCCTGATCACCGGCATCACGCCGCAGACCTGCCTGGAACGCGGCCTGCCCGAGCACGAGTTCGCCGCGCAGATTGAACGCGCACTGGCCGAACCCGGCACCATCGGCGTGGGCTACAACACCATCCGCTTCGACGACGAGGTCACGCGCTTCATGTTCTGGCGCAACCTGATCGATCCCTATGCGCGCGAATGGCAAAACGGCTGCGGCCGCTGGGACCTGCTGGACGTGGTGCGCCTGTGCTACGCGCTGCGCCCGGACGGCATCGTCTGGCCGACCAGGGAAGACGGCAGCATCAGCTTCAAGCTGGAACATCTCTCCAAGGCCAACGGCCTGCTGCACGAAGCGGCGCACGACGCGCTGTCCGACGTGCGCGCCACCATCGCGCTGGCGCGCCTGATCCGTGAGAAGAACCCGCGCCTGTTCGACTTCGCGCTGGCGCTGCACAAGAAGGACAAGGCCGCGGCCGAGATCGGCCTGCCGCAGAACAAGCCCTTCCTGCACGTGTCGGGCATGTTCCCGGCGACGCGCGGCTGCCTGGCGCTGATGTGGCCGCTCGGCATGCATCCGACCAACAAGAATGAAGTGATCGCCTGGGACCTGGCCAGCGACCCGGCCGAACTGTCCACGCTGGACGCGGCCACCGTGCGCGAACGCATGTTCAGCAAGGCCGACGCCTTGCCCGAAGGCGTCACGCGCCTGCCGATCAAGAGCATCCACCTGAACAAGTCGCCGATGGTGGTCGGCAGCCTCAAGACGCTCGCCCCGGCCCGCGCGGCCGAACTGGGCATCGACATCGACGCCGCCCTGCGCAATGCCGATAGCGCCGCCGCGCTCCCCGACCTGGGGGCACTGTGGCAGGACGTCTTCCACCGCGAAAGCGATGGCGCGCCCGATGTCGACGAAGACCTCTACGGCGGCTTCATCGGCAATGGCGACCGGCGCCAACTGGCGCTGTTGCGCGCCATGCCGCCGCAGGAGCTGGCGCGCGCCAGCGTCTCCTTCGACGACGCGCGCCTGGACGAGATCCTGTTCCGCTACCGCGCGCGCAATTTCCCCGAGACGCTCAGCGCCGAAGAAACCCAGCACTGGGAAGAACACCGCGCGGCGCGCCTGTTCGAAGGCAAAGGCGGAGCCCGCACCATCGCCCAACTGTTCGAACAGATCGACACGCTGCAAGAGCAGGCCGACGACGAACGCGCCCAGGATATCCTCGGCGCACTGTACGACTATGCGGAGATGATCGCGCCCGCCAACGGCTAAGAGGCGAACCGGCCGCTCAGCGCGGCCGATCCGCTCAAACCCGCTCCACCGCCACCGCAGCCTGGTCGATGATATCGACCACCGCGTGCAGTTCTTCCTTGCTCAACGCCCCCTTGGCCAGGCGCGTATGCAGCGCCATGCGAAAGTTCTGCACCGCGCGGCGCAGTTCGGGCGAGTCGGCATCCGGACGCTCCTGCCGGCGCATCTCGAACTTGCGCAACACCTGCTGCAGCAAGGCTTCATTTTGCTTGAGCTCGGCCTCGCCTGCGGCGCTGATGCGATACAGTTTCTTGCCGCCCTCTTCCGCCTCCACCGTGGCACAACCCATCTCTTCCAGCAACGTCAGCGTGGGATAGACCACGCCCGGGCTCGGGCTGTAGCCGCCGCCGACCATCTGCTCGATGGCCTTGATGATTTCATAGCCGTGGCGCGGCTTCTCCTGCAGCAGGTGCAGCATCACGATGCGCAATGCGCCCTGCTCGAACATGCGCGCGCCGCGGCCGCCGCCTTCGCGGCCGCGCGGGCCGCCCTCATCGAACATGCCGCCTGCGCCATGATGCGGACGGTCAAAACGGTGATGCTTGGGGCCGTGGCCTGCACGTGCCATCAAATGTCTGAACATGGTGTTTCCTTTTCATCTGTCGTGTTCATCTGGTGTTGCGCCTGAATGGCGCCCGGGGACGGGCTTGCTTGAAGCCCTTATCGATCGATGAACATAAGATATATCTTAGAAATACCAAAATCAAGATATATCTTAATAATATTTTTTATTATCGAAAAGGAAATATCAAAACAGGGAATGCCCCATCGTCAGTCCGGCGACACTTGCTCCCCGCCAGAAGTGGTAAGTTGGCGCGTATCGGGCGCACACGCACCCGGCAAAAAAAGACATCGACAAGGAGACCACCATGCCCCAACCGCCCATTGGCCGCTTTCCCGTTCCTGAACTGAAAGACCTGCCCGAAGATATCCGTGCGCGCATCCTGGCCGTGCAGGAAAAGTCCGGCTTCATCCCCAACGTCTTCCTGGTGCTGGCGCACCGTCCCGACGAATTCCGCGCCTTCTTCGCCTACCACGATGCGTTGATGGACAAACCCGGCAAACTGACCAAAGCCGAGCGCGAGATGATCGTGGTCGCCACCAGCAACGCCAACCAATGCCAATATTGCGTCGTCGCCCACGGCGCGATCCTGCGTATCCGCGCCAAAGACCC
The DNA here is from genome assembly GCF_059418325.1 of Herbaspirillum sp. GW821-FHT09A12. Taxonomy (NCBI): domain Bacteria; kingdom Pseudomonadati; phylum Pseudomonadota; class Betaproteobacteria; order Burkholderiales; family Oxalobacteraceae; genus Herbaspirillum; species Herbaspirillum sp. GW821-FHT09A12. The sequence continues at coordinate 457,763 of NZ_JBWKPR010000003.1, forward strand.
GCTGCTGGCCGACCAGGTCGCCATCAACTACCGCAAGGCCGACATCACGGACAAGCAAAAAGCCATGCTGGACTTCGCCATGAAGGTCTCAGCCAGCGCCTGGGCCGTCAACGACGAGGATTTCACCGAACTCAAACGGCACGGATTCGGAGAAGAAGAGGCTTGGGACATCGCCGCCATCGCAGCCTTCTTCGGCATGTCCAACCGCCTGGCCAACGTCACCAGCATGCGGCCCAACGACGAGTTCTACCTGCTGGGACGGGTACCGGTGCAATAAGGCCTGTCAGCGCACGCCGCCATGCCAGCGCGCCACCAGCGCCAGGCACTCGCGCAAATCGCCATGCACCAGCTCGCAGGCATGCGCCAGCATCAAATTGCGCGGCAAGCCGAAGTCCTCGATCAACATGCCGTCACGGCAATAACCGGGCTCGGCATGCGGTATCTGGCTCAACAGATCGGCCTGCGGCGTGTTGTAGCACCACACCTTCTTGCCACGGCCGACGGCATAACCGATCTCGAACACGGTTCCCGAATCCGGCTCATGGCCGCGAAAATTGGACACGTTCGCCACCACATAATCCGCCGAATCGATCAACGCCATGTTGAGATCGAAGATAGCGCGCGACACCTCCGCCTTGCTCTGCCCCGTAACTTCATCATCCCCCGGACACAGCGCCGCCAAACCGAGTTCGGCGCACCACTGCCGGATACGTTCCTTGTGCTGCGCATAGTCGCGCTGGAAGACGTCGGGGCCGGCCATGTAGATGCGAGGATGGGTCATGCAGAATCCATAGAACGATTGAGAACAGAGCGATGGAGAATACGCGAAATTCCGAATGGAATCATGTAAGCCGCTGAACGACACAGGAGCCAGACTTTGGCCAAGACGGCAGCGATAGCGATACACCGCACCGAAGCCGCAGGCGAGCAGCAAGCACCGCGAGGCCGAAGGCGAGCATGAGACAAGGCAAAGCCGAAGGCGAGCCGGACAAGAAGTCCGCTTCTGACCAGCCGCTGGAGTCGCCGAAAAAATGGATCAGCAAGGCAGTCGGAGCGAAGCGACTCTGCCT